>JASGLD010000001.1:0-272500 GCA_049840395.1 Steroidobacteraceae bacterium
AAGGTTAATAGGGAAACACGATAGAATCCGAACAGCACCTACTTGAATGGTTTGAGCACATAGTCGAGGGCGCCGGCTTTCATGGCCTCAATGGCCGTATCAATGGCGCCGTGGCCGGTCATCATCACGCCTACCAGATGTTGATCCACTTCCTGCGCGGCACGCAGAAAGCTGATGCCGTCCATGCCCGGCATTTGCAGATCGGTTCATGCCAGGTCAAAGCTGCTCTTACTCAGAGCCTCCAGGGCTTGGGTTGCAGACGGAAAGGCGGTGACATCGTAACCGGCGTCCTCCAGGGTGTGGTACAGCGCGGTCATGTGCGCCGGCTCGTCGTCGACGACCGATAGACGAGCTTTGTGAGGTGTGGAAACTGTATTCATGATGAGGATGCGACACGGAAAGTAGGAAGCAGTTCGATCAATGCACGCCGCAGCTCATCCACTTTGGGTGGCTTGCTGAGTACACGATCGACGTCGGCGGGAAGTTCGCCATCGTCCAGCAGGCGTTGTCCCCAACCGGTGAGCATGATGATGGGTGTGGTCGGGTCCGCGGCCTTGATCGTCGGCCGCGTACACGCCGGCCATCCACATAGGGCATGCCCAGATCGGTGATCACAATATCGAAAGCAGAACGACTGTCGCTGCGTTTGCCTGCGGCCAGGAAGGCATCGATGCCGGTCTGGCCGCCATCGGCCACGGTAATGTGGTGGCCATCGCGTTGCAGTATCTCGCGCAGCGCCTCGATGATAATCGGATCGTCGTCCACAAGCAGTATGTGTTGCGGCGCCAACGGTTGTGCGGGGCGGTGCGGTAGTACTCCACCACTATTGACTGCGGCGCTGGCGAACAGGCAACGCACCGTGGTGCCCACGCCCGGGGTACTGTCGATCTGCAGTTCGGCGCTATGGCGTTGCACCATGCCATAGACCATGGCCAGGCCCATGCCGGTGCCACGTTCACCCTTGGTGGTGAAGAAAGGTTCTAAACACTGCCGCCGTGTTGCTTCGTCCATGCCGATGCCGGAATCGGTTACTTCCAGCGCCACCATGTGGTGGTTTTCGCCGGTGTCGGCGCCGGGCGTGGCGATGGCGCGCGTGGAGAGGGTCAGGGTGCCACCCTCGGGCATGGCATCGACGGCATTGAAAATCAGATTGGTCAGCGCATCGCGGATTTCATGTTCCGCACCCATGGTGTCGGGTAAATGCGGCGATAACTGCATATTCAGCGTAATGACCACGCCGCGTTGCTGCGGCACATCGCGCCATTTGGCGCGGGTCAGTTCCACTACCTGCTGCACGATGGTATTGAGGTTGAGGCGCTGCAAATGCAATTGCGTTTCGCGCGGACGGTAAAACTCGCGCATGCGCGCCACGGTATGCGCCACATCCTCGACAGAGCGTTGGATGGTGGTGAGGTAGGCACGCGCGCGATCGCTGAGTCCTTTCTCATGTTCCAGCAGAGTCTCGGTATACAGCGTCACCGGCGAGATGGCATTGTTGATGTCGTGCGCCACACCGCTGGCCATCTGCCCCAGTGCGCGCAACCGTTCCTGCTGCAAGGTCAACTGCTGGTTCTGACGCATCTCTTCATAGGCTTGCTGCAGAGCGTTGTATAGCTGCGTCTGGTGCGAAGCTAGGGCAACGTGTTCGCTTAGCTGGCGTAAGAATTCGCAATCGTTGCTGCTGAAGCTGTTCGCCGCGAAACGTGCAGCGATGACGACACCGAATACATTGCTTTCTGCCAGCAAGGGTGCGATCACCAGTGAGCATAGGCCGCCATTGGCCAATCGCTGCGGGAATGGGAATTTGCTGTTGCTAATGTCGGGCTCGTACACCAATTGACCGCGCACGCAGCGCGACAGGCCGTTCTGGTCGATGGGAATGTGCGCCTGTTCATTCATGTCCAGCTTCATGGCTAGGGCGCTGCTGCGTTCACCGACATTGGCGACGGTCAACATTTGTTCGTCGGGGGCATACAAGCAAATGCAGCCAAAGTCGATGGGCAAGCGTTCTTCCAGAGCACGAAGCACTACTTGGAAAATACTTTTCAAATCCTGGCGCTCTCCGATGGCGCGCGTGATTCGTTGTAACAGGTCCAACCGACTCAATTGTTCTTGTAACTTGGTCTCGGCCTGCTTGCGTTGCGTGATATCGCGTACGAAGCCGGAAAATTTGCGCTTGCCGGCCTGCTGTACTTCAACCACGGCCAGATCCAAGGGGAATACGCTGCCGTCCTTGCGGCGGCCACTCACTTCGCGACCGATGCCGATGATCTTGCGTTCGCCGGTGCGTAGATAGTTGCTCAAGTAGTCGTCGTGATGTTCTACATAGCCGGATGGCATCAGCATTTTCACATTGCTGCCCAGCAATTCCGCGCGGCTGTAACCGAAGATGTCCATGGTGGCGGCATTGCAGGATTCGATAGTGCCGCGCTCGTCGATGGTGATGATGCCCTCCACGGCGGTTTCGACGATGGCGTGCAGAATTTCCTGGCTGTCGCGTACCTGGCGATCTTGTTCTTCGATACGCGCCAGCATTTGGTTGAAGGCATCGGTCATCAGGCCGAATTCATCGGCCTGCAGTTTCTCGGCGCGTACCGAGTAGTCGCGTTTGTTACTGACGGCCTGTGCAGTAGCGGCGAGCATCAACACCGGTGCAGTGATTTGCCGTTGTAATGCTCGCGATAGCAGGTAGGCAATCAAGAAGGAGACACCGGTCATACCCGCAGCAATGAGACTGTACAAGCCGATGCGCTGGTACAGAGCCTGCAGATCCGCTTGCACATACAGTGTACCCAGACGTTTGTTGCCGCTCTGTTTCACCGGTTCTATGCCAATGAGTTGCGCGTGTTCGAAGCGGTAGCCGTCGTTGCCAGGGTTATTGGGGAACTCGGCTTCGGATCGATTTGCCGGATAGGTGGCAAACAAATTACCTGTGTCGTCGTACAAGGCAGCCGCGATGATCTGTGGTTCGGCTTTGAACGCACTGAGAATTTCGCGCGCATCATCCTGATTGTCGAATGCCAGCGCTGCCGTGCTGTTGGTGGCGATCACCTGTCCCAGTGCGCTGGTGTTGCGCACCATGGTCGTGCGGAAGCTCTGAAATTCATAGGCGATAAACGCCACGCAGGTCAGCAACAACACCGCGCCGCTGGTCAGCAACAGCATGGCCATGACTTTGCGTTGAATGGGCGCGTCTTTGAACATGCTATTCCTCGCCGGGGCCGACGATGTCGGCGGGTCGTAGCAGTTTGGAACTGATGGTCAAGTTGGCGGCCTTGGCGGCTTCCAGTCCGATGCGCAGTCGAATTTTGTTGGCCACAGTGGCGAAACGAATGATGCCGCCTTCACGGTTGAAGTTATCGGTATCGCCCACGGTCAGTATGTTGCGGCCCTTCAGGCTGGCGAAAATCTGCGGCAGCCGTGCTGCTTCCGAGCGGCTGATAAACAGAATGTTGCAGTTCTTGATTTCATCCGCAGAGTTGTAGCGTTGCACTGTCAACGGTCGGCCATTGATGGTTTCGCCACGCACCGTGTCATCGAGATAGGAGCCGAACGGATCTGTTCCCAGCACGCCCATCACCAGGGGGGCATTGGCATCGGTAAAGGCCTGGGATGGCCATTCCACGAATTGAGTGAAGTTGAACAGGAACACCGCCTTGAGCTGGTACTCAGGCGTGGCAGTTGCAGACCATGCGTAACTGCTGAGCAGCATCAACAGACCGCCCAACCAGCGGTTCTTGAGCGACTTGCGCATGGGGGAGGTGTGCCGGAATGATTTCAGCATTCGGCTCAGGGTTGAGTATCCGGGCAATGCCGGGCTGAGCGCCGCCCAGGCTACGCAGCCGGTCAGTTGACGCCACATCCTCAGGTGCCTGGAGGTCTGCAGCCGGTGATTCAGAGGGAATGGATACATCCGGCTTCCTTATCGTCGCATGCCTCGCTCAATGTTCCTTGCGATGCTTAAGCGCGAGCGATGGTGAGAAGTTCGTCGGAGTAACGGGCAGCATGCGGCAAATCATTGTTCTAATCCGTCCTAACTACAAAATGCGACGGATGGTCACCTTGCGCCAATTCAAAGTCATCCGCACGAAATGCAGCCGAGAATAGAGTAAGCATCTGCCGCTCAGGAGTGGTGTAAACCACTATCGGAGAAAGCCCTAACGATTCACGCTCTGGGCGGTTCATGTGCGCGCAGTAATGCTGCTACGGTTTGGGGCGGAACAAAGCAAAAACGCTGGTGTATCCGTGCAGATGGGTGGTGCCGCGCACCGGGCCGATCTCGCCGTTGCAGAACAGGCCGCCTAGCGGCAGATCGCCAATGTGATGCTTGAAAACATTACTGTCGTGATCGGCGCGGCCATAAAACTCCGCACCGCGCCCCAGGCAGGAGAACAGCAAGGCGCCGCTGATCTGATTGATGTCGTGTTCGTTTCGATAATGACTCAGCAGTTGCTCCAGTTCCTGAGCGGAGGTGACTGCGTCGCGCAGGTGTAGTTGCACCACGCTGTGCTCCGGCACATGCGTGTTGATCAGCAACGCGCCACTGTCCGGGTCGAGGCCTAGAATGGTGCGGATCAGAAAATCGCCCGGACGATATTGTTCGCGCTGTTCCATCGCCAGGCCGATGAACAACGCATCGGTAAACAGTTTGCGATCGCTGCGTTTGATGTGTTCGTACAGCTCGGTGAGTACTTCGCGCGGTATCTTGCCATCCAGCGCAAGGATCAAATTTTCATGCGTGGCATTGGCGAACATCGGGTCGCCAATCGGGCGGCAGCCCTGGGCGACGATGACGTCGACTTTAAGATTGCCGCTGAGCGTTACACAGATACAGCCTGAGGTATGTACCTGTCCGTTCAACAGCAGGCAGGGCAGACCGGGGCGCTCAACGCCGCTGACCAATCCGCCCAATTTTTGGGTCTGCGGAAAGTGGCGGTCCAGACCTTTCAGAAACGAGTCGGTGGTAAAGCTGAAAGGATCGGCCATCAGCAACATGCATTCCGGCAGGGCCTTGCCAACGCCCAGTGCGCTTTCCCACAGACGGCGCTCGGCATAAACGGGCGGTACGTTCTGCTGTTCCAGATGGATGCCGTGAATCTCTACGCCGGGCAAAACCGCGCCGACCAGGGAAATGGCAGGTTGATCTTCGAGTTCGCGGCCGCCGCCAATCACGCTGACGGTAAGACTTGCGAATAGCTGCGCGGTTTCGAATTCCCGGCGCAATAGCTCGCCCAACAGCGCAAATTGCGCCTGGTGCTGGCTGGAGATACAAGCCATTACCAGATCGGGTTCGGCGCCATTTAATGCGGCTAACAGCCGATCCGCAGCCTGTGCCACGGCTTCACTGAGCGTACTTTCGGTGGCGTTAGCGGAAGCCCATTGCATCAGGGGCATAGCAATACCTGTAGAACGCGGCCGACGCCGCGCGCATACGATATGTCAGTAGCAATCGATGGTGTTAGCGACTTACCGCGGCGGCAGGTACGCTAGCGGTCTTTTCAGATGAGTGTGGACCGTTTTCCTAATGAGCAATTCCGACCACGACCCGAGTTACGAACTGGCAACGCTGGCGATTCGTGCCGGGCATGCGCGCACGCATGAGGGCGAGCACGCCGAGCCGATTTTTCCTACTTCCAGTTTCGTATTTAAAAGTGCGGCCGACGCCGCCGCGCGTTTTGTCGAAGGCGCCACCGGCAATATCTATTCGCGTTTTACCAATCCGACGGTGCGCTGTTTTGAGGAGCGTTTGGCGGCCCTGGAGGGCGGCGCGGCGTGCGTCGCCACCGCCTCCGGCATGGGCGCCATTCTGTCGCTGTGTATGGCGATGCTCAAAGCGGGCGACCATGTGGTGTGCTCGGACAGCGTGTTCGGTTCCATCATCACGCTGTTCAATCGTTACATGACCAAGTTCGGCGTGGAAGTTAGCTATGTCCCGCCGCAACAACTGTCGGCATGGCAGGCGGCGGTAAAGCCCAATACCAAGCTGTTTTTCCTGGAGACGCCCTCCAATCCGCTATCCGTCATTGGCGATATCCGTGGCATTGCCGATATCGCCCATGCTCATGGCATTTTGCTGGCGGTGGACAACTGTTTCTGCACGCCGGCATTGCAGAAGCCATTGGCGTTGGGGGCGGATATCGTGATCCATTCGGCCACCAAATACCTGGATGGTCAGGGACGAGTGGTGGGCGGGGCGGTGGTGGGCAGTAAGGAAGTGGTGGGCAAGGATGTATTCGGCTTCCTGCGCACCGCGGGTCCGAGCATGAGTCCTTTCAATGCCTGGGTGTTCTTGAAAGGTCTGGAAACTCTGGAGCTACGCATGCGAGCGCACTCGGCTGCCGCATTGGACGTGGCGACTTGGTTGGAGCAGCAGTCGCAGGTGAAGCGCGTGCATTACGCTGGTTTGTCCTCACATGCACAGCATGAGCTGGCGGCCCGGCAGCAGGTGGCATTCGGCGGCATCATCGCCTTTGAAGTGACTGGCGGTCGGGAAGCTGCATGGCGTTTTATCGATGCCACTCGCATGATTTCGATCACGGCCAATCTGGGCGATGTGAAATCCACGATTACCCATCCGGCTACCACCACTCATGCCCGTATTACGCCGGCGGAGCGTGAGCAGGCCGGCATTACCGACGGGTTGCTGCGTATTTCGGTGGGATTGGAAGACCTGCGCGATCTGAAGGCGGATCTGCAACGCGGGTTATCCGCCGTCTAATGTGCCTGCCGACCATCTGCACGTCCGGTGGTCGGTGTCAATTGCCTTGCTTAAGGGTTTGGCGTACGCTCCGCGCAGTTCGTGTTTCTTTTGCCTGCTTTTTTCTCTGGCTTGGCAAGCCGGGCCCTTGTTGATTCCAATCAATGGGCATGGCCCAAATAGCCAACTTCTGAAAAATCCGACGAGACCGCGAACGTAGGCCTGGGAGCTGAACCGGCCACACCGATTGCCCGTTAGGACGTGGTGTGGACGAGGGCGGAGCCCGAAGTTGAACCAGGCCTCGCAGTGAACCGACTACGACAAAAATAGATGCGTATCAGGGGATGCTCGAGGCTTTTTCAGAGAGATTTGTATGACCAAGATCTATGTCGGCAATCTGCCGTTTTCTGCCAACGAAGGCGAACTGCGCCAGCTGTTCGAACAACATGGCACCGTTAATTCCGTTGCTCTGATCAACGACCGCGAAACGGGCCGTCCCCGTGGTTTCGGTTTCGTTGAAATGCCTAATGCCGATGCTGCTCGCGCCATCCAGGCGCTGAACGGCAAGGACATGGGCGGTCGTCCTCTGCGCGTTAACGAAGCGCAGGAACGCGAGCGCGGTGGTGGCGGTGGTGGTGGCGGCGGCGGCCGTCGCTTCGGCGGCGGTGGTGGCGGTGGCGGCGGTGGTGGCGGTCGCTGGTAATCAGCGGCGCTGCACTCACGCAGATGTCTGAAAACCCCGTGATGAAAATCACGGGGTTTTCTTTTTGCAGATGCCACTGCAATTGAATTCCATCATTCCCTTCACTGTGTTTTGAGTTGCACCTGCTTGTCGCAGCGTTACTGCGCATTGTTTCGCCGCGGTGCATTGCTCTTTATCCGGCTCGCAGCGAGCGGTGATCTTCACCAGCGTTTCTAGCGATTGGCACTCTGTCTATGCAACTGCCAGCTGTGCACACTTCATGCATTGTCTTACGCACGAATGCGCAATGGAGATATTCATGCGACCTGCGTCGCTGAATGACACTGCGTTTGTCGATAAAGCCTTCAAGTAATCGGGTGTGAGCCGACTGAATCGATAAGTCGGTTCGATGATGCATGAGGTGTGTGATGACGATCAGTAATGATTCTTCACCTGCAATTGCCGTAATGGACTTACGTGAGTTCTTTCACGACTCGGTCCAGCACGCCCTGCACCATCAGCATGTGGCGGTGGATGATCATACCGAGCACTACCTGGTGAATGTGCTGACCACTTTTGCGCGTACTGAAGCGCTTTACCAGCCCACCGAAGCCGGTATGCAGCTCAAGCCATTGGCATGCATGCTCGCTGAAGCCAGCGCTGCGCCCAGCAGCGAACAGCAGCGGCAGTTGCTGCAACGAATGGGCGATGTATCGCTATTCATGGCGGGATTTTTTGCGCATAGCTTTGCGCGCAAGTTGATCGATATCGACTATCAAATTGCCATGGGCGGTCGCGCCTATGCCTGTCTTGCCGACAACTTGCGCGGTCGCATGCGCGGGGTGGCATTGGCGCATGTGTTTGCCGAATTGGCAGCCAAGTTCCAGCGTCTGGTGGATGTGTTGAATGAAGTGGCCGACATGGCGCGTCCCGCTACCGATCGTGACGTGCTGCGTCTATATGAGATATGGCTGAAAACCGGCAGTCCGCGTGCGCAGCGATTACTGAGTGAAGCGGGCGTCACGCCGGTGGCGGTACGTGCACATGCATGAAGCGGAGCGGCAGGTTGCCGCGCCGCTGCTGGGTTTACAGCGCATGCTGGCGGAGATCAATGATGTGCCGGTCGAATACTGTGTGACCGATTTTTTGATCAATGATGCCGCGCATTGCGGTGCGTTGCTGGGCCGTGAACTGACCCGCGAAGAGGATGAGCAGGTATTGATCAGTGAGACCGAGGCGGGTGCAGACCTGGGCGTGTACATCGATAAGCAAGTCACCGCTCGTTTGACTCGCAACAATCCGCTGCAATGCTTATCGGACGACAATCTGCATGACTTCTGTGCCGCGGTGGAAGGTATCAGTCATTTCCAATATCTAATCTGGTGTTTGCAGCATTCGCGGCAGGTGTCCTTGCTGGAGCTTGAGTTGCAGGCGGAGGTGGACAAGTACGCTGCGGCCACTTGTTTGTTGCTGCAGCAGTCGAGACGTTTTCATGCTGGATTGCATCGACGTCTGTTTGCGCATGCCACTTTATTGCCGACGCTGGACGCAGCAAGCCGGCATCGCTACTGGGAGGCCAATCGCTGTGCGGCGCGATTTTGCCGCCGCAACGACGAACGCTTTCTAAGTTGTCGTCAGCCTCGAATCGAATGTTGGTTGGCGGAGTTGCGCACGCTATTTCGTTGCAGCAATCACCAGAAATTGCGACGGGCGCTGAATTGATGGCGATCTATTGAGTACGACTCAGTGGATTCGAGTCGAAGCATTGAAGCTTACCGACCGATGATCTTTTTCCGAGCAACGCCATTGGGATTGTTCTGCACTTCGAGGCGCTGCTTGGTGGCGATCCATTCGGACAATTTGTTCATGTCGCGCTTCTTGGCGTAGCGCTTGCCGCATAGCTGACCGCTTTCGTATGGGTTGTAGCCCAGGCGCAGTCCTTTGAAATTTCGAATGGCCTCTGATCCGGTAGGCGGCTGGTCATCGACCAAGGCCAAGGTGGGATTCAATAAGGCGCGTTCCCAGGAGGGTTCTTCGCCTTGGTAGCCGGACTTTTGGCCTGGTTTCTTGGCTTCCGCCCATTCGTAGATGGCATTGCCGCGGTCATCGAAACGCACCTGTCCCGGAGCCTCGCGCTGGGTGCGCGTCGGGGCGGGCGTGGGTTCGTCGTCAAACAACTTGAACATGGGGCGTGGCGGCTACGGTTACGATTGAGCGCCACTTTAGTGACGCCTGTCGCAAATTGCCACCACTCCTGTGAACTGCGTCCGGTGATATGTCAGGTCAAATCAGTCTTTTTGATGCAAAACAGGGCAGCTCTGGCTGCCCTGTGGTGAGTTTTGCTAGTTATGTTCAAGGTATTGCTTGGCCAGGAATAGGCCAATCAAGGTTTTGCCATCCACTATTTCACCGCGCCGTGCCATCGCCAAGGCTTCAGTCAGCGCGCGCCATTCCACCCGAAATACCTCATGTTCCTCCGGTTGGTTGCCGGTCAGGGTCAACTGGCGCGCCAAGTACAGGTGGATCACTTCCGTAAAGACGCCGGGGGAGCTGAGGCTGTGACCCAGGTAGTGCCATTGTCCGGCGGCGCAGCCCGCTTCTTCCTGTAGCTCGCGTTGTGCGGTGGCGAAGTGCGGTTCTTGGTTATCTATCTTGCCGGCCGGTAACTCCCAAACCCAGCCGCCCGCCGCATGACGGAACTGGTAGAGCAAACAAACCTGTTGTTGTTCGTTCAATGCCACCACGGCTGCGCCGCCGGGGTGGTGAATGATTTCCAAGTTCGCTACGTTCTGATTGGGCAGGCGTACCCGTTCAATATTTAGACGGATGACGCGGCCTTGATAGATCAGCTGTTGGTCTTCGAGCATGTGCCACCGATGCAGCGCTCATACGCTGGGTTGGAGATGCTCGCTATTGTATGGATATCAGTGCCGTCTGCACTGATGCTGGGTGGATTGGTTGGCCCGGTGGTGGGGCGCTACTTGACGATGATAACTGCGGTCTTAAGTCATACCTACCGTTGCAAACGAGCGCGCTGCAGCCAATGTTCCAATTTGCGTAGATTGCCGGACACGCTGTCGGCGTCATTCCAATATTGTAACCACTGACCGAGTTCGGCCGACTGCAAGATGCCAGGCCTGTTGCCGCTTTCATTGACTGGACTATCGCCCTGCAGGCTGCGCAGGTGTTGCGCGAAACCATTGGGCGGAATGGACGATTGATTCAACATGACGATGACCTTGCTCGATATTTACTGTTATTTCCCGAGCAAGCATCAACCTGTTGTGTGAAGTTTGTATGACGGTCTGCAGCGGTAAATGTGAATTCAGTCTGCTTCCAGATAGGTGTAGCCGTTGAGCTCGGATTCGTAGAAACGCCGCAATGCCTGGCTTTCTTTCAGGCTCAGGCGCTGCTCGCGCACGGCGCGTTCGCAATCGCGTGACAATTTGGGATATAGCTCATCCGCCCGGTACTGCATGTACCCCAGTACCTCGCTGGCAGTATCGCCCTTGATGACTTCTTCTATCCACCAGCCGCCTTCGTCGTGCAGACGTATGTGCACCACGTGAGTGTCACCGAACAGGTTGTGCAGGTCGCCCAGGGTTTCCTGATAAGCGCCCACCAAGAACACGGCTAGAAAATAATCTTCGCCCTCGTGCAATTCGTGCAATTCCAGAGCGCGCTTGATGTTCCGCTCACCGACGAATTGATCGATCTTGCCGTCGGAGTCGCAGGTGATGTCGGCCAGCACGGCCTTGCGAGTAGGTGCTTCATCCAGCCGATGAATGGGCATGATGGGGAACAGCTGATCGATGGCCCAGCTGTCGGGTAACGATTGGAACAGCGAAAAGTTACAAAAATAAGTGTCGGACAACATGGCTTCCAGGTCGGTCAGCTCCTTGGGTACGCGCGCCAAGGTGCGGCATAGGTCGCGAATGCGCGTGCAGGTGGCCCAGTACCATCGTTCGGCCAAACCGCGATGCGACAGACTCAGGAATCCCAGCTTGAACATCTGCAGCGCGTCTTCACGTGCCTGTGTTGCGTCGTGGTAGCACTCAACCACTTTTTGCTCGGTGACGTTGGCATAGGCATCACGCAGGTCGATCAGGCATTGCGGCAGACCGGCGCCGTTAGTGGCATCGCCATCGAGAAAGCGAAAATGATCCATGCGCGAACTGCCCAATACATTGAATAGCAGCACACTGTGATGGGCGGCAGTGGCGCGGCCCGATTCGCTGACAATGATCGGATGAGCAATGCCGCGCGCATTGCAGATGCTGGCAATGCGATACACCACTTCATTGGCGTACTCGCGCAGCGAGTAGTTCATCGACGACTCGTAATTACTACCGCTACCGTCGTAATCCACACCCAGGCCGCCGCCGATATCGATGTATTGCAGATTGGCGCCCAGCTTCTTCAGTTCGGCATACACATGCGCCAGTTCACCGATGGTTTCCTTGACGCGCTTGATGTCGTGCAGCTGGCTGCCCGGATGACAGTGCACCAGTTGCAGACAATCCAGCATGTTGTGCAAACGCAGTGCCTCCACCAGCTCAAGAATCTCGCTGACGAACAGGCCGAATTTGGAGCGATCGCCGGCGGAATGACGCCAGCGTCCTGCGCCTTCGCTGGCTAATTTGACGCGCACGCCGATGCGTGGACGAACCTGGTACTTGGCTGCGTGCTTGAGAATAAGCTGCAATTCATTGCTGTTTTCCACTACCGGTACAATGGTGCGGCCCAATTTGGTCGCCAGGATCACCGCTTCGATATAGCTGTCATCTTTAAAACCGTTGCAGATGATCATGCGTTGCGGTGCATCTTCGGTCATTGCCATCACCGCCAGCAGTTCGGGCTTGGAGCCCGCTTCCAAACCGAACTGATAGGACTCGCCGTAGCGATATACTTCCTCGACTACCAGACGTTGCTGATTCACCTTGATCGGAAATACGGCGCAGTAACGGTTCTGATAGTTGTTTTCGCTGATCGCTTGAGCGAAGGCATCGTGCAGCTGGCCCAGGCGATGGCGCAGGATGTCGGAGAAGCGCACCACGACTGGGGTATTTAGATCGCGTTCCTTGAGGCCTTGTACGACCTCCAGTAGATCGATCTCGCGCGTATTCATGTCCGGACGCACTACTACATGGCCGCGCTCATTGATGTTGAAGTAGCCCTTGCCCCAGGCGCGCAGGCGATACAGCTCAGCGGCGGCGGCGATATCCCAGGAAGAATCCGGCTTGGCGGCTGTCATAAATAGGTCCGTGTTACGGTTGATGGCCGGTGGCAACAGGTCGCTGTGAATCCTTGCTCCATTCACTCCATGAACCGGCATAGAGTTTGGCGCCATGCAATCCGGCTGCTTCCAGGGCTAGCAAGGTGTGACAAGCAGTGACGCCGGAGCCGCACATGCCGACGATATGTGTCGGAGCGACATCACCCAGCAATGTCTTGAATTGCTCGCGCAATTGCGCGGCAGGCAGAAAGCGGCCATCGGCAGTCAGGTTGCGAGCGAAAGGATAATTAAGCGCGCCCGGCACATGGCCGGCTACCGGATCCAGCGGTTCGACTTCACCTGCATAACGCTCAGGCGCGCGTGCATCCAGTACCCGCCAATCAGATTGTTGGGCCAGTTTGCCTGCGGTGTCGGCATCCACCAGCCAGTGTCTGTTGATGTCGGGATGAAACTCGACGGGCGCTGCTTCGAATTCGCTGGTGCTGAGTTCGAAGCCACTGGCCTGCCAGTGTTTCAGGCCGCCGTTGAGCACGGCGACTTGCGCATGTCCCAGCCAGCGCAGCAGCCACCACAGGCGTGCTGCCGCCATCGCACCGTTGTCTGCGTCGTAGGCCACCACCTGCTTGCTGCGATCAATGCCCCAGCTGCCCAACTTGGCGCAGAGTTGTTTCACATTCGGTAGCGGATGTCGCCCCGAAGTGGCAGTGATCGGCCCGGACAGATCTTCGTCCAAATGCGCATACACCGCGCCGGGTATATGTCCGGCTTGGTAGGCCTGTCGTCCCGCCTGCGATTTGTCGGCAGCCTTGAGTATCGACAGCGTGAAGCGACAGTCGACGATCACCAGGTTTGCGTCGTGCAAGTGTTCGTGCAACTCTGTGGCCGTGATGAGCGTATTCCACTGACGCGTATTCATGACAGTTCCCGGTATTGATGTGTGACGCATCATACTTTAGCGAACTGTCGTTGCCGTGAGGGGAGATAGTGGCTATCGCGGTGCGGTCAGCATCGCTAGAATCGGCGGCGTTTTTCAGCCAGGTCGCGTAGGCAAGTGACTACAAATTATGACTATTGAAGTGTTCTGGGGCAGTGGCAGTCCTTACTCGTGGCGAGTGCTGCTGGCGCTTGAATTCAAGCGCCAACGTTACGACTCGCACCTGCTGGATCTGGCCAAGCAGGAACATAAATCCGCCGAAATGCTCAAGCTCAATCCGCGCGGCCGTGTGCCGGTATTGAAGGATGGCGACTTCGTTTGCTGCGAATCGCTGGCCATCCTGTCCTACCTGGATCGCAAGTATCCGCAGCAACCCTTGTTCGGTGACAGCGCCGAAGACTTGGGTGCGGTGATGCGTTGCATCTGCGAATACCAGACCTATGTGGAAGAGCATCTCAACAAGATCATCGCGGCGATTTTCTTCGGCGCCCTGGAAACGCGGCTTGAAGAAGTCAATAAATCTCTGGAAGTGCTGGTTGCCGAGGCGCGCACCATCGAGCAACGGCTGGCTCAGTCCGAGTGGTTGGCCATTGATACTTGCTCGGCGGCCGATCTGATGGTGTTCCCTTCCATCAAGATTCTGCAGCGTGCGCTGGCGCGACGCGAAGCCGACGAACTACAAACGCCGTTCGAACCGCTGGAACCGAACTTTCCCGCCATTGCCGGCTGGTTGCGCCGCATCGAGGCGTTGCCGGGATATGAGCGCACTTATCCGCCGCACTGGCGTGCGTGACAGCGCTGTGACAAGCGACTGACATTAAAACCAGTTAGCTTGCCGGCGCGCTTTCAGTAAACTCGCAACTTGTCTGCCACTTGTCTGCGAGGGTCTGAATGAAATGAACCAATCTTCCGTACACGTTGAGTTTCCTGGCCGTTTGGTAATGGTTGGCTTCGGCAGTATCGGTCAGGGCGTGTTGCCTTTAATTCTGCGGCATATCGGTATTCGATAAAGAGCGCATCACCATTGTGACTTCGGATGCGCGCGGCGAAGCAGAGGCTCAGACGTATGGAATCCGGTTCATCAAGCAGCCTTTGAAGCGCGATAACTATCGCCAAGTGTTACAGCCGCTGCTGGGCAAGGGCGATTTCCTGCTTAATTTATCTGTGGACGTTTCCAGTCTGGATCTGGTGCGCCTGTGCGCCGAAGTCGGTGCTTTGTATCTGGATACTTGCATCGAACCTTGGGCTGGCGGTTATACCGATACCTCGCTGACGCCATCGCAGCGCTCCAATTATGCGTTGCGTGAAGCCGCGTTAAAGTTGCGCGCTGAGTTGCCCAATGCGCCCACTGCGTTGCTTACGCATGGCGCTAATCCCGGTTTGGTCTCGCATCTGGTCAAGCAGGCATTATTGAATGTCGCCGCAGATATTGGGCTGTCTGTCTCCACGCCGACCAGTCGCGAGCAGTGGGCCGCCTTGGCGCAACAGTTAGGCGTGAAGGTCATACACATTGCCGAGCGCGATACGCAGGTGGCCAGCAAGCCCAAGCGGATCGGCGAGTTCATCAATACCTGGTCGATCGATGGCTTTGTTGGCGAAGGTTGCCAGCCGGCTGAACTGGGCTGGGGCTCCCATGAGAAAACGCTGCCGCCGCAAGGTCGGCGTCATGATTTCGGTGATGGTAGTGCGATTTACTTGATGCGTCCCGGCGCGGACACGCGTGTGCGTACTTGGACACCTCGCGCCGGTCATTTTCAGGGGTTTCTGATCACTCACAGCGAAGCCATTTCCATTGCTGACTATTATTCAGTTAAAGAGGGTTCGGCCAAGCAGGGTGAGAGCGTGGCTTATCGGCCCACTGTGCACTACGCCTATCATCCCTGCGATGAGGCGGTGGTGTCGGTGCACGAATTAGCTGGGCGCAATTGGCGTCAGCAGGAAACCCAGCGGCTGCTCATGGATGAAATCGTCGATGGCATTGATGAATTGGGTGTGCTGCTGGCCGGCCATAAAAAGGGCGCGTATTGGTACGGCTCACAGTTAGGCATCGCTGAGGCGCGCAAGTTGGCTCCCTACAACAATGCCACCAGCCTGCAGGTGTGCGTGTCGGTGTTGGCGGGCTTGGTATGGGTTATCGAGAATCCACGCACCGGCATTGTTGAAGCCGACAACATTGATTTTCAACGCGTACTGCAGGTATGCATGCCCTATTTGGGGCCCGTGGTGGGCGAGTACACCGACTGGACGCCGCTATACGACCGAGGTCGTTTGTTTGCCGAAGATCTCGATACCGAAGATCCCTGGCAGTTCAAGAACGTACTGGTGTAATTCTCTGGGTGTGGCTCTCTGGGCGTAAAACTGGGCGGACCTTGTGTCCGCCTTTTTATTTATGGGTGTTGCGGTGAGTTGTTGGTGTCAGCCTTCTTCCATGTCGCGGTAGCTGATTTCCAGCACGACATAGGTCTTCCGTCCGCCTGGTACTTCGATAGTCACTTCGTCGTCCACGGCTTTTTTGAACAGGGCTTTTGCCAGCGGTGAATCCATGCTGATGAGGCGTTGTGTTGCATCGAATTCATCCGGACCGACGATGCGGTATTGCACTTCATTACCGTCGTCGTCTTCCAGCGTGATCCATGCGCCGAAGTAAATACGCGAACCATCGGAAGGTTTTTGTTTAACCACCACCATGCCATCCAGGCGCTGTCTGAGAAAGCGCACGCGGCTGTCGATCTCGCGTAATTGTTTCTTGCCGTAAATGTATTCGGCATTTTCCGAGCGGTCGCCCTGTGCTGCGGCTTCGGATACGGCCTGTGTCACTTGTGGACGTTTGACACGCCATAAAAAGTCCAACTCATCCTTGAGCTTCTGCCAGCCGGGCTGAGTGATGAATTTTGAGCCGCGTGGCTGCGGTGGGCGATAGCGGGACATGGGGGCCTGTGGTCAAGGCAATGAGTGCTGTGACAATCTCAGCACAGGATACGACGTACTCATGTCATCTCGCTAACTTCATATGGTTGCCTGAGAGAAAGCGTTTTGGCGTCCGAAAAAATGAAGTTGGTGCGCTATGTCAGCTCTTGCTGAGTCCGACAAGCCTTGCTGGGATCGTGCGAGGCAGGAGCCGAGCCCGAAGCCTCCAGGGATGGATTCACGGCGTTCCCGGCAAGGCTTGTCGGACTCAGCAAGAGTTCGCACCGATCTAACGGCCGGATGCATTTCTTCAGACGTTTAAGAAGCCAGATTGCAGTCGCGATGTAATCGTTTGGCGACAGCAGCAGCTAAGAAATACCCTGAATTCACCGAATAAACCGCAGTGGCCGGATTTTTGTGCACACATTCACGGATTGCTCAGCGGCCGCGCCATAAGCTTTGTCCCATGAGCATTAAGTACTACACCCACTTTCTGATGCAGGAACCCAAGGCCGAGCAAGTGGCCAAGGGCTTGAACGAATTTCGCGGCGTAGTGGAGGTCAACCGCAATTTGCGTCGCGGCGACTTTCGCGAAGCAGCCATGGTGCTGGCGCGCAATTTTGAATGCGATGTGCGCGACATTAAGGTGTTGCAATGGTCCCGTCTGCATTGATGATGTTTTGAGCATATCGGTCTGCTGACCGATTGCCGAATCGAATCCCCTGGGCGGACTGGAATCTTCTAAGTTCCGCTTTTTTCTACCCCGGCTCTTCGCCGGGGTATTTTTTTGTGATGTACATGGATGCACGAATGCCACGAGTGCAGGATGCACAAGAGTGGTCGGGCATGGATGTACCAGTGCCACGAAGCACAGGATGTGCGAGAGCGGCTGTGTCAGTTGGCACGACCTTTCCTCACGCCCTTGCATTTGCCATAACAGTCTCCATGATGTGAACGCCTGCACGAAGCAGGTTTGCATCTAAGAAGGGGAACGCATGCGTGTTGTCCATTTTCTCGCGGTAGCGCTGCTAGCCGGTCTACTGAGTGGTTGCGGGTATAACCGTCTGCAGCAGACCGACGAACAGATCAAGGCCGATTGGTCGGAAGTGTTGAATCAATATCAGCGCCGTGCCGATCTGGTGCCCAATCTGGTTGCGACGGTGAAGGGCGCTGTGCAAGCCGAGAAGGACATCCTCGATTCGGTGGTGAATGCGCGATCCAAAGTGGGCTCTATCCAGGCCACGCCGGAATTGATCAACGATCCGCAGGCATTTCAGAAATGGCAGGCGGCGCAGGGTGAGCTGAGTTCCGCGTTGTCGAAGCTTATGGTGGTGGTGGAGCGCTATCCCGAGCTGAAATCGATTGCCGGCTATACCGATTTGCAGGCACAGCTGGAAGGCACCGAGAACCGTATCACCGTGGCGCGCAATCGTTACATTGCCGCAGTGAAAGACTACAACCTGGTGGTGCGGCAGTTCCCCAGCAATTTGACCGCCAAGGTATTCGGCTTCGCTGTAAAGCCCAACTTCACCGTGCAGGATGAGGCGGCTATTGCTGCGCCGCCGAAGGTGGACTTCGGTGCTGGCGCGGCCAGTAGCGGCTCCTAAGCGAGCATGACAATGCGCCTGATGAATTGGCGCGCATTGCTACTGGTCCTGCTGCCATTGATGGCGCTGGCGGCGGACCAGGTGGCGGTGCCTGCGCTCACGCGTCCCGTTACCGATCTGACGCAGACGCTGACAGCGGAGCAAGTCAGTGCTCTGGAAGCGCGGCTGCTTGCCTTGCAAACGCGCAAGGGTAGTCAACTTGCCATCTTATTGGTGCCCACCACGCAGCCTGAAACCATCGAGCAATATTCCATTCGTGTTGCCGATGTCTGGAAGTTAGGGCGCAAGGATGTGGATGATGGCGTGCTGTTGCTGGTCGCCAAGAACGATCGCAACGTGCGAATTGAAGTGGGTTATGGCCTGGAAGGCGTGCTCAATGACGCCACCACCAATCGCATCATTCGTCAGCTCATCGTACCCGCATTTCGCGATGGCGATTATTCTCGAGGTATCAGTGACGCGGCCACGCGCATCATTCAATTGATCGATGGCGAAGTGTTGCCCGAGCCCGCGACTTCGCCGCAACGTCGCAACGGTTCCAGCAATCTGCCCTGGCCCTTGCTGATCTTCTTGGTATTCATCGGTGGACGCGTGCTGCGTGGCGCAATGGGGCGGCTGGGTGCAGCAAGTTTGACTGCGGGCGGCGCCGGCCTACTCGTGTGGTTGTTCATTGGCTCCATCATGGCGGGTCTGGTGGCGGCTATTTTTGCCTTTGCCTTCGTGCTGAGTAGCGGCGGAGGTGGCGGGGGCGGCTGGTCATCCGGTCCACGCGGCGGTTGGGGTGGTGGTTTCGGTGGCGGCGGATTCGGCGGAGGATTTGGAGGACGAAGCGGCGGGGGCGGCTTCAGTGGTGGTGGCGGTGGTTTTGGCGGCGGTGGCGCCTCTGGTCGTTGGTAATGGGCCGTTGGTGACGGATGCAACACACTAATCACACCTGGCTGCGCTGGTGGCGCCACTTGAGCATGACGCGTTGGCAACTGCGACGCGCATTCCCCGATAGTGGGTTACAAGCCATCACCGAATGCGTAAAGCACAGCGAGCAACTACATGGCGGCGAAATTCGCGTGGCCATTGAAGCCGATCTATCTGTGGCGGCCTTGTTGCGCGGGCAAACACCCAGAGCGCGTGCCTTGGAAGTATTTGCGGCGCTGGGCGTATGGGATACGCAGGCACGCAACGGTGTGTTGGTCTACCTCTGCCTGGCCGACCACAGTGTGGAAATTGTCGCGGACCGCGGCCTGCGAGGGCGGATCGACGATGATCAATGGTCAGCCATTTGCGAGCAGCTGCAGGCAGACTGCGCGGCGAGTCGGTATGAACAAGGCGTGTGCAGTGCTGTCATAGCCGTGGGGCAGGCGCTGGGCCGTTACTATCCAGTTGCAGATCGCAACGAACAATCCGATCGGCCGGTGCTTCTTTAAGAGTTCCCTGTAGCTATGCGGCGACGGCCTACAGCTTTCAGGGTGTGAACTACCGCACGCTTTGGCAATATGGTTTGTATGCGTATACACAATGGTCTGGCGCTAAGCCTGTTGAGTCTGTCGATGGTGTTGGTGGGGTGTAAAACTGCACCGCCACCGGTGGTGATTGCCGAACCGCAGCCGGTGGTGCCGCAAACGCCGGTGGATCCGCTGGCGACACACCTGTTCAAGATTGCCGATGACGACAAGGTGATCGGTGAAATTCAGGTCACCACCGCGACCCAGGAAGACACCCTCTCCGACATCGCACGACGTTTCAATCTCGGTTATGAAGAACTGGTGCGCGCCAATCCCGGTGTGGATCCATGGGTGCCCGGCGCTGGCCGTGAAATCGTGCTACCGACTCAGTTCGTATTGCCGGATGCGCCGCGCGAAGGCTTGGTGGTGAATCTTGCCGCGTTGCGAGTGTTCTATTTTCCTAAGCGCGAGCCGGGAGAATTGCAGACGGTCATCACGCATCCCATCGGTATCGGCAAAGTCGGTTGGACGACTCCCGAAGGCGTTACCAAAGTCGTCAGCAAGCGCAAAGATCCGGTGTGGACACCGCCTGCTTCGGTGCGCAAGGAGCATGCAGAGCGCGGCGACCCGCTACCCAAAGTGGTCCCCGCCGGTCCGGATAATCCTCTGGGCGCATTTGCGATGAATCTTGGTTGGTCGGGATATCTTATCCACGGCACCAA
Source organism: Steroidobacteraceae bacterium (assembly GCA_049840395.1). Taxonomy (GTDB): domain Bacteria; phylum Pseudomonadota; class Gammaproteobacteria; order Steroidobacterales; family Steroidobacteraceae; genus CAILZL01. Next base: position 20,225 of record JASGLD010000001.1, read on the forward strand.
TAAACCTTATGGCGTGGGCATGCGTTCCAGCCATGGTTGCCTGCGTTTTTATCCGGAAGACATTGCCTTGTTGTTCAATGAAATTCCCATCGGCATGAAGGTGCAGGTAGTGAATCAGCGCCTCACCTATGGCTGGCATGATGGCAAGTTGTATGTGCAGGTCATGCCGCCTAGTGAGGAAGAGCTGGATGTGCAGAAAACTTCCGGCAAGGTCACCAATCAAGTGTTGAATGACGCCATCATCGAGCAAGTAATGCAATTGGCTCAGCAGCATCAAGTGGCGGTGGATATCGAACAGGTAAGGCAACTGGCGCAGCAACAGACCGGTGTCACCACGCCGGTGTCCAGCAAACAGACGCAGGCGCAATACCTGGCTCAGGCACGGCATGTAGAGAATCGTGTGCCTGCCGGCGCCACTTGGAACGGCAACAAGGAATTATTGGTGACGGCGGAAGAGTTCGAAGCCATGCGTGATGGCGTGATTCTGCCCAAGAAAGAAACGGTCAAGCCGAGCGCTAAAAGTACCGCTAAAAAGAAAGCCACCTGAGTAGGTGGCTTGGTAGCTGGAAGCAAACATCGACTGACTCAGTCGATGTTTCTTGAAACCGCTGCCGCTACTTGCGGCCCATGCGACTAAACAGATTCTTCACAAAGCGTCCCACCTTGGCGACCACGCCGGGTCTTGGTGCCGGTTGTTGCGGCACTACGCGTTGCGCATGTTGTTCCGGTGCACGTTGCTGACGATGACCATCCTGGCGATGGCCGCTGCGACGCGCGTCGTGACGTCCCTGGCCCTCGCGTCGTGGTGCATTTCCGTGAGGATGATGACCTTGATTGCTGCGTTGGTTGTGATGACGGCCTTGCTGCGTATTCTGACCCTGCTGAGCGTTGGCTTCCTGACGCGGCGAGCCATTGCCCTGCGAGTGACGCTGTTCATTGCTTGAGGAGCCATGACGTGGACGGCGATTTTGACTGCCTTGATGACTGCCCTGATTGCTATGCGGTCGTGGTCCTTGACCATGACTCTGACCTTGACCACCGCTACGCCGCTGACCGCCTCGACCGCCGCGGCGGTCGCCTTCGAATTCGCGTTTGCGACGCGGTGCGGCGGGCGCCAGCTCCGCCAGCAATTCCGGCGTCACGGACGCAACCGGGATCTTGCGGCCGATATACGACTCGATATCCGGTAGCGTGATGACGTATTCCTCGCAGCCCAGGCTGATGGCGTCGCCATCGGTGCCGGCACGTGCGGTACGACCGATGCGATGCACATAGTCTTCCGGATCTTGCGGCAGGTCGTAGTTGAATACATGCGTAACGTCGGGAATGTGCAGGCCACGCGACGCGACGTCGGTGCCGATCAGTACGGCCAGCGAGCCTTCGTGAAAGTCGCGCAGCATGCGCAGTCGCTTCTGCTGCGGCACATCGCCGGAGATGGCCTCGGCATTAATGCCATTGCCACGCAGCAAGGCTTCAACGTCTTCCGCGGCACGGCGCGTGTTGACGAACACCATGCTGCGCGTCGGATCTTTTTGTTTGAGCAGACCCACCAATAGGCGCGGTTTCTCGTCGTTTGACGGGTAGTAGATGACTTGGCGGATACGCTCCACCGTCATCTTGTCCGGTTCGATGCGCGTCAATTGCGGGCTGTTCATATGCTCGTAAGCCAGCTCCAGCACGCGCTGCGACAGGGTGGCCGAGAACAGCAGATTCAATCTCTTATCCGGCGCCGGCATGCGTCGCAGGATGTAGCGAATGTCGCTGATGAAACCCAGATCGAACATACGATCGGCTTCATCCAGCACCACGACCTGGGTGAAGCTCAGGTCGATTACATGTTGTTTGTAGAAATCGATGATACGGCCGGGGGTGCCGATCAGCACATCGACGCCGTCTTCCAATTGACGCTTCTGCTTCTCGAAATCGATGCCGCCGAAAGCCAGGCCCAGGCGCAGCCCGGTGTGCTGTCCCAGTGGCACGGCATCGCTATGAATCTGCACTGCCAATTCGCGAGTGGGTGCCAGGATGACGGCGCGCGGCGCGTTGAGTTTGCGTTCCGCCGGTACCGCTTCGCGCAACAGTCGCGCAAACATCGCCACCAGGAAGGCCACGGTTTTGCCGGTACCGGTTTGTGCCTGACCGGCCACATCCAGGCCGGCCAGTGCGTGCGGCAGGGTTTGCGCTTGAATCGGCGTGCAACGCTCAAAGCCGGCATCCGCCAGGCCTTTTTGCAACGGTTCGGGCAGGTTCAGTCCGGTGAAGGACAGATCAGTCAAATGAGAATCAGCCATTGGCCTTCTAGTTTGTAAGAGTTCGTAAGTTAAGTACGTTTCATGAACAGGTCGATCATCTGGTCGATTATCGGCTGATTCATGAACGCAATGCACATTGCTTTTGGGACACGCGATATGTGATTGATTGTAGGCGGGCTTGCAAATTGCAAATTCGCCAGCTTTAATACCACCCACGAAGCGGATCGCCAATCGCCATTTGCCAATTTAATTTCTCTGGCTGTGGCTCAGCGGACAAATCCGGATCTTCCCAACCAATCACTCAGTAGCTGGCTCTGCAACACTAATCCCCTAACAGGGTGCGTTCCAAACATCGAGCAAGAGTACCGCGCATACTGGAGGCGCCCAAGCCGCAATTGTGCCTGACGCGCCAGCCAATCGTCACCCTTTCTGGGCCGCGCGCGCTTGTTTCCCTTAAGTCACGCACCGCTTAATTTCCCGATACGCTCCATTTTCAATCTCAAAATCCCAATTTCAATTTCCCGATCTCAATCCATGTTCCATTTCCCTGTTCGAACCGAAGTCACTAGAGGTAACCCCGGTGAGTAGCGATTTAATTGTCCATGTCACGGACGCCAGTTTCGAGGCCGACGTATTGCAGTCCAAGAAGCCGGTGTTGCTGGATTTCTGGGCCGAGTGGTGCGGACCCTGCAAAATGATTGCACCGATGCTCGATGAAGTGGCTGCCGAATATCCGGACAAGCTGACCATCGCCAAGGTCAACATCGACGAAAACCCCAAGACCCCGCAGCGTTTTAACGTGCGTGGTATTCCGACACTGATCCTGTTCAAGAACGGTCAGGTCGAAGGCCAAAAGGTTGGCGCCTTGCGTAAAGCCGATCTCACTGCATTTTTGGATGGCAAGCTGTGAGAGGCTATTTAGGTAACCAGGCTCGGGGGAACCGCCAAGGCGGTAACAATGGCGGTAATGGTGGCAGCGGTGGCGGCAACCGCGGTAATCGCCCACCACGCGGCGAGGGACGCGGTCCGCGCCCGCGTCATCGCAATAATCAAAACGAAGGCCTGCCGCAGGACGATTTTCTCGATAACGACGATGTAGGCATTGTCTCCGCTGCGGAGCTGGCGGCCTCGCGTCAATCCATGAACCTCACCACGCTGAAGCTCAAGCCCATCGGTGAGCTGGTGGAAATGGCGCAGCGTCTGGGCGTGGAGAACATGGCCCGTTCGCGCAAGCAGGACATCATCTTTGAAATTCTTAAAGCGCATGTTCGCAGCGGCGAAACCATTTATGGCGAAGGCGTGCTGGAAATTTTGCAGGATGGCTTTGGCTTCCTGCGCTCATCGGAAGGTTCGTATCTGGCCGGTCCCGATGATATTTACATCAGTCCCTCGCAGATTCGTCGCTTCAATCTGCGCACCGGCGATTCCATCTCCGGGCTGATTCGCCCACCTCGCGAAGGCGAACGTTACTTCGCCTTGCTGAAGGTTGGCGAAATCAATTTCGATTCGCCCGAGAGCGCGCGCCACAAGGCCTTGTTCGAAAATCTCACGCCACTGCATCCCACCAAGCGCATCAAGCTGGAACGCGGCACCGGGTCGACCGAAGATCTGACCGCACGTGTGATTGAGCTGGTAGCGCCCATCGGCAAGGGTCAACGTGGTTTGATCATCTCGCCGCCCAAGGCCGGTAAGACCATGCTGCTGCAAAACATTGCCAGCTCCATCTCGGCCAATCATCCTGAGGTTTACTTGATCGTGCTGCTCATCGATGAGCGTCCCGAAGAAGTGACCGAGATGACCCGCACCGTGCGCGGTGAAGTGGTGGCCTCGACCTTCGACGAACCAGCCAGCCGTCACGTGCAAGTGGCCGAAATGGTCATCGAAAAAGCCAAGCGTCTGGTGGAACACAAGCGCGATGTGGTGATCCTGCTCGACTCGATTACGCGTCTGGCGCGTGCTTACAACACCGTAGTGCCCAGCTCCGGCAAGGTGCTCACCGGTGGTGTGGACGCCAATGCATTGCAACGTCCCAAGCGTTTCTTCGGTGCGGCGCGCAATGTAGAAGAGGGTGGTTCATTGACCATCCTGGCCACGGCGCTGATCGACACTGGTTCGCGCATGGACGACGTGATTTATGAAGAGTTCAAGGGCACCGGTAACTCGGAAATCCATCTGGATCGTCGCGTTGCTGAAAAGCGCACCTTCCCGGCAGTGAACATCAATCGTTCCGGCACACGCCGTGAAGAGTTGATCACCAGCCAGGATGAGCTGGCCAAGATCTGGATTCTGCGCAAGCTGCTGCATCCGATGGATGAACTGGCAGCGATCGAGTTCCTGCTCGACAAGATGAAGGACACCAAGACCAACGGCGAATTCTACGATGCGATGAAGCGTGGTTGATTTGCGCTAAAAGTCTTGTTTGATATGAAGGCGCAGTCGGTAACGACTGCGCCTTTTTGTTTGAACGGAATTTTATTTATTCCGTTCGCATTTGGCTTAATTTAAAGCTAAGCCAGCACGTGGCCATTCCATGCTGACTAACTTGCCGCTAGTGGTGAGTGTAATGAATGCCGTGCGTCGATCTTTGCCGCCGAAGCCAATGCTGGTGACGAACTTCTCCGGAAAGTCGACACGTTCGCTGCGGCCATCGGGTGCAATCACCGTGATGCAACCCGTGCCGGTATCTGCAAAATTCAACGTGCCTACCGCGAGATAGCCTTGGCTATCCAGAGCGAGTGAATCGAATCCGGTGTTATCCATGCCGTGCGCGTGAATGCGCGATATTGCTGTGCCTTTAGCATCTTTGAGCAACTCGCCTGGCGCAACAATGGTGAAGGCATGAATTTGCGGACTACGTGTGGTGGCGACGAACAGCGTCTTGCCATTGGCTGATAGTGCGATGCCATTTACCTGTGGCAGGCCACAAACGAATTTGATCTGCGATCCATCGGCCTTGGCCCAATTAATTGAACCGCTCTGTGCTTGCCCAGCCACCACGGCGCCGGGATCGGTAAACCAGAAACCGCCACTGTGATCGAACACCAGATCATTTGGTGCGCGTAAAGGCTGATCGCCTAGCTTGAGATAGAGATCGCGATGTTGGCCGGTGCGCAGATCGACACGCTGTAGGGAGGCGATGCCCGGTTTGTCCAACGGGCCGCTGGGCATGATCAATGCGCCTTGCCGTGCGAATTTGAAGCCACCGTTGTTGCAGACATAGGCCGCGCCATCAGGGCCGATGGCTACGCCATTGGGTGCGCCGCCCAATTCTGCGATTACTTCAATATTGCCCTTGGTGACGCGCGACAGCGTGCCGCGCGCCATTTCGCATACCAATATCGAACCATCTGTTTGCGGCTTGGGCGCCTCAGGCGCCTGTAGTCCTTCCGCTACCACGGTGAACGCTGCAGCCCGAGTAAAGTTGGGCAACAAGGAGGCACAGGCTGCAGCGGATGCACCCAGTAGCAGATCGCGGCGTTGTTTTCGGATCGATACCGATGATGTGTCCATGGATCCCCGTCTTGCGCGCAAATCCACCGCGCTGTTTTGATTGTGGTACGCCATCCTGGCATGCGTCCCTGCGGTGCGACAACGCAACTTCCACCGCCATTCCGGTGGCTGCGAGACGGCCATGAAACTCACGAGTCAACCAACGGCCTGCCCCTGCGTTACTCTCACCAATGACCATCCAGAATGACCATCCGGGTCGATATCCGGACTACAGCGGGGATCTATGACCAACACCGAAGCAGTCATTGCCGCCAATCGCTTTGGTCTGGGTGCGCGGCCCGGCGAATTGCAGCAGATCCAAGCCGATCCGCGTGGCTGGTTGAAGGCGCAAGTGAAGGGTGAGCGTGCACTACCTGCGGCCATCAAGAGTTTGCCGCCCTCCAATGTGGTGTTTCAGGAGCAGATCGAGGCGCTTAAAGAAAAGCGCATGGCCAAGAAGGAAGCAGCCGAAGACGAGAACAATACTGCGGCCAAGCCGGCGGCCGGCATCAAGCGTGGGGCAATCGTCGGCAACTATGTCGATCAGGTCGCGGCCCGTTACCAGATTGCCACGCGCAGCGCGGAATCCTTTCGCGAACGTCTGGTGCATTTTTGGACCAATCACTTTGCGGTGTCGATGGACAAGAACGCAGTGGCGGCCATTGCCGGCACCTTGGAGAACGAAGCGATTCGTCCCAACCTGCATTTAAGTTTTTACGATCTATTGCTGGCCGCTGACAGTCATCCGGCGATGATTTTGTATCTGGATAATCAAGCCTCCACGGGACCGAACTCGCAATTGGCGCAGTTGGTCAAGCGGCGCGCCAGGCAGGAACGCAAGGTCGACATCAATGAGAACCTGGGCCGCGAGATTCTGGAATTACACACGCTGGGTGTGAATGGCGGTTACACCCAGGCGGATGTCACCACCTTTGCCAAGGTATTGACCGGTTGGTCCGTAGGTGGCGATCAAGGTGCGCGATTGGGTGCTGCGGCCAAGCTCAATGTGGGTGAGGCAGGCAAGTTTGCCTTTCGCGAGGGATTGCATGAGCCCGGTGCGCAGACGCTGCTAGGTAAGCGTTACAGCGAAGACGGCATCAATCAGCCGAAGGCTGTGCTCAAAGACTTATCGCGTCATCCTGCTACCGCTCAATTTGTCGCCACCAAACTAGTGCGACACTTCATTGCCGATGAGCCGCCTGCGGCCGCGGTAGATAGAGTAGCCAAGGCGTTTCGCGATAGCGAAGGTCATTTGCCGACGGTGCATGCTGCTGTGGTGGATAGCGCTGAAGCCTGGGCTCAGGCGCAAACCAAGTTCAAGACACCGCATGAATTTGTGGTGTCCAGCTTCCGTGCCCTCGACTACGTGCCGGACAAACCGCAGCAGGTGTTGGCGCCCTTTGAGTTGTTGGGACAGCGCCCTTATTCGCCGGGCTCGCCGGCCGGTTGGGCGGATATCGCCGGTCAATGGGATGGTCCGGATGCGTTGATGAAGCGCATCGAATGGGCCACGCAGATCGGCCAGCGTATCGGTACGCGCCGTTCGCCATTGCAATTGGCGGAACAAAGTCTTGGCGCCAGTTTTAACGACCACACGCGCATGGCTTTGAATGGCGCGGCGGACGCGGCGCAGGGTGTGGTGCTGTGGTTGGTGAGTCCCGAATTTCAACGGCGTTGATCAATGTTTGTAGGGGCGAGACCTGTGCGCCCTGTCTGGAGATGTCATGAGCAAATTCAACTCTTCCATGCCCCGCCGCGATTTTCTGTGTGCCGCAGGCATGGCGGGCATGGCTTCATTGCTGCCACGCATGAGTCTCGCCTATGCAGATACCGATTCACGCTTTGTCTTCATCATTCTGCGCGGTGCGCTGGATGGCCTGGCGGCAGTGGCGCCTTATGGTGATGGCAACTATCAACGCGTGCGTGGTGCGTTGGCACTGCCGACGCCTGGGGCTGCTAATGGCGCATTGAAACTGGATGGCATGTTTGCCTTGAATCCCGCGTTGGCCAATTTGTATGCGCGCTATCAAGCCAAGGAGTTGCTGGTGGTGCATGCCGTGGCTTCGCCGTATCGCGAGCGTTCGCACTTCGATGGTCAAGACTTGTTGGAAAACGGCACGGCCGCGCCACATGGTTCGTTGGATGGGTGGTTGAATCGCGCCTTGCTGAGCGTGCCTGGGGCCAAGCCACGTAACACCGAGCAGTTGGCCATCGCCTTCGCGCAGAACGTGCCGCTGGTACTGCGTGGCGAACAGAAGGTAGGTTCCTGGGCGCCATCGCGCATGCCGGGTACCGACGATGACACCCTGCAGCGTATCGAAGCGCTGTATCAGTCGGACCCATACTTCCTGAGTCGCCTGCAAACTGCGGTGGCCACAGATGCCATCGCCAATGAAGAGGGCGGCATGGATATGGCCGGTAAGGTCGGGGGCCGTAATAGCTCTTTGACGCCCATCGTCAGTGCCGCCGGCAAGATGCTCAAGCAGAACGACGGTCCGCGTATCGCGGTCATGGAAGCCACGGGTTGGGATACCCACGCCAACCAAGGCGCGGAGCAGGGGCAGCTATTCACGCGTCTGGAAGGCTTGGATAAGGCCATCGAGACGCTGCGTACGGAAATGGGCGGCGCGGCCTGGAAGAACACGGTGGTGATGGTGGCCACCGAGTTTGGTCGCACTGTGGCCATCAATGGCACGCGTGGCACCGATCACGGCACGGCCAGCTGTTCTTTCCTGGTGGGTGGTGCGGTGAATGGCGGCAGGGTGGTGGCCGACTGGCCGGGATTGGCCGGTGCCAATCTGTACCAGGGGCGCGATTTGAAGCCCACCACGGATCTGCGTTCGGTCTTCAAGGGTGTGTTGGGTGCGCATATCGGTGTGAGTGAGGCGGCACTGGAAACCAAGGTTTTTGCCAATAGCCAGGCGGCTCAACCGATGATGGATGCGGTGCGCAAGGCATAGGCGCTGATTTGATCCTGCACCCAGGTATGCGATGTCCAGAAAAAATGTTCGGCATAGTGCAGCTTCGACCGCGCCTGAGTCGGGCACACGTTGTCCAGACACGCTGCAAGTACGTCCCTGTAAGCTCGACGCGCGGATCCCTCCGCGCGACGGTCTGGGCAACGTGTGCCCGACTCAGGCGCTAACAACGGTGCTATCGGTGATATTAAAAGCCTGAGCTTTATACTAACGCTCGTGATCTCTGCTTAGGTGAGAGCCATTTTTGGCGCGAGTATCAACCCAAGAACCTGCCGGCACGGCCGATGCGTTATGCTTCCCTCACTATGGGATGGTGAGGCATGGGCTTCATGGCGACTTTCAATACACATATCGAAAGCATTGCGCAGGTTATTCAGCTGTCGGTCGCGCCGGTGTTTCTGCTGGCGGGCGTGGGCGCTACCTTGAATGTGCTGGTGGGGCGGCTGGTGCGCATTGTTGAGCGCGCGCGTATTACCGAGACGCAATTAAAGCAAACGCCCGAGGGCGCGCCAGAACTACATGAACGACTGGAAGTGTTGGCCAAGCGCGCCAAATTGATCAGCCGCGCCATCACACTCACCGTGCTATGTGCGGTGCTGGTGCCCATCGTGATTGTCAGCCTGTTCGTCAGTGTGTTGCTGCAGGTCAACATGGCGATACCCATCGCGGTTGCCTTTATAGTCGGCCTGATCAGTCTGGCGGTGGGGCTGGTGTATTTTCTGCGCGAAGTATTCGTCGCGACGGCGGCCTTGAGTTTTGGCGTGCCGGAGGGAGAATTGAGCGAGGCGCAGCGGCTGCGCCGTGTCATAAAAAACTCCTGATCTTAAAGATCAGGTGATTTAACCGATAAGCTAACCGATAAGGCGGGGAAACCCCGCCCGATCAATTAGTCTTTCTTTTTGGCGCGGCCCGGACGGGTCTTGCCATAGCTGTTACGCCAAATCTTGCCCTTGCGGGTTCTGCGATCGCCTCTGCCCATGATGTCACTCCTCAAATTGCAATCAGCCCGACTTCAGAAGCCGGGAGTAAACCGTAAACCGGGCGCGCACTTTAGGGCCTGCCGCCAATTATTTCCACCGCTGCGGGGCCTGGACGGCCGTGTCCGGGGTTCAATTCGGCCATTTCGTGAAGCGGCGCCGGGTGCCGACGGCCAGCCGGGCAGCTTATAAGGGACGGAGCCCAAGCAAGCATGGCCAATTCAACGGAAATTCTGATTCAGCCGGGTGAATATCGCACCTCCAGCGACGGAACAGTGCTGGCCGCGCAACTCAGCCACTCGCTGGCTGTGTGCATGCACGATGACACCCGTGGTGTGGCAGGGGTGCTGCATTTTCACTATGCGGCCACCCACGAAGGCCGTGGGGTGGACCTCACCGACGCCATTCTCAGCTCGCATTTGCTGCTGCTGGATCTGTTCTGCAAGGACATGCGCGGCATGGGGGCGCGCAAGACCAGCTGGCGTGTGCGCATCGTCGGTCATATACCGAGCGATCGCGGCCTGGAAGAGCCGGCGGCGTCGGTCATCGATTTGCTGAAGGTTTATTTCGACGATACCCGTCTACCGGTGGAGAGCCGCGAGTTGAATCGTCCCAAGGACATTCTTCTGCGTCTGGATTCGCACTCAGGCCGCATCGTGGTCAGCGATGCGCCACCCGCCGATTGATGCCTGCCCGATAAATATAGATGCAGGGATTGTCTGGGTTCGATGTGATTCTGATGCGGGTAGTATTCGCTTTTGCTGCAGTGAGGCTTGCCAGCAGGCCTCAAGCTCCGTGAATAAATCTTCCAAGAAGCTACGGCTCCCAAGACATACAGAGTCCAGGTGACAAACGCACGGCCCGTACTCGAATTCACTCCGGTACACGGCGAGCAAATAGCTGCCGTAGTTCGTCTCGCCCAACAGATATGGCCCGAGCATTATCGAAGCATCATCGGTCAGGCGCAGGTCGATTACATGCTGGCGCGCTTTCAAAGCAAGGCCGCTATTACCGAGCAACTTAACGAAGGTTACGAATATTTTCTGTTGAATTGGCAGGGGCGGCAGGTGGGATATGCGGCAGTGCACGCCGAGCCGGCTGAGCGTCGTTTGTTTGTAAGCAAGCTGTACCTGTTGCAGAGTATGCGCGGCCGCGGCCTGGGACGCGCCAGCATGAACTATCTGGCGCGATTGGCGGCGCAGCGCGGCTTGCCGAAGTTGTGGTTGACCGTGAACAAATACAATCCGGCGCTACAGGCTTATCTGCGCATGGGCTTTGTGAATGTCGGCGCCGTGGTCAACGATATCGGTCAGGGTTATGTGATGGATGATTACCGAATGGAATGGACGCCTGCTTCTGATGTATTGAAATAACACGGGTTTAATAAACCTATAAGGCTAGCCATTGCCGGAGGAGCGGAATATGAATCTACGTTTTGCCGCCCATAGCATCCGTATCCGGATGAGCGCCGATGAGTTCGCACAACTTCATGCTGGTAAATCGTTGGGGCTGGAAGTGCCGCTACCGCGCGGTCACGCCTTTCGCGCCAAGGTGAACCAAAGCAGCGGCGATTGGCAATTCGATAGCGATCCCACCGGTTTGTGGCTCAGCGTGCCGCGTGTTGAGTTGAATAGCCTGGCTCAGGAGTTGCCCAGCAGACAGGGCTTGTTACATGCCTTCAATACGCAGCAGGGCGAACTGCAAATCAGTCTGGAAGTGGATGTGAAGACCCGTTGAATGATGATTTGCAGGCATGCGTGATTGCCGTGTCTTGCGCAGAATGCTTTTTCAGTTCGTATGTACCGACCATGCCACCAGGCGCAATACCAACGGACGCACGAATAACACACAACAAAAAGCAGTAGGCATGGCCAGCTGGTAAGCCGAGAACACCTGCCGTGGGTAATCGGCGTTGATGCCGGCATTGGCGGCGGTGATGACCAGGGACATGAGCATCGCCATGATCGAGGCCATGTAGAAAGCAAACATATAAGGCGTGCTGCGTGCGCTGAGTTTCCAGCTTGAGCGACCAGGAGTGTTGGCAGGCATAGTTTTCTCTCGATGACGTTGATGGTGGCGAAACGTTATGCGAGTGGACTGCGGGGCGGTAGATAGTTGCGAATTGGTCCTGTCCCAAGTGGAACTTACGAGTCGCTCCGGTAAAGTGACGTCATGAATCTCCTGCAATTGATTCGCAGCTTCGTCAGCACCGTTGAATCGGGCAGCATTGCCGGCGCCGGACGCAATCTGGGTATCAGCGCTGCAGCAGTCAGTCAGAACATCGCCCGGCTTGAAGCGCATCTGGGCATTCGCCTGTTGAATCGCACTACCCGCAGTCTGGCATTGACCGAGCGCGGCCAGCTGTATTTCGATCAAGTGCGCGTCATCGAGCGCCAGTTGGAATACGCGCGCCAGGTGGCCAGTGGCGACGATGCCGAGCCGGTGGGCAGATTGCGTATCTCCAGCACCGCTGCCTTCGCGCGGCATATGTTGGCGCCGATGCTGCCCGCCTTGCACGCCAGTCATCCCGGCTTGGAAATTGAATTGCTGATTGGCGACGATCTGGCCGATCACGCGCTGGAAGGTCTGGATGCCAGCATTCGCATCGATCCGCAGCTGCAAGAGGGCTTGGTCGCACGTTGTATCGCCACAGTGCCCTTTGTGTTGTGCGCCGCGCCCGACTATCTGGCGCGACAGGGGCGGCCACGCACGCTGGAAGAATTACGCGAACACCCACTCGTGCTATTCCGTTACCCAGTCGATGGTCGTTACCTGCGCTGGGCATTTTTACGCGATGGCGAACGTATCGAACCCGAGCTGCGTCCTGCAATGGTCAGCAACGACATCGATGCCATCGCTGCCATGACGGCTGCGGGCGCCGGCATCGCTCGCCTCGCGGCTTTTGTGGCGAAGCCTTTCCTGGAGCGTGGTCAGCTGGTCGAATTCATGATGGAAGATGAGGTCGCAACCTCGCTTGAACCCATGAAGTTGTATCTATGCGTCAGCGATCGTCGCGATTGGACGCCGAAGCTGCGGGCATTCTTGCGTCATGTGCACTCGCATTTGCCGGCGGCATGGCGTGTTGGGGCTGATGAATAGCCGCTCAGCTCCGCAGCGAATGCTTGATAACGATGATGTCGATGCTTTCTGAGTCGGGATCGAACATTATCTGAGCTTCGCCACGCTGCAGTTGCCGCAACACATGCGCCACTTTCTGCTCCAGCGAATATTCGTTGGCGCCATAGTCGGTGCCTTCGCGCAACACGAAGGATTCGATGACACCCTGCAGGGCTTCGGCCGACAATTCCGTATGCGGGATTACGACGGGTTCTGCAGGCGTGTCCGACATAAATTATTTATTTGGCTTGTTCGCGTTCGATGGCGCGATAACCGATGTCGCGACGATATTGCAGACCTTGCCACTTGATCGTATCGGCCAATGCATAGGCTTGCGTCTGTGCGGCTTGCACCGTATCGCCAAGACCCACGGCGCATAGCACGCGACCGCCGTTGGTAATGACCTCGCTGTCGTTTAACTGCGTGCCGGCATGGAATACCTTGCCGGGCAGTTTGGCGGCTTGATCAAGACCAGAGATCACATCGCCCTTGCGCGGTGTCTCGGGATAGTTGCCCGCAGCCAGTACGATGCCCAGTGCGGCCTGGGGATTCCAATCGGCTTTGACTTGGTCCAGCTTGCCATCCAATGCCGCTTCGCACAGCACGATGAGATCGGAATTCAAACGCATCATGATGGGCTGCGTTTCCGGATCGCCGAAGCGGCAATTGAATTCCAATACATTGGGCGTGCCATCGGGCGCTACCATCACGCCGGCATATAGAAAGCCGGTGTAGGGCGTGCCCATCGCGGCCAGGCCTTTCACAGTAGGTTCGATCACTTCACGCATGATGCGGTTGTGAATCGTTGGAGTGACCACCGGTGCGGGTGAATACGCGCCCATGCCGCCGGTATTCGGACCTTGATCGGCATCGAGCAAGCGCTTGTGATCCTGCGAGGTGGCCATGGGCAGAATGTGTGTGCCATCCACCATGACGATGAAGCTGGCTTCTTCGCCTTCCAGGAATTCTTCCACCACCACCAATGAACCGGCCTTACCGAACTGTCCGGCAAACATGTCTTGCACGGCTTGCACGGCTTCATCCTGGGTTTCGCAAATGATCACGCCCTTGCCGGCGGCAAGGCCATCGGCCTTCACTACCAGCGGCGCGCGCTGCGCACGCACCCAGGCGGCGTCGAAAGATTCTGCGGTGAAGGTGGCATAAGCAGCGGTGGGGATTTTGTGTGCTTTGAGAAAGTCTTTGGTGAAGGCCTTTGAGCCTTCCAGACGTGCGCACAATTTATCAGGGCCGAAGCAACGCAGGCCTGCAGCTTGAAACGCATCAACCACACCAATCACCAGCGGTGCCTCGGGACCGACAATCGTCAGCTCGATTTTGTTCTCGCTGGCGAACTTTACTAAGCCACTTACATCGTCGGCGGCAATGTTCACATTGCTGACTTTGTTTTCCAGTGCTGTGCCGGCATTGCCCGGTGCGACATAGATATGCGCAACGCGCGATGACTGCGCCACCTTCCAAGCCAGTGCGTGTTCGCGGCCGCCGTTACCGATGATGAGAACGTTCATATGCATCTATCTCGTAGGCTGGGATGTAATCCCAGCAAGGATGTCAGAATGCCGGGATTGCGCTGCGCTTCATCCCAGCCTACCGGTTGGTGTTACACCAACACGGCAATCAATGCCGGAAATGCCGCATGCCGGTGAGCACCATGGCAATGCCATGTTCATTCGCGGCGGCAATCACTTCGGCATCGCGCATCGAACCGCCCGGTTGAATGACCGCCTTGATGCCGAACTCGGCCGCCACATCCAGACCATCACGGAATGGGAAGAAGGCGTCCGAGGCCATTACGCAACCACTGACAGTCAGGTTCTCGTCCTTGGCCTTGATGGCGGCGATGCGTGTGGAATACACGCGGCTCATCTGGCCGGCGCCGACGCCAATGGTCATGCTGTCGTGAGCGAACACGATGGCGTTCGATTTGACGAACTTGCAGACCTGCCAGGCGAATTGCAGATCGCGCAGTTCCTCTTCAGTAGGCTGGCGTTGTGTCACCACCTTCAGATCGCTGACCTTCACCATGCCCTGATCGCGCGGCTGCATCAGCAGGCCGCCATTCACGCTGCGCAGTTCGTAAGGCGTGTTGCTGGCATCCAATTGACCGGTCACCAGCAGGCGTACGTTTTCCTTCTTCTTGCACAGCGCCACGGCATCGGCATCGGCCTGTGGTGCAATGATTACTTCAACGAACTGACGTTCGATAATGGCGCTGGCAGTCTGCGCATCCAGCGTGCGATTGAAGGCGATGATGCCGCCGAAGGCCGAGGTCGGATCGGTTTTATAAGCACGGTTGTAGGCTTCCAGAATATCTTTGCCTACTGCCACGCCGCAGGGATTGGCGTGTTTGACGATCACACAGGCCGGGGCATCGAACTGACGCACGCATTCAAGCGCGGTATCGCTGTCGGCAATGTTGTTGTACGACAGTTGCTTGCCCTGCAGCTGTGAGGCGCTGGCAATGCTGGCGCCCTTGGCCTCGCTGGCTACATAGAAGGCCGCGCTTTGATGTGGGTTCTCGCCGTAACGAAGATCCATACGCTTGCGGAATTGCAGCGGCAATAGATCCGGATACTCGCTCTTACCCGCAGCCGGGTTTTGCGTGGCCTTGATCAGGTAGCTGGACACCATGGCATCGTACTGCGCGGTGTGCGTGAAGGCCTTGGCTGCCAAACGTTTACGAGTCGCTTCGGTAACGCTGCCGTTATGCGCATTCAATTCGTCGATGATGGCGCCGTAGTCCAACGGGTCGACCACAATGGCGACGCGATCATGATTCTTGGCCGAAGCGCGCACCATGGCCGGGCCGCCGATGTCGATGTTCTCGATGGCGTCTTCGTAGGTGCAATCCGGCTTGGCAATGGTCGCAGCGAAGGGATACAGATTCACCACCACCAGATCGATGGGCTCGATGCCATGTTGTTGCATCACGGCTTCATCGACACCGCGACGGCCGAGCAGACCGCCGTGAATTTTCGGATGCAGCGTCTTGACGCGGCCATCCATGATTTCCGGAAAGCCGGTGTGTTCGGAGACTTGCTTTACCGGAATGCCGTGTTGCTGCAGCAGCGCGAAGGTGCCACCGGTGGAAAGGATTTCAATGTTGCGTTCTTGCAAGGCGTGGACGAAGTCCAGCAATCCGTCTTTATTGGAAACGCTGATCAGCGCGCGTCGAATGGTGGTGCTCACGTAGTTGACTCATACAAAAATAAAATCGGTGACGGCCTCGCTCGCAGCAAGGCGCAAGGAATTCATGCGGACTCGGTCAGTCCGTATTCGCGCAGTTTTTTGCGCAGCGTGCCGCGATTGATGCCCAGTACTTCGGCAGCGCGGCTTTGGTTGCCGTCGACATAGTCGAGTACGGCGCGGAATAGCGGCTCTTCCACTTCACGAAGCACCAGGTCATAGAGATGACCGGGATGATCGCCATTGAGATTGGTGAAATAGGTATCCAACGCTGCCGCTGTCTGCGTGCGCAATGGCACGGCGGCATGCCCATTACTATGACTGCGGCCGTTCATCTTGCTGGCTTTGCTTGCGCCGTCTCGCGTGTGTTTGCGAGTTGTGGTTTTTTTCTTGGACGCCATGCGAGGTTTACCAATAAATGCGAGGTCGAGTAATTCAATTCAATAAGTCGAAGCAGTTGTGTGGCTGATAGCGATCTGCCATTTGCCATGCAGCGTGCAAGCGCGGGTGCCGATCGCAGGCCGTGTCAGGCGGCGGTGGTCAGCAGATCGAAATAACTTTCAACTGCTGCCAATTGTGTTGCCGCTGTGTCTGCACGCATGACGATCTGCCGGAAGGTCTGCTCATGTGGGCGACCTTCGGCGTACCAACCAATATGCTTGCGCGCAATCCGCACTCCGGTTCCTTCCCCATGAAAGGTGTGCAGCCTGCGCAAATGGGCGCGCATGATAGCACGGACTTCCGCCACTTCTGGAGGTGGCAGAAGCGTGCCTGATTCAAGGAATGCGGCGATGTCGCGGAAGATCCACGGGCGTCCCTGCGCGGCGCGACCGATCATCAAACCATCGGCGCCAGTCAGTTCAAGCACTTGCCGTGCCTTCTGCGGCGAGTCGATATCACCATTGGCTAACACCGGAATTTGCACCGCATTTTTGATGGCGCGGATGGTTTCATATTCCGCCGCGCCCTCGAACATGCAGGCGCGGGTGCGGCCATGCACCGCTAAAGCTTGAATGCCGCAATCCTGAGCCAGTTTGGCGATGCGCGGACCGTTGCGCTGTTCGGCATTCCATCCGGTACGAATCTTTAACGTAACCGGCACTGTTACCGCCTGCACCACCGCGGTGAGAATTTCCTCCACCAATGCTTCATCGCGCAGCAAGGCAGAGCCGGCTGCTTTGTTACAAACTTTCTTTGCCGGACAGCCCATGTTGATGTCGATAATTTGCGCGCCCAGTTCGACATTGATGCGCGCCGCTTCGGCCATCATTGCGGCATCGCCGCCGACGATCTGCACTATGCGCGGTTCCAGTTCTTCGGCGTGACTCAAGCGCGTGCGGGATTTTTTCGAATCCCACAGTTTCACGTCGCTGGTCAACATTTCGCCAGCGGCCAGGCCGGCGCCGAAACTGCGGCATAACTGACGAAACGGCAGATCGGTCACGCCCGCCATGGGCGCAAGCGCGAGATTGCTGCTGAGTTGATAAGGGCCGATGCGCATGAGCAGTCGATCAGGATGCGGGCGTGGCAGTGTCCTTGGTGCACTGCAACGCTGCGTCTATTTGCAGGCAGGTATCGAATTGAAAACCTGCTGCGTCCGGGCCTGGATCGACAATCTCCAAATCGATGCTGGCAGCTTCGCCGGCAGCCAACAATCGAGTGGCCTGGGCGCGATTGGTGAGATATTCCTCGGGCTTGAATTCACGGATTCCCACCGCCGTACCGAAGCGGTCTTCCAGATTGAGTTGCAGCAACGGATAGGGCTGCGCAAAGGTGGCGCCGTTGGTGACACTGGCGTGTAGACGCAGTGTGCCCGGTTGCTGTGGATCAGCGACCATGCCCCATTGCTTGATGCTATACGCCTGCACCTGCCATTCCGGGGTCAAGGGTTGACCGATGGCGGCGTACAACTTGGTGAGTTGTGGGCCGAAGGTGGGATGTCTGGCCAAGTTGGCGCGTGCATGATGTAACGCCTGCGCTGACAGCAGCAGTCCCAGCAATACGCTGGCTACGGCCCAGGGCCAACGCGGTTTGGCTAGTGCGAAAGGTTGCTCTGGCAATTCGAATGGCGCGCGCGGTTCCGCGGCAATGCGTGGCTCATCCTCCACTTCGTTTGCAGCATCCAGCATCGACGCTGCCGGATCATCTGCGACATCGGGTGAGGTTGCCGGCGACGCTTCGTGGCGATTGGCGTAATCCGAATTCACCGCGCCGGTGCGCGCAGCTGCTTCCGGTTCGGCGGAAAGATCCAGACTTGCCAGCGCATCGGCCAGTCGGTTCTCCGAAATGACTTCTTCGACATCTTCCAGTTCGGTTTCGTCCGATTCCTCGGCCGCAGCTTCCGCGTCGGGTGTTTTATCGAACGGGTTTTCCCATTCTTCGGTATCGATGTTGAATTCTTCGATCACCGTGCGCGAATGCGGTGGCTCGGCTGCGTCTTCATCGACACGGCGATAGATGCCGCTGATCTCGATACGAGTGCCTTCCAGCACGATGTCTTCATGCGCCAGCGAAGTTTCTTCGAATTCGGGATTCGTGATGGTTTCGTTAACCGCTGTGCCGCTGATGTTGCTCTCTTCGGCAATCGTGTCATCGCCATCCATCAAGTGTTCGATGGCGTCGAACTGCGTGTTGCAGCGGCCGCAACGCACCTGGCCATGCGCAGCGCGCAGAATCGTGCTGGTGACACGAAACACGGTTTGGCAGCCTGGGCATTGCGTCAGCACATCAACCTCTCTAAGCGAACTGCATCAGATAGGGCGTTTCTTGCCGCTCAATCGCGCCCAGTCGCCTTGCGCAGCGATTGGGTCCATGTCGAACCAAGCGGTATAGGCATTCTGTACTGCCGCGGCCTGTTCTGTCAGCACACCCGACAACACAATGTGACCGTTTGCCGCAGTCAGTGCAGCCAGACGCGGTGCGAGTGTTTCCAGTGGGCCGGCCAGAATGTTTGCGACCAGCAGTTCGACGGACGCGAGGCCGGCGTCATCCAATGCGACTGACAGTGCCTCGCTCACACCATTGCGTTCGGCATTGTCGCGACTGGCTAGTAAAGCCTGTGGATCGATATCCACGCCATACGCCTGTTGTGCGCCCAGCTTGAGTGCGGCAATGGCCAGAATGCCCGAACCGCAGCCATAGTCGATGATGCTTGCGGGTAGGGGTGCGTGCTCATCCAACCATTGCAGGCACAGCGCTGTGGTGGGATGCGTGCCGGTACCGAAGGCCAGGCCGGGATCGAGATCGACAATGACTGCATCCGGATCATCGGGTCGTTGGCCGTCCGGGCAAATCCACAAGCGCTTGCCGAATTGCATGGCGTGAAAGTCTTTCAGCCATTCGCGTTCCCAGGGACGATCTTCCAGTTTTTCAAATCAATGTGGAGGGATTGCGCCCTGCAGTTGGGTTTGCAGCATGTTGATCAATATTTGCTGATCGGTCTCTGCATCGAACAACGCCTTTATGTTCACCGTCGGCCACATCGGCAGCGCGCCGGGCGCCGGTTCCAGAATCGGATCGTCGGCCGCATCTTCCAGCGTCACCGACAATGCGCCAATTTCGAACAGCGCTTCTTCAACGGGTTCTGGATTGGTCTTACCGAGTTCGAGAGTGAGTTGCAGGAAGGGCATGGTGGATGAATTCAATCGTTGAAACAAAGAAGGGCGCGACCATTTCAATAATATGGCGCGCCCCTACATTTATCGTTATGTATGTCTTGCGTAGGGGCGTGATTCATCACGCCCGTCCGTCATTTGATGCCCAATCGGCGCTCAAGATAGTGAATATCCAAACCACCCGCCTTGAACGCGCCGTGGTTGAAGATTTCCTGATGCAGCGGAATGTTGGTCTTGATGCCTTCCACCACCATTTCCGACAGCGCCGTCTTCATGCGTGCAATCGCGGTGTCGCGATCTTCACCGTAGGCAATCAACTTGCCGATCATCGAGTCGTAGTACGGCGGCACTACGTAGCCGCTGTAGATGTGACTGTCGACACGAATGCCGGGACCGCCGGGCGCGTGATACAGCTTGATCGGACCGGGTGAAGGAATGAAACCCTTCGGGTCTTCGGCATTGATGCGGCACTCGATGGCGTGACCACGCACCACGATGTCGCTCTGTGTCCAGGGCAGACGTTCGCCAGCGGCAATGCGCAACTGCGTCTTGACGATGTCCACGCCGGTGATCTGTTCGGTCACCGGATGTTCCACCTGCACGCGCGTATTCATTTCGATGAAGTAGAACTCGCCGTCCTGGAATAGAAACTCCAACGTACCTGCGCCGCGATAACCCACGGCTGCACAAGCAGCCACGCAGCGTTCACCGATCATCTTGCGCTGCTTGGGCGTAATGCCCGGTGCTGGCGCTTCTTCAATCACTTTCTGATGACGACGTTGCAGCGAGCAGTCGCGTTCGCCCAAGTGCACTACGTTGCCGTAGTTATCTGCGATCACCTGGATTTCGATGTGACGCGGCTTCTCCAGGAATTTTTCCATGTACACCTGGCCATTGCCGAACGCCGCCAGGGCTTCTGCCTGTGTGACGTTGATGGCATTGATCAGCGTGGCTTCGCTATGCACCACGCGCATGCCGCGACCGCCGCCGCCACCCGAGGCCTTGATGATCACGGGATAACCGATCTCGCGTGCGATGCGGATGTTCTCGCCGGCATCTTCACCCAAGGGACCATCGGAACCCGGCACGCAGGGCACGCCCGCTTTTTTCATCACGCGAATGGCCGACACTTTGTCGCCCATCATACGAATGGTTTCGGCCTTGGGGCCGATGAACACGAAGCCGCTTTTTTCAACACGCTCTGCGAAATCGGCGTTCTCGGACAGGAAGCCATAGCCCGGATGGATGGCCACCGAGTCGGTGACTTCCGCGGCGCTGATGATGGCCGGCATGTTGAGGTAACTTTCCTTGGAGGCCGGTGGGCCGATGCACACCGACTCGTCTGCCAGCAATACGTGCTTCAGATTCTGGTCGGCAGTGGAATGCACGGCCACCGTTTTAATACCGAGTTCGCGACAGGCGCGCAGGATGCGCAACGCAATCTCACCTCGGTTGGCGATAACAACTTTTTCTAGCATGACTTGAAACTATGCTCGCTACTGATGGGAGTGTGGCCGCGTCATCGCGGCCGCTCACATGAAGGCTTACGATAATGCCTATTCGATGATAAACAGTGCTTGGCCGAACTCGACGGGATCGCCGTTCTTGGCCAGCACGGCGGTCACGCGACCGGCCTTGTCCGACTCGATCTGATTCATCATCTTCATGGCTTCGATGATGCACAGCGTATCGCCCACGCTCACTTCGCTGCCGATGTCGACGAACGACTTGGCGCCTGGCGAAGACGAAGCATAGAAGGTGCCGACCATCGGTGCGGTAACCGTGTGGTCGTTCTTGTTCGCAGCAGGTGCGGCTGCGGGAGCGGCACCGCCGGCAGGTGCGGCAGGCGCGGCGGCAGGTGCTACTGCATATTGCACCGGTGCCGGTGCGTAAGCGGGGGCGCCGCCCTTGGGGTAACGACTGAGACGTACTGATTCTTCACCTTCGCTGATTTCGATTTCAGCGATGCCGGATTCTTCAATCAGCTCGATCAGCTTTTTGACCTTGCGAATGTCCATTGACAGACCTCTGGTAAGTAAGGTTTTTTGATTAGTTGGAAAGCCGCTGTAACGCAGCTTGTAAAGCCAGCTCGTAGCCGAGCGGGCCGAGACCGACAATCACACCGGCGGCGATGTCGGAAAAATAGGAGTGATGCCGGAACGCTTCCCGGGCATGCACATTGCTCAAGTGAATTTCGATGAAAGGCACCTTCACCGCCAGCAGGGCATCACGCAACGCCACGCTGGTATGGGTAAAGGCAGCCGGATTGAACAGGATGAAATCGATCTTCTCCGGGCCGGCCTGGTGGATGCGGTTGATCAGCTCCGCTTCCGAGTTGCTCTGCAGGGTGCTCAGACGATGGCCGGCGTTGGTGGCCAGTTCCATCAATCGCACCTCGATCTGCGGCAGCGTGTTGGTCCCATAGGTGCCCGGCTCGCGGCTGCCGAGCAGGTTGAGGTTGGGGCCATTGAGCAGGAGCAGATGTGCCATGAGGTGTTTTGCTAACCCTGGGCCATCGCCCATTTGCCGAAAATGGCGGCGAGTTTAGCTGTGGATTGGTGCTTTTGGCGATGATTTTCTTGATAAGTGGGTTTTTGTCGCCTGGATATTCAGTTAAGGCTGTTTAGCTGCAATTGAGCCCTGGCTGTGGTGGGTTTGCCACATTGGCGATTAAATCGGTTCGTTTAGGGAAGTTGCGCGGGCGATGAAGGTGGGGCGCGGGCAGTTGGGTTCTCACAACCAGCAGGCTGCCAAACGGCTGGTGCCTCTCTTGTAGGTCGGGTTTTATACCCGACTCTTCCAGAATGTCGGGTGTAAAACCCGACCTACAGGGAGGGGCGCTGTTTTAACCCTCGCTGGCAACCGCGGTCTTGAGATTCGACAACTCCGCATTCAGCTGCGTCCGCGCCGCGCCAATCGCAATCTCACCTGAATTGATCTTCTTGACAGTGGCTAGGATCACCTCCGCCTGTTCCTTGTGCAGCTCGCCAATATGCGTGGTGACGATGTTGCCCTGAGCATCGGTGAACACCGTGTAGGGAAAGCCCACCGCTTCAATACCGAAGGCATCCACCGCCGCTAGACCATCTTGCTCGCCGATCAACAGGGGATAGTCGATCTTCATGGTGTCGGCGTACTTCAGCACGTCATCGCGAAAATCCACGGCAATGCCCACCAGCTGGATGCCGTCGGCAGCGTGTTGCTTCTGCAACTCCATCAGCAGCGGAATCTCGCGACGGCAGGGTGCACACCAGGTGGCCCAGAAATTGATGACCAGCGATTTGCCCGGCCAGGACTTGATGGACTGCGGCTGGTCTTCGCGATTCTTCAGCGAGAACTCGGGCAGCGTCAGCACCGGTGGTTTGGCAGCAGGTGCGGCTTCAGTGCTGGCGACGGTCGCAGATTTCTCGGCGCTGCGGTCCTGCCAGGTTTTGGCGGCAAAGAAACCGACACCGATGGCCGCTGCAGTAACGATGACGTAAGCAAGTTTGGTGTTCATGGCATGAGGGTGGGCGGAAATAAGTGACCATTATGGCTGCTTAATCGGTCCAGGTCTTCGGAAAGGTTTGAGTTGGCTACTGCAGCGACCAACCGTCATGCCCGCGTAGGCGGGCATCCAGTAAGAAAATATTTCAACTGGGTTCCCGCCTTCGCGGGAACGACGTAGTGCGAGTCTTGGTTTTATTAGGACTTACTAAAAGCCGCTGCCACATGTGGCGCAAACTTCTCCGCAGCGACATAGCCCACCACGCGATAGTCCTTACGTTCCTCGCCATTAACGAAGAAGGCAATGGTAGGCGGACCAAAAATACCGAAGCGCTGCAACAACGCTTGATCATCGGCATTGTTGTCGGTTACATCCGCTTGCAACAGCACGGCATTGGCCAGTGCGCTCTTCACACTGGCTTGAGTAAAGGTGTACTTCTCCATTTCCTTGCAGCTGGTGCACCAGTCTGCGTAAAAATCCAGCATCACGGTTTTACCGGCTGCTGTGGCTGCGGCGACTTCTGCATCCAGCTCGGCAACGGATTTGATGCGCTTGAAGGGCAGGGCCGAGACTTCTTTCTCGGAGCTATTGGTTGCAGCGGAGCTATTGCTGGCCAGTCCTTGCAGAGGTTGCAACGGATCGGTACGACCCGAGCCTGCGCCGATTAACAACAGCACGCCATATATAAGAATGACCAAGCCTGCGCCGCGCCACGCCGCCGGTGCTGCTTGGCCCGGTTTGAGTTGCAGCGAGAAAATCCAGTAACCGGAGATGATGGCCAGTGCGGCCCACAACAACATGGTGAGCGCGCCGGGCAACAGGCTGGACAATAGGTAGATCGCCAAGCCCAGGAACATCACACCGAACAGCGACTTCACGGCATCCATCCAAGCGCCGGCCTTCGGCAACAGAGTGCCGGCCGATGCGCCTACTAATAAGAGCGGCACGCCCATACCAAGACCCATCACATACAAGGCAGCTGCGCCACGGCCGATCAAGCCGGTCTGACTGATGACGGATAGCGCTGCGATCATGGCCGGCGCGACGCAGGCAGTCACGATCAATGCAGACAGCGCGCCCATGATGAAGGTACCGGCATAGGTGCCGCCCTTCTGCTTGTTGCTGACATCGGTGAGGCGAGTCTGCAAGGCGCTGGGCAGCTGCAAGGTGAAGTTGCCGAACATGGCGAAGGCCAGGATGACGAACAGCGCGGCAAACGAACCGATGATCCACGGCTTCTGAAAGAACGCCTGCGGCGCCTGCTTGAAGGCCAGCACGAAGGCCACCGCCGCTGCGGCATAAGTCAGTGCCATGCCCTGCACATAGGTGAAGGCCAGAGAGAAGCCCTTGCTGGGGGTGACCTTTTCACTCTGGCCGACAATGATGCCGGACAGAATTGGAATCATCGGCAGCACGCAGGGCGTGAAGGACAGCAGCAGTCCCAGCCCGAAGAAGGTGCCCAGCACGGCCAACAGATTGCCGCTGCGAATCACACCAGCCAGCCGATCCTGCTCCGAAACCATGCCGCCGCTTGATCCAGAATTACTTGCCTTTCCATCGGCAGTAGTCCCGGTATTACTGGCAGGAAGTTTGACATCAATTACTTTAGTTAAAGGGTTGTAGCACAGGCCGGCATCCGCGCAGCCCTGGTACTTCACCGTCAACGACAGCTGGATCGCCTCACCAGTCGGACGGGCGACAGGCAGTTTGACGGTGACGTCTTCGTGGTAAACCTCCTGTTCGCCGAAGTACTCATCGTTCTTGATCTCGCCCTTGGGGTACCGCGCCTCGCCCAACTGCACCTGGGTGGAGTCGGTGCTGAAACCCATGCGCTTCTTATAAAGGTAGTAGCCCTTGGCCACCTGCCAGGTCACTTCGATGGTGTCCGGACCCGTGGCCTCGGCACTGAGCTTGAAGGCCTCATCGGGTTTCAGAAATTCATCATCGGCTTTCAACAGGGCGGATAGTCCGCCGCCGGTGCTGGATTGCTGGGCATAGGCGACTGAGCCAATTAACAAGAATAGGCCGAGCAAAGCCGACATCAGGCGCGTGATGAGCGAAGACTGCTGCATGAGTAAACCGTCTATCTCTATGTAGGGGCGGGTTTGTAACCCGCCCTTTTCGGATCGG
Source organism: Steroidobacteraceae bacterium (assembly GCA_049840395.1). GTDB lineage: Bacteria > Pseudomonadota > Gammaproteobacteria > Steroidobacterales > Steroidobacteraceae > CAILZL01. Next base: position 45,473 of record JASGLD010000001.1, read on the forward strand.
AACCAGAGGGCGGGTAAACGCGGAGGACCGCTAAACCCGCCCCTACGAAGACCGATTAATCGCCGTATTCTGCCGCACCCAGTCCAGATAAGCAGTGCTACCGGCGCAAACCGGAATCGCCACCAATTCCGGCAGGTCGTAAGGGTGCAGCGCTTTCAGCCGGGTTTCCAGTGTCGGCAACCGCGCAGTGGTGGTTTTGATGACCAGTAGCACTTCCTGATCGCTGTGCACCTTGCCCTGCCAACGATAGGTCGACCGCACGCCCGGCAGTTCGTTGACGCAGGCGGCCAGTTGTTCCTCCACCAGCGCGGTCGCCAGTTGCGCGGCGATCTCATTGTTGGGGCAGGTGGTTAGGCAGATAACAACGGAATCCATAGACGATTATTCCCAGATGTAGGTCGGGTGCCGCACCCGACAAGCCATGCCGGGTGCGGCACCCGGCCTACGATAGAGCCAAATTGGCGGACGGCTTTTTTCTTTACTCCGTTCGCCCTGAGCCTGTCGAAGGGTTCTTAATCAAGGAGTGCTTCGATCCTTCGACGAGCTCAGGACTCAGCACGAACGGAGAAGAGAAAATAGAGAGTAGGTTGGGCTGTCCAGCCCAACAGAGGTGTTGGATGTTGGGCTAGACAGCCCAACCTACGGCAGACACATCCGATTGTCATAAAAAACCGGTAATTAAACCTGGGCAGGTGGGCCTCGGCTAAATAGCCAAGCCACTTCCCCCGTCTTTCTTCCTCCGCCCCCTTGAAATGTAACCCCCGGTCCCTATGATTAGCAGCCGCCTGGGGAGAGTGCTAATACAGCCCGGTTGACTGGCTCAAATTGACTGGCTCAAAGGACTGACCGCTCACCCCACCGAATTCGAATCCGTTTTCCTTCCCTAAACATCCATAAGTCGGAGTTTGTTATGGCTGACAAATTGAAAATTCGTCCCCTGCACGATCGCGTCATCATCAAGCGTCTTGAAGAAGAGCGCGTGTCTGCCGGCGGTATCGTCATCCCCGACAGCGCCACTGAAAAGCCAGTGCGCGGCAAAGTCATCGCCGTAGGCAAGGGCAAGATCCTGGAAAACGGCAACGTCCGCACCCTGGACATCAAAGTTGGCGACAACATCCTGTTCGGCAAGTACAGCGGCCAGGAAGTGAAGGTCGACGGCGAAGAACTGCTGGTGATGAAGGAAGAAGACATCATCGCCGTACTCGAGAAGTGATTGCGTCGCTAGCGGTGCGGTCATCCTCGCTAAGGCGAAGGGCAAGATCGAACCACTAGCAGCGTCATCCCCGCGCAGGCGGGGATCCAGTTCTGAATATGGATGGATTCCCGCCTACGCGGGAATGACGACAAGACAAACGCGCCACATCCACTCCGGTTTCAATAGATTTATTTACTGAGGATTGACTCACATGGCAGCTAAAGACGTACGTTTTAGTGATGACGCCCGCGCCCGCATGCTCAAAGGCGTGAATATCCTGGCCAATGCCGTCAAGGCAACGCTGGGTCCTAAAGGCCGCAATGCAGTGCTCGAAAAGAGCTTCGGCGCCCCCACCGTGACTAAGGACGGTGTATCCGTCGCCAAAGAAATCGAACTGAAAGACAAGTTCGAAAACATGGGCGCACAGATGGTGAAGGAAGTCGCTTCCAACACCTCCGATGAAGCCGGCGACGGCACCACCACTGCAACCGTGTTGGCACAAGCCATCGTGCGCGAAGGCCTGAAGGCCGTTGCCGCCGGCGCCAACCCGATGGACCTGAAGCGCGGTATCGACAAAGCCGTTGTCGCCGCCACCGAAGAACTGAAGAAGCTCAGCAAGCCTTGCAAAGATCAGAAGGCCATTGCACAGGTCGGTACGATTTCCGCTAACTCCGACGAATCCATCGGCAAGACCATTGCTGACGCAATGGAAAAGGTCGGCAAAGAAGGCGTGATCACCGTTGAAGAAGGCTCGGGCCTGCAGAACGAACTCGACGTCGTAGAAGGCATGCAGTTCGATCGCGGCTACCTGTCGCCTTACTTCATCAACAACCAGTCCAACCAGACCGCCGAGTTCGACAACCCGTACATCCTGCTGTGCGAAAAGAAGATCTCCAACGTCCGCGAAATGCTGCCCCTGCTCGAAGGCATCGCCAAGGCCGGTCGTCCGCTGATCATCGTTGCTGAAGACGTGGAAGGCGAAGCCCTGGCCACCCTGGTGGTCAACACCATTCGCGGCATCGTCAAGGTGGCTGCTGTGAAGGCTCCTGGCTTCGGTGATCGTCGCAAAGCCATGTTGCAAGACATCGCCATCCTCACCGGCGGCACCGTGATTGCTGAAGAAGTCGGCTTGTCCTTGGAAAAGGCCACGCTGAACGACCTCGGTGAAGCCAAGAAGATCCTGGTGGAAAAAGAAAACACCACCATCATCGACGGCAAGGGCAAGGCTTCCGACATCAAGGCTCGCGTTGAACAGATCCGCCGCCAGGTTGAAGAAACCACTTCCGACTACGACAAGGAAAAGCTGCAAGAGCGCGTTGCCAAGCTCTCGGGCGGCGTAGCCGTGATCAAGGTGGGCGCTGCCACCGAAATCGAAATGAAAGAAAAGAAAGCCCGCGTTGAAGACGCGCTGCACGCCACCCGCGCTGCCGTTGAAGAAGGCGTGGTTCCCGGCGGCGGTGTTGCCCTTATCCGTGCACAGAAGGCCGTGGACAAGCTGGAAGTCACCAGCGAAGACCAAGCCTTCGGCGTACGCATCCTGTCCCGCGCCATCGAAGAGCCACTGCGTCAGATCGTCACCAATGCCGGTGAAGATGCCGCCGTTGTGCTGGCCGATGTGAAGAAGGGCAAGGGCACCTACGGCTACAACGCGGCCAACAGCACCTACGGCGACATGCTGGAAATGGGCATCCTGGACCCAACCAAGGTAACCCGCCTGGCTCTGCAGAACGCCGCCTCCGTTGCCGGCCTGCTGCTGACCACCGAAGTGATGATCGCTGAAGCCCCGAAGGAAGAGGCTGATCACGGCCACGGTCCTGGCCCTGGTATGGAAGGTATGGGCGGCATGGGCATGTAATGCTCACTGCTTAAAGAGCAACATGCGATTGTGATGAAAGCCCCGCCGAGTGAAAACGAAGTGGGGCTTTCTTATTCTGAGAATCTAAAAAGATCTGCAATCAAATAAATGGCGTGAAATGCAGTTGGCTAACTAATTAAAGAAGTAACGACTGCAAAATAAATTTTAGTGGGTTGCAGCAATTAAACCCCGAGAATACGACGGAGTGGTCTCAAATGTCTCAAGATACTGAGTTGTTAGTAGAGATACGTGATTTATTGCTGGTCATTGCGGAGCCGTCGCTGGCTAAGCGTGATGAAAAATTAAGGGAAGCTTTGCGAAAGGTTGTAGGGAAGCAAGCAAAAGGAAGGCAAGCAGTTCTTCTAATGGATGGAACAAGATCGCAGGCTGAAATTGTAAAAGACACAAAGATTGACCAGAGCAATTTGAGTAAATTGGTTAAGGTCCTAGCAAAAGAATCGTTGATTACCTCTGCCGATAAAAATCCAAAGCTTCGTGTAGTGATTCCGCAAAATTTTTTTGAGGCAGACGGAGGTGGAAAATGAATGACAATTCCACCGAGCTGTTGAAAGCGGTTCGCGAAATTCGAAATTTACTTGAGCTCTTAGCGGAGCCTGCTATTGCTGAGCGCGATGCAAAGTTGCGAAATGAGCTACGCCAATTGGTGGGCTCAAGTAAGTCAAAGCAGGAATCTGTTTTGCTTATGGATGGGACCCGAACACAATCCGAAATCAAGAAGGAAACTAATGTAAATGCGGGGCACCTGAGTACGCTGGTTTCGGCTATGGGGAAAGCAAAGCTTTTGATTGATGATCCGAAGCGACCAAAATTAGCGATATCAATTCCTCTGAATTTTTTTGAAGGAGGATCGAATGCAAAGTGAAGACAGGCTCTACGCCGTTCTCGTAGAAATGCGGAACTGGATTCGTGCCGCGGCCTACCCATCAGTCAAGGCTCAGCTGGAGGCTGAGCTGAGTGATGTTAAGCATAGAGCTGCTTATCAGATGTTTGACGGGTCGGTAACGATGGTGCAAGTCAGAGTTGCGTGCAAAATGAGTCCGAATGGACTGCTGGCACTTACCAACCGTTGGGTTGCGGCAGGATTGATGGAGGTGAATGCTGAGAGTAAGCGCGTTAGGCTATTTAATCTAAGTGACTTTGGAATGATTGATATCGAAACTGAAACTTCGACTGAGAGTAAAGGCAATGGCAGCTCAAAAAAGCAAAAAAGATAGCATTGAAGTTTCGTCTCAGTCGCTTCAGGACGAGTTGATTGCGATCAAAGATCGTCTTAGTGCAATTGAAACTATTGAGAGCATTTCTAATGCTGCTGTGGTGAAAAAATATGTTGAGGATCATCTAAAAACAGATAAGGCTAAGGAAGTCATGAAGGAATGCGAAGAGCCAAGGACTCGGAGTCATCTAAAGGGAAGGTTCGGTTTTAATAGTGATCAAGCCTTGAATCATCATCTAAAGCCACTACGTGATGCGGATCTTTTGCGTCCTCGTGTCGAAGAGGATGGGACGATGTTGTTCGAATGGAGTAATTTATTTAGGCGTCTTCCAAAAACAACTATTAAGGCAATTCTTTCTGGCTCTAAATGATGTGATTTTTGAGGAAAGAAATGGCTACTAAAAAGGCTAAGGTTAAGAAGGCCAAAGTTGTTGGAGAAAGAAAAGCGCTTCCTCTAAAAACTAAAATAATTGTACTAACTGAATCTGGGTACCGATGCGCTGTTCCAAATTGCAGGAATATTTTGGCCCTTGATATGCACCATATATGGGAAGTCTCAGAGGGTGGGAATGACGATCCTTCGAATCTCATAGCTCTTTGCCCAACTTGCCACAATCTTTATCATCGTGGACATATAAGGGCGGAGTCTATTTATGCATACAAGGCAATGCTGGTTGCAATCGGTCGGGCATTTGACGTCGAGGCAATTGATAGGCTGCTTTTTTTGAGCTCTTGCAAGAAAAACTTTTTGGTTGTGTCGGGAGATGGTCTTCTCCATTTCTCAAGACTTATCGGTGCTGGTTTGGCTGATATGGAGCAAAAGTCAAACAACAATTGGCAGCTTGTAACTTACGTCGTCAATATTAGTAATAAAGGACGACTATTAGTTGATGCCTGGAAAAGTGGTGATCAAGTTAAGCTGAGAGGCGCTATTGTTGTTTGATTCTCGATGCAATGAGAGCGCCGTATGGTGGATTTGTAGGGTTGATGCCGGGTCTGCGGTTCGTTGGTTTTGTGAAATACACACGAGCCAAAGCTCGGTGACGTTCACGAAGGCGATGTTCGCCTATGCCGCCATTGTCCGGTGTGTAATTTGATTTGATGGCAATACTAAGGAGCGTAGCCGTGGAACAGGATGATGATCTGAACGAAAATGATGCGGGACACATCATGATTCCGCGGTGGTTTCGGTTTATAGGCGTAGTTTTGGCTGTGGTTCTTATGACTCCAGGAGTTATTCTTATTTGGCGTCAGGTGCGCGTTGCGAGCGAAGCCGTGCCCGCAACGGATTCTGGCACCGTTCAACTAATGATCGCCGGAGTGATTGTCGCATTAGCTTCGCTAGCTCCAGTAGACAAGCTTAGGTTGAGATTACGGAAAGTTGGATGGTTTGAATTTGATCGCGTTATAAATCGACAAGCCAAGGAGCACGTTGATGAATTTGTCGAGCTGCGAGCCAGAATCGAAGAGTTGGAACAACGCACACGAGGGTTGGATGAGGTCGCTCCAATTGTGGAGTACTTTACTGAACTCGATCTTAGTCCCTTGCTGCTTCGGTTCTTGTCAGAATTTAGGCCCAAGGCATTTTCGCCTCTCAGGATTGTTAAGTGGGGCGGGGTTCAGTCGGGTTTTGAGGGGCTGGCCAAATTTAGCCAAGGTCAAGTGCGCATTACTCTCCAGAAGATGGTTTCTCAAGGAAGTGTGGCGACAAAGGTTAGTAAGCTGGGCAACACTTTATATCGAGCAAACTAGAGTTTGCATTGGCTGTGATGGCTCACGGGTAGATTGTTTAGAGCGGTCAGGGCTTCGCCTGATTTTTGGTTCGTGGGTGTTTGCCAGCGAATGCACATGAGTCTTAAGAATCTGAGATGTTCGCGGACTAAAGCCTTTGCCGTTTTTCTATGAGATACATTAGTACGTCACCTCAGTTTCCTCCTATTAACTGAATCCAGCGAATCGATCGTCGTAGCGATGAGCTCCCTTGCGATCTCCAGCACGTCCGGAATATACGGCGCGTCCGATCCATCCCCCTCCTCATAGTCCAATGCGATGGAAGCGCAGCCAAGGATCGAATCCGCTCGCATCAGTCGAGTCCGTTCTCGCTCAATCAATTCATCCAGAGCGCTCCTTTCCTTCCCGCCGCCGGAGGCCTCAACTTGATCTGGGCGTGTGCTAGACGCCAATGTGGTTGGCTGTTCCTTAGAGATGTGCTTCCGTGTAGACATCTTTACTCCTCCGCATCCAACATCATTCACTGAAGTCTATGTGCGTGTAGGTCGCATGCTAAGGAATCCTTAGTATCGCGTCAACTAAAAAACTAAGATTCTCTTAGTCCCGTGTTTTCTCAAAAGGGACATAAATGGAAGAGACTTCTATAGTGGCGAGCCGATTAAAAGAGGCTCGTTTGCGCGCCGGCCTGTCTCAAAAGCAGCTCGGCATTCAAGCAGGGATCAATCAGTTCTCGGCCAGCGCCCGCATCAACCAATACGAACGCGGCAAACACACCCCCGATCTTCAAACCCTGTCGAAACTGGCGGCCGTGTTAGACACCCCGGTGCCTTACTTCTTCTGCGAAGACAACGAACTCGCCGAGTTCATCTGCCAATTCGCAGCGCTCCCCAAAGCCAAAAAGAAAAAAGTCTTGGCGTCACTGCAAGCCTAGTGTTTGCCAAAATAGCTAGAGGCAATGCGGGGCCGGCAACATCGCCAGCCCAGCGGGATCGGGGGTGTTGATCCGAATGATGTCGGTTCAAAGATTGAAGATTATTTTCACCGCTGCGGTTGTTGTCAGCAAACTCGTATGCCGCGATACTTCGGGGCGGGTGCACTTACTGGATACATAAGGACTATGTTCGTAATTAGAGCTATATTGATGATGCTATTGGTGGGCGTTGCTACCGGCTATGCCTCAACTACTTCGTCACACGCAAATTGGGCGGTAGACCAGTCAAGCAGCGAGCGGGATTTATCTATGTTGCGGTGTGCGCCTCGTACGCAAGTCATTTCCTTCGATGGGGACACACGCAAAAAGATGTTTCCAGATCCAAATTTGATTGGAGGTTATACCTGTGCGATCTGGGTGACGCCGGGACCCCATATTATTGTCATGCGCTTCTACAACGAAGTGGCGCTGGGTATGCGTAAAGCAAAGGCCAAATCTGACGACGTGTCGGTGAGCTTTTATGCAGAAGCGGGTAAGGAATATCTGTTGCGCGCCAGAGGATCAGACAAAAACGAACGTGCGGTTGAATTTGATGTGGTTCCTATCGTTCGGAATGACGAATAGAGAGTGATATCGCCGGCCCAGCGTGCGCACTGCGCGCGAGGGGTATTGCCGGGTCGCGGATTCCTGGGTATTGATTGCATTAGGGAGTGGTGTTGATGCAGCTGTTCGGGTCGTTGTTTCAAAAAATTGATAAGACCTTGTACGTCCAGATCTGGCAAAGCCGGATCAAAGTCACTGATGCCAAGGGTGAGGTGGTTTTTGACGAGGCTCCACTGATTGCCGTTAAAGCGCTGGCTGACGGCAGGAAGCAGGTGGAGGCCGTGGGCAATGCTGCGCTATCGTGCATCGGTGATTGCATCGAAGTGATTCGGCCATTTCAACATCCTCGAACGCTGTTGGCCGATTTTGTCCATGCTGAGGAGTTGCTTAAGTACGTTTTCGCCAAGGCGTTTAATGGCTGTCTGATTCGACCCTCTCCCCGAGTCATCGTCCATCCCATGGAAAAGCTCGAAGGCGGACTTACTCCAATAGAGCGGCGCGCACTTCATGAACTGGCGCAAGGTGCCGGTGCGCGTTGGGTTCATGTGCACGAAGGTCCTGTGCTTCACATTGTAGATGGGCAGATTGTCGGCTATACGTGAACGGTGCCAAGGCTATTTAGCCGGAGCTAAACCTCTACTGCTTCGCCGGCACCGGCGTGCCGTCCGCCTTCTTGATGCTCATCAACGAGCCCGTCCGTTCATCCACTTCCTTCGCGCCTTCGCGTCGTGGGTGGATGGTGATGGTGACTTTCTCGCCCACGGTTAATGAGTCGCGCGACCAGCCCTGACGACGCATGCTGTTGACGGCGCCGGCTTCAATGCCCCATACCTGTTGATTGTCATCGGCGATGATCCATATCCACACATGGGGTTGGTCCACTCGAATGTTTTCATGGTGCCGTGCAATTCCATCGTGCGCTGGTCATCCCACATTGATGAAGAGTGATGCGCCAGCGCGGTAACAGCCGTCATCGCCACCAAGCCGCACAGCAATTTCTTAAGCCACGAGTATTTGATATTCATTGTGCTACCCACGTTGGTTATTGCGCCGCGGTTTCCATGCGTTTCTGTTGTTCCAGCCGCTTGGGCCAGGTACGGTCGGCGCAGGTGTCCTCAGTCAGTTCGGTGCCGGTTTGTTTGCGAAACAAGTACGTCACCTGCCAAGGGGCGGAGAAGTTGCTGGCGTCGTTGATATCGACGACCGCTTGCAATGTGTTGGCATCGCGCAGCCGCCAGCGCTCGGTGATTTGCAATGCCTTGCTATAAGGCGTGCCGACGTTATCCAGCAGGCCGGCTGATTTGAAGCCATTGCTCTCGATCACCAGGGTGTCATCCTGCCAATGCGCCACGGAATTACCGAGAAATGCCGGATCGGGATTTTCCGGCTGTGTTCCCAGCATATAAATTTGTCGCACCAGACGTTGGAATTGATAAACCATCAACACCCGGTTGGGGCGTTGCAGAATCAAGAATGGCTGGGCATTGGAGTTTAGACGCGGCACGCCGGGCGGCAGGCAGTGCGACACGGGATCGAAATTGAAGTTGTTCGCTTTGGCGCTGGCTTGATGCGTCGCCAACGTTTCTTTAGCGGCAGGCAGCAAGGGCGGCAGCTTGCCGTCGCTGGTCAACAATTGATTCTGCGTGCTCTCGCTCAGCCACTTGCCGCTGAAGTCCGGCGTGGCGGCCAGCGCAGGAAGTGTTATAGCCAGCAATGCAGTGCAGATAGTGCGCGCGGCCCAGAGGGACAGGCTGGATTTCATGGCTGTACCTCCAGCCCAAAGTTGCGTTCATTCTCTTCGCATATCTGTTCGTCCAGAATCTCCCAGTCGGGACTGACGCGGCGGTACATCTCCACCGTGACGAAGGGATGACGAAACAGTTTTGTATCCGAGTAAGTCATTTCGTCGCGAATATCACCATTGGGCTGCTTGGTCATGCGCTCCACCAGGTGCGTGGTGGGCGACTGCGGCGTGCCGGCAAAATCAAACCAACCGCGATCATTGAATCCCAGCGTATCGATCACCAGCGTGTTGCCCTCCCAATGACCGATGGAATGCCCCATGTAACTGGGTTTCAAATTTCGGGGATGCGCGGTGTTCATGTGAATCAAGCGTGTGATGTGATGCTCGGCGAAAAATATCGCCAGCACCCCGTCGGTTTGCGTGAACTCCATCAGCGAGCTGGTGCGCGTCTTCCAACTGGGCTCGCACATCACGCTGGGTTCCGGAATTTGTTTACCGGCATTGAAGCGTTCAATGCGCTTCCAGAAAATATCTGCGCCTGCCTTCGTGAACGGCGGAATCAACGTGCCATCGGTGTTTTTGTCGCCACCCTGTACCGGCTCCAGCACTTGCGCAATGGGATTGATGTTGTACGTGCCGTTGAAGTCGCGCGGATCTGCAGTGGGCTGAGCGCCCTCGGGCAACGGCGGCGCGAATGTTCGAAAGCTTTTCAGGCTACGCAAATCATCATTGCGCGGCTTGCTCTGCGAGTCGGCGGCCCAAGCGTGCAGAGGCAATGCAGCGCACAGCAGCACTATCAGGCGAGTGTTCAGCCAGTTATTCAAGGCCATCCCCCATCGCAATACATGCGTATTTATTAACGCGGCAATTTTTCTGTCTCGTTTGATTTGAGCATGTTGAGTGGGGCTTTCCAAGCCGCAACGGGCAGGCTAAGCGCCTATGCAGTATGAAAAATGGTGATGGTTGATATCAGCTTTACAAATAGCATTGGTTGACGCCATGCTTTGAATGAATGTCGCCCGGATGCGGGTTAATGTTTTTTTGAACGCGCACAAAGGAATTCAAGATGATTAGATTGTTAGGGACCTCTGTAGCATTGTGGCTGACTATATCGAGTGCCGCCTTTGCGATGGAAGGTACATTCGACCGCTCTCAAGAAGTCGACAAATACATTGAGATAATGAAGACCGGTACTCAGGGTGCCGCCACGGCAGCAGCCAAAGAAATTTATTGGTCCGGCATCTCCGACGCCAGACTGGGCGATGCCTTGAATGAACGTTTACTACGCGACTACGCGGCTGTGGAAAATCCCCAGCGAGCGGCTATCAAGGGGCCGCGCTTCACTTGGACCGTTGACGAAACCTACGCGGTTGCCTTGGTTGAGGCGTTGGCTTCGCTGGGCATGCCAGGCTATGACGTGACCTTTGAAAAGCTGGGTGAAGCGAAAGATGCCAACGGTTCGATCAATAAGCGGGTAAGGAAGGCAGCACTTAATGCGCCCAAAATCCTCAAGCTTCGAACCGGTTTGAACGGCGTCATGGCCGGTCGCGAGAATCATATTGAAGGCGAAGAGCCATTGACCTCGATGCTGATAAATTTACTTAACTCCGATGAGCGCCTGTATAGAGATTTCGCGCTGGATCGAATCTATCGCGAGAAGCTTGTCGATTCTCGGTTGCTCGATGTCCTGAATAGCCAGGTGCTTGAATACGTTCAGCGCGGTTCCAAGGCAAAGCCGGACTGGAAGGACGAGTACCTGCGCAGAAACATCAAGTGGCTTGGACTATCAGGTCAGGCCAAGTATTTGAAGACAATGGAGCAGGTATTGGCCTCCAATGTTGATGCCGGCGCCAAGAAGTACGCGGGAGTGGCGGCGCAGCAGCTGCAATAGATTCAAACCGAGAAATGACGTAAAACTGGCGATTAGAACAACTAGCCCGTAGGCTGGGATGGAATCCCAGCATCATAGTTTTTAAGCTGGGATTTCATCCCAGCCTACCCATCACCTTATGCCGCGCCCATGTATACGGCGCCGGGTGAAAGGTTCGCAGGTGTTTTGGTTAAGAAATGAATCCTTTCATCTCGACATCAGTGTGCTCGGCTAAGATGATGCCGCTAGCGAATACGTAGGCAGGCCTCCACATAGAAGCCACGGCGTAAGAGCTGGTAATCAGAACAACCAGTCATATTGAAGGGGGCTTCATGAAGACAATGGCATTAATAGCTGCGTTACTCGCCTGTACCGCAGCGAACGCCAAGATCGTGGTGCTGGACATCGACCTGCCGCTGGATCAGGTCGCGGCCAGTCAGGCGCCGATGAAGGTGGGCGATCATCATCGCGCGCGCATTTTCTACGACGACACCACCATCGATCCTAAAACTAAGATCGTACGGGTGATTCATATGCAGCACTTCGTCGGCAAATGGATTCCCGAGGATTTGAACGACGTGACCATGCCGATGACCGAATCACTACTATTCGGCGGTGACGATGATGAATGGGCCGGTCATCGTACAGTTCGACGATAAGAAGCAACGCATGAGCATCCTCAAGCAGGACGACCGCTCGGTGTTGGTGTCCGCGCCGATGGTGTTCGATCCCAAGCCGGTGGATAGCGTCACACTTGCAGTGGTGCCTGTGCCGGCGATCACCATGCTCAACATGAGCGTGCACATCGACAAGGTCAGCAATGATCCGAAGCGTGCTGCGGGCACCAAGGTGGGCGACACCGACAAAGTGCGTCTGGTTTATGACGCCAATGCCGTCGACGCGCGCACGCAACGCGTGCCGCTGCTGAATTTCCAGCACTTCATTGGCGGTAGCTACATGCCCGCCTCGCCCGACGCCAAGATGATGCCGGTTGATGACGCCTGGCTCGATCTCAGCACCAAGCCGTACAAAGTGCACTTCAAAGCCGCCGTCGTGCACGGCCTGCCCATCATCATCGACGCCGATGAAAACGCACGACGCCTGACCATTCGCTCGCAAGGCGCAGATAGCGAGGTATATCTCACTGGGCCGTATGACATAGATCCCACGCCGATAACCGGGGCGGAAGCGATTGCGGCGGGGACGGCTGCACCAGCTGGGAGCAGGCCCGCAGGGCCATCGCTGAATTCCCAATCACCGGCTGCCACACCGTAGTGCGGAAGAGTCTGAGTGGTGCTGGGGCTGTAGCTTCTTCTGAAAAGCGGGGCTACTCTTTCCGTCACGGACAACCAAGGGAGAATGGTTATGACGAGGATCGTATTTGCATCGTGCATGAGCGCACTGGCAAGCACCACTCAGAAAGTCTGGAGCGAGGCGACGGCGCATAAGCCAGATTGGTTGTTTCTGTGTGGTGACAATATTTACATGGATTACTTCCCGCACCTCAATCAATCGCGTGCGTGGTCGCTACAAAAGTTCGCGCAGGAGATGGAAGCGCGGTACGCAAAACAATTCACAGTGACTTCTTTCCGCAATTTGGTGTCGTCCATCCCCGCCGGCCAGGTGGTGGGTACCTGGGACGATCACGACTTTGCTTGGAATAACTGCTTTGGTGCCGATCCAGCTTACGGTATGGAGGCAAAAAAGCTTGTCGCTACTGCACTCTTTCATCACTACTTTGCCGAACTCAATAAGCGGCCACTTGCCGCAGCGCTGCCGCCGCTTGTCATGCCGGACATCAACAATCCGCCGAACGGTAGCCTCGATACGTATCGTGCGTTCGACCTCGTACACGATTCGGGAACGATACGCGTACTGGTCTGCGACGGTCGTACCTATCGCGGTAAGCATCCGCCTGGAACCATGAGTGGTGAGCTGCTCGGCGCAACGCAAGAGGCTTGGTTGTTCCGAGAATTGAAGCAGGGTACCAATCCCTATTTGCTGGTGACGGGCTCGACCATGACGGCCGGCGACGATCAAAGCTGGGATTACTACCAGGACTTTTTTAAGAATCGTTTTCTACCGGCGGTGAATAATAAGCTGGTGATGTTCATGGCTGGCGACGTGCACGAAAATCGTTTGCCGCCACGGGTGGCGGGCAATCCAATTGAAATTGTCTCTTCCGCCGCAGTCTTGGATTTTCCGCTGAATAAACGCAATTTCGGCGTGCTCGATATTCAGGGCGGTGAGGTCAGGATATTTCTTTATAAGCGTGGCGCTGTTCAATACACCGGCGTCGTCAGCCTTGGTTCCGGTAAATTTAAGACCAGCATGGCAGCGCTGGCGAAAGAAGCGCCAATTACGACCAATCCGAAGCTCGCGACTAGCCAGCGCGCCGCTGCGTTGCGAAAGCTCAAGTCGAAGCCGAAAAAGTAGTCATGGCGGGCGGGTGCTTCGGGTGATGGCAGCGTGGCAATAAAGCCACGCTGTGTGGCGCCAACCGGAGCGCAAGGGCTTGCCGGCCAAGCAACTTCATATCCTTGCTAGTTTAATGGCTGGGCAGATTGAAACTAATCATTGTCTGATGGCTTCTTTGGTCAATCGTCGCTTAATAGTTGGATGCGTAATACGCAGCACATAGGGGATGGCGATGGAAACGCAGAGGGATGATGGCTACGCGTCGTATTGGCAAGCGTTCGAATCCGGCAGATCGCTAAGAGCTCAGCCTGCATCAGTCCGCCGATTCAATCTTTTTGGATTGAAAATCGGGCGTGCGTTCGTACTCGCAATATTGGCGATGCTGGTATCTGCCTGTGCACACGTTCAATTCGTTGCCGAATACGATGCTAAAACTCTGGAAGAGACGCTTCGCATTAGCAAGGAAGTAGAGACGTTTTATGGACATCTGGTGGAGTTGCCCGCGGAGCGGCGAACTTATGCCCAGTTCGCCTCGCAATACATTGATATCGGCGCGGATATCAATTCTCTATACCAACGTAATGCTGCGCGTTCTTTAAATTCGGAGTCGCAACGAATTACGCAGGACATTCTCGGTTTCTGGCGACAATACCAACAAAAACACAAAAGCAAAGATGCTTATCCGGATGCGCGCCTCGACCAACTGCGGTTCGGTCGGTTGTTTACGGCGGCTGTCTCGGCGGAAGCGGCTAAACGACTTGATGCCGCAGATGGCAGTGCTGAGGCGCAGAAATAAATCATTTAATTTGCACAACAAGAAGGACTCTGTATGCAATTCGACATTAAAGCAACACTAGGCACCATGCTCGGCGCTGCGCAGGGCGTGCTGTCGGCCGAGTGGCCCAAGGTACAGCAATGTTTGAAGAGTGCGTTGGAGCAGGAGCGCTCATTTCTAGCCGAGCTTGCCCAAGCCCGTTTGGACGGCGAAATAGACGATGATGTTCTGGCGCAACAGTTGCGCGACGAACAGCGCACCTTTGAAGACACGCTATTGGTGTGTAGCGTGCTCAGCAAGAAATTGGCACAGGATGCTGCTAACGCGGCGATCGACGCTTTGAACACTGCCATTAAAGCCGCGCTAACAAGTGTGATTGGAGCAGGTCGTGGCAAAGGCAAAAGTGTGGGCAAAAAAGCCAGTTCCCCCAAGCTTGCAGGGCGCCGCCTTAACGCCCGTCCCGACACCACCGATTTCCGTGATCTGATGTATGTGCCCACTTTGGTCGAAGTGGGCACGACATTACCGTTGAGCGAATATCGCAAAGTCGGTGTGCCAATCCTTGATCAAGGCAATGAAGGCGCATGCACCGGCTATGGTCTGGCTACCGTAGTTCACTACCTGCTGCGTAGTCGTCGTCGCAAGTCGGATAAAAAACAAATCAGCCCACGCATGCTCTATGAAATGGCACGACGCTACGACGAATGGCCTGGCGAAGCTTATGAAGGTTCCAGCTGCCGCGGTGCTATGAAAGGTTGGCATAAGCACGGTATCTGTAGTCTGAGTCTGTGGAGCCACAACCCGCGTCAGCCGGACAATACACTGAGCGACAAGCGTGTTGTCGATGCTCGGCAAAGGCCGCTGGGTGCATACTTTCGGGTCAATCACAAAGATCTGGTATCGATGCATGCGGCGCTCAGCGAAGTAGGTGTGCTTTACGCAAGTTGTTCCGTGCATTCCGGCTGGGATGCGGTGAAGAAGGATGGAATCATTCCTTTTGATTCCAATGTCACCATGGAAGGAGGACATGCCTTTGCGATAGTGGCCTACGATCGAGAAGGATTCTGGATCCAGAATTCCTGGGGCGCAGGTTGGGGAATGAGCGGCTTCTGTCGAATTTCTTACGAGGATTGGCTCAAGAACGGTTCTGATGTTTGGGTGGCGAGACTCGGGGTGCCTGTAAGCCAGATCGACGGCATGAATACTGTCGGCAACGCTTTCAGTGTTTCCGCCCGTGCTCGGGCCATCGCTTATGAAGATGTGCGTCCCCACGTCATCAGCTTGGGCAACGACGGGCAACTGAAGTCAACGGGGCCCATCGGTACGACGCCGAGTTTGGTGCGGCAAATCATTCACAGCGATTTTGCGCAGACTACTAAGAACTGGAAGAAGCGACGGCTGGTGCTGTACGCGCACGGCGGTTTGGTCGATGAAGACGGAGCGGTGCAACGAGTCGCGGAATATCGCGTCGCCATGCTGCAGGCGGAGTGCTATCCATTGGCGTTCATTTGGCATAGCGACTATTGGTCCACTCTCAAGGATATTCTTGCGGATGCCTTGCGGCGGCGCAGGCCGGAAGGAGCCATCGGCGACGCCAAAGATTTTTTGTTGGATCGCCTCGACGATGCGCTGGAACCTTTGGCGCGTGTGGCCAGCGGCAAGGCGCAATGGGACGAGATGAAGGAAAACGCACTGGCAGCGACTCTCTCGCCCACCGGTGGCGCGCGTCTGGTGTTGAATGAAATTGCAGCGTTTGTCGGCGCCGGTAATCCAATTGAAATTCACATCGTTGGTCATAGTGCGGGCAGCATCTTTCACGCACCGCTGGTGCGTTATCTCGCCAGTCCTGCTCCTGACGGTCTTGGACTGCCGATCGAATCCTGCACCTTGTGGGCGCCGGCGTGCACCATGGCATTGTTCGAGGAGTACTTCGCACCACTGATGCAGAATGGCATTAACCGCTTCGCGCTTTACACGCTGACCGACGAAGCTGAGCGCAATGACAATTGCGCGCATATCTACAACAAGTCGCTGCTCTACCTGGTGTCGGATGCATTTGAGAAACGTCCGCGCATACCCATTTTCCGTCCCGACGGCGAACCCATCCTGGGAATGGAAAAATTCGTCCTCAAGAGTGCTGTTCTAGGAAAGCTATTGAAGAACCCTGGCAATGCCTGGGTTAAAGCGCCGAACAATATTGTAGTGGGCGATATAGATGCCTCCGGCTCGATGTCGCACGGCGGCTTTGACGATGATGAGGCGACAGTAAAAGGAACGCTGGCGAGAATTCTAAAGCTGCCGGCCAAAGCGGCTCTGCAGGCACAGGCAATCGATTTCAAGACCGGACGTTCGCATTTGCAAGATTGCCGCCAGCGTTTGGATGCAGTCCGACGGTGACTTTGCCGTTTCGCTTTTTTCGAACGGCGCCAGCGGTATCGTGAATTTGAAGGACGCGCACATGCCAGAAGAGTTGCTTCCCTGTCCAACATGCGCACAGCCGATGGCGGCGAATGCAATTTGGTGCGGCAACTGCAAGTTGTATCAACGACGGCAGGGCGCCGCCGCCGCTCAAACCAAACAATGCCCTCACTGCGGCGGATGGGTTCCTGTTGCGGCGAACTATTGTGTTCAATGCGAGAAGGGCTTGGGTCCGATCAATCGCAAACTGAGCTGGATTCAGTTGCCCGTGGCTGGCCTCAGTGCACTGACCGCCCTGCTCGCAACCCTGGGTCTGTGGATGTCGAATTTGGTGGGGTACCTTAATCAAGACTCTACAACGGAAGTCACATTCAGTAGCGCAGAGTATGCAAATAAGATCGATTTGATGGTTTCGAAGACCGGCAGCAGACACGCCTACATCACGGATATCTTTTTACTCGCAAGAGCAACGGATAATAAAGATGCCACTGCGCCACTGTGTGTCGACACGAATCAGCAGCCACTCATCAATGTTAGAAGTTGCGACAAACAGACCGCGAGCGACATCTGTGTGAAGTTTCCGCTCAAAGTTGCGGATCGCAGCGGCGATGTAATCAAGGATGAAGTGACCTACCTCAGGGCGTCGGTGGACGCGGTCGACACCATTTCGCAGATCAAATTGGAATCCAAATGTGAGTTGCCGTTGCCGTATCAAACCGAAGAAGAACTGGTCAGGGACATACTGAAGCGCCGAAGCATCGCTGCCGTTTGTGATGTCTATTACTCGCTCAGAGAATCCGATGAGCAATCTTTCTCGATGCGCAAGATCAATGGCGCTTCGGTGGCTGATTGCGGTGCCTTGTTGTTTCAGAAAGGGAACCAGCCATGATCATTCGACTTCGATTCCTCGGTGCTTTCCTGCTGTTGGCGTGCAGTAGCGCTTTCGCGTGCAGCGATGGCAAATTGCCGACGAAGATTGTGTTCAGCGACTCAGTAGACCAGGACATGAGTAAGCCAGACTTTACGGGAGAGCAGGTATGCCTGAATCTGAAACAAGCGGATGACATGCTGAACCGAAAGCCCATCGGTGCAAAGGATGCGAATAGTTACTGGTCTATTCCGATCAATCTTGGCAAGCAGGAAGAGGTGCGGCATATCTATTGGCCTGGCAGAGTCGATCTGCTTGCGCAATTTACGCGAGAGAGCGAGGGGCCGTATCCGGATGGCGCCGGCACGACTTGCGCCCTGGTAGGTTCGGTAAGTTTATTTAGAGCCACACGGCTGAAGCTTGCCTTCGATCATCTGGAGCCTGGCACTTTGCAGGAGCTGTATGTTTCAACCAGCGGCTTTGAATATCTGCCAAATGAACATCCTCCTACTATGTGTTTGAATATTGATAGTGCAATTAATCCGAAGGCGAATGAACAATTGCAATTCAAGGTTTCTAGGCGGCTACAGGATGGCAAGTTGGTTTTTTTATTTCGAAACAATCGGGGGGCGAGAGAACAGGTTGTAGTGGACTTTGATGGTTTGATCAAAGCCGCAGAAGATTCGAAGATTAGAGAAGAGAGACGGCGCGCAGTACCCTCTGCCACCAGCATTGGCGCTCTCGCGAATAATTCTTTTAATGCCGGTGCACAGATAAAAGTTGAAGGCGGATACATATCCGTCACATACGTGGAGCCACAATGAACGCGCTGGTCATCATGCGATTGGCTGCGATATTTTTATCTTTTGCAGTGGTTTGGCCGCTGGAACTCATGGCGACCGAAGAAGATATTTTCGACAGCGATACGTTTGTCGATCCCAGGGATTTCGGCACAGAGCTGCAGACGGCGGGCGCGCCTACCGCAAAAGGTAAATTCTCGTTTTCGGATGTGCAGGCGGGATATGTCAGGAACTATCAAGATCGCTCGCTGAATACACATGACAATGTCGATTTTCTAAGCATTGCCCACTACCGATACCTTTCAGCATGGCAGTTTAGCGGCAAGGTGACTGGCTTCGGTGAGGATTTCAGTGGAGTGCGCAGCTATCTTGCGATTGGGCGCTACAAGTTGAGCGAAGATCCTTCCGGTGCAGATCCATTTGTCAGTCGTATGCAGTTAGGATTGACGGTTGACAGCTTCCAGCATCAAAAACCGGAATTCGAAGTTTCTGGAGACTTGTTTGTACAGGTGCCCGGGCTTTCAGCAAGTGTGGGTAGAGGCGGTATTGTTTACAGCTATCGGTTCAAGGAGGGGCCCAATATCTGGCGACTGCAATGGAAGTCTAGCTTCGATGTGCTGGCGCGTCAGTGGGGCGGGGCCAATCTGGCCTTCTGGGTTGGATACGAGAACCGGGACGATCACGGTCGCTTCACGCCAATCAAAAGCAAATTCACAATTGCTCGACGGATTGGACGTAAAACACAGCTGGATTTTGCAGTGGCGCCGACTTATCAATTCCAAAGCAGGGGGTTCGACGCAGGTATGTACTACGAAGCCTATGTGGGGATGCATCGGATTTTTTAAGCAATGATCTCGACTAAAGGCAGCGATCCGTGCGCTCAAGTTAGGGGCTGTTGCTGCGCATTGTGCTGGCGCCTGATGCAAGGGAGATCTATTCTTCTCCGGGGGAAATAATCATTGGAGCTGATGCGGTCGATCTGAGTCTCGACATAGATCGCGGCTCGCTCGAACCAGAATCAATTTGATATCGATCCATCTCCGGAGATAAAGAATGTTTAATACTTCGAAGTGCGCGGCAATCGTCGCCTCGTGTCTCGCGCTGGTTACTCAATGGGCTGCGGCTGCAACGCCGGAAACTTATTACGCCTTTGTGTTCAACGGTCCCAATCCAGGTCAGGAGGCCGAATACAACCGTTGGTACAACGAAGAGCACGCGCCCGATGTGGTCTCGGTTCCGGGCTTCATGACGGCACAGCGTTTCAAGCTCAGTCCTGTACAGATGCGCGCCAATGCCGATGATAAAGCGCCACCGTACCTGGTGCTGTACAAAATCGTCACCGATGATCTGTCCGCCGTGTATGCCGAGGTCAATCGCCGTGCCGGCAATGGTCAGACGCGCATGAGTTCCACCATGGCGCGCGGTGGCGGTATGAACGTTACCTATCGTTTGACCACGCCTGAGAGGGCCGCTTCTAAGAAGAAAGGCGCGCAGACCTTCTATCACATCGTGTTTTCCGATTCGAAGCCCGGTGAAGAGGCGGCGCTCGATCAGTGGTATGTGAAGTCGCACGGCCCGGATATGAATAAGCTGCCCGGCTCAATGGGTTATTGGTTCGGCACCTTGTCATCGGTGCAGATGACGCCCGAGACAAAATTTCAGGGCCACGCATCGGTGTTCCATATCGAAGCGAATGATATGACCGCCACTTCTGCAGCCTTTGCCAAGACGGTTGGTAGTATGGCTCCTGGTCCTGCCATGTCCAACGTTTGGGGTTACACCTATCAAGCGATTGGTCCTGAATTCTCTGGTGACACAATTCGCGCTGAGCGCGCTGCGGCGACGGCGGGCAAGAAATAGCAGACCTATAAAGCCCTGCTCAAGAATTAAATTGAGTGGGGCTTTTTAGGATGAAACATTGCTATACCATGGAATGGTTTTCATGGAGGGAACCAGAATGAAGAAAACCAAGAAGCGCTGGATTATCCTGGGTGCCGCAGCGCTGTTCTGCATTGCTGTTTATCTGTTCAATGCCTCTTGGTGGGCGCCCAAGCCAGCCGGTAGTCCAATTCTGATCGCGCAACGCGGTATTGCCCAGGTCTACGATCAACGGCTGGTCAACGATTCAAGTTGCGTCGCACAGTTCATCCCGCTGCCTACCCACGATTACATTCCCAATACGCTGCCGTCGATGCGAGCTGCGTTCGATGCGGGTGCGGATGTAGTTGAAGTGGATATTTCTTCAGCAGCGGATGGTGAGTTTGTTGCCTGGCATGATGCCGGGTTGGAATGTCGAACCGAGGGTAAGGGCCCGGTCGGACGTCAAACACTTGGCGAGCTGCAGAAATTGGATGTCGGTTATGGCTATACGGCCGACGGCGGCAAGACCTATCCCTTGCGTGGCAAGGGCGTTGGCATGATGCCCAGCCTTGGTGACATCCTTTCAGCCTTTCCAGGTAAACGATTTTTGCTGCAACTCAAGCCGGGTCCTCGGGATACGGGGCGACGCATGGTTGAGTATCTCGATGCGCGCAATGCTGATTGGAGCAAGCTATCTTTCTTCGGCCAAGACGGCTTTCTTGTTGAGATCAAGCGAGCTCATCCTGAAGTCTATGTATGGAGTCAGAAGACCGCGAGCCGATGCAGCATCGACTACTTACTGAAGGGCTGGACTGGACATGTCCCAACGTCCTGTCGCAATGGCACGATCATGATCTCGCTTGCGCAGAGCTGGTTGGTCTGGGGTTGGCCCAATCGCTTCGCACAGCGAATGCAGGATAACCATGTTGCCATCCTTGCCATTGGTGGCATCGACGGGTTGAGCGGCAGTAGCTTCTGGCGCGTGGACTCGCAAGCTGATCTGACTCGAGCGCCTAAAGGTATTACTGTGCAACTGTGGACAGATCACATCGAGGTCGTCGCGCCGTTGATGCGGGGTGAGTAGCTCACGCAAGACGCATGCTGATGTGTGCCGATGACGCAATGGTGCTGTTGTCCGCCCAGTGTTGAAATGAGCAGATGATCTGGGCTTCTCCCTAATCGGTTGCGCAAACCGAAAGAACTTGATTTGGGCGTCTTTGAGCGGCAGCTCCATCGTGCAGGACTTCTGGCGTCATCTCGATTTGCACATGCTGGATGCAACGCTTGAGCTGCCGCAGCGGCTTTGGTAGGTGTGCCGTTTATCTGTTGGTCTAAAGGCTAGCGCGATAACTGCGAATACGCGTACGGCATGTTAATGATGGGCATCCTCGCGCTACGACTATTACTGTAATCCTGAGATAACAATGCTTTCTGCCTGAGTGGGATAGCTGTTGACGGATGTCATCATTCCCGTTTCGGCATCAATGGAGAATACATATATCTTGCCGGGGTACGGCATGTCCAACACGTACACAAAATTGCCGGATGGATCGAATGCAATTTTGGAGGGAGAAACTCCACTTACCGTAGGCGCTGATGGTGTGGTTGCAGTGAGCGTTCCTGTGGCTGCATCAATGCCAAAAACGTTAATGCCTTTGTTAGTATCGGTGTATCCAACCATGAGGAACTTTCCAGTTGGGGAGATAGAGAATCCATTTCCTCCTGTTGCAAATGGCGAGTTTGGAATTGCCGACAGCTGCCCGGTGTTATTGTCTGATGCAAATACGCTGATACTGCCTGGTTCACTAGATACCGAACTGAACAGATAAATATATTCGCCAGAGCGGTGTATCGCTAAAGGGGACAGGGTGTAGCCAGAATTATAAATGTTGTAGGGAACGCCAGCGACGGCACTTAGATTGCCTGTGGATGAGTCAACTGAATAAGCGGTCAACCACTGGGAGTAACTTACATCGACAGGAGCTCGCTTGTAAGTAGAGGTTGTATACCCAAAGTATAGAAAATTCCCCGCTTTGGAAAGCACGGGCTGCGTGGCGGAATTGCCATTGTAAATAACCGAGCTGGCAAGGATGAGAGCACCGGTTGCATCATCTACAGAAAATGTATCGACCGCGCCAGCTCTGACGATATGCAAATAACGTCCATTCGAGGTGAAGGTCGCGCCTCCGTAACCAATAGATCCAGCAGGAGAAACCGAATACGGCGAACCCGGTGTGGCTGTGAACTGCCCGGTAACGGAATCGATTGAATATCCCCGCACCTGGCTACCATTGATGGCGTATGCGAATTTCTTAGACGGATGAAATACTAATTCGTCTGGGGGCCAATAATCGCCGGCCGAATAGGGTGATCCGGACACCTCGGTCAAACCGCCTGTATTGCTGTCGATTGCAAGCACTGACACTGTTGGGTTGGTTCCATACATTCCACTATGTGAGAGGTAATGCCCTCCTTTGAGAACATACAAAAATGAAGCATTGGCGTACGCGGCTACTAATTGCTCATCGATCCTAAATGAAAATGGCGCCTGACTCAGTGCGCCGGTTGAAGCGTCGATGCTATAAATATCAATGGCGCCATAATGCTCCACAGCGAACAAAAATTTTCCGGTTGCGGTCCGGCACTTGATCTCGATATTGGTTACAGCCGCGTTGTTGATCTTTCCATTGTTATTGACCAAGTCACAGAGCTGCGCTGGCTCGGCTACTGGTTGACTCTTGACTGTTACGTTGTAAGCGGTGCCGTTGGCAATTTGCGTGGCGAAAGTTGCTGCGCCGTTGCTGGAGATGGCGAGGTCACTTGAGCCATTGTTTTGCAGAACCAGTCCCGTGCCGGTCAATCCGGACACCGTAACGCTGACTGAGTACATTGCCGGGGCGCTGCTCGAGGATTCGTTGCCGTCGCCGCATGCTGCTAGGAGTCCGATCGGGAGCAGCCATAAGCCTTTTGCGATATTCATTCCTGATTTCCGTTCTTGGCATAACGCTAGATATTGCCGTTCCTAGTCCCTACTTACCAGCTTATCTATGCGTGGATGAGATGTCACGAGGAAATGTTAAGAGGTTGAGGGCGCTGCTATGTGCATTGAGTTGGTTTGCGTAAAGCGCGCGATTTTCTACGCCGAATGCATCAGGAAATGTTATCGAATGCAAGCAGCGGATTGCACAGAGGCTGCTTCATTATCATCCTTACAAAAAAAGCTGCATCTAGCATGATGAATGATTGGTGCAACTTACGGCTAAGCTAAAAAGGCCGTTCATCTGCGTGCCCTTTCCTGGCTTGATCTTATCGTCGTGTGGTGTATGGATGCCTTCGGTGAAGTGGCTGCGACTATGAAGGCTGAACAGGTGGTGGTCCGCACTAGATAACTATCTACGCCATCTGCAGCAACTGAGACGCGCTATGACAAATCCTGCGTCATCCTAATATAGGTTAGCGTTCCGAATAACTCCTAGTCTCGGTCGCTATGCCATCTGCTTCTCGCGTCATCGTTTCACGCATGTATCTCAAGGCCATCGCTGCACTTTCTATTCTGTTCCTGGCAGGTTGCAGCTCATCATCGAACGTTCATGAAGATCCGAAGTTCAGTCTGGGCGGCAGTGTCACCGGGCTGACTGCCAATGGTCTGGTGCTCGAGAACGGCAGTGACACCTTGAGTGTGGCGGCGGGCAGCAGCACCTTTGTGTTTGCCAACCAGTTGACCTCCGGCAGTGCGTACGCCGTAGCCGTGCGCAGCGCGCCGACTGGACTCATCTGCAGCGTTGCCAACGGCAGCGGCACCATGGCAACGGCCAATCAGAACAATGTGGTGGTGACCTGTGCGGTGGAAGCGCATTCGCTCAGAGGCACCATCAGCGGTTTGACACAGTCAGGGTTGGTGCTCGCCAATGGCACGGATCAACTGACGATTGCGCTAGGCGCCACCACCTTTGCGATGTCTGCGCCGGTTGCGACCACCAGCAGCTATGCCGTCACGGTGGCCACTCAACCGACTGGCCTGGCCTGCGCAGTAACCGGTGGTGCGGGCACCATGGGCACCTCAGATGTCACGGGTATCGTGGTGGCCTGCGCCGGTCGTGATTTCACGCTGGGCGGTACGGTCAGTGGGTTGATCAGCAGTGGCTTGGTGCTCGCTTACGGTGGTGAGTTGCTTAACCTATCGGCGAACGCAACCAGCTTTCAGTTTGCGACACCGGCAACCTTTGCCAGTTCTTACAGCGTCACCGTGGCGGTGCAACCCGCAGGCATGACCTGCAGTGTGAGTGCCGGCACGGGCACGATACCGGCCGCCAATGTCACGAATGTTGCGGTGGTTTGCTCTGCACAGTCATACAACGTGGGCGGCAACATTGCCGGTCTTACGCGTGCCGGTCTGGTGTTGGCGAACGGCAGCGATACCTTGTCTATCTCCACTAACGCAACCAGCTTCACCTTGCCGGCAGTGGCCTATGGTGCGAGCTATTCCGTCACCGTAACTACTCAGCCAACGAACATGACCTGTTCGGTTAGTCATGGCTCAGGCACGATGCCGGCGGCCGCAGTGGTGGACGTCGATGTCACTTGCTCGGTCACTGCCTACACGCTGGGCGGTTCGATCAGTGGTTTGACTGCGGGCGGTTTGATTCTCACCAATGGCAGCGAACAAGTTTCAGTTGCAGCGAATGCCGCTATCTTTTCCATGCCCACCGGCCTGGCTACAGGCACTGCCTATAACCTGACCGTTGCGGCGCAACCCGCAGGACTCATCTGCAGCGTCACCGATGGTTCGGGCACGATTGCGACCGCCGATGTGAGCAGCGTGCAGATCGCCTGTTCTGCACGTCAGTGGGTGTGGGTGAAAGGGCCGAACAGCATAGGTGGAAATGGCAACTACGGCACCAAGGGTGTGGCTTCTAGCAGCAATGTGCCGCCGCCTCGCAACAGTGCTCATACCTGGACAGATGCGAATGGCGACCTATGGTTGTTCGGTGGTGCGGGCCGTGTCGGCGGAGAAGGCGATCTCAGTGATCTGTGGAAATACGATCATGTGACGCAGATGTGGACCTGGATGCATGGCTCGAACTCGAGAAATGGCGCGGGTGACTATGGCACGCAGGATGTTGCCGCGAGCAGTAACGAACCTCGTGCACGTCATGAAGGCGTCACCTGGACGGATGCCAGCGGTAAATTCTGGCTGTTCGGTGGCTACAGCGATGCGCCCGGCGTGTCCGGAATACTTGGCGATCTATGGCGCTACGATCCAAACACCAATCAATGGACCTGGATATCCGGCTCAAGCAATCCCAATGAGCGGGGTACGTTTGGCACCTTGGGTGTTGCTGCATCGAGCAACATGCCGAGTGCAAGACTGGCCGCGGTCAGTTGGCTGGATAGCACCGGCCGATTCTGGATGTTTGGCGGAACAAGCACGGCCGGCCTTCTCAATGACATCTGGTCTTACGATCCTGTCAGTGGCTGGTGGACCTGGGAGGGTGGATCGAGTGCTGCAAATGTCGCGGGCGTCTATGGCACACGCGGCGTAGCGTCAGCGACGAACTCGCCGGGTGGGCGTATCAATGCAACCGGTGCAACCAATGGCGTGAATCAGCTATTGCTGTTCGCAGGTTATGGCGACGACTCCGTGGGTGATGAGGGCGCCATGAACGATCTATGGTCGTGGGATTTAACCACTCATCAATGGACCTGGTTGAACGGCGCTGCGACGACTGGGGAAACCGGCATCTATGGCACGCAGGGACTGCCCGCGGCGAACAACACGCCGGGCGATCGTTACAGTGCCATCAGCTGGGTGGACAGCGCCGGTCGTTACTGGATGTTCAGTGGCTATGGTGTGGACGGTTCCGGTGTCCCTAATGATTTGAACGATCTATGGATGTATGACCTGGGTACCCAACAATGGACCTGGGTGAAGGGCTCAAGCACCGGTAATGCCCATGGTGTTTATGGAACGATCAATGTGGGCGATTCAGCCAACACACCCGGTGCGCGCCTGGTGGCCTCCGGCTGGATCGATGCCGACGATCATCTCTGGGTGTTCGGCGGCTATGGTTGGGATGCGGCCGGCTCACGCTACAAGCTCAGCGACTTGTGGATGTTCCAATAAGTGTTGGATTGCGCAGGGCATACACCTGGTGTGCGCCGAAAGTATTCAAGTCATCAAATGAAAATTGTTGCTGGTGGATTACGCTGAGGACCCGCTAATCCACCCTACATCGAAGGCGTGCTTGTAGCTGCCGAAGTAGGCGGGTAGGGCGCATTCAAGAATGCGCCATCCTATTTGTGACGATCGGCACTCACACTTTCCGCTTCGCCAACCAGGCATCCAATTTATTGGCAAACTGTTGTTTGTCTTTCGCTGTGAATGTAGGCGGCCCGCCGGTGTTGACGCCGCCGCTGCGTAACTCATCCATGAAATTGCGCATGGATAGCCGTTCGCGAATGTTGTCCGGAGTGTACAGCTCACCACGCGGGTTGAGCGCGACGCCTTGCTTGTCGATGACTGCGGCAGCCAGAGGAATATCGGCGGTGATCACCAGATCGCCGGACTGCATCAATTCAACGATGCGTTTATCCGCTACATCCAAACCGGCGGGTACTTGCATGAAGCGAATGAATTGCGACGGCGGTAGGCGCATGGCCTGATTTGCCACCAGTGTGAGTTCGATGCGGGCACGCTCCGCGGCGCGGAACAGAATGTCCTTGATGACATTGGGGCAGGCATCGGCATCGACCCATATTTTCATTGTTTGGCTTGGCTCGCATAGGGTCTGCGAGTATGCGCCGAATGCGTCGTGTCTAATGGGAATTGTTGGCGCTGAGGATGGTTTAGCGCTTTTACTTGGCCTGCTTGCAGTGATAGCCAAGTGTTTGTGTCACGGCTTATCAAGCTTGAGATCGATTCTGAGGACAGCTGCGTGTCTGTGAAATTTATTACCAGCTCATTGCCCCCACCCTGACCCTCGGCAACTGCTCCTGCGTTGCTCTACCTCCTGCATCCATGCAGTCGTCCCCCGTGGAACGGAGGAGGGAATCAATCGGCTCATTCTTCCACAGATAAGAAAGAGATCATCAAGCCCCATCAAGCACTATCAAGATCCCGCTTTAGCCGGTGCTTTACCTTCAAGAATCGGTGGGACTGGTGTGGCCGGCGATAACGGTGGCTTCTTCAGATGCCACTGGGTTGCTTGTTGATAGGCATAGGCCAACGCCAATACCTTGCCTTCCGAGAAGTGCGGGCCGGCGATCATCAAGCCGATGGGCAA
Organism: Steroidobacteraceae bacterium; assembly: GCA_049840395.1. Lineage (GTDB taxonomy): Bacteria > Pseudomonadota > Gammaproteobacteria > Steroidobacterales > Steroidobacteraceae > CAILZL01. The sequence continues at coordinate 73,058 of JASGLD010000001.1, forward strand.
GCCATCTTTCGTGAAGCCGCAGGGCAGTGAAATAGCAGGAGTGCCATAGGCATCGAAGGGCGCGGTGTTGGCGCAGCCGCTGGTGGCGCCGAACCAATCGTAGATCTTGGTGTTGGCGGCCGCGGCGCCGACGGCTTCGCGCGCCAGTGAGTCGTTGATCGTGGGGGGATTGAAACGGGTGGTGGGTACTACCACCAGATCGAAGTCCTTGAACTTGGCATTGATCTGGCGACGTGTGGCCATCAACATCTGTTTCGAGCGTGCCGCATCGGCGGCGGTCTGGATCTGCGTACCTGCAGGTGGATTTTCCATCTTCTCGAAGCGAGCTTTGATGGGCGGCATGTAGTTCAAGCCATACTTCTCGATCAAGTCGTGATGATAGAAGTCGGCGTCGCCCATGCCCGCGCCCGTCAGCCCATCCCATAGCGGTGCGCTGGAAGTAATGCCTGCGGTCAATTTGCTCAACACGCCCAGTGCGGTTTTAACCGCTGCTTCTATCTCTGGATCAAGATGATCGTAGAAGGATTGCGGCGTGCCGAGGCGGAAGGCTGCGACTGATTGCTGCATCTCCTGCACATAGTCCTTGGGCGTGCTGGGCACGCTGAAGATGTCGAGTTGGTCGTAACCCGCCATCGGTCCGAGCATCAGTGCCACATCTTCGACGGTGCGTGCCATCGGTCCGCAGTGATCGAGACTGGCCGAACAGGGAATGATGCCGCGAATGGAGACCAGGCCTACGGTGGGTTTGAGTCCGACAATGCCGCACCATGCGGCGGGCACGCGAATGCTGCCACCGGTATCGGTGCCCAGTGTGCCGAATGCCAGATCTGCTGCGGCTGCAGCGCCGGAGCCGGCAGAAGAACCGCCGGTGACATTGCCCAGATTCCAGGGATTACGTGAGGGGCCGAAGTAAGAGATGTCGCCGGTGCAACCCAGTGCGAACTCATGAAGATTCAACTTGCCGATCATCACCGCGCCGGCCGCTTTCAGTTTGGTCACGACCTCGGCATCTGCATCGGGAATGCGATCCTTGAACATCGGGCTGGCCGCAGTGGTACGAATGCCGGCGGTATCAATGTTGTCTTTGAGCGCAATGGGAATGCCATGCAAGGGACCCCGGAACTTGCCTGCTGCCGCTTCAGCGTCGAGCTGTTCGGCCTGTGCCAGCGCTTCCTGCGCCATCACGGTGATGTAGCAATTAACTTTCGGGTTGTACACGTTGATGCGATCCAGCATCGCCTGCACTAGTTGCTTTGATGTTGCCGTCCGGTCGTGAATCATCTTCGACACTTCGGTGAGGCTCTTCGAGGTCAGTGGGTTGGCGCTGGCATCGGCAAAGCCGGCTGCTGACTTGCCATAGCTGGGCCAGCTGCTGATGGCCAATTCCGCCACGGCGGCGCTGCCCAATAATTTTCCGAAGTTGCGTCGCGTGATGCTCATCGTTGGCTCGTATTTGCAAATGTATGCCAGTAGACGACGGGCGGGAGCGCGATAGCCCTACCTATGAAGTGTTTTTGTAGGTCGGGTTTTATACCCGACATTCTTAAGAGTCGGGTGTAAAACCCGACCTACAACGGTTCATGCAGATCTGCATTGGCTTGCTTGCTTTGGTAGGGGTCTCAAGTTGCGATGCGTCTGCAAAACATAACGTGTGCAGGCAAACAAGCGAGTGACAGATGCGTGCAATCAGGGCAGGTGCTTGGGGCTGGTTATACAGTGCATGTCTATTGATCAGTCAAGCGCAGGCCGCCACCTTCCCCATTGAAGAATCCTCCATCGAGTCGCTGCATAGCGCCCTGGCAGAGCGCAAGGTCAGCGTACGCGACATCGTGCAGGCGCATCTGGATCGCATAGCCGCTTACGATCAACGCGGTCCGGTGTTGAATGCCGTCATCAATATCAATCCCGCAGCATTGCAAGAAGCCGATGCGCTGGACAAGCAGCTTGCTGCCCTGCCCAAGGGCAAGTTGCCGGACGGTTTGCTGTGGGGCATTCCAGTGGTCATCAAGGACAACATCGATGTCACGGGCATGCCGATGACCAATGGCTTTCAGGGCTGGAAAAATTATCGTCCGCCCACTGATGCGCCCTTGGCGGCGAAGATCAAGGCGGCGCACGCCATCATCATTGCCAAGACTTCGTTATCCGAATTTGCGCGTGGCGGTGGCGACAATATCAATTCGGTGCTATCCGGATTCGCGCGCAATCCTTACAACACGCTGTATGCCACCGGGGGCTCTTCGGGCGGCACGGGTGCATCGCTGGCCGCCAATTTTGCCGTGGTGGGTATTGGCACCGATACCGGTGGTTCGGTACGCATGCCTTCGGCGCATAACGCATTGGTGGGCTTGCGTCCCACGGTGGGATTGGTGTCGCGTACCGGTGTGGTGCCCTTGGATGGCGTGCGCGATACCGCAGGTCCGATGGCGCGCAGCGTGCGTGACATGGCCACCTTGCTGGATGTGATTGTCGGCTTCGATGCCAACGATGCTGCCACCGAGCGCGCCAAAGGGCATATCGCATCGAGTTATCGTCAGGCACTCAAGCCCGATGCGTTGCAAGGCGCACGCATCGGTGTGTTGCGTCAGGTGTTCAATGCCACCGTTACTGATCCGCGCATCATTGCCAACTTCGAAAAGACACTGGCCGAATTGAAAGCAGCCGGTGCGAAGATCATCGATCCGGTTGTCGTGCCCGAACTCGATAGCATTGCGCGTCCGCCGCAAACCCCCGCCAGTTTTAAAGCCGATATCACACGTTGGTTTGCGGCGCATCCCGGCGTGCCTTACAACTCAGTGAAAGCGTTGGCCGATGCAAAACTGGTGCATCCATTGCATCAAGCCGCGCATGAGGCCGCAGTGGATGCGCCGCCTGCAGAGCAAGATCCAGCCACGGTGGAAGGTCGTCGCAATGAACAGAAGTTTCGCGATGCATTTATGGCCGCGATGACTGCGGCCAAGGTCGATGCGCTGGTATTCCCCACCTGGGCACAATTGCCGGCGCGTAATGGCGATCGCAACACGCAGTTGATGTCCGACGAAGCTAATCCAAAAGGCGGCGTTACCGCACTGGGTAGCAGTCTGACTTTCGTAGGCAGCATGTTGCAGTGGCCGGCGTTGTCGGTGCCGAATGGTTTTATCGATGGCTTGCCGGTGGGTTTGCAGATTCTCGGTCGCGCCTGGGATGAGTCGCGCATCATTGGCTATGCCTATGCATACGAACAAGCTACGCACTACCGTGTGCCGCCCATCAATGCGCCGCCGTTAAGTGAGAGTCTGGCGAACAATTTTATCGGCACCTGGAAACTGATTGCGATTCATGATCGCGATCCTGCTACTGGCGCAGAGACGCCAGCGGTACGTGGTGCGGCCGATGGCCAGCTGGTGTATGCCGCCAATGGCCGTCTGTCGGTGCAGATCATTCGTACCGGGCGCGATAAATCACCCGCAGGTAGTAGCGATGGTTTCTCCAGTTACTTCGGCACCTGGAAGCTCATGCCTGTAGAGGGCTATGTGATTCATCAGCAGGACGGCAATCTCAATCAAGCTCAAGCAGGGCAGGCCGCAAAGCGCTACTACTCCTTCGATGCTGCAGGACATTTGTCGCTGACCACGCCGTCGGCCAAGCGTAGTGATGGGCAGGTTGCCAGCACGGTGTTTGTTTGGGAGAAGTTGCCGTAGGTTGCCAGGCCATAAGTTGTAAAGGGGCAGTATTGAACCCCTTTGCAGTATCAATGCGACGATCGAGTTGGGTTCAATTCACTGCTTGTGGGAAAGGGTAGTCCAGACTGATGAAGGTGGAGTTGTCCTTGCCCAGTCGCATGTAGGCCACCACATGGCACACATTGCTGCCCAGTAATCCGACATGGATGCGTGAATCAGCCATGATTTGTATTTCAGTCAGCGCATCCATTACATGCTCGTGGAGATATTTGGGTTTCCACGTTTTAACTTCATGAGATTGAAATCCAGTGGGCTTCGACGGCTGGCTCTTGATGTTCCAATGAGGTCTGGCTTCTCTGAGTTCGTCAACGCATCGATAGTCGTCGCTTGCTGCATAGAGACAGGTTCCATCCGACATCAGCGGATCCAGCGCTTCCAGATACTGGTCCAGGCCAACGGGTGGATGTGCCTCGGCAATGTATTTGTCGCCGCGGCGGAATTTGCATGAGATATACCCATCTTCCAGTTTGAGTCGCCGGATTCTCTTATTAATCGTAGCGGCGACTGCGGGCTGAAGCCGAATATAGCGGTTGTAAAGGGTTTGCTTGACCGTCAGTGCATCGCCAACCAAGCTGAGCGATGGAATATTGATGGTGGGTTGATTGGAAAACTCCAACGTGGGTGGAGTGAAAAATAAATTGATTGGATCGGGCAGAGGGCGGTCGACACCCACCGGCATGAAGTAGCGTTTCCAGAAGCTGGGCCAGGTGCGGTGACGCATGAGCGCCACAGATTCGTCCAGATAGGCTTGATAGCCATGGGCTTCGGCGTACATCGCTGCTAAAAACACGTTGACGATTTGCGAGCAAAGGCCGGAGCCGCCACCCAGTTCGATACGCGCTGATTTGTCACCTGCTCTGGCGATGGGTAGCCACTGGGCAGTGTCCCTTCCAAACAGTCTTCTAAACATTTACTACTCGTTCAATCCTTAAATCCGTGTTGTGTCGTCCGAGCCCCCGGCTTTTAGCTGATCAGGGATTTCGAGTGATAGGCATTGCGGCTTTGATAGCCTCCAGTATGCTTCGCTCGATCACGACACCGATAAACATGTTGGCAAGTAAATCTTGCTTCTGCAAGTGTTGCCTGAGTAGTTATCAGCCAACTCAAATTTGTTTGAGCGGCATGGTCATGCCGGAGAGTCACGCCGGCAAGTTGCAAGGGGTTCGTTGTCGAGCCCCTTGGTGGCATCTCTATTGCGGCACTAGGCTTTGCTATCCCAGAACTCTTCCATACGTTTGCGTTCGGCAGCGGTAGGCAAGCGACCGAGACCGGCGGCTTGATTGTCTTCCAGATGTTTGAGCTGGGTGGAGCCCGGAATTGCGCAGGTCACGGCGGGATGCGAAACCACATACTTGAGGAAGAACTGGCTCCAGGTGGCGGCGTTGAAATCCGCCGCCCATTTCGGCAACTCGCGACTGCCGACTTCCTGGAACAATGAGCCGCGACGTCCGCCCAGCGGCACATTGATCATCACCGCCACTTTGCGTTCCGCGGCGATGGGGAAGACGACTTCGGCCGCTTTGCGATTCGACAGCGAATAGTCGATTTGAATGAAGTCGAGCGGATACTTGCGCAGCGCTTCGGCCATGCGCTCGTGCTCGTTGTTGTTGAAGGTGGTCACGCCGAGATAGCGAATCTTTCCGGCTTTCTTGTACTCCTGCATCACCGGCATCAGATCGTCCAGTCCATCGAGACGATGCACTTCGAGCAAATCCACGCTCTTGACCTTGAGGCGTTCCAGCGAACGTTCGAAGCTTTCTTTGCCCGCTATAGTGTCCTGACCGAAGCCCTTGCCGGCGGCGTTGAACTTCGTAGAGATGAACATCTTGTTGCGTATGCCTAGATCAGCGAGTACGCGACCGATCACGCCTTCGCTCTCGCCATAGGATGCGGCGGTGTCGATCAACGAGCCGCCCATTGCCTGCATGCGTTTCAATACGGCACTTAACTCGTCGTAGTTGGCATCGCGGAACGAATTGGTGCCGATGCCGATGACGGGCATCTTTTCGCCGGTCGACGGAATCGCCTTGGTGATCAGCGGTAGAGTCGCTGAGTCTGCCGCCAGCGAGGTGTTACCAAGCGCCATTCCAGCGCCTGCCAGTGCGCCGGCTTGTAGTAAATGGCGGCGCGAAAATTTCGAGTGCGTAGGGTCGGACATATTGATCTCCAGAGCGGTGCCAAAGTTATATGAGTTGAATCATCGCGCCAGGTAATGCGTCGTCGCTGTCTTGGCTGGGAGCTGCAGGCTGTGCCGAGGGGCTATCTTGTCAGCGAGAAGGTCACGAAAACAAGATCCTTTAACTCTTCTAAAAGCAGAGCGTATGGGTGTTGGTTATTTTCGAAACCGTAAAATCGTTGCAAATCGGCTGCATGCAAGATTCGAATTCGATGAGCTATAACTTTCGATCGCACAGCTAGAACAAAATTACGCAGAGCACCATTCAATTTCGGGCTGAAGTTTTTGGAATGTGTAAGCCATGCCGTCCGGCAGGGCTTACGGAGCTGCGTCGGTACGGTGCCTGCTGGAAATATTACGGCGGCAGCTGCGAGCAGGCGATGCTATTGGTCGTTTGTGATGCCAAGCCCGATGCGCCGTAGGTTTTAGGATCGGCGGTGACCGTCAGCGCGTCATGCATGCCGGCCAACTGTAGCCAGGCATTTGCCACATCGCGATGCGCTATCAGTCCCGTGGCTTTAAGCAGTGGTGCCAATTGTTGTGCGCGGCCGATGGCGGCGAAGGCGGCATTCCAGAGCACCAGCGCCGGTACGGTGGTGTCATAGCGGCCAACGAATGCACCTGCATGTAAGCGCTTACCGGTTTTGTCCGAGGGCAGGTTCTCGCCGTGATCGCTGGTAAAAATCAGAAAAGCCGGCTCTGTCTGCGTATCCAGAACGCGCGCTGCCAGCACCAGAACGCGTGCGCCATTCTCTGCGGCGCGTGCGTATCTCAGTTCAAATAGCGCATCATCGCTGAGCCCGCCTGGCTCGGGCGGAAACAGGTTCTTTGGATAGCGATCCTCGTAGTTGAAGTGCTGTCCGTAAAAATGCACCAGCACCGCCTTGCTGCGTGCCGGGGTGCGTGCGACGAATTCAGACATGGCATCTATGGCCACTTCATCGTAAGTATTAATTTGCATCGAAGAAGTCTTCAACATGAAGTCATGCCCAAGTTCCGGCACAACCCATACTTCGTGATTGTTGATATAGGCTGTTTTGGCTCCCGCCGCATGCGCAAGGGCCAGGATGGTGGGGTTTTCGGCAGCGCCTTTTTCGTCGCTGACGTCGACCGCTGTCAGCAATCTGGGGACGGAAACAAATGTGGCATTGCCGCCGCTGCAGGCGTCGTTTAGCCGCACGCCGAGACCCGACTGCAGGCGCTTGAGCAATTCATCCGACCAGGGGCCGCGATGCGGTTGAATCAACGCGTCGGCACGTAGTGATTCACCCACCATAAACACGGCGAGGCCAGGCTCCATGTCGAATAGATGGGGAGCAGCGCTGACGGTTCGGCTGGTCTGGTTCGATGTCGTGTTGCCGTTGGCAAGCCAGCTTAATAATTGGTTGGTTTCTTCTTTGAATATTTCCAGATGCGACAGCCAGGGCACCGATACTTTGGATTCGGGCGTCGCGAGCCGCGCCAGGCTATGCAAGCCCATGGCGTCCATCGCGGTTATGGACAGTGCCAACATGCAACATAGAGTGATCGGCGTTGCCCACCTTGGTAAGGCATCTGGCATCGTCCGTACTGCGCGTATGGCCCAGATAATGGAAGCCAGCGACAGAATCACGACAAGGACGAATATGGGTCGATCGAGCGCGAGTCGGCCGGCTGTGAGTACCTCACGAAATGCACCGGCGGTAATGGAAGCTGTTGAGGCCACTGAAGGTCCGGCGCCGGATACCACCACCGCGCCCACCCAGCCGATGGTCATGGGCAGCACCAGCAACTGTGCCCAGGCGCTCCAGATGGCCAAGCGTTTGGGCAGGCTGGCTGCGAACAGTGCTGTGCATAGCGCCCAGCCCGCGATGTTCCAGGGACTTGCCAGTTGTGCGTCGGTCAATGGCCAAACGCACAATGGGGTGAGAACTGCTACGAATAGGGCGAAGCGCGCTCGAAGTGCTGCGGACAAGCGAAGTTTTTTAAAGGCAGCCCATTTTTCGTTCAACGATGATTCCTTTGTAATATCCATATGGTCGCTGGCGGCACGTTGGCAATGATCATTTTCCTGCGGCGCCACTGCAAGCCCGGCGTATTGATCTGAAACGGTTCACCACGCAAATAACTATATTGAATGAATCGAAAGCCGCCTTCATGGCGTCCGAGTTGCTCGATCATGCGCGTAATTTCTTCATGCTCGAAGCGCGGCAGCGAACGAAACGGCAGCGAGGATACGAGGGTCAGCGGCAAGTCATTGGGAAAGGATGTTTGTCTCAATAGCGAGGCGCAGCCGGCAATGATTTGCGCTTGTGGGAAGCGGCGCGCCAACATGCCGGCCATGCGCGGCGACTTCTCGACAATGGAAAAGGCAGCGAAGTGATGGCTGATTTTTGCAAGCGCGCCGGTGATTGCGCCGGTTCCAGCACCGATCTCAACAACGTAGCCGGGCGTGGTCTCCATGACGGTGTTCGCCACTGCTCCGCCCAGCGCTTGACCCGACGGAACCAGTGAACCGACGCGGCGCGGGTTACGCAGCACTTCTCCCCAAAATAACAACAAACGTTTCATTGCTGGAGGCATGGTCGAATATTGCCGAGTGGCCTGTGCTGGCTTGGCGTCGGATAGCTGGATTGATTCAAACCCATGCAGTTAAGCAGAACTTTCACTAAGGTTGCCACCTTCACGAGCCGGTGGCTGCAATGGCAATTTACAGCTGACGAAGACCGCGTGGCTGCGCGCTGCTTCATTGGCTCATATCCATTGGCTTTGCACTGTGATTGCGCGCACAGGTCACAAGCCAATCCTGAAAAGCCTTGATGCCGGGTGTCAGTGGCTTCGATATCAAGCGCGTCAGCCAGTATGACCCGACATCCACAGTCAGATCGAAAGGTTGCACCAGGCGGCCGTCTTCCAGCTCGCGCCGAAACATGATGGGCGGCGCCAGCGCGATGCCTTCGCCATGTATCGCCGCCTGGATCATCAGCGGCGAAGCATCGAACAAAGGGCCGCGCGCCACCAGGCCGGTCACGCCGGCGGCCTTCAACCAGTTAGGCCAATCCTGCGAGCGATAGGAGCGCAGCAGTGGGTATCGTGCCAAGTCCGTCGGCTTGATGAGTTCAGCCGCAAGGCTGGGCGAACAGAGCGGCGCCATGGGCGCGTCCATCAGCTTGAGTGCTTCAACGCCGTGCCAGGCGCCATCACCGAAGCGGATGGCCAGATCCAGGCTCTCGCTCCATAGATCGAGCTTGTTGTTATTGGTCATGATGCGCAGATCGATGCGCGGATACTGCGTGCGGAATTTGCTCAAGCGTTCGAACAAGAAACCCACCGCGAAAGTACCGACCACCCCCAGGTTCACGATCTCCATTGGACCTTCGGCGCTGACTGCATTCAACATGCGTTCAATGCTGGCGAAGGCGTCGATGAGGGTGGGCGCCAGCACCTGTCCTTCATCGGTGAGGATCAAACCCTTGGTGCTGCGTCGGAACAGACTTACGCCCAGCTGTTCTTCCAAGGTACGGACTTGGTGACTTACCGCTGACTGTGTGACGCACAGTTCATCCGCCGCGCGGGTGAGGCTGAGATGGCGCGCCGCTGCCTCGAAGGCCCGCAGGGCATTCATCGAGACGACATTCAGTGTCATGGGCAGTCCTGAGAAAAACTGGGGATGGGGCCAAGTTATCGTCGTTTGCGCCTGCGAGCAAACGCCGCAATTCTAGGGTTGTTAGCCGTAGTCATCCAGGTGGAAAACGTCCCTTCACGGAAATTAGCAACTGGAGAGCAGATGAGGACGAGGCAAATAATTCTAAGTGTGCTGCTCGCTGTGGGTACGCTGTTAGCTGTAACTTCTGCATCCCAAGCGCATCATTCCCGCGAGATGTTCGATGTGACCAAGAACCTCACCTACCAGGGCGTGGTGAAGGAGTATCGATGGCAGAATCCGCACAGTCACCTGATCGTCGTAACCGGCGCCAACGTCACAGACCCGACTGGCGTAAAGACCTTGGATATTGAGGTTTCCAGTCTCGAAATCATGGTTGGCATGGGCTGGAAACGGACCACCTTTAAAAAGGGCGACCAGATCACGGTGGTGGTGCATCCCCATAGAAGTAGCGCAAACGAGGCAGTGCTTTTCTATGCCGTCAAGGCAGATGGCGCGCGCCTGTATCGTGCGACCCATCGCTATCCTGGAGAAGCTGAGTAGTTGCTTGTCAAGCTCGCGTGGGGCGCTCACTCATGTGCGTCGGACGAATTACCGGTCAATCAGTGCGCGCGCAATGTTTTTATTGATGATGGCGTTCCGGGCGCCCTTGTAGGTCGGGTTTTATGCCCGACTCAGCTGCATAAAAAGCTTTAAGACAACCTTGGCCGGTTGCCTGGATGGCAAGCATTTTCCCTGCCGAAGTAGCTCCAATAAAACCAGTACAGTCTCATACGGCGAATCTGGAGTAAGGTTGGTTGGGTAAATATGTTACTGGTGTTGTCAGTTGTGCCGTCTGCAGCATAAGTGGTGCTGGACTAACGAGTCTTGGGTATTCTTGGGGCTTGCGGCGACTCTCAATCTGCATCGTGATCACGATTTAGAGTCGAGTCTGCCATTAGAAAAAATTGGCCAATCGGCTTGTTCGAGTTAAGGGGGTAGTCCATGAAGTATTTCAGATGGCTGGCGGCCACTATGTTGATGTGTGCTGCCGTTGCGCATGCACATCATTCGGCGGCTGCCTTTGATCGCAGCAAGCCCTACGAAATGAATGGCACGGTCAAGAGCTTCAACTGGGCCAATCCGCATGCCTGGATCTATGTCGATGTCCCGAACGGCAAGGGCGGTTCCGACACCTATGAGCTGGAAGGTCCGGGTCTTAATAGCATGGCGCGTAACGGCTGGAATGGCCGCACGCTCAAGACCGGCGATAAGGTGAAAATTGTGGTCGCGCCTTATCGCGACGGCAGCAAGCGTGGCGAATTCATGGCCGTGTTCAAGGACGGCAAGCAACTGAAGTTCTGAGGCCAGCATGAAATATTCAATCATGAAATATCCAATCGGGGTTCGCGCTGCCGTTCTTAGTGCGATAGCCGGTGCGCTGGTGTTGGCGGCCATGCCGTTGACCGCGCAGATTTCGCAGGTAAAACCGGAAGACCTCGATGCTGTGCCGCAGGGTCATCAGGACATTGCGCGTGGCCTGGGTCCTGTAGGCGGCAACCTCAGTGGCATGGGCGGTATGAGTGGTATGGGACCGGGTGGGCCGGGAGGTCAGCAGGGTCCTGCTACAAGTGCGTCCAGCGATCCGCATGATTTACGCGGCAATTGGAGCGGTGGTGGGCGTGCGCCAGGGGAAGACGCCTTTGCCGGTTCGACGCGTCCCGGTCCGCAGATGGATTCCAAGTATGAGTTGGCGCTGCTATGTCTGGTCGATCCGGGCGTGACCATTTCCGGTGGGCAGATCTTTCAAACCGACAATGTCATCACCTGGGTGCGCGGCGATGATCTGCGCGTGCGCCGTATCTATCTCAACAAGGAACATCCCAAGGATGTGAAGCCGACTTATGGCGGACATTCAGTAGGCAAGTGGCAAGGCAATACATTGGTGGTGGATACCGTGGCTCTGATGGGCACTTTCGGTTACGCGGGTGATGGTCATCATCAGCCGGGCAAGGACATTTACGACCAGCCCACCCAGGAACTGGGACAGAAGCTGCCCAAGCCTACCGAATACTTTAAGAACACCGTCGTCATGGTGACGCCGACGCTGCATGTGGTGGAGCGCTTCACCAAGATCAACAACAATACTCAGCTGCAGCATGAATTGAGCTTCGACGATCCGGCCACGGGCATGAAGCCTTACAACCTGAGCACCGTCTACAGCTTCGGCAAGCCGGGTGACTATCTTGAACAAGTTTGCGAGGACGGCAACGACATGTTCGGCCCGGACTACGCTGAAGGCAAAAAGTGACAGGGGCAGCAATGAAACAATTGAATCGAACCCTGCTGACCTCGGTCTGTGCGGCCATGTTGGCGCTCACCGGCTGCAAGAAAATCGAGGACACCCAGCCTATTGCCATTAAGCAAACGGATTTCAACGGCGTATGGAAATTGAGTGCGCCGATCACGGCGCTTAAAACTGTCGATGGTAAGGCGCCGCCGCTAACCGCTACGGCACAGAAGCTATACGACGAACGCATTGCAGCCACGGCTAAAGGCGATCGTTCGTGGGATAACACCCTAAAGTGCAAACCGCCGGGTGAACCGCGTACGTTGATCGAGAATGGTTGGCCATTCCAGATCGGTGTGTCCGACGAACGCGTAGTGTTTATGTTCCAGTGGAATCGCTACGTGCGCGTGGTGGAGATGGGCAGGGAATTGCCGGACTTCGATGGGCCGTTTTTCTACGGTCGCACCTCCGGCAAGTGGGATGGCAATGCCTTGGTGGCGACGGCCATCGGTGTACGCGAACAGGTGTCGCTGGATTCCACCGGTCTGCCGCATAGCGAAGACATGAAGCTCACCGAAACTTTCCGCTTGCTCGATGCTAATAAGCTGGAAGCGCGCATTCATATCGACGATCCGGCGACTTTCACGCAACCATGGGATGCCGTTCTGACCTTCGATCGTCAGCCGGAAGATGCCATTGTCGAGGACAACTGCCTGGATCGCGTGAATCCCGCCAACTACTACAAGCCGACACTGACAACGGCAAAGACCTGAAATAGTTTGGTCGAGCTTAAGTAAGGCGCACGTTGCGTGCGCCGAATACATGAAATCGGCATAGGGATGACTTGTCCGGCGCTGCGTTTGGCCTGCCGGTGCACGCCTGTCGGCGCTTGCAAAGAATCATCGGAATTGCCACTGAGCATTTAAATGATGGCGCGCCGCCACTTTTAGTGACATAGGTCCAACGACAGGGATGGTCATGAGAAAAATTGGGGATGGGGCCAAGTTATCGTCGTTTGTGTCGACGAGAAAATTTCGTAATTCTAGCTGCGGGATGCATTGGGGGTAGTGACAGCACACACAAACGATTGGCCTGAGTTACGCGCCGATGATCGTAATGAGCTCATGCCGAGAATCCCCGGATAGTCGAATAAAGCCGCGCCAAATAAAAAAACCACGTATTACTTCCAGAGCAAGGATTCTCGCTAATGCGTTTTGAATCAGGCGATCTGATAAATGTGATCGGGTCTATGCCGGTAGCCGGTGTCGATGCACGCGCGCAGCAGTCATGATTGGCGGGCAACGCATTAAAGATCATCAAGCAGAAACGCGCCTGTTCACGCAGCGCGCCCTGGTGGCCACAATCTGCATCGCGATAGGTATCTTTGCGCTGATTGCGCGGCTCATTTGGTTGCAGATTGTACGTTACGACTATTTTGCCGAGCAGGCGCGAGGCAATCGTGTGCGCATTGAACCGCTGCCGCCCAGTCGCGGCCTGATTTACGACCGCAATGGTGTGGCATTGGCGTTGAATTCGCCGTCGTTCCAGTTGCAAATCACCCGCGAACAAGTGCCCGATCTCGATGCCGCCCTCAAGGGTCTGGCGGCGCTCGATCTGCTGGATCGCGGCAATGTCGATAATTTGAAGCGCGATATCAGGCGCCGGCGCAGTTTTGAAGCCATGCCGTTGAAACTGTCGCTCAATGAAGAGGAGCTGGCGCGTTTCGCCGTGCATCAACAGGATTTTCCTGGCGTGGAAATCAAGCCGCGTCTCAGCCGTTACTACCCATTAGGTTCCAGCGGTGTGCATGCTCTCGGTTACGTCGGCATCATCAGTGAAGACGATCAAAAAGTTTTCGACGACTCTGAATATGCCGGTTCGGTGCTGGTGGGTAAGTCCGGCATTGAAAAGAGCTACGAAGTCGAGCTGCATGGTAAGGCCGGCTACCAGCAATTGCTGGTGAACGCGCAGGGGCGTCGTGTCGATCAATTGGGCACGGGCATGCCTGATCTGGTTCGCAAGGAACCGATGGCGGGCAATGATCTGTATCTGTCCATTGATGAGCGATTGCAGAAGGCCGCCGAGGAGATGCTGGGTAAAGAGCGGGGCGCAGTGGTCGCCATCGATCCCAACAACGGTGAAGTACTGGCATTGGTCAGTACGCCGGGATTCGATCCCAACCTATTCGGGCGTGGTTTGTCGCAGGCGCAGTATCGCGACCTATATTTGAATCCCGAGCGTCCCATGTACAACCGCGCAATACAGGGGACTTATCCCTCGGGGTCCACCATCAAGCCATTCATGGCCATGGCCGGTTTGTACTACAACGTCATTACGCCAGAGGACACCAAGCTATGTCCCGGATATTTCACACTGCCGAATGTGTTGCGGCCCTGGCGCGAGCTGGATAAGAAAAACGGTCATGACGTGGTCGATATGACCGCAGCCATTGCGGAATCCTGCGATGTGTATTTCTTCAGCCTGGCCAGCACGCTGGGCGTCGATCGTATTCATGACTATCTCGCCACCTTCGGTTTTGGCGCCATCACCGGCATCGATATTGAGGGTGAGAAGAAAGCTCTCCTGCCTTCCTCCACTTGGCGAAAAAGCGTATTTAAAGATAAGGAGCGGCAAGGCTGGCGTTTGGGTGATACGGTCAATATCGCCATCGGTCAGGGTGATTTGAGCGTTACGCCCATCCAGCTTGCCAGTGCGGTGTCCGCCATCGCCATGCATGGCAAGCGTTTCCAGCCCAAGTTGATTCACTCGGTGCGTAATGCCGTAACCAACGAAGTGCGTGAGCCGGCACCGCGACCACTTACTGATGCTCAAAGTAATGATCCCGGCAATTGGGGTGTCATCATCAATGCAATGCATGAGGCGACTGTCAATAAAGAGGGCACTGCCCGGGCGTCGTTTATTGATACGCCTTATGCCGCTGCTGGAAAAACCGGTACGGCGCAGGCATTCAGTCTGGGGCGCGGTCAATACAATGCCGCGCAGCTGGCCAAGAGCAAGCGCGACCATTCCTGGTTTGTTGCATTTGCGCCGATAGACGCACCCAAGATTGCAGTATCCGTTATCGTTGAAAATGGTGGCTTTGGTTCTCAGGTCGCTGCACCTATCGCGCGCCGCTTGTTCGACATCATGCTGCTAACGCCCGATCAATTGGAGGTGCAGGAAGCCAAGCGGCGCACCAGGCTTGCCAAGCAGCAAGGTATGGATGCGTCGGCTGCGGCTGCTGGAAACCTGGGGCAGTAAGTCTTCAGATAGCAGTGCTGAGTTCCATCAGCAGCTGGCAATCGGCGCTGCAGCGGCATAGGCCTGAGATTGGCTGATGCGGGCCGATTCGAGCGTGCAGTTGTTCGTCGATGCAAATAGGGAAATATTCCAGGCGCGAATTCGTCTACAGTGCAGTCTTTGCCACATCCAGACTGCGCACTGCATGAACACCACCGCTATCGCCGACCCACCTGGCTTCTCCAGCTACCAGAAATTCGTCATCGGCGCGCTGGCATTTCTGCAGTTCGCCGTGATTCTGGACTTCATGCTGATGTCGCCGCTGGGCGCAATCATCATGCCCGCGTTGTCGATCTCGCCTCAGCAATTCGGTCTGGTCGTGTCCGCCTATGCTTTCAGCGCCGGTATCTCCGGCCTGTTGACGGCGGGCTTTGCCGATCGCTTCGACCGCAAGCGCCTGTTGCTGTTCTTTTACTGCGGCTTCATCGTCGGCACGCTGTGGTGCGGACTGGCCACCAGCTTCGAGAGCCTGCTGCTGGCGCGTATCGTCACGGGTTTGTTCGGCGGCGTGATCGGTTCCATCGTGATGGCGATTGCCACGGATTTGTTCGCGCCACAGCAGCGCGGTCGGGTGATGGGTGTGGTGCAGACCGCCTTTGCCGGCAGCCAGATTCTCGGTCTGCCCATCGGGTTGTATCTGTCGAATCACTGGAATTGGCATGCGCCGTTTCTAGCCCTGGTGGTTTTGGGCGTGCTGGCTGGCTTGGTGGTGGCGCTGAAAATGCGGCCCATTGCCGAACATCTCAAGTTGCCGCAGGAACACAGTCCGGTGATGCACCTGTTGCACACCGTCACCGAGCGGCGGTATCTGACGTCGTTCCTGACCATGACTTTGTTGGCCACCGGCGGCTTCATGTTGATGCCTTTCAGCACCGCATTTACCGTCAACAACCTCGCCATTGATCAGCACAGCTTGCCGACCATTTATCTGGTGACCGGTTTGTGCACCGTGGTCATCGGACCATTGGTGGGTCGGGCGGCGGATTCGCTGGGTAAATTTCGCATGTTCCTGATTGGTTCGATCGTGACCTCGGTGATGGTGGTGATCTACACCCACTTGGGTCCGGTCTCGTTAGCGACGGTGATCGCAGTCAACGTTCTCATGTTTCTTGGCATTTTCTCGCGCATGATTCCCTTTCAGGCGCTGATCTCTTCCGTGCCGTCGATCACGCAACGGGGTTCGTTCAACGCGGTCACTACCTCCATACAGCAGATTTCCGGAGGCGTTGCTGCGGTGGTTGCCGGACACATTGTGGCTACGGGGCCGGCGGGTGAACTACAGCATTTCGATATCGTCGGTTACGTTGTGGTCGCGACCTCGCTAACGGCGGTGTTCCTGCTGTGGCGGGTTCAACGCAGCATTCAAAAGCACGCAATCAAGTAAGCCGTTCATTCAAGAGCGAATAAACGGCCGCTGTAATTTATTTCGACCTTATCTAGGCGGCGCGATCTTGAGTTCGCCATCAATGACCGGGTTGCGCTCATTCTCCGAGCAGTCGGTGTAGATCACGCGATCCAGATCTTTTACGCGTTTGTAGTACATGGTCATGAACATGGGCTTGGCGAAGGCTTCCGGGTCTTCGATGATCATCTGATCTTCCAGCGTGTCCTTGTTGATCATGCGAATGCGTTCGATGAAGCGCGCCTTGTCGCTGATCACGTAGTACTTGTTGAGATGCAGCGGCCCGGCTTTGCGCGCGATGGTATTGATTACCAGCGTGTCGCCTTCCCAATGTCCAATGGAGTCGCCCACCGGAGTTGGCCACAGATCGTCCTCGCCTGGATGCTTGCGGCCATCCGTATAGACATGGCGTACATCGTCGCCATGAAACAAGAAGATGGTTTCTTCCGGCTGCGCTAATACCTGGAACATGCCTGGACCATCCATCATGGCGGGATAGCCGAAGGAGCACAGTTTGTAATTGGGCGGGGCATCGCCTTTCTTGATGGCGGCTTGCACCTTCGCTTCCCATTCCGCGTTGTACGGTGGCTTTGAGGCCATCTTCAACATGGCCACATCGGCATAGCCCGGTGGGGCCTGTGCCGTACCGGCGGAGGCATTTTTGTTATCCGCTTCCCACAGGCCGGTCCAGTCCGGCAACTTTGCAAATGCCGCCACGCGTTGCTTGGAATTCACCGCTGCCTGCGCGGCGCTCAAGCTGCACAACAATACGCCCAGCGCAGTGAGTGTGGATAATTTCATGATGATCCCCGAATCTGTACTAATAAATTTTTGAAAGAATGTTTGTCGCCTGGCGTTTCATTCTTTCTTGCCAAGCGGTTTATTGTCGGCGCCGGAGCCTGAAATAAAGTTGCCGCCTTTCGAACCATCACGCATCGGATTGATGATGACGGTGATCTTGTCTCCGGACTTGAGCGAGTTAGGGCGCCAGCCGCTGCGATACAAACCGGAAGGGCCGGCCATCTCGATGCTCCATTCTTCTTCCACGCCGTTTTCGTTGGCCACCATCAATTGAATCCAGGCATGCGGATTGGTCCATTGAAACTCGCGCACCGTGCCCTTCAAAGTCTGTTGCTTGCTTTGATCGAACATCGAGCCGGAGTGATGGGCGAACACCGATACGCTGCTGCTTGTCGCCAATAAAAACACGGCCAGCAATTTAGTTATGCGCATAAAAATATTCCCCCTGAGGTGCCGCCACGTTCGAGCCGGCAAAGTCGAATAAGTTCTTAATAACGCCGCGCAGCCTAACGAATCGTAAAATCCAGCGCAAAAAAAATGCTTTATGTATCGGATTGCGGATGCGAAAAAGGATGTGCCGGCGTGGTGTTACGACGCAGAGAAGAACTCGATTGCATCTATGACCAGGAGAGTGCTCGACGTCTTAATCTCCTACGCCTGATGCGTTCAAGGTTGTAGCGGTGGCTCGGAGATGGGGGGGATGAGATGCATGTGTTGGTTGCATGACTCATCGAAGGAGTGCGATCAGTTGTGTTGTGCGATGTTACACCGATCCATTGCGTTGCTGCTGCAACTCAACGTCATTATTAACTTCAAACTACATGCGTCCCGCCACTATATGGCGGGACGCAGGATTGATCATCAATCTATTTATCAGCCCCAGGCCAGCTTACCGCCCGGTTGTGTGCCGCCCTGGCCGCTGAATTCAATGCGGCGGTTGAACCACGGAATGATGATCTCGTTATCCACGCGCACCGACGACCAGCCGGGCGAGAAGCCCATGTGCATGCCCTTGGGATTGATCCAGGCATCCTTGGGATCGCCGCGCTGTAGCAGCAGCAGTTGATCGGCAATCGGCACTTGAGTATCACCAACGCCGTTCATCACCAGCATGGGCGCGCAGGGGCCGTCGATCTTGTTGTCGATTAGCATGGACATGCGCGGGCCGAACTCCAGAAATTCATCCAGCGTCTTGACGCCGAAGATGGCGGAACGGGCATCGAACAAGCCCATCAGGTATTCGCGCGTGCCCAATGCTTTGAGCTGCCACTCGGGGGTGAAGAAGTGATGCACCGCGCCGCCGTGATTGATCGAACCGAGGATGCGGTCCTTTTCGGCGAAGGCCACGCGCGTGGCCCAGTGGCCGCCCCAGCTGACGCCGCGCATGAACATCTTCTTGGAGTCGATTTCGGGGCGGGTTTCGGCCCAGTCGAAGGCGCGCGAGAACATGCGCTCGCTGCCCACGTCGCCCAGGATGGGGGCCTGGCCGGTGCCCGGCATGTCCATGGCCAGTACCGCGAAACCCTTGGCGTTGAAGATCAGTGCTTCATCGGCAATCTGTTCCTTGATGTAGTCCAGGCCGCCGCACTGGATCATGAAGGGGAAGGGGCCGGGGCCTTCGGGCTTGCGGAAATAGGCTACGATTTCCTTGCCTTCGAAGGGAATGCGCACCACTTCCATGGGCTGCGGCAGGGTCTGGGTATAGGCCAGGTACGCGGTCAGGCCCTTGTCGTAAGCCAGTTTCTTGCCTGGCGTGGAGCGCACCGGGAAACGACCCATTGTGTACAGGCCGTAGGCATG
The DNA here is from genome assembly GCA_049840395.1 of Steroidobacteraceae bacterium. Lineage (GTDB taxonomy): Bacteria > Pseudomonadota > Gammaproteobacteria > Steroidobacterales > Steroidobacteraceae > CAILZL01. The sequence goes on from JASGLD010000001.1 coordinate 92,171, forward strand.
TTTGAACAGATCGCCCTTGGTCTTCAGGTCGGGGGCGGCCGCCGCCTGTTCCATCAGCTTGTCGCCCTCGGCAATCCATACCGCCGCCCAATCGTCCGGATGCAGGGTGTTCAGCGCCTTCATTGCCGATTCGGCATTGGCGATGGGCAGGCCGCGGCCGGGATAGCCGCCATTCTTCACGCGGTCGATGGTGTCCGCCTTCAGCTCATCCAGCGTCCGGGGGGTGGCGATGCGGGGGTCGTGCAGGTCGATTAGCAAGGAGCTTCTCCGGATAGATCGATGTGGTTTTCCAGTTGCATCAGGATATCGCCTTCATCCGTGGGCGGTCTAAAATCCTTGAGAAGATAATAATAACAACGGCCAGCACCGACAGGTTCGAAAAAAGATGGGTGGGGGCTTGGTTTTTGACTTTGCCAAGCGAGTGAATCGACAAGCGTCGAGGCCTGAATGTATGGCCCTAATCGCGCGCGCTCAAGCCGCCATCTGCTGCCAATGAAATGACATCGTCACCGGTCGGTGGCGGCCTGCACCGTACGCTGGCCGCGCAGCATGAGTATGCGATCCCGAGCCGGCGCCTTATCGAGGAGCTACTACGGACGTAGTTGACAGGGTTGTCTTAATGCTATTAACTACTACGAACGTAGTAGCAGATCTGCTGGGGAGATGCCTTGGACATCACGTTAACCGATCGCGAAGCGGAATTTATGGAAGTGCTTTGGGAGCGTGGACCGTCGACGGTTGCCGAAGTGCGCGAGCAGCTGAAGGATGAGCCTGCTTACACGACTGTGTTGACGATTATGCGCAACCTCGAAGGCAAGGGATATGTGGGACCCAGCAAGGATGGCCGCGCACATCGTTATGCGCCGTTGGTGGAGCGCGATGCCGCGCAGCGCAGTGCCTTGCGTAGTTTGTCGACCAAGCTGTTTAAGGGATCCGTTGAGTTGTTGGTCACGCACCTGGTGGAAGATAAAAAGCTTTCCGATGCCGAGATCAAGCGCATCCGAACGCTGCTGAATCAGCGCAAAAAATAGACCACGAACATAACAAGGTGAAGCCGTCATGATCGGTGCACTAATGCTGTATTGCCTGCTCGTCGCCACCTTGGTGAGTGGTGCGGCATTCCTTATTGAGCGCGCATTTTCGATGTTGGGCTGGGCGCGCAGGATAGTGTGGATCGCGGCGCTCGTTACAGCGGTTGTGCTGCCATTTCTGTTGATTGCCATACAAGACAACGCACAGACGTTCTCATCGATGCAAGGCGATGCGCCCGCCGTTCTCGATGAGGCAACAGCAACTGGGCCACTCACCGAATCGTTCATCGCGCAATTCGAAAAACAGATTGAACCCACCCTCGCGCTGGCGTGGCCCGTATTGTCGGTCGGGTTTATTGTCTTTATCGCCACGGGGTGGTGGCGCCTTAGGCGCGATGCGCGAGCGTGGCCAATGGAACGCGTCGACGAAACGAACGTGCGGGTTAGCGAAGTATTTGGTCCGGCGGTAATCGGTTTCATCAAGCCGGAAATTGTTGTGCCTCGCTGGGTGCTGGCGGCGCCGATGCAAGATCGTGCGGCTGCGTTGGCGCACGAGCGCTCGCATATTGTGGCCGGCGACCCGCTGCTGTTGCTGATCGCGCTGTTAACCATCGCACTTATGCCTTGGAATCTACCGATGTGGTGGCAGCTGAGTCGTTTGCGCTTCGCGATTGAAGTCGATTGCGATCGTCGTGTGCTGCGTGACGGCACTTCGATCGAAGCCTATGGCGAGATGTTGCTCGCCATCGGAGAACGTTCGGGAATCGCCACGCCCATTGGCGCTATTGCTCTCATCGAGCCGGTCTCTCAATTGGAACGGAGGATTCGTATCATGACTGCTGGAAACTATCGCTATGTAACACTGTTGGTCGCTGGGTCGCTGGCCATGTCAACCTCGCTGGTTGCCGTTGCTACGCAATTAAGCGCACCTTCAGTTGCGGGAATTGTTCCCTTTGCTTCGAGCACGGTCGAGGTGAAAGCGATGCCGGATAGCGCAGCAGGCGCAATCGCAGAGAAAGTAGTCGCGCCTGACTCGGAAACTTCTCTCGGCAATCAAGCTGAACTGGCCACTAAGCCCGCTCTGCCGAACATCAAAAGCAAATTGAATTCAACAATTGCAACGGCAGAAGCAAGCGTATCGCTGTCCGATCGTTCTGCAGGTCGTGCAGAGAAGGTAGCGCCGGAAAAATTATATGCGTCTTTGCAGCCCGCCGAACCTGTGGCGACCACCGAAGCTGAAAACTTGACTTTGAATTTTCGAGATATGGAAGTTCGCAAAGTGCTGCAATTGCTGGCGGAAACAGGCAGAAAAAATCTCCTGGTCAGCGATAAGGTGGGGGGCCTGATCACTATCATGATAACCAATGCGCCGTGGCAGCAGGCGCTCGATATCGTTTGCATTCAAGCCGGACTTAGACAGCGTCAAAGCGGCGATGCGATTCTGATCGAGCCCAAGTAGGGGTGAAGACTGCGCCACCCGCTCATGTAACTCATGCGATACACCTCGGGTGTGTGTCGCATGAGTTATTTCTCAATCCCAATATGCAGCTTCCAGTTGCGCACTTCAATCTCCTCTCCCGCTTTTGGGAGAGGGCAAATGCAGAACACTAGGGAAAATGCAGAGAGCAAAAGATACTCTCTCTGTCTCTCTCCCAAAAGCGGGAGAGAGAGCTATTAGAGACAGCGGTGTGGTGATGCACGTGGCCGTCCCCATGAGATCGTTGATCAACAACTCCTCACCGAGACGACAACTGCAGTTTCACTTCTTATTGACGTTGAACAACGGCGCCAATGTAGCGGCTTGCTCCTCAAACACCTTGGGCAGGAAGTTGTCCCAATGGCGACCATCAGCTTCTCTGTTGCCGAACACCCAATCTTCCTGTCCATAGTCGACCACATCGAATCCAGGAACAGGTTTCGATGACGTGGAATCTCTATAAGCAACCATCTTGGCCAGACTGACAGAGATGTGTTTGACATCGTCGGCCTTCACCCAGCTGCTGATGTCCTTACCGGTCGCTTTAGCATCGGTGCCATTCTTGGTCACCTTGGTTGCGGCTGCTTTGTTGATGGCTGTCTTTGCGCCGGCAACATGCTTGGCATACATCTGATCGACATACAGCGAGAAAGAATCACCCAGCACTTCGGAGGGCACGTGACCGCCATCCCACTGCCATTCGATCACTGCGTCGGTGCCGGCATTGAGCCAGGCAATTTGCATGTTGAGCGAATTGAACATGGACATATCGCCCTCGGCGCCGCCCATCATGATTTTTACCCAGGTTGGATTCTGGGTGTTTTTCTTGCCGATGTAGTTGAGCGGGTTGTACAGCGACACGATGTTCTTGCCGTACTTGTCGCCGGCGTAAACGCTGGCGATGTCTTTCTTGTATGCAGCGACCATTTCTTGGTAGCTGGCATAGCTTGAAGAGTCGGCGCCATTAGCACCCATACCGCCACCGGGACCGCCAGGACCTCCGGGAGGTCCACCTGCTGCACCGCCGGGAGGCCCACCGGCCCCACCATCAGGAGGTGCTCCGCCAGGACCACCTGCTGCACCATCCGGTCCGCCGGGAGCTGCACCGCCGGGACCACCGGGAGGCATGCCTCCGGGGCCACCCGGGCCACCTGTACGGGCGGCTTTGGCATAACTGCCTTTCAAGAAGGCTTTGGCTTTATCGGCAGAAGTCATCGCTGCCACTTGTGCGTCAGTGAGCGCGTTGCCATTGGCATCGAACCAGGTCCAGCCCTGTGCGTAATCGAGGTTGTCCAGATACCACTGCAGATTCTGAGTGAACTCGGCCAGGTACAAATCGAGATAGGTGCCGTGATAGCCATTTGTTTCTGGGTATTTGGCCGGATCGTATTGGATGCTCAGCGCAATGGTGTCTTTCTGATCGCCATCTTTGTTCAAGTCAAAACCGACCGCAGCTTCTTTCACCGACAGTTTCTTGTCATTGATGTAGTCCATGTAGGTTTTGGACAGATACTTGGCCAGCTGCGCCTGCAGCGGCGTTTTGAACTTATAAGCGGTGTCCAGGTTGTATTCAAAAGCCTGTGCGATATCCGCTTCATACAAGGGTGTGATGGCGCTGTAGGCAATGGTGCCCCACACGCCATCGGAAATTTCGTAGTTCTTGCCCTTGATGGTCACGGTTGTGGAGTAGCTGCCATTAGCGGTCTTGTACACGCCTACCGCGCCGGCTTCGATTTCATAGTCATAGAAGTCCGGGTTGTTCGATGTGGCTGAGTACATGGACGCATGCGCCGCACCGCCCGAGCCTCCGGTGGTCACGAAATGATTGATGCTGCCGGGCAGGTTGCCCAGCAGGATGTTGTACTTGACGAAGCGCACGGCATTCTTCTGATCGACCAGGCATGAGGGCGCATCGCCTGTGTAGTAGGTATTGCCATTGGCATCGGTGACCTTGTCTTGTTTGCCGCGGTTGCCCATGGCGACGCTGACGTAACCTTCTTTGGCGCGATTGGTCGATGCGGGTGAGTTCCTCTGCGAGCCATAACCGGCGGCGCCGGTCGTGACGATGACCGGTGCCGTCGCAGCGGTATACACCTGTCCATTGGAGCTGGTCACTCTGGCTTTCTGATCTATAACCAGCGAACCCTTGACTGCATCCTTGTAGTTCTTGGCGGTTACATCCGCCACGCCGTCGCCATTGGTATTGATGCCGGTGACATAGGCACCCGGCACGCTCACCGATACGCCTTGCTGATTGGGCAGCTCGGGATGGATGACCGCCGATACAACGGCGAGCACCCAGGCATCCGCACTGGCTGCATAGGTCCATTGCTGATCCTTGTTGTTGGCAAGGTTCAATGCGCTCTCGATGGTCTGCTTCTCGGAGACCACGGTGGTATTGGCTGCGCCTGGGCTGTTTGAGTAAGCGGTCAGCAGGGCTAGGCTGATTGAGCAAGCCAAAAGCATGGATGACTTGGTGTGATTCATTTCGATCCCCTTAACTTCATGTCGCCACCTGCGACGATCACTTTCACTGGTTGATGCTTGTTGATTTTATGGAGGCGTCTTGGTCGACAACTTCTAAAAATCACTGTTTTAAAAAATCAACGGCATTGTAGGGATGGTAAGGCTGCGAAGATGAACCCGGTGTCAGGCTTTGTTGAGGGTGCAATGACTTTTTAATCGCTGCAATAAGTGATTTGGTAATAGCTCCTGCTTTAACGATCAGTCGTGTTGGTTATTCTCGCGACACAAAAAAGTGCCGTCATGACTCCGACGGTTTTGAGTGGCACGGGTGAAGATGCGGTTGCCTGCTCAAACAATTAGTAAGCGATCTTCACGTCATCGGCTTGCGAGCGCCTAATCTGGCCAGCATCTCGGACAGTTCTTCGGGCGTGATATCGATGTGTTCGCATACGCGGCCCCAGAGCATGACGGTGGGCACGTTACGCCCGCCGCGCTCTTTCTGCGTTTCATGTAACACCCATAGCACTACGCGTTCGCGTCGGGTCAGGCCGTCGCGAACATCCGGCAGGTAGTCGAAGTGATTCATTGCACGATTGTAGCGGCTGTGCGTCAACTGTGATGTCCGTCTCACTGGTGGAATGGGTGGCTGGCATGAAGAGTGCAATTCCACTCATACAGGCCTGTCAGGCGTCAAAAACCGGACGGCCATCAACAATGAGTTTGAGTAGAACAAGATGAGCAATTACGCAGCCGATTTGATTGATGCACCGGTTATCGCACGCGACGATAGCTCCGGACGCGCCGCCTGGGATGAGCGCGGCAACAGTGTTTGGGAATGGCAAACCGAGCCCGGCGTGTATTCACGCAATGCGGATACTCAGCGCGTCCGGGCGCTGCAACTTGCCGACCTGGAGTTGCTGGATGCGGCCGTGCCGGGCAACGAGCGTGTGTTTGCGGCTACGCAGGAAAGGAGTCATTCGTTGCGTGCTGGTGTGAATGTGCAGGCGCGCGGTAATTCACAGTCGAACCAGAAGTTGCAGCAAACTGGATTACTCGGTCGTTTGATGGGACGCTGAGTCTCCTAACAAGACGGGCCGTTAATTGCTGCAGTGATTGCGTGGTGTACGTGTCACGCACGCATGGCTATCTATCGAAGCTGGCGCCTGCATCCAGGTGGATGCAGGCGCTATTTCGTTGCTGCTTTACAGCTGTGCGCGAATCCCCGCGCGGTAGCGGCGGCCGATCAGGTCATAAGCCGTGCTGACAGTCAGGGGAGGCGGCGCGGTGTTGAAGGCATTGTCGACGTTGCCATACAGCGTGATCTTGTCGGTCAGCTTGTACTGAACGGATGGGTTGACATAGATCCTGCCACCGTACTCGTTCTTGCTGATGCTGGTGCTGCTGGCTACGTTGTACGCGTCATCTTCTGGACCAAGCATAGTTTGTGCGTTGATGCTGCCATCTGGGCTGTACAAGACGTTGTTGCCGCGCAGTTTGCCGAAGGCGCGTAATTGCACTTGAGCCGACAATTGATCAAGCGTGTAGCCGATGCTGAGGTTGCCACTTACCTTGGCCTGAGCGGCCAGTGTGCCCGCTTGTTCCGTAGTGATTCCATTTATCGGATTGTAGCTCTTGTTGTGGGGCGCATAGTTGATCAGACCGCGCAGGTTCAGCGATCCGGGCCCGCCGAATGCGTTAGCCCACTTGTATGCTGCTTCAAGATCCCAACCGTTGATCTTGAGTGTCTGACTATTGGTGGACTGATTCTTGACGAAGGCAATACCTGTCGGGGCGAGGCTGTCAAAGGTGATGCCCGAGCAAGCCAAAGCTGAACCCAGTTGACACTGCTGTATTGTATCGGTTGTGGCCAGGCGGACGATGGCATCGGCAACTTTGATGTCGTAGTGATCGAGCGCTACAGACAGGTTGCCGAACGTCATCGAGACGCCAAATACCGAGGTGTCGGCCTTCTCCGGCGTCAGATTTGCGTTGCCATAACCTGCGACAAGTCCGCCGCTGCCCGAGGTGCCGTTCTTGGTGTTAACCGTTCCGTTGGCGCCTACTGTTCCATTTGGAATGCTGTTGGTAGTGTTTAAGGTGAGGGAGCCGCCGACGAAGGTCAGTTCTTGCAGGCTGGGTGCACGAATGTCGCGTGAGCGCGTGGCGCGGAACATCACTGCATCGATGGGGTTGTACGTTAAGCCCGCCTTCCAGGTGGTCACTGAGCCGGAGGTTGAGTAGTCGGTTTCGCGTATCGCGGAATTCAATCCCAGCGACTTGACGGCGGTGACATCCTTGAGCAGCGGCAGTCCGGCTTCGACAAAGGCTTCCTTGACGTTGCGCTTGCCGGCAAACGAAGTGAAGTTGCCTTGCGAGTACAGCGTGCCGTTGGCAGTGACGGGATCGCCGAGGGCTTCCAGACTTTCAAAGCGGTATTCCGCGCCAGTGGCGACTGCCAGATCGCCAGCCCACAGTGTGACGGGAGAACCGCTGATCGAGGCCGAGATCACCTTCTGTCGCAGGTGAGTCACCATCGTCTGTTCATTCAGCACATAGTTACGCACTGCATCTGAAGCACGATCGCTCCCGAACGGATTGAATGGGGCGCAGGTTTTTCCCGTTAGATTTTCCCATATGGTGGTCGTCCCGGTGGCTGCGCAATTGTTGACAGCCTTCTGCAAGGCCGCAGTACTCAGGCCGCTGGTCTCGAAGAACTGACGTGACTGGCCGTCCTGGTAATAGGCATCCCAGGTCCAGCTCTCGCCAAACTTACCATTCAGTCCGGCGACGCCGCGCCAGAGCGTGTTGGTTTGATCCGAGGTGTTGCCGCCGAGATCGGTATTGATGCGGCCCAGCGATACGGAAGCCGTGCCGGCGGGCAGGCCGAGGGCGTACATCTGAGCAAATTGGGTGGGATAGTTGGCTGCGGTGACTGTGAGCGCAGTCGTACCGGCGCTGATGTAGTTGCCAGTCTTGAAAGGCAGTGCGGCGCTACGGCCGTAACTGAGTTCAAGATACGGGGTGATAGTGTCGGTCAGATCGAATTCGACACGACCGTAGAACACTGAGCGTTCGGTGGGGGTTTGAATGGGGGTCAGATTAAACAGGCCATAGTTTGCAGAGTTGCCAACCATGTTGGTGCCATAGACTGGGCCTCTGTTGAAGAGCCCGGCGTTGCCATTGGCATCGAATCGGATAGCATTGACAACATTGCCGTTAGTAAAGACTACCAAGCCGCCAGCCGTAGCATTCGCCTGTTCAACATTATTGGAAATGACATTGGCTGGCAGATTGTCCGCAGTTCGCTGTCCTGCTGGGAACGACGAAAGAGTGCCCACTTCCTTGCGACCCCAGGGACGCTCGTAAAGGCTCTCGATACCTTTTGAGTGATTGTAGTCGGCGCCGAAGATGACATGTCCGCGATCGCCGGCAAAGCCGGTGCCTGCAGCGAATGTGGCATTGATGTCCTGGCCATCATTGTGATCGGTTTGTCCGCCTTGAATGCTGCCGCTGACACCCTGCATTTTGTTTTTCAGGATGATGTTGGCTACGCCGGCGACTGCATCCGAACCATAGGCCGCGGAAGCGCCGCCCGTTACCACTTCAACGCGATCGACCAGGCCGACTGGAATCATGTTGGTGTCGAAGGTGCCGCGGAAGTTGGTGCCCACGGTGCGATGACCGTTGATGAGCGAGAGGGTGCGGAAATCACCCAGCGCGCGCAGATCCAGAACGTTCTGTACGCCGGGCGAAGAATCGTTGGCGCCACGCGCCGTATCGCTGCGGCTTACTTTGAAAGAGGGCACTTCGTTGATGATATCGGCGATGTTGGCCGGTGCACGTTCCTGGATGGCTTCCTCACCGATCACCGTAACCGGGGTTGGCGTGGTAAAGCCGGTATTGGTCAGTCGCGTACCGGTGACGACCACTTCTTCTAGCACCGCATCATCCGATGCATTTGCATTCGCTGTTTGAGCGAACGTGGCCGCACAAGGCATCACCATGAGGCCACTGGCTACCGACAGCAGTATCTTCGTATTCATATAAACCTGCTTGAGTCTGAATTTTTGTGAAAGACATTGGCTGGTCTAAAAAAGACCAGTTGCAAGGTTCCGGGCAACGTTTCAAGGAACTTTCATTGAACGGAATTGATTCCGCTTCGGGTGCATATCCCCCTCCCCATAATTGAAATGATCAAGAGTTAAATAAAATTTATAATTACTCTTAGAGGGAATATATCACATCGTGAGTTCTGTTCAATCTCCTAAAGGATGTGAGTGTTTTCTTACAAGGGCGCGACTTAGAACTTTCTTGGCAACCCTGTCATCATCATTTGGTGATGAGTGTTTTTTTAAGAAACGTCTTGGGCTTGCTCGGCTAGCATGGTTCATCAACTGGCTTAACGCGAGCAATCATCATGATGAGCAAGCTTGGAATGGCGAGACCCGCTGTGGTCTTGTTCTTATTCGGCGCATGCAGCGCTTTCGGAGCAGAGCAGCTCGGTCGCATGACGGTGGAAGTTAAAGTGGAGGGCGCGCAGAGCTGGAAAGATGTGCGCGACTACGGCACTGCGAAAGTCTCCGAATCCTATCGCATCGTCACGCATGTGAAATCGGATGGCGAGATGGACAGCGTCAATACCAAGGCGCCGGACTATGCCGATAAAATGATGGCCAAGAACAACGCCGTGCAGCGACGCGTGCAACAGGCGCAAGGCCGACCGGCAGTGCCGGCTGCGAAAACGCAGCAGGAATACCTCGCGCGCCAGCAGGCGCTGGGTGAGCAAGTGCAAAAAGACCAGGCTGCCTGCAAGGGAGACGTGAATTGTCTGATGCAACTGGCGCAACGCTACGCACAGCAATCGGCGGCCATTGCTTACCCGGTGCCTGCGCAGGCGGGTGTAAGTGATGAGTCTCTGCTTAGCGACCCCGCTCCTGAGGACTACCGTTATCTAAATTACTTCGGTTACGAAGGCTGTCCTGCGGAGATCCAGATAAAAATAGATAACAGCGCCAGCGGCGCCACGGCGGATGTGCAAGGCATGGTGCCCTTTACTCACAAGATGCAGGCAGATACACGCGGCACCGATCTGGATCGCAAGATGATGTGCCTGCGTCAGAATACGGTGTACGACACGCGTGAACGCAAGATCTACACCGATGGCTTGGGCGTGCCGGCGATACATGGTTTATATCTGCATGCCGAGGCGGGGCGTAGAGAAGTGCGTGAACCCAATGAAGAGTTTTCAGGTAATGCCGAAGCGCTTGAGTGGGTATCCAAGCAGTTGCGGATGACAGCCGCGAGCGGGACGCTGACAACTCGCTTGCCTGCGCCGCAACGTGCGCTGGTTGGGCCGGCCACTGCAGGCGCCAAGTTCAGTGGCGAGTTACAGGTGACATTGACCTGGAAGTTCGAGCCGATGGTGAAGGCACAGTAGCGGCGAACCATGCCTTCATAGCGGCGACACGAACATCGAAGCTGGAAGTTGTCGCCAATGCTTACGATGACCTTTGTGATCTAGGGAATCGTGACTCGATAGTCCTCGACTTCGCCGTAAGAAAACACTTCGCAAGACGATGCGGCTGCTCCGTACTTCATGGATACGCGCATCCGCGTTGTGCCGGATAAGGCGCTGGCTGGAATTTTGAAGCTGCCGCTGAGCGCACTGGAATCTGAAGCGGAGTACAGGAGTTCATTGGTCGCAAAGGTGCCGTCGCGATTCAGGTCGGTCCATATACGCCAGAATACGACATGGTTGTCGTCTTTGAGTCCTGGTTTCACTACGACGGCATTGTTGCCGCGGGATACCGCGATCGGATTCAGCGTCATGTCGGCGTAGCCGCCATTGTTATTGGTGGTGAATAGCGTGCCGGCCACTTTGATCGACTTAATCCATTCGTTGCTGGAGGTGGTGCCGCGTGAACTGCAGTACGCAGGGGTTCCGGTAACCGTGTAGGTATAGGCAGTCGTCGTTATATTGCCGGCTCGATCGGTGGTCGTAATCGAGAAGGTCTTGGTGCCTGCCGATGAGGTATCGATCGCTGCTCCATTGGCAGCCGTTCCAGAGCAACTGCCGATGCCGCTCAAGGTATCGTTGCACGAATAAGAAGCGATGACTGTCGATCCGAGGGAATACGTCGCACCGTTTGCCGGAACGGATATGGACGCTGTCGGGGCGGTCTTGTCGATATTCACCGCAGGTGTCAGGTCACCGCTCCAGTTTCCCGCGTTGTCCGTGACGCTGACGCTCCAGCGCAAGCTGCTGCCCTGCGAATTGGCCAGCACGCTGCGTTGCGCATTACCGGGTACGCCGGAGAGCGCATCGGTCACCGTGTAGGGAATCGTCACGTCGGAGTTGTTCCATCCGGCGGCATTCGCTGCCGGCGTTGGATTGCCGAAGGCAATCAGTGCGCCGGTGGTGTCGCGCTTGATCGTGACGGCCTTCGATGCGGTTCCACCTGCGGACGTTGCCGTGCAAGTCAACGTTGTGCCGGCCGTATCGCTGCTGATCGTTGTGGCAGCACAGCCCGAACTGGAGGTCACATTGGATTCTGCATCCGTCACCGACCAGGCGACCGTTGCATCGGTGATGTACCAACCCTGCGCGTTGCCCTGTGTGCCGGCAACGCTGTAGGTAATGACGGGCGCAGTGGTATCTGCAATGACTTGCGCGCCGATGCCTGCCACTTTGCGAATGTGGTATTGCTCGGCGATGTAGAGATTGCCGCTCGAATCGAATGCCAGATCGCGTGGCGTGTAGAGCTGGGCCTGCGTGGCGTTGCCACCGTCACCGCTGAATCCGGCCACGCCGGTTCCCGCAATCGTGGTGATGATTCCCGTGTTCGCGTCAATGCGACGTACTCGATGCGTGAACAGCGAGGTGATAAAGAGATTGCCCGCAGCGTCTACTTTCAGGTCATTGGCGATAAGGTTGGCCGAAAGTGCTGAGCCGCCATCGCCGCTCTCGCCATACACACCCGTACCGGCGACTGTGGTGATGATGCCACTGGCCGCATTGATACGACGAATCCGTCCTTGTTGAACAATGAATACATTGGACTGTGTGTCGACGGTAATGGCATCCAATGGATACAGCGCGACATTGGTGGCCAACAGGCCATCACCCCACGGGCCGGAGGTATTGCCGTTACCTGCAATCGTGGTGATGATGCCGCTGGTCGCGGAAATTTTACGAATGCGTGCGCTGCCTTCCTCGACGATGTAGAGGTTGCCGCCTGCGTCGGTGGCCAGATCGCGGATCTGTCGCATCTGTGCATTGACCGCCAGGCCACCGTCGCCGCTGTAGCCATACCCCGTGCCGCCGTAGTGCGTGATGATGCCTGTAGTGGCGTTGATCTTGCGAATGCGGTGGTTGCCCTGATCGCTCAGGAACAGATTGCCGGTGCTGTCGATGGCGAGCGCCGTGGGGTACGAAAGGAAGGCATTGATTGCCGGGCCGCCGTCACCGACCACGCCCCACTCACCATTGCCTGCGATGGTGGAAATCGTTCCATTGCTTGCATTGACTTTGCGGATGCGCGAATTGTCGATCATGAACTGATCGCCATTGGCATTGGCTACATTCATCAATGGCCACATCTGCGCTGCCAACGCCAGGCCACCATCGCCGCTGAAGTGCGGCCAGGAGTTGCCGGCCAGTGCTTCGAGCATGCCTGTTGCTGCGACGATTCGTTGCAGCAGGAATGTATTCTCGCCCGTGACGTACAAGTCGCCGTTGGTTGCGAGCGCAATAGCCTGCGGGTAGCCGATATTGCCGTTCAACGCCGCTACCCCTTCGGTCTGCGTGCCCCCGCCTGCGATGGTGCTCACCAAGGTTGTGCCCGCTTCGATCCTGCGTACACGGCCGGTGTCATGTTCGGTCACCAGCAAGTTGCCGAGCGAATCGAACAGCAGGGTCGAAGGCGATGACAGCGGCGTTTGGCTGGCAGGCATACCGTCGGTAACGTTCCAGGTTTGTTCTCCCGTGCCCGCAAAGGTTCGAATGATGCCGGTGGTTGCTTCGATCATGCGCACGCGATGATTGAATTGATCGGCAATGTAGAGGTTGCCCAGCGCATCGAAGGCAACGCCGCTGGGACGGGCCAGTTGTGCGTTGACAGCGGGGCCATCGTCACCGCTGTAGCCCATCGTGCCGGTACCGGCAATCGTATAAATGAGTCCAGTTTCAGGCGCTATGCGTCGAATCCGATTGCCATCCTGTTCAATGATGTAGATGGAGCCATCGTTGCCGCTGGCGACCGACCAGGGGCCTTCCAGTCGTGCGCTGGTCGCCGGAATTCCATCTTGCGTGCTATAGCCACCGCCCGCGACGGTGGAGATTGTTCCGGTTGCAGCCGACACTTTGCGGATGACGCCCTGTCCTGCGTCGGCTATCAAGAGATTGCCGGTCGCATCGAAGGCGACCGAAGTTGGGAAAGACAGTTCAGCGCTCAGCGCAGGTCCGCCATCGCCTGCATTGCCCTGGATGGTTGTTCCGGCTACAGCGGTAAAGAGCTTCGTTATGGGATTGAATCTGAGTATCTGCGCGTGGTTGGTGTCAGCGACGTACAAGGAGCCGTCGGATGACATGGCGATGCCTTGCGGGGTGATCGATATGGAGCGGGCTGTGCGCCCTTCGATGGTTGAGGTTCCGGCAATGGTGCTGATTGCAGCCGCATCGGCCGTGGTGACAGAGCCGAGCAGAATGCCGAGAACGGAATAGTGACCGACAAATTGCTTCCAGTTGCGAAGCGCAAGAACTCCACGACCCATGTTTTCTCCTTGTACCGATCCTGATACGACTTGTTGTCAGTGTGAACGCAATCATAATCACACCCCTTGTCGAAAATATAGCAATGGCATAACTAAATGTGAGCCCTGCACGCCGACATCGAATAAGGCTCGGTCGAACTAATCTGATCGCTGCCAAGTAAGCTTAAGCTCTGCTATGAGTAGTGCAGGGATTGAGGTCGAACTTCTATTTACGGCCGGCGTGTCACAAATTGCCGATCTCAATCGTCTGGTTCTAAGTCCAGGTTGCAGAGAGTTTCGAGATGTCCGACTACGCCGCCATTTTTGAGCAACATCGCGCCAAGTTGCGTGGTGTGGCCTATCGCATGCTGGGTTCACGCAGTGACGCAGAAGATGTGGTGCAGGATGCTTATCTGCGCTGGCATCGTACATCCGTCGAAGAGATTCGCTCTGCCGAAGCCTGGTTGGTCACGGCAGTCACGCGTCTCGCCATTGATCGACTGCGGCAGGCGAAAGTCGAGCGTGAGTCTTACGTCGGGCCGTGGTTGCCGGAGCCCTTGGTGGCGAATCAAGCGCCGCCAGCCGATGCGGCCAGCGAGCTGGCTTCGAATCTGTCGGTGGCTTTTCTGGTGGTGCTGGAACGCCTGGTGCCGGAAGAGCGGGCGGCCTTCCTGTTGCACGAAGTGTTCGACAGCGGCTACCACGAAATTGCGCAGATTCTCGGCAAGAGTGAGGCGGCCTGTCGTCAGATCGTGAGTCGTGCGAGTAAACGCGTGCACGAGGCGCGGCCGCGCGTGCAGGTCACCGAAGCCGCGCGTACTGCAGTGCTTGATCGGTTCGTACAGGCCATCATGAGCCACGACAAGGAAGGCATGATGCAGCTGCTGGCCACAGACGTTGCATGGGTTTCCGATGGCGGTGGTAAAACGCACGCCGCGCTTAAGCCCGTACTGGGCAACGATGCTGTTGCGCGTTTCGTGATGGGGGTGATCGGCAGTCGCGTGCAGCAAGCCGTGTTCCGGTATGTGGATGTCAATGGCGAGACTGGATTGGCGTTGTATTTCGAAGGCCGGCTTATTGCGGTGATTTCGATTCGCACCGACGGCGCGCGCATCCTGGAAGTGTTCTCCATACTCAATCCAGAGAAGTTGTCACAAATCGGGGTGCCGTTTCGTCTAGTCAGTGAAGTCCATTGAAGCTTTCACTTACCCGAGGCAGGACACCATGAAATCCCGAATAGATCTCACTCGTAGCCCGAAATTCTTTCAACCCCTGCTGGCAGTGCAAGCAGTAATCCATGCCGGTGGTCTGGACGAGAAGTTATTGCACCTGGTGATGATGCGTGCCTCGCAGATCAACGCCTGTGCCTACTGTCTGGACATGCATGCCAAGGATGCGCGCGCTGCAGGTGAAACCGAGCAACGTCTTTACAGTCTCGATGCCTGGCGTGAAACGCCCTTCTACAGCGAGCCTGAGCGTGCTGCGTTGGAGTGGACCGAGGCCGTGACACTGGTTGCAGCGACGCATGTTCCAGACGAAGTTTATGAGACGGTGCGTGCGCAATTTTCCGAAGATGAAATCAGGACGCTCACGCTGGCGGTAGCCATGATCAATACCTGGAACCGTTTGAACGTGGCCTTCCGCACGGTGCCTGGCGGTTACAAGCCAGGCATGTTTCGTACCTACCAGGAAGCGCACGCTTAGTTTTGTTCTATAGCATTTATTAGCTGCGCTAAGGCGCGGTGAAATCCCAGCTTGATTCTCGTGCTGGGATTTTATTGTGACTTATTCCATTTTACGGAGACAAACTATATGTCATAGCTTGTCGGCCAGCTCAGTGGCGTACAAGCTCATCGCGAGGCGTTGCGGTTGCAGGTCGGTGTTGTAAAAGGCGGCCACACCTGCGGCAATCTTCTCCGGCGATGACTGGAATAAGTTGGCCAGTACCACCACCGTCAGGCCGTCATCGATGTATCGCGATATCTCCGAGCGAAACCCGAGCATGGTGCCGGCGTGATGTACTCGTCGATGCGAGCCGGTCTTGCTGACTTCCCAGCCAAAACCGTAAGGTCTGGTAGAGCCATCGTTGAGTTGTACCGCTGTCCACATCAGCGCGCGTTGTTGGGGTGACAGCACCTTATCCGAGTATAACGCGGCGTCCCACTTGGCGAGATCGTTGACGGTCGAGAGGAATGCGCCGCTGGGACGCACACCCGGTCCCGGCAGGCTCTGCGAATTTTGGTGCTTGCCGCCAGTCCAGACGTAGCCACCGGCACGATGCGGAACGAGATCGCTTAATGTCGTCGTACGTGTGGCATTCATAGCAAGCGGAGCAAAAATTCGTTCTTGAATGTATTGAGGCCAAGGTTGCTGCGATGTTCGAGTGATGATTTCAGCAAGCACCGAGTAGCCCAGGTTGCTGTATTGAAAATTTTCTCCGGGTTTGAAGGAGAGCGGCGTTGAGTAGGTCGCGCGAATGGCTTCTATGTCGGGTCTGGTGATGGTCTGAAAGTCTGGCGCTTCTCTTATCAGGCCGGAAGTGTGCGTCAATAAATGCCGTACGGTGATAGGCTGCCAGTTCTCCGGTGCGTCTTCGAGATATTTTCTGACCGAGTCGTCGAGACTGACCTTGCCGTCCTGGTTAAGGCGCAAAATCGCGGCAGCGATAAACTGCTTGCTCATCGAGCCAATCTGGAAAACCGTTTCCGGGCTGGCACGGGTGTCGAGTTCCAGATTGGCAAATCCATAGCCTTTCATCTTCACTGTCTTACCGTTCTTCAGCACCACAATCGACAGGCCTGGGATGTGTTGCCTGCTCATCTCAGTAGTTACGTAGTCGTCAACCTTATCGGCGTGGGCAGGCGCATTCGCACTCAAGCTCAGTATTGCGGCGAGCAACAGGTAACGCATGGGAAGGTCCTCGGTTCGTCGACGGTTGTTGATGGAGTGTTTCCAACTTGTACGAACCTGTTGGCTAGCTATCACATCGCGCTCAAAGAAAATGCTGTAGCAATCCGAGATGGATGGGGTTGAGTTCTGCGATCCTGTGCAACTCGAGGTGAACTGTGTTGTTGCGAGCGCCCGCGAAGCGGTGCAACTGATGACAACGGCAGGGTTCCAGAGTTAGGTTACGCATTCACAATCGAAGGGGGATGGCCATGACCAGGAAATCAGTACGTCACTTGCTTGCAGGCTTCGGTGCGCTCGCCGTATTTGGCGGCGTTCACGCCGATATGCTCGATCCAGCCAAAGTCGATCGCAAGGACTACGGTCCGATGACGCCGTACGGCGAAACCGCGGAAGAGACTGCGAACAAGAAGGTGATGTTCGAGTGGGTGCGCATGAACATGATCGATCGCAAGCCCCAGGAAGCCTTCGACAAGTACGTGAGCAAGGAATACTGCAATCATGGGCATATGAGCGCCGGCACGCGCGACTGCGCCGGTTACGAAGAAACGCTCAAGCGCTGGATCACCAACTACACTCCTGCGTTGAAACCCGGTGAGAAGCTCGAGATTCCAAACATGGCCACCGTGAACGGTGAGATGGTGACCATGTATGGTGCCGGCGTCGATATCTTCCGCGTGAAAGATGGACGGGTCACGGATCACTGGGATGCTTCGCCGGCTGCTCGCATCACGCTCAAAGCGCACAGTCCGGAATTCACCAAGTGGGTACAAGAGGGGCGCAAAGGCAAGCCGCCGGTGGAGAAGGAAGGTCCGTCACGACCAGTGCTGATTGATGAAGAGCGATTGACTTCGGTCAGCTATGGCCCGTTGACTCCTTACGGTGAAACCACTGCCGAGATGAAAGCCAAGCGCACCGTGTTCCTGTGGAATCACATGCTGATGGTGCAGGGCAAGGGTAAGGAAGCGTTCGAAAAGTATGTAAGCGCGGATTTCTGCGATCACAGCCATATGGTCACGGGCGGCAAGAAGGCCTGCGGTACGCGCGATGAAGTCGCGGCCATGTTGGGCAATCGTCCTGCCGCAAAAATCGGCGATCGCATCGAGATGCCCACCATGGCCAGTGTCACCGGCGAGATCGTGACGATGTATGGCGCCGGCGTCGATGTGTTCCGCGTCGTGAACGGCAAGATCACCGATCACTGGGATGGCTCACCCGGCAAGGCCGTTACGATCAAGGAGCACGGCTTCGATCAGGGCGATACCAGCACACGTCGCTTGAATGGTGAAAACATTCCAGGCGGTCCGGGTGGCGGCGGTGGTGCGCCGCCAGCGCCTGCGGCAGGTGCCGCTCGCTGAGCCATCACCATGGCTATGGCGTACCCGGACTTAACATCAAGGTAACTGCCAATTTGCAATGTTCAGGAAGGCCCCGCTTATGCGGGGCTTTTTTTAGGCTTTGCTGTATACCCAAGCGCACCTAAGTGCGTTTGGTACCGCTGCTCAAGATTGTTGGTAAGAGAGCACTGGACTATTCAAAACGATTTGTGAGTATTCCATTGTTGGCACTATTCGATTGCGACCAGATGGCTATTGCGTCGCCGTTCTTGCAAATATTGATGGCGGGGTTGTTTACTGCCCCCACGGCGTAACCGCCTATTTTTTGAGCGCTGCTCCAGCCTTCGCCGGAAGCATATCTACCTGACCATAGAGTAGAACTGCTCACCTCTGCTTGAGCCCATATCGCTAAAGCGTTGCCGCTTGAATCGAACACGACTTGCGGAGCCCATATTTGGTCCGAGTTCGATTGCAGCAATTGTGGCGAACTCCATCCGCTGGTCACATCATAGTAAGAAGCTACCAGGCCGTAGCCGGGCGACAGGTACTTGGGCCAAATCGCCAGTGCGTTTCCTTTTGAATCAATGGACACTGCTGGTGCGCCCCCATCATCATCAGCGGCGCCGGTAATCGAAATGGGCGTGGTCCATCCAGACGTTGGCGAGTAGCGACTTGTCCAGATGGTTTCCAATCCGTTTATGCCATCTCCTCGCGACCAGGCTGCAACACCCGTTCCATCAGCATTCATGGCTACTTTGACCGATTCATCGGAAACGTAGCTGTTGGCATAGCTGGCAGATCTCAAGAATTCGACTCCGCTCCAGCCTTGGCCGGGGCTGAAGTGATTCGTCAAGATTCGCGTTGCCGATCCGAACCCTTGATACCAGACGACGAGTGCGTCGCCGGCTGCACTCATGGCGACTTCCGGTTTATATGCGAAACCTGAGCCATTGTTCTCGATCAGTGTCGCTGCATCCCAACCCCCGTCTGTGCGATAGCGGGCTGCATAAATGTTGTAGCTATATCCATCGTATTGCCACCATGCGGCAATGGCATTGCCGTTCGAATCCATGGCAATCTTGGGCTGATAAGCAGTGCCAGAGGCGGGGCTTTGAATCGAGGTGGGAGCGCTCCAGCCGCCTGTGGCGGTATATCGCGCCGCCCAGATGTCATTCCTAACAGCTGTTGAACTGGTTTGATACCAAATTGCAATGGCATTGCCCATGTTGTCCATGGCGATCCGCGGCTCGTAAGCAGGTTCGGGATTGCTGTCCAATGCGATTGGCGTGCTCCAGCCACTTTGGCGTGTGTAAGAGCTCGAATAGATGTTGGATTCTACGCCGTTGTACCCATACCAGACTGCAAGGGCGGAGCCGTCGCTATGCATCACAATTTGTGGCGACCCGGATCCGGTGGAAACCCCGGTGACATTGGTTTGTACATTCCAAACTGCATCGCGTGTCTTGAATGAAACCGTTTGTGGATTTAACAGGATCTCGGACTTGAGGCCAATGATGTTGGCGTTGGCGTTTATTGTGTAAGTGGTGAGTGGAAGTAGTTTTTGTAAAGGAGTTATTCGTGCTTGCTTGTAAATCGTTTGTAGTGAGCTTGGCTGATTTCCAGAGGTGGAGGTCAAGCTAAGGTTGGCTGGAATGATCGTTCTGGAATCGAGATCCGCAGAAAAATTCAGAACAAAAGTGGTTTCTCGATCGACGTTGACTTCTCCATTGGCAGGAGAGCTGGTCGCCAGGGTCATGACGTCTACGCAAATAATTGCAACATTGGAAGCGTTGCTTCCATTGATCACGCCGTTACCGTTGTTGACTGCGCAGCGTTGTGTGGGAGAAGCCGGCTGTGACTTGACCGTAACGGCGTATGTGGAGCCGTTACCTAGTTGAGTTGAGAATTTAAACGAACCATTCCCGGTAGCGAGCAAATCATTTCCGTTGTTGAGTTGCACGGTAAGTCCAGTACCGGAGAGACCAGTGATGGAGCCGGAAACAGAGAATGAGTTGCTGATATTGCTGTCGCCACCGCCACCGCAAGCTCCCAGGAATAGAAGCAACAATGCAGATGAAGAGCGGCGCCCACCTGCGATGCCACATAGACGTAAATCCAAGACTTTACTTCCTTAAATCCAATTTAATAAACAGTGAATGAGCTCTGGGTAGTTGTCAATCTTCTGCTTATTAAGGAAGGAAAATTTTTATAAAGGCTGAAGATGAATGGGTATCGCCTGCAGATCTCGGCCGGTCATACAGGTTTACAGTAGGGTAACCTGCAGTGAAATCCCGGCTGCCACTAATCTGCCGGGACTTCATTTGACTGTTGCGATCAATGCGCAACACTGCATGCGCTGGTGCCGACGGCAATGGCTGGTGATCCAAAAGATTGGGTGGTGATATCTTCCGTCAGGCAATAATCCAGCGTTATATGCATGTATTCATAGCTCTTCAAGATGGCAGTCTGGATCTCGCCAATGTCGTGCATGGCAGGTTGACGACCGAGTAGCGTGGCAATGATGTCAAGCGCTTCCCATGGATGGGTGTCGTCATACTCGGCATGCGCGCGCAGCCATTTCATTGCCCTCCTACGCAGCTCTATGGGAAAGCCATTCGCGTATTGCTCGGATGCGGACACCTGCGCCGCCCATTCGCCGGTGACGCCTTCGATCGCATAATTAGTAGCAGCCATTGCGGTGGCGAGCGCGTCGCGCTCGCAGGTGTGCCAGCACCAATGACTTAAGGCTTCAACACAGCCGGATCGTTGGCGCGATAGGAGTTTGGCGCGGCTCACTCCATGTGCCTGCGCCCAGTCGATCCAATATTCTGCGTGACTTTGCTCCACTCGAATATTTCGGATCAGATATTTGCGTGCCATCTCGTGGCCTAGCGAGCCGTACTGTACCTTCAATAGATTCATGGCCATGTATTGCGGAAATTGTTCGATGACGGGCCAGACACCGGTAAAAAATTGCAGCAGAGAGTGATGCGACAGTTCGTTGTCGCTCATCAATTTGAACAACTCATGTTCGGTGACGGCACGACGTGCCTCGGCACAGTTGGCGATGATTTCCTGCAGCCATACTGGATAGCTGGCTGGATGCATCAAGGGACCGGATCGCACAAAGTTTGTATTCATCGGTAGCTCCTCACTCATTTGTCGCAGCCGTATTGGCGCGGTGAGCAAGCCTTGTGTTTCTCAAGCAATGAGATAAGAGAGGTTTCCGTGGTCGTGCCGCCCGAAGTTGCGAGCCGCCTGATTTTTAAGGAGGTTGCTTTGTCCCTTGGCGAGATGCGTGAATAGTCACTGAGGTGGTGTTATTGCATGATTTGCCGCAACCCAGTCGTGGCGCATTTGCCAGCGATCATCCGCTCCAATGATTATGTTGCGATTTATATCTATAGGATCACGGCGTTGCACCTACGCGCAGTATTTCGCCCGGATTGGCATCGATGAGCAGGTACAGATAACCATCCGGTCCGACGGTCACATCGCGAACCCGTTTGCCCATACTGTAGGTTTGATACCCCGTGATGGTGGTGCCGGACAGTGTCAGTCGCCACAGTGCGGTGCCGGCCAGTGCGCCTACGAATATATTGCCGCCCCATTGTGTGCTGAAGGGCGCGCCACTGGATGGATAAAAAGTCACACCGCTGGGCGCGATGGAAGGGTCCCAGTAGCAGCGAGGTTGTTCCATGCCTGCGAGGGCGGTGCCAACGCCGATCGATGCACCACCATAGTTGACGCCATAAGTAATCACTGGCCAGCCATAATTTTTGCCTGCTTCCGGCGTGTTGATTTCATCGCCACCCTGCGCGCCGTGCTCTGCAGTCCACAGTTGTCCGGTGGCGGGATTCAGCGCCGCGCCTTGCACGTTGCGGTGACCGAGGCTCCAGATCTCCGGCAGATACCCTGATGTGCTTATAAAGGGATTATCAACCGGCATGCTGACGACGCCCGTTGCCGAGACTTGCAGACGTATGACCTTGCCCAGCGTTTGACCCGGTAGTTGTGCAGGATGGTTGGCGCCCAGATTCGGATCCATCATGCGTTCGCCCACCGTAATAAATAGCTGGGTGCCGTTCGCCGGATTGGCATCATCATCGGTGAACACCAGCCGTGAGCCGAAGTGATTGCTGCCACTCACTTTAGGGCTCTGTCGCCATACCACGGTGACATTCGACAGCGTGGGATTGGCGGTCGCATTCAGTGTGGCGCTGGCCACTGCAGTGCCGGCCAAACTGCCGGAGCCACCGGTGGCGGCATCGGTTTCCGCAAAGCTCAGCCAGATGCGACTGTTGTTTGCGAAGTTCGGGTCTAACGCTACATCCAATAGACCGCCCTGGCCGCTTGCATAGATATGAGTGGGCAGGGGTGTGATGTCGGCGGACAGCGTGTTGTCGGTGTTGACTATGCGCATGTATCCGCCGCGCTCAGTAACCAGAATGCGACCATCCGGTAAAAAGGCTATGCCCCAGGGGTTGCGCAGGCCTGAAACCAGGCTGGTGGTTGCGATGTTGACCGGGCTGGCGGCGTTGGTGTTGCAGCGTGTGCTGCCGGCAAGACTGCTGCTTGAAGATGCCGACGTACTCAATGAACTGGACGAACTAGATGAGACGGTGCCACTGGTCGCAGAGCTTGATCCGGATGAAAGGCTGCTGCTCGGTGCGCTGCTTGAGGAGGTTGCTGCATCATCATCGCCGCCGCAGGCAGCTAAAGCGGCGGCGATGCTCAGTATTATAAGTCGCTTGTTCATGAGGAGAGTTCCAGATACGGCCTCGTGAGTGTCGGGTCTGAGGTTCGGCAGCAATACTCGACAAATCGGCCCAGATGGCGATTCAAGCAAGTTATCCGGTATTTCGCATCGGCATCTTACCCCTGATTCTCCTGTCGACTGTCGGGGCGATGTGTCGATGACTGTCAGCTAAGTCTCACAGCGATAATTTGTGTGCAACGACAGAAACCGATCTGGCTTCCTCTGCATGCTTCGCTCACTAATCGGTCTCAACAGGAGAACGTCATGAAGAGAAATAATCTCGGTGGTTTGATGTTGTGCTGTGCGACGGCGCTGAGTGTGATTTGCGGTTTGGCGCAGGCTGATGCCGCCTATTCAAACAAATGGCGTATCGAACTCAGCGAGGGCGCCAATGCACCCGGTTCGATGACCTTTAGAGTGACGCCCAAGCAGGGCGCGCCAATAGATATCACCGCGCAGATCAAGGGTGGTCGCGGTGAGAATGGCGTGGCGCGCGATGTGCGCGATGCGTTGGCTGCAAAATTGTCACCTGATCGTTTTAACGTGGAGGTTGACGATGGCGAGGATGTGCTGATCAAGAAACGCGATGGCCAGCCTGATTTTGCGCTTGAACTGACCCAGTCCTCGATTCCGGGAACGCGAGTCGAGTTGGATCGGGAATAGATGCACTTAATACCCGGTCTGCTTGATACAGACCGGGTATAACCCGTAGCGCTTAAAGCTTAAATCGCGCGTTGCTGTCTGGCAGAGTCCAAATCGAAAAAGCCGTCCGTATCGACTTTTATGGAGCGGCTGCCACGTGAACGAAGGCTTAGTTGCGTTTGCGCATGGTCGGATGAGGGCTTGGGACGTCCCAATAGGAAGCCCTGTGCTTCGTCGCACCCCTCTCTATGCAGAGTTTCAAATTGCTCGTCTGTTTCGATGCCTTCCGCCAGCACCGGAATGGATAGGCTCTTGCCCAAGGCAAGTACGGCTCGAACGATGGCGATGGACTCCTGGCTATCGGTGATGCCGGAGATGAAAAACCTATCGAGCTTGATCTTATCGAAAGGAAATACGCGCAGTGTTTCCAGCGAAGAATAGCCGGTGCCGAAATCGTCGAGCGCAACGCATACGCCCAACGCTTTTATCTTTTGCAGTACCTCCAAGGCTCGATCGCGATCGGCCATGATTGCCGATTCGGTCAACTCAATCTCGAGACGGCGCGCGGGTAAGCCGGTTTCCAGCAGGATTTGTTGCACTACTTCCGGTAGATTGGCTTGCGAGAGCTGCAGCGGTGAGACATTGACTGCGACCTTGGAAGGATGTTGCCAGGTCATGGCGTCCGAGCAGGCCTGGCGTAACACCCATTCGCCAATACGCACAATCAAGCCATGTTCTTCGGCAATGGAAATGAAGTCGGCTGGCGAAATGTTGCCGTGAATGGGATGCCGCCACCGTAATAGCGCTTCATAGCCGGTGACCTCCTGCGTGGCGACCGATGCCTGCACTTGGTAGTGCAGTTGCAGTTGTCTGGCTTCGATGGCCTGGCGCAGGTCATTGGCCAATTCGCGTCGTTCGCGGATGGCTTCATCCAGCAGTGCATCGTAAAAGCGGGGTTCCGGCGAGCCTTCGCGTTTGGCTCGATACATGGCGAGGTCGGCGTTATTGGTTAGTTCCTCGGCATGCTCTGCGTCCTTAGGGAAAATGGCGACTCCTACGCTGGCGCCGATGCGCGCTTCAAAGTCTTGCAGGACCAACGGTTGTTTCAGCGCGCTATCTAGATGTGTCAGTGCTTTACACAGCAGCTCCTGGTGTTCGAATCGTAGTAGCGCGACGAATTCATCGCCGCCTAATCGCGCCACCGTTCCATTGGGCAGGGCTGCACAAAGCCGGCCAGCCACTGCGGCAAGCACATCGTCGCCGGCTTTGTGGCCGTGTGTATCGTTGATTTCCTTGAAGCGATCGAGATCGATGGCAATGACGGCCAGCTGGGTGCCCTGGGAGCGAGCCTGCGATACTTGATGTTGTAGTTCCGCTTGGAAGCTGCGTCGATTGGGCAGGCCAGTCAAAGAGTCGTTCATGGCCATATGGTGTAGGCGCTGGATGGCGGCTGAGCGTGTCTGCCGGTCAACCAGTGCGGCGACGATGGCTGCGCAAATCACCAATAGTCCCACTAAGGCGGTGGCCAGGCCCAATGCCTGCATGCCTTCATTGCTAAGCGGCGTGTCGCTCAACGCCAGCGGCACGATGCGCAGGGCCGTCATCGCTGTGAAGTGCAGACTGGCGATGGCCGCTACGAACAGTGTCGTGCCGAAGACGATACGATGGCGCTTGATGGAGGTCGAACACAGCACGCCGAATGACAGGCTCGAGAGTGCGATACCGAGCAGCACCGACATCGCCACATAGGCCGGACGCCATTCTACGATGCCATCGACGCGATAGGCCGCCATGCCCGTGTAGTGCATGGCGGCAATGGTGGCGCCTAGCAGTGCGCCGCCCAAGGGTGGAAAAAGTCGCGAGCTACGCCACACGCTGAGCGTTAAGCCAGCCGACGCGCCCACGATGGCGACGATGAGCGAAATCAACGTAAGCACCGGACTGAGATGCACGGGTACGGTGGTGCGATAGGCAATCATGGCTACGAAGTGGGTACACCATATGGTCGCGCCGGTGGCGATGGCGGTAAGGAATGTCCAGCCGGCGCGTTGCAATCCAGAAGTGCGTTGCACTCGCTCGAATATCTGCACCACTGCGCCACCGCCGATGCAACAAATGATCACTGCTAGCACGACCATCCATGGATTATGGTCAGCAGTGATACACATGATTACGTCAAACATGCCGGCCTCAGTGGGTGTTCTTAATCAATATGAATTTCGCTGAATTGCACTGATTTGCCGAAACGATTGCGTCACAACTTTTATGAACGGCCACATGATGGTGCGTGCGGCTGTCTATTGGTGCAATGCGCGTCTCATTGTTACTGCAGTTGTCGGCTGAATCAGATGGAGTCAAAGTGGACTGTTAAGTTGTTGTCTTCACTTAATCTGGTGATTGGCGTGTCAATTGAAAATGAGCGGGCAGCGCGCGCCAGCTCAGTAATAGTTTGTGAGCTGACTTGCCGCGAAGTTGCTTGCGGAGATGCTTGATCACTCGTTCTGATCGATACCTATGGCATTGCTCAGTAGAAGCGACGATCTCCCGTGCAATTCGTTCGCTGGATTGCAGCGCGCCGGTGCTCGTGGCGGCTGGGTCCGACTGCGTAGCTTCGCTGGCAAAGAACGGTGTCCAGTAGCAGAGCGGCCACCGGTGCAAGCATTGGTCAATCGGTCCAGGTATAGCGCGGAATCTCAGTGATTGTTGTGCCGATCTGAATAGTGATTTCGCGATGCGAGGTCAGTTCGATATCGGCAAAGTTGCCGGTGTACTGGCTCACTACATTATTGTTGGTGAGATAGATCACTACCGGCAGTCCGGGATTGCCGCCGACATCTGTCGGACTGAGCGGTTGTCCCCAGATGGCAAACAGCTGCCCCAACGTGAACAGGGCGGCTGCCGGCGCCTCGACGTGAATGATGCCGGTGGCATTGTGCGTATGTAATGGGTACGTGCAGTTAGTGGGTGGTTGGACAATGCCGATGCTGGCCGGCACTGCCAGTGCTTCGCCATTTAAGTAGATCGATAAATGGCTGTGCACATGATAAGCCTGTGATGTCACGTTGCAGGCCAATCCGGCGACAGGCTGGCCCTGCCCGGTGCCGCCGTCGGCCCAATGGGTGACGCCCACTTGATGGTGATCGTCTAGAGAGATGACAGTGCTTGCAAGCGGCGGCAGGTTCGATGCGCTGGAAACTGAGCTACTGCTGCTACTGGACGTGGAACTGCTGCTTGCTTCACTGCTACTTGATACGGCGCTGCTTGTACTGCTGCTACTTGATGAGCTGAGGCTGCTGCTTGAGCTAACGCTGCTCGACATCTCGCTGCTATTCGATGCAGAGCTACTGCTCGATGCGGTGCTATTGCTTGTTGGGGGAGTCGATGAGTCGTCACCATCGTCGCCGCCACAGCTGATTAATGGCAGGGCGATAAGCAATGTGAGTAAACCTCGTCCTATCCATGTCTGCCGTCGGGTTGCATCGCTTATCGTTGGCGAGTGTTTTTTGGCCACATTAGTTTGAGATAAAGTGGCGTTTAGATTTCGCTGACCCAGTTCCATGATTCCCCCGACTGGCAACTCCGGCAACCGCAATGGAGCGTAGTTAAGTCGACTGCCGCTACGGTGTAGTCCGGCGCCGTTGTTATCTGACCGCGTTGGCTGATGAGTGGGTAAGTCGGGTCGTACTTTCTGGTGGATTTGTCGGAGTGCTCGGGCAATTTGCTGGCTAATGCCGAACAGGGCTTCTATCCTTGCGCCATCTAATGCCGAGATGATGGTCATCTGATCGGATGCTGGGGAGGACGCCCAGGTGTTGGCTGTGGGGAAGCAAGTGTCTTGCTTCAAGCCTTCCGGTGGGAGCACATACAAATCATGTCCAAACATGCTGAAACTGCCATGGCTGATTCCAGCAAAAAAATCATAGGCGATGGCGCGGCGCGCATTGTCCTGATCTATGCGTTCATCGGTATTGTTTACATCCTGGTATCCGATCGTCTGGTCAGCTGGTTATTTGCCGACGTTCAGACGGTAACCTTGATTGGTACTTTGAAAGGCTGGGCTTTTATTGTCATCACGGCAGGGCTGCTGTGGTTCCTGATCAGGCGGCACTCTGCAAGGTTGCTGGCCAGCGAGGCTAAACGTCTAGAGCATGAGGTGCTGCTTTCCACCGTGCTCGATAATGTTGATGGGTATCTTTATATCAAGGATGCAAGCTACCGTTATCAATATGGCAATGCGGCGGTGTGCAAAGAGGCTGGGCTGACCGCTGAGCAATTCATCGGCAGCGAAGATACTCGTTTTTTTGACGCCGAGACGGCGGCGAAGCTGCGTGCCAATGACCGACGGGTTATTGAAGAAGGCGAGCGGCTGGAGGCTGAAGAAGAACATATCCACCTGCAAACGGGTGATAGGCGTACTTATTTGTCGGTGAAGATACCGTTGCATCGCGTCGACGGCAGCATCTATGGTTTGTGCGGCATCTCCACCGATATTACCGAGCGCAAGGCCGCTGAAAGCGAAAGCGCGCGATTGCACGCGAAACTGGTGCAGGCGCAAAAGATGGAGGCCATCGGTCAATTGACCGGTGGCATTGCTCATGATTTCAATAATATTCTGGCCAGCGTAATGGGATATGCCGCCCTGGCATCGCGACAGGCTCAGGACGGCGGCGACGCTGAGCTGGTGGACTACTTGCGGCAGATTCAGCGTGCCGGTGAGCGTGCGGCCTTGTTGGTGAGCAAGATGTTGCAGTTCAGTCGTGCACAGCCGGCCGAGGGCGAGTTGCCGTCGCTGCATCTTCAGCCGGTGGTGGCTGAGATCATCAAGATGTTACGACCGACAATCCCATCCAGCATCGCGATACACATGGATTTTGCAGAGACCGCTTTGATCGTGAAGATCGAATTGGTGGAGCTGCAGCAACTGATCACCAATCTCATCATTAACGCACGCGATGCGATTGAGGGCGCTGGCAGTATTACCGTGACGGTAAAGCGACGACATTTGCATGAGAGGACTGCCTGCACGGCATGCAATGCAGCCATTTCGGGCGACTATATCGAGTTGGCGGTCATCAATACCGGTCGCGGCATCGTGGCGCAGTCGCTTGATGAAGTGTTTGAACCTTTCTACACCACCAAGGAAGTGGGCAAGGGCACTGGCTTGGGTCTGTCGGTGGTGCACGGAATCGTGCATAAATTGGCTGGGCATATCTTGGTCGATACGCAACCTGGCCAGGGCACGACCATCACCCTGCTGTTCCCCTCGATAAGCGGCCGACGCGCACAGGATATTGTCGCGGCGCCGACTGCATTGCCGGCGCAACTGCCGCGTAGTGTCACGATCATGCTGATCGATGATGAGCCGCAGTTGGTGCGTCTGATGAGCATCATGCTGGAGCGCATTGGCTGTCGCGTGGTTGCCTTCGACGATAGCCGCGCGGCGTTGTCGGCATTTCTGGCTGCGCCGGATGATGTCGATCTGGTGATTACCGATCAGACCATGCCGGGTCTTACCGGCATTGAACTTACGCGTCGGATGCTGGCGCAGCGTGGCGATCTGCCGGTTCTGCTGTGTAGCGGCTACAGTGATCAGCTTGATACGGCTATGTCTGCGGGGGTGCGCCGTGTGTTGGGTAAGCCGGTATCGATGCCGGAGCTGTCCAGCATCATTACGCAGGAATTGGGTTTAGATCGTGGCGATACGGGACGGGTCAACTCGGAAACCACGCGTAACTAGAAACGCTCCACTGATCTTGTCATTGTCGGTTATTTACTTTCGTGGAGAATAATATTCTACTGAGTGCTGATGTCTGTGGGGACGCATTGCCGGAAAGGCATTCATCGATAAAGACCAAGGATTCAGCAAATGAACTCGATCAACACCACGAAACTCTCAATCAAGCAGGCAGTCAAGCAGGCGACCAAGCATGTAATGTCGGCAATCGCCGCAGGCTGGGTGCTATCCGGTACTTATGCGCAAGCTGCGGGTACCTGCAGTTACACTCAATGGGTCAGTATCCCTTCCGGTAACCGCACTGCGCACGTGATCGCCGTTGATCTGAATAAAGATGGCAAGCCGGATATCGTCGGTTCCAATCAGGGCGGCATGAGCACCGACAAGGGCACCATCACGGTGGTGTTGAATAAGGGCAAGGGGCAGTTTGCTCCGCCTGTGCAATATACGCTGGGTAATGCCGGGCCCTATGAAACCACGGCCGCCGATTACAATGGCGATGGCTATCCGGATCTGGCGGTGGAACTGTTCGGCACTTCCGATAGAACCATCGTCGGCAACGAAATCGATGTGTTCATCAACAAGGGCGACGGTACTTTCAAACCTTTCGTGGCGTACGCCAGCGGCCAGAAGCCGCGCGCAGTGGTGTCGGGCGATATGAATGGCGATGGCAAGCAAGATTTGATCGTCGCCAATTCCATCAATAACAGTGTTGGTGTGTTGCTGGGTAAAGGTGACGGTACCTTCGGTCCGCGCAAGGATTTCCCGGCCGGCGGCAACACGCATGGTGTGGTGGTGGCCGACTTCAACAAGGATGGCAGGCTCGATGCGGCGCTGGCCAACAATGCGGGTAATGGCGGCGCAAATGTGTTGTTGGGCAAGGGTGATGGCACCTTTGCCGACACGATTCAATACGAAGCTGGCACCGGCACTTTCTCGATCGATGCCGGCGATTTCAATGGCGATGGCTATCCAGACATTGTTACCGCTAATGAGCGCGCCAAATCGCTGAGTGTGTTGATCAATACCGGCAAGGGTACGTTCAACAAGCCGGTGGACTATCCGGCGTCCGGCAAGCAGGGCGGCGCACTATCGGTGACCGTCGGTGACTTGAACAAAGACGGCAAGCTGGATTTGATCTCGTCAGTGTCTAATATTCGTGCGGAAACTGAGGGTGGCTACACAGATATCCTGTTTGGCAATGGCGATGGTACCTTTCAAGCGCCGTTGAATGTGGCCACCGGCAGCGGCACCTACGATGCCGCAGTAGCCGATTTCGACGGCGATGGCAGCATGGACTTTGTGTCCGCTGTCAGTACCGGAAGCGTGGTGGTGATGAAGGGCGCGTGCAAGTAGCGCGTCCATTGCCCGAAGTTCTGCTCCTTATCGAAAGTCTCTGCGGACTATAGATAAGGCGTAATCTCTGTAAGGGCTTGAGGAGGTGCGTATGACCTATCCATCGCGGCAGCTCAGCGTGGCGATTAATCGTCCAGCCAGTGATGTATATGAGTTTGCGGCCAATCCTCGCAATCTTCCGCAGTGGGCAAGCGGCCTGAGTCGTTCCTCGATGATCCAGTCGGGTGACGAATGGCTGGCGGATTCGCCCATGGGGAAAGTCAGCATCAAGTTCGTCGAAAGAAATCGACTCGGCGTACTGGATCATGATGTGACGCTGCCTTCCGGGGAGTGTGTTCACAATCCATTACGGGTTGTGAAAAACGGTGCAGGCAGCGAGGTCATCTTCACTCTCTATCATCTGCCACAGGCGAGTGATGCCGCTTTCGAGCAGGATGCGCGAATGGTGCTGGCGGATTTGCAGAAGCTCAAAGCCCTGCTTGAGAAAGCATAAAAAAGGCCGGAAGAACCGGCCTTAAAAGTCGGCCAACCATCATGCAATGGTTGGCGCATAAGTCGTGAAATCTTACTTGCCCTTGGCAACCTGGTTGCAGGTCTCCAGTTGCTCGGCGCTTAATTGCTTGTCGCCGGAGGCGTAGGCCGCGACTTGGCCGAAACGCTTGGCCACGCTACGGCAGGCGGGTAGGCCGACATCGGCTGGCTGAGAGGCGCTGCGGCAGGTGGTTTCGGCGCAGCGCCAGATGGTGCCGTCGATCAGTTGATCTTGCTTGATGACAGGCGATGCCAGGGTTGCGACCTGAATGTAGTCGGCAAGGGCGGTGCCGGCCAGCAGCACAGACAATGCGCCAGCGGCAAGAATGCGGTTGAACATTAAGAGAATCTCCTGAGTGTATCGATTCGGCCGGCGTTGCCGCATCGGCCTTCCATCCGCATTTCAACGCGGATGTTTGCGGGATGCTTATTTCCGTGCGGGACGTAATTCGGCAACCCAGTAATTATCGGAATCGATACGCATAAAATTGAGTGCGCAGATCACAAATAAGCGCTTCTTTTCAAATACTCACACAAGAATTTTTGACGCTTTCCTGGGTTCGATAACTCATGTGGAACGTCCGCTTAAATGGCTTGCTTGTAAGCGCGCCTGACAATGGCTCTGTAAGGCGGCGGGATGGTTGGACCGAGGTTTGCAATTGAACATAAATACGGGTTTGCTTGGCATCAGTTCGCTTTCGGGCTGACTACCGTGCCGTCCGCTCTCACCAGGCTCATAAACAACCCAATCGGTTGTCCATCGCGAATAGGATGCGTGTGCACGGACACTTTCTCGCCGGCTTTGAAATCTGACTTCTTGATGCCAAAGCGCTCCAACATACTGGGTGGTGCGGTCTCAATCGACCATTGAGTGGTGGCGCCATCAGCACCTGTTGCCATGACGATCAGCCAGCCATGCGGATTGGTCCATTGCATTTCCTTGATGACGGCATCCAGCACCAGCTCCTTGCCGGTGTCGAACATGGCTGTTGAATGATGGGCGCTGAGCGGCAGTGCCAGCAGGCCAATCGTTGCAATCAATAGTGCGCGTTTCATAACGGAGCCTCGTAATCAGCTTGTTGGCCATTCAATTCACAATGCAATTCAATCTCAATTTCGATTCCCTCTCCCGAGAGCGGGAGAGAGGACGCTTATTCAAACTTTTTCCTACGTGCGGTACTACGGTGATCATCACTTCGGCATGGAATCCTGAGCCACTTCAGGAATGCCGAATGTGCTTGGGTCTCGGTAATTCTTATCGCCCGGCAGGGTGTATTGCGTCGATCCATCTGCGCCGCGATAGACATTGTTGTTTTCTTCGCAGGCATCGTAGTGAACTCTCAGCGCCGGATTGGTGACTTTCTTATATTGAAACACCACATGCCAGGGTTTGGTCAGACTCAACGGATCGTAAACGGTAATGCGGTCTTCAATCAGATTGGCATTCACTTTACGGATCTGCTCGACGGTGCTGATCTGAAAACTGAAATCAGGTTGACTGCGTTGATACTCACCGGCCTTCATATGGTTGGTATGCACTATCAGCGTATCGCCATTCCAGAAACCGATCGAATCGCCCATCCATAGTGGCACCGCATCTTCATCCGGTATGTGGCTGCGACCATCGGTGTAGATGCGTCGTGTCTCGTTGATCTGTTCGTGCGTCATCCATACTTGTTTGGGCGTCACAATGAACTCTCTAAAAAACGGCTCGGTCAGCCAGCGTGGAAATCCAGCCGGCAGGCAGTAACTCAGCCGATCCCACTCTTTGCCTGCAGCAATATCGGCGACCTTCTTGTCGTATGCCGCTTGATACTTGGGTGTCAGTGAAGCGGTGTTGCGGCCGGCGCCATAAGTAGAGCCCAGAATGGGATGCGCACCTGCG
Source organism: Steroidobacteraceae bacterium (assembly GCA_049840395.1). GTDB lineage: Bacteria > Pseudomonadota > Gammaproteobacteria > Steroidobacterales > Steroidobacteraceae > CAILZL01. The sequence goes on from JASGLD010000001.1 coordinate 125,047, forward strand.
GAGTCGTCAAATGAAGCGCCCAATCCATGCGAGTCGCGTATCCACAATCCGGTCCAGTCTGGAATGTTGGTCGCGGTTTTCTGGGTGCCGCCTTTCGCTTGTTTCAGCAGCCCCTGATATTCATCCCAGGAAGAACTGAATTCCTGATTGGGCATGGCTTGATTAAGCCGGGCTTGATTAGATGTGACTGCTTGTGAAGCTGCGCGCGCTGCGGGGGCTAAGGTCATTGTGACGATGAGTGCTGTCGATATGATTGCTTTACAACAAGCCATTCGTTTTTGGCTATACGTGATCATTGTCTTTAATCCCCGCACATATTTGTCTGTATCGACGAATGCTGATTGCTTTCATCATCGTAGAAATTGTACTCCTTAAACAAGATGAAAATTTAGACGGCAGAGAACGAGCGATAAGGGCGATGCGATGCGAGTGATAAATAGAGGTATGAATATTAATAATTAACGCTGGTCATGCATAACTGACTAATCTGTGTGCAACAAATTTCCAGTTGCTGGTAATCATAAGAACAAATTGGAGGATGGCATGATCGAGCGTTCAATGCGCAACCTCTCTCTGGAGACCATAGGTAACGATGAGACGTTCAATCGTCGTGACGTCATTGAAAGCGTCTTAATTGCCAGTGTGGGATGTTTGAGTGTGCCTTCATCGCTTAGAGCGGCCGAAAGAAGATTCACTGCTGTCGTCGATACTCAATATGGCCGGGTGCGCGGCGTTTTAGAAGGCAGGATCAATATATTCAAGGGGATTCCCTATGGTGCCGACACTGGCGGAAAGATGCGCTGGTTGCCGCCGGCTGTGCCTATGGCATGGGCGACAGTTCTGGACACAATCGACTACGGACAAATATGTCCGCAAAGAACATTGAGTGGTTTGGATCTTGAGCTGTTACAGAGTGGCCCGGTGGGCGAAGACTGCTTGAAGCTGCATATATGGACGCCTGCGGTGGGTAAGAGAGCCGGTAAGCGACCTGTCATGGTGTGGTTCCATGGCGGTGGTTATCAGAACGGCTCAGGCGGTGCGCTCAGTGTCGATGGCACTCATCTGGCGGCTCAGCATGATGTAGTGGTGGTTACGGTTACGCATTCAATTGAATGTGTTCGGTTTCTTGCAGCTTGCCGAGATGTATGGACCTGCTTACGCGGCGTCAGGCAATGTCGGTTTGCTGGATTGCGAGGCGGCGCTCAAGTGGGTGCGCAACAACATCGCACAGTTCGGTGGCGATCCCGGCAATGTCACGATCTTCGGTCAGTCGGGTGGCGCGGGTAAAGTTTCCTGTCTGATGGCAATGCCTTCTGCGCAGGGTTTGTTTCATCGTGCCATTGCGCAGAGCGGCGCTGCGGTGCGTGTCAGTACTCCGATGCAGGCGGTGCAATCGGCCAAGACATTGATCGAGGCGTTGCAGATGCCTTCATTGGCTGAGTTGCAGGCAATGCCCGCACAGCGGTTGATCGATTCGATGGTCACCATTCGCTTTCAATCCAGTCCGTTTGTCGATGGCAAGTTGCTGCCCACCGATCCCTTCGATCCGGTTGCGCCATCTATCTCCAAACATATTCCCTTCATGACCGGTTCCAACGAAACCGAGGCGACCTTCTTCGCCGGTACGCCGGTTGCGAACACACCGCTTGATCCTGTCGATGCGGCTACGGTCAAAGATCTGGTGAAGAAAACCATGCTGCTCGATGACGCACAAGCCGATGAATTGATCGCTGTGTTCCGCAAGCAATACCCGGACCAGGACAACACATACCTGTATCAATTGATCGCAAGCCAATGGCTGTGGACCGATCCGGTTACGACTCAGGCGCAGCGCAAGGCGGATCAACATGCCGCACCGGTCTACCTGTACTACTTCGATAAACATACGCCGGTGGCCGATAACAAGCTGCGCGCCACGCATACCCTGGAGATCGGCTATGCGTTCAACAATCTGGACAGATCATCTGCGATCGGCCCGCCTACTGCCGACAAACGCAAGTTGGGTAATGCCATGAGCGCCAGCTGGGCCGCATTTGCGCGCACCGGTAATCCCAATAATGCCTTGCTGCCGAAATGGCGGCCATATGATTCAAGCACGCGCTATGTCATGCGTCTGGGCGACAAATTGGAGTTGTTGCAAGACCCGGCGCGCGCTACGCGCGAAATGATTACGCGGCTGAAGTCGCTACAAAAATAATTTCGACGAGTTGAGGCCGGAATACTCAACCGATTTCTCAGGAGAGGATTTCAGGACTTTGGTTTGTTGAATTCATAAAAGACATTTTTATAAGAACCGTAGTTATCCAATTACCTTGGGGAAGTTTATGAAACATACGAAACTGTTGTTTGCTTCATCTGCCTCCGTTCTAGCGGGGCTGCTGAGTGGTTACACGGCTACCGCACAAAACGCCGATGGCGATTCCGTCGCGCTTGAAGAGATCACCATCACTGCGGAAAAGCGTGAAAGTAATTTGCAAAAAACCGCCATCTCGATTGTGGCGTTGGTGGGTGAAGATATCGATCGCGAAGGGCGCAACGATATTCGCGATCTGCTGAGTACAGTGGCCGGCGTCAACTTTTCCAATGCGGCGTTTGGCGCCACCAGCATCAATCTGCGCGGTATCGAAGGCATCACCGCTGCGGCGGGTAAAACCGATCCGGGCGTCTCCCTTAACTTCGATGGTGTGGTGGCGTCCAACTTGATCGGTGATGCCGGTTCGTCGGCGTTCTTCGATGTGGCGCGTGTTGAAGTGTTGCGTGGGCCTCAGGGCACTTTGTATGGCCGTGGCGCCGAGGCCGGGGTGATTAACGTGGTTTCCAATAATCCCGGTAAAGAATTCGATCTGGCCGGTACGTTGGAAGTAGGCAGTTACAAACTGCAGCGCACCAGTGGCGTGATCAATATTCCATTGGGCGACAGTTGGGCCATACGTGCGGCGTACAACGGCATTCAACGCGATGGTTACTACACCAGCGGTCTGAGCGATCTGGATGTCAGTGCCAGTCGCGTGAAATTGCGCTATGACGCCGGTGGTAGCTTCACGGCGTTGCTGGGCACGGAGTACACCTTGACCGGCGGCGCACTGGGCTCCGGCGGTATGGGCGCGGGTATCACTTCATGGGGTCTGGGCGATCCGCCCACTGATCCGTGGGATGATGTTACCAAGAACGGCGGCGCGACCGGGCAGGTGCCGGGTTCCACTCGCAATAACAAATTACTGAAACTCTGGTCGCAGGTGGATTGGAGCACGGGCGTAGGCGATCTCACGGTGTTGCCCAGCTACACCAGCACATTGAATAAGTCGGTGATCGTGGCCGTGGGTGCAACGCCCTTTACTTACCTGCAGCAGCCAGGCTTGACCGACGCTGATGCCAAGTCGGTCGAAGCCCGCTTCAGCTCGCCTGCCGATGCGAAGTTCAAATGGGTGTTGGGAGCCTACTACGACACCGCCAAGAGCTTCGTGTTTACGCAGCAGTTCACACGTAACACCTGGCAGGATCAAAGCTCGTTGGCGGGTTTCGCACAGGCGACTTATCCAATCAGCGATAAATGGTCGGTCACCGGTGGCTTGCGGCAGACCAAGGATGAGAAGTCCTTTATCTCGGAGCGCACCAGCGGCGCTTTGCGTCATACGGATGGTGAGAAGTCGTGGTCGCGTACCGACTGGAAGCTGGGCGTGGAAAATCAATTGACGCCCGATACCATGCTGTACTTTACGGCTGCCACCGGTTATCGACCCGGCGGCGTAGATAGTACTGCCACCACCACCGTGACCACACCCACCGGTGCGGTCATTCCCAACAATGCTTTATTCAGTAAGCCGGAATATCTGACTACGTTTGAAGTCGGCACCAAGAACGAGCTGCTCAACAAGCGTCTGCGCTTGAACGCCAATGCCTATTACTACGACTACAAAGATCGTCAGTTCACTTACTTCATCACCACCGCCGATCCGGCCGTGCCCTGTCCGAATGGTGCGCGCCCGGATGCCTTCCCACCGGATGTGGTATGCAATGTGATGTTGAATATCGAGAAAGTGCGCACCATGGGTGCTGAGTTGGAAACGCTGTGGCTATTCACCGAACATGATCGCGCCAATCTGTCGTTGTCATACACGGATTCCAAGGGCGCTAAAGACCAGACCATTTTGTTGTCTATTCCGGCCGGTGCGACTCAGACCGGTTCGTATGCAGTGAATGTCAATGGCAAGACCACGCCGCGTACGCCCAAGCTGCAGGCCAATGCCTATTACGAGCATGGCTTTGAATTGCCCGGTGGCACGCTGTCGTTGCGCGGCGATGCGCGCTACACCAGTGAGAGTTATATCAGCGGCTTCAATTACCTGCTGCCGGTGACTAACAGCGCAGGTTTTCGCGAAGGCGATCGTTACATCATCGAAGCCAATACTCGCTACGACGCTTCGCTGAAATTCGAAGCGGACAGTGGCAAATGGAGTCTGAATTTCTACGGCAAGAACCTCACCAACGAAGCAGTGAAGTCCGATACCAACGGCAGTGTCACCAATGTGGAAGCGCCGCGTACCATTGGTGTGGTGCTCTCGGCAAAGATGTAGTCAGAGAGTCTCGGCTATTGTTGCAGGGCAGGCCCGGAGTCGGTCTCCGGGCCGGTCGCAATCGCTGGTGATTAAAGACTGACGCAGCAATTACGTCCGTTGTTCTTGGCCTGGTATAGCGCCTTGTCTGCACGCTCGAAGGCCGTTGCAGGCGTATCGCCTTCCTGAAGCTCAGTGACACCGCAGGATAGTGTGATCGTTACCGGTGAGCCGCGGAAATGGAAGCCCAGTTCGGAGACGGAAATACGAATCTTGTTTAGCAGTTGCAGCGCGTCGTCGACGTGCGTGCCCGAAAAAATCATCACGAATTCTTCGCCGCCATAGCGCGCCAGGAAGTCGGTGCCGCGAATCAATCCCGACAAGCCTTCACCGATGATACGCAGCACACGATCACCCGCCGGGTGACCATAGTTATCGTTGATGCGTTTGAAGTGATCGATATCCAACGCCGCAATACAGGTGGGCTGATTGAAGCGCTGCCAGCGTTTGAATTCTTCGTCCAGCCTTTTTTCATAAGCCGCTCGGTTCGGTACCTTGGTCAGTACATCGATCAATGCCAGTTTCTGTTCCTGTTCAAGTTGTGTTTGCAGTTTTCTTGCCTCGGCTTCCAGCTGCGCGACACGGGCCTGCATTTGTTCGTTGCGGACGCGCATTGCGCCGGCGCGAATAGCTTCCTGTTCCTTGTATTCCTGCAGGTACTTGCCGATCGAGTCGATACGGCGGCGTACCTGCATGCGGATTTGCACCAGCTCGGTGGCAGAGTCCGCGCTTTCGCCCATGGCTTTCATGTCGTCGATCAATTGCAGATTCAGCGATTCGCTGCTGGCAAATTGTCGAGTCTGATCTTGGTTCTGGTCGGCAATGTGATGGCTGATGTCGTCCAATTTGTCGGCCATCTGGTTCAGCAGCGTTTCCATTTCGCGCTTGGAGCGCTCGATGCGTTGCAAGCGTTGGCTGAACAATTCGGCTAGCGATGCCAATACCTCGGGTAACTGTTCGGTGGTCATCGGCGTCGATAGCTGGGTGTCCAGTGCCGCCACCGGCTCCAGCAGTTCGGCATCGCGTTTTAGCTTGGACGCCATGGCAGACAGGATGGCGCGCACCTGCTCATCCTTAGCGATGATGCTGGGTGCAATCCCCTTCAGCGCCACATTGGTTTGCGTCAGGATGCCGGTTTCCGAGGTCGCTCCGTCGAGAGCGTGAATGGCTTCGGTCAAGGCGGGCAGCAGTTGTTCCAGCTGTGTGCTGGTGGTCTCGCCGCGTATTGCCGACTGCAGTTTTCTGATTTCGGCATCCAGCTGTGGCGACTGCCGTAACGAGGCAATGCACAGGCGTCCCATGACGCGCTTGAGAATGGCTTCCATCGCACGAAACTGCTGCTCTTCGCTTTCCAACGAACGCAGACTGTTGAAGTACTTAGTCCGCCAATCTTCGGTGCCAGTGTTTGCGTTCACAACGCTGCCTAGTAATTAAGTGCTTAAAATTGAGGCCATCATCGCCTGCAGGCGGATGACGCGATGCCGAGCAATTCAAGTAATTGCTCCGCGCCCAAATTTATCGGCACGATTAGGACAAATTTAAGCCCGTACGTGTCAGGTTGTGGATGAGCTTCGGGGAGACAATTTGCGGCTATCGTCTCAGCCTTCCGGGAAAGGTCGTTTTTGCTGGTTTACCTGATTTTTTTCATGTGGATTGAGGGCTTGGGGGACGGGGTTCCCCTGGCCACGCAGCCGATTTCTGGCAGCTCCATATCGGTCGGGTCACCGTACACAACCAACCGGTGACATTGCCATGCCGGTGCGAAGAAATCCTTCGCTGCGCTGGGCGCATGGCGCTCCCTGTGGGCCGCTGGCGTTGTCTATTGGTTGGTTTGAATTTGTGCGCTGGCACCCATTTCACCGTCGTTTCTGGTTTTCCTACACGACATGGGCGGTCGCTCCTACAGAGCCCGTAGGGGTGCGTAGCCAAGATAAGTTATATGGCGACATCTGCGCGTGCAGCCTGCTTCTAAACAGGGCTTGGTACTGCAGCTGTCTGGTACGAGTTTACGAGTTCCGAACTATTCAAATTTTTATAAGTTTGCTTGTGCTGCAGAAATTCAATCGCTTCATTGCCGGTGCGAAAGCAGCTGCGTATGGAGTATCGAATGCCCGTGCGCTGAGCCTGCTTGTGTAACCACTGCCAATCTCGCTGTCACCAATTCCGGTTCGGAGTCTTCGATGGAAACCTCAGAGCGTGTCAGTCGTCGAGCCAATGCCGTGCGGCGCGCCAATCAGCCAGCAGCTGCCGAGCCTGAATTCGATTTAAAGCAATTACTGCGCACCTTGCAGGCGGTGCGCGATGGCGACTTTTCCGTGCGTTTGCCCAGCGATCAAACCGGTATTGCCGGCAAGGTGGCCGATACCTTGAATGAAATCGTGGCGTCCAATCAACGCATGGCCATTGAAGTGGAGCGCGCCGGGCAGATGGTGGGTAAGGACGGCAAGACTCGACATCGCGTGACGCTGGATCGTCGTTCCGGCGCCTGGGGCGAGATGGAAAAATCCATCAACACCTTGATCGACGACCTGCTGTGGCCGACCACCGAAGTGACCCGCACCATTACCGCCGTGGCTAAGGGCGATCTATCGCAGACCGTGCGTCTGGAGGTGGATGGACGACCGCTGAAGGGCGAGTTCCTGCGTTCCGCCAATATCGTCAACACCATGATCGAACAGATGAGCGCCTTCACTTCCGAAGTGACGCGTGTGGCGCGTGAAGTGGGTACCGACGGTAAGTTGGGTGGACAGGCTTCGGTGCCAGGCGCTGTGGGTACGTGGAAGGATCTCACCGACTCGGTGAACTCCATGGCCGGTAACCTCACCGGTCAGGTGCGCAACATTGCCGATGTGGCCACGGCCATTGCCAGTGGCGACCTGTCGCGCAAGATCACCGTGGACGTGCGCGGTGAAATTCTGCAGTTGAAAGAAGCCATCAACACCATGGTGGATCAGCTGCGCTCGTTCGCTTCTGAAGTGACGCGTGTGGCGCGCGAAGTGGGTACCGATGGCAAGCTCGGCGGTCAGGCCATCGTGCCCGGTGTGGCCGGTACCTGGAAGGATCTCACCGATAATGTGAATTCCATGGCCAGTAACCTTACCGGTCAGGTACGCAACATTGCCGAAGTGGCGACGGCCATCGCGCGCGGCGACCTGTCGCGCAAAATCACCGTGGACGTGAAGGGTGAAATTCTGGAGCTGAAAGAAACCATCAACACCATGGTGGATCAGCTCAACGGCTTCTCTGCCGAAGTGACGCGCGTGGCGCGTGAAGTGGGTACCGAAGGCAAGCTCGGCGGTCAGGCCGAAGTGAAGGATGTGTCGGGTGTGTGGAAGGATCTCACCGATAACGTGAATTCCATGGCCAGTAACCTGACCGGCCAGGTGCGTAACATTTCCGAAGTAACCATCGCGGTGGCGAATGGTGACTTGTCGCGCAAGATCACCGTAGACGTGCGTGGTGAAATTCTGCAGTTGAAAGAAGCCATTAATACCATGGTGGATCAACTGCGTTCCTTCGCCTCTGAAGTGACACGCGTGGCGCGTGAAGTGGGTACCGACGGCAAGCTCGGCGGCCAGGCCATGGTGCCCGGCGTAGCGGGTACCTGGAAAGATCTCACCGACTCGGTGAATTCCATGGCCGGCAATCTCACCGGCCAGGTGCGCAACATTGCCGAAGTGGCTACCGCCATCGCTCGTGGTGACCTATCACGCAAGATCACGGTGGATGTGAAGGGTGAAATCTTACAGCTGAAAGAAACCATCAATACCATGGTGGATCAGCTCAACGGCTTCTCCGCCGAAGTCACGCGTGTGGCGCGTGAAGTGGGTACAGAAGGCAAGCTCGGCGGTCAGGCCGAAGTGAAGGATGTGTCGGGTGTGTGGAAGGACCTCACCGACAACGTGAATTCGATGGCCAGTAACCTGACAGGCCAGGTACGCAACATTTCCGAAGTAACGATTGCCGTAGCCAATGGCGACCTTTCAAGAAAGATCACCGTAGACGTGCGCGGTGAAATTCTGCAGTTGAAAGAAGCCATCAATACCATGGTGGATCAACTGCGTTCCTTCGCCTCTGAAGTGACACGCGTGGCGCGTGAAGTGGGTACCGACGGCAAGCTCGGCGGCCAGGCCATGGTGCCCGGCGTAGCGGGTACCTGGAAAGATCTCACCGACTCGGTGAATTCCATGGCCGGTAACTTGACTGGCCAGGTGCGCAACATTGCTGAAGTGGCCACGGCCATCGCGCGCGGCGACCTTTCCAAGAAAATCACCGTGGACGTGAAGGGCGAAATTCTGCAGCTGAAAGAAACCGTCAACACTATGGTGGATCAGCTCAACGGTTTCTCCGCCGAAGTCACGCGCGTGGCGCGTGAAGTGGGTACCGAAGGCAAGCTAGGTGGTCAGGCCGAAGTGAAGGATGTGCGCGGTGTGTGGAAGGACCTCACCGATAACGTGAACTCCATGGCCGGCAATCTGACTTCTCAGGTGCGCAACATCGCCGAAGTATCCACCGCTATTGCGCGCGGCGATCTTTCTCGAAAAATCACAGTCGATGTGAAAGGCGAGATCTGGCAGTTGAAAGAAGCCATCAACACCATGGTGGATCAGCTGAACTCCTTCGCCGCCGAAGTCACGCGCGTGGCGCGCGAAGTGGGTACTGAAGGCAAGCTGGGTGGTCAGGCCGTGGTGCCCGGCGTGGCCGGTACCTGGAAGGATCTCACCGATAACGTGAACTCCATGGCCAGTAACCTGACAGGTCAGGTGCGCAACATCGCTGAAGTATCGACTGCCATCGCGCGTGGAGACTTATCACGCAAGATCACCGTGGACGTGAAAGGTGAAATCCTCGAGCTGAAAGAAACCATCAACACCATGGTGGATCAGCTCAACGGCTTCTCCGCCGAAGTCACGCGCGTGGCGCGTGAGGTGGGTACTGAAGGCAAGCTGGGTGGTCAGGCCGACGTGAAGGGCATCAGCGGCGTGTGGAAGGATCTCACCGATAACGTGAACTCCATGGCCAGTAACTTGACCGGCCAGGTGCGTAACATTGCGGAGGTATCGACAGCGATTGCACGTGGCGACTTGTCACGCAAGATCACCGTGGACGTGAAGGGTGAAATCCTCGAGCTGAAAGAAACCATCAACACCATGGTGGAACAGCTACGTGCCTTTGCCTCCGAAGTAACGCGCGTGGCGCGCGAAGTGGGTACCGAGGGCAAGCTGGGTGGTCAGGCAGTGGTGCCCGGTGTGGCCGGTACCTGGAAGGATCTCACCGATAACGTGAACTCCATGGCCAGTAACTTGACCGGCCAGGTGCGCAACATCGCGGAAGTGTCGACGGCCATTGCGCGCGGTGACTTGTCACGCAAGATCACGGTGGACGTGAAGGGCGAAATCCTCGAGCTGAAAGAAACCATCAACACCATGGTGGATCAGCTCAACTCCTTCGCTGCCGAAGTGACGCGTGTGGCGCGTGAAGTGGGTACCGAAGGCAAGCTCGGTGGTCAGGCGGTGGTATCGGATGTGGCCGGTACCTGGAAAGACCTTACCGACAACGTTAACACCATGGCCAACAACCTGACCAATCAGGTGCGCGGCATCGTGAAGGTGGTAACGGCGGTGGCCGATGGCGATCTACGCCAACGCTTGACGGTGGAGTCCAAGGGCGAAGTGGCCGCACTGGCCGATACCATCAATAGCATGACCACCACGCTGGCCACCTTTGCCGATCAGGTAACCAGCGTGGCGCGTGAAGTGGGTGTGGAAGGTCGCCTCGGCGGTCAGGCCAACGTGCCGGGCGCTGCGGGCACCTGGAAGGATCTCACTGCCAACGTGAACTTGTTGGCTGCCAATCTCACCACGCAGGTGCGCGCCATTGCCGAGGTGGCCACTGCGGTGACGCAGGGCGACTTGACGCGTTCCATTCAAGTGGAAGCGCGTGGTGAAGTGTCCGATCTCAAGGACAACATCAACGCCATGATTCGCAACCTGCGTGTAACGACTGAGCGCAACACCGAACAGGACTGGCTGAAGACCAACCTCGCCAAGTTCAGCCGCATGATGCAAGGCCAGCGCGATCTGGTGACGGTGGGTCAGATGTTGCTGGCCGAGCTGGCGCCGCTGGTGGAAGCGCAGCAGGGCATCGTGTATGTGATGGACAACAATGAACAAGGTCAGTCATTGAAGCAGCTGGCCAGCTACGCCGATTCGCGCAATAACACCGAGCCGCGTCGTTATGCGTTACGCCAGGGCATCGTCGGGCAATGTGCGGCGGATGGCCGACGCATTCTGTTGCAGGACATCCCCACCGATGCCGTGCATGTGGATAGCGGCCTGCTCAAAGCACGCGCCAGTAATGTCATTGCGCTGCCGGTGTTGTACGAAGGCCAGGTGAAGGCGGTGATCGAACTGGCTTCGACACAGGCCTTCGTCGATTCGCACCTGATGTTCCTGGATCAGCTGCGCGACAGTATCGGCGTGGTACTCAACACTATCGAAGCCACCATGCGTACCGAAGGCTTGCTGCAACAATCGCAGCAGTTGGCGGCCGAGCTGCAATCGCAGAAGAAGGAACTGCAACAGACCAACGACGAGCTTGCTAATAAGGCGCGCCTGCTGGCCGAGCAGAACGCCGAAGTGGAACGCAAGAACGAAGAAATCGAACTGGCGCGCCGCGCGCTGGAAGACAAGGCCACCGAGCTGGCGCTCACTTCGCGCTACAAGTCCGAGTTCCTGGCCAACATGTCGCATGAGTTGCGCACGCCGCTGAACAGCATTCTGATTCTGGGTCAGCAGTTGTCCGAAAATGCCGATGCGAATTTGTCGCCGCGCCAGGTGGAATTCGCCAAGACCATTCACGGTGCCGGCACCGACCTGCTCAATTTGATCAGCGACATTCTCGACTTGTCGAAGATCGAATCGGGTACGGTGACGGTGGATGCGGAGGACTTCCTGTTCACGCATCTGTTGGAAACCCTGGAGCGCAATTTCCGTCACGAAGCGGAATCGCGTCTGCTGTCCTTCAAGACCGACTTCGACGCCAGTCTTGGTCGACAGATTCAAACCGACTCCAAGCGTCTGCTGCAGGTGTTAAAGAATCTGTTGTCCAATGCCTTCAAGTTCACTGCGCGCGGCAGCGTCGATCTGCGTGTCACGGTGGCGCGCGAAGGTTGGTCGCCCGATCATCCCATTCTGCGTCAGGCGCATGTGGTGGTGGCGTTCTCCGTCACCGATACCGGCATCGGTATTGCGCCGGAAAAACAGAAGATTATTTTCGAAGCCTTCCAGCAGGCCGATGCCGGTACGTCACGCAAGTATGGCGGCACTGGCCTGGGGTTGGCGATCAGCCGAGAATTGGCGCATCTATTGGGTGGTGAACTGCGTCTCAGCAGTGTGCCGGGCGTGGGCAGCACCTTCACGCTATACCTGCCGTTGAACTTTATGGGCTCGGCCTATCGTCAGCCGCGTCAAACCAATGCGCCCAGTGCAACAACCAACTATCCGCCCATTGCGTTAACGCCGGCGCGTGTCGAAGAGTTGCTCGACGATCGCGATGCGGTGGTGGAAGGCGAAGCGTTGCTGCTGATCATCGAAGACGATCCGCATTACGGCAAGGTGTTGTTGAATCTGGCGCGCGACAATGGCTTCAAGGGCATTGTCGCCAAGACCGGTGCAGAAGGCTTGCAGCTGGTGCGCAAGCATCGACCCACCGCCATCACGCTGGATGTGTTCCTGCCGGACATGCTGGGTTGGACCGTGCTCAATCAATTGAAGCAAGACCCCAATACGCGGCACATCCCGGTGCAGATTCTCACAGTGGAAGAAGAGCGTCAGTACAGTCTGGAGCGCGGCGCCTTCTCCTTCATGAACAAGCCGGCCACCACCGATGGTCTGGCCAATGCGCTACAGCGCATCAAGAGCTTTGCCGCATCGAACATTCGCGAGCTGTTGGTAGTGGAAGACGATCCGGCGGAGCAGATGAGCATTGCCGAGTTGATCGGCTTCGACGATGTGAAGATCACTGCCGTGGATAGCGGTGCAGGCGCATTGGCGGCGCTGCGTGATAAGTCTTTCGATTGCGTGGTGCTGGATTTGCGGCTGCCGGATATCTCCGGCTTCGATCTGCTCACCGAGATTCAACGCGAACCGAGCCTGCGCGAAACGCCCATCGTGGTGTTCACCGGACGCGAGCTGTCCGATGCCGAGCAGAACGAATTGCATCAGAAGGCCAAGAGCATTGTGCTCAAGGGCGTGCGTTCGCCAGAGCGCTTGCTGGATGAAACTGCTTTGTTCCTGCATCGTGTGGTGCCGCAGCTGCCGGCTAACAAGCAACGCATGATCGAGACGCTGCATCAAAGCGATGAGCCGCTGCAGGGCAAGAAGGTGCTGGTGGTGGACGATGATGTGCGCAATATCTTTGCGCTTAACAGCATTCTCGAGCGACGTGGTATGCGCGTGGTGACCGCCACCAACGGCATGGATGCGATCCAAATGCTGGACCATGAGCCGGATCTTGAGCTGGTCTTGATGGATGTAATGATGCCGGAGATGGATGGTTACGAAACCATGCGGCGTATTCGCAGCAATGTTCGCTTCCGTCTGTTGCCCATCATTGCGCTCACCGCCAAGGCCATGAAAGGGGATCGTGAGAAATGCCTGGAAGCCGGTGCCTCGGATTACGTGGCCAAGCCGGTGGATACCAACCAGCTGCTGTCGCTGGTCAGAATGTGGTTGCATCCCTGATGCATACACTGGCGGAACAAGAGAAGGTCAATATTCTGCTGGTCGATGACCAGCCGGCACGGTTGTTGTCGTATGAGTCGATCCTTGGCGGTCTGGGACAGAATCTGGTATCGGCAAATTCGGGTACCGAAGCGCTGCAGCAGGTATTGAGGATGGACTTCGCGGTCATCCTGCTCGATGTCAGCATGCCCGAGATGGATGGTTTCGAAACTGCGGCGATGATTCACGAGCATCCGCGTTACGAACACACGCCCATCATCTTCGTCACCGGTATTCACGTCACCGAGTTGGATCGTCTTAAAGGTTACAAGTTAGGTGCAGTGGACTATGTGTCCATTCCCATCGTCCCGGAAATTCTGCGCAGCAAAGTTTCGGTGTTGGTGGAGTTGCATTGCCAGCGCAAGAAATTGCAGGAGCTCAATGCCAGTTTGGCCGCAGCCAATGCCCGTCTTGAACTGGATAACTCCACGCTGCAGGCGGAGAAGAATCATCAGCTGGAGATTCTTAATCGGCACTTGCGCGAGGCCAATGAGCAATTGGAACGCAGTAACGCTGCGTTGTCGGCTGAGAATCAGGAGCGCATACGTGCCGAGAGCGCATTGAAGGAAATGGATCGGCACAAGGATGAATTCCTGGCCATCCTGGCGCATGAGCTGCGCAATCCCCTGGCGCCGATTCGCCATGCAGTAGATTTGATGACGGGCATGCAGTTGCAAGACCCTGCGTTGAATTGGTCGCGTGAAGTGATCGGCCGGCAGGTGACGCATCTGACGCGCCTGGTGGATGATCTGCTGGATATTTCGCGTATTACCCACGGCACCATCAAGCTCAACAAGGAGGAAATTCCGGTCAAGGCGATCGTCGATCGAGCGGTCGAATCCTTGCAGCCGGTGATGTTGAGCTACCAGCATCGCCTGGAAGTGCAATGCGATAATCCGGCGGCAGTGGTGTATGGCGATTTGATCAGGTTGGTGCAGGTGCTGGGCAACCTGCTCAGCAATGCCGCCAAGTACACGCCGTCCAATGGTTTGATCCGCTTGGTGGTTTCGGTCGACGCTGCGCAGGTGGAGTTCCGTGTCATCGATTCGGGCATCGGTATCGAGCCGGAATCCGTGCCCAAGCTGTTCAATCTGTTCTCGCAGATTCCGGGGTCGGGCAATCAGCAGGAAAGTGGGCTGGGAATTGGCTTGGCCTTGGTCAAGCATCTGGTGGGTTTGCATGACGGAGAGGTGAGTGTGAATAGCGGCGGCCTGAATGCCGGCAGCGAATTTACTTTCCGTCTACCCTTGCATGCCGCGTCGTCCGTGGTCGTGATTGAATCAACCCAGCCACGCCCGATTGCGGCGCGGCAGGTGCTGGTGGTGGATGACAATCTTGATGCCTTGGAGGGATTGGCATTATTGTTGGAGCTGGCAGGACATACGGTATTCAAGGCATCGGATGGTGCGGAAGCCCTGGCGTTGGTGGCGAAGCATCATCCCGAGATGGCCATACTCGATATCGGCATGCCGGTAATGGATGGTTATGAGTTGGCGGGTCACCTGCGGTCGGAGCCGCTAAGCAGGGGTATGTTCCTGATTGCACTCAGTGGTTGGGGGCAGAGTGAGGATATTCATCGAGCTCATGAGGCGGGGTTCGATTTTCATCTGGTCAAGCCCGCTACTTTCGACGCGATCTCGGACTTGATGACTAAACTGGGCGAGCGAACTGCAGCTTGAATGTAGGGCGGTTGTCTGCCGCGATCCATGGCAACTGAAGATCACAATCTTAAAAATAGCGCTGAAAATAAAAGTTCTCCTGTTATGTCTGTCGATTCGCGGAATGTTTTATTTGAGTCGGCTCTGAAAATGCTGCTGATTGCGCGTTGCGAACGCGCCTTCGTTCACGATGTGAAGAATAGCTTGCAGCCCTTGCATGCCTGCGTGGACAGTTTGATCCGCATGTCCAGCGCACCAACTGCTGCTGCTGAACGAATCGTCGAGTTCTCCAGACAGGCGCTGACCCAGCATACCCAGACACTAGATGGGTTGATTGGCTCGCTGGTGGCCGCCGCCGCGCCACCGCTATTACAGGACATCAATCCGCTGGTGCAGAAGGCAGTGAGCTTCCTGCGCTACGATGCCTTGCAGCGTGGGGTGCGTATCGAGTTGAAGCAATGCGAGTCGGCTAATGCCGTCGTTACCGCCAACAAGCTGCGTTGGGTGTTGCTGGCGTTGCTGGTGGATGCCATCGACGCTGCGTTAAAGGGCGAGAGTGTGGCCGTGTGCACGGAAGCCCACGACCGTGAGCTGATTATTTCAGTGCGTGGCGCGCGTCACGGTGCCGTACAGGAAACGGAGTTCGAGGATATTCCGCAGCTTGATGTCGAGCATCTCGAACTGCCGACGGCATTGGTGTTGCCGGTGGTGCGCAACTGGGTGGCGGCCGAGCAAGGACGTGTCGAGTGCGAATCGGGCTCGGGTCAGCGTTGCGTGCGCGTGATGTTGCCGCTGAGCGTTGCGACTTAAACCGATGGCGAAGTCAAGGCTTCAGAATCTCCGCCATGCCGACGATGGCCTCCGCGACTTCGACCATGCGCTTGTTTTGATTCATGGCGGTTTGTCGCATCAAGGCATAAGCCTGTTCTTCAGTTAGTTTGCGGTTGCTCATCAACAGGCCCTTGGCGCGGTCAACCGCTTTGCGTTCGTGCAGCGCGCTGCGCGCCGATTCCAATTGATGTCGCACATCATGGATGCGGCGCGATTGCGCCTGGATTACATCGAGAATCGAGCGCATCGGTTTGGGCTTCATGCCCTCCAGGTTATACAGACCCACGCCTTCAAGGCCGGCGTTAAGCGCCGGATCGGCATCCATGACCAGCATGGCAACGGGAGCGGGTTCGGCCAGGGCGTCGTGGTTCAAGCGTTCAAGGCTGTCCGATTCGGTTTCGACTTCCTGCAGCTTGCTTGCGCACAGTCGTTTGAGATCGGCATTGAGTTGCTCTTCGATGGTTTTCATGGCATCGATGCGCTGTGTGATCTGTTCGTACCAGGCTTCGCCGGAAATGCCGGCAAGATTGTTTGCGCGGCCATTGCCCAGCACCACTTTACGCATGCGCTCCAGTTCGTTGGCTTCGCGACCGATGAATAAACGCTGCAGTGCGGTGGCCTGAGGTGGCAGGGCAAACTCGCGAAAGATATGGAATGCCTGTTCCTGCGCCGCAACCAGATGCTGCAGGCGTTGATGTTCGGTGGCCAACAAATGTCCACGCGAAAACGCGGCGCCCGCGGTGGCGCGTTCCTGCCCTGCGAATTCCTTGCCCTGTGCGAAGTTAACCAACGCCACCAGTGCCCGTGACACCGCCGGATCGGCGGCGATGTCGGCGGCTTCGAATACCACGGCCAGCAGACTACCGATAATGTCACTGAAAATTTTGACCGCATCCTGCGGCGCTAGCGTAAGCGCGAGGATCTGTTCGCGTATGCCCGGCAGCATGTCCAGTTCGTGAAAGGCGCAGGCCACGCGCGTGTAGAAGCGTGCGCCCGAGCTCATGCGGTCAAGTTGTTCATCTACATGTTCGAGACGCGCTCGTACCACTTGTTCGAGTTCACGACATTCGGCGCTGCGTTGCGCCAAACGTTGTGCGAATTGTTCGCCATGCGAGCCGAGCAATATCGATGAGGCGCCGCGTTCTTTTTGCAGTGCATGAATCAGCCCGCTGATATCGCCGACCAATTCGCTCAAAATGCTTAGTTGCTTGAGGTCGCGTATGCGGCAGAGTTTGGCGGATCGCAAAAACCGCGTTGCCGGCGTGACGTCGCCTGCATCAGAGGCTGCTTTCTTGGACATGATCCACCTTGAGGTGCGGCAACAGCGCCGACCTGATATGTGGGACACATGGTAACGGCGCCCGCTGCACTTTTGTTGATTGTGGGCAGTGCAGATGCAAAGAAACGCCGAATTAACAGCTCGGTTTGTTCTTCATTTATGAAGTTGTATCGAATGAGTGCAAACAATGCGCATGCAAAAATGGCATCGCACTAAGACGGGTCAGTGCGTGTCCCAAGGGTTGCTTCCATTTTTCTGACAGCAAGAGTCGAGCTGTAAGTAGGCAGATTAACGGCAGATGAATCTATGATCCCTGTGCGCCCCCGTCTTAATTTGCCGACACGAGACCATCGCATGTTGCATCTCGAATTGCTTACGCGGAAAGACGCCGGTTTTGTTTATAGGACCGCGCTGTTACGAAATGATGGAGCAATCGGGACAACCAAGATCACCTACAAGATGTACGGTGATGCGATTACGGAGCAGCCTTCATCCCTGGATGGTTTTGCCTTTGCCGTGATTCTGCACGCCATGAAGCAGGGCAAGCCATTGCAGATTCATGGTCCGGTGACTCGTCAAGCGCTATGCAATCTTGAAGAATTGCAGCAGGCGTGGAGTTTGTGGCGACCCAATCATTATCATCACATCGATATCGATGCGGATGAGGTCATCGATCGCTTGCCGGCTGTGGGCAACAAAGCTATTTGTGCGTTTTCAGGTGGACTGGATTCCACCTTCACGGCGCTACGGCATCGTCTCAAACTTGCGGGCAGCGGCAGCTACGATGTGCGTTCCATGTTGATGGTGCAGGGGTTCGATATCGGTTTTGATAATGACGATTACTTCGAGCGCGCCGTTGAACGGGCCCGGCCATTTGTCGAGAGGCTCAATGTCGATATGCGCTTCATCACCACCAACAGCGAAAATCCGCTGTTCCAGGATTGGGAGGATTCGCATGGTGCGGAGCTCGCCTGCTGTCTGCATCAGTTTGCCGATGAGTTTCAATACGGCCTGATCGGCAGCACCAAACCTTACGATGGCCTGGTGTTGCCGTACGGCTCCAATCCCGCCACCGATCATCTGTTATCGGGTGGCGGTTTTGCCATCGTGCATGATGGCTCGGGGTTTTCGCGCACGGCCAAGGCCGAAGTGGTGTCGCGCTATGATTTCGCCGTTGAGCAATTGCGGGTTTGTTATGCCGGCAAGCTGCAATACAAGAACTGTGGGCGTTGCGAAAAATGTTTGCGCACTTATTTAAATTTTCTAGCTGCCGGCAACGATAAGCCGGCGTGCTTCGATAGATTTCCCGACCTGGAACAGATCGCCAATATCAAAACCTATAGCCAGGCGCAGCTGGCAGAGCTGACCTCGATTGTCGAGCATGCCGCGCGTAAAGGTATCCGGGCGCCTTGGTTGCAAGCCGTGCAGCGATCTATCGATAGTTTTACGCCGCGTAGCAGGGCCGGCCATACCCTGACTAAAACCATGATCGGCGCGCGACGCTGTGTCAGCCGTGGACTGGATCATGTCGGCTTGAAGCAGCCGATCAAGGCTGCACTGCACTGGCTTTACGAACGCACGGCCGCCTGACTTTTATTCATTAAATAAGAATTCAATAGACAAGATTTGTGTGCAGGGTTCTCCGGCTGCTCGATAACAATTATTCTTGTTGGCGAGAAATATAAGTTGCGGCGTAGCGAGCGCTGCACTATTCAGCCAAGGAGAATCAGATGATTGCAACAGCGGAGTTCAGGGGTTTGCAGGTTCGCCACGCAGCGCTGCTGGCGTCGATGGCACTGGTGATGCCAATTGCTATGGCACAGACCACTACTCAGGGGCCTGGTCAGGCACCTGCAGCAGGAATGGGCGCGGCACGTGCTGCAGGCAGCTTTCCCAATCCTTTGGCGGGTGTGGTGTACACGCCGGCCATTTACATCGACGGCGGTAAGTATCTCGTCGAAAAATCGGTGCCGGCCGATGTCTCCGGCGGCAGTGTGACCAACACCGAAGCTTCAGGGGTCAAGATCACGGCGCGCGCCGACAAGATCGGTGGCTTGTATGTGAAAGGCAGCGAATACACCTTGTCCGATGCCACGATTGATCTGGTAGGCAACTCCGGCCAGTTGGATGACAACACCGGCATCGGCGCAGGTGTAGTGGCGGGTGAAGGCTCTACGGTGACCTTGAAGAAGGTCAAGATCACCACCAATGGCTTGAAGGCTGCGGCAGCTACCGCAGCGGGCGGCACGCTGAAGGTTTATGACTCCACCTTGATTGCCAATGGCGGCAAGGTGCCGTACGAGAACACGCTCATCGGTACCGGCCCAGGCTATGTCGGACCGCCGGAGCCGCTGGGCATTACCGGCAATGCACGCGCTACCAATGTGGTTGGCAACAGCAAGGCTTACTACTACAACTCCACCATCATTGCTTCTGGCTGGGGTGCCATGTCCACCGACTCCGCCTCGCCGGCGGTGTATCTGGAAGTCAACGACTCCATCGTGCGCGTGACTGACAGCGGCTACGGCACCTACGCGGACAATGGTTGCATCGATGTGTTCAATAACACCCAGTTCAGCTCGGCGACTTACAGCGGCATCATTTCCGGCAACGGCAAGATCTACTTTAACAATGTCACTGAAGACAAGGCAGTGAATAGCGTGATGATTCACGGTCCGGGTCCGGACTTCACGCGCATTGCTACGCTGGAAATCAAGGGCGGCAAGCTGGCCACCAAGGAAGCGGTGGTGCTGGTGAAGAGTCACAACGCGGACATCGTCATGGATGGCGTGAAGCTGGCGCCCAAGAGTGGCGTGTTGCTGCAATCGGTGATCAATGACAGCAAGCGTTCTGCCATGGCGCGTTGGTTGGCCAGCGATAAGAGCACGACGCCTGCCACCAGTCCCATCACCGGCGTTCGTGCCACGTTCCGCAACATGAGCATGAGCGGCAATATCGTGCACGACGATACCATGCGCACTATGACGTTGAACCTGGCGGGTACGACGTTCAAGGGAGCGGTCACCGGCTCGATCTATACCATCACCGATGTATCGATTGCATTGGATGCAAGTAGTAAGTGGACTGCGACTAAAGATTCACGTGTAACCTTGATGGGTGGCACTGATGTGAAAGCTTTTGATGCACCCAAGGGTGTGACCATTACGGCGATTGCCGGTAAGGACACCACTTTGAAGGGCAGCTACAAGCTGCCCAGTGGTGGCACCTTGACGGTGAAGGCGCCGGCTTGAGTTGAAGCTTAGGTTGGTGTGATTTCGTATGCTTTGGGAGTGCCCCCACCCTAACCCTCCCCCGTGGAACGGGGGAGGGGATCAATCTTCTCTGCGTCATGTGGGAGCGGCAACAGCGATCTTTTCCTCCCCGTTCCACGGGGGGGGCGACTGCATGGATGCAGGAAGTAGAGCAACGCAGGGAGCAGTTGCCGAGGGCAGGGGGCAATCTCAATTCAAGAGAAATATCGAATCGGATTTCGCATTCGAATACGGCGCTGCAGCTGCAGATTCCGGTGCGATGACGAACGAATAAGTCTGCGCGTCCCAGCGGCCGCGGCTCCATGAATTAGGTACTTCCGCGGCCGGCACCGGCTGGCTGATAAGGAAGCCTTGTGCTTCATCGCAGCCCCATTTCGCCAGCATGTCCCAATGGGTGGGCGCCGCCACACCTTCTGCGACGATCTTGAGATTAAGTGATTTGGCGATGTCGATGATGCTGGTGATCAAGCTCGGGCGTTGCTGTTCCGCTTCAATCGTCGTGGTGAAGCTGCGATCGATCTTCAATACATCCAGCGGCAGTTGTCGCAGATAACTTAGCGACGAGAAGCCGGTGCCGAAATCGTCCAGGGCAATGCTGCAGCCCAGTTTCTTGATGGCATGCAGCAACTCAATGGCCGACTCGGCGTCATCGATCAATGAACTTTCGGTGACTTCGATTTGCAGGAAGTTCGGTTCGATCAACTGCGCCGCGCAGGCGTCGCGAATGATGGTGACAACCTCATCGGAAGCAAACTGCTGCGGTGAGACGTTGACGGCCACAGGAATAGTACCGAGGCCGGCAGCGCGCCACTCAGCCATCTGTTTGACGGCTCGTTCGATAACCCATCGGCCCAGTTCGGTAATCAATCCGGTGCGTTCGGCAATGGGAATGAAAATGGCCGGGGGGACATAAGCCTTGTTGCCGCGGCGCCAGCGCAACAGCGCTTCGAAGCCGACAATGCGGCCATCGCTCAGATTCAATTTGGGCTGGTAGTGCAGCTGCAACTGATCGCGCTCGATGGCGTTATGCAGCTCCGATTCAAGTCGGGCCTGCTCACGCGAACGCACCACGGCGCCCATGACGGAGTTGGCGCCATGCGAATTCTGGCTGGTTTCGCTCATCTCGAAATATTCGGAGGCCAAATGCGCCGATTGCAATAGCTCGTCCGGACTGGAGCCATCGCGTGGCCAACTGGAGATGCCGAATTTCAAAGTGATCGGCGCCATGCGTTCATCGGCGCGCAAGGCTGCTTGTGCGGCGCTCAGCATCATGCTGATCAAGTTGGCCAGGCTCTTGTCATCGATGAGATTGGGTACGAACACGACAAACTCGCCGCCGGTGACGCGTACCAGTGCCTGACCTTTGCGAGGGTCGATACGAAATACCTGCTCGCTGCGCGACAGGCTGTCTTCCAAGGTCTCAGCGAATTTGCGCAGGGCGCTGCCACCGACTTGATAACCCTGGCGACGATAAAAATCCGCCAGTCCATTCAAACGTACCAGCAGCACACTGCCTTGCGGATTGCCGGCTACGGCGCGAATCAATGCATGGATCACACGATCGCGCGGCCGCAGGCCCAGCGTGGTGTCGAGCATGCGATTGACGGCGTCGCTGGTGTTGCGACTGGTTTGTGCAGTGATGTCCTGCGCCACGATGTCGACACGTCGTCGATTGTCGTCACCGGTGGGGCGACCGGTGAGACGGATGCGACGCTTGTGATTACGTTCGATCGTTAAATCGCATTCGAATTCAAAGCCGTTGCCTTCGTCGAAGGCTTCGGTGAGCAGGCTGGCAAGATGCTCGCGTGCGACTTCATCGCAATTGGCGAACAGCTTCTGCCAGTGTCGCGATTGATTGCCATCGCGGCGTTCGTTCCAGCCAGAGCCGGTAAGTCCCAGCAGCGCCGCCAATGGTGCGGTGACGACACAGCTCTGGCTCTCCGCGTCGATGGTCACGGTGGCGATGCGACTCAGTTCCAGCAAGGCGTCGAGATCGGCGCGCTGTTGTTTCAATGATTCCATGGCCAGCAATTGCAACAGTTGTTGGGCAATGGCAGGCCATTCAAACGGGGGCGTAAAGAGGCCGGCCAGGCCCAGCGCTGCGGCTGCGCTGCGTTCGATGCTGCTGCCTATCATCGCCAGCGCCGGGCGGTAGTCGGGGTTGGCATTGCGAATCAATGCACAAAGCGCTGCTGGATCTTTGACCGTCGCATCGATGGCCAAGACCACTGCCAAGGTTTCTGCAGCAGCCACGATGGTGCGTGCCTGATTGATGTCGGTAACGTAGTGAACCGGAACCGGTAGCTGCTCCAATGCGATGCGCGCCGCACGACTGTTGGTCAGGCCGTTTGGATCGACAATCAGCAATGGATATTTTTTGGTCGAAGCTAGCATCGGTTTAGGGTGGGAACGCTTAATCAGCCTCTGGCGCGGTGCCGGGCTTGAGCTGTAACGGCAATGACCGTTGATTCTTAAGTATTGTTGTCTCGGTAAAACCAGGGTGTTATCGCACTAATGAGGCAAGTTATGTCAGGACAAGCTGCTGCATGCCCGGACAAATTGTGCGGTAGGTCCGTTGCAGCCATTCCGATTTTCGGTTCCGGAGAATGGAACATTGCTGCGGTAAATCAGTGGTGAGTTAGATTCTCTTGCGCCTGCAGACTAAGATCGACCGGACCATTGACCACTTCATAAAAACCAACTGCTCGTCAAAGGCAGCGGCAATGCAATCAAGACATGTTCGCCATGCGGCTCTGCTCTGCGGTCTATTGGGATTCTTGAGTCTAAATATGCAAGTTATTGCCCAAGTTATTACTCAGGGTGCATCGCCAACAAATAGGGCCGGCGATGATCGGTTACAGACATCGGAATATGGCGCAGGCTCGCCGGTGTTGTTACTGGCATTGGCGAACAGCCCTGCTGAATTTGAATCGGTGGCTGCGCAGATAGGCCAGGCCGGTTTTCATGTGATGTTGCTACGCAAGCAAGCCAAGACGTCAGTTCCAACCCTGTCTGAAAGCCTTGAGAACTCTTCGGCAGTATTGCTGCGTTTCACTGCGCCGGCGGTGATCATCGCAGGCAACAGCGATGCAGAAGTTGCGCGTCAGCTGGCGCTACGCTATCCCGAGCATGTGCGTGGTCTGGTGCTGGCCAGTGAGTCGGCGGCTGCGGTGCGTGCCAATGAAGTCATCCCTGCGGCGGC
The DNA here is from genome assembly GCA_049840395.1 of Steroidobacteraceae bacterium. GTDB lineage: Bacteria > Pseudomonadota > Gammaproteobacteria > Steroidobacterales > Steroidobacteraceae > CAILZL01. The sequence continues at coordinate 148,685 of JASGLD010000001.1, forward strand.
GACGTTGTATATACAAGGCAAGCGCAAACCGGATCGACTCGCAGTCGAGCGTGCACAGATGGAGTGGGGCAGTCGCCTGAGTTTGATTGAGATTGCCGATGCCGGAGCTATGCCATTGAGTGAGCAACCGCAACGCAGTGGCGAGGCCGTCGTCAAATGGTTGCAAGGTCCGGCACTGTCTTCGCTGGATGCCAAGGCGCGCATTGCGCTGCCTGATGATGCCTCGTTATCGGCGCAACAACAGGCGTTGCGCAAGCAAATGCTGGAGTCACTTAATTCTCCGGCGGGTAGTCGAGTGGGCGCAGTGGGTCCGCGTGCCGTGTTGCTGCACGATCCAAAATTGGTGCAAGGCTATACGGCCATGGGTGATGTCATGGCGACCGCGCCGGTGCCGCTGCGCTATAAAGAGTTGGCCATTCTGGTGACGGCGCGCGCCATGGATTCGGACTACGAATGGGCGGCGCATGAGCGTGCCGCTTTGAATGCCGGTGTACCCGCAGCCGTGGTGTCCGCCATCAAAGTAGGTCGTGTGCCGGTTTTCGATAGCGCGGCGGATCGCATCGTCTATAACTACGCCGATGAGTTGCATCGTAATCACAAGCTGAGCGATACGACTTACCAACAGGCCTGGGACTTGCTGGGCACCAATGGCCTGTTGAATCTCACCGTGGTGATCGGTCACTACGTCAATGTGGCCATGACCTTGAATGCGCATCAGTTGGCATTGCCGGCCAATGCGCAACCCTTGCCGCCGCGCGACGCGTCTAAGTAAGCCGCTTGCATAGAGCTGACTACTGAACTTGAGAGAGTGGCGCGTTGCACCCGCAATCTGTCAGCATGCGCGTTCGCGCTATTCCAGCGTTATTAAAATCGAAATCTGATCGGAGGGATGTATGCATAGCAGAACGTCGGTGATGTTGGCCTGCGCCGCTGCGCTGGCGCCCATAACGAGCTTTGCGGCCAAACCGCTGTTGTCGAATGGGCCGGAGCTGACTCAGGCTCAAGAAGATTTAAACGAACACCTGGCCATTACCTGGCATCGCAACATCATGGGCGGCGATCGCACCTTGGGTCTGTCGCTGACCGATCGCAATTTCATCCAGCACGATGTGGAAGAACCTTCCGGCTCGATTGAGTTCGTCGAGTTCTTTACTCAGCCGGGCGGCCCGCCGGGACCCGATGGTGGTCCGCGTTCGGCGGCCAATGCAGCGTTGAAGGCGCAGGCTGAAGCAGCCAAGGCGGCAGGCAAGCCATTGCCGGCAACACCGCTGCGGCCGGTCACTGCGCCTGCATTGCAGACTCGCTTGTTCGCCATCACCGATGGTGCCTTGAGCTTCTGGGCTTATGGCAGCCGTGGTGGCGACCCCGGTCGTTTCTTCGGTTCGAATCTGGTGGAAGTGAAGAACGGCAAGGTCACTCAGGAATGGTATTCGGGCCCGACCTTTACTTTGCCTTCTGATGCCAAGGCCGCCGATCCTGCGCAGTGGTATCCGGCGCCCTATCAACAGGTGGCCAATACTCAGTTTGTCGTGCCGATCGCGACGGCGACTATTGCGCAGCGCGAAGCCAACAAGAAGCTGGTCAGCGATTTCTGGGATGCGTTCTTCGTGCGCAAGGAAGCCGCCGCTGCGCAGCTGTTGTCGCCCACCTTGCGCAATCACATTGTCGATCAACCTTCGGGTGCTGAATTCGCCAACTTTGCCCGACAGAATCCCGGCAAGGTGACTTCACCCAAGATCGACCGTCCCTTATTTGTTATGGGCGAAGGCGATCTGGTGATCATCGGTTATCCGGTGGAACTGCTCAGCGATCCGGGCGCGTGGTACACCACCAATATGGTGCGCGTGAAGGAAGGCAAGATTGTCGAGTGGTGGTATTCCGGTTATCCCGAAGGTCACCCCGCATTGCGTTATGGCGCTGCCTGGCCTGTGGGTGCCGGTCCTCGACCGGGCGTTGCCGATTGATTGGATAAATAATTGATCTGTAAAAAAAGGCGCTGCATCGTGATCGATGCAGCGCCTTTTCTGTTGAGCTAGAGGTTGTGCGAGTTCATCGCACAACAGTTCATCACTTGCCGCGGCCGGTCTTCAGTGCTTCGTACAACACGCGAATGAAGCTGTCGCGATTGTCCGGACCACCGGCATGCACGGCTGGGTTGGCAGCCAGCAACTTGGCGGCGACCACTTCATCGGCGCTCTTGCCTTCCTTGATCATGGCATTGACCTGATCGCGGACCTTTTCCAGCATCTCGATGTAGGCCTTCAGCTCGGCCTTGTTGGTCACTTCGCCATGACCGGGAACGATCACGGTCTTGTCGTTGGCCATCTTCAACACTTTCTTGTCGGCCTTGATGTTGCCGTCGTAGGAACCGCATTGGCAGCCGGCGACAGTGTCATACACCGGATATTCGTTGGAGTGATGCAGGTCGCCCATGATCAGCACATTGGCTTGCGGAATGTAGACCACGGCATCGCCGTCGGTGTGCGACACCGGCATCTGCGTCATCTTCACGGTCTTGCCGTCGATCTTGATGGTCTTGCTGCCCTTGTAGGTTTGAGTGGGGCGACCTTCCACGGCCAGCGGCGGGTTCATGGTGCCGCGTGCATTGGGTACTTCGCGCGCCATGGTCTTGGCGGCTTCTTCGGTGGAGATCACTTCTGCGCCCAGCTTGCGGAAGGCGGCGTTCGCGCCGGTGTGGTCGCCGTGATAGTGGGTATTTACCACGTACTTCACCGGCAGGTTGGTGAGTTCGGCTACCTTTTTCACCAGTGGCTCCGCCTGTGCGGCGACCAGCGCATCGACCAGGATGGCTTCTTTCTTACCCACTACCAGCACGGCATTGGAGCCGGCGCTGAGCAGGTAGACGCCTTCGCCGATCTGCTTGGATTCGATGGGGCCGCCGAAGTTGGACTGGGCGAAGGCCGGTGACATGCCCAGCGCCATGGCGGTAGTGGCCAGCGCTAGACGAATTAATTTGTTGCGAGTCATGCTCGATCCTCGTAGGTGTGGATATTCATGCGTCAGGGAGTATGCATGGGCTGCGAACCGTAGCCGGTGCTCGGGACAGAATCAAGCGGTGTGGGACTACGTTATTGTAGATATAGGTATGCAGGTTATTTATAGCTGGATGCGGTTAGTAAGATAGAGTGCTTAACAGTGGAGCTTGCTGTCGTTGATCGAGTTGAGGTGTCTCCGGGACCGCCGTCCCCCGTCGGGGATGATGATGCGCCTTGAATCCCTCCCTGGAGGCTGCGGCTTGGCTCCTGCCTCGCACGCTCCCTGCGACACCTCAACTCGGTCAACGACAGCCGATATTTTGTGCCGAATCATATAAAGGATAGGGAGCGTCATGCCCGCGAAGGCGGGCATCCAGTAAGAAACTAGCGTTAAATTACAGCTACGCATAGCGCAACTTATCGTTTGCATCGTCAGGCTTATCTGTAATTCCGACTACACGGGCCGGCCAGCTAAACAAAAGTTAATCAGACCTTCTTAGTTGTTTTTATCTTCAGTCAGCTGCGCCAACAACGGCAGCGCCACCAAGCAAGTATTGAAGCCGATCAACGAAGCAATCTCGATGACTTCCATGACCTCATCGCGTGTCGCGCCTTTCTGCAGCGCGCGGCTCATGTGCGCGCGGGCGCCCACTTCGTGAAAATGGGTGGGCGAGATGTCGACAGCGAGATAAATAAATTCGCGCACCTTATCCGGTAGATGTGCGGCCTGTTGCGGCAGGGCTGAGTAATCGACATAGGCGCTTAGAAACTCGGGCGCCAGTAAGGCGCTGTTATTCCATGCATCCGGCCAGAAACCGCGCGCACGTTTGAAGTCGGTCTTGATCTGTTCGGCGCGGGCGCGCTCGGCTTCGGTGCTGTTGTTGTTTACTGCATCAGTGCCACCCAGCGCATCGACCAGAAATCCCACCGCAGGAATCAGGCAGTGAATGCCGATTACCGAAGCCAGACGTAGCGTATCGAGGATTTCATCCTTGGTGGCGCCCAGCTGCAGTGCGCGCGCCATGTGTAATTGAATGCCGGGAACGAACAGATGTGCTGTTGAGGCGGCAATGGCGATCTGGATGAGTTCGCGATACCTGGGTTCGATGGCCTGGCGATGTGTAGTGGCATCGGCCAGCTTGATGTATTCCGCAACAACTTGAGGATCGGTGGCAACCAATGTTTGCCAGGCGGCTTCATCGCCGCCCATCGCACGCGTCAACGCTGCGCGTAGTTGCTGCGGTGTCATGCTCATACGGTCCTCAACTGTTAGATCTCAACTCAACTGGCGGCTTCCATGCCAAAGCGTTGTTTGGTGTCCGCTGTGGAAGGTGCAGCCAGAAATTGCAGTACGCGTTGCGCGGCTGCCTTATCTTGGCAAGTTGCAGCGATACCGCCGGAGAAAGTGGTGATGGTTTGAATGTCTGGCGGTAATGGACCCAGCACGGTGATGCCGGACAGGTTCATCAACTCGCTCAATTGCTGAAAGCCCAGTTCGCTTTCGCCTTTCGCCACCAATGAACCAACGGGTACGCCTGGCGGCGGTACTACGATCTTGCTGCGGATGTCGTTGAGAATGCCCCAGCGCTCGAACAGCTTTTCCAGATACACGCCGCTGGGGCCGGTGGAATAGCTCAGCGTCTTGGCGGCGAGCACCGCTTGTTTCACCGCTTGCTCGCTACTGATGTCGCAGCGCACGGCATCGGCGTGCACGGCAATGGCCACACCGGATTTCACCAGGTCGATGCGGCCGGGCAGCAAGGCGCCCGCGGCAATCAATTTGTCGATGGCATTGTCGGCCAGCACCACGATGTCCACCGCTTCACCGGCTTGTACGCGTTTGGCCACATCCACGCCGCCAGCGGCTGCAGTGACCAGGGGCTGAGCTGTGTCACGTGTATATTGCGCGGCCAGCTCAGCGAGAATCTCGCGAGTGGCCATGGAAGAAAGCAGCTTGAGCGATTGAGGTGACATCAATAGATCTCTTGAGGGTTCACTTTGTCTTCCATGTTACCTCATAAATAGCGCTGGCTCCTCGGCGTCATCTCTCTGAAAAACGCTATTCAAGCTGCTCTGATGAATCCGTCGATCAATTCCAGAATTCGGTGCCACTCCGTTTCGGAGACCGAAAAGTTGTGGTCGGCATCTATCATCTGAATGGTGGTGTTCTGGGCAAATTTATATTTGTGTTTGATTTCGGCTCCACCATAAACATCCTGAGTACCTTGAATGATCAGCAAGGGCGTGTGCAATGTTTCCAGATGTTGATAACGCGCCGGTTCCGGGCCAGCATCCGGATGCTTGAAGGGATACCCCAAACAAATAAGTTTCTTGATCTGAGCCTCATCAGCAAGCAGTGAAGCTACTCGTCCGCTTGCGGATCGCGTAACCAGTACCAACTCCTTATCAGGTCCGAGAAATTGGATGAGTTCGCGCAGTGACCGGAGTCGATAAGCGATTGAATCGCCATTGTTGTGGTAGCGGCGGGAAAAGTGCCGCCAGCGCCGCGGATGGGCGAACAGGATTAGCGCCTTGATTGGCAGAGCCAACCAGCGCGGCAATTTCTGCAAGCCGGGTGGATTGATGCGTTGCTTGGTCACTACCCATTCCGAGTCATAGCGGACAACGGTGAGTTGCCTGTCAACAAGGAAGTCCACCAAGTGTGCTACCAATGCTGCATCCAGCTGAAAGTTATCGCGGGTCAAGATCACTACGATTTGTCGGGATGACAAAGAGCCGTGAACTTCCAGTTTGCCACCGCCGTGGATGTTTGGTTTGAGGGTGTCGGGCATTCGATGGAGTGGTCGTAACTCAGACTCAAGGGGCGGCGAGTGTACGACGAAATCCGAGCGTGCTTGATAGCGCTATTCGATAGCGCGCAGTCGGTTAGGCTAAGTCGGCATCAGTGAATAGACGCCGAGAATAGATGCCGGGTGTATCTAGGTGGCGGTTATAAAATTCGATCATGTGGCAGCGTGCATGCCGCCGGTGTCACCGACGTGAGGCGCGCTGTATGCCTTCAACGATAAATCGCGCCGTCTCCAACGCATAAGGATCTTTGTTGAGCATTTGCAGGTGGTCGGCTTCCACGCGATAGATTTGGTGATTGGGCAGGTGTGGCGCCCAACCGCCGCTGGGGCTCTTGAGTGGATCGCGCCGCAGCCGTTCACCGGATACCAACAGCGCCACATGACCCGAGTAAGGGCGAATATTGCTCAGATAATTGGCTGCGGTTTGATGATTGACATCGCTGCGCACCGATTCAAGCGGATTCACCATCTCTTCATCCTGAGGACGCTTGTATGGATCTACGCCATATATCAGGTGGGTTTCCGCTTCGTTCGCTTCGGCGCCATGTTTGGAGCGGGAGCGATACTGCAGGTATTCGTAGATCGCAGTGGGCGAGGTGGAGAAGATACGGCCCAATTGCGCCATACGGAAACGCCAGCCCAGAATCCATTCCGGCAGCACGGCATCGACCAGCGCCAGATAGCGCACTTCCTCGCCGGCGGCGACCAATTGCTGCGCCACTTCATAAGCGACGATGCCGGCGAACGAGAAGCCGAGCAGGTGATAGGGACCACTGCGTTGCTCGCGACGAATAATTTCGATGTATTCCTGTGCCAATTGCGGCACCGAGTAACTGCCGCGCTCCGGCGCATACAGACTGAATTCGCTATCGGTGAATACGCCATAGGCAGGATGTTTGCCGTTCAAGCGCTTGGCCAACTCGCGATAGATGTGAATGCCTGAGAGCATGAACAGCTTGGCGCCATCGCCCGGTTCATTGAGCAGGATGGGGCGTGTTTCGCTGGAGCCCGATGCCGTTGCGGCGTGCGCAGCCAGTGTGCGCACTGTTGCCGACTCGAACATGACATGCGGCGCCAGTTCGACGCCAAGACGTTCCCCGATGTCCTGCAAGGCCACTACTGCAAGCAGCGAATGGCCGCCTAATTCGAAGAAGTTATCGTCAACGCCTACTGAACCCACGCCCAGCACGCGGGAAAATACCGTGGCGATTTCCTGTTCTGCAGGCGTTTCGGGCGCCGCATGTTCGGCGCTGCCCAGCTGCGCTTCCAGGGGCATTTGTATGAGCCGGTTGCGGTCCAGCTTGCCATTGGTGGTGACCGGCAAACTCTCCAACGCAATCACATGTTGCGGCACCATGTAGTCGGGTAGATGTGCGGCGAGACTGCGACGAATTGCTATCACGCTATCCGTTGGTCCCACTACGAAGGCGACCAGACGCTGATCGTCGGCATTCATGGTCTTCATCACCACGGTGCACTGTGCGGCCAGCTTGAGATCGCGCACCATGTTCTCGATGCCCGCCAGCTCGATACGCATGCCGCGCAGTTGCACTTGGAAGTCGCGTCGGCCCAGCATTTCCAATTGTCCATCGGCGTGCAATCGACCGAGATCGCCGGTGCGATAAAAGCGTTGACCGTCCAGCTCGACGAATTTTTCGGCGGTCAGTTCGGGCCGATCGAGATAGCCGCGCGTGATTCCCTTGCCGGCGAAGCAGATTTCACCCACGACACCGAAGGGCACCAGTTGGCGTTGTTCGTCCAGCACGCGCAAGGTGGTGTCGGTGAAGGGTTTGCCGACAAAACTGCGTTCTATTTTCTGGGTGCGACTGATCTCGAAGGTCGTGCCCATGCAGCTGACTTCGGTGCAGCCATAGATGACGAATAGCTCGGCATTGGGAAATACCGGCTTCATGTCTTCCATTACCGCAGCGGGCACCAGATCGCCGCCAGCGGAGGCATGGCGCATGGCAGGGAAGGTTTGTGGTGTATCCGGCGTGGCGCGCAGATAGCGGAACAGGCTGGACATCAGGCTCGGGCCGGCATGCAGCACCGTGACCGTTTGTAGCGCTGCACACAGTTTGTCCAGCGCCAGAATTTCATCGCGATCCAGAATGCGCACACTGCCGCCCAGGCATAACGGCGACACCAGATCGAACAAGCTGATGCTGAAGGTATAGCGAGCCAGCGAACAAAACACATCGTCGGCTTGGAAGCGATAACGCTGCTGCGCGACATGAATGTAGTGGGCCAGATTGCCATGCGTGGCCAACACACCTTTGGGCTTGCCGGTCGTGCCCGAGGTATACAGCAAGTACGCCGCATGACCGAGGTCGGTGTTCACCGCCGGTGTGGTTGCCGGCTGCGCGGCTAATTGCTGCCAATCGGTGTCGAGGTGGAAGCGTTTGAATTGCGCCGGCCATAACGAATCCGGCACATTGGAATGCGTCAGCACCATGCGCGGTTGCGCTTCATCCAGCATCAGTTTGATCAGCGTTTCCGGATGGCCGGGGTCCAGCGGTAGGTAGACACCGCCGGCTTTAAAAACTGCCAGCAGCGCTACCAGTATGTCCACCGACGGCCGGATACAGACCGCGACCGGTATTTCGGCACCGACTCCGGCGCCAATCAGCAAGTGCGCGAGACGATTGCTGCGCTCATTGAGTTCGCCATAGGTCAGTTGTCGGCCCTGCGACACGGCAACGACTGCATTCGGCTGCTGTTGCGCCAGGTTTTCAAATAGTCGATGTACGGGCTGCTGGGGGTAAGTCGCAGTGCCACTGTCCTGACCGCTGGTCAGGGCAATCAATTGTGCTGCACTCAGAATGGGCAACGAGTCGATGCTCGCAGCCGCTTGTGCCGGAAGAACCGTCAACAGCGTGAGGTAGCTATCCACCAGTCGCTCAATGGTTGCGGCTGCAAACAGACTGCGGCGATAGCCCACTTGCAGGCGCAAGGCGGGTGTTTCTTGAAATACAAAGTGTAATTCGTAGTGGGCTGGCAGCTGCGCGCCGGGTTCGGCCGTAGAGAAGCTCAGCAAGATGTTGGCGGGATTCTGCGCGACGGTTTCCGATCCGTTGGCCGATCTCGTCTGAGCCTGAGCAGTGGCTTGTCCGATGGTCGTGCCGGCGGGTAAGGACAGATCCAGGGCTTGTTTGTTTCCGGCAGTGCGTTCGACATCCAGTGAAATGAGTTCCTGCTGGGTGAAGCGCTGCAGTAGAGCGCCCAGGGCGCCGATCAAAGTTGCCGGTGTGTGCGTGGGCAGTTCGCAGGCAGGGAGATAGGTTATTGCATCGGCCGAGGCGGCGGGCAATCTCTCGTGATCTATCGGAAGTTGTACGAACCTGCGGTCAAGGGCGGTCATGAAACCAATACTCTGCGAACGTGTTGCTTCGAAATCGAAAATTGCAACGCACATTCAAGGTCCATCTTTTCCCGGCCAACATCGCGCGGTGAACCGGCCAGCCGGACGCCACGGAACTTCTTGTTCCGATGCGCACGCCGATCCCGATTCATGAAGTCCGCTTTAACTATTCTTATTGGCATATCCGATTGACGACATTAGCAGTTTGCAGGCTGGGTGCTCAATTCCACTCCTGCTACCGCCTACCAAAAAACCATGGTCAAGCGGGAATACCAGTACAGAAGATCATCGTATTATGAATTTTGGCTGAATTGAACTCTCGCCTGTTCATTCGTTGACTTGGTGCACATTAGCGACAGCGCTGCCGCGCATGGCATGCCGCAGGTAATTCGAACCTTGACTGGTTCAAGCCAATGACTGGCGCGCGTCGCTGAGCTGCCAAGCCCTCATTTCTGTTGATCGATGCGGGGCGTAGTGTGACCTGGTTGGCATTTGCCCGCTCATGCCTGCCCATGTTCACCCATGTCTACTCAGAGATGCTCTGAATAAGGGCATGGGTTGCGGGTCGGCGGCAATTGTTACATTGCCAATGAGCGGAGACTCAATTGAATACGTAGCGGAATCGACACGAATTCGGCACGTTGTTCTTTAAGTAGATCGGCGGAGCCTGTCATTTCGAATAGACGCCCGATTTTGTTCCCGGCCAGGTCTTCCAAGGCGGTGGCCACTCGTAGCGAGTAGTTGCCGGCCTGCCAATTGCGCGCCGGTACGAATTGCCACTGGGTTTCATTGTGGTTGAGCGTTACCGCGCCGTTTACGACGGAGCCCCGCGAGTCCAAGACCACAATCAGACGGCTGGCCAGTGCCTGATCCATGGATTCCGGAAATGTCACTTGCAGAGCATTGCTGCTGTTGGCGGGCGGTGCATCGATGCGCCACTGTTGTGGATCAGGCGCGTGATGATCGGCGTCAGCCACGCGAAATGATTTGCGATATCCCTCGCCCAACTTGCGGCCCAGTGCATCGGGCCAACCGCCGTCGATAACCAGGGTGTATTGCCGTCCGGCATGCAGGGGCGCTCCTAATTCGCGACCCGGCAAGAGATCGCTCTTCACTCTGCCTGGATCGAAGTACAGTGTGAAGCGTTTGAATTCGGGGTCCCAAAGTTCTTCGTTCAACTGCAGAAATGCGGCCGATACTTCCTGACCTTTATCGTCCAGCAAGTGAAGCCAATCATAGGCACCGCCACGGGCCATGGGTTGGGAGAACTGGATGTAAAACTTGAGCTGATTTTCCGGCAGCGTGTCAGTGCTGGGATAAACCTGAGTAATCGTGGTGGTTTGCTTTGTTACCGCGCCCGGAATTTCCAGCACCGTCTCGGCAATACCGAGTGAGGCGCGATAGCGAACGCCTGCCTGCAAGGGGAAGCGTGGTTCAAAGATCTGCTCATTGCCACGCTGGGTTAATTTGCCCAATAGGGGCGGCAGATCGGCGCCGGCATCGACTCGGATTGTTAGCGGCGCCGTATCGCTACCCGTGGAGTGAACTATCCATTGACCCGCAGCATTGGTTTCCAGCTGGATGACTGGCTGGGTGATCGCGGTGTTCAGTGCAGCGGCGAGCGCAAGCGTGGCGAGCATGGTGAAGTGTGCAAACGACCATCGATCCGGCCTGTTCCGTCCTGGGTGGCCGGATCGATGAGTTTGTACTTAGGGCAGACCGATGGTCTTCAAATCCAAAGTACTGGCATCGGCACGTACCAGCAACACGGCCTTGGAATTATCCAGGCGATCCAGTTGCTCGACGCCTTTCAAATCGGCCACGGTTTCATAGGGCAGACCGGCGATGTCGGTGCGCGCAGTAATGGCGTTGTATTTTTCGATGCCCTGGGTGGACATCTTCATCACACCGCGTGCGCTATTGCTCATCAGGATGTAATCGGTGCCGCCTTTGTTATAGACGATCATATCCAACGGCCGATTCTGTGCACCCATCTCGGCAATAGTGGTGCCCTCAACCTTGGCGCCCGGTTTTAATTGCGATACCGGAATCTTGACCAGCGGCGTGCAAGTGTAAGCAGCCAGAATGTTGGATTGATTGCCGATCTTGTACTGCACGAAGGTGCGCACCGGCGAATTGGTCTCATAGCGACCATGGCTGCCGTGATACATCTCGATGCTGGAGCCGCGATCGGCGTTCTGGAAGGGATAAGGAATGGCGCGCAGATTGGAGGCGAATTCCTCATTCGATAGTCCCGCCACCAACACCTTGCCGTCGACGTATTCAAGATCGGTGATGGCGTCGAGTCGCAGACTCTGACCGCGTTGATCCTTGGCATCGGTGGCCGGCGCATTGGGCAGAGAGATTTTGCTGTACTTGATGTTGTCCAGAGACAGTTCCTGTAATGCGCCGGAACTATCGGCACGCAGAATCACCGGCAGCGCGTCGGGGCCACGACCACGCGATACCGACAGGTACACTTTCTTGGATAGCGGATTTACCGCCACATCATTGATCAATACTTGATCGGCCGTTGTTCCCAGTAAGGCAGCCACTTTATTACCGATGGCCTTGATATCTACTGCCGTGGCGGTGGCATTGGTGCGGTCCTGTGTGTCCAGGGCATAAATGGCGCCATTGCCTGAGTCTCCGACGAACAGAACGCCGTCTGGTCCAAAAGCCAGTGCACCGGCGGATTTCAAATCGGCCTTGCCCGCCTTGAGCGTGGCAGTGGCGTCGGCATGGGCGAGCGAGATCGTCGAGAGCGACAGTGCCAGCGCACCCAATGACAAACCAAGAGAAAATCTTGCACCTGACATGGTAATGATCCTCCGGCTGAGTTGAGCCGGCATTACAGGCTCAGTAACTGAACCAGTCAATCAAGCGGAGCGCGCAGAGGGCGGCATTAACAAATCTTTAGCATGGCCAGGTGGGTGCTGAGCCGAAGACTCTACGGTTCATTCGGCAAGATGGTCAATGCATCGCCGGTCATCTGCAACGATGCGATGTCTATCCGTCCAGGGAAGGCGGGCACAGGGTCGAGCGACACTCGCTGCCGGCTGCTCTTGCCCAATAACCATCCGGGCAGCGGAATGCCCGCAATGCGTAACTGCTTAAGTTGGGCGATGAGCACATGCGGTTGCGTCTGCATGGTCAACGCAAGATCCACTGTCACAGGGATGCCTGAGTAAGTTGCGGAGACCAATAAGTGGCCGTCGTCGAAGCGCAACGCCACGTTGTGTAGATGCCGGGCTTTTTTCTGCAAATGTGCGATCAGATCGTCCGCGTGCAAAGTAATGCGCGGCAGCAAGGTCTCGAAGCCCACCAGGCCTAACTGCTGGTGATCCCACAGTTGATACAGATTGAAGCGCGCCTCACGCAATACTATTTCGCCCGCGGCAATCGGCATGCCGCGTATCCGCCACGGGCCGCCGCTGATGGTTACGCTTGCGATGCGGCCGCGTTGCCATTGGTCAGGAGTACCGGTGATGGCGACGTTCAAAGGGCCTTCGATCAGTGTGCCGAGACTGTCGTGCAGGCGCTGTTCCAGTTCCTGTTGAGTGAGGTTATCTATACGGAAGACATGGTCGGCGTCGCGCTGCCTAATGCTGGCCTCGCTGCCATCGGGCAGCGGCAGCCGTGCAATTTCCGGATAGTAGTCATTGAACGCCCGACCACTGGCCAGCAAGGCGTCGCGAGTGACGGCATCCTCACCGGGACCGAGATTGCCGCCTTTCAAAATGACGTATTCACTGAAGTTGGCTTCGGCGTTGTCGGCGCTGCTGCCATTGATGCTGAGACCGCGGGTACGCATCGACCAGATGAGATTGCGTGAGAAGAAAAATGCATGATTGGAGATCATTGCTGTCAGCAGGAAAGGTTGCTGCGGATCGCGTTGTTGTACCAACAGATCGCCGATACGCCGTTGCTGCCAGTCCTCTGCAACAGGCAGATCGACATGCAACGCATTCCAGGCAAACAACGCCAGCACTACACCTAGTGCGGTCAATGCGATTCGCAGTTGTGCAAGCCATTGCTGGACGCTCCACAGGGACAGCATGATCAAGGGAGGTAGCAGCGGCAGGGTGTAACGCAGATCTTTGTTGTGATTGAAGGTAAACAACACATACCCGGAGACAATCCAAGCGATCAGCCAACCGCTGCCATGCGGTAGAAGTTTTTTTGAATAGCGTTCCAAGCGGCGTTGTATGAGTTCCCACGCCAGGCCAATGGCCATGAGTGCGCTCAATACCCAACCGGCTTGTAAGACAATGCCATGCAGGTAATACCACCAACCTGCCAACGAGCCAAAGCCCGGATCGCCTTCGGTTGCACCTTGTTCGCTGACCAATTGTGCGGCATTGCTGAAGAACAGCGGGCCTTGCCAACCGTAGTAAGGCAGCGCCGTTACTGCGGTGATGCCGGCGGCCAGAAAAAGATTTTTCCATGGCAGCGATGGCGCCTTGCCCTCTTGTAGGGATGCCGTGCGGCCCTGCCACAGGCAGAGCAGTACCGGACCGATGAACCATAGCGGATAAAAAGGTTTCATCAGCATGCCCAGGCCCGACCACAGGCCCCACAGCACTACGGCGCCGCGACGCCGGAAACCATCGGTACGACGCAGCCATTCCATGCCGGCGACAATCCAGGCAGTCAGTGCAAAATTGATTAGCGGTCGTCGTTCCACCCACAGCACGGTGGGCATGGCGATGAAGCAGGCGCCGGCTACCAGCCCCAGCCAGGGCGATGCCCCGCAACCACGTGCGAAGGCCGTGAGTGCCCATAGCAGCAAGGCCAGGTAGGCGGTATGCGTCAGCACCGCCTTGAGCATCGAAGGCTCGCCCAGTGACATGGCTGGTACCAGGGTCAGGTGGTACAGCGGCGGATAAATCGCGGTCCAGCGAGTGCGGATCGGCGTGTCGTGCAAGATGAAATCGCGATAGTCTGCTGCCAGTTGCAGGTGCACCGTTTCATCCCATGCGGGTGGACGAGTGTCGATGCGATACCAAAGCAGCAGCGATACTGCAAAGCACAGCAGAATGATCGACGCAGCCAGCCATTCGCTACGAATTCTCATGCGTGCTTACCCGAGCGGCGCTCTTGCAGGCAAGCACAGCGCCGGGCGGCAGTGCTATCGGAATCGATGGCTGAGGGGAGAGTGACTGACAAGTTAAGCAATTGGCCGGGCAAATCGAGGCTCCCGATTTTTCTTGGTATGGAAAACGTCGCATGCCATTGCTATGTGCCATTCTTGACGCAGTCATGCATCGAAAGCAATGGGCGTGATTAGTTGTTGCGTGGATGTCGCAGCCGTATGTCCAAGCTATGTCTTACGACATAGCCCCTAGGTACTGTACGAACTGGTCTTGCAACTGCGCATGTAGCAGATTGCAGGTGCTATGAAAAAATGCAGCATCCCAGCCGGTCGCGAGCAACGATAAATTATTTGCATTAGTTGTTTTCCGGGGAAAAACAGGATGCTTCAAGTCAGTGCGAATAAACCACCGCAGCGCAGACATCTGACCAGTAGCAGGCGTGCTGATGATTTACACGAAGAACTAACAACAGACAGGCTGGTTGCATGGCTGCTGGTGAATCAATGAATAGTCCGGACTCCATATCGGCAGCTGTGCCTGACCAGAGGCGGCTGCAGTGGCGGATGTATGTGCTGGCCGCCGTCGCTGCATTGGCGATGTTGTGCCTGCGCCTGTGGCTGCAGCCCTGGGTGGGCGATCGGCCGGTGCTGATTCTATTTGTCATCCCGATGGTTTTTTGCGCCTACTTCGGCGGCCTCGGCGCTGGACTGGTGACCACGGCGGTTATTGCGCTGGGCACCAATTATCTATTGATGCCGCCGCTGCGCAGTTTTACTTTCGATCGCCCGCTTGATTTTGCGCAGTGGTTGCTATTGGTGCTGTTGGGCGTGGTGATCAGTGTGTTGAATCACCGCCATTCTCAGCATGCCGCAGACCAGCCCGGCAAGCGAAAATACCTGTCGACCGAACGCAAGGTGCAAGGCGGATTCGCACTGGCGCTGCTTTGTCTCGGCGTAGTCAGCGTGGTCTCCTATCTCAGTGTGGTGCGTCTCAATGAGAATACGGACTGGGTTGAGCATACTCACCAGGTGTTGAACCGTCTGGATCGTTTGATCGGCGCCACCAGCGATGCCGAGTCCAACCAACGCGGCTATCTGATCACCGGCAGCGATCGCTATCTCGTTTCTTACCAACAGGCACTGCGCAGCATTGATACCATGCTGCAGGAGTTGCGCACCACCGTTGCCGATAATCCCGAGCAGCAACAACGGTTGGAACGACTATCGTCGTTGCTGACGCAGCGTCTGGCGGTGATGGCGCTGACAGCGGAGCTGCGTCGCACGCAGGGATTGGCGGCCGCACAGGACATGGTCGCAACCGGCCGGGGTAAGGAGCTGCAAGAGCAGTTGCGCGATCTGGTTGAGGTAATGAAGAACGCCGAGGCTCGGCTTCTGGATATGCGGGAAGGGCGTGTGGAGCAGAATACCCGCTTTACTCAATTGATCATCATCGGTGGCGGCCTGCTGGCATTGAGCCTGGTGGGGCTGGCGCTGTTCTTCATCCGTCGCGATCTGGCAGGGCGGCAGCGCGCCGAGGCTGAACTTGATCGCTTCTTCTCATTGTCCTTGGATTTCTTGTGCATTTCCTCTGCCGATGGTTATTTCAAACGTGTGAGCCCTGCGGTCACCGATATTCTCGGTTGGCCAGTCGATGAGTTTCTGCGTACGCCGTTTATTGATTTTGTTCATCCGGATGATCGGCAGTCCACTTTGAAAGAGGTGGAACGTCAGGTGATTGCCGGCGAGAAGGTATTGCAGTTCGAGAACCGCTATCGCCACAAGGATGGTTCGTGGCGGGTGTTGTCGTGGCGCTCGATCCCGCAGCCGGGCGGCTTGATGTTCGCCAGTGCACGTGATGTTACGCAACGCAAGCGCATCGAAGTGGAGTTGCGCGATGCCAAGGAACAACTTGAAGCGCGTGTGCTGGAGCGCACTGCCGAATTGGAGCACGCCAATGACTCACTTCTTAGAAGCGAACGCCGTTTCCGTGCACTGATTGAAAACGGCAACGACAGCATTGCGTTATTGGGACCCGACGACAAATTGCAGTACTTGAGTCCTGCAGTAAAAGCCGTCGAAGGCTTTGCGCCAGAAGAGCTGGTAGGCAAGTCGGGTATCGACCGCACTCATCCGGATGACCTGCCGGTCTTGGGTGCAGCGATGAAGCAATTGCTGGCAAATCCGGGCAAGCCCATTCCTGTGCTGTGGCGGCAGCGACATAAGGACGGTCATTGGTTGTGGCTGGAGGGCGTGGCCACCAATATGCTTAACGATCCGGCAGTGGGCGCCATCGTCAGCAACTATCGCGATGTCACCGAACGCAAGCTGGCGGAAGATAAGTTGCGAGCGCAGTTGGAACGGTTGGCGTTGTTGAGCCAGATCACGCGCGCCATCGGTGAGCGCCAGGATATCAAGAGCATTTTCCAAGTCGTGGTCAGAACCCTGGAAGAACAGTTGCCGGCAGATTTCGTCTGCCTGTGTTTGTACGATGCCAATGCCAAAACGCTTACCGTGGCCGGCGTGGGTGTACGTAGCGCCACTTTGGCGTTGGAATTGGCGCTGACCGAAAAAGCGCAGGTGGAGATCGATCAGAACGGTTTGTTGCAGTGTATCCGTGGCTCATTGGTGTACGAACCTCATCTTGGCTCGGTGCCATTTCCCTTCCCGCAGCGACTGGCGCGCGGTGGGCTCAATGCCATGGTGGCTGCGCCGTTGCTGAGTGAAAATAAAGTATTCGGCGCTCTAATTACTGCGCGCCGACAGGCCGAGAGCTTCAGCAGCGGTGAGTGCGAATTTTTGCGGCAGCTGAGCGAGCATGTGGCGCTGGCCGCGCACCAGGCCGGGCTGTACGGATCGCTGCAAACCGCCTATGAGGATCTGCGCCAAACCCAACAGGCCGTGATGCAGCAGGAGCGTCTGCGTGTTTTGGGGCAAATGGCCAGCGGCATTGCGCACGATATCAACAATGCCATTTCACCGATCACGCTCTACACCGAATCTTTGCTGGAACGCGAGCCGGGCCTCAGCGAACGCGGCCGAAAGTATCTATTGACCATTCAGCGTGCCATTGGCGATGTGGCGGAAACCGTCACGCGCATGCGCGAGTTCTATCGCCAGCGCGAACCGCAGCTGGAGCTGCGTCCGGTACAGTTAAATACCTTGTTGACCCAGGTTGTGGAACTGACCAAGGCGCGCTGGGGAGATATGCCGCAGCAGCGCGGTAGCGTGATCAATCTACAAATGGATCTGGCGCCGGAGCTGCCCGCCATCATGGGCGCTGAAAACGAAATTCGCGAAGCACTGACCAATTTGATTTTCAATGCAGTGGACGCCATGCCGCAAGGTGGCACGTTGACGTTGCGCACGTCGTTGGACATAACTAATCCGGCAGACCCGCAGGTACATGTTGAGGTGGGCGATACCGGTGTCGGCATGGATGAAGATACACGCCGTCGTTGTCTGGAATTGTTCTTCACCACCAAGGGCGAGCGCGGCACGGGTCTGGGCCTGGCCATGGTGTACGGCATGGTGCAGCGCCACAGCGCCGAAATCAGAGTGGACAGCGAACTGGGTAAGGGTACGCGCATGCAGCTGAGTTTCGACGTACCACAGAAGACCGATTGGGTGGCGCCGGCCGCTGCGTTTGAAACCTTGCCTGCGGGTTTGCGCATTCTGGTGATCGACGATGATCCGGTACTGCTCAAGTCGTTGCATGACACTTTGGAGAACGATGGCTGTGTGGTGACCACTGCCAGCGGCGGCCAGCAGGGCATAGCCACCTTTACGCACGAGCCGCAGTCATTCGATGGCGTGATCACCGATCTGGGCATGCCCTTCGTGGATGGCAGAAAAGTTGCTGAGGCCATCAAGACCGCTTCGCCGCAGACACCGGTGCTCATGCTCACCGGATGGGGGCAGCGCCTGGCTGCCGAAGGCGATATTCCGCCGCATGTCGACCGTGTGCTGAGCAAGCCGCCCAGGTTGCGTGAATTGCGCGCGGCGCTGGCTGAATTGGTGGCCAAGCGATCAAGCTGAAAAATTTGTGCCCTGTCTTCGGCGGGACTCATATGAATCCATCCGGCTTTCCTGTGCAGGATTCAGCTTCGCTTTGCTTATACTTGCGCCGCTGAAAATAAAACGTCGGAGATCCCAATGAAGTTTGCGAGTTTGAAGAGTCCATCCCGCGATGGCCAACTGGTGCTGGTATCGCGCGATCTTAAGCAGGCAGTGGCAACGCCGAATATGCCCAACCTACAGTACGCATTGGATCATTGGGATGCAGTGACGCCGGCGTTGGAACAGCTCTATGCCGACTTGAATGCCGGTAAAGCCGTGGGCGCTTTTGCCTTCGATCCACAGCAGGCGCTGGCGCCGCTACCGCGCGCCTATCAATGGCTCGATTGTTCTTCGTTCCTGGCGCATGGCCGTTTGTTGGATCGCGCCTTTGGCATTCCGCCGATTCCTCAATCGGACACCGTGCCGATCACCGTGCAAGGTTCGGGCGATGCCTTTCTCGGTCCGCACGACGATTCGCCGTTTCCCAATGAAGCCGAGGGCATCGACTTCGAAGCCGAGTTCGGTGTGATTCTCGGTGACGTGCCGATGAGTGTGTCGCAGCAGGATGCAGCCAAGCATATTCGATTGGCCGTGGTGCTGAACGACTGGGGGCTGCGTGCCTTGCAGAAATTCGAAATGCAGCGCGGTTTTGGTTTGATCCACTGCAAGCCGGCCACTTCATTCGCACCGGTGGCGGTGACGCTGGATGAACTGGGTAACGATTGGCGTGACGAGAAGATTCACTTGCGCATGCATGTGACTTACAACGACCAAGCCTTCGGTCATCCGTCGGGCGGCGCCATGGATTTCAAGGTGTCGCAGCTGATCGTCAACGCGGCGCGTACTCGTGAGCTGCGCGCCGGCACAGTGCTGGGTTTCGGCACGACTTCGGAAGGCGATCCCAAGGGGGTGGGTTCGGCGTGCTTAACGGAGAAGCGCGGCCAGGACATCATTGATTTCGGTGAGCCGCGTACGCCCTTCATGAAATTTGGTGAGCGAGTGCGTATTGAAGCAAAAGACGCGCAGGGCAATTCGATCTTTGGTGCAATCGATCAGCGTGCGGTGAAGGGTTAAGGGCTGATTGAATATTGGTGGGGTGCCGGCTCATGTTGCCCCCACCCTAACCCTCGACAACCGCTCCCTGCGTTGCTCTACCTACTGCATCCATGCAGTCGTCCCCCGCAAGCGAAGGAGGGGATCAATACATAGATGCGCTGCTCCTGTTCCCTCCCTCGCTTGCGGGGGAGGGTTAGGGTGGGGCAACTAAAGCTCCTCACCCACATCGCGTAATAGCAACTTACTGTGCGGCGTTATCGCTGTGCCCCATCTGACTCTGCTGATAATTTTCCAGGCCGATCATCTTGATCAGGCGCAACTGTTTTTCCAGATAGTAGGCGTGATCGGTTTCGGTATCGTCCAATTGCTTGAGCAACATATCTCGACTCACATAGTCCTGTGCTTGTTCGCAGGCAGCCATGGCTTTTTTCAATTCACCGACCACGTGATACTCCAGCTGCAGATCGGACTGCAGCATTTCCGGCACGGTCTTGCCCACATTGAGGGGCTGACGCTTGCTCAAGTCGGGTGTGCCTTCCAGAAATAGAATGCGCTGAATCAAGGCGCGTGCATGCTGCCGTTCGTGTTCGGATTCATGCAAGCTGATGGCGGCCAGCTGATTGAGGCCGAAATCGGCATACATCTCGCCATGTATCAGGTATTGATCCACTGCGGTGAGTTCGCCGGTCAACAAATCATTGAGGATATTGATGATGTGTGGCTGGCCTTGCATGGCTGCTCCAATTAATAACAATGGTTTTAACTGCCGGCCATCATAACGCGTTGCTACGTTGGGGCTGCAATAAAATCGGTTGGAATGAATTGGAGCAATGAGCAAGGCCATAAAAAAGGGCTTCACGGCATAGCCAGTGAAGCCCTACTTGCAGCTCTCCATCGGTGATTGACAACGCGACGATGGAGTAATGGCGACGTGCTGCAAACCGTTAGCGAGATGTCAGAACAGGAATGCGAGCAATTTGCATTTGCACCCCGCGCTGATTCGCTATGTTTTCGCTAAATCAATTTTTAACCTGTAGTTCGTTCTGGACGCTCTTTACGCCATCCACCGCCCTGGCTAACTCTGCGGCAACCGACTTGCTGGCTGCGCTATCGACAAAGCCGCCGAGCTGCACGACGCCGGCATTGGTGCTGACCTCGATCTGCGAAGCCTTGGTGCGCGAGTCACCGATCAGTGCCGTCTTGACGCGTGCGGTAATGACGGTGTCATCAATGGCCTGGCCGGCGCTCCGATCGGCACGAATCTGCAGATTGTTCTGCACACTCTTCACGCCTTCGACACTGCGCGTGGCGGTGCTGGCTGCAGCCTTGGCTTCAGCCGAATCCACAAAGCCATTGAGCTGTACCTCACCCTTGTACACTTCGACATTGATCTGACGTGCCTTGGTCTGATCATTGCGAATCAATGCCGCATTGATCTTGCTGGTCAATACACCGTCATCAACACTCTGCCCGGTGGAGCGTTGTGTCGACGTGGAAGCGCAAGCAGATAGCAGAGCCGCAAGCATGACAGCGGCGGCCATGCCGGTATGCAAATGCCTGTTCATAAGACCTCCTCGCTTTTGATCGTTTGAATGGCGTCGCTTGAGCGAAGCCAGCTTTGTATGTGTCAGTGCTGATGCACTATGTGACGATCTTAAAAAGAGCGATTAATGCTGGGATGTCAGCAGGTTGTTCAAGGAACTGTAGGTTGGCACTGACAGTAAAGTACGCAGGTTGATCGGTACGACAAGTTGGCGCGATGAGCTTAAGAAAATTAAGTCCGCACCAATTTTTTCGTGCGAACCTTCATTGTTCCAACAATCCCTGACTCCACAACTGCCGGGCTTGTTCGAAAGGCGTGCCTTGCACAGCGAAGGCGGTTGGCTTTGCTGCCAACTGCAACCAGCTGCGTGTGTCATGAAAACTGCCTGTCACCGGTTGGTCGGCGCGTACCTGTTCGAACCAGGTATGGATGGCGGCGTACTGCTTGGGGTGTTCGCGCAAGGTCCACGCCAGTCCGACCAGATCCGCAAAGCCTTCTTCGCGACGGGTGAGACGCATGGCCTGCAGCAATTCGGCTTGATCGTCGGCATCCTGTGCGACTTCGACGAAGCCGGCAGGCAGGGCATGCCATGAACCATTGAGGTAGCGCCAGCAATGAGCCAGTTCGTGTGCGGTCATGGCTTCAATGGCGATGGTCTGCAGTTCGGCGGGCAGCGTGGTGAGTATTGTTTCGGCCTCCGGGTTGCCGCGCATCGACAAAACCAACTGACACCGACCGTTGCTGACACCCATGGCCAGCGGCGCATCATTCGCGGTGGCCCTGGGCTGCACGACGATATCCACCGGCAGGTGTTGTTGGTCTGCATAGGTCAGTACCGGCCAGCCGGCACGCAGCCATTTCAATTCGGTCGGAGTGAGATCGGTATTGCCGGAGGCTTCAGCACGAACGTTCGCTGCAAAACAGAGCAACAGGCCGGGAATCAGGCACCAAGTTGTAAACAATGATGATTTCCGCATGAACCTCTTACCCGTTTGAAAGCCCGGAAGTGCTGAACCTGTTAGTTCGTCTTGCTGCCGTTATCGGCAATTTCGCCGTGCGGCACGGCTGCTTGCGTCACAGAATTCCGCGTCTCAGGGAATGACTAAGGTTCGGGAATTCGCTGCGCAGGGAGAGGTCTGCACAATCAGTGCCGGAACGGCATCGACGCAATCGGCTATGCTTGCAGCGGTGGGCCAAGTGGGCACGTGGGTGGGTAAAAACTAATAACGGGAGGCGCTATGCCAGGATGGGGATGGTTGGTTGTGGGTGCGCTGCTGCTAGGCGCGGAAATGTTCTTGATCGATGCGCAGTTCTACCTGGTTTTTCTAGGCGTGGCGGCGTTGCTGGTCGGGCTGGTCGACTGGCTGGGTCTGGCCTTATCCGAGCCCCTGCAGTGGTTGTTGTTCGCGCTGCTCTCCGTGGCGGCCATGCTGGGTTTTCGCAAGCGTCTATACGAGCGCCTACGTCGTCCTTTGGACACCGTGCCGGAGGTTCTGTCGGTGGGTGGTCGCCTGCAACTGCCAACGCCGCTGGAGCCGGGTCAGAGTTGCCGTGTTGACTATCGAGGTTCCAGCTGGAGCGCGCGCAATGTCGATTCGCAGCCGATCAGTGGTGAAGTGGTGATTGCTGAGGTCGAGGGTTTGACGCTGCTAGTGCGCCAGCATTGATAACTGGGAATGCAGAAACATTTTTTCAATTAAATAAGAAGGCATTGACATGGAAACGCTGTACGTCGTGATTGCAATTGTGATTGTCGTGGTCGTGGTGGTCGCCAAGACCGCCACCGTGGTGCCGCAGCAAAGCGCCTATGTGGTCGAAACACTGGGTCGCTACAACCGCACGCTGCAGGCCGGGTTCCATATTCTGGTGCCATTTGTCGATCGCATTGCCTATCGTCATAACCTGAAAGAGCAGGCCATCGATATCCCCGAACAAGTGTGCATCACCAAGGACAATGTGCAGGTGGGTGTGGACGGCGTGCTGTACCTGCAGGTGCTGGATGCGCGTATGGCTTCTTACGGTATTACCAATTATCAGTTCGCCATCATCCAGTTGGCGCAGACCACCTTGCGTAGCGAGATAGGCAAGATCGATCTGGATCGCACCTTCGAAGAACGCGCCACCATCAATTCGCATGTGGTCAGTGAGCTGGATAAAGCTTCTGCCGCCTGGGGCGTGAAAGTGCTGCGCTATGAAATCAAGAATATCAACCCGCCTGCGGACATTCTGCACGCCATGGAAAAACAGATGCGCGCCGAGCGCGAGAAGCGCGCCGTGGTGCTGACCTCGGAAGGCGAGCGCGACGCCAAGATCAATCAGGCGGAAGGCGAGAAGCAGCGCGTCATCAAGGAATCCGAAGCCAATCGTCAATTGCAGATCAATCAGGCCGAAGGTCAGTCGGCGGCCATTCTCGCCGTGGCCACGGCCACCGCCGAAGGTCTGCGTCGCGTCGGTGAAGCGTTGAGCGGTCGCGGCGGTATGGAAGCCATGCAACTGCGCGTGGCGGAAGAATACGTGAAGCAGTTCGGCACCCTGGCCAGCGAAGCGCAGAGCACCTTGGTGGTGCCGGCGAATCTGTCGGATATCGCCGGCATGATTTCCATGGCCACCAGTGTGATCAAGCAACAGAATGCGGTGAAGTAATTTGAGTCAGGTGTGGGGCGCGGGTCAGCGAGTTACGTTGCGGCCTTATGCCGCTGCGGGTTGTGCTGCGGTTGCTGGTATCGACGTCACGTTACGACGAATGGATACGCAGCTGCTGCTTGGCTATCGATTGTCGGGTGAATTGGCGGGTCTGCGTATTCCTCAGTTGGATCTGAGCGAGCGTCGCGATGAGTTGTGGCGGCATACCTGTGCCGAGTTGTTCGTTGCTGCAGCGGGGCAGAAGTCCTATGGCGAGTTTAACTTCTCGCCATCGACGCACTGGGCAGCCTATGAATTCAGCGCATATCGACAAGACAGGCAGGATATGGCCTGTACGGCGCCTGTGATTCAGCTTGATCAAGCGGGGTCGTTGTTATCGATTGAAGTGTCGCTGCAATTGCCGGACTGGCTGGCGCAGGCGTCGCAGTTACAAGCCAGTGTGACGATGGTGGTTGAAGATGCTGCCGGCCAGTATTCATACTGGGCGGCACAGCACGCGGCGGCGCAGCCGGATTTTCACGATCGCCGTAGTTTTGTGCTGACTATCTGATTTGCAGTAAACGATTCGCAGTAAACCAGGTTAAATGTTTGCTGAGCAATTAAATTGAGTGTGGTGATGTTTAAGACGGGTCTTGATGTGTTGCTGGCCGATGCAAACTTGCGCAAGCCCTTAATCGGCAAGCGCGTGGCCTTGCTGGCTCATCCGGCTTCGGTGACGGCCGATCTCACGCATGCGCTGGATGCTCTCGCTGCGTTGTCCGACATTAAGCTCAGCGCCGCCTTCGGGCCGCAACATGGTCTGCGCGGCGACAAGCAGGACAACATGATGGAGTCGCCGGACTTCAACGATCCGGTGCATGGCATTCCGGTGTTTAGTTTGTATGGTGAAGTGCGTCGGCCCACCGCGCGCATGATGGATAGCTTCGACGTGCTATTGGTGGATCTGCAGGATCTCGGTTGCCGTATCTACACCTTCATCACCACATTGCTATATGCGCTGGAAGCGGCGGCGCAGCACAAGAAAAGCGTATGGATTCTGGATCGCCCCAATCCGGCCGGTCGGCCGGTGGAAGGGCTCACTTTACGTGCCGGTTGGGAAAGCTTTGTCGGCGCCGGCCCCATGCCGATGCGTCATGGTTTGACGCTGGGCGAACTGGCACATTGGTTCGTCAAACATTTCAAACTGGATGTCGACTATCGTGTGGTCGAGATGCAAGGCTGGCAGCCCGGTGCTGCGCCAGGTTATGGCTGGCCTTTGGGCGAGCGCACTTGGATCAATCCCTCGCCTAACGCTCCTAATTTATGGATGGCGCGCGCCTATGCCGGCACGGTGATGTTGGAAGGCGCTACCCTCAGTGAAGGCCGCGGCACCACCAGACCGCTGGAGTTGTTCGGTGCGCCTGATATCGATGCCAGTGCCATCATCAAACGCATGTATGAACTGGCGCCGCAATGGCTGCAAGGTTGCCGACTGCGTGCCTGCTGGTTCGAACCTACCTTTCACAAGCATGTAGGCAAGCTCTGTTCTGGCGTGCAGATTCATGTCGAAGATGCTGCGTATCGACACGAGTTGTTCCAGCCATGGCGTGTGCAGGCGCTGGGCTTCAAGGCGATTCGACAGCTCTATCCAGACTATCCACTATGGCGCGATTTCTCCTACGAATACGTACTCGACAAGCTGGCCATCGATGTCATCAATGGCAGTCCATTGTTACGCGAGTGGGTGGATGCTGCCGACAGTGCGCCGCAAGATCTGGAATCGATCACGCAACTCGATGAACAGCAATGGTTGGATGAACGGCGACCCTACTTGATCTACTCTTAGCGTCATTCCCGCCTGCGCGGCAATGACGAAGCAGTGATTGGTAAATCACGTCAGAAGTGTTTCACAAAAAAGCCCTGCAATGCAGGGCTTTAAATTTTGGAGGGGAGAGGGAGCGATCAGGTTGTTTTCTTGGCAGTAGTGGTTGCGGTCTTATTACCCGAACCGTTACCGCCAGTGTTCGGTGCGCCGCCATTGGGACCGCCATTGCCGCGCTGCATCTGTTGCTGCATGGCTTCACGACCCGCTTTCAATTCATTCAAACTGAGCTTGCCATCCTTGTTGGTGTCGAATTGATCGAAGCGATTGGCCATGCGTGAATTGGCCACTTCGGCCTTGCTGGCGAAGCCATCGCCGTTGGCATCGAGAGACTTGAACATCTCTTCGGCGCTTTGCATCTGGCCGCGATTGCCGCCAGGGCCGTTCTGTCCCTGACCTTGTGGGCCTTGACCGCCACCCATGCCTGCTGCGCCTTGACCTGGTGCGCCTGCGCCCATGCCGCCCTGGCCTTGCATGGCATCGCGGCCAGTCTTGTATTCGGCCAAGCTCAGCTTGCCGTCCTTGTTGGTATCCAGCTTGCTGAAGTTATCCGCGACACGCGAACCCTCGAGTTCGGTTTTGGACAGGAAGTTGTCCTTGTTGGCATCGCGTCGTTTGAAAGATTCTTCGGCGGTGCCGCCGCCCTGCTGTCCATTTCCTTGTGGACCATTTTGCTGAGCGCCTGTCTGTGGGCGCGTCTGTGTCGCGGTTTGCTTCTGTGTAGTGGTGGCCGACTTTTGTGTGTTAGCCGGTGCTTGTGCCCAGCTGCTGGCTGCAAGCAACAGACCCAGCGCTGTCAGTGTGGTTTTCATCGAAGTCTCCGGTGGTCGAAGCGGGTGCTTCGTTGCTGGACATTCTGCTCGCCGGTGTCGAGCTTGTGGGCAAACGAACTTTTACTTTGGTGCAGTTTTATCAAGTTAATGAAGCTGAATGCACACTGCTTTTCATGGCGATATCACAGCACATCATCAGGAAAGTTGTGACTTGGCGGCTCGGCATCGGAATGGGCAATGGCCGGTTTGCGTTCAATGGTGGGCTGTTCATCCAGCTGTTCAGGTTCTTCCACCGACCACTGATTGCGGAAGGCCTGCACCGCTTCGTTATAGATGCTGGCATGACGATGACTGAGCACCAGGCTCGACAGGTCACAGACTCGCGCCCGCAGAATGCCCAGATCCTGAGCGGCATCGAACAAGCTGGGATACCAGCTCTGCCAGCCGGGCAGCAGTTCATCTACTTGATCGCGCAGGCTGCGATTGCTCTGGAGCTTGGCGGTTGAGGGGAGCGAGGAATTCATGGGGGGATTCTGCCACAGCCATTCATCTTGAGCGTCGGCTGCGGGCGCATTGGTGCGTCAGCCGAATGGTCCGGGGAAACAGGCGCCAAACAAGATTGGCTTTGCGGCCCGATTCCGTAAACAATAGGCCTCTTTGGCTGGGCCAGACCGTGCGGGTGGGAACCTTCCCGACGGCCCGTCCTCCAACAGGCCGATAAGAACGTCTACAGCGATTTTTTATAGAAATCCGGATCGGAGTAAGTTTGTGGTGAATTCGACTGTGCGTGGCAAAGCCCGGTGGTGTGCCTTGGGCCTGGGTTTGGGTTTGATGAGTGCACCGGCTTTCAATGCCAATGCGGCCAATATCTCGACGGTGTTCGCTTTCGATCTGCATTACACCGCTGCCGGCGTCGTCGAAGGCACGGGCACCAATGCGGGCTATCTTTACGGAAGCACCTATGACACTTCGCTGACCTATGGCGGCTCGATTTATCGTGTACCGCTGGGCGGCGGTGAGCCGAAGGTGATTTATCAATTGCAATCAACTGATGGCTACAGCCCGCAAGCCTCCATGGTGGTGGGCACCGACGGCTATCTGTACGGCACCACGCATTATGCGCCGCGAGTGGGCACTGATACGGCCAGAGGATCGGGCACGATCTTCCGTCTATCTCAGGATGGCAGCGGCTACACCACGCTGCACACCTTCACTTACAGCACCACCACCAATTCCACCACCGGTATCGCCGTCAACGACGACGGCATCTATCCGGATCGCGCCTTGATTCAGGATGCCACCTATCTGTACGGCACCACCTCGTATGGCGGTCTGTATGGATCGGGCACGGTGTTTCGCGTGCGTAAGTCCGATGGCGCATTCACTGTGTTGCATCACTTTGCGGCCGTCGACAGTGTCACCACCGGTCTCAATGCCGCAGGCGAGGGCGCCTATCCCTCTTCATCGCTGACGCTGGCCAGCGATGGTCGCTTGTATGGCGTTACCAGTGGCGGCGGTCCTAATTTGAAGACAGCGGGTTCAGCTGACTCTATTACCGGTTATTCCGGTACCGGAACCATCTATTCTCTGCGAACCGACGGCACCGATTTTCAGACCGTCTACGCCTTCAGCGCCCTGGATGACACGGCTGCCGGCAGTAATGCCATCGGCGTGAATCTGGATGGCGTGCAACCCAATGGCAGTCTTCTTGAAGTCAGTTCGGGCGTTTTGATTGGCACGACCACCGACGGCGGCACCCCTACCGATACCTCACTGACTGGTTACGGCACGATATTTAGCTTTGCCACCGGCACCAAGCAGCTGACCACCTTGTACAACTTCGACTCCACCACGGGCGCGACCCCCAGTGGCAATTTGATTCTCGACAATGGCCGTGTGTATGGCATTACCAGCGGGGGCTCCAGCGATGCCGGAACGTCATTGGGTAATCTTTATGCCATTGATGTCGCCGGTACTAATTTTTCCAATGTGCATCCGTTCGTATTTACAGAAGGCACCAGCCTTACGGGTAGTTTGATAAAAGCCAGCAATGGCGATTTATTCGGCACAGCGAGTTACGGCAATGCTTGCACCTCGGTGAGTAGCAGCGGCTATGGCGCAGTGTTCCGCTGGAGCTTGGCGACGGGACAGAGCTCATCCGGTTACGCCAGCTGCACCACCTATACCTCAAGCAGTGGCGGTGGCGCGATGCAGCCCGGGTTCCTGTGGTTGCTTGCAGCGCTGGGATTGGCGCCGCCGGTGCGCCGTCGGTTGTTCGGCTTTCACAAGCCATAAATAAAAAAGCCGCGCTCAGCGCGGCTTTTTTTATGGGTGTCTGTTATGACGCGTCATATCAGTGCGGTACTTGATGCCCGCTAGGGTTTGGATCCGTCAAAGAAACTGCCACTCATAGGCAAAGCGCAACTGGTCATAGTCGCGTTTGAGATTAGTCGGGAAGGGGTCGAAGGGCGCGGCTCGTTTCAGAATGTTCAATGCCGCCTGATCTATCGCGGCATCGCCGCTGGATTGTTGAATCTGCGCCGTCTTCAGCGTGCCGTTGGCGCTAATCACCACTTCCAATACCGGATTGCGATTGTTGAAACGTTGGCGCGCTGCGAGCGGATAGTTGAGCGTGCCGACCCGTTCGATCTTGCGCTTCCAGCTATCCAGATACGGCGCCAGACGCGATTCGCGTGTGTCCGGCGTGATGAAAGCTTCGCGACTGTTCTGGCCGCGCAGTCGTAAATCGTCGTCGATCAGGGAGGTGGCGATGGGATTGGGTGGGGTCGGCGAGAGCGACAGCGGGGTTTCGTTGCTGCGTGTCGGCAGCTCCGTGCCATTTTGATACGCCAAAGCCGAGCGCTCGGCGCGACTGGCAATCACTTCCACCGAGGCGCTGCCCATCACTGCCTGCGAGAACTCCAGGCCATTGCCTTCTGCGCTGCCGTTATTGACGGCGGCCAGTGGCGAGTCGGCCGGATTGGCGGCGCGCACGGCTTTTTGGGTGTTGCCATTGCCCACCTGGGTACGCTGCGCCAGATACACGGCATCCGGATTGGCTTCGCGACTGGGACTGTTATCGGTAAGCAATAACACTTCCAGCGTGGGCGCATCGCCCTTGGGTTGCGACAGCGGACCGACAAAGGTCACGCCGGTGATGACGATGACATGCAGTAGCGCCACCAGGAACAAGGTGGTGATCAAGCGATCGCGCACCGGCGCCACGCCTTCGCGCTGCAATGTGATGGAGTGCAGCTCGGCGGCAGCGGCGTCGGCAAGCGGTGGTGTGTTCGGTGGGTTCACTGAGTTATGTGGCGGTAAATTACAAATCGATCTGCTGGATGCGATGTTGCCGCAGGGCGGCCGGATTCCATTGCAGGCGCGCATACAGTGCCGCAGTCACTTCAATCGCGCCACTGGCATCGATGCGCAGTGCTTCACGGATGCCCATTTGTCGCGCGATGCGCCGCCAATTTTCAGGACCGGCGGCCATGAGCGCGGTGGAGGCCGCGTCGGCCAGCGTGGCATCGTCGTCGATCACGGTAACCGCTTCTGTATGTGTGACTGGCTGGCCGGTATGCGGATCGAGCAGGTGATGAATGCGCCTGCCATCCTGCAGGGCATAGCGCTCGTAGTCGCCGGAAGTAGAAATGCTCTCGCCGTCTTGCAGGCGGATTTCCGCCAGTGCCTTGGCCGAGCGCGGTTCGCGAATTGCTAAGGTTTGCAGTTGCGCTGTCATGCTCTTGCCCATGACTCCCCACTGGCCGCCCATATTGATCGCAGCCTGTGTGCAACCTTGGGCTTTTAGTTGCTGCAGTGCCAGTTGCAGAGCGTAGCCCTTGGCCAGTGCACCTAAGTCCAGTTGTAGATCCTGACGTGTACTGCTTACCTGTTTGCCATCGATGTGCAGGTCACTCAATGAAGGATGTGACGTTCGCCACTGATTCAGAATGGAGCTGGATGCAGTGGCGGGTGCATCGTTTAAATCGGCAAATCCCCAGGCTTTAACCAAGGGGGCTACCGCTGGATCGAAGTAGTCGTCACTGAGTCGTTGTAACTCAACTGAGCGTTGCAGCAGTGCTGCCAATGTGGGCGAGACTGTCATGCTGCGATGTTCGGTCAGCGCAGTATTCAATTGTTTCAATTCGCCGCTGTCGTCGGTGGTCCAGGGATACCAATCGATGCCTTGACGTCGCAGCGATCGCTCTATTCGTGCGCTCAACTGCGCGGCGCTACTGGGATCTTTCGCCAGAATCGAGAGCTGCACTTCCGTGCCCATGGCGAGAAAAGTGCTGTCGTAGCGTTGCAAGTTCTGCCGAGTGCAGGCACTTAGAAAAACACATGTCCATAGTGCCCACGTCACCCATAAGCCTCGCAGATCGTGCTGTGCATCTGCGAGGCCGTTCTGGTTGAGGTTACTTGCGCCGCTTTTCAATGGCGTCGATCAGCAGATTGGCGATGTTGCACTTGAACTGTTTGTCCAACTCGCGAATGCCGGTGGGGCTGGTGACATTGATTTCGGTGACGAAGCCGCCGATCACATTGATGCCGACAAACAGCATGCCGCGTTCGCGCAGCGTCGGTCCGATCTGGCTGACCAACCAGCGATCGCGCTCATTGAGTTCGCGGCCCTTGCCGGTGGCGCCGGCCGCGAGATTGCCGCGGTTATCGGTGGGCGAGGGGATACGTGCCAGTGCATAGGGTGCGGCTTCGCCGTCGATGATCAGGATGCGCGAATCGCCGCCTTCTACGATCTCCGGCAGGTACTTCTGCACGATGGCGTAATTGGTGCCCAGGTTGGTTTGGGTTTCAAACACCACATTGGTGTTCTTGTCGCCTTCCTTCAGTACGAAGATCGAACTGCCGCCCATACCGTGCAGCGGCTTGCAGACGATGTGGCGATGCTCATGCATGAAGGCATGCATGTCGGCCATATCGCGCGTGATCAGCGTGGGCGCACAGCATTGTGGGAACCAGGCGGTGAATACCTTCTCGTTCATATCGCGCAAGCCGGCAGGCTTGTTGACCACCAGTACGCCTTCGGCTTCGGCGCGCTCCAGAATGTAGGTGGTATAGATGTACTCCATGTCGAAGGGCGGGTCCTTGCGCATCAGGATCACATCCATGCTGGCCAGGCGTTCGGTGTGTTCGGCACCGACGGTGGCCCAGTTTTCGTAATCGTCGCGCACTTCCACCGGGTGTACGCGGCCCCAGGCAACGCCATCGCGCAGCCATAGATCGCGTTGCTCCAGATAGAACAGTTCGTGGCCGCGCGCCTGGGCGGCCAGCATCATGGCCAGGGTGGAGTCCTTGGCCGGTTTGATGCCCTCGATGGGGTCCATCACGATGGCGATACGCAAACGCCGTTTACTCATGGTCGCTCTCTGGAAAATTCACCGGCGTATGCCGGTGGCGGCAAAAAAAATATGGGGTCCGGCAGGTTGCGATGCAGGTTCTGCGCACTGCGCCGCAGGCAAGCCGTGACGGGCTTCATACTATACGCAGGGTGGCGATGGCGGGTGGCATATCAATATGTTAAAACCAGATCGCTGCGTAGCAGTGCAATTTACCGGCGCGTGTACGACATGCGCCAGCCAGCAGGTGAGCTGAGGTATTCATGATGAATGGGGCAACCGCCGAAAAATTACGTCTGGCCGGATTGAAGGTGCTGGTCATCGACGACAGCAAGACCATCCGCCGCACCGCTGAAACCCTGCTGGCCAAGGAGGGTTGCGAAGTCTTTACTGCGGTGGACGGTTTCGATGCCTTGTCGAAGATCGCTGACCACCAACCGGACATCGTGTTTGTGGACATCATGATGCCGCGTCTCGACGGCTATCAGACCTGTTCGCTGATCAAGCACAACAAGGTCTTCAAGAGCATTCCGGTGATCATGCTGTCCAGCAAGGACGGTTTGTTCGATCGCGCCCGCGGGCGCATCGTCGGGTCCGAGCACTATCTCACCAAGCCCTTCACCAAGGACGAATTGTTGAGCGCCATCGAAACTCATGTCGGACACCTGGTTCGCTGAGTCGGAGTGAAGTCATGGCATTGATTCTCATCGTTGACGACTCGCCCACCGAAGTGCACGCCATGAAGGTGGCGCTGGAGCGGCATGGCTATCAAATCGCCTCTGCCGGCGATGGCGCCGAGGCCTATGAAAAAGCCCGGCAGATGAAGCCGGATCTGATTTTCATGGATGTGGTGATGCCCGGCGTGAATGGCTTTCAGGCCACGCGCAAACTGGCGGGAGATCCCAGCACCAAGGAAATTCCCGTCATCATGGTCACTTCCAAGGACCAGGAAACGGATCGTATCTGGGGTATGCGCCAGGGCGCGGTGGACTACCTGGTCAAACCGGTGTCGGCCGAGCGCTTGCTGGCCAAGGCCCGAGCGGCGCTGGCCAGCTGATTGCTCAAGGACCCGTCATGACTGCTGCACCTGCACTGCGTTCCCTGCTCGACCGACCTTACGAGTTATTACTCGAGATCGAGCGGCGCGCCCGTGCCGCGCAGGCCGGTCAGGCCCGCGATACGCAAGCGGGTGACGAATGGGTGGGGGTGTCGTTCCGTCTAGGCGCAGAAACATTCTTAGTGGCCCGCGAAGAAACCCGTGAGGTTCTGGGCGTGCCGACTTTTTTGACGCGTGTGCCCGGCGCTCGTGCCTGGATTCGCGGCCTGGCCAATGTGCGCGGCCAGTTGTTGCCCATCGTCGATTTGCGCGCCTTCCTGGGCGGCGGTGCGGCGCCCATCGGTCGCAGCGCGCGCATCCTGGTGGTCAACAATCGCGACGTGCCCGCGGGTCTGTTGGTGGATGAGGTGCTGGGTTTCCGGCGTTTCACCGACCGCGAATTCAACACCCAGTTGCCGGCCACCATCCTGCATTGCGACCGCTACTTGGCGGGCGCATTCCGGCGCGGCAATGAAGTGTCGCCGGTGTTTGGTTTACGCACACTGCTGGAGAGCAATGAATTTTTGACGGGAGCGGCGCACTAGGCCACGCGGTCCAGGTACGAAAACAACTATGGCAAATCAGACCACCTCCAAGACCAACGCACTGCGCTTCAGTCCCTTGTTGCTGGCCATCGTGTTGTTGGCCATTGTCGCCACCGGGGCTTGCTTGCTGACTGGCGTAAACAATGTTGCAGGTATCAATCTACCCGTGGTGCTGTTGGTGGTGGCGGCGCTGGCGGTGATCGCGCTGGCGCTGATTCAACGTACCGCTACCGAGCTGGCCAAGGCGGCCGACAAACATCGCATGCAGAACGAGCGCAACCAGGAAGCGATTCTGCGTTTGCTGGACGAAATCACCAATCTGGCCGAGGGCGATCTCACCGTGAAAGCCACGGTGACCGAAGACATCACCGGTGCGATTGCCGATTCCATCAATTACGCCATCGAAGCCCTGCGCGGTTTGGTGACCACCATCAACAAGACATCGGTGACGCTGGACGGTTCGGCGCGTCAGGCGCTGGCTTCTGCAGGTCACTTGGCCAAGGCATCGGTGCAGCAATCCAAGCAAGTAGCCGCGGCTTCGGAATCAGTGGTGGAAATGGCATCGTCGGTGGAGGAAGTGTCCGGCAATGCCGAGCGCTCTTCCGATGTGGCGCGGCATTCAGTGGATATTGCCCATAAAGGTTCGGATGCTGTGCGTCGCACCATTGATGGCATGAACACCATTCGCGAAACCATTCAAGAGACCTCCAAACGTATCAAGCGTCTGGGCGAAAGCTCGCAGGAAATCGGCAACATCGTTGAACTGATCAATGACCTTGCCGAGCAAACCAACATTCTGGCCTTGAATGCTTCCATCCAAGCTTCCATGGCCGGTGAAGCCGGCCGCGGTTTCGCCGTCGTGGCTGATGAAGTGCAACGCCTGGCCGAACGCGCCGCCCAGGCCACCAAGCAGATCGAAGTGCTGGTGCGTACGATTCAAGCCGACACCAATGAAGCCGTAGTGTCCATGGAGCGCAGTACCACCGATGTGGTGGGCGGCGCCTTGCTGGCCGAGAATGCCGGCGCGGCACTGGAAGAAATCGAACAGGTATCGAATCAGATTGCGTCGCTGGTGCAGAACATTTCCGCCAGTGCGCGCCAGCAATCCGAATCGGCGCAGAACATTGCGCGCAACATGCAGGTGTTGCGCGAGATCAGCGCGCAGACCGCCGACAACAGCGCTGCGACCTCTACCTCTATCGGCAAGCTGGCGCAGCTGTCCGGCTTGATGCGTAAATCAGTGGCTGGATTCCGTTTGCCGGAGCCGCCCAAGAAAGTCGAATCGAATACGGTGGCGGTGGGAGGAACTGCGGTGGGCAAGCCTGCCACGCAGGCTGCGCCAGCCGTTAAGAAAGTCAGCGGTCTCTCGGCATAGAGCAGCCGGTGACTGGTCCAGATAAAACCGTGAACGTAACGGAGCACCGCACTAATGAGTGAGGTATCGACGCAGACCCTGCACGTGGTCGCGCGCGAATTGAACAATGAGCTCAACGACGCCCGTGTGGCGTTGGAGCTGTTTGGCGAGCAGCAAGATCAGGTCGAAGTGCTGGCGAAGTGTCGTGAGCATTTGCGTCAGGTGCGTGGTGCTTTGCGCCTGGTGGAAGTATTCGGTGCGGCGCTGCTGGTCGAAGAAATGGAGCAGTTGGCGCAGTACCTGATCGATCACATTGCTGAGCAGCGTCATCTGGCCGAAGGCCTGGATGCGTTGATGCGCGCGATGGTGCAGCTGCCCACCTATCTCGAGCGCGTGATGGGCGGTGGTCGCGACATGGCCTTGGTGTTGCTGCCCCTGCTTAATGACCTGCGTGCAGTACGCGGCAATCCCTTGCTGTCCGAAGGCACGTTGTTGCTGCTTAACCTGAGTTCCGATAAGCAGGCCAATCCGGTTGCGCCGGCACCCGGTGAAGCTGCCATGTCGGCCGCGCATTGGTCGCGCCGCATGCGGCCGCGTTTTCAATTGGGCCTGCTGGGCTGGATCAAGGGCGAACGCGTCGATCAGAATCTTGAGATTCTGGCGCGCGCCGCAGAGAAATTGGAGCAGGTTGCGACCACACAACCCGTGTTTCAGCTGTGGTGGGTGATCGGTGCAGTGGTCGAAGCGCTGCGCGACAAGGGTTTGGAGGGTACGGCTTCAGTTAAGCGTCTGTTGGGCCAGGCCGATCGGCAGATGCGACGTTTGTACGAACAGGGCGAGCAGCATTACTGCGATCAGCCGCCCTTGGATTTGCTCAACAATCTTTTGTACTACGTGGCGCGCGCCACCAGCGATGGTTCACGCGTGGCGGCCGTACGCGCTTCCTTCCGTTTGAATGAACTGCTGCCCATCGACGAACAAGTCGAGGCTGCACGCGAGAGTTTATCGGCGCCTTCCATCAAGTTGATGAAAACAGTGGCCGGTGCGATCAAGGAAGACTTGGCGCGTGTCAAAGACTCGCTGGATATTTTCGTACGCCGTGGCGGTTCGCAATTCGAAGAGCTGGCGCCACAGCTGGAGTTGCTGAAGAAAATTGCCGACACCTTGGGTGTGCTGGGTTTGGGTGAGTTGCGCGAACGCGTGCAGCAGCAAACCACGAATCTGCAGCAAATGTTGCAAGCGGGCACACAGCCGGATGAAACGACACTGTTGGCCATGGCGGCCACGCTGATCAATGTCGAAGATAGTCTCGACGAGCAACTGGTTGGCCTGATCATGCCGGTCACCGACACGGATGCGGACAATGCCGCCGCAGGCGACAGTGCGGTGGAAACATCGGCAGACAAAGACATCGAGTTCCGCCAGGTTTCCGAAGCGGTGCTGCGCGAATGTATCGTCAACATGGCGCGCATCAAGGAAGCCATTGCGCTGGCGCTGGAAAAACCGGGCGAAGCGCAGGCGCTGGACCAGATACCGCACTTGATGCGCGGCATCACGGCCGGTCTGTTGATGCTGGGTAAGTCACGCGCGGTCGAAATTACCGAACGCATCCGCGCGGCACTGGCGCGGCATGCGCGTCCGGATGTGGCGCCGCAGATGTCGGAGAAGATGGATCGCCTGGCGGATGCGATTGTCGCAGTTGAATACTATCTTGAGACTTTGCAGGCCGGACGTAGCGATCCTTGGTACATGCTCGACAATGCCGAGAGTTGTTTGCGTGCCTTGGAGGCATTGAGTACCGGCGCCACCGGCTTGCATCGCATTCCACAAATGCCCGCGCCGAGTGCCGCGGAAGCCACCGTCGTGATGGGTCAGCCAGCGGGCGAACACATCAATGTCGAACGCACGATGGTATTGGGCCATCCTGCCGGATGGGTTGCGGCGGCGCAGGGTGTGCAACGTCCCGCCAATGATCATGCGGCCACCCATCCGAACCTGCCGCCGATACTGGTGCGCCCACCGGACAAATCCGATCCGGAGTTCCTCGAACTGTTTATCGAAGAAGCGCGCGATGAAATTGCCAAACTAAATGGTCTATTGAAGCGTTGGGACGACAATCCGCTTGATCAGGATGCGCTGACCAATCTGCGTCGTTCGTTCCATACGCTCAAGGGCAGCGGTCGCCTGGTCGGCGCGCAACTGATCGGTGAATTCGCCTGGTCCATCGAAAATCTGCTGAATCGCGTTATCAACAAAACCTTGGAACGCACGCCGGAGATGATGGAGTTGCTACGCCAGGCGGTGGCAGTGCTGCCGCAGTTGGTGGAGCAATTGGAAGCCGGACGTCCGCCCGATACGGATGTGGGACCCTTGATTGCGCAGGCGCATTCCTTGGCGGATTTACGCGAACATCCGCGTCAT
The DNA here is from genome assembly GCA_049840395.1 of Steroidobacteraceae bacterium. Lineage (GTDB taxonomy): Bacteria > Pseudomonadota > Gammaproteobacteria > Steroidobacterales > Steroidobacteraceae > CAILZL01. The sequence continues at coordinate 185,649 of JASGLD010000001.1, forward strand.
GGCGTGGTCGCGGCCACTGAGGCCACGCAGGTATTGCAAGAGGAAGTGGCGCCGCAGTCGCAGTTACAGACCCAGTTACAGTTACAGTCACAGTCACAGCATGGGACGGAAGCGCCGAGCGTTCCCGTAACCATGGACCCGACGCTGCACGACATCTTCGCCAAGGAAGTGGCCGGCCATCTTGCTGCTATTCGCGAATACATCAATGGCTGTGACGGCTTGTTGCCACCCTATGCGGTGACCGAATCGTTACACCGTGCCTGTCACACGCTGAGCGGTGCTTCCAAGACTGCGGGCGCTCGCCAGAGCATCAAGATCGCGGAGCCATTGAATCATTACATCCGCAAGTTGTACGACAACGGTGCTGCATTGCCGGCCGCAGGTTTGCAACTGCTCAAGGATGCAGTGGCTGCCATTGAACACATACTGGCCAATATCAACGAAAGCACCGTGTTCTTTAGTTCGCAGGACGACATCGCGCAACGCTTGCAAGCCTTGGAGCAGCGTCTGGATGGCGAGCTGACGACGCGTGATGTGGTGCCGGAGGCCTCCGGTATTTTGCGTTCGCTGCAGTTCGTCGATACGCCGGAAACGCCGATGGTGTCCGAACCGGTTGTGGTGCCTGCAGCGATTGAGCCCGCTCCGACACCGGCTGCTTCCGGCAATGATGCCTTCGCATTTCATGATCCGCTTGAGGAGAACGAAGAGTGGATCGACCTGACCAGCGACGATCTGCAGGCGCTGTTGGATAGGCCGCTGTCTGAAATTCTCAGCCAGGGCACCGAGTCATCGGCTATGACGGCGACGCTTGTTGATCAAACCGTCGATCAAGTTGACGATCAAGCTGTTGTGCATGTCGATACCTCGGCACAGAACGATGCCGATGGTCAGCAGTTGTTTATCGATGAGACCATGCAGGATGAGTCTGTAATTGAAGTGTCGGGTGAGCCTGAGCTGGAGCCGATTACCATCATCGAGACGGCTCCCTGGGCTGCCAACTTTACTTCGCCCGTGCTGGCGGAGCTTAGCGATACGCCGATCAATGCTCCGAGCGCATTACCGACTATTGCGCAGCATGGTTTGCAAGCCCCGGTTGATGCCTCGGCTCGATTCAATGAAGTGGCCGGCGTTACGGCCAACCCCGTGGTCAGTGAGGCCTCTCATTTGCAATCGTCACCACCGAGTGCGCCGGCGGCGCACATGGCTTCGCAGTCCAGTGATGATGATGTCCTGGATGAAGAGTTCGATGCCGACATCGCCGCGATCTTTACCGAGGAAGCCACCGAACTATTGGAGATAGCCGATCAGTCGTTGCAACGTTGGCAGGCCGATCGCAGCAATAGTCAGCACGTACATGAATTGAAGCGTGCCGTGCATACCTTGAAGGGCGGTGCGCGCATGGCCGGCATCCGCGCCATGGGCGACCTCAGTCACGAGCTGGAATCCTTCGTGGAGTTGTTGGAGCAGGGCGCCGTACCTGCTACGCCGGAAGTGTTCGATTTGTTGCAGGCCAGCCTCGACGAGTTGAATCGCATGCGCGACACCGTCAATCAGGGGCGGCGCGTCAAGCCGGCGACACAGTTGTTGCAACGTATTCGATTTCTAGGTTGGGGTGAGACACCGGTTGCAGCCGGAGCTGACGATGTAGAACCCATTGATGACAGCCATACCGATCAAGACACCATCGTCGTAGAGATAACCGACCCTGTATTCGAATCGGTGGTGTTATCTGAAAATGACGATCAGCTTGAACAGCTCGATGCAGGCACGGCATCCGGTGAGCCGTATACCCTCGATGAAGAAGTGATCGACCTGGGTGGTCTGTCAGATGATGAGCCTACTGATGTCATCATCGACGAAGAAATTCTGTTGGATCCCATTGCTGCGCAGGATCTGGCCGAAGCAGCTTATGGCATGAGCCTGGCACCGCTTGACGAACCGGCTGTCGAATTTGACAGCGTTGAACTTGTATCGACTGCAGCGAATGATGTCGATGCCAGTGGCGAAACTTTGCAGATGCCGCACTTGGTATTGCCCGAGTCACAGCAGCCGGATGAGCCGGTGCCCACCAGCTTCAATTCGGACGAGCCGCCTACCTTGTCGGATATCGTGACGGTCGGATCGCAGCCTATGTTGCAGCCCCTGGTGCAACCTGAGCCGATTACTCCAGATGTGGAAGTCGCTGCGCCTGAGGTTGAAGCGGAGCCTTTGACGGCCGCCATCGCGCTGCCGCCTGGTCGCGTACAGCCCACGCAGGAACGCGCTGAAGTGGCGCGCGTCGATGCCGACCTGCTCGACAACCTGCTCAATAATGCCGGCGAAGTCAGCATCCTGCGTTCGCGTCTGGAACAGCAGGTTTCGTCGCTGGAATTCAATCTGCTGGAACTGGGCCGCACCACAACGCGCTTGAAAGATCAGTTGCGCAATCTGGAAATAGAAACCGAAGCGCAGATTCTGCACAAATACCAGGACGATTCGAAGGGCCGTGAAGATTTCGATCCATTGGAACTGGATCGTTACTCCACCATTCAACAATTCTCGCGCGCACTGGCCGAGTCGGTCAGCGACGTGGATTCCATCGAAGGCTTGCTGGAAACCATGACTCGCGAAACGCAGAACCTGTTGCTGCAACAGTCGCGCGTCGTGACCGAACTGCAGAATGGTTTGATGCGTACCCGCATGGTGCCGTTCTCACGTCATACGCAGAGACTTACGCGCCTGGTGCGTCAAGTGGCCGGCGATGTCGGCAAGCGTGTCGAACTCACCATTGCCGGTGCCGGTGGCGAACTGGATCGCCAGGTGCTGGAGCGCATGCTGCCGCCGTTCGAACACATGCTGCGTAACTCGGTGGTGCATGGCATCGAATCGCCCGAAGAAAGGCGGGCACGCAACAAGTCGGAAACCGGCACCATCCAGGTCGGTCTGCATCGTGAAGGCGCAGAAATGGTCATCACCTTGCAGGACGATGGTCGCGGCATCGATGTGAACGCCATTCGTGAGAAGGCGCGCGCCAAGGGCATGATCAGCGGCGAGCGTGTGCTCACCGATGAAGAAGCGTTGCAACTGATTCTGGAGCCGGGCTTCAGCACGGCGAGCACGATTACTCAACACGCCGGTCGCGGCGTCGGTATGGATGTGGTGGTCACCGAGATCAAGAAGCTCGGCGGCGCCTTGTTTACCGAGAGCAAATTGGGCGAAGGTGTGAAGTTCACCATCCGCCTGCCATTTACGCTGGCCATCAGTCAGTCACTGCTGGTGCGTGTTGGCGAAAATGAAATTTATGCACTGCCTCTGGCTACAGTAGAGGGCGTGGTGCGTTTGCCGCGCGCCGAGGTTGAATCGCACCTCAAGCATGACGCGCCCAGCTTCGATTACGGCGGTCAGTTGTACAAGTTTCAGCACTTGGGGGCCTTCATCGATGCGGGTCCATCGGTGTTGCCGGAGGGCGATGCGCCGGTGCCGGTGGTATTGATCAAGGCCGGTGAACATTCCGCTGCGCTGGTGACCGACGAATTGATCGGCAATCGCGAGATCGTGGTGAAGTCGGTGGGACCGCAGGTGTCCAGCATTCGCGGCATTGCCGGGGCCACCATTCTCGGTGATGGTCGCGTGGTGATCATTCTCGACATGGGCGCCCTGGTGCGCTCCGAATGGCGCGCGCGTCCGGAAGGCGACATGGCGGCACGCGGCGAAGACCGTCGCACCTTTGCGCTGGTGGTGGATGACTCGATTACCGTGCGTCGCGTGACGCAACGCTTGTTGGAGCGCCATGGTATGCGCGTACTCACCGCCAAGGACGGTGTCGATGCCTTGGAGATTCTGCAGGAGCATGTGCCGGACGTGATCCTGCTCGACATCGAGATGCCGCGTATGGATGGTTATGAACTGGCCACGCAGGTGCGCAGCAGCGAACGGCTTGCCGATATTCCGATCGTGATGATTACTTCGCGTGTAAGCGAAAAACATCGTGCGCGCGCCATCGAGATCGGCGTGAACGATTATCTCGGCAAGCCGTACCAGGAAAATCAACTGCTGGATGCTATTGAGCCATTGGTACAGGCGCGTCGTCGCAAACAGGCGGTGAGCTGATGAGCGCAGTTAGCGATGAACTTTACAGTCTGCTGGTGCCGCTCGGTGACGAGCGCCTGCTGGTGCCGCGCGCCTGCATCGCCGAAGTGGTGACCTGGCAACAACCCGAAGCGGTGGAGAATGCGCCGCAATGGTACCTGGGCAATATTCAGTGGAGCGGCCGCGTGGTGCCGGTGATTTCTTTTGAAGCGGCCTGCGGCAAACACATTCCCATTCCTGGCGGTCGTACGCGCATCATCATCTGCGTGGCGATCAGCGGCAAATTGACCAGCGGTTACTTCGGCATGGTGACCCAGGGCTTCCCGCAGCTGGTGCGTCTCGGTCCCGATATCGTCAAGCCCGATCCCAATCAGCCCTTCTTCGATCGCCAGCCGGTGCTGTGCCAGGTGCGCATGATCAACGAAGCGCCGTTGATTCCGGATTTCGAACAATTGGAACAGATGATCAGCGAGGAAACTCGGGCTTGAGGGTGTTTGTGTTAGAGGTGTTGAGCCGCGTAACTAGTGCGGCGAGGAGAGTTCGATGAAGTCCCAGGCAAGCAAAGTTGTTGTTATTGCTACGCTGTCGCTGCTGAGTTCGACGGCATTTTCCGCCGTCTCCTCACTGGTCAAGAAAGAAGCCGGCGCCAAAGAAATAACCTATACCTATCAGTACACCTGCTCTAATGGTAAGCGTGGCGAGTTCAGCGTCAGCGCCGCCACGGATGCAGAGGCGACCAAGTTGGCCGATCAGAAAGCCAAGAAAGTGTGCGAGGAATAAAGAAAGATTTGGATTCGGTTGCTTTGATGAAGAGCGCCGAATCCATTTGTTGTGCGAATAGATTGCAATTAAGCATCCATAGAGCCGTTGGTTGCGGATTTCTGGGCAATTGGAACGGATGATCAGCTAATAGACACGAGCTTGATGCTTGAGGTTGTCTGCACATAAGGGATAGTGTTTGAAGACCAACTATATTTTGATCGACTATGAAAGTGTTCAGTCTGAGGCGATATCACTGTTGGCGGGTGATTGCTTCAGAGTGCTGGCTTTTATAGGTTTTAACCAAACGAAGGTAAAACTAGGAACCGCTGAAGCACTACAAAAAATGGGTGGTCGCGCCGAATACATTAGGATTTCGGGCAATGGTCCTAATGCGCTGGATTTCCATATCGCTTATTACATCGGGAAAATCGCAGCTCAAGAGCCCGATTCCTACTCCATGTTATCTCTCGAGATACAGGATTCGATCCACTGATTGAACATGCGAGATCTAAGGGGATATTGGTAAGCCGATGGCCAGACATTGGTGATATTCAGATCATCAAGGCTTCCATGGCAACTGACGTGCAGCCACGTATTTCGTTAGTCGTGGAAAATCTCAAGCAAAGAGGTGCGTCAAAGCCCAAGCGAGTTAAAACTCTGCTCACTACAATCAATGCGATTTTCAATAAACAATTGTCCGACGAGGATCTAAATAAATTATTGAAAGAATTGCAGCGCAAGCACTTTGTTAGTGTGAAGGACGAGAAAGTCTCATATGCTTTGCCTGAGGTAGGGTAGTGCGTAGGTTGGGCTAAGTCTTCGCAGCCCCACATCTTAAATGTTGGTTTGGATGTTGGGCTTCACTTCTGCTGCTCCTGTGCATCCATGCGCTCGCAGCATTTGGGCTCCTGCCCGGCACAGCGCCAACCTACTGCAAATCTCCCCACAGCGCCTGCAACACCGATAGCGCTACCACCGATGCCGTTTCCGTGCGTAATACTCTCGGTCCCAGTCGCACTGAGGTAAAGCCGGCTTTCTCTGCCAGCATCACTTCATCGTCATCCAATCCGCCTTCGGGGCCGATCAGCAATTCGACATTGCTTGTTAGATTGCTCAAGCCGGCCAGTGAGGTGGCTGCGGTAGGACTTAGCACCAGACGCAAGCCATCTTTTGCTGTATTGCTCAGATAGTCACGCAAGCGAGTAGGCGCATTCACGTGTGGCAAGGTGCTGCGCCCGCTTTGTTCGCAGGCGCCGATGACGATGCCCTGCCAGTGTTCCTGTTTCTTGCCGGCTTGTTTGTCGTCCAGCTTCACTACGCTGCGTGCCGTCAACACCGGAGCAATAACGCTTACCCCTAATTCGGTGGCTTTTTGCAGCGTCCAATCCATACGTTCGCCGCGCGAGATGCCTTGTACCAGCGTGATATGCAGGTTGGATTCGGCAATGCCACCCAAGCGTTCGCCCACTTGTGCCAGTACCTTGTCGCCGTTGATTGCACTGATCTCGGCGCGATGCTCGCTACCGACGCCGTCGAACACGATCAGAGCTGCACCGACGCGCAGGCGCAGCACGCGTACGATGTGGTAAGCGCCGCCAGCCGGCAGCGTAACCATTGCGCCAGTCACCAAGGGCGCATCGACAAAGATACGGGTCAGTCGCATGTGGCGAGCTCGATGCCCTGACGTGCAGTGGTGACCAGGAAGTCTATTTCCTCTGGCGTGATCACATAGGGCGGCATGAAGTAAACGACATTACCGATGGGGCGTAGCAGCGCGCCCTGTTGCAAGCCATGGCGATACACGCGCAGTCCGCGTCGTTCCTGCCAGGGATAATGTGTGCGGGTGGCCTTGTCTTGAATCATTTCAATCGCGCAGATCATGCCGTGCTGGCGCACTTCTGCAACATGCGGATGTTCTTGCAAGGGTTGCGTGGCACGGCGCAGATGTTCGGCCAGTGCACGATTGCGTTCGATCACGGGTTCACCGGCGAAAATATCCAACGTCGCCAGTGCAGCGGAGCAGGCCAGGGCATTGCCGGTATAGCTATGCGAATGCAGGAAGGCGCGCAGGCTGGTGTACTCGTCGTAAAAGGCGTCGTAGATTGCGTCGTTGGTCAGCACCGCCGATAGCGGCAGGTAGCCGCCGGTCAAACCCTTCGATAGACACATCAGGTCGGGACGAATGCCTGCCTGCTCGCAGGCGAACAGGGTGCCGGTACGGCCGAAGCCAACAGCGATCTCATCCGCAATCAAGTGCACGCCGAATTCATCGCAGGCTTCGCGCAATAACTTCAAGTAAACGGGATGGTACATGCGCATGTTGCCGGCGCATTGCACCAGGGGTTCGATGATGACGGCACAGGCTTCGTGCGCATGTCGCTGCAGTATGACGCGCATGGGTTGGATCATGCGGCGCGAGTAGCCTTCCCAAGTTTCACCCGCTTCGCGATGGAAGCAGTCAGGTGAGGGCGCGCTGATCACATCCATCAGCAAGGGTTGATAGGTTTGCTTGTACAGCTCGACGTTGCCCAGCGCCAAGGCGCCCAGGGTCTCGCCGTGATAGCTGTTTTCCAGCGTAATGAAACGGCGCTTGGCGTGTTGGCCCTGGTTGTGCCAGTAGTGAAAGCTCATCTTCGCCGCCACTTCGATGGCCGATGAGCCGTTGTCGGCATAGAAGCAGCGCGTCATGCCCGGCACCAGTTGCACCAGCTGTTCCGATAGCTTGATGACCGGCTCATGCGTAAAGCCGGCCAGCATTACATGCTCCAACGAATCTACCTGCGCCTTGATGGCGGCGTTGATTCTGGGATTGGCATGGCCGAACAGATTGGTCCACCATGAACTGATGGCGTCCAGATAACGCTTGCCATTGAAGTCTTCCAGCCATACGCCTTCGCCACGGCGGATGGGGATCATGGGCACGGCCTGCTCGCCGCCCTGCTTATTAGGGGCGTGGTCGCGCATCTGTGTGCAGGGGTGCCACACATGTGCGAGGTCGCGGTCGGTCAGTTGTTGTTGCGTGGTCACGATTTGCCATTGCAGTAACTGGAAGGGGATTGTGCCAAATAACGCCCTGCGTGGCATGATTCGCTTATGAATACGGCTCCTTACTTCGTCGACAGCCGCGGCCTACTGTTGCAGGCGCGACAGGTCGCTTCTCCCAATCAGGATGCGCGGCCAGCCGATATGGCTGCGGATTTGTTGATCGTGCATGGCATCAGTCTGCCGCCGGGTGAATATGGCGGTGCGTGGATCGACCGGCTGTTTACCAACACGCTGGACTGGAATGCTCATCCCTACTTCAAGCAGATCGAAGGCATGAAAGTGTCTTCGCATCTGTTGATTCGTCGCGATGGTGAGGCGGTGCAGTACGTGCCCTTCCAGCAGCGCGCCTGGCATGCCGGTGTGTCGAGTTATCAAGGCCGTGAACGCTGTAATGATTTTTCCATCGGCATTGAGCTGGAAGGCACGGATGATTCGCCTTACGAAGCGGAACAGTATCGGACCTTGGCTCGGGTGATTCTGGCGTTGTGTGCCGCCTATCCGAGCTTGTCGTTGCAGCACCTGGTGGGGCACAGCGATGTGGCGCCGGGACGCAAGACCGATCCAGGTGATAGTTTTGATTGGTCGAGATTGCGCGCCATGTTGCGTGCGTGGAGTAAGTGATCGTGCGTTTGTCGGATGGTTTGTTGCTGGTTTGTGTGTTGTTGCCCTGTGTGTTGAGTGGATGTGAGCAAAAAAGCGTCGCCCCAACTCCTGCAGCACAAGATGATGGTAAGGCAAACGTTGCCGCACAGCGTATCGTCTCGCTTGCTCCCGGCCTTACCGAATTGATTTACGCCGTTGGCGCAGAAAGCAACTTGCTGGCCACAGTTGAATGGTCGGACTATCCAGAAGCCGCCAAGCAAGTACCACGCATTGGTGATGCTTTCCGTGTCGATCTGGAAAAGCTGCTGGCGCTGAAACCCGATCTGGTGCTGGCCTGGACTTCGGGCACACCGGCGACAACCGTGGCATCAATTAAAGCCTTGGGTTTGCGCGTAGAAAGTATCGACGCCGAACATCTGGCCGACATCGGCGGTTCATTGCTGCGTGTCGGTGAATTAACGGGCAAGACCGCACAGGCGCAGCAAGCGGCACAGCAATTTGAGCAGGGCATCGAGCAACTGCGTGCGCAGTATGCAGGCGTGCGCCAGCTGAGTACGTTTATCGAGGTCAATCGTCAGCCGCTGTACACGGTCAATGGCCGGCACGTGCTCAGTGAGGCGGTGAATCTATGCGGTGGTAGCAATGTGTTTGCCGATTTGAATCAGCTGGCGCCGGTGATTGGCGTCGAGGCCGTGCTCAAAGCCGATCCGGAAGTCATTCTCTCCACCGATGGTACGCTGGCGGAGAATCAAAAAGACTGGCAGAGCTGGCCGCAATTACGCGCCAGTAAGCAGCATGTGTATGCGGTTTCGCCGGATACCACCACGCGCGCCACGCCGCGTCTATTGCAAGGTGCGCAGGAAATTTGCGCAGCCTTGCAGCAGGCGCGTACTCCCTAGCCACGCTATTTTCAGGCTACTTCCAGAACCAGCCGCGCCGGCCCAGTCGTTGCCGTGCGCCTTTCATCTGGAAGTACATCACCGTGCCGGAGATCGCCAGGAAGGTCAGCGACAGTCCCGCCAGTAAATCCAGCCAGCGCCCAGGCAGACCGAAGTAATCGCCACGATGCAACATCTTGGCGGTCTCATGAATCTGCCAGCCCAATGGAAAGCCGGTGATGGGATAGCCGGGTTCAAACAAACTCATCTGCCGGCCATCGCGGGTATCGAACACCAACTGCTGCGCCTCGCGATCGCCGCCGGTAATCACCACGCCCTGCGGTGTGCCGCCATACATGCGCAGGCGAATTGCTTTGATGGGAGTATCGGGTTCAACCTTGTTCACCGCAGATAAGGTGCTCTGCAACATGGGGGCAAGTTCGACCTCATTCACCGGCATGATGGCCTTCGCAAAGAAGCTGCGCATACCGCCACCCATGCCACCACTTGGGCCTGTCGCGCCATTAGTTGCAGGCGCGGGTTGCGACATGCCCTGTCTGGCAAGAAAGAAACTCACGGCAATATTGTCGAAGGCCATGATGATGCCGGTGATCGCCATGTATAGAACCAGCACGCCTGCGGCGATGGAGGTCCAGCGATGTAAGGGGCGCATGGTGGGCATGGCTCAACTCCAGAAGACTTGTTTGCGGCCATTGCTCCAGCGTTGCTTGAGCAGCTGGAAATAAAACACCAGGCCGGTAATCAAAGCGACGAACAAGGCAATGCCGGTAAACAAATTCACCCACACTGCCCAGCCGCCGAAGGCATCGCCGCGGTGCCAGGTTTTAACGGTATCGTGTGCAGAGCGGCCACCGCGTGCCGGAGTGGCTGTGTTGGTTGGCGTTACAGTTGTACCGTTTAACGCGTTGAAGGTGAGCGTTGCTGGTTCGTGGTCGCGATAGCCCACCACACCAACCGGTGTGTCGCCGGCCATGCGCAGCTCGACATAGTTGAGCGTTGCGTCGGGCGCCGCTTGGTGGCTGGCAGTGAGCACGGTGTTGAGCCATAGCTGCGTATCGGCATTGGCGGGCAGGTCGGGCGCGTCGTAATCGCTGGCGGCGATCACGGTATAACCGGGCGCGCCGTTGATGCCTTCGCGAATCGATTCCATGTTGGCGTTGGTGGCCGGTGCGCCGGATAGCAAGGTATAGAGATCGATGATCTGAATGCCGCTGCCGGTGATGGCCAGGTAGGCGATCAGCAGGCCGGCCACGGTCACAATCCAGCGATGCACGGTGCGCATGGTTTCTCCCCTGAGTTGTTTGTTGTTAGTCGGCTGACGGCAGCCTGACTGTTATCGTGGCAGCGTACTCTCCGTGGTCTGCAGCTACAAATCGGCTATGTGAAAAAGATTTAAGGCCAGTGCGGCGCCATGCAAATAACCGTAACCGTGGCACGTTATACTGGGTTCTATGGTTTGCTTCTGTCTGGCTTTTGGCCTGGGCAACGACCGCTCACTTTTGCCAATATTTGTTTTAATCACCACTTACCGGGAGACCTGTCATGGCGATGGATGTCATCAATTATGAAATTTTTGGCGACGATATTCAGTACGTCGAAGTGGAGCTCGATCCGGGCGAAGCCGCCATCGGTGAAGCCGGCGCCATGATGATGATGCAAGACGGCATCGAGATGGACACGGTGTTCGGCGATGGTTCCAGTCAGTCGCAGCAAAGCGGTCTGCTCGGCAAATTGATGGGCGCCGGCAAACGCCTGCTTACTGGCGAATCTTTGTTCACCACCATCTTTCACAATGAAGGCAGCGGCAAGCGCCGCGTGGCCTTTGCTGCGCCGTACCCCGGTCATATCGTGCCGATTCAATTGAGCGAAATCGGCGGCACGTTGATCTGTCAGAAAGACAGCTTCCTATGCGCCGCGCGTGGTGTATCGCTGGGCATCGCCTTCAATCAGAAACTGGGCGTGGGCCTGTTTGGTGGCGAAGGTTTCATCATGCAGAAGCTGGATGGCGATGGTATGGCGTTCGTACATGCCGGCGGTACGCTGGCGGTGCGCGATTTGAAGCCCGGCGAAACGCTGCGCATCGATACCGGTTGCGTTGTCGGGTTCCAGCCCAGTGTGGATTTCAGCATTCAATATGTGGGCAAGTTGAAGAGCGCACTGTTCGGTGGTGAAGGTTTGTTCTTCGCGACCTTGCGTGGCCCGGGCCGCGTGTGGGTGCAGTCGCTGCCGCTGTCGCGTCTGGCGAATCGCATCATCAAGTCGGCTCCTGTAGCGGGAGGTCGTTCGGTGGGCGAGGGCTCGTTGCTCGGCGGACTGGGTGGCCTGCTGGATGGCGATAACAGCTGATGCTTCGTTATCCCTGTAGGTCGGGTTTTATACCCGACTCTGACGCCGGATGTCGGGTATAAAACCCGACCTACAGGATTTATATAGATCTCTGTTTTTGCCATATGACTCAACCCATCAAAGCCCTCATCTTTGGCCCCGGTCTGCATAGCTCCGGCGTTCATGGCACGTTGAAGCTCTCCGCTCTGGGTCTTGAAGCACAGGCAGGCGAACAAACTCAGCGCGCAGCGTTGAATGCGCTGCAGCTGCGCGAAGTCGGCTTCGGCAAGCCGGGTGTGGAACTGGCATGGCAGGTCAGTGGCGAGCATTGGGCCGTGCACGTGTTGGATGCCAATGAAGCGCAGCAGCTACTGGCCCTGCCAGTGATGGTTAACCTGCCGCAGGTGCAGGCATTGAAGTCGGATCAGCGACGCGGCACGGTTGGTCGCACACTGGGCTGGTCTCTGCTGGGCTTGTTTGTTCTACTGCCGCTGTTGTTGCTGCTGCTGTTCTTTTCACAGGCCGATCGCATTGCCGGTTGGGTGGCTGACCAGATTCCCATCGAGCAGGAAACAAAATTCGGTCGTGAGGCCTTCGACAGCATGAAGGCGCAACTCAAGTTGCAGGACAGTGGTCCGGCGTATGAAGCGGTCAATGAGATCGGCAAGCGTTTAACGCAGGGCTCGAAATACAACTACGAATTCCATGTGGTGCGGGACGACACACTCAATGCCTTTGCCATGCCCGGCGGTATCGTGGTGGTGCATACGGGCTTGATCAAAGCCACCAAACGTCCCGAAGAACTGGCCGGTGTGTTGGCGCATGAGGTGCAGCATGTGGAGCAACGTCACAGCGTTGAAGGCATCGTCAAGCAAATGGGTTTGCAGGCGCTATGGTTGCTGGTGACGGGTGATATTGGCAGCAGCGTTGCCGGCCAAGCCGCTTTGCAGCTGAGCAGTCTGAAGTTTTCGCGCGATGCTGAAAGCGAAGCCGATGACAAAGGTTTCGATGCTCTGGTTAAAGCAGGCATCGATCCATCGGGTATGCCGGATTTCTTCAAAACCATGAGTGAGAAGGCAGCGGATGCGCCGGTGTCGTTTATTTCAACGCATCCGTTGAGTGAGGATCGGCAAAAAAAGTTGACGGAGCGGGCAAAGAATTTCTCCAAGCAAGAATTCCAGGCTTTGGCGATATTGCCCTGGCCGCCGTAACAAATGCCTCCGGCCATCGTCAGCGAACTAGTAAAGACTCAAGAAGTAACTTATCGCTGACTCTAAAGCAATGCCATGCGAGTTCTTTCCGTCGGCTTTTACAATTGGATGTAATGATTTGACGAAAAAACGCTTGCCGTTAATTTCTGCATCCAGATATACGATTAAGAGGCCTGCTTCGCCGCTCGCTGCTTCGGCAAAAATGGCTCTTTTATATTCTTCATTTGCAAGTGATTCAAATTTTGTTCGATCGACCAGCGAGGTTGTGGGGTTGGTGGCATTGCTTTGTGCGTCAAGAGTGACTACGCCTCCAAATGCGTTTACCGCTGCCGCACGGGCGCTGTTCCTAAACTGTAACTGTGCATTCCAGTAAACTACGAGATGATGAATGGTCAGGTCCAAGGAAGAGGTGGATTGGCTCAATTTTTCGAAGACCCGGTGTTGTAGCAATCTGGGCGCTGGGGGATCGAGCAAGGCATCACCGCGGCGATATATTGCATATGCGTCGTTGCTGATATTCAGACTAAATGTCTTGTTTTCCTTCTCGGTTGCTGGTCTAAGGTCTCTTGTTGTTACGCCAGCCGAGGCGGCAATATTGGAGATGTTTACCGTCTGATTTGCGCAGCCGAATAGAAAAAAACAAATTGGCAAGATGCAAAACTTCACTCCGGATCCCCTTCTTTGTGTCCATTAAGTTTGTCAGTGCCTAGCCTGAGAGACAATCCTAACTCAATACCTTGGCGCATAGAGCACATAGTCCCGCAGCACGTAGGCTGGGATGAAATCCCAGCCCTTAGTATGGAATGTCGAGATTTTATCCCGGCCTACATCACTAACTACTCTCGCCCCCGATCCTTGCGTCGTTGATGCTGCGTTTGTTTGTACAACTTGCCGAAGTGTCGTTCATTGGCACGACGCTCAGCGAGGGTGCGCGCGGCATTGACGGCTTCGCGTTGCAACTTGCGATAGCTGTCCAGTCGGCGTTGCTCAAGATCGCCGTTGGCAATGGCTGCCGTTACGGCGCAGTTTCGTTCGCCGTCATGGCTGCAATCGCGAAATCGACAGGCTTGCGCCAATGACTCGATGTCGCTGAATACCGCCTCGACGCCGCTTTCAGCACTGCCGATCTTAAGTTCACGTACGCCCGGGGTATCGATCACCCATGCACCACTGGGCAGGGCAAGCAGCTGGCGTGAAGTGGTGGTGTGCCGACCTTTGGCGTCCTTCTCACGTATCGAACCGGTGCGTTGTGTCTCACCCGACAAGGTGTTTACCAGAGTGGATTTGCCAACACCGGACGAGCCGACAAAGGCCACGCTGGCGCCGCAGACCAGCCAGCTTGAGAGTGTCTGCGTTGCTTCACTCTTTGCCGCATCGACGAATACGACAGGCACCAGCGGCATGGTCGCGTTGAGCTCGGTGCGATAAGGATGGATATCTGCACAGAGGTCGATTTTGGTGATAACGATCACCGGTTCGATCCGTGCTTCATAGGCCAGCGCTAGATAGCGCTCCAATCGCGATACGTTGAAGTCATCGTTGCAAGAAGTGACGATAAACAAGGTGTCGATATTCGCAGCAATCAATTGTTGGCGTGTCGCTTCTCCGGCCGCCAGGCGTGCAATAACCGACTGTCGCTCCAGCAGGCGTGTTACGCGTGCCGTGATCGGATCGACCATGACCCAATCGCCCACCGCAATGACACTGGCGAGCCCAGCTTGTAGCAAAGCGGCGGGTAGCGTGACTCGTAGTGAACCTCGTTCGGTCAAGGTATCGAGTGCGGCGCGTTGTACCGTAGTGACTCGTGCCGGTAGCAGAACCGTTTCAGTGGTAGAAAGTTGCTGTTGAAAAAAAGGCCGCCAGCCTAGTTGGTGTAAAGCCGGTTGGTGTAACGAAAGAGTAGATGACATGCGAGTAAACCCCGTGCGCAGTAATGCGACTCCGCGAAGCGGAGCGTGGATGCCGGGGCAATCGCTTTATGAGGATGCTCGCGGTCGCGAGCGCTAAGTCAAAATTAAGCGGCAGCCCGGCGAGGGGAGTGACGAACATTCATAGTTCTCTTGACCTCGCTGTGGGGGTGAAACGGGTGGGCACTCTAGCGTTGTGCCTGAAAGCTGGCAACTCTTGTAGGTCGGGTTTTATACCCGACTCCGATTTCGGATGTTGGGTATAAAACCCGACCTACAAGAATGCCAATGCGGTGTTCGCGATGATTCGTAGGCCGGGCGCCGCACCCGGCATATTTTGATGGTGGGTGCGGCACTCACCCTACGTCGGAGTTACCGCTGATGCCGCCACAGCACTTCACTGCCGCCTTCATAGCGGGCCAGAATGCGTGCGATGACGAACAGCAGATCGGAGAGGCGATTTAGATACATGGTGATCGCGGCGGGCACGGCTTCGCGCTTCGCTAACGTCCAGACATTGCGCTCGGCGCGACGGGTGATGGTGCGCGCCAGGTGACAGGCTGCAGCAGCGGGGCCGCCACCCGGGAGGATGAATTCTTTCAGCGGCGGTAGATGTTCGTTGAAGCCATCCAGCGCCTGCTCCAGTCGGTCGATATGTTTTTGTTCGATGGCGCGATAGCCAGGCGTGGCCAGCTCGCCACCTAAATCGAATAGCTCGTGCTGCACTTCTACCAGGCAGCGACGTACTTCATCGGGGATATCGCGAACGGCCAATACCATGCCGATGGCGCTATTGGCCTCGTCGGTGGTGCCGAAGGCTTCAATGCGCAGATCATCCTTTTCCACGCGTGTGCCATCACCCAGACCGGTGGTGCCTTGATCGCCGGTGCGTGTGTAAATCTTGCTTAAGCGGTTGCCCATGATGAGAGTCTCTGCAGCAATCGGTAATTTTTCAGGGCGAATCGGTGGGGCTGTTTCTGTGTACGGCTGCAAGAGTACGCCGGCTAGGTGTGCTATGCACGCCTATGCGTGCAACAGCATCAGGTTGCTCTGCTCGGTTATCGAATACCGATTAACCGAGCAGAGCCAGCCGCTTACTTGGTCCGATAACGCAGCGTCACATACACGCTGCGACCTTCCTGGTTATAGAACCGGGCGGTTTCATAGTGACGATCGAAGAAGTTGCCCAGTTTGACTTGCAGAGCAAAGCCTTTACCGAGGGTCACGTCGCCTTTGAAGTCCACGGTGGTGTATCCGGGTAGCACGTTGAGATTGGCCAGATCGTCGTAACGCTTGCCGACCACATTGATGCTGCTGCCGATTTGCGCAGTGCCGAAGTCATAGCCCAGATCGATGCGGCCTGATTGACGTGCACGACGTTGCAGGATGTGATCGTAGTTGGCGCCAGCCTGCTTGCTACGTGGATTTTGTGCGGTGTAATTCAAGCCGGCCGTGAACTGATCCCAGTGACCGTTCAAGGTCAGTTCCGCACCTTGCAAGCGTGCTTCGCTGACGTTGTTAGGTATCGAGGTGAATACGATCAGATCCTTCACTTCGGTGGAATAAGCCTGCAACGACCAGTTCAACCAGTCCTGTGCACCGCTGAAGCCCAGTTCGTAGCTTTGCGAACGTTCGGGTTTCAGGTTGGGATTACTGTAGCCGTACGGGTAGTACAGATCGTTGAACGTAGGCGCATGGAATGCCGAGCCCCAACCTGCATTGATTGCGAAAGCTTGGTCGAGTACGAACCACTTCCAGCCGGCATTGCCGGTGGTGTGATCGCCAAATTGTTCGTTGTCGTCCTGACGCACCGAGCCACTGATTTCATGCGCGCCCAGCTTGCCAAGGTACTGCGCGAACACGCCCTTGTTATCGCGTGAGGTGGCGGTGTACTGCGTGTTGCTGGTCACCACATCGTCCAGATAGTCGGCGCCGACGGTCAGCGTGTGATTTTGAGCCACGCGCCAATCGGCCTGCAAAGCGCCATTGCGCTTCTCGGTATTGAAACGGCTGGCGAACACGCTGTTCTTGTAGTTGTCGTTACGATCCTGAGTGATGCCACCCGACAACGTGATGTTCAGTGCATCGCTCGGATTGATACGCAATTTGGCAGTGGGCGTGGTGTTGCGGAAGCGCACTTCGTTCTGGAAGCTGCCATCGAATTCGCTGAAGCCCTGTGAGTACAGCGTGCTTAACTCGAGATCGGCCACTTCACCGAAGGCATAGCCCAGGCGGGCGGTGCCGGAAGTATTGCGATAGCCGTCGTTGTCGGGTTCGTTGGTGTAGCAACCGCCGCTGAAGCTTGCCACGCAGGAATTGAAGCCTTCGCTCTGAATGTAATTGCCGCTAACGCTGAAGCGCAGCGCATCGCCCTGCAAGCCGAAGCTGCTGCTGTAGTCTTGCGTGTTATTGGAACCCGAACCCATGCTGGCGCTGAAGCCATCGACATTGCGGGTGAAGATCTGAATAACGCCGCCGATGGCATCCGAGCCGTACAGGCTGGAGCGTGGGCCGCGTACGATTTCGATACGTTCGATCTGATCGACAGGCAGATATTCCAGCGAGGTGGTGCCTGCGGTGGCCGAGCCCAGACGTACGCCATTAACCAGGATCAATGTCTGGTTGGAGTTGGCGCCACGCAGAAACACCGAGCTGAGTTTGCCCAGGCCGCCGTTGTTGGCGATGTCGATGCCGGCTTCACCTTGCAACAGTTCCAGCACCGATTGCGCCTGGCGCTTTTCGATTTCTGCACGGGTGATAACGGTCACCGAACCGATGGCTTCGCTGACAGGTTGCTCAGTACGAGTGGCGGTGACCACCACGGCTTCCAATGCATCATCCGCAGCAAAAACTTGAGTGGAGACGATGCAAGACAGGGCAGCGGTGGCGACACCCATATGGGAGAGACGCGAGATACGAGAGACAGGATTCACTTTACAAACTCCCCATGCGCGCCCGCATGGTTGGGACTGACAAAAAACCGCAGGGGAGTTAAGCAATGCGATCTCGCCATACTGGATGGACAGGAGACCGTACAGCTCATCGCCCACCGCGATGCTGATGGAACTGCTGGACAGTTCCTGACCAAATGGCCGGTCTCCGGGCTTACGAGTGAATGATCCAGTTATAAGTAACTGGGGGGGCATTCATCGCTTCGTCTTCCCACACTTGATGCAAGTGCAGTGACGGGTGGCCGGCTTTATGCAGGCCGCCGGGAAGCGATTTGACTCGATTACCGTTGCGGGGGCAGCGCCGGAATTGTCGATCTGAGAGTTCTCAGCAGACGCACCGGCTTCCCGTTCTCGCTCGGTTTGCATTCTGTAATGCAAGCCGGGGCGATCACCAAAGGAGCGCGCACGGTAGGGGAGGGGCGGGGCACTGTCAAGACAACAGCTGGGCGACCACTGACTGTAAAAGCCGGATCGGCTATGCTGGGCGTCTTGCCAAATTGCTGAAACGCACCATGCCATCACCCTTTTTGTCTACTGCCATCGAGGCCGCGCAAGCGGCCGCTGTGGTTATTCGTCGCTACTACCAGCAGAACATCGCCATCACCATCAAGGCCGACAAATCGCCGGTGACGGCGGCCGATGTGGAGACGGAACAGGTCATTCGCAAGCTCATCAGCTCGCGTTTCCCCGATCATGGTTTTTATGGTGAAGAGACCGGCAGCGAGGGTTTGGACAAGGAATACCTGTGGCTGGTAGACCCTATCGACGGCACCAAGGCCTTCGTGCGTGAGTATCCGATGTTCTCCACGCAGATTGCTCTGATGCACAAGGGCAAATTGATATTGGGTGTGTCCTCTGCGCCGCAGTACGGTGGCGGTGGTGAGTTGGCCTATGGCGAAATCAATGCAGATGGCAGCAGTGCCGGTGCGTTCTTGAATGACAAGCCCATCAAGGTAAGCGATATTGATCGCATCGAAGGCTGCGCCATCTCCGGCGGCAACCTCAAGACCTTGGCACTAAGTTCGCAGTGGCATAACTATGGACAACTGATTGCGCGTGCACATCGTATTCGCGGTTATGGCGATTTTCTGCACTACCACTTGCTGGCTGCCGGCAAGATCGATGTGGTGATCGAATCCGATGTGAACATTCTCGACATCGCCGCGTTGTCGGTGATTGTTGAGGCGGCGGGTGGTCGCTTCACACAGTTGGATGGCAAGCCGGTGGGTTTGGAGACTACGACTGTGCTGGCCAGCAATGGCAAGTTGCATGCGCCGGTGCGCGAGGCGTTGCCTTATTAACGTTGAATCGTTACCACCTCATCGGGTTCAACGTATTCAAACATCCCAGTCGCTGAGAGTTCGGAAATGATGCGCGGGATGTCGTCCTTGGATGCCGGCGCTATAACGTTAAGAACATAAGCGCTGCCGGACATGGGGCGTAGAAATTGAAGACGCTGTGGTGAGGTCAATTTGGCGTTGATTGCCTTCATTAAGGCGGCGCCATCTGCATACTGATTGCGTGGCTTTACGATAATTGATCCTACAGACACACCGCTGGATTG
This sequence comes from Steroidobacteraceae bacterium, assembly GCA_049840395.1. Classification (GTDB taxonomy): domain Bacteria; phylum Pseudomonadota; class Gammaproteobacteria; order Steroidobacterales; family Steroidobacteraceae; genus CAILZL01. The sequence continues at coordinate 204,984 of JASGLD010000001.1, forward strand.
AGAGGCTGCTGTGGGATTGGGTGCGGCAAAGCAGGCCGCCAAGCTAAAAAGAGCGACTGACAGGATAAGCCATTTACCGTGGCGAGCACGTATGTTGCTATTCACGATAACGTCCTTTTAACGGCTAATTTCCGTTGGCTGTAAAGTGTCAGCAGAAGGGCTAATAGTATTTCGAGTTTTAATGATCCGCCGCCACCGCCGCCACCATTATTTTGATTTGGAGTGGCAGGAGTGGGGGCGGTTACTGCGATAGATACTGTGGCTGTCGTGCTGTTAGCCAAGCCGTCAGTAGCGAGGACGTTGAAAGTATAAGTTCCTGCGGATGCGGCAACGCCGGGCCAGTTGAACTGCCCGGTGGCCGCATTAAAAGTCGCGCCAGTCGGTAAATTGGTTCCGACAAATGTCAGAGTGTCATTCTCGGGGTCGGTGGCGCTCACCGTGAATGTAAGCGTATTGCCCTGTATAACTGTGGCGCTGGCCGGTGCATTTATTGCGGGTGAATTGTTTGAACGTACCGCAGCGGTTTCCGTTACGGTGTAGCCGTTGCCATCCCTCACAGTTAATAGAAAGCTGTGCGTGCCGCCTGGGTTGGCTGCAACAAACGTTGTGCTCGAGGTGTTTGTATTACTTAGCTGCACAGTTGGACCGGAGGTCTGTGTCCAGCTGTAAGTGAATGCCGTGCTGCCGCCGTTGCGAGGTGTGACCGTCGCAGTCAGTGTCTCGGTCTGTCCATTCTGAACTACGGCTGCTGATGGGGTAACGGCTAGTGTCGGCGTGCGATCGGATAGCTTTGTCAATGCAGCTTTTGCATCTAATAAGCCGCTGCCGCAATAACCAGTAGTGATGGAAGCGCAATATGTTCCCGTTGGATGAGGTCGTGCTGAGCTTGTTATCAGCGAGGTGACTTCATCGGGAGTGAGTGACGGCATTTTTGAGAAAAGCAACGCAGCTACGGCTGCCGCATGCGGCGTGGCCATGCTGGTGCCGATTTTGCCGAAATAATCCGGGCCGCTGGAATCGCCTGCGGAATTGAAACTAGTCGGAGTGGTTATGCCATTCAGCGCGGTGGACCAAACATAGTAATTAAGATTGGGTGATGTTGTTAAGCAGGTGAAGGCAACGCTGTTGGCTGTTTTGCAGGGACCGCCGCCTGGTGCGCTGATCGTAGTGCCTGGGCCCACGTTGGCATAACTTGCGTTGTCGCCTTGAAATGTATGTGCGGTGACAGCAATCACGCCAATACAGCTGGCGGGTTGTCCAATAGTCGTTAAGCCGCTATTGCCGGTGGCGGCAACTACAATTGTGCCGGCCGCTCTTGCTTCAGTAATCGCAGACTGAGTCGTAACGGAACAAGTGGAAGCTGAGCCTAGGCTCATGTTGATAACTCGAGCTACATTAAGATTGACTGGTAAGCCGGGGACTGTGAGTCCAGCAGCCCAACGGATGGCATCGGCTGAATCCGAAGATAGTCCACCGCAACGTCCCAAGGTGCGTAATGGCAGAATGCGTGCTTCATAAGCAATGCCTGCCAGGCCTAGCGTGTTGTTAGTTACTGCGGCAATCGTTCCGGCTACATGCGTGCCATGCCAGCTGCTGTTGGCGGCGGCAATTCCCGTGCCGCACTCGTTGACGGCTCGCCAGTCGCCGGGGTCCGAAGCATCTGCATCTCTGCCATCGCCATCTCTTGCGTTAGTAGCGTCGGTGATGAAGTCATAGCCCGCAACTGCTGCGCCATTCATGACTAAATTGGCAAAGAGATCGGGATGAATGGTGTAGCCCGTATCAATGACGGCAACAATCACTCCCTGGCCGCGCGTGATATCCCATGCAAGTGGAGCGTTGATTCCGCCTAGATTTCCAGTGACAGTGTTAGGGGCAAAGTAGTCCCATTGACTTGAATAGTAGGTGTCGTTCGGTATCGAGTTTGGATAAACCCATTCGTCGATTTCCGCGTATTCAACATTTGGATCCATCTCCAAGCGTTTACTAACGGCAATCGCCTCTGCGCGTGACATGGGTGTTGGTAAAGAAACAACATGCGCCATGCCGGACATGGGGCGCTTGTAAGTTAGCGCTAGTCCATTTCTAACTGCTGCCGTAGCGAGTTTGGTCCGTCCCTCGGTGGCATTGAAGCTTTGTACCGTGTCGTTTTTGTATTTAACAATCAGCTGCGTTATCGGTGGCGGCGCGCTGATCTGTTGTATAGGCGCTGTAGGGAATGCGCTATTTTCGAGAGAGAGTTGCTGTGCATCAGCAGTCAACCCTATTACACAGGAAGACAGTGCTGCTGCCACAAGTTGTAATTGTTTGATCATTTCCCTGTTGTCCTTATGAGTGCTGGCACAGCTAGCCTGCGTGCATGGTGGCGTTGTATGACAATTGTAAGCATACAATGCTTATTGCAGACAACCGTGTCTTTGGGTTCGAAATATGTAACCACCTTAGGCGGTTGCAGCTATTTGCCAGGTCGGCATCAGGAGGCTAATCATTTCTACAGCGACGGCTGGATTTGAGGTGGAGTAAGCGAGTGCGGACCGGGGATGCTGCTTGCCAAGTAACGATCGAAGGTGGGCGTGTCGGGCCGTGCTCTCTTCGTCAGCATGGTCGTCATGCCGCCGCGCAGAGCCGATTTATTCCCGCAATTACCCCTGGCTCCGTCCACGTAAAAGAAAGTGGAGCTTGTTCAGGTAAATGGATAGGCTAGCGGTCTGTTTCGGTCGCCCGCTTGGCGGTAAGCGGATGACGGTGGAGAAAATTCGACCAACTCGACGGAGGTACGTTATGCGAACCAAGAGTCTGTTATGTGCTTGTGTGGTGCTGGGTGCGGTTGCGGCGCCGGCTTGGGCACTGGATGCATCGGGACAGCGCTATGCGCAGATGCTGGCCAGCGGTGGGCCGGGTACGATCAGCAGCGCGGCGCAGGATATTTTCAATACCGGCATGAAAGATCCCGAAGTGCTGGATTTGGCGGCGCAAGTGCTGGTGGATCTGGGGCCCAAGACTTTACTCAGTGGTGAATTTGCCGATTCGGCGTCGTGGTTGTGCAAAGCGCTGGGTATTTCCGGCAACGGTCGCTACAAGGCTGTGTTGGAATCGATGTCCAAGGCCAATATCAACAAGAAGACCAAGAAGTGGTGCGAAAAGTCTGCGGACCAATTGCCCAAGGGCGCAGCGGATTCGTTTGTGGCGGGCAGCGTTAATGTCGATTCGTACAAGGACGGCGGCAAAGGCGCCACCGTCGCCGCTGCCAAGCCAGCGCCGGCCGCTGCTGCTAAAGCCGCGCCTGCGTCCGGTAAGCCAGTCGATTTCAGCTTGGTCAAGGAAGGTATGAGTCAAGCAGAAGTGGACGATCTTCTGCCTGCGCCTACTGCCCAAAGCACTCGAATGACTGGCAAGCAGTTTCAGCCTTTCAACTTCGGCGCGAAGGATTTGCAGCGATTGAAGTATTTGTACAAGGGCGTGGGCCACATCGAGTTTTCGATGAAGAGCGGCTACAACGGCGTCTTCCGTGTCATTGCAATCGTGCCGGACGCGAACGAGACGGGTTATCCCTGATCGCTACTCCTTATTCCCTCCCTCGTTCGACGGGGGAGGGTTAGGGTGGGGGCAAAATGCTCACGAATACTCACCAATAAAAAAGGCAGCGCAAGCTGCCTTTTTTATTCACGGCGAATTTCCGATCTTCAAAACCGATACTGCATGCCCACTGTCAGCAGTTGCGTGTTGCGATTGAGAATGTCCACATCGATGCGTAATCCCACCGAATCGTCGAATAGATATTGACCACTGACGCCGACGCCGCCGTACGCGGTGAAGTCATGCGAGGTGCGCCGCGTGTAGGGGCATTTATCGACTATCTCGCGCTGCGCCAGTAACGGATAAATCCGTCCCTGAAATATCCAGTTGGAATCCAGCGGTCCAAAAGTATAAGTGCTGCCTACGGCAATGCCATTGATGGTTGCTTTAAGTTGGCAGCGATTGGCGGAATAATTTTCCGAACCGCTAAAGCGGGTAACAAAGGCCGTCATGCCAAGACTGCCGAATTGCCAGCGATTTTTACTGAAGTCGGCGCCCAGCTTGAAGCCGTAATCGCTGTCGTTACCTGCAATATGGCTGATGCCTGCCGTGGCGAAGCCGGCGATGTCGGTGGCATGAACGGTAGTGAAGAAAAGTGCGGCCAGAATGACGAGATGGCGTCGATCGATCATTACCACGATCCATGATTCCTTTTAGCAACTGCTGAAGCGCATATAGGGTCTTGCATTTCAGCGTGGTTCGCAAGCGAAGCTGGGGCGGCAATTTACCTGATCGAGATCTTCCATACATCGTTGCCGCTGATGGTCGCGGCAATGATGATGGCCTGATGGAAGTGTGAGATTGATTTATTGTTGTAATGAGTAGCAGCTACTCATTTGCCTCTGCAATGTTCCGATGACAGCGTATTGAAAACTGCAGGACTGACATCGCCAACGCTCAACGCCTGATACGAAGAAGGTTGCTTCTGGTTTAAGGCTTGTGCGCAGACCGAGCAATCGACGCCTGGGAAACCCGCTGCAGCTGCGCCCGCATTGGCCGCCTGGCAATTCTTGGTGAAATACGCGCTGATGGTGGTCGCCGCGGCAGGCTGAGTAGTGCGTCTAGCCGAAGCATCCAGGTTGGTTTTGGTTTCTTGTGCAACCGGCGCAGCAGCCGGCGTGTTGACAGGGCCCTGACCATCATTCTTGCCGATGGCCTTGGCTTGGTCTGCCGTCTGCGTGGCCTGATTGGCGATGGCATTGGCCTTGTCGGTGGTGGCTTGTGCGTCGTTCACCGTCTGCTGGGTTTTATCCAGCACTTTATTGAGGCTGTCGAACAGTCCGGCGGCGGAGGCGGCGTTAAAACTCAACAGGCCGGCAATCAGCAAGAAAGTAATTTTCATGAGGGTCTCCCGGTGTCCATTTGTCGATGCAAGGAAGCGCCGGCTGATGCCCTATTATTTGCGCGTGCCAGCCTGGCTAGTGGCGGTATATCAGAACAACGGGTGCCCGCCAACGTTTGGCGAGGTCAGCAATCGTCAATGCCAAATGTCATACGTTCTGCTGCACTAACAACTGGCACTCAATCCTTTGAGTTTGTTGCGCGTGAGTTATTTGAGTGCTTGAGTCGTGGGTTTTAGGCCACATCCGTGCTTCTGATTTCCAGGGCGATAACCAGGTCGCCACTCATGATGGGTGCGGATTGATGTTCGATGCGCACGTGATAAGCGCGGCCGCCGGGTGTCACTGCGGTGCGGCGCGCGTAGATATGTAAATCTTCCGGCAGGTCATCCAGTCGTTCGACATGCCAGTGCAGATTGCTGATCACTGCCAGATAGCCCATTTGTGCCGGCGCATCCGGATACAGCTCCCGATTCAACAGTCCGCCGTGGACGCCGGCAGCCTGCGCCGCATATTCAATGGCGGTGTGTGCCGGCAGGCGGTTCTGGTGACGCAAAGGGTTGTGCAGGTCGCGGTGGCTGCTGGCGCGGCACTCGATTTCGTTACGATCGAAACGCAGGACGCTGTCCAGTAAAAACATCGCGCCCTGGTGGGGCAAAAGCCGTTCTATCTGCGATTTTTCCAACATCATTCTCTATCAAGGGGCTCGATCTGGTGCGGCGCGGTGGCCGCTTGTGGGCGCACCCAACAGCGACCCTGAACGTGGATTGTACCCGGGGCGGCATCTATACTGCCGATCTTGATTTCAAACGGACCGCCAATGTCTGCCGATCTTCGTTCCGCCTCCGGCCATGCCTTGTGTGTTGATAGCGCGCATCCGTCCCTGCCCGGCCATTTTCCCGGGTCACCGGTCGTTCCGGGCGTGGTGTTGTTGAGCCAGGTATTGGCGGATCTGGCAGTGCAGTTTCCGACGGTGCAGGTAACCGGCATCCACAAGCTCAAATTTCTACGCATGTTGCTGCCCGAACAAACTTTCACTGCAGAATTCAACATGGTGGATCTAACCGCCATGCGCTTCAAATGCTTGCAGGAAGGTGCGGTACTGGCCGAGGGCCGTCTGGCGATCCGCATCAACGCACGGCGTCGCCCAGGGTCGTCTATATCTGGGTTGTCTGTATCCGGGTTGTCGGCATGAAGCGCGTCCTGGTCCTGTACTACTCCCAGACCGGACAGCTGGGTGAAATTGTCGATTCCATGATCGCGCCCTTACGTGCATCGACGGAATTCGCGGTAACGCTCATGCCGCTCAAACCGGTGCGGCCTTATGCCTTTCCCTGGTCGTTCTGGGGGTTCTTCGACACCTTTCCGGAATGCATCTACGATGACCCCGATCCCATCGAGCCCCTGCCTCTGGCTGAGGATGCGCAGTTCGATCTGGTGATTCTGGCCTACCAGGTGTGGTTTATTTCGCCGTCGTTGCCGATGACAGCTTTCCTGCAAAGCCCGCAGGCGGCGCGGCTGCTGCGGGGCAAGCCAGTGATTACGGTGATCGGCTGTCGCAACATGTGGTTGATGGCCCAGGAGCGCGTGAAGGCGCAGTTGAAAAAATTGGGTGCAACCTTGCTGGATAATGTGGCGCTGGCCGAACGCACGCATGGTGCGAAGAGTGTAGTCACTACGCCCTGGTGGTTGCTGTCCGGTAATAAGGGACCTTATCTCGGCGGCTTGTTTCCGCGTGCCGGCATCTGGCCCAGCGATATTCAAGGCGCCGCGCGCTTCGGTAAAACCATCGCCGATGAATTTCCGCAACGTGAATCGGGCGATACTAGGCCCATGTTGTGGGGCATGGGCGCGGTGGTCGTGCATCCGGGCTTGATCAGTTCCGAGCAGATCGTGCAACGCAGTTTTCGTCTGTGGGGCAAGTTGTTGCGTGCCTGCGGCAAGCCGGGCGCACCGCTGCGTCGTGTCGTGCTGGCCTTGTACGTGGTGTTCCTGGTGGCGATGTTGTTGACGGTGGTGCCGGTAGTGTTCGTGTTGAAGACCCTGTTATCGCCCTTGACGCGTAAGCGCATTGCGCAACAGCGCAGTTACTTCGCTGCGCCATCGGGTGAATAACTTCGATGCAGTGATGCGCGCTTGCTGCAAATACTCGCTGTGAAAATTATTTTGAATTGATGTCGATAAAGTTGAGTGTGGAATCAAGATGAGTGGATCGGTTTACATCACAGGTACGGCTTCGTTTCTGCCCAATGCGCCCGTCGCCAACGATCAGATGGAGCGCATTCTCGGACAATTGGGCGACAAGCCTTCGCGTGCTCGTCCCACCGTGCTGCGCAGTAACGGCATTCAGACCCGTCATTACTGCATCGATCCGGTGACGCTTGAGCCCACCCATAGCAATGCTTCGCTGACCGCGACTGCGGTGCGTCAGCTTGCTGAGGATGGCTTCGATCTGCAGCAGTTGGAATGTCTCGCCTGCGGCACGTCCATTGCCGATCAGCTGATGCCCAATCATGCTTCCATGGTGCATGGCGAATTGGCCTTGCCGCCGCTGGAAGCCGTGGCCACCACAGGTGTGTGCTTAAGCGGCCTGGCTTCCACCAAGTATGCATACATGTCGGTGGCCTCGGGCAACACCACCAATGCCATCGCCACAGGTTCTGAGTTGTCCTCGGCCATGATGAGCGCACGCAACCTGCAGGTTGAATCGGATACCAGCGAGTTGGAAGTGCGGCCCGAGCTGGCCTTCGATCGCGACTTTCTGCGTTGGATGCTGTCCGATGGCGCCGGCGCTTTTTTGATGGAATCCAAGCCGCGCGCGGATCGCTTGAATTTGCGCATCAATTGGATCGAAATTTTTTCCTACGCAGGCACGATGGAAACCTGCATGTACGCCGGCGCTGTCAAAGACACGAATGGCAGGGTGACCGGCTGGGCGCGCTTCACGCCCGCCGAACGCGAACGTCACACCATCATGTCGGTGCGCCAGGATGTGAAATTGCTCAACGAGTACGTGATGTACTACACCGTGCAGAAGCCGCTGGAAACGCTGGTGAAGAAGCGTGGTTTGCAGGCCGATCAAATCGACTGGTTCCTGCCGCATTACTCATCGAAGTTCTTCCGCGACAAGGTGTACGCGCACATGGTCAACGCCGGTGTGGATGTGCCGCAGGATCGCTGGTTCACCAACTTGCCGTACAAGGGCAACTCCGGTTCGGCCTCCATGTACATCATCGTCGATGAATTGTTGCGTTCCGGTCGGGCACAGAAGGGCCAGCGACTGCTGTGCTACGTGCCGGAGAGCGGTCGCTTCGCCACCGGCTTCATGCATATGACTGTGGTCTGATAAGTACATGGAAAAGCAATCGGTCCCCCAGGATGCATCACCCACCTACGGCGGCTTGCGCAAGCTGCTGTACGCAGTGGATGAGCAGGGCAAGTACACCGGTGTGCAATCCAGTGGCTGGGAAGCGGAAAGTTTTTCTACTGAACTGGCCGTGGCGGAAATCAATCGCCAACGTGATGAAGCCTGGCAGCGCGCCAAAGATGGCAAGACCTCCGCGCTGGAATTTCACATGTATCGCAACCGCATGGACTTCGACACCCTGGTGATGGTGAGCGGCATCTGGCGCTGGCGTGTACGCCGGCATTTCAAACCGAACGTGTATGCCAAGCTATCCGACAAGGTGTTGAGCCGCTATGCCGAGGCGATGGGCGTCAGTGTGGCGGAACTCAAGCAGTTACCTGCTAACGCTGGTGGGTAAGTTGCGAATGATTGACGGATGATGCCGTCATTCTCGCGTAGGCGAGAATCTAGTGAAATTAAATCCAACTGGATTCCCGCCTGCACGGGAATGACCGACAGAAAAATACATGACAGCCACGCAAACCAGTTCTAGCGAAGCCAAGCCCTTCACCCACAAACAATCCGCTCACTGCGAAAGCGGTGTGGTCTCCGGCCTGGTGTCGCACTATGGTCTGCCGATGAGCGAACCCATGGCCTTCGGTCTGGCTTCGGCGCTGGCCTTTGCTTACATCCCCATCATCAAGATGGCGGGCATGCCGTTGATTTCTTATCGCATGTGGCCCGGCGCCATTGTCAAAGCCATGCACAAGCGGCTTGGCATCGGCATGTCGCGGCAGACTTTCAGTTCGCAGAGCGAGGGTGTGCGTGCGCTGGATGCACAACTGGATCAAGGCCGCGTGGTCGGCTTGCAGACCTGCATCTACTGGCTGCCCTATGTGCCGGATCAATTCCGCTTTCACTTCAACATGCATAACCTGATTGTGTACGGTCGCGAGGGCGACGATTACCTGGTCAGCGATCCGCTGTTCGAGATGACTACCCGTTGTTCGCGTGAGGCCATGACCAAGGCGCGCTTCGCCAAGGGTGCCTTGCAGGCCAAGGGTTTGATGTACTACCCAACGCACGTGCCGCAGGACATCGATTACAAAGCCATCATTCCCACCGCGATTCGCGCCAACTACAAGTACATGATGCAGCCGTTGTTCCCGATGATCGGCATCAAGGGCATTCGCTATCTCGGTAAGAAAATTATCGAGCTGGATAAGCGCAAGGATCGCGATCACTACCTGCCGCTGTATCTCACGCACATCGTGCGTATGCAGGAAGAAATCGGCAGCGGCGGTGCGGGCTTCCGGTTTCTATTTGCTTCGTTCCTGCAGGAAGCCGCGCAGCTGTTGAATGACGAGCAACTGGCGAAAGCTTCCAGGCAGCTGACCGATGCCGGCGACGAATGGCGCCGCTTTGCTTTGCGCGCCACCAAGATGGTACGCGGTCGTGAGGCTGTGGATTTGCGTGCCTTGAGTGAGGTGCTCAATGGCGTGGCGGATCGCGAAGCTGCGGTGTGGCAGGGGCTTAAATCGTTTTAGGGGCGCAATTCATTGCGCCCGTCTTGAATAGGTGTCAAATAAAAAACGGCCCGAGATACTTTCTCGGGCCGTTGCAGTTCTAAGCTTTAAGTATTACGGACAGGTCGTGGTACCCGCCGCTCTGCACAGATAGTGAGCTTTGACATAGACGCCGTAGCCATCGGTAGGTGTACCGTTGTTGTCCTTGATCAACTGATTGTCGGTCAAGTCGGCTGGCGTAAAGGTCCATCCCAGGTACGAAATACCCATGGTGTCCAGGCGCGGCAACAGATGCGAAGCGAAGGGCGCACCCACCGTGCCGGTGGTATTGCGATCACCGAACTCGGTCACGATCACTGGAATGTTGTTGTTGAGAATGCCCTGTGCCCAGGTGTAAGCGTTCTCACCCCACTTGGGTAGCTGATATGCAGCCGTGCCCCAGGCCGCGCCATAGGTTGGATAGGCATGCCATGCAGCCGCCAGCTGACCGATCGGATCGATAGGACGGTAGGTGTACCAGTACTGCAATTGACCGGCCCAATCCATGCCCGAGGTGAGCACGATGTTGGTTGCACCAGTCGCACGTACTGCATTGAGCATGGCTTGATAGCCAGCCGACTGCCAGAACCGACCCGTGGCATAGCGCGGCACATACGAATCGATGGTGGTGCCATCGCGCAGTGCGGCCCAGGCCTGAGCTTCGGTGCCCGTCAAGGTCCACTGAGTCAGATAGGGCTCATTGAACAGTTCGAACATGACATTGGGATAGCTCTTGTAAGCCGTCGCCACTTCGGTCCAGAACTGGATGGAGCCATCGGCATCGGCCATGACGTTCTGATTCATCGCACACTGTGTCGATACGCCGCTGACCGTGCTCGCGGCATCTTTCGGTGCTGACCAATGCAGATCCAGAATCACGTACAGACCTTCGCTGGTGGCGCGATCCACCGTGCTCTTCAGCGTTGACTTGTAGTTGTCGCCCGGATCCGGGTCCATTACCGAGCTGCCATTGACGCAGCTGGCGTTGAACCAGGAGCTTTGATTGAGCGGGATGCGCACGACATTGATGCCCCAGCTCTTCAACGCCGCCCAGGTGGAACTGACCACTTGTGGAAATGGGTTGCTCGGACTCCAGCCACCGACAGCGGTGTATTCCATGCCCATCAGGTTACCACCGCGCAATTGCACCACGGCGCCAGAACCATTCTTAAGTTGGTTGCCATCGACGTGAATCGACAAGCCGCTGGTCGAGCTGGAGGAGCTGCTCGAACTGCTCGATTTGGAGCTTGAGCTGGAAGAGCTGGAGCTTGAAGACGTCGAACTTGAGGATGTCGAGCTGGAAGAAGAGCTGGAGCTCGACTTGCTGGAACTGCTGCTCGAAGAGCTGGATGAAGTCGATGAGCTCGACGAAGAAGATTTGCTCGAGCTGCTGGACGAGCTGGTGCTTGAAGTGGAAGAGCTGGAGCTGCTGGAACTACTCGAGCTTGAAGCCGCAACCTTGATGGCAAATGCCGGCAACGAAGTGGTTGCCTTGCCATCGCTCACCGAGATGGCGATGTTGCCATACGTGCCAACGGCAGTCGCTGCGGGCGTGCCGCTCAACTTGCCGGTGGACGTATTGAATTTGGCCCAGCTCGGTTTGTTGGCAACGCTGAAGGTCAGCGTGTCGCCATTAGCGTCGGCTGCGGTGGGAATAAAGCTGTAGTACTTGGTCGCCGTCACCGAAGTGGCGGGCGTGCCGCTGATAGTCGGTGCCGTGTTGCGGCGTGTACGCGCCTCCGCCGTCATCGACGCGGCGAGCATTGAAAGGGTTAGCCCCAGTGCCAGGGCACGCTGTATCTGTTTCATCGTTGAGCACCTGCCAAAATTTCAGTGAGTCAGTTGACGTGCAGGATCCATTGATCCGTACCGATGGCGGCAGTGAAGCTCACTGAACAGAAGCCAACAATTGTCTTCAGTTAATGACGCCTGCAATTCGCTACAAACGCCGGTTTTTAGTGAAAAGTCTTATGCGTGGCGATGCTTTCATGCGGTCTCGGATTAGCGATACGTCGCTGCCTGGTGTTGGTCGCGGCAATGCTTGAGTGTTTGTCTTATGTGTTGTGTTGCGGTGGTTTTGTTTGGTGCTATGCAGAGATGGGTGATGCGCTTCTCATTGCTATGAAGATGGAATGAAGTGTGATGTGGTCGGCGTATTTGGATCGAGATTCACTTGATGTATTCCTAAGAAGTGAGGCGCTTGTTCTGCGGGGATGAGCTTCCGTCTTCGCAGCATCCTAAGTTCTGTTCTATCGCCAAAGAAAAAAGCCGGAAAGCTGCAAACTTTCCGGCTTTGTTTGTGGCTAAGGCTGCGCTTAATTCAACGGCGCTGGGTTAGCAAAGTAACTCGTCGACAACGATTGGAACTGTCCACCATCGGTGGTGATGTTGGTCTGATGCGATTCACCGCCGCTGAACACCACACCCACGCCACCTGCTGCAACCAATTCAGCAGGATGGGTCAGGAAGTACTGCACGTGATTGTCGCGGTACTGATAGTCCACGCCACCCGCGGTGGTGGAAGGCTTACCCATCGGTGTCTGCCACCACAGCAGCGGCAGACCGCCGATGCCATTGTGATAGGCCGTGGCTGCTGCCAGGTGGCTGGCATAGTTGGCATCGGTTTGATACCAGCCGCTACCCGAACGCGAGCAATACGAAGGCTGCGGCGATTTCTCGAAGCAACCGGCATCGCGATCCAGCGTTTCCATCACCACGAAGTCGGCGGTGTTGGCGCCAATCGTATTCATGAAGCTGACGATGCTTGAAGTCGAACCCGCCCAGGCCGAAGGCATGAAGCCCACATAGGCCTTGGGAGCATACTTACGAGCCATCGTGACTAGGCACTTGGCGACACCGATGGCGTTATTAGGCAGCGCTGCGCAATCGGCATTAATGGTGACCGATGCCGAGATGCTGGCTGGGTTATTCGACGACTGCAGTTGCACATAGCCCCAGAAGTCCGGTTCGAAATTCACTAGTGCCGGCTTGTTATAAATGGCCAGCTGTTCAAACAATATCTTCACATTGGCCCAGTAGCCGGTCATGAAGGTGCTGTTGGTGAGACCGGCGAGATTGCCATCGCCATTCGATGCCATTTGATACAGCGTGTACATCGGTACTGCGCCGACTGACTCGGCCTTGGTGGCGACCACGCCGACATACGCACCGCTAGGCGAATTCCATTCCGGCCAGGAGCCCGAGCCCACACCGACCAAGTATTGGTCGTAGATATCCGGGCGCAGGTTTTGCTGAAGAATCTTGGTGGGTTCGTTGTACGTGCCCAGGCCTACCAACAGGCGTGCAGGCTTGCCCAATTTAGCGCTGAGCTGAGCGGCTTTGGTGGTGCTGCTGGCGCTACTTGAACTCGAACTGGAGCTGCTGCTCGACGTAGAGCTTGAGCTGCTGGAACTGCTGTTTGAAGATGTCGAAGAGCTTGAAGAAGAACTGGAGCTGCTCGAACTGCTGGAGCTCGCCGCGACTACTTTGATCGAGAATGCAGTCAACGAAGTAGAGGCACGGCCATCACTGACCGAAATTTTGATGTTGCCGTAGGTGCCCACAGCAGCGGCAGCGGGCGTGCCGCTCAGCTTGCCGGTGGCGGTATTGAATTTTGCCCAGCTGGGTTTATTGGCGATGCTGAAAGCCAGTGTGTCGCCGTTGGCATCGTAAGCCGTAGGAATGAAGCTATAGGTCTTGGCGACCGTGGCGGTTGTTGCGGGCGTGCCGCTGATGGTGGGCGCCGTATTGCGGCGTGCTGCTTCCGCATTTAGTGAAGCTGTGAGCAGAGAAAGAGTCAGCCCCATTGCCAGGGCGCGCTTGATTAATTGCATGAAGCACCTGCCGGAGATTCGTTGCGTGGATGCCGATCGCCGTGAGTCCAGTTTGGTTCGTGTGGCGCAGGTGATCGGGGCGATGCCGGCAGTGAATGGCATCGACGTCGCTGGAACAATTGTCTTTAACTTATGACGTCAGCGATTGGCTACAAAAGCAGGAATGAGGCCGCGTAGAGGCGCTTAATGGTCGATCTTGCGATTTGTGCATCGCTGCGATTGAGTGTTTGTCTGATATTGCAAATGCAATGCTTGATTATTGTTGCGCTTAAAAAAATAAAGCGCCGCGAGCTTGGCAGCTTGCGGCGCTATCAATCAAGCGATGTAAGGACTGAGTTTATTGCACAGTCCAGATGCTGGCCGCAGTCGGTTGCTTGTAGGACTGAGCCAAGACATTGCCGTTGAACAGGATGGCTGCCGTGCCATTGGTCCAACCGGCGATGCCGGCCATACCCATGGAGTCGCTGGCGCCGCTGTCGCTGTACTTGGTCCAGCTCGAGCCGTTCCAATAACCTTCATAAGCCACTGCGCTGCCGCCGCTGATCGGCGCCAGCGTGTCCCAGATTGCCCAGATCTTGCTGTCATCCGTAGATATGGAGAACACGCCCCAACCATTGCGGTTAACGGTGGTGTCCGGGCTGGTGATGCTGCTTTCGTCGTATACGCCGCTGCTGTCGTACCGACCGAATTTCACGCCGTTCTTGGGATCGACATACATCACCCAGGCGTAATTGGTGCCGCTGGACACGCTCATCAATTCCGGCGTGACATTGTTCTGCACATTGGCGGAGATCGTGGTGGTCGCGCCCACGCTCCAACCGCTGCTATTGCTAGGCAGGCGAGTGGAGTACAGCGTGTTGAAGCTGGCGGTGGAATAGGCCAAACCATAATCGCCATCGATCGGTCCCTGGAACAGATACAGATCGCGCGAGGTGGCGTTCTGGGCAAATAACGCGGTATGCACATGCGTCGAGAAGCCGAAGGTGGAGCAGGCCGAGTAGTTGCAGGAGTCGAATACCAGGGTGTCCCCGGCTGTTCCCGAAAGATTGACCAGTTGGCTGCTGCTGGTGGGTGTCAGGCTGGCGGCCTTGCCCATGTATACCTTGATGTCGCACACCGGCGAACAACTCAAGGTTGGCATATTGACCGCATAGACCAATGTTTCATTGCCGTTAAAGTCTTTGACCATCTTGATGTCGGCGCGCAGTTCATTGCCCTTGCGGCCGTGGCTGGGCAAAGCAATGCCACTGGGTGTATCCAGCGTAAAGCCACTGATACGACCTGAGGTGTAAGTCAGGTTCATGCGCAGGTAGTAACCGGAGTCGCTGATGGTGGCCCAGCTGATTGCATGAACTTTGCCGGTGGAGTCTTGAGTCACTGCCACTACGTGATAAGCGGACAACGACTTGCTGCCTACATTGGTCCAGGTCTGGCCGTTATCGGCGCTGGTGATCAGATACAGATTCGAACTGTTATCCGACCAGACGAAGCCGAAGATTTCACCGGAACCTTGAGTATTGTTGTCCTTTATCAAGCGCGTTTCGCCATTAACCCACTCCGATCCCAGACCGGTAGAGAGCGTTGGTGTGCTTTTGAAAGAAGATTGATTCAACGTTTCGCCACTTGCAGAGCTGCTCGAAGAACTACTTGAGCTTGAAGAGCTGCTGTCATCTGAACTCAGTGAGCTACTTGAGGATGCGCTGCTGTCGCTGGAAGTTGAGCTCGTTTCGGAACTGCTTGAACTGGATACCGAGCTTGAGCTGGACGCAGAGCTGGTGCTGGAAGCTGCGCTGCTGCTCGACGCGGCTGAACTGCTGCTTGATGTAGATGAGCTGCTTGAGGACGCACTTGAAACAGATGCGCTGCTACTGCTCGAGCTGATGGAGGTACTGCTCGAGCTGGATGAGCTGACCGATGTGTTCTGCGTGGAGCTGGCGGCAACGACGGTGATGGCAAAGACTGGCAAGGAAGTGGTTGCTTTGCCATCGCTGACGGAAATGCGAATGTTGCTGTACGTGCCCTTTGATTTGGGCGTTCCGGTCAATGCGCCGGAGACCGTATCAAAACTGGCCCAGCCAGGTTTATTGGCAATGCTGAATCCAAGTCGGTCGCCGTTGGCGTCACTCGCCGTTGGGATAAAGCTGTAGTACTTGCCAACGGTGCCGGCGGTAACCGGGGTGCCGCTGATGGTCGGTGCCGTGTTGGTGGTTCGTGTTTGAGCGAACGCTGTTGCCACTACGAAAAATATTGCGCAGAAGCTCAAGGCCTTTTGAAGATGTTTCATGTGTCACCTGACATCCGTTGAGGAGCTGCGTACGTGTTGCTTTATAAGTGCCCTTGCTTGGGGACTGACGAAATGCGCGGCATTCTTGTCCTTTTAACAATTGCTCGCAAGCATCATTATTGAAGCTGAATAGCTTGTTCAGGATGTCGCCGGATACTTCAATTTTCAGTGCAACGATATGCTGATGTATGTTCTTTTGGTGCAACAGATTCGGCAGCGCAAGGCTTGTAACTATGCGTTGTTAATCAACGAACTTTGAATGGCGCCACGTTTTAATTGCCGATCACTGGATTGTGTCTTGGGCAATTCGATTGCTTTTGCGATGCCTGATGCGATCCGTCATTGCTTCAGAGCGTGAAAGCGCTTGATTGTATGAATGGTTCATCCATGTGAACGATGCGCGGTACGATCATTCATGAAATACAGGGTTGGTTCTGTGGAACCGGTAATTGGTCAGAGTGAAATGCCTGGGTTTGGCTGGCTGACTCGTCCATTCAGCTGGCTGAGATGAATGATTGATGTCACGCCGCCGCGAGCTGTGCAGCTCGCGGCGCTATTCAAACAAGCGATGTAAAGCTTGAGTTTATTGCACAGTCCAGATGCTGGCCGCAGTCGGTTGCTTGTAAGACTGTGCCAGCACATTGCCATTGAACAGGATGGCAGCTGTGCCATTGGTCCAACCGGCGATGCCGGCCATACCCATAGAGTCAGAAGCACCGCTGTCGCTGTACTTGGTCCAGCTCGAGCCGTTCCAATAACCTTCATAAGCTACAGCGCTGCCGCCGCTGATCGGCGCCAGCGTGTCCCAGATTGCCCAGATCTTGCGATCGTCCGCAGACACTGAGAACACGCCCCAACCATTGCGGTTAACGGTGGTGTCCGGGCTGGTGATGCTGCTCTCGTCGTACACACCGCTGCTGTCGTAGCGACCGAACTTCACGCCGTTCTTAGGATCGACGTACATCACCCAGGCGTAGTTGGTGCCGCTGGATACGCTCATCAATTCCGGCGTGACATTGTTCTGCACATTGGCGGAGATCGTGGTGGTCGCGCCGACCGTCCAACCGCTGCTGTTGCTAGGCAGACGTGTGGAGTACAGCGTGTTGAAGCTGGCCGTGGAATACGCCAGACCGTAGTCGCCATCGATAGGTCCCTGGAACAGATACAAATCACGCGATGTTTGATTCTGGGCAAACAGCGCGGTGTGCACATGTGTCGAGAAGCCGAAGGTGGAGCAGGCCGAGTAGTTGCAGGAGTCGAATACATTGGTGTCGCCGGCCGCACCGGACAGACTGACCAATTGACTGCTGCTGGTCGGGGTCAGGCTGGTGCCCTTGCCCATGTACACCTGGATATCGCACACCGGTGAGCAGCTCTTGATCGGCATGTTGACCGCATACACCACGGTCTCGTTGTTGTTGAAGTCCTTCACCATCTTGATGTCGGCACGCAGTTCATTGCCTTTGCGGCTGTGGTTGGGCAGGGCAATGCCACTGGGTGTATCCAGGGTATAGCCGCTGATCTTGCCGCCGCTGTAAGTGAGGCTCATGCGCAGGTAGTAACCGGAGTCGCTGATGGTGGCCCAACTGATGGCGTGCACCTTGCTGGTGGAGTCCTGCGTGATTGCAATCACGTGATAGGCGGACAACGACTTGCTGCCTACATTGGTCCAGGTCTGGCCATTGTCGGCGCTGGTCAGCAAGTACAGGTTGGTGCTGGAGTCGGACCAGACGAAGCCGAAGATTTCACCCGAGCCCTGGCTGCTGTTGTCCTTGATCAAACGTGTCTCACCGTTCACCCATTCGGTGCCGGGACCGCCGGACCAGGTGGGCAGGGCCTTGAAGCCGCTGTGACTGGTGGTGCCGCTGGCGGCAGTGCTGCTGGAGCTGCTGCTAGCGCTGCTCACTGAGCTGCTGGACGAAACGCTCGACGCTACCGAGCTGCTCGAGCTGGAAGAAGACGAGCTGGACGATGCAACCGAAGAGGTTGCCGAGGAGCTGCTTGAGGAGCGTGAACTCGATGACACGCTCGATGAGGAAACGCTGGACGAGCTTGATGAACTTGCCACGGAACTGCTGGAGCTCGATGCCACGCTGGAACTGCTCGAGCTGCTGGTGGTGCTGGCGCTGGTTGCGGCGGCGGTCACTCTAATAGCAAAAGCCGCTAGCGAATCGCTGGCTCTGCCGTCGCTGACTGAAATGACGATATTGCTGTACGTACCTACCTTGGCGGAACTGGGTGTGCCGCTCAGCTTGCCGGTGGCGGTGTTGAAATTGGCCCAACCGGGTTTGTTGGCAATGCTGAACGCCAGCGTATCGCCATCTGCATCGTATGCAGCAGGGGTGAAGCTGTAGTACTTGCCGACAGTAACGGTGGTTGCAGGAGTGCCGCTGATGGTTGGCGCATCGTTGCGGTTATATCGCCGTGCGGCCTCAGCGTTGATGCCGGAAAAAAGTGACGTAAGTATCAATCCGAACATCAAGGCGCGTTGTATTCGCTGCATAGATCACCACGAGTATTGGAAGCCGCGGAAAAATTGCTCAGTACAACTCCGCATGGATGGTAGTGGAGTATTTCCATGCATTTATAACAACTGTCTTTAACTGGAAACATCGGCGTTGTCTTACACGGTGGTAAGTTTTTGCCTTGTTTTCCTGCGTCAAATGCGTACGTAGTCGGTATTCGTATCAAAAATGTTTCACACATTTTAAATTAAATATGAATATGTGTTCAGCATCCATTGAGTTATTTGCATCAAGTGAAGATCGAGCGAACTACTTAAGGGACATGTCACGTATTGCTGCTACGCGGCTGCTGTATCTACTGCTGCATCTAAAGACTGGCCAATAAATGAAGTGGCCTCGACTCGCGTTAGCGAATCGAGGCCACCATCAACTCATCAAAATTAAAGCTCGAGATTAAGGCGAGTATCCCTGCACCGTCTGGTTAGAAGGCTTCTTGCAGAGAGCTGGGTTGAAGCTGGAGAACTGTGACGGGATGTCGATCTTGTCGGAGTGACCCACCACATCCCAAATGCGGGTGTTGGCGATAGGGGTGTTCAACTGAGCCTGATACATCTGCGGATCCTTGTTGACCGGGCCGTCGGACAGTTCGGTCCATTCGATGCCCGAGTGATACAACAGATCGCCGTAGCCGATCATGGCGTACTTCATGCTCAGCTTGATGTCGCTCATATCGACGCAGAAGCCCTGGCGACCATTGATGAACACCACCAGGCGATCGCTACGCACGAACACATCGTAGTGCACCAGCGGCGCCAGCTGATCGAAGGGTTCCAGCATCGGACCGGTGCGGTTGCCATTGGCATCGACCTTGAAGCGGAAGCCCAGGCTCTTTACACCCAGACCTAAACCTAAGGTGTCGCTGCTGGTGTTACCCAGGGCGATGATGCCGTGGCTCTTGTTGGCCGGATGAATCTGCGCACGCAGCACAGCGCTGGTCTGGACATCACCCACATTCATAGCCGTCAGGCCGTTTTCTGGACGCGCTTCTTCAGTGAAGGACAGACATTCCTTGGCAACGCCCACCTTGTCGTCGGCCGTGCTGGTGCTGAACAACGTACCACCGTCTGGAACTGAGGGATTGTTACCGCCCGGACCGAAAGTGGTTTCGTACACCAGCGGACGCAGCTTGTAGCGATTGGTGGTGGTATCGAAAATCTCGGCGCTGGTGGCGGCACCGCACAGGTACCAGTACCAGTAGCGACGGTGGGTCGCATCCGAGTTGATGCGGAACATGGAGTGGATGTACTTCTCACCATCCATTTGCACCACTGGCGCACGCAGCGAGGAGAAGTTCAATGAACCGCCCACGTCCTGATCGGTATCACCGAAGGTCGTATACAGACGGCCATGGCGAGTGAAGGCCTGCACGCCGAGTAGCGACTGGGCATTCGGACCGCTGGCATTGTGCGTGCCTGCCACCGCATCGGCAGCCTGCATGTAGCGACCCCAGAACTGCCACTCATCGCTGTTGGAGGTGGGGTTCTTCAGCACGAACAGCGGGTTGATGCGGAAGCCGTTATAGGCGGCATAGTCCGGGTTGTTGCCGATCGCAGCGGGCAGCACCTTGGCGTCGATGGCGAAGTCTTCGAAGACCGAATCGGCGCCGACGTCGAAGATCGGTGCGTTCAAGCTTTCATCGAACATCGGCATGCGTACTGCAATCGCAGTGCGGGCAACGGCCTTCGGATCGCTGGGGATGGTGGCATCGTTGGGCTGTACCACATCGCCGAGTTTGGCAGCGGAAGTGCGGGTCGCCCAAGAGATCGGCGAGCCCTGGCCGTTGATGATTTCATTGCCGTACAGGCTCTTCACCGTCTCGAAGGAGCGCAGCTTGGCCATCGGGATGCCTTCGTACTTATAGCTGCTGGCGCCATTGATATGGGCCAAGGTGGTGGTGCCGTTGTTAGGCATGGTGATCTGCGCATCGGTGTGCGCTGGCATACCGACGAACGGGCAGGGCGAGGAGTTGGCTTCCACCACGATGGTGTAATCACCGGGGTTTACGAAGCCTGGCAGCTCGATGGCCTGCAACAGCTCGCGAGTGTGATAGCCGCCGACCACAGGCGAACGATAGGTGTGTTGACGGAAGCCGGCGCAGGCGATGACGGCGCCGCGGGGCTGCTTGCCGTTGCCATTGCTGGCAGTGGTGAAGCTGACGTCGTTGGTAACGGCATAGGCGCGATAGTCGGCAGCGCCGGCCACGGCGGGGAAGTACAGGATGATGGCGTCACCGCGGGCCAGAACTTTTACATTGGGGATGTAGGGCAGGTTATCGGCACTGAGGGCCGAAGGCATCGCGGCGGCTGCGCCGGCCACCGCATGTGCGGGCGTATGGGCGAAGGGATCAACCACGGTCTTCAAACCATTGAAGATGGTGGAAGTGGGTGCACCCAAGGTCGCAACCGATCCAGATTGGGTGCTGCTGCCACCGGGCAGGCTGGTGCCCGCTTGACCACCATCGGCCGAGCAGGCCGTGAAGCAGTAGGGATTGCCGCTGGAGCTGCTGCTCGAGCTGGTGCTGGAGACAGAGCTTGAGCTGCTGCTGGATTTGGAACTCGAGCTTGAGCTAGAGACCGAACTCGAACTGGAAACGGAGCTAGAGCTGCTTGATTTAGAGCTGGAGCTAGAACTGGAGCTGGTGCTTGAGGTTGACGACTTGCTGGAACTGCTAGAGCTGCTGGACGATGTCGAAGACACGCTGGAAGAACTGGAACTGCTTGAGCTGGTTGCCGCTACCTTGATGGCAAAGGCGGGAAGCGAAGTCGTTGCCTTGCCGTCAGTTACTGCAATGCTGATGTTGCTATAGGTGCCGACAGCGGTCGAAGCGGGCGTGCCGCTCAGCTTGCCGGTGGAGGTGTTGAATTTCGCCCAGCTGGGTTTGTTGCTGATGCTGAATGCCAGAGTATCGCCATCGGCATCGGCTGCAGTGGGAATGAAGCTGTAGTACTTCGTCGCGGTCACCGCTGTGGTGGGCGTGCCGCTGATGGTCGGCGCCGTGTTGCGACGAGTACGCGCTTCGGCGGTGACCGAGGCGGTGAGGACTGAAACGGTCAGTCCGAGGACCAGGGCTTGTTGTATCTGTCGCATGCAGCACTCGCTAGAAAATGTGTTGATGAACGGATCGCTTGATCCGCGTTGATGGAGCGAGTGAAGTTCATCGACATAACGAGGTCACTTGTCTTAAAGACATGACGTCAGCAATCGGCAACAGCGACGCTGAAATTTGTTAGGGAAACATCTAAGAAAACTGCATGCGATTGACGTCACTGTCATGCATCCTGCGACACATTCAACACTAGTTGCGTCGGGTAACCGCGTCGGTAGTACTGCAGATTGAGAGTTCGCCTGAGTCGATTTTTTTCGATGGCTTTTCCTGAACGTGCAGTTAATGCACTTGCGCGCGCAACGTGATGGCGGATTTGGTGGAAAAAATATGTGCTCAGCCGCCGTTATTAAGACGGAACCTGAAGCGAGCACGGGTCAAGAACTGTGGCGACGAACTGGGAAATGAACGCCCGTTGGCGTGCCGCTTCAGCGGCGAATCAGCATCGCGCTGTAGCGCTGTGCGCCATCGCTATTGATATGCAGTAACGCATCGCCAAGCGTGGCACTACTGAGAAAGGTATTGAGCGTGCCGCCGCTGTGACTGTCGTAGTAGCCGCGCGGTGCAGCGTCGGTTAGTACGTTGAGGCTGCAGGCGGATTGAATGTTCGCAAATTCATCCGCGGGGATGAACTGTCCTGCCGCGAGATGGCAGCGTTTATCTACGGCGTTCTGTTGGTTGATCCAGCTCAGCAGTGCTTCGCGATCGCTGCAGTGCGCGACCGCCAGGAGTTCACCGACACGCGGCCGTTGTTGATCGACAGGTCCCAGCCAGAGCCAGTGACTGCCTTCGCCCAATGCAGTCTCCGGCGCCAATTTCGAGCGCAGGCGATGTTCGTGTAGTGGACTGGTGGCGATATCGACGCTGCCGACCAAGGCCGAGGAGACGATGCCCAGTGACAAATCTTGCACGGCCAGTTGCAGCACGCTTTCGAAAGCAGAGTAACGATTGCAGACGAAGTTGCTGCGCGATTGCAGGCCCAAGTGCTGGGCCAGATAAAAACAAGCGGCATTGCTGACCGTGTTGACGAAGCTCAGTGGCTTGGGTGCCTGCGCATCGCGGAACAGCTGCGTCATGATGTCCAGCGTCAGTTCCAGATCGCCGCGACCCGAAGCCATGTATACGCCGGTATTCGCCGGCAAGGTTGTTTGGCCTGCGCAGCGCGAGGCGCCGATCAGCGCTAATTGGATGAAACGTCCGATGCGGCGAAAACTTTTGCCAGTGGTGGCTTGCGTCAATGCTTTGAGATCGGCTGGCGTATCGACCACGTCGTGATAGTGATCGCCCGTTGCATAAATCTGCCAGGTGTTTTCAGCGTTCATGCTGCTTGCTCCGGCAGATTCGAAACAATCAACGAAGTGTTGTTACCGCCAAAACCAAAGTAGTTGAGCATGAAGTAACCAGGCAGCAACTCGCGGCATTGTTGATTTAAGACGACGCCGAGTTTCTCATCGCCCATGCCGATACCGGGTGTGCCGATCAGAAAGCCTTGTTCGGCTGCGCCACAGAACAGCAGCAATTCGTTCAAACCACAGGCGCCCAGCGTATGACCGATGAAAGGTTTGAGCGCGGTCAGCGGCGGCATGGATTCGAATACGCGACGCATGCCGGCCGATTCGGCTTCGTCATTGGAGAGACTGGCCGTGCCATGGGTTTTGATGGCGGCGATATCACCGGCAGTCAATCCGGCGCGTTGCAATGCTTGCTCAATCACTTGCGCGATGGTCGAGCCGTCGGGATTGGCGGCAGACATGCCAAAGGTATCGCAGAGATTGCTACTGGCGACCAAACGAAAGTCTGTAGCGCGATGCTGGTCGTGACTAAGCACCAATGCCGAGCAACCTTCGCCCAGTACCAGGCCATTGCGTTCCGGGCTGAAAGGACGCATCGCCGTGGGCGTCAGCAATTGCAGGCCGTTGAAGCCCAGTGCGGTGATGGAGTTGAACGTCTCCACACCTAACACTAATGCGTGATCCAACTGACCGCTGCGGATCATGCCGTCGGCATAGGCCAGTGCATTGGCGCTGGCGGTGCAGGCCGTGTTGAAGCTATAAGATGGTCCACGCAGGTCAAAGCGTGAGCAGATATTCAAAGCCAGATTACCCAGACTGCTGCTCTCGGCCATGGCGATGGCTTGTGCGTCTTGTTGCAGGGCGTGACGGTAGTGATCTTCGGTGGCGCAGATATCGAAGGATGAGGTGCCGAGAAACAGGCCCACTTTTCGTCGCTGTGCCGCAGTGAGGCCGGCTGCCGTCAAAGCGGTTTCAATCAAGGGCTCGATAACGGTGTCGAGACGCGTATCCAGATGTTGCAGCGGACGATCGGCCAGAAGCTTGTACGGCAATTCCGTTTGTTGCTGCGCGTAGTGCGCAACTGCGCGTGTCGGGGTTGCGGGTGCGAGTTGCACGGCGGCTAGATTGCTGGCCAGATCCACGCCGAGACTGGTATGCAGCGCTGCGCCGGTGAAGTAGCAGCTGCGCTTAAGCTTTGGCATCGATAATGGTCTGCGCCAACGCATTCACGGAAGCCAAGGCCTTGCGGCCTTCGGCGCCGTTCTCGATGCGCACATCCCAACGATCCTTCACGGCAAGACTGATTTGCAGCGCATCCAATGAGTCGAGATCGAGTGCGCCACCGATCAATTGCTCATCGTCGCGGATGCTTTCCGGCGCAATGTCCTTGTCGCACTCTTTGACGATGAGCGCCTTCAAGGTTTGTTTCAGAGATTCAAGTTCTAGGTCAGACATGAGCTTCAGTCATCATTAAATCAATCATTGCGGCGCGTCTGGATCAGCCAGGCCAGCAGTATTGCGGCCAGTCCCAGTGCGGTCAAACCCAGTGCTTCGGGCGCGATGGCGCGCAGGTCGCCGCTGCGCAGCAGTACATCTAGAAAGCCTTCCAGGCCCCAGGACATGGGCGACCATTGCGCGATGTTCTGCATGGCGACCGGCATCACGAACTTGGGAATCATGATGCCGCCCAGCGCGGCCAGAATGATGTTGCCGGTGCCGCCCAGCAGCGTGGCCTGTTCGGTGGTGCTGCAGCTCACCGCAATCAGCAATGCCAGCCCCAATGCGCACAAGCTCAATGAGGCGGCCATCAGACCGAGCAGCCATGGTGAGCCATTGATTTGTAGTGCCTCGCCGCCCAATAGCGGTACTAAGAAGCAGCCGGCCAGCAGCATCAACGCCACTTGCAATTGATTGATGATGAAGTAGGGCGCCAGTTTGCCCAGCAACAAAGTAAGCGAACTCAGGTTGGTGCTGCGCAAACGTCTTAAGGTACCTTGCTGACGCTCGCGGATCAGGGTGTTGGACAGCGGCACTACTACAAAGAAAGCGCCGAACACCAACCACGCCGGCACGCTTTGTTGTACGGCGCTGGGATTGCGATTGGTGGCGCCAGCATAAGCGTAATGCACGGTGATATCGGTCTGTGCGCTGTTGTCGACGATGGCTGCGTCGGCACCCAGGCCAGTCAATAACGCACGCATGCGTTCGCGTCCCAGCGCCGCGCGCACGGTGGTGAGAAAAATGGTTTCAGTTTGCTTGTTGGTGTCGGGCGCAATACTGATGTTGATCAAGGTGGCCGCATCCTTGCTGGATGCATTCAACATTGCGGTGGAGAATCCCGTCACCACATTGATGGCGAAGGCGTAGTCGCCGCGGCGCAATTGACCATCCAGCGTCTCTGTATCCGGCACCTGTCTCGGCACGATGAATTCAAAGGCGTTGCCGTCGCCCAGCGTGGCCAGCAGCGCGCGCGAGGCATTGCTTTGATCCGCGTCCAGCACCAACACCGGCAATTTCGAGCCCGCGCGTTCCGCGAACTGGTTCTGCAAGGCCAACGACATGATCAGTACGAAGGCCAGCGGCATCAGGAACAGCAGCGCCAGGCCGTGTAGATCGCGGCTGAGCAGTAGCAGTTCTTTACGGATGCAGGCGATCAATCCCTTCATGATGGATCGTCCTGGGCTTCGCTTAGCAGCGATAGGTAAATTCTTTCCAACCTGCTGACGCCGAATTGCGCCTGCTCGATTTGCGCGCCATGTTGCGCGCATTGCTGCAGCACCTGCTCCAGTTCGCTGGCCTGGCTCAGGCTGAGTTCGTAGCGGCGTGCATGCAACGCGGTCGGCTGCCATGCTTGCAGGCTGTGCAAAAGTTCATCGCTGGGCGCCTGCGTGAAATTCAACAGCAGGGTTTTATCCTGGCCTTGCTGCAGCAGGTGCGCAGTGCTGGCGCGCGCCACCACGCGGCCGTGATTGATGATGGCGATCTCATCGCACAACGCTTCGATTTCCTCCATGTAGTGCGAGGTATAGATCACCGTGGTGCCGCGTGCGCGCAGCGCCTGGATGGCTTCGATGATCACCTGTCTGGATAGCGCATCAATACCTACGGTGGGCTCATCCAGATATAGGATCTGCGGGTCATTCAACAGGCCGATGGCCAGGTTCAATCGGCGCTTCATGCCGCCCGAATAATCGGCGCTGCGTTTGTCGAGCAACTCGTCCAGTCGGCATACCTGCACGCAGTAATCGAGACGCTGCTGCCATTGCGCCTGGGTCAGGCCATAAACATCGGCAAAGAAGCGCAGATTTTCGCGGCCGGTCAATTGCAGATAAAACGCATAGTCCTGCGGCACGTAGGCGGAGAGGTGTTTGATGGCGGCTGCGTGTTTCGCGATGTCTTGATCGGCAATGCTGATCTGTCCGGTTTGCGGTGCTTGCAGTCCAGTGAGAATAGATAGCAGCGTGGTCTTGCCGGCGCCATTGGGCCCCAGCAAGCCGAAGCTGCAGCCGCGAGGAATGCTCAGGCTGATGTCCTGCAATGCCGGTGCCGCCGCCTTGGGATAGCGGTGGCTGAGATGTTCGATGTGAATCAGATTGTTCGATTGCATGGCTCAGGATCGCCGCGCCAACACCATGCGCGAGGGGAAGTGCTCTTCATCACTGAGGCACTCGAAACCCGCTTCATGCAGGGCGCGTTTGACATCGAGACGATGCCAGGCACGTATGAAGGGTTCGTGCACCGCATGCGCCAGCCAACTGAAGTACAGGCCGCGCCAGCCGTGACGACGTAGCAGCCGCCACATATTACGATCCAGTTGCTCGGCGCTGGGTTCGCAAATGGCCAGCAGTGCACCGGGTTGCGTAATGCGCGCGAACTCATGCAAGGCCGCTTGCACTTGTTTCGGCGGCAATTCATGCAATACGAAACAAGCCACAACGCCATCGAAGCGAGCATCTGTGAAAGGCGTTTGCTCTGCCACACCCTGCACGAAGTTCACGCCGCTGCAGCGACGCGCCGCATGCTGTAGCAGGTAGGGCGAGGGATCGAGGCCCCATACTTCGCGGATGCCTTGCGCCTTCAATGCGGCGGCGGTACGTCCGCCGGCGGTGCCGACGTCCAACACGCTTTGACAGCGACGCAGGTTGTGTGCGAGATGATTGCGCGCGCTGCGCATGGTGCCCAGCATCATGCGATCGAAGCCGGTGACATAGCCATGTGTCAATTGCTTGGAGTAATTGCCGTTCGGTAGATGATGAAACTCCTGCAACACATACTTGGGCAGCAGTTCGCGGCCCGGCATGCCTTCGGGCAATTGCACGCGTTGCCGCTTGGACATCACGCGACGCAGTAGTTTCAGCAGATCCCAGGGGCGCCACAGTTTCAGTTGATCCGCCCAACTGTCCGGCAATTGCATGTTCACCCAATCGGGCACCGGTGGATCTGGCAGCGTTGAACTCATGATGCAACTTCCATGTTGATGGCAATGACACCGTCATTCGGCAAGGCCAGCGTCACGCTGCCGGGGCGCCCGTAGGCTAGTAGTTGCAGCAGCGGCAACGCGCGCGCAGCGGGATTGCCCAGGCGCAGGGCTTCCAGCTCCGCCTGTTGCATGGGCGTGATCGTCACCTGATCTTGAGTGGTGGTAACGGTCAAGGTTGCCAGAGTCTGTCGGGTGCGTTGCGGCGTCAGAATCAGCCCCACGCCGACGGCATCGCGCACCGGTCGTTTGCTCAGCAGCGGCATGGGCGCCGGTACGTCGTAAGCCACCAACAGGGTGGGTTGTTGCTCGACGATCACCATGCTCAAAGCTTCCAACAAGCCCACGGCGAAGCTGTGGTCGTGACCGGCGATGGCTGTCGAAGGTCCACGCGCCTGGCTGGCGATGCTCCAATAGCCTGCGGCGGCGTTATGCACCGAGTTGTGAAAATCGGTCGGTGAAATAAATCGTTGTGGCTCTGCCAGTGCGGCACAGATGCGCTGCGCGATATTCAAATCGCCGTCGGCCGAAGCAAATACCGTTGCCAATTCCGATGCCGCGATACTGCTGGCCTGCGTGGCTGCTTCAGCGACGCGAAATGCCATGCGCACCGTGGGGCTGGCGCGCCGGCGTTCATTGGCTGGCAGCAGTGCGGGTTGATACACCGGCAATTCGCTGGCTACATAGGCTTGTTCGTTGCGCAGCACCGTTTGCGTATGGGGCCAGTCGGGCAGGCCTGGTGCGGCGAAACTGATCGCTTCGATGAAGGCGGCGCTCATGTCGAGCTTCCCAACAACAAACTGCAGTTACTGCCGCCGAAGCCGAACGAATTGCTCAGCACATTTCTTACCGAGGCTTGCTGCGATTGCATCAACACGTTGGCCTGCAGGGCCGGGTCCTTGTGCTGTGTATTCAAACTCAGCGGCATGAAACCGTGTTCGATGCATAGCAAGCCGATGCCGACTTCCATGATGCCGGCTGCGCCCAGCGTGTGACCGGTAAAGCCCTTGGTGGAGCTGCAAGGTGTTTGCGTGCCGAATACCGCGCACACACCCTGATCTTCGGCGGCATCGTTGGCCTGCGTGCCGGTGCCATGCAGATTGATGTAGTCGACATCAATGGGTTGTTGCTGGGCGCGTTGCAGCGCCAGGCGCATGGCCGCAGCAGCACCCTGTCCCTGTGGATCGGGCGATGACATGTGATGCGCATCGCCGCTCTCGCCATAGCCCAGCAGGGCATAGGGCAGGGCGTCGCTTGCCGCTTGTCCTGGTTTTTCCAGTATGGCGAAGCCTGCTGCCTCACCGATGGAGATACCTTTGCGCTGTGCATCGGCAGGGCGACACATTTCGTTGGACACCAGTTGCAGTGAATTGAAGCCATACAGCGTGGTCAGGCACAGACTATCTACGCCACCGACAATGGCGGCATCGCACAGGCCCATTTGAATATGGCGATAGGCAGCGGCGAATACTTTGGCACTGGACGAGCAGGCGGTGGAGATCGCCATCACTGGACCGCGCAGTTGCAAGGCTTGCGCGACGAAGTCGGCAACTGAGAATAGGTTTTGTGTGTGACGGTAATCGAACCAATCGGGGAGGGTGCGCAGTTGTGCATCTGCATTGCTATCGCGCCAGTCGCGATAGGCCAGTTCGGCCGAATGGATGCCGGCCGTGCTGGTGCCGATGAACACACCGATACGCGTTGCGTCATGACGTGCGCGCAGTTGTTGCGCGGCAGTAAAGAAACCATCCTGCTGCAGGCCCAGCCAGGCCAGACGATGATTGCGACAATCGAATGCATTCAATGTCGGTGGCAGCGGCGTATTCAAGCCGGCAACTTCACCCAGGTAGCAATCAATGCCGCTGGTATCGAATTGCACCTGGCGCAATCCAGTTTGGCCCAAGTGCAGGGCATGCCAGTGCGCCGCGCGGCCGTGGCCGAGCGCCGAGCTAAGCGTGTAGTGACTGATGCGCAGCAGGGTCATGAATTCGCCGGATCGATCTTCTTGGTATCTGGGTCCGAGTTGGCCTGGCTGGAATCAGCGCTGCCCAAATCGGACCAGTAGTCGTAGAAATTAAACCAATTGTACGGGGCCAGCCGCGCATAGTGTTCCAGTCGTTGCGCATAACGTTGCGCCACCGCCCGCAATTCCGCCGCACGCTGGGCTCGCGTGGTCTGGATGCGCTGGCTGAAAAGCTCGAAATGCGCCGAATAGCGTCGGCCGCCGTGATAGAGACCGAAGCCCAGAATCACCGGCACGCCCAGCGCATTGGCCAGCGCCCACGGGCCTTCGGGAAAGCGCGCCGGGCTGCCGCAAAATTCGACTTGCAGCGCGCGTTCATCGGCGCGGGCGCGGTCGGCCATGATGCACACCATGCGTCCGGCCTGCAGTGCTTCCTTCAATTGCAGCACCAGCTCCGGGCCGCGCTGCGCGGCGTCGATGATCTGCAAGGCGAAACCGGGATTGATGCGTTCCAGCAGCTTCACCAGCATCTCGCCCTGCTTGCGATCCATCAGGATGGTGATGGGCAGTTTGCGTTGCGTGGTGCCCAGCATCCGCAGCGGTTCGAAGCTGCCCAAGTGCGCCACCAGTAATAAACAACCGGTGCCTCGTGCAGCCAGCTCCGCCACTTCATCGGGACGTGATACCTCGATCTGGAATTGCCGCGATTTGTCCTTGAGCAGGTACAGCCGGTCCACCGCGCACATGGCGAAGTTATAGAAGTGCCACGCCACATCGCGTAGCTTCACAGGGTGCTCCAGCAGGCGTTGCAGCGCCAATCTTGAGTATTGACGTTGCTGCGGGCTGGTGAGCATGAAGTAGCCGATGATGGGCCACAGCACGATGCGAATGATGAAGCGGCCGAAGAACAGGCTGGCCCAGATCATCAAGTGCAGCGCTGCCACGGTGCTGCGCTCGCGTTGTTGTTCCCAATGCGCGCTCACGGCTTGAGCTCCGCGTCTTCAAGCCAGTAGTCGTAAAAATTGAACCAGTTGTACGGTGACCGCCGTGCGTAGCGTTCCATGCACTGCGCATAGCGTTGCGCATGCGCCTGTATATCGGCTTGTCGATTGCTGCGCGAAGTGACGATGCGCTCACTGAATAATTCGAAATGCGCCTCGTAACGATTGCCACCGCAATAAAGCCCAAAGCCCAGAATCACCGGCACACCCAGTGCGGCAGCGAGCGTCCATGGACCTTCGGGAAACTCCACCGTGCCACCCATGAATTGCACGCGCACGGTACGCTCGTCGCCATTGGCGCGATCGGCTCCTATGCCCACCATGCGCCCGGCCTGCAAAGCTTCCTTAAGCTTCAGCACCAAGGATGGGCCGCGTTCCGACGCATCAATAATCGACTTCGCGAGTTGCGGATTGAGTTGCTCGAACAGCTCGGTCATCTGTCTGCCGACCTGGCGATTCAACAGCACCGACACCGGCAGCGATTCCTGCGAATGCAGATGCGCATTACGCATGACGATGCGGCCTTGCTCGACGTTGTCGTCACTGGCCTTGGGTGGTGGTGGCGTGAGTCGCAGTGCTTCGCGACTGCCGACATGACCGACGATCAACAGACATCCGGGTGTGTGAGTGATCAACTCAGGGATATCCGGCGACCAGAAGGCATCGATCACCAGTTCACTGCGCTTGTCGGCCAGCAGGAAAATACGATCCTGTGTGCACGAGGCGAAGTAGAACAAATGCCGTGCGACATCGCGCCAGCTGGCCGCACGGCCCAGTAAACGCTTCAAACATTTGCGCGAGGCTTTAACCGCGCGTGGCGCCGCTATCAAGAAGTAAGCGACGGTGGGATACAGAATCCAACGCACGCCGCGGCGCCCCATCTTGAAAGCCATCCATAACATCAGGCGCATCATGAAGGGCGCGCCGCGCTCCTGCTGCGCCCATTGAGTATTGTTGGGTGTATTGCTTGGCACGTTGCCGGCGTTGTCGGAGGCCTGCGTCATGATTGACTCGCATGCGCAGCCAGGGCGTTCTGTAATGCCGCTTGCGTCAGCTTGCCCACTTCATTGCGAGGCAACGCCGTTACTTTAAGCAATGGGCGCGGCAGAAAAACCGGATCGACACTTTCGGCCAGTGCATCGAGTATCTGCGCGGTGCTCAGTGAAGACACCACCAGCGCTGCAGTGCGTTCCGCGCCGGTAGGCAGGAACACCACGCCGTCGCTGATGCCGGGGATTTTCAGTAACGCGTGCGTCAGTTCGCTCAGGGTGGCGCGCTTGCCGGCAATCTTCAATTGTTCGGTGGCGCGGCCCAATAAACGAAATTCGTTATTGCCCAGCATTTCGATGTGATCGCTCAAGTGCAATGGCGCGGGCAGATGTGCAGCATGAAACAGTGTGCCGTCTTGCAGTTGTTCCAGACGCGCATCGGGCATCAGTTGCCAGGCTTCACCTGCGGTACTGCGACGTGTGGCCATGGTGCCGGCTTCGGTGGAACCATAAATTTCCAGTACCTGCGTGCGCCACAAAGCCTCGGCTTGCTGCGCCAGCTCCAGTGGCATGGGCGCTGTTGCTGACAGAATGAATTCCAACCCGGGTAGTTGTACTTGCGCACTTACGCAAGCACGTAGATGCGTGGGCGTAATGATCAGGGCTCGCGGCGCTGGCACCGCTTGCAGTGCATAGCGAATATCGGCGGGAAAGAACGGTCGCGAATCGTGAATGGCGCAGCGACTTTGCAGCGGCATCAACACCGTGGTCTGTAAGCCGAACATATGCTGCGACGGCACGGTGCCCACCAGGTTGATGGCACCTGTGCCGACAAAGCGCTGCACATCCAGCTCGCCGGTGCGCGCCAGCGTGCGCCAGGTCTTGGCCTGCGGTTGCGGCACACCGGTGCTGCCTGAGGTGAACAGGGTGGCGATGATGGCGTCCTTGTCCAGTTCAATAGCGGTAGGTTCTGAGATGTGGAGATTCAGATCAGCCAGGCAGGCGTCGGTGATGATGTGATGGTCAGGATGCGCTTGTTGCAATTGCTCCATGGCGCCTTGCGTTTGATTGGGCGGCAACAAAATCATCTGGCCGCGCACGGCAGCTGCCACAAAGGCCAGCATGAAGGCCAGGCGGCCGTTGCACATGTTGATGGCATGTGTGGCCTTGGGCAGGCGCATGGCCAACTGTTGCGCGGCATGGGCGAATTGCGCGCGACTGATGCTCTGGCCTTGATGCCAGACTAATGTCTCGAACGGTTGAGTATTGAGTAACTGCATGCTTGTTACATCAATGCATGCGCGTGGTGAGCAGGGCGCCGATCATGGTGGCGAAGCTTTCGTGTTCGAGATGACGGAAGCGCCAGCGGCGATACAGATATTCAAAAACGAATACCGAAGCCATCAACAGGTACAACACGATGTTGGTCATCAATGACCACAGCTCGGCGCTGGCGAATATCGCCAGCAGCAGCGAGCCCACGGACATCAAAATCAAAAAGCCTACCCAGAACTGGGTGACCTGCCGGGTATAGCGCGTCAGCTCTTCCGGAAGCGGGCCACGAATCTTGGTGGCCACGCGTGTCACCACCGGCACGCTGTCCGGCCGCAGACTGCGCGCGAACAGCCACAGTACAGAGAGGGGAATCAGAATCGGCGGCAGATACATCAGGTAGTGCGCCCAACCGCTGCGCGCGCCAAACCAAAGCCCCAGCCCTGCCATCAGCAGGATCAACCAGGCCTGCCACTGGCCACGCAGCAGTAAGGGCAGTATGGGCACGGCAATGAAAGTGGCCAGGGCTACGCCGGCCAGGCCTTCGCTGTGCAGCAGGGTGGCCAGGTGGGCGAGCAGGGGGTAGGCAAGAAACAGCCAGGGCATGATGAGTTTGAATTACCGAATTGCTCTGGTCGTAAGTTGTGTTGGTAGGTTGGGCTGTCTAGCCCAACGTCCCCAAGGCATCTCATATTCGCAATATTGGCAAGTCGGCAGGCTCTCGTGTTGGGCTGGCGCCCAACCTACACGGCTCGATCTGTCGGCCTACTCGGGGCTTAATTAGGCTTGCGGCGTTCCAGCACGTAATTGGTCAGGCTGCGCAAAGACGTGAAGGCGGCGCGCGCCTGTTGATCTTCGGAGCGCAGTTCCACGCCGTAATGCTGTTGCACCATCAGCGCGATTTCCAGCGCGTCGATGGAATCCAGTCCCAGGCCATCGGCGTGATTGCCGAACAGGGTGGCTTCCGGCGCAATGCTGTCGGCCTGCACACCTTCCAGGCTGAGGGCTTGTACCAGGTGTTGAGCCATGGCGAGTTCGTCGGCGGTCAAGGAAGTGGCAGACATGTGATCGTCCCGAAAAAATGTGCCGCAATCTTATCGGCAGCGCCTGCAATTGGAAACCGCGCCGACGGCGAGCGCATGACGGCATCGGGTATGCTTGCGCATAGAGGGGCCACTGGCGGGCCTTCTTCGGCTAAGAAGGTCGGCTAAAAACTAAGTTAATTGGGAGAGACCGTTGCTGGATCGTGTGTGGCGCATTGTGGCTACCGGCTTTGTGTTTGTGGTGTTCGGTCTGGGGGCTTTGCTGATCAGCGCCACGATCTTTCCCGTATTGCGTCTGTCCACCCGCAGTACGGCCGTGGCGCGCTTACGTATCCAGCGCGCCATGCAGCTCACCTTCAAAGCCTATGTGTGGCTGATGAAGATCCTGGGGCTGCTGACCTACGAGGTGCAGCACATCGAACGCCTGTGGCTGCCCGGCCAATTGGTGATTGCCAATCATCCCAGCCTGATTGACGTGGTATTCCTGGTGTCGCTGATGCCGCGCGTGGATTGCATCGTCAAGCAAGGGTTGTGGCGTAATCCCTTCCTGCGCTGGCCGGTGGCCTGGGCGTCATACATTCCGAATACCACCGGCGAGGAACTGGTGGAGGAGTGCGCCGCCACCCTGCGACGCGGCAATTCCCTGCTGGTTTTCCCCGAAGGCACGCGCAGCGTGCCCGGCCAGCCGTTACGCATGCAGCGCGGCGTCGCCCGTATTGCCCTGGCCGCCGGCGCGCCGGTGTTGCCGGTGACCATCGAGTTGACCGAGCCCACCCTGACCAAGGGCTATCCCTGGTACCGGGTGCCCAAGGCCCGGCCTCATTTCTGTATTAAAGTCGGTGAGCCTTGGAGCCCAACCGTTTACAATCCGCAGGGTCAGACGGGCGCCTTGGCCGCCCGGCGCCTCACCGAATTTTTTGGCGACTACTACGCTGCGGTGGAGGTCGAAAATCTGAGCTGGCCGCCTTGAAGGCGGCTACGGCATACAACAGCCGGGCCCGTGACGGGGCCACCGGTCAGTGAATCGAGACGGATAATGACGACGAAGACCCGTGAAGAAGTATTTGCTCACCTGCGCGATACGCTGGTGGAGCTGTTTGAGATCAATGCGGCTAAAATCACGCCCGCAGCCAATCTGTATACCGATCTCGATATCGACAGCATCGACGCAGTGGATCTGGTGTTGAAGCTCAAAGAATATACCGGCCAGAAATTGCAGCCCATGCAATTCAAACATGTGCGCACCGTGGGCGATGTGGTCGATGCGATCATGGGCATCCTGGCCAATTCCACCAAGACTTGAGTAATCGGCCTTTACCGCGCTGCCTGCCGTGAACGCCTCGAATAGTGGAGCGGATTTGGCGCAACCTCGGGTGTTGGAGGTTGTGCATCCGCCGCAACAAGATGCAAATGCGGCTGAGGTGATCATCCGCCTGCAGGTGCAGCCGGAACTACGCTGGTTCGAAGGCCATTTCGCCGCCCAGCCGTTGCTGCCCGGGGTGGTGCAGACCACTTGGGCCGTGCAATTCGGACGGCGCTATTTTTCGCTGCCACCGAATTTTCTGTACATGAGCAACATGAAATTCATGCGCTTCATTCTGCCTGACGCCCAAGTGGAGTTACGACTGCGCTACTCCGCCGACAAGCGTGAGCTGGCTTTCGAATATCGCGAAGCTACTGCTGCCGGCATGGCCATCTGCGCCAGTGGTCGCATGGGGTTCGGCCAATGAATGTCATGACGCGTCACCAGCCCGTGCCGCCGGATGATTTTCGTCCCTGCATCGTCATTCCGTTTTACAACCACGCCGGCAGCATTGCGCAGGTGGTGCATGAGCTGAAGCCATTGGCGATGGAACGTCAGCTGCGTTGTTACCTGATCAATGATGGTTCCGGTCCCGATTGCGATGCGGTACTGGATGAGCTGGCGCGCGCTGAAGCCGACTGGGTGCGCGTGATCAGCTACCAGCCCAATCAAGGCAAGGGCATGGCGGTGATGACCGGCATGCAGGCGGCCTTCGAAGATGGTTATACGCATGCCGCGCAGATTGATGCCGATGGCCAGCATCGCGTTGCCGATGTGCAGACCCTGCTCGATCTGGCGCTGCAGAATCCACGTGCCATGATCACCGGCTATGCGGTGTACGACGCCAGCGTGCCGAAGTCGCGTTTGTATGGGCGCTATGCCACGCATGTGTGGGTGTGGATCAATACCATCTCCATGCAGATTCGCGATTCCATGTGTGGTCTGCGTGTGTATCCGTTGGCGCCCACCGTGGATATCTGGCGTAAGTCGCAACGCGCCTGGCTGCTGCGCATCGGCAAGCGCATGAGCTTCGACATCGAAATTCTGGTGCATTTGTACTGGCGTGGCCTGCGCATGATCAATGTGCCGGTGCCGGTAACCTATCCCTTGGACGGCGTCAGTCACTTCAAGGTGTGGCGCGATAACCTGCAGATCAGCGCGGCGCATACGCGTATGTTCTTCGGCATGCTGCCGCGTTCGCCCATTCTGTTGATGCGCACGCTGCTGCGCGATGTGGGAGGCGGTATATGAGTTCGCCTCCGCTACGCAGCGCAGCGATTGAGTTGACCATTCCGTTCCACGATCTCGATCCGGTGAACATCGTCTGGCATGGCAACTACGCCAAGTACTTTGAGCAGGCGCGTTGCGCCTTGCTGGAAACTTTCAACTACAACTACGACGCCATGCGCGCCTCGGGTTACATCTGGCCGGTGGTGGATTTGCATGTGCGCTACGTGAAGCCGCTGCACTTCAATCAGAAGGTGCGCGTGCAGGCCTTGCTGAAAGAATGGGAATACCGTTTGAAGATCGAGTATCTGATCAGCGATGTGCTGACCGGAGTTCGTCTGGCGAAGGGTTCGTCCATTCAAGTGGCGGTTGATGCTGCCACCAAGGAAATGTGCCTGTTGTCGCCGCGCGTGTTGTTTGAGCGACTGGGGCTGGAGTATCCGGTATGAGCGGTGGCGGCTTAAACGCAGTGCTTAATTTCCCTCCCCCGTTCGACTGGGGAGGGTTAGGGAGTGGGCACTCTGAATCGCTTCAGCAGCGCCCCCATCCTGTCCTTCCGCCGTCGAACGGGGGAAGGGACGTTTGTTGCGCGAGTGAAGCATTGCGCAACAGCATCAATGGGCATGCTGTTCGAACTGTATGGGCTGGAGAATCTACTATGCGCGATGTTTTCCAGCTCCCTCCCCCGTTCGACGGGGGAGGGTTGGGGTGGGGGCACTCTCTTATCAACGCCTGCGTCGCCTGTTTATTTTTCTTCTGCCTGTTGTTTGTCGTTACAGCCCATGCCGACGATGTATTCAACCATCCGCAAACCGCCGAACAATTGTTGAAAGGTCCGCTGGCCCAGCCTGCCAATTCCCTGCGCGGTGCGCAGGTGATGCGCGGCCAGTTCGTCTACAAAAAATATCTCAAAGAAATTCCACAGCCTCTGGTGTCGAAGGGCGACTTTGTATTCGCGCGCGAGCTGGGCATCGACTGGCATACGCGTGAACCCTTCGATTCCGACTTCGTGCTGACCTCGCAGGGCATTACGCAGCGTGACGACGGTAAGACCACCATGCAAATGAAGGCCAGCGAACAACCGGCGGTGAAAGTGGTGGCGCGTATTTTTCTGGCGCTGCTGTCGCTGGATGTCGCCTCGTTGCAGAACTCATTCACCTTGTCCGGCCTGCAGCAAAGCAGCGGTGGCAAGGACAGTTGGCAGGTGGGCTTAAGGCCCAGCGTGCCTGCCATCGCGGCGGTGTTCAAGGAAGCGGTAGTGAGTGGCGGCACTCAGGTGGAAACATTGGTGCTGCGCGACGCCAATGGCGATCACACTGAAATCAACTTCAGCGATGTGCAGTACGCCAACAGTATTGCCACTGCCGACCGTGCTTTGTTTCCTGCCAAGGCCAAGTAGATGGTCGGCTTGAATTTATGGTGTGGCAGATATGGATTTCCGTCATTCCCGCCTGTACTGAAAACTGCTCCTGCGTTTCCAGCATTTCCGCCATCCATGGCGGTCACGCGGGAATGACGGAAATAACACATGCCTCGCACACAATTACACCAACTGATCGAAATAGATTTCAAATTCAAACAATGAACATTCCCACTTCACCCAACACTATTCGGCTGCGTTTCAAGCTGTGGCTGGTGTTGATGTTGGCGATGCTGGCGGTGTTTGCGGTGCGTGTGCTGCCGGTGCTGAAAATAGAAACGGATATTCTTGCGTTGTTGCCCAGTGAGGCCGGCGACACGGCCACCAATGCTGCGATAGATCGGTTCTCGCAGGATCTGGCCGGCAAGCTGGTGTGGTTGGTCGGTGCGCCTGATGTCGAGCAGGCCAAGCTGGCGGCGCAGGCCTTCGTCAAGCCCTTGCGCGAATCGTCGGTCATCACTCAGGTAATGCTGGAGCAGGACGCTCTCAATCAGGCCATGCTGGCCTTGTACCAACCGCATCGCAGTTATCTGCTGTCGCAACGTCATTTCGAGTTGCTGCAAGCCGGACAGCAGTCCTTATTGGAAAACGAAGCGCTGCGAGCTGCGTTCACGCCCACCGGCTTGATGCGCGCCGTGAGTTTTGCCGACGACCCATTGGGACTGGCCAACGATTACTTCATGCAGCAGTTGCCCAATACCGGCGCGGCGCAATTGGAGGGCAAGCTGCTGACGGTGGCGGATGAGAATCGCAGCTATGTGTTGATCACCGCTGAACTCAACGGCAGTCCTTTCGCCACGCAGGTGCAGGAAGATGCCGAGGCGGTGCTGACAGCGGCGCATGACGCGGCACAACAGGCTATCGCGCCCGCGCGGCTGGATGTGGTGATGTCCGGCACCATGCAGCACGCTGCGGCCGCGCGCGAGCGCGCCACTACCGAGCTGTCCACCTTCGGCACCATCGAAACCATTTTGGTCATGGCCTTGTTGATTGCCGTGTTCAGTGCATTGCGGCCGCTGGCTCTGGGTGCACTGACCATGTCGCTGGCCTTCGTTGCCGGTCTCTGCGCCACGCACTTCGCTTTCGGCACCGTGCATGTCCTGGCGCTGGTATTCGGTTCCAGTCTCATCGGCGGCGTGATCGACTACTCCATCCACTTTTTTGCCGATCGGTTTCGCGGCGATGCCGATTGGACGCCCACCACTGCGGTGGAACATGTGGGCGGCGCGATCTTGCTGGGGCTATGCACCACCTTGCTGGGCTATGTGGTGCTGTTGCTGGTGCCCTTTCCTGGACTGCGCCAGATTGCACTGTTCTGTGTTGCCGGCCTGATCACCGGTTGTGCCACGGTGTTATGCGCCTATCCGGTGCTGTACAAAGTGCCGCGACGCAAAGCCGCGTGGGGGCCGAAAATCGGTGAATGGTTGGCCGGCATATTTACTCGCTGGCGTTGGAGTTTTGAGCGCCGTGCCTTGGCCGTGGTGTTGTTGCTGGGCGCGTTACTCGGCGTGGGGTTTGTGAACTTGCAGGATGATGTGCGCGCCCTGCAGTCATCGCCGCCGCAGCTGCTCGCTGCCGAGCAGCGGGTGGCCGCGTTACTGCAGTCGGGCATCGAGTCGCGTTACTTTCTGATTCAAGCGGACAATGCGCAGGCGCTGTTGCAGACCGAACTACAACTCACACGCAAACTGGATGCACTTAAAGCCGAAGATCTGCTGAAGTCATACATGGCGGTGTCGCGTGCGCTGCCATCGCTTGCGGAGCAGCAAGCCGCTCACGAGTTACTCGCGACCAAGGTGTTGGGTGAGCACGGTGCCTTGCCTGGCTTGTTACAAAAGCTGGGTTTTTCGGCGGACGATACGGCTGCGCGTGTCCAGGCATTCGATGCGAACAGTACGCCGCTACAGGTGGAGCAATGGTTGGCCAGCGACGCCTCACGACCCTATCGCGATTTATGGTTGGGCGAGACCAGTAAAGATCACTACGCCAGTATTGTCAGCCTGGCGGGCGTGAAAGAGGTTGCTGCGCTGCAGGCCGCTGCGGCGGCGGTGCCGGGCGTGCGTTTGATCGATCGCGTGGCGGCCGTGTCCCAGGTGCTGCAGAGTTATCGCCAGGCCATGTCCTGGTTGCTGTGCGCGGTGTATCTGGTTGCCATCGGCTTGCTGGGCTTTCACTATGGCTGGCGCGAGGCACCGCTGCTGTTGCTGCCCTCGGCGCTGGCCAGCGGTGTGACGCTGGGTCTGTTCGGTTGGCTGGATGTGCCGGTGAATCTGTTTACGCTGCTGGCGTTATGGCTGGTGTTGGGCCTGGGTGTGGACTACGGCATTTTTCTGCGGCATGGTCGCACCGCCCTGCCGACCGCGGTGCTCAGTGTCAGCTTGTCCGCCACCACCACCTTGCTGGCGTTCGGCATGCTGGCCTTCAGTGCTACGCCATTCATTCGTAGCATTGGTTTGACATTGTTATTCGCGATCAGTCTGTCCTGGCTGTTCGCCATGTTGAGTTGTTTAACCTTGAGTCCACCGGCCATGCCGGCAGCAGATACGAGAAGGGGATAAGCATGACGGATGTATTGATTATCGGCGCAGGTCCCTCCGGCGCAGTGGCCGCCGCCTTGCTGGCGCAGAAGGGTTATGACGTGCTGGTGCTGGAGCGCCAGGTGTTTCCGCGCTTCTCCATCGGTGAGAGTTTGCTCGCCAATAGCATGCAGATGCTGTCCGAAGCGGGCTTGAGCGATGCGGTGTTCCGTTGTGGCTTTCAATTCAAGAATGGCGCGGCGTTTGCTTGCGATGAGATGTATTCCGAGTTCAACTTCGTCGACAAGGTGACCGAGGGTTACCCCTTCACCTTCCAGGTGCCGCGCGCGCAGTTCGACAAAGTATTGATCGACGAAGCGGAGCGCTATGGCGCCAAGGTGCGTTACCAGGTTGAAATCACCGCCTGCGATGTCAGCGGCGAGCGGCCGATGGTCACGGCTAAAGACGCTCAGGGCAATATTGAAACGCATCGTCCGCGCTTTGTGCTCGATGCCAGCGGCTTCGGTCGCACGTTGCCGCGTTTGCTGGATCTGGAAAAGCCTTCGTCGTTTCCGACGCGCGCCGCGCTGTTCTGCCATATCAAGGACAACATCGTGTCCGGCGCCTTCGATCGGCAGAAGATTCGCGTTGGTGTGAATCCCACCCATCGCGACATCTGGTCGTGGCTGATTCCGTTCTCCAACGGCAATTGCTCGCTGGGCATCGTGGCGACTCAGGAACAGCATGCCAAGTATCAAGGAACCAATGAGGAACGCCTGTGGAAGATGATTGCCGATGAGCCCAAGCTCAAAGAGCTGCTCAGCAATGCGCATGGCGTGCGGCCGGTGGGCGAGATCGTCGGCTATGCGGCCAATGTAAAGACTTTGCATGGTCCGGGCTTTGCCTTGCTGGGTAATGCGGCCGAGTTCCTCGATCCGGTGTTCTCTTCGGGCGTGACCATCGCCATCAAGTCGGCCAGCATGGCCGCAGCATTGCTCGATAAGCAATTCCGTGGCGAAGCGGTTAACTGGCAGTCGGAGTTCGCTGAAGCCTTGATGTTCGGCGTGGAAACCTTCCGCACCTTCGTCACGGGTTGGTATGACCTGTCGTTGCAGGATGTGATCTTCGCGCCCAATAAAGATCCGAAGATTCACAAAATGATTTGTTCGGTGCTGGCCGGCTATGTGTGGGATCCAAGTAATCCTTACAACGGTCCGCAATCGTCGCGACGTCTGCATGCGCTGGCGCAGATGTGCCGTAAGCAGGCGGCCTGATGCAATTGGGATTGCACCATGCATCCGCAGGGCGAGGCGTGCTTCGCCCTGACGAGAGGGGATATGCCATTCCCTCCTCGTCATTCTCGCGCAGGCGAGAATCCAGTCAATCAAACAGCTTTTTATACTGGGTTCCCGCCTGCGCGGGAATGACGAAATCTCTAGCTGCATCGCTATGCGTGTGTTTCTTGCTTACTGCCTGTGTCAGTGCACCCAAAAATATTGCGGCCGGTAACGACTCGACATGGCCTTTGCTCACTCCAGCCAGTGCAGGTCAGTCACGCCAAGTCACTCAAGTGCTGCGCGGCGATTACGCCGACAATAGTTTCACCTTGCGCAGCGTGGTGACTGTCGATGCAACCCAGCTGACCGTGATCGGTTTGACCACTATGGGCTTGCGCGCCTTCACCTTGAAGTACGACGGCAACAACCTAAGCGAAGAGCGTGCACCGCAGGTGCCTGATGCCTTGCAGGCCAGGCAACTACTCAATGATTTGCAGCTGGCGTTCTGGCCGCTGTCGATTCTGCAGCAGAGTTGGCAGGCCGCAGGTGGCGAAGTCAGTGAACCTTATCCGGGCACACGTCGCTTGAAACGCGCCGGTACCTTGCTGGCCGAGGTGCACTACGCTGGCGATCCCTGGAATGGTCGGGTATGGCTGCGGCATTTCGACTATCCCTACAGCCTCTTCATCGAAAGCAGTCCGGCGGAGAAGCAGTGATGGCTACGCCTGAGTTCCAGATGACCCAGATCCTGCCGCATGAAGGACGCATGCTGCTCATCGATGAATTACTGGAGCAGCATGACGAAGGCATCGTCACTGCGCTGACGATTCGCGCCGACAGTGTCATGTGCGATGGGGTGACCGGTGTGCCGGCGTGGGTGGGCATGGAATACATGGCGCAGACGGCCTGTGCCTATTCGGGTGTGAATCAGGCGCGTAGTGGTGAGCAGCCCAGCATTTCATTGTTGCTGGGCACGCGCAGTTACAAGGCGCTGGTGCCGGTGTT
Source organism: Steroidobacteraceae bacterium (assembly GCA_049840395.1). Taxonomy (GTDB): domain Bacteria; phylum Pseudomonadota; class Gammaproteobacteria; order Steroidobacterales; family Steroidobacteraceae; genus CAILZL01. The sequence goes on from JASGLD010000001.1 coordinate 247,341, forward strand.
TGCCCTGGGTGCGCGCTTGATTGTCGATGCCAGATTGATCGTGCGCGATGACGACGATCTGGCGGTGTTCGATTGCAGCATTCGCGATGCGGCTACCAACGCAGAGTTGGCGCGTGGCGACATCAAGGCCATCCGGCCGAAGAATTTGCAGGCCTTGATTGATGAACAATTGTGTGGATGAATGAATTGAGTACTAACGTGGACAAGAAAAACAAAACCATTCTGGTCACCGGTTCGTCGCGTGGCATTGGCAAAGCGATTGCCTTGCAGCTGGCCGACGATGGTTACGACATCGTGGTGCATTGCCGTGGTCAACGGCAGTTTGCCGACGACACCGCTGCGGCCATCATCGCCAAGGGCGTAAACGCGCGCGTACTGCAGTTCGATGTGTCGGATCGTGAGGCCACCAGCAATGTATTGCTGACCGATGTCGAAGCGCATGGCGTGTATTACGGCGTGGTGTGCAATGCGGGCATCGCGCGCGATGGCGCGTTTCCGGCGCTCACCGGCGAGGATTGGGATGAGGTGCTGACCACCAATCTCGACAGCTTTTTCAATGTGCTCAATCCGTTGACCATGCCTATGATTCGTACCCGTAAACCGGGACGCATCGTCACGTTGTCGTCGGTGTCTGGCATGGCCGGCAACCGCGGTCAGGTGAATTACAGCGCCGCCAAGGCCGGCATTATCGGTGCCACCAAGGCATTGGCGGTGGAGTTGGCCAGTCGTAACATCACCGTCAATTGCGTGGCGCCTGGTTTGATTCGTACCGAAATGATCGCTGACGTGCTCATGGAAGAGGTCATGCAGGCCATTCCCGCCAAGCGGGTGGGTGAGCCGGAAGAAGTGGCGGCAGTAGTGAGTTTCCTGATGTCCGAAGGCGCTGCGTATGTGACGCGCCAGGTGATTGCTGTGAATGGTGGGATGTGTTGATGAGTAATGGCAACGGCAAGCGTGTAGTAGTCACCGGTATGGGCTGCATCACGGCCCTGGGCGATACCTGGGCGAAGTTTGAGAGCAATCTGCGCAACAACGTCAGCGGCGTGTGCTACATGCCCGAATGGGAGCGCTTTGAAGGTTTGAACACCCGTCTTGCCGGGCCGGTGAAAGATTTCAAACTGCCGCCGCATTACAACCGCAAGGTCACGCGCAGCATGGGGCGCGTCGCCATGCTGGCCACGCGCGCCACCGAGATGGCGCTGGAAGACGCCGGCCTGCTCAACGATCCGGAAATCAAAACCGGCGCGATGGGCGTGGCCTATGGTTCGTGTACCGGCAGCACCGACGCCACATTGGAATTCAGTTCCATGATCATCACCGGCGTAGTGGGGGGTATCAATGCCACCACTTACTTAAGACTGATGCCGCACACCACCTGCGCCAACATCGGTGTGTACTTCGGTTTGAAAGGTCGCGTCATTCCCACCTGCAGCGCCTGCACTTCGGGCAGCCAGGCGATTGGTTATGCGTATGAAGCCATCAAGTATGGGTTGATTCCGATGATGGTGGCCGGCGGTTCCGAAGAGCTATGCGCCAGCGAAGCGGCCGTATTCGACACCTTGTACGCAGCCAGTTTGCGTAATGACGCGCCCACTACCACGCCACGACCTTTTGATATCAGCCGCGATGGTTTGGTGATCGGTGAAGGCGCGGGCACGCTGGTGCTGGAAGAGTACGAACACGCCAAGGCGCGCGGCGCGACCATCTATGCCGAACTGGTGGGCTATGCCAGCAACTCCGATGGCGATCATCTGACCCATCCCAACACGCAGACCATGGAAGTGGCCATGCGCATGGCGCTCAAGGATGCCGATATATCTCCCGATGCCATCGGCTATGTAAATGCCCACGCCACCTCCACCGAACAAGGCGACATTGCCGAATCGCAAGCCACGCATCGCCTGTTCGGCAAGCGCATGCCGATCAGTACCTTGAAGGGGCATCTGGGTCATACGCTGGGCGCCTGCGGCGCAGTAGAAAGCTGGGCCGCCATCGAGATGATGAATCGTGGCTGGTTTGCGCCCACGCTTAACTTGCAGAACATTGACGAGCGTTGCGGCGAGCTTGATTACATCGTCGGTAACGGTCGCGAACTGCAGTGCGAGTATGTGATGAATAATAACTTTGCGTTTGGTGGGGTTAATACTTCGTTGGTTTATAAGCGGGTGAGTTAAGGATATTGAAGTGTCTTTGTAGGTTTGATGAATCGCTCAAACCATATCTTGAGTTCAGCGAAGCTCTGTGGATCGTTGTTCAAAATCCATGAGACGATTTTGGGGCCATGTTCGGTTTTGTTGTAGGTGAAACCATCGCCCAAAGTTTTTTGGACTACGAAGTTAAGTGTTTTGGCTGCATGCAATTGTTTGCTGCTTGTGTTTTTAGGGTTTAGTAAATTTTCTTTTACCGAAGCTGCCTCACTAAGTGCCTTTTTAACATCAGAGATGAAGTTCTCGTTAGGAGTGTCGGTCAAGGCGTGAGCGATTGCATCGGGGTGAAAAAAGAAATCTTCAAGCATTGGTTTCGGTAAGAAGTGAACAATTCCTTTGCATTCTTTTTCTATGCTTTCAATTTCACTTTTCGACTTTCCCTCGGTGTCAAGAGTGATTGCTACCATGGGTGGTGCCAAAAATGACCCCTCGGAAAGTTTTTTATAGATATTAGCTACTTTGGACGGGCGAAATCTGCGCGACTCGAAATCTCCGGTTGAATGAAGTCTTAGGACGGCTAGTCCTTGTGCTTGGTCAGGAAAAAAGTGCTTTAGAAGCAATGGAAATGCTGCCTCTTCTGTCTCGCCTTCTACCCAAAGTATGTGATCGCAGCCATGTAGATCGGTGAGTCTTATGCCTAATTCCAATAGGCCTGCATGTATCTCGAAGAACTTTGTTCCAGTTGTTTGCTGTCTGGTGCTCTTCTGTCCACTATGTTCAAGCAATGTTACCGTAGATGCATCAATAGCTCTTAATACGTCGCTTGAATGGGTTGTTATGAAGAATTGATGGAGTTTTCCGATTTCTCCGAGAATTGCTAATAGTTCTCGAACCGCTCTCGGATGTAAAAATGAATTTGGCTCCTCTAATAAAATAAAGCGCTGATTTTGAGCCGTTAATGCAATGTAGAGCATTGCTAAGGCATTAAATACTCCAGTTCCCGCTTGATCTATGGGCACGGATAAGTCGCCGCGGTTCTTTGATGCTGGAGTGGTATGTATTTCAAGTTCAAACTGATTGCTTCCGTTAGGAGGGGAGCCTATCCAATAAATAGTTGGGAAAATTCTATTTAGTAGTTCATTTAGATAGTCGAAAAGGTTTTTGTTCTTCGATTGCAGAAAGTTTATACAGTAAGCGAGATTTGACGCGTCGGGGAGCAGTGAGCTTTCAGGCTGGTGGCCTGCCCTACGTTGTACTTTTCGATCTGCAGAGAATCTATATGTGCGCAAAGATGTTTCGCTCCACAGCGTATTTAATTCCCCTGTCCCAGTTGAGATGTTGTGGTGTTCTTCGAATTCTCCGCTCTCAAGATTTATTTTTGCTGCGGCAAATTGGGAATTTAAGCTAAGTGATCTCCAATTTGATCGGTCTGCAATGAATTGGAGCCTTCCTTCTGGTCCAGAGCTGGTATTTCGCTTGAATTCAAGGGAAAGTGGTTTGCGCTTGAGTTCTTTGTTTAGCAATGAGAGGGATGGCAGATTGTTTGATAAGTGGGTTCCATTTTCGATGGCAATGTAGATCGACTTTTCCGGGGCTAGAACTTTGGCAAGCTCTTTGTGTGTTGTGTCGTAGCTAACAAAAACGCTGGAGCTGTCTATCCATTTTGTATCTGGTTCAACGATATTAAGAATGGATCGGTGTGGTGTATTGCTTATTTTATGAAGCTCTATTGCTTCTAGAACTGAGGTTTTTCCACTGGAGTTTGCTCCAAGTAAAACATTAAAGCCCGCATCGAAAGCAAATGTGGTTTCCTCGAGGAAGCTTTTATAATTCGTAATTGCCAGTTTTCTTAATAACATGCGGTCCCCATTCGCGGATTTTTTACTTATTTCCCGTGGCCGCTGTTGCTTTGTCAGTCAATCTAACCGTATACCCACCCGACTTCTCATCCGGCTGCAATTTAATCAATCCCCGTTTCTGCGCTTCCACCAATAAGTCATTGAACGAACCAAACCCATGCGCCCGTTCGTTGAAGCCGGGGTTACGTCGCTTGATGGCCTGCTTGATCATCGAGCCCCAGATGGGGTCGTTCTCTTCGCGTTCTTCGGTGATGGCATCCAGCGTTTCAACTAATTGATCCAGTGCCTGCGTGGCGTCCGGGCCTTTGTTGGGGGCTTTGTCGGTTTTCGGTTGAGCGGGTGTGTTGTTAGGTGTGGTGGTGGCAGCTTTGCGCCGTGACTTGGCGGGTTCCTTGCGCACCAGGTCATCGTAGTAGATGAATTCATCGCAGTTGTTGATGAACAGGTCCGAGGTGGAGTTTTTCACGCCCACGCCGATCACGGTCTTGGCGTTTTCGCGCAGCTTGCTGACCAAGGGCGAGAAGTCGGAGTCGCCGCTAACAATTACAAAAGTATCGACATGACCCTTGGTGTAGCACAGATCCAATGCATCCACGACCATGCGGATGTCGGCGGAGTTCTTGCCTGACTGGCGTACATGCGGAATCTCGATGAGTTCGAAGGCAGCTTCATGCAGGCCGCGTTTGAAATCCTTGTAACGGTCATAGTCGCAGTAAGCTTTCTTGACGACGATGTGACCCTTGAGCAGCAGGCGTTCCAATACTTTCTGGATGTCGAAACCCGGGTACTTGGCGTCGCGCGCGCCGAGCACTAGGTTCTCCAGGTCGAGAAACACGGCCATGGTGGCGTCGCTGGTGCCAGTATTGCGTTTGTCCATATGCGGCCGATCATGACTGGTTCGGTGTTGGCTGACCAGTGGTGTTGATGTCACCCGCGGCTGCTCTGCTAGAGGCGGCGGAGGGCCGGCTGCCGGGTTGCTTTACGTGCCGATGAAATGCCGTCCATGCTCGGATTGCAGTTCATGCATGGGGGTGCGATACAAACGACTGAGGTTGTCGGCGCTGACGATGTCATTGACGGCGCCGTGCAGCCACTGACTGTTACCGAATAGCAGCAGGGCATGATCGGCAAAGCGCGTCGCCAGATTGGGGTCGTGCAGGCTCATGATGATGGTGCCGCCGGCATCGGCCAGTTTGCGTAACAGCTTCAATACCTGCAGTTGATGCTGTGGATCGAGATGATTGGTGGGTTCATCGAGAATCAATATCGATGTCTGTTGCGTCAATGCGGTGGCAATGGCCAGCCGTCGGCGTTCACCGCCGGAAAGCGTTTCGATGCTGCGCTGGGCAAAGTGCTGCAGGTCCATGTCGGCCAGCGCGGTGCGCGCGATGTCATGGTCTTGCGCGGTTTCCCAGTGCCAGAAGTCGATATGCGGGTGCCGACCGCTCAGAGCGTATTCCAATGTAGTGACCGGAAAGGGCTCTTCAATGTCTTGAGCAACGAAGCTCAATTGCTTCGCCAGATCGCGACGTGATTGGGTTGTCAGGACTTGTTGGTTCAACAACACCGAACCGTTGCTGGGTTTACGCAGGCCGGCCAGGGTATGCAGCGTTAGCGATTTGCCTGTGCCATTGCGACCCAGCACGGCAGTGATGCTGCCCGGCTCGAATTGCAGATTCAGTTGTTCCACCAATACACATTCATGTACGGCGATATCGAGCGCGGCGCAGCTGAGTGTTGGCGAAGCCTTCATGGTGCGCGGTCCCAGCCGATTTCGCGCGCAGTAATTGGACCGATCATGACTTGCTGTAATGAGTCGGCCTGCTCGGCCCGGTTGGCGCTGACGGCAATGCGGCCCGCCATGAGTTCGGCACGCTCCTGCGGATAGCGTGGCTGACGTTCCGGTTCGGCATAGCCTTCTGGATAAACAGGCAGATTGGTTTCCAGATCGTACTTGTCGGTGGCGCTTAACGTATGCAGCAGTTCGTGCGCGACGATCACCAGATTGGCGCGCGCCATGCTATTCGACGCAAACAGGTGAGCGATACCCACCAAACCTTTTTCCAGACCGGTGGAGTCTTGCAGCACGTTGGCGCGTGCGGGATCGTGAAACAGCATGAACATGCGAATGGTGGGCGTGGGGCCGGGTGGATTGGGCGTGCGCCAGGTAAACCAGCGCAGATGCAGACTCCACATCATCGTGACCAATACGCCGCCTTGTTCGGGCGGTAGCGGCGGCGGTTCGCTAAGTACGGGCGCCAGTGTGAAGCGCAAGGGACGATCCACAGGTAGGTAATAAAGCTTGGCTTGGTTGTTGAAGAAGGCTTCCAGCGGTTGTAAGTCCTCTGGTTGCAGTTGTCGAATAAACTCTGTCGCTGCTTTGCTGCCATCAGCGTTGACGGGAAATAACGCCACCTGCAGTGGGCCTTGCCAGCTGCGGCTGTAGAAGCGATCCAGCACCGTGTTCAATGCCACGAATACCAGGATGATCAACAGAATGGCGATGCGTAATTTGCGGAACATGCCGGCGCTTTGACTCAAGGATTCAAGCGCGTGCTACGCCAGCTGCCCGGCGTAAAGCTGAAGGCATCGTTGGGCGTGAGTTCGCGCGACCAGCGCGCGCGGTCGTGCACGCGGCCTGGGCCCGAGACCCACAGTTCAATGTGTTCGATCCATAAACGAAAGCCGCCCCAATGCGGTGGCCGTGGAATGCTGAGTTGGCCGGTGAGCGTCTTCGCTGCAAATTTGGCGCTGACTTTGGCTACCTGAGTCAGCAACTGATTGCGCGAGCTCAACGGCTGACTTTGCTCGCTGGCCCAGGCGCCTAATTGGCTGGCCAGGGCGCGACTGCGGAAATAGGCATCGCTTTCGTCTGCGGGCGACTGCACGATCCGCCCCTCGATGCGCACCTGACGTTCCAGTGAATCCCAATGAAACACGGCGGCGGCATAGGGGTGCGCCGCCAATGCCTGCCCCTTGCGCGACTCATAATTGGTGAAGAACACCACGTAACCGTGTGTGTCGATCAGGTGTTTGCACAGCACGATGCGGGCGCTGGGTCGGCCATTCGCATCCACTGTGGCCAGCGTCATGGCGTCCGGATTGTTCTGGATGTGCTGGTCCTTGGCGTGGTGGAACCATTGCGCGAACATCGGCAAGGGATTGTCCGGCAGCGGTTCGGGAAGGAAATCGTTGGCGCTCATGCGGTGGCGGTTCGCAATGTGTGATTGTTTAAGTATGAAACATTGTTTAAGTGGCGTGCCTGCGCAGCGACAATGGGTTCGCTTCGGCTCAGCAGTCAAAATTCCGTGCGCATTATTGCCGAGCCGTGGTTGCGGCGGGTAGAGGTTCCGCCGGTCGCGGCAGCTATAACTCAGGCAACGCAACTATTGCTGCTGCAAATCGTCAAAAAGGCATTGCAGCCGCCACCCAACAGAGGTGCAATACCGGCGGGCATGCGCAAGAGAATTCACCCACTCATGCTCAAGGGATGCACAACTTGGTTCGGATGAGAACAGGCTGATGGCGGCACGGGATCTCGAAGCGGAGGTGCTGAGGTTGCGCCGGCGTATTGCTGCGCTGACCGACGAGGCCGTGAACAATGAGCGGCTGCTCAAGAAGACGCAGCAGCGCGAATTGGAATTGCTCAAAGCCGGTGAGCTGCCGCAGTTGTTCGAGGTGATCTGCCAGCGTCTGGCCGTTTCTTACGGTTTGGAGGTTGTCACGCTGGTGTTGTGGGACCCCAATCACGAGATCCAGCATCTATTGCTGGGTGCGCAGGTCAAGCTCGAAGAATTCCCGCGGGTGATTTTTATCGACGACATTGCGCCGCTGGAACAGCAATTCCAGCCGGGCAAGCAGCCACTGCTCGGGCCCTATCGTGCCGATCGGCATCGCGCTTTATTCAAGGTGTCCGCGGTCATCAGAAGCGTGGCCTTGATTCCGCTTTGGCAGCAGGATCAGCTGCGCGGCTGTGTGTGTTTTGGCAGCCAGGACGAACAGCGCTTTACTCAGCATCTGGGTACCGACTTTCTGGCGCATATCGGCGTGATTGCTTCGTTTGCCATCGACAATGCGGTGAACCGCGCGCGTCTGGTGCGCAGTGGGCTGACTGATTTCCTCACCGGCTGGCACAACCGGCGTTACCTGCACGAGCGTCTTAAAGAAGAGCTGTCGCGTGCGCAGCGGGCGCATACCACCATGGCCTGCGTGTTATTGGATCTGGATCACTTTAAAACCATCAACGACACCCATGGTCATCTGGTGGGCGATATGGCGCTGCGTGCGGCGGCGGAGCGCATCAATCAGCAGATTCGCGGCAGCGATGCTGCGGCGCGTTTCGGCGGGGACGAATTTGTGGTGCTGGCGCGCGATATCAGCGAGGAGCAGGTGCACATTCTGGCCGAACGCATGCGCCAGTCGGTGTGCGAGTCGCCATTGCAGTTACAGGATGGTGTGCAGCATCGCATCAGTGTTTCGGTGGGCGTGGCCTTGATGCAGATGTCGGATATCAAGCAGGACATCAATGTCGTGGCTGAGCACTTGTTGGCGCAGGCGGATGTCGCGTTGTATCGCGCCAAGCAGCAGGGCCGTAATCGCGTCGAAGTGGTGGTGTGTTGATCCGTTAGCGCGATTGCGTGCTATTGCGGAACATCAGCGCCAGAAATACCGGCACGCCGATCAGCGCGGTCAGCGCGCCCACCGGCAATTGGCGCGGCGCAAACAAAGTGCGAGCTGCGGTATCCGCTAACACCAGCAAACTACCGCCCAGCATCATGGCCGTCGGTATCAAACGACGATGATCCGCACCCACCAACAAGCGCGCTAGGTGTGGCGTGATCAGGCCGACGAAGCCGATGCTGCCGGCCGTGGTAACTGCGGCGGCGGTCAGCAGGGCGCTGGCCGCAAACAGGCCAATGCGCATTCTTTTGATATTCAATCCTAAGGTTTGGGCTTGTAATTCACCGCGCGCTAGGATGTTCAGATGGCGCGCGAGCAGGCCACTCAACAGGCCAGCTGCCAACAACAGGCTCCATAAAGGCATGACGCGTGAGTAATTGGCGATGTCGCCCATCAGCCAGAACAGCATGCCGCGCAACTTGGCCTCATCACCGACGGCCAGTAACAGACTCACCACTGCGCCGGCGCCCGCTGCCACGACTACGCCGGTGAGTAACAGGCGTATGGGCGACCAGCTGCCCTCGGCATGCGCCAGAGCGAACACCAACAGGATGGCGGCGAAGGCGCCGCAAGCGGCCGCGCCTTGCACCGCCAGTTCGTTCATGCCTGCCAACATGGCGAGCAAAGCCGCGACGGCCGCACCGCCCGAGGTGCCCATGATGTAAGGATCGGCCAGAGGATTACGCAACAGCACTTGCATGTAGATGCCGGCCAGCGATAGCAGGCCCCCTAAGGCAAAGCTGGTCAGGGCGCGCGGCAAACGCAGGTTGAATAAAACCGCTTCCGCCAGGGGGGATTCGTTGCCATTCAGCGCTGTCCATAGGTCGCGTGGGTGTAGCGGCACGCTGCCCAGACACAGCGCGACAGCCACGGACAGCAGGCTGCACAGGCTCAGGCAGAGCATAACGGCGGTAAAGGCGGGTGATGATTTCAAGCGATGCAGATGCTATCGAGGTTATTTTGTACGGCTACTATGCCATGACTGCACGCGACTGACGCGCTGCTGCTGACTCGTGGAAAAACAGTTGTTCTATCGCGCTCAATTGGGTTGGAGTGCGCGGCTGCATGTGAAACAATCGACCGATACTCATTGTTTGACTGCTCATGACTGATTGCATTCGATCCACAAGGATTCCGCGCCAATGTCGGGATCATTCTCATCCGCGAGGACCGGCAGGTATTTGTTGGTGGGCGTCCCGGTGGGCGCGGCTGGCAGTTTCCCCAGGGTGGCATTGCGCCCAACGAATCGCCGGAACAGGCGCTGTTTCGCGAATTGAAGGAAGAGGTCGGGCTGGAGGCGCAGGACGTCGAAGTCGTTGCCAGTACGCGCGGTTGGCTGCGCTATCGGTTACCCAAGCAGTACCAGCGTCATGAAGGCCGCAAAGAAGGCAAGGTGGCCTGCATCGGTCAGAAACAGCGTTGGTTCTTGCTGCACTTCAAGGGCGGCGATCAGCGCTTCCGCTTCGATACCACCAATCAACCGGAGTTCGATCGCTGGCGTTGGGCGGATTACTGGTCGCCGGTGCGGGATGTGATTTATTTTAAGCGCGCCGTGTATGTGCGCGCCTTGGAAGAGCTGGGGCAACGTGCCTTTGCCGAAGGACCGCCGCCGCTGCCCGAGTGGTGGCAAGACGAAAAAAATCTGCGTGCGTTGGTGCGGCGGCGCGAATTGAGCGAATCCGAAAGCGCGTGACAGTTTTGTAGGTCGGGTTAGCTGTCTTCAGCGCTACCCGACGACTGTCGGATGTCGGGTAGCGCTGAAGACAGCTAACCCGACCTACAGAAGAACCTAGAACGGCTTCACCACCGCCAAAATCACAATGGCGATCAACAGCACGCCCGGCACTTCATTAAAGCCGCGATACCAGCGTTCGGAATAGGGATTACGGTCCTGCGCAAATAATTTGACCAGTTGCCGGCACCACAGGTGGTAGCCGATCAGCAGCATCACCAGCGTCACTTTCGCGTGCAGCCAGCCCATACGCATGTAGTCCGGCACAGCCACCAGCATGAGGATGGCGAACACCAGGGTAAAGCCCATGCCGATGCTCATCATGGTGTACAGGCGGCGTTCCATGATTTTGAACCGCTCGATGCTGAGCGCATCGGTTGCACCGGCGTGATAGACAAACAGGCGCGGCAAATAAAACAAGCCAGCGAACCACGTCACAACAAAAATAATGTGGAAGGCTTTCAGCCACAGTAGGTGCGCGGCAAGGCTGGACATTGTTAACTCACCTCTTCGTTATGTCTGGGGTATGCACTGATTGTCTGTCGGACAGTTGCGACTAGGCTGCGGATTGTAGGGGATGTGGTGCAATGCTGCTCCCCGTGGCGCTCAACACGTGCGCCGGGGCGCGTCCGAGGTGAGAACTGCTAGAGATATCGCATGGCCAGCTTCGCTCCCTTACATACCGGACAATTTATCGTGAAGCCGCGCACCCTGCGGCATCGCCGCCGCTGGCTGGTGGCAGTGCTTTTGGCATGCGCAGCCATTCCCTATGTCACCTTTGAGTTGGGCAGGATGCGTGGCGGTTACAGCGTAGTCAGCAGTCAGCGCGAGCGTTTGAGCCAGTCGGCGCGCATCGACGACCTCCAAGATGAAGTGACGGGGCTGCGACGTGAGCTGAGCAGCGTCCGAGTCGGTCGCAAGGTGGACCAGGAATCGACCGATTCCATGCAGCAATCTCTGGCGCAGTTGCAGGCGACGATTCAGCAACAGCAGGAAGAATTGGCTTTTTACAAGGCCATAGTGACGCCTGCCGCCGGAGCATCCATCGAGCCACAGGTGCAGCGTTTTGAGGTTCAGTCGGAGACGGCCAATCGGTACCGGCTGCAGTTGGTGTTGATTCAGCCTACCCAGGCTGTCGGTAATGCCCAAGGCATCGTGCAGATCCAACTAAGCGGTACCCGCAACGGGCAGCCGGCGGTACTGCCTCTAGCTGAATTGAGCAGTGACAAGAGCGCCAGCCTCAAATTTTCCTACCGATACTTTCAGACTTTGGAGCAGCTGATCGAGCTGCCCGCCGATTTCCAGCCGCAGAGCGTGCAGGTTGAATTGCATGCTGCGCAACACGCCGTGCAGCGCCAGGATTTTCCGTGGCAGCCACGCGCGATTTAATGGCCTCGTTTTGTAGGACTGCCGATGTTCAAGCGTCAAAAGAAGCCCGGTTCGCTGCGTATCAATACCTTGATCGGCGCCGGCACGCGCATCATCGGTGATGTGCAATTCACCGGTGGTTTACATGTGGATGGAGCCATCCAGGGAAATGTCGAATCCTTGCAGGACAAGTCTGCCACCTTGAGCGTCAGTGACAGTGGCTTGGTGGAAGGTTTGGTGCAAGTGCCGAATGTGGTGCTCAATGGCGCAGTAAACGGCGATATTCGCGCCAGTGAGCGGGTGGAATTGGGTGCAACCGCCAAAGTTTCCGGAAATGTGCACTACGGCCTCATTGAAATGGCGATGGGCGCCCAGATAAACGGCAAACTGATCCACCATTTGTCAGGAATGCCCGCCACGCCCGATCAGTCCGCTACGGTGTCTCAGACGGAAGAGGGTGAGTTGGGCTACACTGGCAGCCAAGTTTGATGCAAGTTTGATGTTGGAAGGTGCTCCATGGCCGCTGAAATGACTGATATCGGCTCGCCGCCGTCCCTGCTGTTTACCGATGCCGCCGCGCGCAAAGTGGGCGAGCTGATTCAGGAAGAAGCCAATCCCAATCTCAAGCTGCGCGTGTTCGTCAGCGGCGGTGGTTGTGCGGGTTTTCAATACGGCTTCACCTTCGACGAAAACACGGAAGAGGGCGATACCCGCGTGGAAAACGGTGGTGTCACGCTGCTGATCGATCCCATGAGCATTCAATACCTGGCGGGTGCTGAGATCGACTATCGCGAAGATCTGGAAGGCGCCCAATTCGTCATTCGCAATCCTTCGGCCACCACCACCTGTGGCTGCGGTTCTTCTTTCTCGGTGTAACACGCCAGACTGACACCAGCTTGTAGGCTATAGGCTGTAGACTTCGGGGTTAACTGAAGTCCACAGCCTATTTTTTATGCCGCGTAGCAAAGTGCCCGAAATCATCGCTGCCGTCGATCTGGGCTCAAATAGTTTTCACATGGTGGTGGCGCGCCACCTCCACGGCCAGCTGACCATCATGGATCGTCTGCGCGAAACCGTGCGACTGGCTTCCGGCCTGGACGAGCATGGGCGTTTATCACGCGAAGTGATGGAGCGCGCCCTGGCCTGCCTGGAACGTTTCGGCCAACGATTGCGCGATATGAACGCAGAAAGCGTGCGGGTGGTGGGGACCAATACTTTCCGTCAGGCGCGCCGCAAGGGTGCGTTCCTGGATCGAGCACGTGAAGCGCTGGGGCATCCCATTGAAATCATCGCCGGCATTGAAGAGGCGCGCCTGATTTATCTGGGCGTCACGCACAGCTCGCCCAGCGAAGCGGGCAATCGCCTGGTGGTGGATATCGGCGGCGGTAGTACCGAGTTGATCATTGGCGAGGGCGTGCACACGCGCCAGCTGGAGAGCTTGCGCATGGGCTGCGTCACCATGACCAAACAATTCTTCGACGATGGTGAGGTCAACGAGAAGCGCATGAAGCGGGCGCGCATGGCGGCGCGCATTGAACTCGAGCCCATTGTGGAGCGCTATAAGGCAATAGGTTGGGAACAGGCCCTGGGAAGCTCCGGCACCATCCGTTCCCTGGCGGAGCTGGCGCGCATCAGTGGTGTTCACGGCACCGGCGATGGCAGCATCAACCTGGCGGCATTGGAAAACATCATTGAGCAGGCCTTGCGTGCGGGGCACGTCAATCGCTTGAAGCTGCCTGGCATTGACGAAGACCGTCTACCGGTGTTCGCCGGTGGTTTGGCGATTCTTACTGAAGTCATTCACTCGCTGGATATTCGCAGCATGCGTGCGGCCGACGGCGCGCTACGCGAAGGTTTGTTGCATGACTTGTTGGGCCGGCATACCGATGAAGATGCGCGCGCGCGGACCGTGCGCGCCATGGCAGCGCGCTATCACGTCGATGCCGCGCAGGCTGAGCGGGTGGAGACCACTGCGCTGCGTCTGTTGCGCGATCTCGAACAGGTGTGGGCGATCAACGAACCCTTGGCCGAGCAATGCTTAAGCTGGGCTGCGCGCCTACATGAAATCGGCTTGGATATTTCGCACTCGCACTACCATCGTCATGGCGCCTACCTGCTGGAAAATTCGGATATGCCGGGTTTTCCACGCGAGGAGCAAATGCTGCTGGCCGCGTTGGTGGGTGCACATCGTCGCAAATTGAGTTTGCAAACCCTTGAAGAGTTGGTGCCGCCCTGGCATTTGAAGGCTGAACTATTGATCGTGTTGTTGCGTCTCGCGGTGTTGTTGAATCGCGGTCGCAGCAAGGCGCCGTTACCTGAGATCAAAGTGGCTGCGCGGCTGCGTACGCTGGAACTGGGGTTTCCTGCGCGCTGGCTTGATGATCATCCCCTGACGCGCGCTGATCTTGAACAGGAAACTGACTTGCTGAAAGCTGTGGGCTTCAAGCTGAAGTTCGAGTAATTCGTGCAACTGCTCGGCGGTTGAGTCGACAAGTCCAAATACAAGGCCGCATCCGAAATCTTGCTCGGCAGGGCGCTTTGCGCGAGACTCAAGTGCCGACGTCCGTGCATTAAAGAAAACCAAGGACGCCACGGCTCGCATCGCAGTCACATGTAAATGGAGTTCCCATGCGCCTGATCAGTTTGCAGACGATACTCTGCGCCCTCGCTAGTTTTGTTTTGCTTGGCTTTACCGCTACGCCAGTGCGGGCGGCGGATACGGCGGCAAATGAAATCGAGAACGCAACGGTGAAGATCTTCTCGACGTTGCAGGCGCCCGATTTCCGCAAGCCGTGGAGCAAACAAAATGCCGCCGAAGCGACCGCTTCCGGCGTAGTGATTGAAGGCCGGCGGATTTTGACTAATGCACACGCGGTGATTTACGCCAGTCAGATTCAAGTGCAGGCCAATCAATCGGGCACCAAGCTCACTGCGCAGATTGAGGCCATTGCGCCGGGCATTGATCTGGCGGTGTTGAAGCTGGAAGACGAATCATTCTTCGATACGCATCCGGCTTTGGCGCGCAGTAGCGCGTTGCCCGGCGTCAAAGATGAAGTGATGGCCTATGGTTATCCTACTGGCGGCGCATCGCTGTCCATCACCAAGGGCATCGTTTCGCGCATCGAGTTCGTGAACTACACCAGCAGTTTTGGCGGCTTGCGTATTCAGGTGGATGCGGCCATCAATCCCGGCAATAGCGGTGGGCCGGTGGTGGCCGGCAATAAGATGGTGGGCCTGGCCTTCAGTCGCGCTACCAATGCGCAGAATATCGGCTACATCATTCCCAATGAGGAAATCGAGCTGTTTCTCAACGATGTGAAAGATGGTCGCTACGATGGCAAGCCTGCAATGTTCGATGAGTTTCAACCCTTGCAGAATGCGGCGCTGCGGACCTATCTGAAATTGGATGGCTCGGTAACCGGCATTGTTGTGTGCAATCCGCGTGGTGATGACAGTCGTTATCCACTCAAGGAATGGGATGTGATTACGCAAATTGCCGATAAGCCCATCGACAATGAGGGCATGATCAATCTGGAAAACAATCTGCGTTTGCGGTTCCAGTATTTATTGCAGAGCAAGGCCAGCAATAACGAGATTGCACTGGATGTGGTGCGCGCCGGCAAGAAGCTGCAGGTGAGGGTGCCGTTGCTGACGACGCGTCCCTTGTTGATTGCCGACCTGGGCAGCAGCTATCCGTCGTACTTCATTTATGGGCCTATCGTGTTCTCATCGGTGAGCGAGCAGTTTCTGTCCTTGTTTACCGGTAACGCGACCGCTTTGAATGCGCTAACCCTGCTGCGCAGTCCGCTATTGACTCAGCGCAGTGCGCCGCCGGATGCCGATCGGGATGAGCTGGTAATGGTCTCCAACTCGTTCTTCTCGCATAAGTTGTCGGTGGGTTATGGCTCGCACAGCAGCAGTGTATTGAACTCGGTCAACGGCGTGCGTGTGCGTAGCTTGGCGCATCTGGTGGCCTTGCTGCGCGATTCGAAGGATGAGTTCGTGGTATTCAAATTTGAAGAATCGGGCAGTGGTACCTTGGTTTTTCCCAGACAGGAAATGGTTGCGGCGACCGAGCAGATACTCAGCGACAATGGTGTGCGCAACCAAGGTTCAGCCGACATGATGGCGGTATGGCAGGGGAAGGCTAAACGTTAGCCTTCGCAGTCGCCTGCTACTTGCCGACGGGCCGGAATGCCTTCATGACGGCTTCGTTGGTTTCCAGACGTGGACCGCCAATCAAATCGATGCAGTAGGGCACGGCAGGAAAGACCACTTCCAGATTTTCTTTGATCGACTTGGGCTTGCCCGGCAGGTTGATGATCAAGGTCTTGCCGCGTGTGCCGGCTGTTTGTCGTGACAGGATGGCGGTAGGAACGTATTTCAGCGAGGCGTTGCGCATTAATTCACCAAAGCCCGGCAGCAGTTTGTCGCAGACCGCAACGGTGGCTTCCGGCGTGACATCGCGCGGCGCCGGTCCCGTGCCGCCGGTAGTGACGATTAACGCGCAGCCGACCTCATCGGCCATGCGTTTAAGCTCCGCTTCCAATACCGCCTGTTCGTCAGGCACGATCTTGTACTCCAGTTCGAAGGGGGAATTCAGCCATTCACGCAGCAATTCGGCGCAGGCCTTGCCCGGAATGTCTTCATACACGCCGGCACTGGCGCGATCCGAGACGTTAAGAATGCCAATGGTGATGGGGCGCGAGTTCATGACCTGAACCATGACAAGAAGGGAAGCGCAGCATAAGCGTTCACGCCGACTGAAGCGATGCTGCGAACATTCGATGGCAGCGTGCGCTTGCATGATGGATGCGCGGCCATTCTCAGGCGCGTACCATGCGCGCCGAATCTCAGCACGCGCATCATGTCCTCATCAAATTCCCCCATCCCTGTCAATGTCATTACGGGTGCGTTAGGCGCCGGTAAGACCAGCGTTATTGCGCGCTTGCTGGCCGATAAGCCCGTGGATGAGTCATGGCTGGTGATTCTTAACGAGTTCACCGATACCGGCATTGATGCGCTGACCTTGGCCGCTGCGGCTCGTGGTGCTTATGACGTACGCATGATTCCCGGCGGTTGTCTGTGCTGTACGGGTGAAGAGGATTTTCGACGGCAGCTGTCCGGTGTTCTGTCGTTGCCGAGTGAGCGATGGCCGGCACGTATTCTGGTTGAACCTTCGGGAATTGGTCATCCGGGAGCCATCATTGAAGAGTTGCGTTTATTCGCGCGCAGCGGCGCTATTGAGTTGTGCAGCACCGTTGCCTTGCTGGATGCGCAGCGTGGTGTCGAGTCGGGGCTGGATGATGTGATGCGTGCGCAGGTGGATGCTGCGGACGTGGTCGTGCTGTCCAAGGCCGAGTTGGTGGATGCGGCCGCGCGCGAGAAATTCATGCAATGGGCGTTGGCGTTATTTCCAGCAAAGCGCTTTGTGGGTTGTAGTCGGTGTGGTGACTTGCCCGCACAGGCGCTGGCGCCGCCCAAGGCCGCATTCAATTTCCAATTACCGCTACGGCCGCTCGCGCATCAATACGCCCTGACAGCCAAGCAGCTGCCTGATGCGCATGAGCACGCGCCGCAACTTGTAGCGCGACAATTACGGTTGGGCAATGCCGATGTGCTGGCGACCGCGCAGCAACTGCTGGGGCGCTCGGCCTGTGGCTGGCGTGTGCCCGGTGAGGTGTTGTTCGACCTGTCGCAGTTGCAGAGCATCTTGATGCAGGAACAGCTCTGGCACGGCGTGGAACGCTTCAAGGCCGTGTTGCGTACTTCCGTGGAGGGCTGGCACTTGTTGCAACGCTGGGGTCGGCAATATGCCATCGAGACCTGCAATTGGCGGCAGGATAGTCGTATCGAGGTGCAGCTTGCGGAGGGGGCCACAACGGATTGGTTAGCATGGGATGAGCGCTGGCAGATCATGAGCTCGCCCTGTCCAGTGGGCTAAGCTCAGCTCGCAACATTCGAATTGCTGAAAAACAAACGCCGGAGCACCTGCGGTGTCCGGCGTTGTATTCATTCTTGGACGAATGAGGCGCGGTTATTCGCGATCGTCGTAATCGTCGTCGTCATCCATGTCGTCTTCATCGTCGTCCCAATCGTCGTCTTCCTCTTCTTCGTCTTCTTCCCAGTCGTCGTCTTCGTCCTCATCCTCGTCATCTTCAGAACCGGACCAGCCTTCGGGCTCTTCGCCCTTGTCCAGATCCAGTTCATGCCAGGTGTCGAGGTCGAATTCTTCGATCTCGCCATCTTCATGCTGAATCTGTACCAGTTCTTCATCCGGATCGACCGACAGAACCTGGAACAGACTCTCCTCCTCCAGATCTTCGTACCACTGCCCTGGTACCGGATCAAAATCTCTACCCACGTGACACCTCGAATAAGAACGGCTGGCTAAGGCTCCGGGATATTAGGCAGTTATAAGACGGCATTCAATAATCGGAAAGCGACGGACGAAGATTTTATCGTGCACAGCGAGGAGCTTGCTGGATGACTACTCGGCCATGGATTAGTTTGGCGGCAGGCCCTAGACTCCGCGCCGCTTCCATGGGATCAACGCAATGTCTTCCACGCCTGCCGACCAATCCAGCAACGCACCAATCGACGCGACTCGTAGTCCACTACTGCGCGCGCGGCGCATTGTCGTCAAGGTGGGTTCCTCGTTATTGGTGGAGCGCAGCACCGGGCAGGTGCACCGCAGTTGGTTGGAAACACTGGCGCAGGATATTCAGCAGTTGCGTGCTAACGGCCAGGAGGTGCTGTTGGTGTCCTCTGGAGCGATTGCTTTAGGTCGGCGTCAGCTGGGATTGGCGCCGGGCAAACTTAAACTGGAAGAGAGTCAGGCGGCTGCGGCTGTAGGACAAATCCGGCTGGCTCATGCCTGGACCGAAGCCTTGCAGCAACACGAGCTGACCGTGGCGCAGATCCTGCTGACCTTCGGTGACACCGAACAGCGCCATCGCTACTTGAACGCGCGCAGCACCTTGAACACCTTGCTCAAGTTGGGTTCGATTCCGGTCATCAACGAAAACGACACCGTGGCCACCGCTGAGATTCGCTATGGCGATAATGACCGGCTGGCCGCACGCGTGGCGCAGATGATCAGCGCCGATTGTCTGGTGTTGTTGTCCGACGTGGACGGGCTGTACACCGCCGATCCCACGCGCGATCCCAATGCGCGCTTCATTCCGGAAGTCCATGGCATCACCGCTGAGATCGAGGCCATGGCCGGTGGAGTTTCTTCGGACGTCGGTTCCGGTGGCATGGCCACCAAGGTGGCGGCGGCCAAGATTGCAGTGGCGGCCGGTTGTCACATGTGCGTGTCGCTGGGTAAGGAGCTGCATCCCCTCAAGCGTATTGCCGAGGGCGCGCGTTGCTCGTGGTTCTATCCGGATGTCAATCCGGCCACGGTGCGCAAACAGTGGATTGCCGGCACTTTGAAACCCGCCGGCGAGTTGGTTATCGATGCGGGGGCGTTGAGCGCGCTTAGTCGCGGCAAGAGTTTGCTGCCGGCCGGGGTGAAGAAGGTCAGCGGCCGATTCGAGCGAGGTGACGCGGTGTTGGTGCGTTCTGCCGAGGGTATCGAGGTGGCGCGCGGGCTATCGGCGTACTCCAGCGTCGATGCCGAGCGCATCATGGGGCGGCAGTCGACCGAGATTGAGCAATTGCTGGGATATCGCGGTCGCGACGAAATGATTCATCGCGATGATCTGGTGGTCACGCGCCCGCTCACGCAACCGGAGTGACTGAAGTGCTCAATGGCGGAAGTTTGTTCCGCTACGAGTGCTTGTGACTGATGCGATTCAAAAAGTCCTGCTGCGCGCAGACCGGCTGAGCATTCTCTGTACTTGCCCTCACGTATTCGCCATTACTTTGCAGCACCCAAGCCTGGGTGTTGTCCGTCAGATATTTTTCCAGATCGCGAATGATGCGGTCGCGATAGCGTTGATCCCGAATCGGGAAGGCCACTTCTACCCGGCGGAAAAAGTTACGCTCCATCCAATCGGCGCTGGCCAAGTACAAATCGGCATCACCGTCGTTATGGAAGTAATAGACACGCGAGTGTTCCAGGAAGCGGCCGACGATCGAGCGCACGCTGATGTTGTCGGAAACCCCTTTGACACCCGGTCGTAAGGCGCAGATGCCGCGCACGATCAGATCGACCTTTACCCCGGCCATGGAGGCTTGGTAAAGCGCCTGGATGATTTGGGGGTCGATCAACGCATTCATCTTGGCAATGATGCGCGCTGGGCGCTCCTGTTTCGCCAAGTCGATTTCACGTTCGATCTTTTCCAGCAATGCCGGATGCAGCGTGAAGGGCGATTGCAGCAATTTTTTCAATTGTGCTGCCCGGCTGGGGCTGGTGAGCTGCAAAAATATTTCGTGCAGATCCTCACCGATGCTTTTATCCGCGGTGAGCAAGCCGTAGTCGGTATAAGCGCGTGATGTCTTGGGATGGTAGTTGCCGGTACCAAGATGGCAGTAGCGCCGCAGCATGCCCTGTTCGCGGCGTACGACCATGATGAGTTTGGCGTGCGTCTTATAGCCCACCACACCGTACATGACATGCGCGCCAGCCTCCTGCAGTCGGTTGGCCAATTTGATGTTGGCCTCTTCATCAAAGCGCGCCATGATCTCAATGATTACTGTGACTTCCTTGCCGGCGCGGGCAGCATGCACCAAGGCATCGACGACCGGAGAATCGGGCCCGGTGCGATACAGGGTCTGTTTTATGGCCACGACATGAGGATCGGTGCTGGCCTGACGTAGGAAATCGATGATGGGGGCGAACGATTGATAGGGATGGAACAGCAGCACATCGCGTTCGCGAATCACTGAGAACATCTCGTCTTTGTTGCTCAGGCTGCTGGGAATGGCTGGCGTGAAGGGCTGGAATTTCAGATCGGGGCGGTCGACCAGATCGTAGATCGCCATCAATCGATTGAGATTCACCGGGCCATTGACCTGGTACAGGTCATCCTGATGAAGCTCGAAGTGTTGTAGTAGGAACTGACTAATGTCGGTTGGGCAGTCGGTCAATGTTTCCAAGCGCACCGCATCCCCATAACGACGATGCGCTAACTCGCCTTCAACCGCACGTAGCATGTCTTCGACTTCTTCGTCATCGACGAACAGGTCGCTGTTGCGCGTGACGCGGAATTGCCAGCAGCCCTCGACTTCCATGCCGCTGAACAGTTCGGCCACGAAGGTCGACACGATTGCGGACAGGAACACAAAACAGGTTGCATTAGGTGCATCTGCGGTCGGCGGCAGGCGAATAACTCGGGGTAGTGTGCGGGGCACTTGCACCACTGCCAGTTCCACGTCGCGGCCAAAAGCATCGCTGCCGCTGAGGCGTACAATGAAGTTCAGGCTCTTGTTCTGAATGCGTGGGAAGGGACGGGCAGGGTCCAGGCCTAGCGGCGTCAGGACCGGCTCCACTTCCGAAGCAAAGTAGGACGCCAGCCATTCGCGTTGCTGTGCTGTCATGGTCCGGGCGTTGACGAAGCGGATGCCCTCAACTTCCAATGCCGGAAATAGAGTTTGGTTGAGTAGTTGATACTGATCGTCTACCAGCGCTGCGGTGCGGCGATGAATGGCATCGAGTTGTTCTTGGGCGCTCAGGCCATCCGGGCCGCCTGCAGTGGAACCTAATTCCAGGCGTTGCTGCAGGCCGGCGACGCGAATCTCAAAAAATTCATCGAGATTGGCGCAGGAAATACATAGAAAGCGAAAGCGTTCCAGTAACGGCAGGCTGGCGTCGCCGGCCTGCGCCAAGACACGTTCGTTGAAGGCGAGTAGAGATAGCTCGCGATTGATGAAGAGTTCAGGAGATTGCAGATTCACATCGAGCATGCGTATGTCTCTGGGACAATTATGCCCAAAGCATACGCTGCGGCGTATGACACAAGTGTGACAGCGGGCGCAGCCCGCTGGTCTGTTAGCGACCGCGAGGCGGTCCCACCAATACAGCGCGCTGCGCGGTGCGATCCAGGCTGGTCAGCATCGAATCTGCCTGACGGCGGAAATCGGCCGCATAGGCGGGGGCAATTGGAGCGGCATTCGGCAGTGGTACCGTTCGTGGGTCTTTATAGGAGCCGTTGATACGGTATTCATAGTGCAGATGCGGGCCGGTCGCTGCGCCGGTCATGCCCACATAGCCAATGGTGTCGCCTTGCTTGACGCGGCTGCCGTTACCTATGCCCTTGGCGAAGCGCGACATGTGCCCATACAAAGTGGTGATGCCGGCGCCGTGATCCAATATAACCACATTGCCATAGCCATTTTGTACGCCCTGGAAGCTGATCTTGCCGTCGCCAGCCGCCTTGATGGGGGTGCCGGTGGCGGCGGCATAGTCCACGCCTTTGTGGGCGCGAATGGTATTCAGGATGGGATGTAGTCGCGCCAGGCTGAAGCCCGAACTGATGCGAGTGAAGTCCACAGGGGCGCGCAGGAATTGCTTATGCATGCTGCGGCCTTCGGGCGTGAAGTAATTGCTGACTTGACCATCGGCGGAATCGAAGCGAATGGCGCGATAGACATGCCCATCATTGATGAATTCTGCAGCCAGAATCCGTCCGTCGCTGACGAAATCATTATTGCGATATTGTTTTTCGTAAACAACGTTAAAGGTGTCGCCGCGCTGTATATCCAGCGCGAAATCGATGTCCCAGCCGAAAATGTCATTGGCCAGACGCATGATCAAATCGGCGCTCAACCCTGCTTTGCGAGCAGAGTTGAACAGCGAGCTATCGACGGTGCCGTGCAGGCTGGCAACTTTAATGGTCAGCGGCGTATTGATGAGCTCTGCCGTAAAGCCATCGCCATTGCGGGTGACGGAAAGTTTCGAGGTGTCGGAGACCTGGCGTGACAGACCTTGTAGCTCTCCGGTGCCGGTATGTACGAAAGTAATAGGGTCGCCGGGTCTAAGGATGTCTAGGGCTCGGGTTACCTCCGGCAATTCACGGATGGTGGCTAAGTCTTTTAGGTTGAGCTGCAGCTGCCTGAAAATTCGTTCCAAAGTGTCATTCCGTCTGACCACGAATTCGACGGTATTCACTAAGGCCGTATCTGCTTCCTTGGATGGCAAGGCTGGTATTGGCAGCTCAGGAGTGGCTTGCTTGGTGAGCTGAGCCAGATCAATGGGAAGATCTAACGTTGGCTTGCCTGCCGAAAATATTTGATAGGCGATCATGCCGCCTGCAACGGGCAGCAGCAAACCAAACGTCGCCCACTTTACGTAGGAAAATTTGCCGCGCGTGGGCACTGAGTCTTGGTGGGTTGTTTTTGCCACTGAAATCAAGTCTCCAGCTCGATCATCAAAGGGTGAAACTTAGGTGTTGCACACAATTGAGTCAACCGACCAAGCCACAAAGTTATGTGCAGAATTGATGGCCGGGGTTTGCGCAGAGAGCTAACACCCCCTACAGTCCCCGGATATTTGCCCGGGCGAACTAAGGTATTTAGCTTGGGCGCATTTGGAGGAATGTGAGTGAGTGTAATGGCGCCCGAAGCACAAATTGCCGAATTGCAGCGTGGAGTGTCCGAGCTGCTGCTTGAGGCTGAACTGCTGAAAAAACTGAAGCGCGGCAAGCCCTTAGTCGTGAAGGCTGGCTTCGATCCTACGGCTCCTGATCTGCACTTGGGGCACACGGTACTAATCAATAAGCTGCGTCGCTTTCAGGATCTGGGGCACCAAGTTGTATTTTTGATTGGCGATTTCACTGGGTTAATTGGCGATCCTACCGGTCGAAATGCGACTCGACCGCCGCTTACCCCTGAAGCGGTGAAGGCAAATGCCGCGACCTATCAAAAGCAAGTTTTCAAAATCTTAGACCCTGAAAAAACGCGGATTGAATTCAATTCCCGCTGGATGGGCGAAATGACGGCGGCTGGGTTGATTCAGCTGGCCGGCAAGCACACCGTGGCTCGTATGCTGGAGCGTGATGATTTCAGCAAACGCTATAAGGGTGGTCAGCCTATTGCCATTCATGAATTCCTTTACCCCCTTGTGCAGGGATACGACTCGGTTGTGCTGAAAGCGGACGTTGAGTTAGGGGGTACGGATCAGAAATTCAATTTGTTGGTGGGGCGCCAATTGCAGGAGCTGTATGGTCAAGAGCCCCAAGTGGTTCTGACGACGCCTTTATTGGAGGGCCTGGATGGGGTGAACAAAATGTCTAAATCACTGGGCAACTACATTGGTATTACCGATGAGCCCAATGAAATGTTCGGCAAGCTCATGTCGATTTCCGATGAATTGATGTGGCGGTATTTCGATTTGCTGTCATTTCGCGTGAATGCTGACCTGCAGAAATTGAAGCAAGAAGTGGCGGATGGTAGGAATCCACGTGATGTGAAATTTGAATTGGCTCAGGAATTAGTGGCTCGTTTCCATAATCGGGCAGCCGCAGAGGGGGCCTTGGCTCAATTCGTTGCACGCTTCCAAAAAGGCGCGTTACCTGAAGAGGTTGAGAAAAAGCGGCTGGAAACAAAGGCGGAGGAATTGCCCTTGTCTCAGGTTCTGAAGCAGTCGGGGCTTGCGGCCAGCGGTTCAGCTGCTGTACGTCTGATTGAGCAAGGTGGAGTGCGCATCAATGGTGAGAAGGTAAGCAATACCAAGGCAGCGCTCGCGGCCAATGCTAGTTATCTCGTTCAAGTCGGCAAGCGCAGTGCTGCAGAGATTGAAATCGTCCGCGTGGATTGAGTTTTACTCGTGAAAATACGGCTCGAAAAAGAATTTTCGAAAAGCTGTTGACACTCAAGCAATCGAATGTAAACTGCGCGCCCTCTCTGCAGCGGGACGCTTGAAAAGAAGCTGAAAACGAGCAGAGAGGTGTCAACAAAATCTGATTTTTAGTGATTAGAAAATGTTGACACGCAGGTGCGAAACGATTTAAAGTTCCGCTTCTGGCTGCGGCGAAAGTTGCAGCAAAATCAACAAGCTGTAAAAAAGATTGTTGACAGCGATAAGCGAAACGATTTAAAGTTCCGCTTCTAAGTGCAGCGAAAGTTGTGCAGCTCTTTAAGAACGTAACAGGTAATTTGTGTGGGGACTCGCGTCGTTCGTTTCAACGATTGATGGCGAGTAACCAATAGCCAGTAGAGTTATTGGAGAAAGCTTCTGATCTTAAAGCTTTTGCTTTTAAGTGAAGAGTTTGATCCTGGCTCAGATTGAACGCTGGCGGCGTGCCTAACACATGCAAGTCGAGCGGCAGCGCGGGGTAACCTGGCGGCGAGCGGCGGACGGGTGAGCAATATTTGGGAATCTGCCTATTAGTGGGGGATAACCCGGGGAAACTCGGGCTAATACCGCATACGCACTACGGTGGAAAGCCGGGGACCGCAAGGCCTGGCGCTAATAGATGAGCCCAAATC
>JASGLD010000001.1:275000-998785 GCA_049840395.1 Steroidobacteraceae bacterium
TGAGGTGTGGATAGGAGTGAAAGGCTAATCAAGGCCGGCGATAGCTGGTTCTCCCCGAAAGCTATTTAGGTAGTGCCTCGTGTGGTCACTTCCGGGGGTAGAGCACTGTTTAGACTAGCGGGTCATCCCGACTTAGCAAATCTATGCAAACTCCGAATACCGGAAAGTCAAAGCACGGGAGACACACAGCGGGTGCTAACGTCCGTTGTGAAGAGGGAAATAACCCAGACCGCCAGCTAAGGCCCCAAATTCATGGCTAAGTGGTGAACGATGTGGGAAGGCACAGACAGCCAGGAGGTTGGCTTAGAAGCAGCCATCCTTTAAAGAAAGCGTAATAGCTCACTGGTCTAGTCGGCCCGCGCGGAAGATATAACGGGGCTCAAGCCATGAGCCGAAGCTGCGGATTTGCGCGTAAGCGCAAGTGGTAGGGGAGCGTTCTGTACGCCTGTGAAGGTGAACTGTGAGGTTTGCTGGAGGTATCAGAAGTGCGAATGCTGACATGAGTAACGTTAATGCGGGTGAAAAACCCGCACGCCGAAAGCCCAAGGGTTCCTGCTCAACGTTAATCGGAGCAGGGTAAGCCGGTTCCTAAGACGAGACCGAAAGGTGTAGCCGATGGAAAACAGGTTAATATTCCTGTGCCCGGTATGACTGCGATGGGGTGACGGAGAAGGCTAGTTCAGCAGGCATTGGTTGTCTGTTTAAGCATGTAGGGAGAGTCGCCAGGCAAATCCGGTGACTCATATCCTGAGATGTGATGACGAGATCTTTATTGGTCGAAGTGAATAACGCCCAGCTCCCGGGAAAAGCCTCTAAGCTTCAGGTCATATTGGACCGTACCGAAAACCGACACTGGTGGGCGGGTAGGTAATCTACCAAGGCGCTTGAGAGAACTCTGGTTAAGGAACTCTGCAAATTGATACCGTAACTTCGGGAGAAGGTATGCCTTCGACGGTGAAGTGGATTTACTCCATCAGCGGTTGAAGGTCGCAGGTAATCGGTGGCTGCGACTGTTTATCAAAAACACAGGACTCTGCGAACACGTAAGTGGAAGTATAGGGTCTGACGCCTGCCCGGTGCCGGAAGGTTAATTGATGGGGTTAGCGCAAGCGAAGCTCTTGATCGAAGCCCCGGTAAACGGCGGCCGTAACTATAACGGTCCTAAGGTAGCGAAATTCCTTGTCGGGTAAGTTCCGACCTGCACGAATGGCGTAACGCTGGCCACACTGTCTCAACCAGAGACTCAGTGAAGTTGAAATCGCTGTGAAGATGCGGCGTTCCCGCGGTAAGACGGAAAGACCCCGTGAACCTTTACTACAGCTTTACACTGAACTTTGAACCTTTCTGTGTAGGATAGGTGGGAGGCTTTGAAGCCTGGGCGCTAGCTCAGGTGGAGCCAACCTTGAAATACCACCCTGAAATGTTCGGAGTTCTAACCTTGGCCCGTAATCCGGGTTGGGGACAGTGTATGGTGGGTAGTTTGACTGGGGCGGTCTCCTCCCAAAGAGTAACGGAGGAGTGCAATGGTACGCTCAGCGCGGTCGGTCATCGCGCTCTAGAGTGCAAAGGCATAAGCGTGCTTAACTGTGAGACGGACATGTCGAACAGATACGAAAGTAGGTCTTAGTGATCCGGTGGTTCTGTATGGAAGGGCCATCGCTCAACGGATAAAAGGTACTCCGGGGATAACAGGCTTATTCCGCCCAAGAGTCCACATCGACGGCGGAGTTTGGCACCTCGATGTCGGCTCATCACATCCTGGGGCTGTAGCAGGTCCCAAGGGTATGGCTGTTCGCCATTTAAAGTGGTACGCGAGCTGGGTTCAGAACGTCGTGAGACAGTTCGGTCCCTATCTACCGTGGGCGTTGGAAACTTGAGGGTGAGCTGTCCTTAGTACGAGAGGACCGGGATGGACGTATCTCTGGTGTTCCGGTTGTCACGCCAGTGGCACTGCCGGGTAGCTATATACGGACGGGATAATCGCTGAAAGCATCTAAGCGAGAAGCCCCCCCCAAGATTAGGTTTCCCTGGGAATTTAATTCCCCTAAAGGGCCGTCGAAGACTACGACGTTGATAGGTTGGGTGTGTACAGGTAGTAATACCTTGAGCTAACCAATACTAATTGCCCGTGAGACTTGACCATATAACACCCAATGATCTTGCGAGATCATGTGATGGTGAAAACGTTACTCTGAATGTGACAGCGTCAAAACGACTCCGAATTGTTGATCCTCTGCACTCAGTCTTGAGCTGATGCGTTGGGTCAAAACCGGTTTGCCTGGCGGCCATAGCGAGTGGGAACCACCCGATCCCTTTTCGAACTCGGAAGTGAAAACGCTCTGCGCCGATGGTAGTTTGCCCTTTGGGCATGCAAGAGTAGGTCACTGCCAGGCACTTAATGTGAAAACCCCTCTTCGGAAACGAAGAGGGGTTTTTCTTTGCTCCAATATTTTCAGATGTTTGGTGTTACGCTTCGAGAGCAACACTCCATGCTTCAGTTCGCACCAGACGAACGCGCATCATCGAGTGAATGTTTGAAAAAAACCAGATTTGCCAGAGAACAACGTATGACTCCGAATATGGCTTCCAAGTGCCTATGGGCGCTCGTTGCTTCGCTTTTGTTGCCGGGAATTTGCGTTGCTCAACCAGCGCAAGCAAACGCCAGTGATATTGCCTGGCTGCTGACAGCAACTGCGTTAGTGCTGTTCATGACCCTGCCGGGCCTGGCCTTGTTTTATGGCGGCTTGGTTCGCTCAAAGAACATCTTATCGATCATCATTCAGTGCTTTGCAATTACCGCAGGCGGTTCATTGCTGTGGTTGTTGGTTGGCTACTCGATGACGTTTGCTGATGGTGGCCAATGGCAAGCTTGGATCGGCGGCTTGCAAAAGATGGGGCTGTCGGGCGTGACTTCCACATCACTGACTGGCACCGTTCCCGAGCACCTGTTTTTCATGTTTCAACTCACATTTGCGGTGATTACTCCCGCGTTGGTGATCGGCGGTTTCGCGGAACGTATCAAGTACAGTGCGGCGATCGTCTTCAGTCTTGCCTGGTTATTGCTGGTTTATGTACCGGTAGCTCACTGGGTTTGGGGGGGCGGTTGGTTGGCAAAACTGGGCGTAATGGATTTTGCTGGCGGCATTGTTGTTCACGTTACTGCTGGAACCGCCGCGTTAGTGGCTGCGCTCTATTTAGGTAAGCGTCGTGGCTTTCCGCATGTATCTATGCCTCCGCATAGCTTGCCGCTTACCGCAGCA
Source organism: Steroidobacteraceae bacterium (assembly GCA_049840395.1). Classification (GTDB taxonomy): domain Bacteria; phylum Pseudomonadota; class Gammaproteobacteria; order Steroidobacterales; family Steroidobacteraceae; genus CAILZL01. Next base: position 278,261 of record JASGLD010000001.1, read on the forward strand.
GGTGCCGGAATGTTGTGGGTAGGTTGGTTTGGTTTTAACGGTGGTAGCGCTTTAACTGCGAGTGGTTCTGCGGCCTCCGCCGTGCTGGCAACGCACATAGGGGCATCATCGGGTGCGGTTGCATGGATGATTGTCGAATGGTGGCGCTACGGCAAACCGTCGGTATTGGGCATTCTCACCGGTGTGGTGGCGGGCCTGGGTACGATTACGCCTGCATCCGGCTTCGTCAGTCCCTTGAGCGCTGTCTACATCGGTCTCACGGCCGGTGTGGCCTGTTTTTATGCGACGCAATTAATCAAGCGCGTTTTGAGTATCGATGATTCTTTGGATGTTTCACCGGTACATGGTGTGGGTGGTGTAATTGGTTCTTTGCTGACCGGTGTGTTCGCTGCAACTTCCATGGGAGGATCAGGGTTTACCGTTGCATCTTCAATCGGCGCACAGGTCGGCATTCAGGCACTGGGTGTGGGATTCGTGATGTTGTGGTGCGGCGCCGTGACCTGGGGCTTGTTGAAGATGCTGGACATCGTGCACGGACTACGTGTTTCCGATGAACACGAGAATGAAGGCCTGGATCTGGCCTCGCATGGCGAACGGGCCTACAGCCCATAAATCAAGCCTAGTGATTGTTTAGATCAAGTTATCCCGGAAGTATTGGTAACTTTGGGTTACCTGCACTCACCAATTGCACATTTTCCCGATGTGGATTCGCTCTAACGCGCCATTAAAATTGGCGCTAATGCGAATCGTTCTCATATATAATCCGCCCGGCACATAGCCGTCTCTTTCTGGGCAACGCCCAAGGGGTAATTGGGTGGTAGCAACAGCAGAAATGACCTCCGTCATGGTTCGTGAGACTGCTTCGTTGGCAGATTTGCCCCATGGTTCTCGTGCCGTCGTCGCCAGCGTCGACTCCCGTCAAGTCGGACCCGCCGTCGCTAGACGTCTGGCGGAAATTGGCTTTCTGCCAGGTGAATATGTGCGCATCTTGGCGCGAGTTCCTGGTGGTGATCCAATCGCCGTTCGCATCGGTAGTTCTACTTTTGCACTGCGTCGCCATGAGGCCGTCTGTATCAGCGTCCATGTTGAAAGTTTGTCGGCCTAAGCAATGAGCAGCGTGGCGATGAATTCGCGTTTGCCTGTGGTAGCGCTGGTGGGGAATCCCAACTGCGGTAAAACGGCTTTATTCAATTTGCTGACTGGCAGTCGTCAGAAAGTCGCCAACTATGCAGGCGTCACGGTAGAGCGTAAGGAAGGCCTGCTCGCTACGCCGGAAGGTAAGCAGGTGAGGGTGTTCGACTTGCCCGGCGCTTACGGCCTTGAAGCAGAAACCCCTGATGAGAAAGTGACACTGGATGTTATTACCGGTCGCTTTGCTCGTGAGGATCAACCGGATCTAATTGTTTGCGTAGTCGACGCCACCAATCTGCGCCAGCACCTTCGACTGGCAATTGGCCTGAGGCGATTCGGCGTTCCCATGATCCTGGCGCTCAATATGAGTGACTTGGCAGAGCGCAATGGCTTGAAGTTGGATGCGCAGCTACTGTCCCGTGAGTTAGGAATGCCAGTAGTACAGACCGTGGGGTTGCGTCGCAGTGGTGTGAATGAATTGTTGCAGCAGCTGGATGGTCAAGTGCTCTGCATCGATCAAACAGAGCGGCAGTTAGCGCCAGTGACACCGGAACAGATCGCGCGCGATCATGCCGAAGTGCAGCGTTTATTACGCTTGTTGGGCGCAGATCATATTGATGCGCTGCAAGTATCCGACCGCATTGATCGTGTGGTGCTGCATCCAGTGGCGGGCCCGCTGATTCTGTTGATATGTCTTTTCCTGGTGTTCCAGGCGGTATTTGCCTGGGCACAGCCGCTGATGGATGGCATCGATTCAATCGTTACTGCCCTGGGTGCATATCTGCAATCGACATTGCCCGATAGTCTGTTGCGCAGCTTACTTGTGGATGGCGTGGTTGCCGGTGTCGGCAGCGTCATTATCTTCTTACCGCAGATTGTCATTCTATTTTTCTTCATTCTGGTGCTGGAAGAATCGGGTTACTTGCCGCGCGCCGCATTCCTGCTTGATCGACTCATGGGCGGCGTAGGTCTATCGGGTCGTTCCTTCATTCCATTGCTGTCGAGCTTTGCTTGCGCCATTCCCGGCATCATGGCGACCCGTACCATCCAGGATCCGCGTGATCGTCTAACCACCATCATGATTGCACCGCTGATGACCTGCTCAGCTCGCTTGCCGGTATACGCACTAATCATTGCCGCCTTCATCCCGCAACGCACCTTGTGGGGAGGCGTCGAGTTCCAGGGCTTGGTGTTGCTAGGTTTGTACGTCGGCGCCATTGTTGCCGCCATGCTGGTGGCTTTGGTGATGAAGCGCACTGCTTTCCGTAGCCAGGTACAGACTTTGATGATGGAGCTGCCTGCATACCATCTGCCGTTGGTGCGTAACGTAATGATAGGGTTGTGGCAGCGAGTGAAGATCTTTTTATCTCGCGTCGGCACCATCATTCTGGCGCTAATGGTATTGCTGTGGTTTTTAAGCACTTTTCCAGCGCCGCCAGAAGGCGCGACAGGTCCTGCCATTGAGTACAGCTATGCTGGCCGTTTGGGAGCGATGCTGGCGAATGTATTTGCGCCGATCGGTTTCAACTGGCAGATGTCGATTGCTCTGATTCCGGGATTGGCGGCACGCGAAGTGGCAGTGGGTGCACTAGGGACGGTTTATGCATTGTCTGCTACTGGCGATGATGTAGAGTCGGCTCTGGCCCCCTTGATTGCGCAATCATGGAGTTTGGCAACCGCGCTATCCTTTCTAGTGTGGTACGTGTTCGCGCCGCAATGTCTGTCGACATTGGCCACGGTCAAACGTGAAACCAACAGCTGGCGTTATCCTTTGTTGATGGCCGCCTACTTGTTTGGCTTGGCTTACCTGGCGTCGTTCATCACTTACCGAGTGACATTGGCAATCACAGGAGCATGAGATGTGGTCCTGGCTGGACAAACTATTGATCGCATTGGTGGTGCTGTGCAGCGCCGTGTATGCGCTCTACAGTCTCAGTCCCGTCGCTGTAAAACGTAAGCTGTTATCGCTAGTGGTGCGTGTTTTCGGGTTGCGTGTGTATTCTTGGTTATCGCCGCGCGTGGGTGGTTGCGATAATTGCGGCGGTGGCGCTGATTTGCGCAATAAAGCGCTGCTGCAAAAGCTAAAGCAGGCAACGCCTGGCTCGAACAAGAACAATCAATAAAGAATTGGCGTCATGCGTATCTGCGCAATGACGCAATAATTTCCATCAAGCTTGAACGTTGAATACGCGGCCGGCATTGGCCTGCTGATAAGCATTGCCGCGCGCGGTATAGACCTTGGATTCGCGGCCGTTCTGGCCGTTCAATGTATCCAGCATACCCTCGACGCGTTTCAGCCGGCTGTTGACCAGCGCGCCATTACGATCGTTTGAAGTCCGGCACTGAAGAATGGTTTCAGTACTGGTTTTCCAGCGTCGTTGCAAAGCGCCGCTAGGGTCGCACCACTTCAACAGATCGGCCAACCCAACCTTATCGGGACTGCGGCCGCTGGCGCGACACAGGGTTTGACGTTCGGAATCGATTTTCAGCAAGGCGCCAATGTAGGCTTCGCGTTCGTTACCGGCGCTGTCGAGCGCTTCGATTTCGTTGCTGACAATCAGTTGATGTTCTTTGTCGAGCAGCGTTTGCAGCTGCTGCAGGATAGCCGCTTCTTCGGTGAGCAACCGATCAAGATGGGCGTGGCAGAGTCTGGCATCCATGGTCATGCAAACGCCTCACTAGTATCAATGCAAAAGGGGGGCAGCGATTCAGGCGGGCAGATCTTGCTCGGCGCGCAGCAGCTTGTCGGCAATGCGTTCGGAGTCGATTTGATAGCTGCCGTTCGCCAGTTTGGCGCTAACCTGTTCAACCCGTGCGTTATCGACGGCGGGCAGGTCTTGGACCACTTGTTCCAAGGCAGCCAGCTTACGTGCTGAATCAGTAATGTGAGTGTCGGACGTGCTGCCGGATTGGGCAGTCGTTGCTGAACTGCCGGAATCGCCAGCGCGCTTGACGGTACGGCCAGTGCTGACTTGCACCGGACTACTGTCGAAACCACCGATTTTCGTAGACACGACGATTTACTCCTGACTCTTCTCTTGCCCGCTGTAGCGGCCGATGTGCCGCTAACTTTAGCAGCTATTACCGAATTCACAGTTCGCGTCTTCATAGAACGACTCGAACCTGATTTTGAGTATCGACCAAACCCTCAACAACTTTAGCGGAATTGAGATTCTTGACACGGATTCTTGAGTTGGCGCTCCCTTCGGTCAGCGCCACCGCTTGAGTTCGTACTTCAATACCGCCTACCGTGGCCAGCACTGTAACCTGTTGACCACGCCGAATCAGGATCTCCGGTTGCAGCATGTTCGGCGCCAGCGCCGTGCCGGCAGCCAGATCGCGCTTTAGGCGCTGTCCCTTCAATTCGCTGAGGTCATGTACTTGAGTACTGCCGGTGCCGGCGACGCGCTGGGTGCGTATTTCAACATCCTGAGCCGTCACGGCGCTATCCCGGCTCAGTGCCTTATTCAGCATCAATACCGCCACTTCGGTTTCGATGCTCACAGGCACATACACTGTCCACGAACCGTTTTGATTGCAGCGCACGCCCACCGTGGCGCGTGATCCTAAATTCGCGCCATTGGGCAGAAAGGCTTCAGGCGTAGTACCGCAGACAGCCAGGCGCAGACGCTGGTCTAGTGGATCGGCGTGAATCACGCGGGTGCGGCCGTCGGCCGGCATCAGTTCGCGCACATGCTGTTCGGCAATACCTTGAATACTGATCAAGGATTGAAAAGTCGCCGCATATGCGGAGCAATTCAGTAACCCAGCAGCCAGCATCAAGCCCTGCGTCCAACGACCGGGCTGCATTCGCTTAGTTTCGCGAGTATCCATTCCAGTACTCATATGAGTAGGCATGTGATGTTTCTCTGACGCAAAAAAATTCATAACACATCTAAAGCAAGCCCCATGCCATGCAGCCCGAGATTAGGAATATGGCCTCGCTGGTTTCAATGAACTGCGAAGTGAATGCATAGGGACGCCATATTTATATATCTGAGGCATTAATTTTTTCTGCAATGCGCCGATGCATGCAGGGCAGGCGATTTTCCTGCCGCCGCCCGCCGCCAAGAATTCGGCGGCGACGCTTGCTTGCCTCCTGGCGGCAAGCCCCTGCCGCTCGCATGAGATCGGCATCACACAATTTCACATGATTTGCTGGTTTTAGCGCCTCTGACGGGCGTTTTCGCTGTTTGGCATGCGTATTGCTAATTCTCCGCCAAGACGATTTTTTGACGGAGGCTTCCATGCCATCGCCCTTCGACACATATCTCGGTATCCATCCGCAGGCGCTTAAAGTCAGTGCGCTGCGCAGTGAAGTATTGGCTGCCAACATGGCCAATGCCGATACCCCGGGATACAAGGCGCAGGATGTCGACTTCAAAACGGCATTGGCTGCCACGCAAAGCAATGTAAGCGGTTCCTTGCCTCTGGCTGCTGCGCATACCACACACGCAAGCTCACAGACCGGTTCGGCTCAGGGCACTCATATTGCATTGAGCGCCAACAGCACCGACGGCACTGCTGCCATGAAGTATCGCGTGCCGCTGGCGCCTTCGTTGGATGGCAATACCGTCGACTCGCAGGTTGAGCAAGCCAACTTCGCGCAGAACGCCATTCGTTATCAAGCCAGTTTGAGTTTTCTCAATGGCAAGTTTCGTTCGCTGATGACCGCCATTACCGGCCAGTAAGTCTTCACGAGCCAGTACTTATTGGGGAATAAATTATGCCTTCATTCAACATTTTCGATATCGCCGGTTCGGGCATGAGCGCACAGACCGTGCGACTCAATACGACGGCCAGCAATCTTGCCAACGCCGACAGCGTCGCTAGCAGCGCCGATGCGGCTTACAAAGCGCGTCATCCGGTATTCAAGGCTGTGCAAGCCGCCATCGGTGATACCAGCCAGGGCCAGAGCGTGCAGGTCACCGGCATATCGCAAAATCAAGCCAAGGGTGAAGCCCGCTACGAACCCGGCAATCCTCTGGCCAATGCCGACGGCTATGTGTACGGCTCCAACGTCAACGTGGTGGAAGAGATGGTGGACATGATTTCCGCCTCGCGTTCCTACCAAAACAACGTGGAAGTGATGAACACATCTAAGGAGTTGATGTTGGCGACGCTCAAGTTGGGCCAATAGTTAAAACAGTGAACTAGTTAACGAACCAAAGTTAATTCGAAACCATCGCATCGGATACAGGCATACATATGACCACCGTAACTTCCACCGGCTCGACTACCAATACCACCAGTACTACTGCAGGCAAGGGCATGTCCAGCTTGGGCGTCAACGACTTCATCACTTTGATGACCACACAGTTGAAGTACCAGGATCCGACCAAGCCGCAGGATTCCTCGGCATTCGTCGCGCAGCTGGCGCAGTTCTCTTCGGTGTCGGGCATTCAGGAAATGAATAGCTCAATGGCCAGCTTGCTCAGTGAAATGCGCAATTCGCAGGCGGTGAATGCCACTTCATTGGTAGGACATGATGTGCTGGTGTCGGGCAGCTCGATGACCACAACCAGCGCCGGTCAGAGCGTCACGGGTGCGATTGAAACGCCTGACAATGCTTCCAATATCAATGTGGTCATCACCGACAAGAGTGGCCAGGTTGTCAGGCAGATGACCGTGGCGGCCGGCAGCGATCTGACTTCCTTCACCTGGGATGGCCTGGATGATTCGGGTAATCAAGTGGCTGCGGGCAAATACAACTTCAAGGCCATCGCCAATGTTGCAGGGCAGAGCGTGTCGGCTGACACCTTGCTGAGCACCAAGGTGGCTAGCGTAACGATTGATACAACCAACAACAGTTTGTTGTTGAACACCAGTTCGCTGGGTTCCATCGGCTTGTCCGATGTGCGCCAGGTGATCTGATAACCGTTTTATTTTTTGCTTTCTTAATAGACGAATTTAACTGGAGAAAAATCATGGCTTTCGGTATCGCACTTAGCGGCATTGCCGCTTCTCAGTCGGACCTCGATGTAACCGCCAACAATATCGCCAACTCGGAAACCACCGGCTACAAGCAGTCGCGTACCCAGTTCTCTGAGTTGTTCTCCACCTCGTTGCAGGGTGTGTCAAATTTGCAGACTGGTAACGGTGTGCGCGTGTCCACCATTGCGCAGCAGTTCTCGCAGGGCAATATTTCCACCAGCAGCAACAGCCTGGATCTGGCCATCAACGGTTCGGGTTTCTTCGTGGTCAGCGATGCCGGTGCTCTTCAGTACACCCGTGCCGGTGAATTCACTACTGATGCCAGCGGCAATGTGGTGAATGCTGCCGGTCAGCGTCTGCAGGTATATCCGCCCAGCAACAACGGCAACTTCAACACCAGCACCTTGAGCGATGTGCAGCTGAGTACCAATCAAAGTCCACCATCGGCGACTACAGAGGCGGAGACTGTTTTCAACCTGCCGGCCGATGCCAGTCAGCCAACTGTTACCACTTTCGATCCCACTAATTCGGCCAGCTTTAACAAGTCAACCTCGGTGACGGTATATGACTCACTGGGTGCCGCGCACACCAGCACGTTGTACTTCGTGAAGACCGCCAATCCCAACGAATGGCAGACTAATTTGTATATTGACGGTACCGCAGTGGGCACCGCGCAGACGCTGACCTATTCCAGTTCCGGTGCGCTGACTTCGCCTACGACGGTAACCAATTTCGGTTCGTATACGCCGACCACCGGTGCCGCCGCGATGAGCATCGATTTCGATTTCACACAGTCGACGCAGTACGGCAGCTCGTTTGGTGTGTCCAGCATTACTCAGGATGGTTACACCACGGGTCAGTTGTCCGGCATCAGCGTTGATGCCAGCGGTGTGGTGCAGGCCAACTTCACCAACGGCCAATCGGTGTCGTTGGGCAAGGTAGCCATCGTGACCTTCGCCAATCCACAAGGCCTGCAGAAAGTCGACAACACCAACTGGGTGGAAACTTTTGCTTCGGGTCAGCCAGTGCGTGGTGAAGCTGGCACCTCCGGTTTCGGCAGCCTGCAATCGGGTGCTACCGAATCGTCGAACGTCGACGTGACCAAGCAGCTGGTGAACATGATCGTGGCGCAACGCAACTATCAAGCAAACGCGCAGATGATCTCCACCGAAAAGTCGATCACTGAAACCATCATCAGCATGGCACGTTAATTCGCGCCTAGCCCAACTCATACCAAGCCATAGCTATGGATAAGTATCTGTACCTCGCAATGTCTGGCGCCAAGGAAACCTTGATTGCCCAGACGGCGAACAATCACAACCTGGCCAATGCCAACACCACCGGTTTCAAAGCCGATCTGTCGGCATTCCAGAGTCGTGCGGTACAAGGTCCGGGCTATGCCTCGCGTGTGTATTCAACCGATGCCACGATCGGTTTCGATGGCACCAGCGGCGCCATCACCGGCACAGGTCAGGCATTGGACATAGCCATTCAAGGTTCGGGATGGTTTGCGGTGCAAGCGGCGGATGGCACTGAAGCCTATACGCGCGCCGGCGATCTGCATGTGGATTCCAGCGGCATGCTGGTCACTGCATCGGGTTTGCCGGTGATGGGCGATGGCGGTCCAGTGAGCGTGCCGCCGTATAGCTCTATCAATGTCGGTCGCGATGGTACGGTATCCATCGTGCCGGCCGGCCAGCAAGCTAGCACGATGGCGGCGGTGGGTCGCATCAAGTTGGTGAATCCGGCTGCCAGCGAGTTGACGCGCGGCAGCGATGGATTGTTTCGCAGCAAGACAGGAACGCCGGCAGCCAGCGATGCCACGGTGTCGGTTACTTCAGGTGCGCTCGAATCGAGCAACGTCAACATTGCCGATGCGATGGTGCAGATGATCGAACTGTCGCGTCGTTTCGAACTGCAGGTGAAGGCGATGAAGTCGGCCGAAGAAAACGGCCAGTCCACCGCCAAACTGCTGAGCATGTCATGAAGATGAATTCCTTTTTGCATATGAAGCTCGCCCAGCGAACTTCGTTTAAACCCCGACCGGAGGTCGTGAAATGAATACTGCACTATGGGCCGCCAAGACCGGACTCGATGCGCAACAGACGCAGATGACGGTGGTGTCCAATAACCTGGCCAACGTCAACACCACGGGCTTCAAGAAAGACCGCGCGGTGTTCGAAGACCTGATGTATCAGAACCTGCGTCAAGTGGGCGCATCCACTTCACAGGACACACAAGCCCCTTCCGGCTTGAATCTGGGTACCGGTGTGCGCGTGGTCGCCACTGAGAAGGTGTATACGCAGGGCAGCTTCAATCAAACCGGTAACGCTTTGGACGTCGCTGTTTCCGGTCGCGGCTTCTTCCAAGTGGCATTGCCTGATGGCTCGCTGGCCTACACCCGCGATGGCAGCTTTCAATTGAATTCGCAGGGCCAGTTGGTGACAGCCAGCGGCTATAACGTGCAGCCCAGCATCAGTATTCCGCAAGGCGCACAAAGTATTTCCATCAGCACCGATGGCGTGGTGAGTGCCACGCTGGCGGGTGAATCTTCACCGACGCAGGTGGGTACCTTGCAGTTGGCTGACTTCATCAATCCTGCCGGTTTGCAGGCGCGTGGTGAAAACCTGCTGACCGAATCCGCTGCCAGCGGTTCGGCACAGCTGTCGACACCCGGTCTGAATGGTCTCGGCAGTCTGCAACAGGGCGCGGTGGAATCTTCCAACGTCAATGTGGTGGAAGAAATGGTGAACATGATCCAGACGCAGCGTGCGTATGAGATGAACACTAAGGCCATCACCGCCACCGATCAGATGCTGCAGTTCGTCAGCAACAACCTGTAATCGCGATGGATAACTTCATGAACACTTCGTTGGTTTCACGCAGTATCAAATCACTCGGCGCTGTACTGCTGTCGCTGGCGGCGCTCGGCGGTTGTGCATTGACCCAGCCTTCCTATGAAGATTACGCGATCGCCCTGCCGCAAGAGCAGCCGGATACGCGCGTGGCCAATGGCAGTATTTATCAGTCCAACCGCGATGTGGCTTTGTTCGAAAATCCGGTGGCCAGCCGCGTTGGCGATGTGCTGACCATTCGTCTGGTGGAGAACACCACCGCGTCGAAAAAATCCAGCACCAATACTTCCAAGAGCACCAATGCCAGTCTGGGCGCCGGCACCACGGTACTGGGTCGTCCCATCACCGTTGGTGGCAATAGCATTCTTAATGCCGGCATTGAAGACAGTTCCGATTTCAGCGGTCAGGGCAATAGCGCGCAGAGCAACACTCTGGCGGGCGATGTCACCGTAACGGTGGCCAAGCGCTACAGCAACGGCAACCTGCTGGTGCAGGGTCAGAAGTGGATCACCATCAATCAAGGTCGTGAGTACGTGCGCATTCAAGGCATCGTGCGTTCCGTCGATGTGCAGCCGGATAACACCATTCTGTCCACCAAGGTGGCTAATGCCTCGATTGCTTATGGCGGTCAGGGCGCGCTGGCGGATGCCAATAGCAAGGGTTGGTTGGCGCGCTTCTTCGATTCGCCGCTCACTCCATTTTAATGGACCGTTTTAATCAGCCATTTGATAACCGATTTATAGAAGCAACGTTATGAACAGTAAATTCACTGTCTCTTTGCTGGGTACGCTCATCATGCTGGTGGCTGCGCTGCCGGTGCATGCCGAGCGCGTCAAGGATCTGGCCAGTGTCGCTGGTGTGCGTACCAATCAACTGGTGGGCTACGGCTTGGTGGTGGGTTTGAACGGCACCGGCGATCAAACTTCGCAGGCGCCTTTTACCATTCAAAGTATTCGCAACATGCTGGCCAAGTTCGGCGTGACCATTCCCAGCGATGTGAATCCGCAGTTGAAGAATGTGGCCGCTGTAACCGTAACGGCTGAATTGCCGGCCTTTGCCAAGCCGGGTCAGGCGTTGGATGTCACGGTGTCTTCCATTGGTAATGCGGCCAGTTTACGTGGCGGTGCGTTGTTGATGACACCGCTGCGCGGTATCGATGGCGAGGTGTATGCCATTGCTCAGGGCAATATGGTGGTAGGTGGTTTCGGCGTGTCGGGTAGCGATGGTTCAAAAGTGACCGTCAATGTGCCCAGCTCCGGTCGCATTCCTAGCGGCGCATCGGTGGAACGCGAAGTGACCAGTAATTTTGCGACCACCCCGTATGTCACGCTCAATCTCAATACGCCGGACTTCACCACCTCGGCGCGCCTCACTGAAGGCATCAACAAGATGATGGGCGATGGCACCGCACAGTCGATGGATGCGGTGACCATTCGTGTGGCGGCGCCGATCGATACCAGTCAGCGTATTGCTTATGTGTCGGTGCTTGAAGGACTGGAAATCGAGCCCGGCGAAGCTCCCGCGCGCGTCATTGTGAATTCACGCACGGGTACGGTAGTGATCGGTTCGCGAGTGCGCGTAAAGCCCGCTGCCGTGTCGCATGGTTCGTTGACCGTGACCATTTCCGAGAAGGCCGAAGTATCGCAGCCCAACCCATTGGCGCAGGGCACTACCGTGACCGTGCCGCGTTCTGACATCAAAGTAGAACAACCCGAAGCGCGCATGTTCAAGTTCGATGCCGGCGTCGATCTCGACACCATCGTGCGTGCAGTGAATCAAGTAGGTGCTGCGCCTGGCGACTTGGTGGCGATTCTTGAAGCCTTAAAACAGGCCGGCGCGTTACGTGCTGAGTTAATCGTAATTTAATTGACAATTGACAACGCAAGCAAAGGCATCGCAGATCAGATTCACACAGGCACGTATTTCTATCCCCGTTATCAACTATCAATTGTCCATTATCAATTAAGACCATGAGCACTCCAGTCAACAACGCTTCCTTCTACGGCGACTTCGGGTCGCTGGCAGCGTTGAAACGCGATGCCAAAACCGAAAGCCCGCAGGCTCTGCGTGCGGCTGCGCAGCAGTTCGAAAGCTTGTTTACCAACATGATGTTGAAGAGCATGCGCTCGGCCAGCTTTGGCGATTCGCTGACTGGTGGTAATGATGTGGAGTTCTATCAGGGCATGTACGACCAGCAGCTGGCCGTGCAGTTATCCAAAGGCAAGGGCATGGGGCTGGCTGATATGTTGGTGCAGCAATTGTCGCGCACCGGCTTGGCGTCTGGTGCAACGACTGCAGCAACTACCAGTTCTACGACCACCACTACCGATGTCGCTGCGGTCAATGATCCTGCGCATCGTCAGGCGTTGTTGAATGTAGTGCGCAGCATGATTGATCAGGGTTCAGATGCTGATAGCGATAGCTCGAGCTCTTTCGATTCACTGGCTGCGCTGGCACAGCTAAACAGCTCGATGCCGAGCATCAAGTCTGACAGCGCAAGCAGTGCTGCCACGCAAAATTGGCCACCTGCATCTCCTGCCGACTTCGTACAACAGCTGATGCCACAGGCACAGGAGGCTGCCAAGCAGTTGGGCGTCGATCCCAGCATGCTGGTGGCGCATGCCGCGTTGGAAACCGGTTGGGGCAAGCACGTGCCCTGTGCCGCAGATGGCAGCAGCAGTTTCAATTTGTTCGGCATCAAGACCAGCAGCGAATGGCAGGGTAAGCATTTGGATGCCACCACCTTGGAATACGAACAGGGCGTGGCGGTGAACAAGGTCGAACGTTTCAAGGCGTATGACTCACCGGCGGATTGTTTTGCTGACTATGCGCAGCTAGTGGGTGGGGCGCGCCGTTATTCCGGTGCGCGCAATGCCGGTAGCGACAGCCTGCAGTTCGCTCAGGGTTTACAGCAGGGTGGTTATGCGACCGATCCGCAGTACGCCAACAAGCTGCATGCCGTAGCCGGTGCTGTGCAGGCATTGCGTGGTGTGCCGGTTTCGGCGGCTCAAGTTTCAACAAAGTTGGCCGATAGTTAAGGCGATAGGTGGAGAGGTATGAGCATGCAGCGGTCAAGTAAGCGAATAGAGGTTGCTCATGTCTAGCATGATGTCCACTGGCGTCTCGGGATTGCTGGCGTTCCAGACCGCACTCGACACCACCAGCCACAATATTTCCAACGCCAATACAGTCGGTTACAGCCGGCAATCGGTTTCCCTGGTGACTTCGCATGCCAATTACACCGGCAGCGGCTATATCGGCACCGGCGTATCGGTCAGCACCATCAAACGCACTTACGACGATCTGGTGGCGGCGCAGGTGCGTTCGTCCTCCAGCAGTATGAATCAGTGGGACATCTACTCCTCTATGGCAGATCAGGTGAATGACCTGTTCGGTGATGCCACCACCGGTCTATCCACCACCTTGCAAAGCTTCTTTAACTCCTTCCAAAGCGTGGCGAATTCGCCTAGCTCCAGTTCTGAACGTCAGGTGTTGCTGTCCAATGCGCAATCCTTGACCGATCAGTTGCAGGCTTATGGCAGCCAGCTGGATCAACTGGGCAAGCAGGTTAATTCGCAGCTAAGTAGCGAAGCCGTCACCATCAGCGGCCTGGCACAGAGCATTGCCGATTTGAATGCGCAGATCAGCGCCGCCTCATCGCGCGGCACGGCGCCACCCAATGACATGCTCGATCAGCGCGATGCATTGATCGATCAGTTATCCACCCATGTCGGCATCAGCACTGTGGCGCAGGATGATGGCTCGACGAATGTTTTCATCGGCAATGGTCAGGCATTGGTGGTGGGTAATACTGCCAACAAGCTGGTGACGGTTACCAATGCTTACGATGCTTCGCGGCAGGAACTGGCGCTGCAAACCGCCATCGGTACCGACAACATTACTTCCACCTTGAGCGGTGGCACGGTGGGCGGCTTGCTGGATTTCCGCAGCCAGATTCTGGATCCGGCCGCCAATAAATTGGGTCTGGTGGCGACCTCGCTGGCCGAGATGGTCAACGATCAACAGAACGCCGGCATGGATTTGGATGGCAGTCTAGGCGCCGACATGTTCTCGATCGGTAGCGCCAGCGCGGCAGCCAGCATTAATAATACCGGTAGCGGCTCGCTCACCGTGACACGTAGTGACGTCGGCGCGTTAACTGGCGACGATTACGTGCTGACCAATACTTCCGGCGGCTGGACGTTGAAGAACGCCAGAACCGGTGCGGCTGTGACCTTGAGCGGCAATGGCACTGCCAGCAGCCCATTCACCGCCGAAGGCCTTTCGATTGAAGTCAGTGGCACCGCGGCCGTGGGCGATAGTTTCTTGGTCAAGCCGGTGGCCAACGCCATTACCGGTATGAGTGTCGTACTCAGCGATCCCAATGGGGTGGCTGCAGCTGCGCCCATTATCGCCTCGGCTAGCAGCAGCAACACCGGCAAGGCCACGATCACACAGGGTGTAGTCACCGATGCCAGCAATGCGCAGTTGCGCAGCACGGTAAACATTCAATTCCTATCTGCGACCTCGTACACCACCGATGGCGGTGTCACTACCAACACGTACACCAGCGGTCAGCCGATTTCGGTCAACGGCTGGGAAGTGACCATCACCGGCGCGCCCGCCACCGGCGATACTTTCACGGTGCAGAACAATGCCGGCGGCACCGGCGACAACCGCAATGCATTGTTGATGGCAAATCTGCTCAATAAGGACTATGCGGCGGCTGGTACGCAGTCGCTCAATGATGTGGTGAACAACTGGATTTCCGATGTGGGCGTGAAGTCCATGCATGCGCAAAGCAATCTCAGCGTGCAGACCAGCCTGTATGAAGACAACCTGAGCATTCAACAGGGTATTTCCGGCGTGAACCTCGATGAGGAAGCCGCCAACCTGGTGCGCTACCAGCAAGCCTACGCGGCGGCGGCGCAGGTGATTGCTACGGCCAATCAATTGTTCGACAGCTTGATGCAAGCGCTCCGCTAAGGAATAAACCATGCGAATTTCCACCGCGCAAATTCATAGCAACGCTTTGAGCGCGATGATGCGCCGTCAAACGGAACTGTCGAAAACACAGACCGAAGTGTCGAGCGGCAAGCGGGTCAACAAGCCTTCGGACGATCCGGTGGCGATGACGCGCATTCTGCAATTGGAGCAGCAGAAAGCTGCCAATACGCAATTTGCCAGCAACAGTGCCGCGGCCACCACGCGTCTGAATCTGGAAGAGCAGGCGCTGGCCGATACCGAAACCGCGATTCAACGAGTGTACGAGTTGACTGTGCAGGCCAATAGCTCGGGGCTCAATGCTTCGGATCGCGACTCCATTGTCACCGAATTGAAATCGCTGAAGTCGCAGTTGGTGGATCTCGCCAATCGTAAGGACACCAATAACGAATATCTGTTCTCCGGCTACGCTTCGGGCACGCAGCCGTTCACGCTCGACAGCGCCGGTAATGTGGCGTATTCGGGCGCCACCGCGACGCGCAGCCTGCAGGTTTCCAGCTCGCAGTATGTGTCGGATGGCGACGCCGGCAATTCCGTGTTTATGAATATTGCTTCGGGCAATGGCTTGTTTGCCAGCAGTGCGACCAGCACCAACACCGGCACCGGTGTGATCAACGGCAGCATTGCCGATCGCAGTGCCTGGGTGGCCGACGATTACACGCTGAGCTTCAACGGCGGTAACTGGACCGTGACCGACAGCAGCAACAATACGGTTGCTACCGGCGCCTACACCGCAGGTGCAGCGATTAATTTCAATGGCGCACAGCTAACCGTGACCGGTACGCCGGCCGACGGTGACAGCTTCACTATTGCCAATAGCAGCAACGAAGACATCTTCACTACCATCGACAAATTGACGGCGGCAATCAGTGCGCCGCAAGACACCGATGCGCAGAAGGCGCAGTACCAGAATTCGCTGAATGCGGCGATGACTCAGCTGGAGCAGGCCGAGACGCACACGCTGAGTGTGCGTACCAGCGTCGGTGTACGACTGTCCAGTCTGCAAACTATCGACACCACCCGTGAAGACACGCTGGCCAACATCACCGTGGCGCTGTCCGGCCTGCAAGATTCCGACTATGCCGCAGCGGTGAGTCGCTTGAGTCAGCAGTACGTTGGGCTGCAGGCGGCCCAACAGTCGTACGCCAAGATTGCCCAGCTATCGTTGTTTAACTACATCAAATAAGGTTGGCCGGTTTTTAAACCGGCCACTACAGTTGATGTGTAAGGGCGGGTTTGGTACCCGCCTTTCTGGTTTCTGCGGCCTGTCAAATTTATGGCGCTTGCTGCGTGTGTGCGCCAGATCACACTACGATTTAACGCCGAACTTTATAGCAGTCAATGACTTACAGGTCGCTGCCGGTGTCTGGCATGCGCCTTGCTCCTAACGCTCGGGTCGAATTCTTCGACGATTGGGTAAGGTCATGTCAGAAGCGGCAGCCGCACTGGGCGCCCCGGGCGGTCATCACAGCATTGAAGCCACTGCGCATTGCGCGCGGCCTGTCTGCGCCGACGATTTGGGTAAATCAGCGCAGCAGTTCGCTACTCAATTGCGCCAGCGCTGGCTGCCAATCGCCGCTGCTGTTCTGCCGGTACACCGGATTTTCGGGGAACCACGCCGAGCGGCCCGGTCCCACGCCCCAGCGCCATTCAGGCGGATGGGGCACCAGCACGTGGCTGGGCAGACCAACAGTGGCGCGCATATGCAGGTTGGTATTGCTGACCGTGACGTAGCGTTCCATCAGGCTGAGCAAGGCCAGCATGTCTTCCAGATCGTTATTGATGTCGCTGCAGTCGACAGCAGTTCGTCCCAGCGCCTGTTGAAAGCGCGCGACCTCATCGGCAATGGGATTGCGTTGCAGGATCAGCACCGTACCCGGCCAGTGAGCCAGCGCCGCGCCCAGTTGTTCGGGCGCAATCTCCTTGAACAGAATTTCCGTGGATTCCTTTCTGAAATCCACTTCGCTACGCATGCGTCCGGCACGCCAGGTCACGCCCAGGTACGGACCCGGTCCGGCCTTTTGCAGACGCAATGCCATGCGCCGCAACGAATCCGGCTGCGCCATGAGTTTGAGACTGGGCGGCACATCGTCATCGCCCATCTGCAGCAGGAAGGGCAGGTGATCCAGCAGCACAATGTGATCGGCGTTAAATTTTTTGACGTCGTAGGGAATCAATTCGTCGAACAGACCAAGGCGTTGCATGAAACCGAGCATGCGATCTTCGGTGCGATAGGCGATGTACGCACCACGCGCCTTCAATGCCGGCAGAAAGCGCAGGTAGAACAATTCATCGCCAATGCCCTGATTGCGATTGACGAATACTCGCTTGCCATCCAGGCGCGCCGGCAGCGGCGGTTGATGTACGGTGCTCACGCCACGTCGTGTCGGATGGTAGTGATAAATGTCGTGCCAAGCCTGGCCGAAACGACCCAGATTCAAATACAACAGGCCGCGGTTATAGAAGGCATCGGGAAATGTGGCGTCGTGACTCAGAGCCGTTTCGAAGCTGCGCAGCGCCGCATCGAACTGGCCGCGTGCGACCAGCAGGTTGCCCTGCAGCGTATGCCCGGCCGGACTGCCCGGATCCGCACGCAAAGCCTGAGACACCGTGTCAGCCGCTTCAGTACCCCTGCTAGTGATGTACTGAATGAGTCCCAGTGCAATCAGCGCACGCACATGTCGGGGATTCAGCGCAATCGAACGACGCAACATGGCTTCGCTTTCTTCGTACTGCCCAAGTTCTTTCAGCAGCAGGCCGACGTTGGCGAGCATGTCCGCATCGTTACCCCGATATTCCAGCGCTTTGCGCAATGCAACCAACGCGTCATCGAAGCGTCGTTGCTTCTGCAACGCCACGGCCAGGTTGTTGTAGGCATCGCCCAGTCGTTTGTGCTGGGCAAGTTTTTCGTTGGGCAGCCGGCCGCGCGTCAGGGCCTGATTGATCAGATCGATGGCGGTGACGACATCGCCGGTTTGCAGCGCCGCAGCGCCGGACAGATTCAATGCGTCGAAGTTGTCGGGGTCGCGTTGCAGCACCTGCAGGTACAGGCCGGTGGCCTGATCCAGCTTGCCTGCTTTTTGCAATTTGATGGCCTGTTGAATGAGTTGTTGGCTATCGGACGTCATGCGCTGATCCCGCCGGGCAATGATGTCCCCACATTTTCGCAGATTAATTGCGCACGCGGGGCGGTTTATCGCCGCACCCATTGTCGTCGCAGTCCATGTCACTCCCATGCGCCTCGGGTTGATGGTCAGGCGCATACCTCGCTTAACTCACTATCAACCATATCAAGTAAACATTGGGGTCTCTCATGATCAAGGTATTCATCGGCTACGATTCCCGCGAGGCGGTGGCTTACTCGGTTCTGGCGCACAGTATCAACGTGCGTGCTTCGCAGCCGGTGAGCACCATGCCGATCATGATTTCGCAGTTGGGTGGCATTTACACCCGCGAGCGGCATCCGCTGCAGACCACCGATTTTTCTTTCAGCCGATTTTTGACGCCTTATCTGTGCGACTACCAGGGCTGGGCGCTATTCATGGACTGCGACATGCTGTTCCGCGATGACATCGCCAAACTGTGGGCGTTGCGTGACGAGCGCTATGCCGTGCAGGTGATCAAGCATGAGCACGTGCCCACTGAAACCACCAAATTCATGAATCAGCCGCAGACCCGTTACGAGAAGAAGAACTGGTCCAGCGTCATGCTGTTCAACAATGCCAAGTGTCGGGCGCTGACGCCGGAGTTTGTCAACACCGCCAGTGGGTTGGAGTTGCACCAGTTCAAATGGCTGGGCGACGACAGTCTCATCGGTGCCTTACCGCATCGCTGGAATCACTTGGTCGGCTACGATGCCTATTCGGCTGACGCGGCCAATGTGCACTACACCAGCGGCGGTCCGTACTTCACCCAGTATGCCAATTGCGAATACGCCACCGAATGGTTGGTGGATCGAAATGCCATGCTGGAGGTGAATAACACGCGTCACGAAAAGGCGGCGCCGGCGCCGCTCAAGGCCGCCGGTTAACGCTCAGGTTTTCAATCGAACACTCATATCCGAATTAAAACGCTCAAGGATACCTCCCATGTCAGCCAATAACGAACAAGTCACGCTGTTTACCACCTTCAATGCGAAAGGTTACGAACAGTACGGTCGCAATATGCTGCACAGCTTCAGCCAGCGTCTGCCGGCCGATGTTCGGCTACTGTGCTATGTCGATGGCTTTGCGCCCGATTTCTCTCATCCCAAGATCCAATACCGCGATCTGCACGGCAGTAGCCAGGCACTGGTGGATTTCAAGCGCAAGTTCGGCAAGTTCGAGCTGGCGCATGGCATCGTGCGTCGCAAGGATGCGCAGCCGGTCTATAACTACAACTATGACGCAATCAAGTTTTGTCACAAAGTTTTCTGCATCACGCATGCGTTGCGCAATGTCGATACCCGCTATGCATGCTGGGTGGATGGTGACACCATTGCCAAGCAACCCATTCCGCAAGGCTTCTTCCAGTCCCTGCTCAAGGACGGTGCCTATACCTGCTATCTGGGTCGTAGTCACATGTACAGCGAATGCGGCTTCGTCGGTTACGATACGCGCCACGAGCAGCATGAAAATTTCGTCTACGCCTACGAGCATCTGTTCAATACCGGCGATATTTTCAACTTGGGTGCGTGGCATGACTGTGAAGCCTACGACGTGGTGCGCAAAGCCTTTGAAGACGGTGCTTTACTGACCGGCTACAACATTTCCGCCGAGTTTGCCGACACCATGCATCCCTTCGTCAATTCGGTGCTGGGGCGCTACATGGATCATTTGAAAGGCCCGCAGCGCAAAGCGGCCGGCCATTCCTTCGAGACCGATTATCGCCAGCCGGTGCCACAGCCCGCCGCGCCGCCAACCAGGAAGAACCGCACGATCAGCAGCGCCACTGCGCCGGTGGGCATGACCAGTGGCCGCTATTCGCAGATCAATGCTTTGATCGCCCGGATCAAGCCGACCACCATTGCTGAGATCGGCACCTGGAATGGCTATCGCGCCATGGAAATGGCCAAGGAGGCGCTCAAACATCAGCCGCGCGTTACCTACTACGGGTTCGATCTGTTCGAACAGGCCAATGATCAAACCGATGCCGAAGAAAAGAACGTCAAACCGCACTACACCAAGGAGTTGGTGTCGCAGTTTCTTGATAATTTCAAGCGCGACTATCCCGGCTTTGACTATGTGCTGACGGCGGGCAATACGCGCGAAACGCTCAAGCCGATGGCGGTTGATTTTGCCTTCATCGACGGTGGTCATTCGGTAGAGACCATTCGCACCGACTACGAAGCTTTGAAAGACAGCAAGTTCATTCTGTTCGACGACTATTACGAAGGTGGTATCGATACCAATCTGTACGGTTGCAATCGCATCATCGAGCAGCTCAAGCACACTGTGCTGCCGATTGGTGATGGCGTGAATGGTGGCGGTATCACCAAGTTCGTGATGGTGGAGCACGCTTAAAGCGCATGGCCGCAAAGTGCGGAACGCTGGTCGTTCCGCACTCAAGATCGCGTGGGTGCTAACCGATAGCAATTGAGCGCAAATTCCCGTTTTCAGCGTCACCGTGACTGACATCACAATATTTCTAAATGCGACGCTGATCCCTCAAGTTCCCTAAGCACTCTCCGATATAGCCCTTGAACAGCGGCCTGGCGAAAGAAAACCGACCGCACTGGTTAGTTCCGGACGGGTGTTCGGACGCCAGGCCTAGCAAACTGAGAGGAGCTTATCCATGTCACTGGTGATTAATACCAACACGATGTCGCTGAATGCTCAGCGCAATCTGTCCAAGTCCAACAGCGGTCTGTCGACCTCTATGGAACGTCTGTCTTCGGGTCTGCGCATTAACAAGGCCGCCGACGACGCTGCCGGTCTGGCCATTGCCAGCCGCATGACCACGCAGATCAGCGGTATGAATCAGGCCGCTCGTAACGCGAACGACGGTATCTCTCTGGCGCAGACCGCTGAAGGCGCGCTGCAAGAACTGACCAACAACCTGCAACGCATCCGCGAACTGGCTGTGCAGGCTGCCAACGACTCGAACTCCGATTCCGACCGCGAAGCGCTGGATGCCGAAGTGCAACAGCGTCTGGCCGAAATCGACCGCACCGCCGCTCAGACGTCCTTCAACGGCCGTCGCGTGTTGGACGGTTCGTTCGGCACTGCCACCTTCCAGGTGGGTGCCAATGCCGGTGAATCGATCAGCGTATCGCTGAGCGATAGCGTACGTCAGGCTGACATCGGCGGTGTTTACACCACGGGCAGCTCGTTCAGCGGCAGCTCGGCTTTCTCGGCTACTGCGACTTACAGCGTCAGCATTGCTGTTGGTAGCGGCACCGCTGTGAGCGTCGAAGGTACCTTCGATTCCGTACAGGACCTCGCTGACCAGATCAACCTCGATGTGTCGGGTTTGAGCGCCTGGGTGGAAACGGATAGCAGCGGTGTTGAGCAGCTGCGTATTGCTTCCAACGACACCCTGACGATTTCTACGTCTTCCAGCGCCATCGGTGCTGCGGTTAGCGGTTTGGCCAGCGCCACTGCGACCACCGGCAGCCTGTCGACCTTGGACGTGACTTCGAAGGCCGATGCCAACTACGCCATCATGAAGATCGATGCGGCGCTCGACTCAGTGAACACACTGCGCGGCACCCTGGGTGCTATCCAGAACCGCTTCGAATCGGCCATCGCCAGCACCGAGACCGCGGGCGAAAACCTGACGGCTGCACGCAGCCGAATCCAGGACGCCGACTTCGCTGCCGAAACTGCCAGCATGACCAGCTCGCAGGTTCTGCAACAGGCCGGTATCTCGGTGCTGTCACAGGCCAACTCGTCGCAGCAGAACATCCTCAAGCTGTTGCAGTAACGAGCGCTTAGAGACCGAATGAGTCGGGCACCGCCCGGGCTCAGGGGGCGATGGCAGCCGCAAGGCTGTCATCGCCTTTGGTCTTTGATAAGTTTCGAGTGAATTATGTTGCTTGATGTCTAGCGCAATGCCGCGCCGACATCCGAATGGAGAACTACCGTGGCTACAGACGCAGTAAGTTCGGATTTGAATGTGCAAGCCGCTTTGGCGGCTGCTTCGGTGAGCTCGGCCGCCAGCAAGAACAGCCTGGCTTCAACATCGACCTCACAGGTTGTGCAGCCGCATGAAGTGCAGGCGGCGGTACAAAAATTGCAAGCTCATTTCGCCAGTCGTAATACACCGCCGGAACTCAGTGTCGATTATTTGAGTGGTTTGAGTGTAGTTACGGTGAGAACGGCCGATACCGGGGAAGTGTTGTACCAATTACCCGATGTCGATGCAGTGCGGCTGGCGCGTTTAATCGCCGACGGCGCACCTGACTCGCAGGGCGTACTGGATATCAGCGCGTAGCGGGCCGGCGATTTGAGATGTGCATCATGTGATGCGGATAACAGGACTCGGATAGCGGCGGATTTATGACGACCACCAGCTCTACTTCAAGCTCTAACGGCATTTTGACGGCGCTCGGCCTCGGCTCGGGCCTGGACATCGATACCCTGGTGTCGACGCTGACTGAATCCGAAATGAGTGCGGCTAACAATCGCCTGTCACGCGAGCAGACAGCGGTTACGACTCAAGTGTCGGCGGTGGCGTCGCTCAAGTCGGCGTTATCGGTGTTTCAGGCATCGTTGTTGGCGTTTAAAACCAGCTCCAGCTACAGCACGCGTTCGGTGACTTCCAGCAAGGAATCGCTGTTGACCGCCAAGGCCAGCGCCAGTGCGGCACCCGGCACCTATAAAGTGATCGTCAAAGAGCTGGCCACTGCGCAGCAGTTGGTCTCTACCTCGTTTAGCGGCGGCAAGACCACCAGTGTTGGCTATGGTCAGTTGACCATTGGTGTGGGCAGCAGCAGTTTCAACGTGGATATCGACAGCTCGAAAACGACGCTGGCGAATATTCGCGATGCCATTAACAACGCCAGCGGTAACTCCACTGTAAGCGCCAGTTTGATTTATGGCAGCGATGGTTCGGCGCGTCTGGCGCTGACTTCCAACAAGGCAGGTGCTGCCAACACCATCAGCGTCACCACAACCGGTGGCGATGGTGGTCTGGATGCATTGACTTATGGCAGCGGCAATACCACGCATTACACCGAAGAGCAGGAAGCCAACGATGCGTTGATCAGTGTCGCCGGCGAAGATCACACCAGCTCCAGCAATACAATTAGCGATGCCATCGACGGCATTACCTTGAATTTGCAGGCGGCAGATGAGAACACTACGGTATCGGTCACGGTGGCCAATGATGCCGACAATATGACGACTCTGGTGCAGGATTTCGTCAAAGCCTACAACACCATGCAAAGCTCCATTGCGGCACTGGGTTCTTACGATGCCTCCACTCAAACCGCTGGCGCCTTGCTTGGGGATCCGCTGTACAACGGTATTACACGCCAATTGAGTCATGCGTTGATCGATCAAGTGAGCGGCATCAACAGCATCTATAAATCCTTATCCAGCCTGGGGGTGACCACCGACGCTAGTGGTCAGCTGTCGGTGGACGAAGAGAAATTGTCGAGTGCTTTGAGCGCCGATTTCACTTCAGTCAGCAAGGTTATCAGCGGTAGCAACGGTTTGTTGGCGCGCGTCAGTTCCATGCTCGACGACGCGCTATCCAGCAGCGGTTCCATCGCTGCACGCGATACGACCCTGGATAATCGGCAGGAAGCCATCGACAAGCAACAGGACTTGATCGACCTGCGGACTGCCAAAGTGCAACAGCGCTACCTGACTAAGTTCAACTCCATGGATACCTTGCTGGCCAAGCTGCAGAACACCGCCAGCTATCTGACCCAGCAATTCGACGCGTTGAATAAAGACTCCGGCTAATAATATCCAGCGCCCTAAGTCATAGGGCATGGACCAGGTTGAGTCGTTGTCCGGCATTTTCGCGAAGCCCTGAGTCGTGAATGAACTACAACATGGCCGCCCTCATCGGCTCGTCGCCGTTATCTCCAGCAAATAATAAATGACCGCGGCAAGTACAGCGGATATTTGACGTTCATATATAAAGACCGGCGTTGTGGTGCCGATACACTTCGTAGGAAGTTTGGAGCCACTGACATGCCTGCTTATTCTAACGCCAGCAGTATTGCCGCCTACCGTAGTGTTGCCACTCATGGTGCATCGGACGCTGCTGATCCCTATCAGTTGATTTGCATGTTGATGGATGGCGCTCTGGAGCGACTGCATCTGGCGAAAACTCAGATCAAGTTGAATGAAGTTACCGGCAAGGCCGCCACGCTACACCGCGTTAACCAGATCATCGATGAGTTGCGGATGAGTCTGGATCATTCCAAGGGCGGGGAAATCTCCGGCAATCTGGATCGCTTGTACGACTATATGACGCGCCGAGTAATGTTCGCTAACTTGAAGAACGATGTGGACGCCATCGATGAAGTGGGGCGTCTGTTGGGCGAGATACGCTCGGCTTGGGGTTCGATTCCCATGGATGCACGACGCGCAAGGAGTTAGCGATGAATTTTAATACCCTGGCGGTATGCGACGACGAACGCATTGATACCTATGAGTTCCAAGATTACTTGATTCGCAAAGTAATGGCCTGCACCGCCGAACTGGTTGAGCAGGCTCTGCAATGCAACTGGGAAGGTGTGCTCGACGGTATGGAAAAGCGTCGCTCGTTACTCGAGTGCCTGGTCGAAACCGACAATGTGCAGCAGAACCGCAAGATTCGTGCGACTCAGGAAGCTGTGGCCGAATCGGAGCGTGCCTTGATGCGTGTGGTGGCGCATGCCATTGCCAGCTCACGCTGGCACGGCGCTGGCTATGCATTGCGGCATTGATTGACAAAGCCATTATTTCGGACCGAGCATTGCGGGTATGTACGAAGGCTTAGATACCATCGTTTTGTTCGAAGAGCTGGCCTATGAGGATCTGGTGCCGCTCGCTTGGCATGCCTCGAATACTCCAATTACAGATCTGGCGCGGCGCAGTTTTGTCGAACGCAATGTGAAACTGCTGCAGGCTTGCACGGCATTGGAAGAGCATGGACAGCCGGAGAAGCTCGATGAGCGTACGCCCTATCATGCCGATATCGTTCGCCTCGATATGAAGGTGAATCTATTGTTGGATTTGGTGGGGCAGATACTGACTGCCAGTCATCCGCGTCCCGAGGCGGTGCCGGTACGCTTCAATGCATTAGGTGCAGCTTGGCAGCACAAAGGCGCCATGCCGGTTGCCAATACACCGGGCGTGCTGGAGTTGTACCTGCGCGAATGTGTAGTCGAGCCCTTGCGTCTATCCGGCCAGATTGCTTCCGTGGGTGCCGATGGGCGCGTCAAAGTAAAATTCGATAACTGCGGCGAGACAGTGGCCGATCTCATCGAGAAGCTGGCGTTCCGTCGCCATCGCCGCCAAGTCGCAGGCGCACGTTCCACTCAACGCGACGCATAACCGCGTGTCCCTCCATTGCCGCGGGTAGGCCATTTCTTGCCGCCCGATTTCTGACGTAATGCAGTCAATGAATTGGCGACTGGGTCACGTTGCTGATTCCTTCAGGGCCGGACTGATTTTTCCTAGTCGGCTTATCGTCACAATAAGCCCCTATGGCCGCGTCAACAGTCTCGCTGGGTTGCAGCCTGATGAGAAAGTCGTGGCGATTTGAGCAATTTTGGATGTCAGTAGGTGAGTGAGTCATCTATTTCCTGATTAATTACTTGTCTATTAAGGAAAAGCCTTATTGGAGACTCGTTTGCGATCAGGCTTTTGCTGAAAATTAGCAAAGAACCGTCAAATACAGCTTGTATGTTGATGATTCATCTTGCAAAGGTAGTGTCAAAATTGCGACGCTTGTCGCAAGAACGAAAGTAGCCGTCCGGCGACAGGTGCCAGCATTACTGCCGGCAGTGGTTTTGGGTTCTTGAAGAGTGATGGGCATGGCAACGAACTCAGCGCAGCAAGCCGTGGTGTATGACTGTGATGCCGAACGGGCAGCGCAGGTGGCTTCATTACTACAGCAACTGGGCTATCAACCCCTGGTCATCGATCACGCAGCTGTGGTGCGCACTGTTTTGCAAGCTTCGGCAGGCGAACAGGTTTTGATGATCGGTGACGTTTCGGATGCGCCGGATTGGGCGGAACTGGGTGCGGTATTGCGCGGTCCGCTATGCGACGTGCAGGTCATGAGTTATGGCTCGCCCTATGTAGCCAATGAGCTGGGCGCTGCCACCGGCGATCAGCGTGTGCTGCGGCTGCGTTTCCCTTTCGATTCCGCCAGTTTGGCCAAGGCCCTGCGTCTGCCGTTGGTGCAGAGCGAACAGGATACCGGCCATGTCACCATGCCCACCGGTACTTCGGCCGCCGTCAGAGAGGTCAATCGACTTATCAAGCAAGTGGCAGCGCATGGTTCCAGCGTGCTGATTCTCGGTGAATCCGGTACCGGTAAAGAATTGGTGGCGCGTGCGATTCACGATGCCAGTCCCCGGCGGCAGCGGCCCTTCGTGGCCATCAATTGCGGCGCCATTCCTTCGGAATTGCTGGAAAGCGAATTGTTCGGCCATGAAAAAGGCGCTTTCACAGGTGCAGTAAGCTCTCGCAAGGGCCGCTTCGAAATCGCTGAAGGCGGCACGCTGTTCCTCGATGAAATCGGTGATATGAGCATGACCATGCAGGTCAAGCTGTTACGAGTGCTGCAGGAACGTGTGTTCGAGCGTGTCGGTAGTCACGCGCCGATTCGTTGCAATGTGCGCATCATTGCGGCAACCCATCGCAATCTCGAAGAGTCGATTCTCAAAGGCAGTTTCCGTGAGGACCTGTTCTATCGCCTGAACGTATTCCCCATCGAAATGCCGCCGCTGCGTTCGCGCAAGGAAGACCTGCCGATGTTGGTGCGCGATTTCGCTGCATTGAATGCCGCCAATGGTCGTGCCCGGGTGCAATTGCATCCGCGCGTCATCGCGGCGTTGATGGACTATCAGTGGCCGGGCAATGTACGCGAGCTGGGCAATCTTATCGAGCGTCTGTCCATCCTCTGTCCCCAAGGTCAGGTCGATCTGGGCGATTTGCCGGCCCGCTATCGGCCCAAGGATTGGGCGCCGGATCAGGACACCCAGTTGATTTTTGGCACCCTGCAGCTGAGCGAAGCCGATGCTGAAGCGGAAACCCCGGAGGCCAGTACCGGACGTGCGGTACGGCAGGAAGACGAGGGCGTGTTGCCGGATGAGCAGGCGCTTCTGATGATGTCCGACAATCAGGACATGGACCGGTTGGCCGAATTGCCTGCCAATGGTCTGGATCTGCGCTCACATCTATATGACATCGAGCGAGCTCTGATCCGCCAAGCTATGGAACGTGCGGGCGGTACCGTGGCCCATGCTGCCCGCCTGCTGCAATTGCGCCGGACTACGCTGGTGGAAAAGTTGCGTAAGTTCGAAATGATCGACGACCGCATGGCGTCGGAAGTTTGACGACACTCTGTCAACGACGGCTTCTTTAAGCACGTCGGCATAGAGATTTAAGGTTCCGGGCGGCAAGCGATTGCCGCCCGATGCATTTTTGCCGACCGGAAAATGCCAACCCGCGGCCATGGCATGCCTCCTTGTGTGATGCATTCCGCAAATCGTAGGCAGAGTTCTGCCGCATGGCCGTTCCGTGCCTATCGGGGGGCATGGAACTTGCTCCTAGTGTCCGTACCGTCGCCAGCCGCATCTGAGAAACCGGCCGGCACGACTTACTTACGAGACACACATGGCCACAGACCAACAAGAATTGACCGATTTCTTCCAGGCGCAAGGGCAGGTTGCCAATGCGGATGTGGAAGCCATTGCTGCCAACACTGCCGATAAGTGGCAGCGGCAATACGGCGATCTGGTGGCCTGTGCCGAAAGTTCACGACGCATGGTGGAGTTGGCGCGCCGCGTAGCCGCCAGCGAGTGCACGGTATTGATCAGCGGCGAGTCGGGCACCGGTAAGGAAGTCTTGGCCCGTTTCATTCACTGTGCTTCGCCTCGTTCACAACAACCTTTCATCGCAGTGAACTGCGCCGCCATTCCCGACAACATGCTGGAAGCGATGTTGTTCGGCTATGAGCGCGGTGCGTTCACCGGTGCGCATGCCGCTTATCCCGGCAAATTCGAACAAGCGCAGAACGGCACTTTACTGCTCGATGAAATTACCGAGATGCCGCTGGGTTTGCAGGCCAAGTTACTGCGCGTGTTGCAGGAACGCGAAGTAGAGCGTCTGGGTTCGCGGCAGAGCATTGCGCTGGATGTGCGGGTGCTGGCGACCACCAACCGTTCTCTGCGAGCTGAAGTGGCCGCAGGTCGCTTCCGTGAAGACCTTTACTATCGCTTGAATGTGTTTCCTCTGCAGCTATCGCCGCTGCGCGAGCGCCGCGACGACGTACTGCCGCTGGCGATGCGCTTGCTCAATTCACGCAGCAAGCCCGGTACACGTATTCCGGCATTGAGTGCCGATGCGGCGCATCGCTTACTCACCTATCCCTGGCCCGGCAATGTGCGCGAGCTCGATAACGTCATGCAGCGTGCCTTGATCCTGGTCAATGGTTCGGTGATCGAAGCGGAACACATTCACTTCGAACACGAATTGCACAGCAACGTTGCGCCAGTCGGGCGCGCCGATTCAGCTGCGTTGTCCAACTCTTTGGAAAACACCGAACGTAGTTTGATTCTCGATGCGCTGCGTGCCGGCAACGGCAATCGCCGTGAAGCCGCTGAGCGTCTGGGTATCAGTCAACGCACCTTGCGTTACAAGCTGGCGCGTTTACGCGATGCCGGCGTCGATGTGCCGGCAGCCTGAGTTCCATCACGGAGAAGTGAGGAGTAAGCCATGAGCAATATGCAAATTGATTCGGTGCTATCGCAGATTCGCGCCATGTCGGCACAGATCAAACCTGTGCAGGCTCCGGCGGTAAATCCCAACGCAGCGACCGGCCAGGTGAGTTCCAGCAGCTTTGCTGAAGTAATGAAGCAGGGCTTGAATCAGGTCAGCCAGGCACAGCAGAGCGCTGACTCGATGGCTACCGCATTCCAACGCGGCACTCCCGGCGTGGAATTGGCGGATGTGATGGTCGAAATGCAAAAAGCCAGCGTCGGTTTCCGAGCCGTGACTGAAGTGCGTAATCGCATGGTCAGTGCTTACCAAGACATCATGAATATGCAGATTTAAAGCCGGATAGATTTGGTCCACTGAATTAGCAGTGGCGATGAATTGAAACGAATTGATTGGCGATTGATAGAGAACTGATCAAGATGAGCGCAGAAGCAGCAACACTTCCTCTGGCACGCAACAACAGCGGCCTCAAGCCGGTCATGGTACTGGTGGGTTTGGCCGCCGCCATTGCCGCGGGCGTGGGCGTGATCCTCTGGTCCAAAGAACCGGACTACACCTTGTTACTGACCAAGGTCGGCAACGATGAAATCTCACAGGTGGCGCAGTCGTTGGACTCCACCGGTATTCCTTACAAGACCGACATGAGCTCGGGCTCGGTAAGCGTGCCGGCCGATCGTCTCAATGAAGCGCGTTTGAAACTCGCAGGTGCAGGCCTGCCGGCTTCCGGCGGTTTTGCTTCGTTGACCAAGGACAGCGGCTTTGGCACCAGCCAGGTCATGGAAACCGCACGCTATCAATATGCCTTGGAAATCGAATTGGCCAAGACCGTTGCCAACTTGCAGCCGGTGGAAGCGGCGCGCGTGCATCTGGCCATTCCGGAACAATCGGCCTTCATTCGCGATAAACGCACGGCCAGCGCTTCGGTGTTCGTACAGCTGAAGAATGGCCGTCGTCTGGATTCCGAACAAGTCAATTCCATCATCAACCTGGTGGCTTCCAGCATTCCGGGTATGGATGCCAAGCATGTCACGGTGATCGATCAGCAGGGCCGCCTGTTGTCCTCGCCTGAAGGTGATGATGACTTCGCGCTGCGCGACAAGCAGTACGAGTTCGCACATCGTCTGGAAGACATGTACACGCAGCGTATCGAACAATTGCTGTCGCCGCTGGTGGGCGTGGGCAACATTCGTGCGCAGGTGATGGCTGATGTCGATCTGTCGGTCACCGAAGAGACTCGCGAGCAATACAATCCGCAGAGCCAGGTAGTGCGTAGCGAACAGACCTCCGAAGCCGTCAGTCGCAGTGGCGGCGGCGCAGAAGGTGTGCCTGGCGCATTGACCAATCAACCGCCGGCCGGCGGCACAGCCGCTGCGCCCAATGCAGCTGCCAATGACACGACCACGCAGAATGCAGCGGCGGATCAAGCCAGCGGTAACACCAACAAGCAAAGCACGCGTAACTACGAAATTGATCGCACGCTGGCTTACACCAAGCAGCTGCCCGGTCATCTCAAGCGTCTGTCGGTAGCGGTGCTGGTCGACAACCTGCGCGCCACCGATGCCGATGGCAAGGTCACCGAAACGCCTTGGACGCCAGAGCAATTGGAGAGCATGACCAAGCTGGTGCGCGATGCCGTGGGCTTCGACGAAAAGCGTGGCGACAGCGTCAACGTGGTGAATTCATCCTTCCGTCCTGCAGCAGTGGAAGCGGCGGGTGAATTGCAGAGCGTGCCGATCTGGGAACGCCCATGGGTACGCGATATCGCCAAGCTGGTGATCGGTCTGATCGTGTTACTGGTGTTGATCCAGTCGGTGATCAAGCCGCTGATGCGTAGCTTGATGGCGTCAGCGGCGCCAGCACCGACGCCGCTGCCGGCGCCGACACAGCAGGCTTTGGAACAACAATCGGTGGGTGGTGCTCCTGCCCAGAAGGGTTATGAACAACAGATTGCCGATGCCCGCACGTTGGTAAATCAAGACCCGGCGCGCGTGGCGCAGGTAGTGAAGTCCTGGGTAGCCGACAATGAGTAACGGTAAGGAAGCGCAGAAGCGCAATGGCGCCGAAAAGGCGGCCATTCTGTTGATGAGTCTGGGCGAAGCCGAGGCCGCACAGGTGCTCAAGCACATGGGTGCCAAAGCCGTGCAGAAGATTGGTGCGGCCATGGCGCAGATGCAGAATGTTTCGCGCGATGAAGTCACTACGGTCATCAGCGGGTTTACCTCGCAACTTGAGAACCAGACTTCGCTGGGCATTGGCGTTGACGACTACATCCGCAAGGTATTGGTGGGTGCACTGGGTGAAGACAAGGCATCGAATGTGATCGATCGCATTCTGCTGGGTCGCAACAGCAAGGGTTTGGAATCGTTGAAGTGGATGGATCCGCGTTCGGTAGCGGAAATGATCCGTCTGGAACACCCGCAGATCATTGCCATCGTGCTGGCCTACCTGGATTCGGATCAGTCTGCAGAAGTGCTGGCGCAACTGCCGGAAAACATGCGTGCTGACATCATGATGCGTATCGCCACCATGGACGGCATCCAACCTGCGGCCTTGAGCGAACTGGATGAAGTGCTGGAAAAACAGTTCTCCGGCAATGCCAATACCGGCAAGACCTCAGCGTTGGGCGGCGCCAAGGTCGCCGCCAACATTCTCAACTTCATTGAAGGCACCAAGCAAAACCTGGTGATCGAAACCATCAAGAAGACCGACGAACAATTGAGCGAGAAGATTCAGGACATGATGTTCGTGTTCGACAATCTGATCGAAGTGGACGATCGCGGCATGCAGGAATTGCTGCGTACCGTGCCTTCGGATCGCTTGTTGCTGGCCATGAAGGGCGCCGATCCGGAACTGCGCGAGAAAATCTTCAAGAACATGTCGCAGCGTGCCGCCGAAACCCTGCGCGAAGATCTGGAGTCGAAAGGTCCGGTCAAGCTCAGCGATGTGGAAGGCGCGCAGAAGGAAATTCTCAGCACGGCGCGCAAGCTGGCCGAGGCCGGCACCATCAATCTGGGCGGCGGCAGTGGCGGCGGCGAGCAGTACATCTAATCGTATTTATTACTCATGACACAGACGAATTCAACGCCTTATCAACCCTCGGTGCTGTCGGCAGAAGGCAGCGATGCCGCTGCGGCTGCTGCATGGGCGCCTCCGGTTGTGGATGGTCCGCGGGCGCAACGCCGTCAGCGACCAACACTGGGCGAACTGGAAGAGGTCGAGAAGATTGCCTGGGAAGAGGGCTATGCCAAGGGACAGGCAGCCGGTTTGGCTGCCGCTGAAAAAGATATCAAGCGTCGCAATGCCGAACTCGATCAACGCGCCAAGCAGTTCGACGATGTGTTGCGTACCTTGGCCAGTCCGTTGGAGCAACTCGATGCCGAAGTGGAAACGCAAATGGTCACCTTGGCGTTCGCCATTGCCAAGCACATTGTGCGCCGTGAATTGCGTGAAGATCCGGCGCAGGTCATTGCAGTAGTCCGCGAAGCGGTCAATCAACTGCCGTTGGCGCAGCGCAATGTGCGCGTGCACTTGCATCCGCTGGATGCAGCCATCGTGCGTGAGCGCCTGGCCGAACCGCAGTCGGAGCGCGCCTGGACCTTGGTCGAAGATCCGGTGATGGCGCGTGGTGGTTGCCGCGTCAGCACTGAAAATGCACAGATCAATGCGCGTCTCGAAACCCGCCTGGCCACCATGTTGAATCACCTGTTGGGCGAAGCGCGCTTGGTTGAAGGTCGCGGCCAAAGTGATGCAGAGGTCACGCCATGATCAATCATCAAACGCAACGTGCCAAGGCTTGGTCTGCTCGCCTGGCGCAGCAAGTTCAAAATGTGGGTGGTGCGCCGCCGCCGGTGGTGGAAGGTTCGCTGACACGCATGGTAGGTCTGACGCTGGAAGCCGTGGGTTGTCAGGCTGCGGTGGGTGATCGCTGTGAAGTGGTGGCAGGTGATGGTGGACGCGTTGAGGCAGAAGTGGTGGGCTTCTCCGGTGATCGTTTGTTTCTCATGCCCACCGGTGACATACATGGTCTGAAACCTAATGCGCGCGTGATTCCCACGCAGCGCGCCGGTGCAGTCGCGGTCGGTCCTGAATTACTGGGCCGCATCATCAATGGCGCCGGTAATCCGCTTGATGAGCAAGGTCCGATCAAGTGCCAGGGGCGCACCAAGTTGAATGGCAGTTATATCAATCCACTGTCGCGCCAACCGATTCATGAGCCACTCGATGTGGGCGTGCGCGCCATCAATTCATTGCTGACCGTGGGTAAGGGGCAGCGTATCGGTTTATTCGCCGGCAGCGGCGTGGGTAAGAGCGTGCTGCTGGGCATGATGGCGCGTTACACCAGTGCCGAAGTGATTGTTGTCGGTCTGATCGGGGAACGTGGTCGCGAAGTAAAAGAATTCGTCGAACGCATTCTCGGTCCGGAAGGTCGTCGTCGTGCAGTAGTGGTGGCGACGCCTGCAGACAATCCGCCGTTGATGCGTTTGCATGGCGCCTGGTTGTCTACCGCCATCGCAGAATACTTTCGCGATCAGGGCAAGAGCGTTCTGTTGATCATGGATTCGTTGACTCGTTTTGCGCAGGCGCAACGCGAGATCGGTCTGGCCATTGGTGAAGCGCCGGCCACCAAGGGTTATCCGCCCTCAGTGTTCGCCATGCTGCCGCACCTGGTGGAACGTGCCGGTAACGGCGCCAAGGGCAAGGGTTCGATCACCGCGTTCTATACCGTGCTGACTGAAGGTGACGATCAGCAGGACCCCATTGCTGACGCAGCGCGCGCCATTCTCGACGGTCACATCGTGTTATCGCGACGCATTGCCGAATCCGGTCACTATCCGGCCATCAATGTCGAGGCTTCGATCAGTCGTGTCATGCAGGAAATCATCCCGCAAACACATCGCGAATCGGCGCGCCAGTTCCGTCAGCTGTTATCGACCTATCAACAGAATCGCGATTTGATTTCTATCGGCGCCTACCAGCGCGGTAGCGATCCGCGCATCGATGCGGCCATCTCATTGTGGCCGAGCATGCAGAAGTTTTTGCAGCAGGATCTGCAGGAAAAGGTGGCGTTCCCCAATAGCGTAAGCGCGCTGGACGGTTTGCTTAAGGAAGCGGGTGCGGCTCAAGGACAGCGCAAATGATTTCGCAATTGAATGATCAATTGATGTGGATGCTGGTTTTATTGGTTGGCTTGTCCCGGAAGTAGTGACTCATTATGAAACGTGCTGATCGGCTCGAGCCGGTACAAAAGATTGTCGACGATACCGAACGCCGTATGGCGGAACACTATGCGGCCGCCGAACGTTTGCTCAATGCCAATGAGCAGAAGCTGCAGGAACTGACCTCTTATCGAAACGACTACACCGAAGGCTTTGCCCGTCGTGCCGGCGGCGGCATGGGCGCGCGTGACTTGGTGGACTATCAGGCTTTCATGGTGCGGCTCAACGAAGCGATCAAGCAGCAGTCGCAGGTGGTGAACAATGCCAAGCGCGACTGCGAGTTACAGCGTACGCGCTGGCGCGAAGCCGCGCAGCGGGCCAAGGCGTTGGGGCATGTGATCGAACGCTGGCAACACGAAGAGTTGCGCGCTGCGGATAAACGCGATCAGCGCGAAACCGATGAGCGTGCTCAGCGTCGGCGCCCGGCGCCGCACGAGCATTAAACAATCCTCGAACTACAGTGCAGTGATAGAGATGTTTTTAAGGTAATGGCAATGGTGGCAGCAATGAATGGTGTAGGCACAAGTGTCGTGGCAACCCAGGGCGGTGCTACGTCGACAACAACCGGTACGAACCAAGACGGTTCGATTTTTGCGCAGTTGTTACAGGGAGCGGAAGCAACGGCTGATTCGGCTCCTGTAAGCGGTACGGTTGCCAAACCTGCGCAAGCGCCAGTCGCTACGGAATCAGATACGGATGAAGTAGCCGCTCCGATCGATTTGCTGGCCATACTGGGCGTCGCTGCGCCGATTGCACCCGCGCCCACTCCGGCGCCTGCGGTAGATACAGCTGCTTCAGCAGTGCAAAGCACAGTTCAGGCCACGGTGCAGCCGGCGACTACAGCAACTGCCGCTGCACCCTTACCTGAGGCAAGTGTCGTTAATGATCAAACTGTCAATGTTGATGCACAGCCGGCGGCGGCTGCCGCTACTACCCTCCCTGCTGCTCCGGCACTCGCTGCAGCGCCCGATACGGTGAGTGATGCCACCGCAGAAACGACCGATGCATCGTTACCGCAAGCGAATTCAATCGCATCTTTTGCATCTGGCCAGATTGAAAACAAGATTGAAAAGCAGGTCATTACCCATTCGTCGAACATTGCTCGTACTGACCCTAACGCCACGGAGACCAAGGGCAGCGGTTCGCGTTTCGATCTGCAATGGCTGCAGTCCGTTGCGCACCGTGCCGACAATGCGGTTAGCGCCCAGCCTGCAGTGAATGCCGATACATCGACGTTGATTGCGGATGACAGTAGTGCGAATGTTGCTACACAGAATGTGCTTGCGGATATGTTGCAGCGCGCTGCGCCGATGGTGGGCAAGCAGCGGCAGGATGAAATGACTGCAACGGCGATTGAAACCGATCGAGTGAATATCGCTGCTACTCCGGTCACCACTCAGCCGGCCAACACCCAGTTGGCTGACGATGCCAAGCCCTTGGAGATGCCGCGTCATCAATTGCATTCGCAGGTGGGCAGCCAGCATTGGGCCAGCGAGCTGGGTAATAAGCTGACCATGATGGCTAGCAAGGATACGCAGTCGGCCACGTTGTACATGACGCCCGCCGATATGGGGCCGGTACAGGTGCGCATCGAAACCAATCAGGATCAGGCCAGTGTCTGGTTCACCGCCGAGCATGCCGAAACTCGTAGCGCATTGGAGCAATCGCTGCCCAAGTTGCGTGAAATGTTCAGTGCCCAGGGCATGTCGCTGACGGATGCGGGAGTGTTCGGTGATCGTCCGCGTCAGCAACAAGCTGCCGATCACGGCACGAGCTTCACTCCCTTCAGCAGCCCGCAGTTCGGCAGCGATGAAGCGCTGCAGGATACTTCGATGGTTCGCAGCATCAGTCTGGGATTGTTGGATGCGTATGCCTAGCGATGGCCAAGTTACGCGCCTGTGAGTGGCGCGTTCTTCTTGTTCGGGCGAGGCATGCCTCGCCCGCTGCGAAGGGGCGAACCTTCCTCGCTTACAAACAGCGGATAGGAGGGCGGGTTAGCAGATACGCCGCGTTTACCCGCCCTGACACGAAAATCCCCAGAACCTTACCGCCAAATTTCCGACGCCATTTTGTTGTGTGCGCCATTTCACACTTCATAAATCCGATATTTATTAGATAATTCAGTGACTTAAGTGGATGGTGTGCCCCATGGCATGCGCCTTGCTTTTACTGGACATGTCGCGCGAAGCGACCCTAACCAGCATTAGCAGAGGGTTTCAGTCATGTCAGAAGCAGCAGCTCCGGCCGCAGCACCCGCCGGCGGCAGTAACAAGATGATGTTCATCATGATGGGCGCCATGTTCGTCTTGCTGCTGGGCGGCATGGGCGGCATGTACTTCATGATGAAGGGAAGCTCCGCCAAGGAAGAGACGGCCGAGCATTCGGAAGAGGGGGGCAAAGAAGGCAAGGAAGGCGAAAAGGGCAAAGGCGGTCCCAAGGCTGCCGCCATCTATGTCGGTTTCGAACCGCCCTTCGTGGTGAATTTTCCGGCTGACAGCTCGGTGAAATTCCTGCAGCTCACCGTGCAGATCATGACCCGCGAAGCCACTGTGGAACATGAAATCAAGGGCAACGACCCCGCCATTCGCGATGCGTTGTTGAATCTGTTCGGACAACAGACTGCCGAAAAGTTGGCTACTGCCGAAGGCAAGGAAGAGCTGCGCGCGCATGCGCTGGAAGCAGTGCGCAATGTGATCAAGAACGAAGGTGGCGAAGCCGAGAAGGTGGAAGCCGTGTACTTCACCAGCTTCGTCATGCAGTAAGCACTGACTGAATTAACGAACGTTCGCATAAGAATCTCGGAGCGAAGCTAGTGAGCAGTCAGGAAATCCTCAATCAAGACGAAATCGATGCGCTGATTCATGGCGTCGATAGCGGCGATGTGCGCACCGATCAGGGATCGGCGCCCGGCGAAGCGCGACCCTACGACTTTGCCACGCAGGTGCGCATTGTCCGCGGCCGCATGCCGACGCTGGAAATGATCAACGAACGTTTCGCACGTCTGTTCCGTATCAGTCTGTTCAACATGCTGCGTCGCTCGCCCGAGATCAGCGTTGCGCCCATACAGATGAGCAAGTTTTCGGAGTATGTGCATTCGTTGCATGTGCCCACCAATCTCAATCTGATCAGCATCCGTCCCTGGCGCGGCACGGCATTGATGATTCTCGATCCGACCCTGGTGTTTGCCGTGGTCGATAATTTTTTCGGCGGCAACGGTCGTCACGCCAAGATCGAAGGTCGTGAATTCACCGCCACCGAATACCGCATCATTCACATGATGTTGAAGAACGCCTTCGCCGACATGAAGGAAGCCTGGTCGCATATCTTCAACATCGACTTCGAATATCAGAACTCGGAAATCAATCCGCATTTCGCCAACATCGTCAGCCCCACCGAAATCGTGGTGGTGACGCGCTTCCATATCGAGCTGGATGGCGGCAGCGGCGATCTGCACCTGACCATGCCTTACTCGATGATCGAACCCTTGCGCGAAGTGCTGGATGCCGGCGTGCAGAGCGATCGCGTCGAACGCGACGAACGCTGGCTGCAATCGCTGCGCGAAGAAATCGAAGACGCCGAAGTGGATGTCAGTCTGACGCTGGGTCGTTCGCGTATCACCGTGGCCGAGCTGATGAACCTCAAACCCGGCGATATTCTGCCCACCGACTTCGACGGCAAGGCCGTCATGCTGGCGGAAGAAGTGCCTATTTTTAAAGGCACTTTCGGCGCCTCGCGCGGCCAGCAGGCCATCAAGCTGGAAACGCGCATTCACCGCAATCGCTCCAATCCCATCGATAACCTCCTCACCCGTAGCGCATAAGGTAGCTAGCTATGACCATCAATGAAGAAGCCCTGGTGGCGCAAATGGAAAACCTACGCGCCGAATCCATTCTGGAGGGGCGCAATGACGATCAGAAGGACGTCAAGCTGGACGTCATTCTCGATGTGCCGGTGACGCTGTCCATGGAAGTGGGCCGCACCCGCATTCCTATCCGCAACTTGCTGCAGCTCAATCAGGGCTCGGTGGTTGAGTTGGAACGCGCCGCCGGTGAACCGCTGGATGTGTACATCAACGGCACCCTGATCGCCCACGGCGAAGTGGTGGTGGTGAATGAAAAATTCGGCATCCGTCTCACCGACGTGATCAGCCCGCAAGAACGCATCCGCAAGCTGAGATAATTCATGCGCTTTTTTCTGCAATCATCGCTGTGCATTTTGATGAGTGCTTCTGCGGCATTCGCTCAAGAGGCTGCGCAAAGCTCGAGTTCGAGCTCAATAGCTGTGTCTGTCGGCAAATTTGCCGATCCGGCCACGGTAACGGCCTTGCCCACCTCCGGTATTTCCAGCATGGGTCAAGTGACGGTGGCATTGGTGATCGTGCTGGCCGTGCTGTTCGCCGCTGCATGGGCAATGCGCCAATTCAAGCTATTTAATCGTTCCGGTCAAGGCGCACTGGAAGTCGTACAAGGCATCAATCTGGGGCCGAAGGAACGCGCCGTCTTGATCAAGGTGCAGAATCGTCGCTTGCTGCTGGGCGTAGCGCCGGGCTGTGTGAATCTGTTGCTGGAATTGCCGGCCGACAGCGTGAACGAAGGTGGTGAAACGCCACCCGGTGCGCCGATTGATATTACTAACAAACCCGATTTCAAAGCCTTGCTCAAGCGCAGCATGGGGTTGTCATGAGCCTGCGCAAATATCTACCTGCACTGCGCTATGTAGCAGTGCTGCTGGGCTTGATGTTCGGCAGCGAGGTATTCGCTGCCGCTGCGGGTCTGCCTGCCATTACCGTGCAGGGTACGGGGCAGGGGCAGTCCTACTCATTGACTCTGCAAGTTCTCATCCTGATGACGGCGATTACCTTCCTGCCGGCCATCGTGTTGATGATGACTTCTTTCACCCGCATCGTGATCGTGCTGGTGTTGTTGCGTCAGGCCATCGGCGCCGGCAATGCGCCACCGAATCAGGTGTTGGTCGGATTGGCTCTGTTTCTCACGCTGTTCATCATGGGGCCGGTGATCGATCGCATCAACACCGAAGCCGTGCAGCCCTACATGGCGGGCACCATTGAGGGCACCGCCGCGTTGGAAAAGGGCATCGCGCCGCTCAAGACTTTCATGCTGGAACAAACCCGCGAATCCGATATTGCCACCTTTGCGCGCATCGCCAATGAAAAGGCCTATGCCACACCGGAAGAAGTACCGCTGCGTATCCTGGTACCGGCGTTTGCCACCAGTGAATTGAAATCGGCCTTCCAGATCGGCTTCATGATTTTCATTCCCTTCGTGATCATCGACTTGGTGGTGGCCAGCGTGCTGATGTCCATGGGCATGATGATGTTGTCACCGATGATGATCTCGCTGCCTTTCAAGATCATGTTGTTCGTGCTGGTGGATGGCTGGACCCTGGTGATGAGTACCCTGGCTTCCAGTTTCTATCGCTAGTTTGCAGACGGTTGAATGAATTTATGACCGTCATTCCCGCGAAGGCGGGAATCTAGTTGAATAAAGTTTTTACTGGATGCCCGCCTGCGCGGGCATGACGAGACAAGAGTTTTTGCATTTATTTATTAGTGACTAATTTGCCATGACACCTGAATCAATTATGTCGATTGCCCGTCACGCGCTTGAAGTGAC
Source organism: Steroidobacteraceae bacterium (assembly GCA_049840395.1). Classification (GTDB taxonomy): domain Bacteria; phylum Pseudomonadota; class Gammaproteobacteria; order Steroidobacterales; family Steroidobacteraceae; genus CAILZL01. The sequence goes on from JASGLD010000001.1 coordinate 317,905, forward strand.
CTTGATGCTGGCCATGCCGCTATTGCTGTCGGCACTGATCATCGGTCTGGTGGTGGGTATCTTCCAGGCTGCCACGCAGATCAATGAATCGACGCTGTCCTTCATTCCCAAGTTGATCGGCATTGCCATGGCACTGATGGTGGCCGGTCCCTGGATGCTGCAGGTGATTACCAGCTACACCAAGGAATTGTTCATCAGCATTCCCGGGTTGATGGGCTAAGGACCCAGGTCAGTTATCGTGGTGACGATTACCGCAAATCAGCTTACGCAATGGATCGGCCTGTATTTATGGCCGTTCCTGCGTATTGCCGGTTGCCTGATGGTGGCGCCGGTATTTGGCGCCAAGACCGTACCGGCACACACCAAACTGATGATCGCCGCTGCGCTCACCGTGTTGCTCGCACCGTTGGTGAAGTCGCCGGAAAATATCGAATTACTCTCGGGCGTTAGTCTGGTGATTGCGCTTCAACAAATGCTGATCGGCATCGCATTGGGCTTTGCCGTGCAAATCATTTTCGATGCCGTGGTGATGGGCGGCCAGTTGGTCGCCAATAGCATGGGCCTGTCGTTCGCGATGAATGTCGATCCACTGCATGGCACCAGCACACCGGTGTTGGGTCAGTTTTACATGATCATCGTGACGCTGACCTTCCTCGCTCTGAATGGTCACTTGGTGTTGATTGAATCGTTATTACAAAGCTTCACACTGTTGCCTGTAGGCACTACTGGTCTGGGTAGCGACGGTCTGTGGATGCTGGTGAACTTCGGTTCTACCCTGTTTTCGGGTGCGCTGATGATTGCGTTGCCGGGTATGGCTGCGATGCTGATCGTCAACTTCGGCTTCGGCATCATGAGTCGTGCTGCGCCCACGCTGAATCTGTTTGCAGTGGGCTTCCCCGCCACCTTGGCGCTGGGTCTGATCATTGTGGTGATGGGGCTGCCGGCGGTGCAGAACTCCTTCATCCGTTTGTTGAGCTCGGTATGGATGCTGCTTACGGCTTTGACTAGCACGGCGGGAGGTTAATCATGGCCGATACCGATCAAGAAGATCGCACAGAAAGTGCAACTCCCAAGCGCCAAGAGGAGGCGCGTAAAAAAGGTCAGGTTCCTCGCTCTCGTGATCTGAACTCTGCCGCGGTAACGCTGCTCAGTTGTGCCGCTTTAACCATGTTCGGTGAGCGCATGGTGGGTGCTCTGGCAAACATGATGCGTCAGGGTCTGTCGCCGCAATTTGCTGCCGGCTTTAATACCGACCAAATGTTTGCCGTGTTGCGTGGCGCCACACTGGATAGCTTCATGGCGGTACTGCCGGTGTTGATGGCCGGTTTCGTCGCCGCCATTCTCGCGCCCATGTCGATCAGCGGCTGGAATTTCAGTACCGAAGCACTGGCGCCTGACTTCTCGCGTCTGAATCCGATCTCCGGCTTCGGTCGTCTGTTCTCCAGCAATGGCCTCATCGAATTGGCCAAGTCGGTGGTGAAGTTTGCCGTGGTGGGCGCCATTGCCGTGATGGTGCTGCGCAAGGACAGCAGTGCTCTGCTCAATATGGGTAACGAATCACTGTTCACTGCCATGCAACACGCCGCCAGTCTGTGCACCAGTGCCCTGATGGTGATGGCCTGCGGCATGTTGTTGATTGCCGGCGTCGATGTACCCATTCAATTGTGGCAACACGCCAAGCAATTGAAGATGTCGCGCGATGAAGTCAAACAGGAAATGAAGGAGAGCGAAGGCTCGCCTGAAGTGAAGGGCAAGATCCGTCGCCTGCAACAGGAAGCCGCACGTCGCCGTATGATGACCGAAGTGCCCAAGGCCGATGTCATCATCACCAACCCCACTCACTACGCCGTGGCGCTGCGTTACGACGACTCGCGTAACCGTGCGCCGATTGTGGTGGCCAAGGGCGTCGATGAAGTCGCCGCCAAGATTCGTGAACTCGCCACCGAACACAAAGTACCGATCTTCGAAGCGCCGCCACTGGCCCGTGTGCTGTATCGCAGCGTCGATTTGAACAAGGAAATCCCGGCTTCGCTATACACCGCTGTGGCGCAGGTGCTGACTTACATCTTCCAATTGCGTGCCTATAAGAAGGGTGAGATGCAGATGTATCCGGACAAGCCCAAGGTGGAGGTGGATGAGTTTGCGCATTCGCCGGGTAGAGTGAACTAGATGTAGGGGCGCAATTCATTGCGCCCGCTCTGTGAGATTCAGGCTATGGCCTCAACCTGATTTAAAGAACGGCCCTGCTTTAGTTTGAAGTATTCGCACCAGTGCTGGATCCATAAACTCGAACTCGTCCGGTATATCCAGGCAAACGATACGTTTGCCGTTGAGGTGCTGGCGAAACTTCTTTGACAGTTTGATCTTGTGCGTCTTCTCCATCACGAAGATCACATCGCTCCATTCAAGTAACTCAGCACAAACAGGCGTTTCCGCTTCTGGGTTAAGACCGGCAGATGCGACCTCAAATCCGGGATAGTCAGAGAACACTTGCTCCGCTGTTGGGCTGCGAAGTCGATTTTGGCTACAAATGAATAACACGCGTTTCATTCACTGCTTGGTTTGTTACTTAACGTTGAAGATGCCTTAAATCGCTTCCAGCCGATCAACAAGGCGGTGGCAGAGCCTACAATGCTTCTCAGCGATCGCACGGTACAAAAAAGCAGATAGCGGAATTAGCGGTTCTTTCGTTTCTGATTCAGTTTCCCACGCCTCGCCCCCACCCTAACCCTCGGCAACCGCTCCCTGCGTTGCTCTACCTGCTGCATCCATGCAGTCGTCCCCCGCAAGCGAGGGAGGGGACTTAAAGCCGATATAGCAACACACAATTCCCTCCTCAGCTTGCGGGGAGGGTTAGGGTGGGGGCAACTTTCGTCTGGGAAGAGGCGCGTTGCATGGCGCCGATCTACCCGCCCTTTACGTGACCCAAGTCGCAAATCTCCAGCGACTTCCCCGTCCGCCCCTAAACCCACCTGCCCATGGCGTACTCCTTGCACCAAGGCTGTCCAGTAACAGTTTTTTGACGGGAGTGCGTGCGGATGAGTGTTGCCGCAGCCGAGCCTTTTAACCTGAAGAGCGTGATGCGTAGCGGCATCGGTGTGCCGCTGGGCGTGATGGCGGTGCTGGCCATGGTCATTGTGCCCATGCCGCCGTTCCTGCTGGACGTGTTGTTTACCTTCAATATCGCGCTGTCGCTGGTGGTGGTGATGGCGGTGTTCTATGTGGCGCGGCCGCTGGAATTCGGCGTATTTCCCAGCGTTTTGCTGTTGGCCACTTTGTTGCGTCTGGCGTTGAACGTGGCTTCCACCCGCGTGGTGCTGCTCAATGGTCATACCGGCGGCGATGCTGCGGGTAAGGTGATTCAATCCTTCGGTGAATTCGTGATCGGCGGCAATTACGCCGTCGGTGTGGTGGTGTTCATGATCCTGACCATCATCAACTTCGTGGTGGTGACCAAGGGTTCGGGCCGTATCTCGGAAGTGAGCGCGCGTTTCACCTTGGACGCCATGCCCGGCAAGCAGATGGCCATCGATGCCGACTTGAACGCCGGTTTGATTACGCAGGAGCAGGCACGCACCCGTCGTCAGGAAGTGCGTGAAGAAGCCGACTTCTACGGCTCCATGGACGGTGCCAGCAAGTTCGTACGTGGTGACGCCACGGCGGGCATCATGATTCTGGTGATCAACATGCTGGGTGGCGTGGCCATTGGCATGTTGAGTCACGACCTGGATTTCTCTACTGCCGCCAAAACCTACGTGCTGCTCAGTATCGGTGACGGTCTGGTAGCGCAGATTCCGGCGCTGCTGTTGTCCACCGCAGTGGCCATCATCGTCACTCGTATGTCTCGCGCTCAGGACATGGGCGGCGAACTGGGTAAACAGCTGTTCGGCAATCCCAAGGCGTTGATGATTGCCGCTGCCATCCTCGGCATCATGGGTATCGTTCCGGGCATGCCGAATGTGGCCTTCCTTGCCGGTGCGGCGCTGTGCGGTTATGCAGCGTGGCGCATCAAGACCCGTAAAGCAGTAGAAGTGTTGGATGAGAAGAACAGTCCAAAGATGCCGGTGCCCATGCCGGCGGCCGCTGCACCCGAGAACAAAGAGCTGAGCTGGGACGATGTACAGCCGGTGGACATGATCGGCCTGGAAGTGGGTTATCGCCTGGTGCCCCTGGTTGACAAGGCGCAGGGCGGCGATCTGCTGGCACGTATTCGTGGCGTACGCCGCAAGCTGTCGCAGGAACTGGGCTTCCTCATTCACACCGTACATATCCGCGACAACCTGGAGTTGGCGCCGAATTCCTATCGCATCAATCTGGCCGGCGTGCCGGTGGGCGAATCGGTGATTTATCCGGAACGCGAAATGGCCATCAATCCGGGCCGTGTGTTCGGCAAATTGGCCGGCATCGAAACCCAGGATCCGGCCTTCGGCATGGAAGCAGTTTGGATCGAACCCATGCTGCGCGAACAGGCGCATGCCCTGGGTTACACAGTGGTGGACGCCAGCACCGTGATCGCCACGCACCTCAGTCATATCGTGCAGCAGCATGCCCACGAACTGCTGGGTCATGAGGAGGTGCAGAACCTACTCAACACGCTGGCAAAAATTGCTCCAAAACTTGTCGAAGATCTCATTCCGCGCCAGCTGTCCCTGGGTGCCGTGGTACGCGTATTGCAACACCTCCTGCAGGAACGAGTACCCATCAAGAATATGCGCACCATCGTCGAAACTTTGGCGGAACACGCCAGCCGCACCCAAGACCCGCAGGTTCTGCAGGGACTGGTGCGCGTGGCCCTCGGACGTCAGATCGTGCAAGACATTGCCGGTATGAGCGACGAACTGCCGGTAGTTACCCTGGAACCGGATCTGGAGCAACTGCTCAGCAGCGCCATGGGTGGCGACGGACAAAACGCCATGACCACCCCCGGTCTGGAACCCGGACTGGCCGAACGCCTGCAAAAGCGTCTGAGCGAAACCGCTCAGCGTCAAGAAACCGCCGGCAAGCCGGCCGTGCTGCTGGTACCGCCACAGCTGCGTTCGGCGCTGGCGCGCTTCCTGCGCTCGGCCGTGCCCAGCCTGCATGTACTTGCCTGGAACGAAATACCCGACAGCCGCAAGGTGCGGCTGGTGGGCACGGTTGGCCGTAATTAAAGCAACTAACCATGAAGATACGTCGCTACATCGCCAAAGACATGCGCCAAGCCTTGAATCAGGTGCGCGAAGCTCAGGGACCGGATGCCGTCATCCTGTCCTCGCGCCGCACCGATGAAGGGGTGGAAGTGGTCGCAGCCATCGACTTCGAAGCCGAGACGGTTATTCAGAACGCTGCCACCAGCACATCGGCACAGAAGCCGGTGCAGACACAGCAGCCTGTGCAAGCCATGACCGATTACGGCAGTGGCGCACCGGCAGACTTCGCACGCAGCATGCAAACCATTGCACAAGCGGCGCCGGCCAAGCCCGCCTCGATGCCGATGCTGAGCGATGAAGAAAGCGGCGATGTGGGCACAGAGCTACGCACGCTGCGCCGCATGTTGGAAACGCAACTGGCCACACTGGCCTGGAACGATTTAACGCGCCGTGCGCCGTTGCAGTCGGCCTTGCTGAAAGAACTAACGCAATTGGGTTTGGCACACACGCTGGCCGTTGACGTGGTGTCGCAGGTTCCGGCACGACTGGAATGGAATGAAGCGCAGCGCATGATGCTGGCGTTGATCGCCAAACGCGTCACCACCGATAGCGAACGTTGGTTGGATCAAGGCGGCATGGTGGCTTTTGTCGGTCCCACCGGCGTGGGCAAGAGCACCTTGGTGGCCAAGCTGGCGGCGCGTTGGGTGCTGCGTCATGGTCCTCGTGATCTGGTGTTGATCTCGGCGGACTCGGTGCGCATGGGCGCACAGGATCAAATTCAAAATCTCGGTCGCCTGTTGGGTGTGCCCACTTATACGGTCGACCGCGTGGTCGAATTGCCGGCACTGCTGAATTCATTGAAGCAAAGCCGCCTGGTGTTGATCGACACCGCCGGCTTCAGTCAGCGCGATGCGCGTCTGGCATCGGAACTGGCGCTGCTTGCCACTTCGCATCCGCAATTGGAAACCGCCTTAGTGGTTTCCGCGAGTACTCAGGCCGGCACCTTGGAAGAAGCATTCATTCGCTTTGCCTCGGCCGCGCCCAAGTCTTGTGTATTGACCAAGGTGGATGAGGCCACTTCACTGGGTGGTTCGATTTCCGCACTGACTCGCCATGGCCTGCCGCTGATGTACATGAGCGAAGGCCAACGCATTCCCGAAGATTTAGCACCGGCACGCGCGCATCAATTGGTGGCGCGAGCCGTAGAACTGGCACGGCGCAGCGGCGCCCAGACTGACGAAGAACTATTGACGCTGAGATTTGGAGGAGTAGCGCATGCACTTGCCTGACCGCGCAATCAACGACACAGAGATCAAGCGCTCGGTAGCGCCGGGTCCGGTGCAAGTCATTGCCGTTACCGGTGGTAAAGGTGGCGTCGGTAAGAGCACCGTGGCGATCAATCTGGCTACCGCCATGAGCTCTGCCGGTAAGCGCGTGCTGTTGCTCGACGGCGATCTCGGCCTGGCCAATGTCGATGTGCTGCTGGGACTGTCGCCGCGCAATACGCTGGCGCATGTGCTGGATGGCACATGCTCGCTGGATGAAATCATCATCGAAGCGCCGCAGGGCTTTCACGTGGTGCCCGGTGCCTCGGGTGTGGCCAACATGGCCAACATGAGCGCCGCAGAACACTTGAGCATCGTGCAGGCCTTCAGCAGTTTGTCGTCGCGCATTGATACCTTGATTGTCGATACCGCAGCCGGCATTGCTCACGGTGTGTTGCAGTTCGCGCAGGCCGCGCAGCATGTGCTGCTGGTGGTATGCGATGAACCGGCCTCGATCACCGATGCCTATGCGCTGATCAAAGTGCTCAGTCGTAATCATGGCGTGCGTGAATTTCGCGTGCTCAGCAACATGTGCGGCCGGCCCGGCGATGGCTCGCAGTTGTTCAAAAAACTGGAACGTGTGGCCAGTCGTTTTCTGGATGTGGTGCTGGAATACGTAGGCGAGGTACCGGAAGACCCTTATCTGAAACGGGCGATTCGTGAACAGCGTCCCGTAACCGAAGCTTACCCAGCCAGTCCTGCGGCGCAGGCGTTCAAGAAACTGGCGATTAAGGCCGTTAAGTGGCCCGTACCCCCGGGCCCGCGCGGCAATTTGGAATTCTTTGTCGAACGCTTGGTGCGTCGTAATGCAGTGCGGCTTGAGGTGGTGCAATGAATCGGGTTACCGCGTACGAGGCCTGCCTGCCCGCGCAAGATACCGACGCGCTGGTGCGTCGTCATGCCGAGCTGGTGAAGCGCATTGCTTATCACTTGGCTGGACGCCTGCCGTCTTCGGTGGAAGTGGCGGATCTGATTCAAGCCGGCATGCTGGGCTTGTTGGAAGCTGCGTCGAATTACAGCGCCGATCGCGGCGCGAGTTTCGAAACCTATGCCGGTATTCGTATTCGCGGCGCAATGCTGGATGCCTTGCGCAAACTGGATTGGGCGCCGCGTTCGGTGCATCGCAAGGCGCGCGCTGCGGCATCGGCCATGCGCGAACTGGAAGCCGAGAGCGGCGGCGAAGCACAGGACACGCAGATTGCTTCGCGCATGGGTGTGACGCTGGATGAGTACTACAAGGTTGTGCAGGACGCAGCCAGCTGTCGCTTGGTGAGTTTGAACGAGACCTTGGGCGATGACGATTCGCCGTTGGTCAAGACGGTGGACGAAAAGGCCGATCCGTTTCGCGAGATTGCCGATGCCGATTTTCGCAAGGCGCTGGCGCTGGCGATCGACGATCTGCCCGAGCGCGAGAAGTTGGTGATGTCCTTGTACTACGACGAGGAACTGAACCTGAAGGAAATCGGCGCGGTGTTGAAGGTGACTGAGTCGCGTGTGTGTCAGCTGCACGGTCAGGCTCTGGTGCGTTTGAAAGCGCGCCTGGTCGACTGGCGCGAACAGCGCGAACTGAGTGAATCGCAGGACAAGCCCAAGCGTGGCGCGGCGACAGCCAAGCGCAATACGCGGGCCGTAATGACGGACGCTTGAGAGTTTATCCAGACAGAGGGCGGGTTGCCGGCAACGCGCCGGTGGCAATTGAGGAAGAGCAATGAGTAAAGAGTTACGTTTTTTGGTGGTCGACGATTTTTCGACGATGCGTCGCATCATCAAGAATCTGCTGCATGACTTGGGCTATGCCAACGTTCAGGAGGCGGACGACGGTAATACCGCGCTGCCTATATTGCAGCAGGGCGGCATCGATTTTCTGATCACCGACTGGAACATGCCGGGCATGCCTGGTCTTGAGTTGCTCAAAGCCGTGCGCGCCGACGCCAAGCTGGCGCCGATGCCGGTGCTGATGCTGACTGCGGAAGCCAAGCGCGAACAGATCGTTGAAGCTGCGCAAGCCGGCGTCAACGGTTACGTGATCAAGCCCTTCACTGCCGTAACGCTGAAGGAAAAGCTGGACAAGATTCTGGAAAGCAGGAAGTAAGCCGACCATGCCTAAGAAAAAACCAGCTAAAGCCACTGTTGCTACCTCGCTTAAAGATCGTTTCGGCAATCGCGTGCTCAGCTTGTCGGCGGCACTTGAAGCCGATGATGAAAATGCTTTCATGGCGGAACTCAACGCCATGGTGCAAGAGCGTGACGATGCGCTATGGGCGCAATTGCACAAACTGACCACCGATCTGCACGGCGCATTGGAACGTTTCCAACTGGATTCGCGTCTGGTGGATCTGGCCGAGAAAGAAGTGCCGGATGCCAAGCATCGCCTCGATCATGTGATGAAGATGACCGATGAAGCGGCGCACAAGACCATGGACCTGGTGGAACAGTCGGGTCCGCTGGCAGGACGTATTGCCAAGGAAGCGGCTGAACTGGCCGGCTTCTGGCAGCAGTTCATGAGCCGCAGCATCGACCCGCAGGACTTCCGCAACTTGCTCGGTCGCATGAATGATTTTCTGCACAGCGCTCAGGCCGACACCGAAACGGTACGCGCCAATCTGGCCGAGGTGTTGATGACCCAGGGTTATCAGGATCTCTCCGGCCAGATCATCCGCGGTGTGATCAAGCTGGTCACCGAAGTGGAACAGACACTGGGTGAACTGGTGAAGATGGCGACGCTGGAAAACAAGCGTCCGGAGACGGCGAAGGAAGATCGTTATCACAGCACGCGCGGCCATGGGCCGGCCGTGCCCGGTATCGATCATGGTGCAGTGGTAGGCGGTCAAACGGATGTCGACGCACTGCTGTCCAACCTGGGCATGTAAAAACAATTGATAGTTGGCAATGGACAATTGATAACGCCGGATCGGCTTTCGTTGTCCATTATCAATTATCAATTTATTTCGTTCTTAATTTTTCTTATTAGGCCATCAAAATTCGCCAATCTCTGCCGTTAAAGATAGTTGAACGGCAAGATGGAGCTTCATTTCTGAAATGCGCAAGCAGACATTCGACATTCTGAGTGTCGTCGGCCTGATACTGGCGTTCGTAGCGTTGATGGTCGGCGCGGTATTGAAAGGCGCAGGCCTGTCGGCGCTGCTGTCTGCGGCTGCCTTCATGATCGTGGTGGTGGGCACGCTGGCCTCCATCTGCATTCAGACACCTTTGCACGTGATGCAACACGCGCTGCGTATTTCAAGTTGGATGGTGCGGCCGCCGGCGTTGCACGCCAACGAAACCATGCGTGAATTCATGGATTGGAGCGGTATCGCCCGCAAGCAGGGATTGCTGGGTCTGGAGCCCTTGCTCGACAAGGTGAGCGATGACTTCATGCGCAAGGGCCTGCAGTTGGTGGTCGACGGCAACGAGCCGGAAGAAATTCGCAATGTGATGGAAGTGGAGCTGGAGACGCGCGAGACCGCCGATCTACGCGCCGCCAAAGTGTACGAAGGCATGGGCATCTATGCGCCGACACTGGGCATCATCGGCGCAGTGCTGGGCTTGATGGCCGTCATGCAGAATCTGGCCGACCCCAGCAAATTGGGTCACGGCATTGCTGCCGCCTTTACCGCCACGATTTACGGCATCGGTCTGGCCAATCTGTTTTTTCTGCCGGTGGCCAACAAGTTGAAAGGCGCCATCCAGGCGCAGGCGCAGAACCGCGCCATGATCATCGAAGGCTTGATTGGTATTGCGCAGGGTGAGAACCCGCGCACCATCGAGACCAAGTTGCAGGGCTACCTGCATTGAAACTTGGGCCTGCATTGAAATGGCAACGGGTTGTAGATAACTCAGGAGAATTGACAATTGAGCATTGAGAAATGATGACCAGGAGCCGACGCACACGCGCTTCGGATTCGGCGTCATCAGCCATCAATCATCAACTATCAATTGACTTTGTGAGCCGCAAACGCAAACACGAAGAGCACGCCAACCACGAAGCCTGGGCCATTCCCTATGGCGACCTGGTGACGTTGTTACTGGCTTTTTTCGTGGTGATGTATGCGATCTCCACCGTTAACGAAGGCAAGTATCGCGCGGTGTCTGATTCCCTGTCGGCCGCGTTCAAAGGCGCGCCACGCGCCATCGCACCCATTCAAGTGGGCGATAAGGCGCCTACCGCCATTCAAGAAACCAATCCGCCTCTGGATGCAGAGGGCAATCCGATCGGTGAGCGCGCTTCATTGATTGCCAATGGTAATCACGAACCTAACCCCGACCCAGGGGCGCCGGATTTGAAACTGAGTCCTATTGATCAGGTGGTCAAGAACATCGAAGAGTCGATGGCCGACCTGATTCAAGACGGCATGTTAAATGTGCGACGCAAGGACTATGGGGTGGAAATCGAAATTCGCACCGACATCCTGTTTCCCAGCGGTTCAGCCACTACTTCAAGCAAGGCCACCGCGGTATTGCAGAAGTTAGCCGATACGCTTAAGTCATTGTCTTATCCGATGCGTGTGGAAGGGCATACCGATAATCGCCCGATCAATACCGCAGCCTTTCCTTCCAACTGGGAACTCTCGGCGGCACGCGCGGCGACCGTGGTGCATTTGTTCATGGAGCGTGGCATCGATCCCATGCGTCTATCGGTGATCGGTCTGGGTGAGTATCGGCCGGTTGCCGACAACACCACGGAAGAGGGGCGCAATGCCAATCGACGCGTGATGGTGGTGATCTTGAGCAATCAATCGAATCCGGACGGCGTACCTAATTCGTCCGCAGCCAATGCCACTGTTCAAGCGCAGACCCAACCCGTTGCGAATACACCGGTTACGGTCGTAGATGCCACTGGTATGACGCCGGTGGCATTGAACTAGTCGCCAGAAAATCCTGCTTTCTTGTAGGTCGGGTAGCGCTGCGGACAGCTAACCCCGACCTACAAGGGACGCTAAAGCCTAAAAAATGCGCACTGGCACAAGGTTCTGGCAAATGTCAGCCAGCCACGATCGCATGCCGCCAGATGCCGGCCGGTCTGGCATGTTTCCTGCTATTTCTTACAGTGAATAAAGCCGGCGCCATAAAACCGTCGCCGGTCTCCAAGCTGCGAGGAACCGAGCATGTCGATTGACTGGGAACTGACTTTAAGCGTTGCGCGTGCCGTCGCCTTGGTGGGCGCGTTGCTGGTCTTCGGGCTGGGATTTCGTCATTGGAAGCGCAACGCCGAGCGCGATGCGCAACGCCTGTTCGAACAATTGGATCTGGTGCGTGCCGAGTTGATGATGCTCAGCGAACGCGTGGAGCAACTGAATATGACGCCGCGTACTATCGAGCGGCCCGTGCCTCAAGAAGCGCCGCGTGTAATGCAGCAGAACAACGCCGCGCCGGCGCGCGGTTATGAAGTGGCGGCACGTTTGGCCCGCGGCGGCGCCACCTGCGAAGAATTGATCAGCAGCTGCGGTCTGTCGCGTCACGAAGCCGAGTTGCTATTGCGCCTGCATCGCGCCGAAGCCACCCGCAATCAGGAAGCTCAGACCAGCAAGCAAGCTACTACCGCGAAGAGCAGTGATACGAAGACTCCTGAACGTCGTTCGCGCTTGTCGTTGGTGGGCTAGTAGCGAATAGATAACACAGGGTCAGATGGAGCCTGGCTTAGTCACTATCCGTCATGCCCGCGAAGGCGGGCATCTAGTTGAAAAATTGTTTTACTGGATGCCCGCCTTCGCGGGCACGACATCAGCTGTGTCATCTCTTAGAGAAGTTATCCCTACTATTCTTGGAAGAAGCAGAAGTGCTTACGGGGTATTAATTTTCTTACTAACCACCCAAGCAAACGCCAGCACCTGCGCCACCGCCACGTAAAGCTCGCGCGGTATTTCGCGGCCCAATTCCACACGCGATAACGCACCGGCCAGTCCCGGGTCTTCATCTATGGGAACGCCATGTTCGCGGGCAGTGGCAATGATGTTGTCGGCGACCAGACCGCCGCCCTTGGCGACCACGCGCGGTGCGCCGCGTCCCGAGTAGTGCAGCGCTACAGCCAGTGATTTGCTGGGCACGCGCGGTGTTTCAGCGGCGTCGTCACTCATGCGTGCAAATCCAGTAATCGTGTTAGACGTGCACCGGCGTTGTCGACCGGTTGGCCGTGCAGGCAAATCACTCTATCCAGTTCCAAGCCTTCATTGCGCAATGCCTGGGTCAATGCGGGCAGTTGTTCGTTTAAAGCGCTGACCAGGCCGGTGGACTCCGAACGCAGTTGCACGTTGAGACGCCGGCCGATCATACGAACTTGTGCATGTAAAGCGCCTAACGCGCCAAGATCCAGCGCCACTTCCACTGTCCAGGCCGACTCGCTGCCCGGTGAATTGCGTTGTTCGCGTTCGAACTTGAAGCGCAGCAACTCGGTGCGACCGTCCTGTTTGATAGGCAGTTCGATCAACCAATTGAGCAATCCTTGTTGTGCAGCGCCGTCATTGAGCAGCTGATTGGTGGTGATGCGAGCCAGGCTGCCTTCTACCTGTTGCTTTAATTCGCTCAACTGCGCCGCGGCATCGTCCATTACCGACAGCGTCGCGGGTCCTGTGGCCATCGCAGTCAAGGATGCATTCAAGCTGGGCAAGGCGCCGGCGGGCTGATGATTGCTACTCTGTCGGATACCGCGCAGTTGTTCGCGTAGCGCCAGCAGGCCGGCTTTGAAATCTTCGCCCAATACCTGTCGCAATAAATGCGGTTGCTGGGTCAGTTGCGCTTCGAGAAAAGTGCCCGAGCGTTGCAATGCCTGCGCCAGTTGCGTGGGGTCGGATAGGTTGCCGGCTTCCGGTAAGGCACGCCACATTGCACTCAGGGCCTGCTGCACGTTCGGCGGCAGCTGTCGCAGCTGTTCTGGATTGCGTGACAGCCAGGCGAGATTGGCGAGTAACGGTGTGGGCGACGCTTGGCGCGGCAGATAGCGACGCAGGGCATCGTCGGTATTGAGTTCAGTGGCCGGTTCATCCAAAGATTCCAACGCCAGCACCGGAGTACTGCGCAGTACGCGCAACTTTAAATGTTCGCCATCCAAAGGGCCGGCCGTATGACCGGAGGCCAGCCGCGCCGGTAAACGTTGTTGGCCTACCTGCAACCACAGCTGGCCGCTGCTGACGTCGCGTACCGCGACGGCTTCAAGAATGGCGCCCACGCCCCACATCGGTCGTACCGGTGTGGTGACCGTGGTGCGCGGGTCATTCGTTGCTAGCAGATCGATACGCATGCGGAGTGGCGATTAACGGATTCCGAGTGTGAGGCTCATCACTTATTCATCGGCAGCGTAGTGGTTCGACTTAAATATTTTGGTTTGACTTAAAAACCCGCATGTAGTGGCGCGCCTATCCGACCGCCAACAAAAACATCTGATCTAAGCCGATTCCCCTGTTCCCGTACGGTGACACGCTACCAATGAGAACCAGTACACCTTAAGCGGCGACGGTTAATGCCGATACGGCTTCCGACGACATAAAACCTCAGACATAACCCAGCGGACTTTCATTGGTCATGAAGCAAGGTAAACGCAAAAAAGCCGTAGCGGCGTCGCAGACGTCGGCAGCGGACATGGCTACGGACATTCAGGAATTGCCTGATGCCGCGTACGTCGACTACTTGCTGAGCGCCAGCGAGCCCTCTGCTAATGAGTTTAGTGCCAATGACTCAATCGACAGTGAATCCACTGTAGTTATCGAGGCAGCCATCGCCGAGGCGCATGAGCCAACGGATGAAACTCAGATAAATGAGACTCAAGGCGATGCTGCGCAAACCGATGAGACGGTATTAGTGCTGCCCACGCAATGCATGTTGCGCGACGCAGTGGAGTATCGGCAGGACTTGCTGAACTGTCTGCAGGCTAAATCGGTTGCCATCGATGCTTCGGCGGTGACGCGTATTGATACGGCTTTCATGCAGGTATTGCTGGCCTTCGCGCGCAGTCGCGCCGCCGATAGTCAGCCCATCGCCTGGGTGAATGTCAGTGCGGGATTTGTTGAGGCGGCACAACTGCTGGGCTTGCAGTCGCTGCTGAATGTTCCCGTCAGCGCGGCCGCGTAAGCCGCGGCGATAAAAGGTAATGGGGTAGGTCGGTATGACACTAGATTTAGCGCAATTCCACGACGCGTTCTACGAAGAGAGCTTCGAAGCGTTGGATTCGATGGAAGCGGCATTGCTCAAGCTCAACATCGGTTCGCCGGAACTGGAGTTGGTCAATACCATTTTCCGCGTGGCGCACTCCATCAAAGGGGGTAGCGCAACTTTCGGTTTCAGTGAAATCGCTTCGTTCACGCATACCTTGGAAACCATGCTGGACGAATTGCGCGGCGTGCGTATGGACGTGACCAAGAATGTCATGGACCTGATGCTGCGTTCGGTGGATGTGATGCGCGATATGCTGCGCGCTCAGCAGACCAAAACCACGGTAGACGCGCAGCGCGTGGCTGATCTGCAGTTCGACATCGAGATGGCCATCATCCAGAAAGAAAAGGCCGGAGCTGTTACGCCGGCTGCCGCGCCGGTGGAAGCGGTTGCTGCTGCGGTGGAGACTGCGCCGGTTGTCGCTGCGGCGACGCCGGTATGGCAGATTATTTTCCGTCCCTATCCGCAATTGTTCGCCAACGGCAATGATCCGTTGCGCATGATTCGCGAGCTGGGCGAATTCGGCGCTTTGGAAGTCGAAGCGCACAGCGACGATGTGCCCAGCCTGGAACAAATGGACGCCGAGTCCAGCTATCTGTGGTGGACCTTGCGTCTCACCACCGAAGTAACGCGCGAAGTGATCGCGCAGGTATTCGATTGGGCCGAAGGCGATTGCCAGCTGGAGATTACTCAGGTTGAAGCAAGCGCAGCGCCGGTAGTGGCTGCTGCACCTGCTGCAGTGGAAGCCAAGGCTGAAACACCGGTAGTAGCTGCTCCAGCTGCCAACGTGGTGGCGATGAAGCCGGCGACCAAGCCTGCAGGTGCTGCTGAAGCTGCACCGGCCGAAGCGGCGCGTGCTGCCGGGGGCGATTCCAGTTCGATCCGCGTCAGCATCGAAAAGATCGACGAGTTGCTCAACACCGTGGGCGAACTGGTGATCACACAATCCATGCTCGGCCAGTTGGGTTCGCGTTTTGAAGGCACTGCCGCCGAGCAATTGCGTTCGGGTCTGGCGCAGCTGGAGCGCAATGTGCGCGAGCTGCAAGAGACCGTAATGCGCGTGCGCATGTTGCCGGTGAGCTTTGTGTTCAGCCGCTTCCCGCGCATGGTGCGTGATCTGTCCAATCGCTTGGGCAAGGACATCGAACTGAAGTTGACCGGTGAACACACCGAGCTCGACAAGACTGTGTTGGAAAAGATCGGTGATCCGCTCACGCACTTGGTGCGCAACAGCATCGATCACGGTATCGAAAAGCCCGAAGTGCGCGTTGCCAATGGCAAGCCGGCCACCGGTACCGTGCATCTGGATGCCTACCACAAGGGTGGCAGCATCACCATTGAAGTGAAGGACGACGGCGGCGGTATGAATCGTGAGCGTATCCTGGCCAAGGCCAAGGAACGCGGCTTGATCGGCCCCAACGAAGTGCTCAACGACGATCAGATCTGCGATCTGATTTTCCTGCCGGGTTTCTCCACGGCAGAAACCACCACCGATGTGTCCGGCCGCGGCGTGGGCATGGATGTGGTGCGTCGTAACGTCAAAGAATTGGGCGGCTCCATCGAAGTGCGCACCGAGCCCGGCAAGGGTTCGCGCTTCCTGATCACGCTGCCATTGACGCTGGCGATTGTCGATGGTCAGTCGGTTTCCGTGGGTGGCGAGAACTACATCGTGCCGCTCACGGCGATCATTGAATCCATGCAGCTCAAATCATCGATGGTCAACTTGGTGGCCGGTCGCGGCGAAGTGTTCCGCTTCCGCGATGAGTACCTGCCCATCGTGCGTTTGCATGAATTGTTCGGCGCCAAGCAGCACGCCAAAGAACTCACTGAAGGTCTGTTGATGGTGGTCGAAGGTGATGGCCGCAAGGTGGGCTTGTTTGTCGACGACCTGCTGGGGCAACAGCAGGTGGTTATCAAATCCCTGGAAACCAACTATCGACGCGTCGACGGCGTTTCGGGCGCCACCATTTTGGGCGACGGCTCGGTGGCGCTGATTCTGGATATTCCGGGAATCATCCGTGTGGGCACCGAGCGCATGGCGGCTTAACAATTGAATCGAATTCTTGTTTGAATTTTTTTGGGCGTGAATTTTTGTTCTTGGATTTTGGTTTTTTCTAGTTTGTTTTTTGGTTTAAGGACTTTGGTTTAGTCAGTTATCAGGTGGAAACAGTGTATGAAATTTGAAAACTTCAGCATCAAGGCGCGGCTGTTTGCAACCCTCGGGTTGTTGGCTGCCGTCCTGTGCGTAGTCGGTGTTACGGGCATTATCGGCCTGCGCAACAGCGACAAGAACCTGGACATGATGTTCAACGGCCGTCTCACGCCGTCGAGCTGGGTGGACAGTTTGACGACGTTGCACCGCAAGGGCATCGAGTCGATCGAGCTGGCAACCATCAAGCAAGACGCTGAATCGGTGGCCACTGCCGTGGAAGCGGTCAAGGCCAAGAGTGACCAGATCAAGCAGACCTGGGAACAGTTGCATGTTGCCGAGAGCAGCGAAGCCGAGAAGAAGCTGATCGAAAGCTTCGGCAGCTTGAGCAACGCCATTCTCGACATCAACCTGACTGCAGTGGCGAACATGCAGGCCAGCGGTTTCGACAAGGCCGAGAAGGCCATGCTGGAACAGGCGCGTCCCAAGTATGAGCAGTTGACCACCATTGTGGACGAACTGAAGTCGGCGCAGATCGTTGAAGCGAAAACCGCTTGGGAAGCTGCGCAGGCGCAGTTCCGCAATCAGAGCATCCTGATGATCACCGCCATCCTGATCGGCGTCGGCCTGGCAGCCTTCTTCGGCATGATGCTGGTGCGCTCCATCGTCAACGCCATCAATGTGGCGGTGAGCGTGGCCGATCGCATTGCGCATGGCCAGGTGGGTAATCAGATCGAAGTGAACAGCAATGACGAACTGGGTCAGCTGTTGAATGCACTGCGCACCATGGACAGCAAGCTGGTGGAAATCGTTTCGTCGGTACGCACCACGGCCGATGCCGTCGGCGGCGCTGCCAGCGAGTTGTCGCAGGGTAACGATGATCTGTCCAGCCGTACGCAGGAACAGGCTTCGGCACTGGAAGAAACTGCATCGAGCATGGAAGAGATGACTGCCACCGTGAAGCAGAACGCGGATAACGCCCGTCAAGCCAATCAACTGGCTGCCGGTGCGCGCGAACAAGCCGAACGCGGCGGCATGGTGGTGCAGCGCGCCATCGGCGCCATGGGCGAGATCAACGACGCCAGCCGTCGTATTGCCGACATCATCAGCGTGATCGACGAAATCGCCTTCCAGACCAACTTGCTGGCCTTGAACGCCGCTGTGGAAGCAGCGCGTGCCGGTGAACAGGGTCGCGGCTTCGCCGTAGTGGCGACTGAAGTGCGCAACCTGGCGCAACGCAGCGCCAGCGCCGCGAAAGAGATCAAGGGCTTGATCAACGACTCCGTCGACAAGGTGAAGGCCGGTTCGGAACTGGTGGATGAATCCGGTCAGACGCTGTCCGAAATTATGGACAGCGTGAAGAAGGTGACCGACATCGTTGCCGAAATTGCCGCAGCCAGCCAGGAACAGTCTGCCGGTATCGAACAGGTGAACAATGCCGTGACCCAGATGGACGGCGTGACGCAGCAGAACGCCGCGCTGGTGGAACAAGCTTCCGCAGCCAGCAAGGCCATGCAGCAGCAGGCCACCTCGTTGGTACAACAGATCGGTTTCTTCAAGTCGAGCAGCCTGGGTCAGAGCAGCAATGCGCCGGTGCAATTCGCCAGCGCCAAGCAGCACCGTCCGAAGGTGGTGCCTGCCGCGCCGCGTCCGGTGGCACAGGCCGCACGTCCGATGGCGCGCGCCAGCGGCGACGACAGCTCTTGGCAAGAGTTCTGATGTGCTTCCTGACTCAATGTCTGCGTAGCAGGCATTGAGTGACGCTGCCGCGGTACGCGGCAGCGGCCAGGAAGAGATCGAATGAATCAGTATTGGAGATCGATATGAGTGCAAGTGCAGCCCAGGTGAGCGGTCAAGCTAGCGAAAACGCCAAGCAGATGCTGACCTTCGTATTGGGCGATGAGACCTACGGCGTGGATATCCTGCGAGTTCAGGAAATCCGTGGCTGGTCGCCGGTGACGCGTATTCCGCAGTCGCCGCGTCATGTGTTGGGTGTGCTTAATCTGCGCGGTTCGATCGTGCCGATCGTGGATCTGCGCATGCGTCTGAATTTCGAGAGCGCCGAATACACCGCGATTACTGTAATTATCGTTCTATCTATCGAAGCGGCCGCCGGTCGTCGCGATGTGGGCGTGGTGGTGGATGCGGTGTCGGATGTGGTGAATGTGCAGTCGGATGCGGTCAAGCCCGCGCCGGAACTGGGTTCGCAAGTGAACACCGATTACATCCAGGGTTTGGCGACGATTGCCGAGCGCATGGTGATGTTGTTGGACATTGATCGTCTGATCAGTGCCGACATCATGGATGCGGCCTTGGTGGCCTGATAGTGGCATAAGACCCAGCACAGTAATGCTGCTGGGTCCGCCGTGTACGAATCAATCTAGCGGGTATTGCGGTTCATGTTGCCATCTCAGCTCGATAAGCCGGCCGCCGCCGCTGCGATTGACATTCAATTGGGCGATCAGGAATTCAACTTCATCCGCACCGTGGTGGAGAAGAATACCGGCATCATATTGAATACCACCAAGCGTCAGCTGGTGCAGGGGCGCTTAGCGCGCCGTATCCGCGAATTGGGTCTGGGCAGCTTTGCCGATTACTGCGAAATCGTACGCAATGGCGGACCCGAAGAATTGGTGGGCTTGATCAATGCCATCACCACCAATGTCACTTCCTTCTTTCGCGAGAGCCATCATTTCGAATCGCTACAGTCGGTGATGTTGCCCGAGGCCATTGGCCGTAACGAGCGCAGCCGTCGTCTGCGCATCTGGTCGGCCGGTTGTTCCAGCGGCGAAGAACCCTATTCGATCGCCATGGCGGCTTCCGAAGCCATGACCAATATGCGTGGTTGGGATTTCAAGATTCTTGCCACCGATATCGATAGCGAAATACTCAATACCGCCGCCAAGGGCGAATATCCGGTGGAGCGTTTGCAAGGCGTTTCGGATGAACGCCGTCAGCGTTGGTTTGTTGCCGGCATCGGTTCGCGTGTAGGACAAGTACGCGTTAAACCGGAGCTACAAACCCTGATTACCTTTCGTACCCTCAATCTGATGGGCGATTGGCCGATGCATGGACCATTCGACGTAATTTTTTGCCGCAATGTGATGATTTATTTCGATCAGCCCACACGCGAGCGTTTGTTACTTCGTTATGCACAGTTGCTGGCCGACGGCGGTTACTTGTGTCTGGGACATTCCGAGTCCATTCACCTGCAACACTCGCTGTTCAAGCTGGTCGGTAGAACGATCTATAGAAAGGTTGGGGGTTGATTCGTGCTGTCCAGAATGACTGATGCCAAGGCCGCTCTGCCCAAAGCCATGCCGGGGTTCGAAAATGTCCGACGTTACCGCGATCCTTCTTCAGGCAATGTGATTGCCAAGTTATTGCCAGGTGATTTCTATGTCACTCGCGAAGACGAAGTGTTGGATACCGTACTGGGTTCGTGCGTGTCGGCCTGCATCCGCAATCCCAAGACCGGTGTGGGCGGCATGAATCACTTCATGCTGCCGCATCCGCGCAACGGCGAAGCCAGCGACTCCTGGAGTTCGGTGGCCAGCAGCGCCACCCGTTACGGCAGCGCCTCGATGGAACAGTTGATCAACAAGATTCTCGGCGCCGGCGGCACACGTACCGATCTGGAAGTGAAGTTATTCGGCGGTGCACGGGTACTGGCGGCTTCCACCGATGTCGGTCAACACAATGTCACGTTCGTGCGCGACTTTCTCAAGCAGGAAGGTTTGCGAGTGGCTTCGGAAGATTTAGGCAACACCACGCCACGCCATATTCAATATTTTCCCAGCACCGGCAAGGTGCGGGTCAAGCATCTGGGCAACTCGCAGTCTGCCAAGTTGATCTCCGAAGAAGCGTCGTACAGCAAGTCTCTGGACGTGCAGCCAGTGGCCGGTTCCATTGACCTGTTCTGAGCAAGCAGTACATGTCATGACCAAGAAGAAAGTTTTAATCGTCGACGACTCCGCGCTGGTGCGACGGATGCTTACCGAAATGCTGCGTGGCGATGCCGATCTGGAAGTGGTGGGCACGGCCGCCGATCCCTATGCCGCGCGCGAAAAGATCAAGGCGTTGAATCCCGATGTGATTACGCTGGATGTGGAAATGCCGCGCATGGATGGCGTGACCTTTCTGGAAAACCTGATGCGCCTGCGGCCGACACCGGTAGTCATGGTGTCGTCGTTGACGCAGAAGGGCGCGGAAGTGACTCTGCGCGCCTTGGAGTTGGGTGCGGTCGATTTCGTCTCCAAGCCCACCGTGGATCTGGCAGGCACGCTGCATCTCTACGCCGCCGAGTTGATCGCCAAGGTCAAGATTGCCGCGGGCGCCAATGTCAGCCGCCGTATCGGCGCACCCATCGTGACTGCCGTGGCGCCGAAGTTAAGTGCCGACGCCATCCTGCCGACACAGCAGGGGCGTGGCATGTTACGCACCACTGAGCGCATCATCGCCATCGGTGCTTCTACCGGCGGTACCGAGGCATTGCGCGAAGTATTGTGCGCCCTGCCGCCGGATGCGCCGGCTGTGGTTATTTCGCAGCATATTCCGGCGGCTTTCAGTAAACCGTTTGCCGAACGTCTGGATAAGGCAGCCGCGATGAAAGTCTGTCAGGCCGAAGACGGTCAATACATTCTGCCCGGCCATGCCTATGTGGCGCCGGGCGATCGGCATTTATTGGTGGAACGCGACGGTGCGCGTTATCTGTGCCGCTTGAGCGATGGTCCTCCGGTGAATCGTCATCGTCCCAGTGTGGATGTGATGTTTCGTTCGGTGGCGCAGAAGGTCGGTCCCAATGCGGTGGGCGTGATTCTCACCGGCATGGGCGATGACGGCGCGCGTGGTTTGAAAGAAATGTTGGATGCCGGCGCCCATACCATGGCGCAGGACGAAGCCAGCAGTGTGGTTTGGGGTATGCCCGGCAGCGCAGTCAAGCTGGGCGCATGTGAACGCGTCGAACCGTTGAGCAAGGTGGCACAGGCCATGCTGGAATTGGCCCATGCACCGCGCGGCAAGGCTGCCGCGAATATGGGTTAGCCGCGTTCAAAATGAAACGAGCGACAAGCTCGATGGTTAAGCAGTTGAGGATTGAAACATGACACAGGTTGCTCACTCGGCCGGCGAGATCACCGCGAAGCATTCCAGCGCCGCATTCCAGTTCGTTACCGATCTGGCCGATGAAGTGTCCAAAGGACGCGTCGAATTGCCGGCATTTCCGGATGTGGCGACGCGCGTGCGCAAGGCGCTGGCGGATGAGCGCGTGTCGCCGGATCAAATTGCTCGCGTGGTGGGTTCCGAAGCCGGTCTGGCCGCGCGTGTGATGACGCTGGCCAACTCGGTGGCATTGAACCGCAGCGGCAAGAACATCACCGAATTGAAGACTGCGATCAATCGCATCGGTCATAACAATGTGCGCACCGCGGCGGTGGCCTTTGCCATTTCGCAGCTGCGTCGCGCCGACGATCTGCGTCATATCAGTCGCGAGCTGGAAGTATTGTGGAATGAGGCCACCATGGTGGCGGCGCTATGTCATTCCCTGGCCTCGCGTATTCCCGATATCAATGCCGACGAAGCCATGCTGGCCGGCCTGATTCACAACGTCGGCAAGATATATATCTTGGCGCGTGCGCATCGTTATACGGATTTGTTCGGCAATGCCGAGGCCATGGGGTTCGTCATGCGGGACTGGCAGGCTAATGTGGGTAAGGCCATTGTCGAGAACTGGGGCTTTGCCCAGCACATCGCTGAGGCCATCGGTGAACACGAAGATATTGATCGTTCGGTGGGCTATGCCGACCTTACCGACGTATTGACGGTGGCGGTATTGGCGGCGAGTTATGTAGGCCAGGAAGACGCCGATCTGGAATTGAACATGCAGGGTGTGCGCGGCTTTGCACGCCTGGGGTTGGACAACAAGAAGTTCTCCCAGGTCATGAGCGACTGCGTCGATGAAATCAACGCATTGCGCTCGGCCCTTGGTACTTAATTGGGTATTTAATCGAGCAGCAAGCTATGGGCACTTACTCACCATCGATGATTGCGGAGATCGGCGCACAGTCCAAGGCGTTCCGCTTCGTTGCGTTGTTGGCGGGTGAAGTCAGTAAGGGGCAAATCGATTTGCCCGCGTTTCCGGATGCGGTGGCGCGCGTGAAAAGCGCGCTGTCCAACGAGAACGTTTCGCCGGCGATGATTGCCAAGGTGGTGGCCTCCGAAGCGGGTCTGGCGGCACGACTGATGACCCTGGCCAACTCCGCCATCATGAATCCCTCGGGCTCGGCCATTACCGAATTGAAGACGGCCATTGTGCGCATCGGCTACAACAATGTGCGCGCTTCTTCGGTGGCCTATGCCGTTGCCAAGCTGCGGCAGGCCGATGAACTGAAGGGCATCCGCAATGAGCTGGAAGCCTTGTGGAAGGAGGCGGTAGGTACGGCTGCCATGGCCTATGCGCTGGCGCGGCGTATCGCCAACGTCAATGCCGATGAGGCCATGCTGACCGGCCTGGTTCACAACATCGGCAAGGTGTACATCCTGTCGCGGCGTCAGCAGCTCACCGATGTGCAATTCGGTTTGAACGACACCGCAGTGATCATGCGCGACTGGCACGGCAATGTGGGTAAGGCCATTGTCGAAAGCTGGAAGTTTGCGCCGCAGATTGCTGCGGCCATCGGCGACTACGAAGAGCCGGATCGACCTCTGCGTCAGGCCGATCTGGCCGATGTGTTGAACGTGGCCACGCGTCTGTGGGCGCATGTCGTGGCGATGGGCGATGTTCAGCCGGGCGCTTTGCCTGACTACCTGGTGCGCAATGAATCCAGCCAGCGTCTGGGTATGGATGCCGGCAGCTTGCAGAAGGTCTTGGCCGATGGCGCTGCGGCGCTCAAGGACCTGAAAACAGCGCTCGGCGCTTAAGCGGCGTTGCCGCTTCTCTGACAGTCCTTTTTCCGATTTTCCCTTTTTATTGAGTTCAGGTGCCGGCGGCCGCAACGGCTCCGGTATCCTTGCGCCTTTCTGAAATCCGGCCAGGCCGCACTCCTTACCTGTCATGCAAGAACGTTACGAACCCGCCGCCATCGAACCGCAAGCCCAGCAGTATTGGGATCAAAACCAGGTGTTCGCCGCCAAGGAAGATGCGTCGAAAGAGAAGTACTACTGCCTGTCGATGTTTCCCGTATCCCAGCGGCCGACTGCACATGGGGCATGTGCGCAACTACACCATCGGTGATGTGCTGTCGCGCTTCATGCGCATGCAGGGTAAGAACGTGCTGCAGCCCATGGGGTGGGATGCCTTTGGCCTGCCGGCCGAAAATGCCGCGATGATCAACGGCGTGCCGCCAGCCAAGTGGACCTACGACAACATCGCGTACATGAAGAAGCAGCTCAAGTCGCTGGGTCTGGCCATCGACTGGAACCGCGAAGTCGCGACTTGCACGCCTGAGTACTACCGCTGGAACCAGTGGTTGTTCCTGCGCATGTTGGAGAAAGGCATCGCTTACAAAAAGACCGGTACGGTGAACTGGGACCCGGTGGATCAAACCGTGCTGGCCAACGAGCAAGTGGTGGATGGTCGCGGCTGGCGCACCGGCGCACTGGTGGAGAAGCGCGAGATTCCCATGTACTACTTCGGCATCACCCAGTACGCCGATGACCTGCTACAGGCATTGGATGGCATGCCAGGTTGGCCGGAACGCGTGCGCGCCATGCAGGCCAACTGGATCGGTAAGAGTGTCGGTGTGCGTTTCGCTTTCACCCATGACATCAAAGATGATCAGGGCAAGTTGATCGGTGACGGAAAAATGTGGGTGTTCACCACGCGCGCCGACACCATCATGGGCGTGACCTTCTGTGCTGTTGCCGCTGAGCATCCGTTGGCGACGTTGGCTGCTCAAAACAATCCTGAGCTTGCAGCATTCATCGAAGAGTGCAAGCAAGGCACCGCGCAGGAAGCCGAACTGGCGCAGATGGAAAAGAAGGGCATAGCGACAGGTCTGTTCGTCACGCATCCATTGACCAATGAAAAGGTGCCGGTGTGGGTGGGCAACTACGTGCTCATGGGTTACGGCGAAGGCGCAGTGATGGCAGTGCCGGCGCATGATGAAAGAGATTTTGGGTTTGCACAGAAGTACAACTTGCCGATCAAACAGGTCATAGACATTCCCGGCGATCTTGGTGATCACGAGGCATTCAGTGATCAAGTTTGGCGAGAGTGGTATGCCGATAAATATGAGGGCAGCTGCATCAATTCTGGCAAGTACAACGACTGTAACTATCAGGATGCTGTCGACGCCATTGCCGCCGATCTCAAGTCGCTCAATCTCGGTGATAAACAAACCCAGTGGCGTCTGCGCGATTGGGGCATCTCACGTCAGCGTTACTGGGGCTGTCCGATTCCCCTCATTCATTGCCCGAGCTGCGGCGATGTGCCGGTGCCGGATGACCAACTGCCGGTATTGTTGCCGGAGGACAAAGTGCCGGATGGCAGCGGCAATCCGTTGGGCAAAGATCCTGCGTTCTATCAATGCAAGTGTCCCAAGTGTGGCGGCGATGCGCGTCGTGAAACCGACACCATGGATACCTTTGTCGATTCCTCCTGGTACTTCCTGCGCTATGCCTGCGCTGACAACGGCAAAGCCATGGTCGATGAGCGTGTGAACTACTGGCTGCCGGTGGATCAATACATCGGCGGCATCGAGCACGCGATTCTGCATCTGCTGTACTCGCGCTTCTGGACGCGGGTGATGAACACGCTGGGTCTGGTTAAAGTGCAGGAGCCGTTCACCAACCTGCTGACGCAGGGCATGGTGCTCAACGAAATTTATTTCCGTAAGCCAGCGGCCGGTCGTATTCAGTACTTCAATCCCACTGAGATCGATTGGCAGAGCGACGATAAGGGCCAGCGTATCAATCCAACCTTGAAGGCCGATGGTCAGCCGGTGGAGTTCAGCGGCATCGGCACCATGTCCAAGTCCAAGAACAATGGTGTCGATCCGCAAAAGCTGGTGGAAGAATTCGGCGCCGATACCGCACGCCTGTTCACCATGTTCGCTGCGCCGCCCGAACAGACCTTGGAATGGTCCGATGAGGGCGTGCAGGGCTCGCATCGTTTCATGAAGCGTCTATGGCGCAGTGTGTACGAGCATGTGAACGCCGGTCCTGCCTCTGCGTTGCAGGTAAGTGAACTGAATGCAGCGCAGAAAGACTTGCGCCGTATCGCCCATCAAACCGTCAACAAAGTCACCGACGACATTCAGCGTCGTCGCGTATTCAACACGGCCATCGCCGCAGTGATGGAATTGCTCAATGCCTTGAGCAAGTTCAACGACAACAGTGTGCAAGGACGTGCGGTAGTACAGGAAGCGCTGGAATTGGCGGTGCTGACCCTGTCGCCCATCGTGCCGCATGCCTGTCATGCGCTGTGGAAAGAACTGGGACATCAAACAGCGATCATTGATGAGTCTTGGCCGAAAGCCGATCCGGCGGCCTTGCAACAGGACACGCTGGAGATTGTCGTGCAGGTGAACGGCAAGTTGCGCGGCCGCGTGAACATTGCAGCCAAGGCCAGCGAAGACGAAGCGCGTGCTGCCGCACTGCAGGATGACAACGTAAAAAAGTGGGTGGAAGACAAACCCATTCGCAAGTTCATCTACGTGCCGGGCAAGCTGATCAACGTGGTGGTGTGATGGTGCGTCTGGCGAAAACGCTGCTGCTGTTGAGTACGATGCTGCTGATCAGTTGTGGCTGGCAGTTGCAGGGCGCGCGCCGCATTCCGGAAACCTTGTCGCCGCTGTATCTGGATCTCACCGATACGCATTCCGACTTCGCCCAGGCATTGCGGGCACGGTTGCGTAGGGCGGGTGTCAATGTCAGCGAGCAACGTGGGCAGGCGCAGGCCATACTGCGTATCAGCACCGATACCAGCGGGCATCATGTTTCGTCAGTATCTGCTTTAAACGAGCCGGTGCAGTACGAGGTGTACTACAACATCGAGTACCGTTTGGATCGAGTGGCATTGAATGGGGTGGGTGAGGCCGGCAATGTACTGCCTCCCCAGGCGTTGGGCCAATCCACCACCATGAGTTATGACAAGACCCTGGCGCTGGCCAAGCAACGCGAAGAGTTGTCCTTGCGCGAGCGATTGGCCGATGACCTGGCCGCACAGGTATTACGCCGTATCGGTCTGCTGTCCAATGAAAGTACGGTATCGATCAATTCGCAGTGATTGCCATTAGGGTGATGGTCATCGGTATTACGGGCCTAGGTGAGCCGTGTTTAGCGACAAACTGAAACAGCTTGAAGGGCAATACCTGGTGCGTACTCGCGAGGAACTCGCTTTGTTACGCGCACAGGTGCCTGCGTCGTTGCAGAATGACCTGGCTGCCTTGCAGGAAATGCAACGACTGGCACATCGCATCAACGGCAGTGGCGCAATGTTGGGCTTCAAATTGATCAGCGAAGCGGCTGCCCAGGTGGAGCGCATCTTGCGGCGCGCCGACCCGGTGCCCAGTGAGCTGGAGTGGCAGAACATCACCCTACACTTGCAGCATATCGATGATGAATTGCTCAGGCTGCGTCCTACGCCGTCCAACGAGTAATTCATGGCAGACTCTTCCCTCATGAATGACACCGCCGAGGTGTTATGTGTACGCGACGTTGCGTCACAACAGATCGGGCCCTTATTGGCGCGCTTCGGTTTGCGCGTTGTAACGGTGGTCGACGCTGCAGAGATTCCCGGTTCGTACTGGGGTGAGCGTGAGGCGGGCTTGATCGGTAACCAGCTGTATTTTCGCGGCGATACGCCGCTGCAGTCGTTGTTGCATGAAGCCTGTCACTTCATCTGTATGGATGAAGTGCGGCGCGCCTCGTTGCATCGCGATGCCGGTGGCGACTACGACGAAGAAAATGCGGTTTGTTATCTGCAGATTTTGTTGGCGGATTACGTGGCGGGGTTGGGTCGACAGCGCATGCTGAATGACATGGATGCCTGGGGTTATACCTTTCGACTTGGCTCGGCGCAGGCATGGTTCGAGCAAGAGGCCACGAGCGCACGAGGTTGGTTGCAGGCGGCGGGCCTGATCGATGGGGATGAAGCTCCAACGTGGATGGTGCGCAGATGAATAATTGAACGTGGCCGGCGTTGTATTGATACGTTGTATTGATAGATGCCGCGCGCAGCGGGGAACAAGATGGCGGATCTCAAGCAGACATCGCGAACGTCGCAGGACGCTGCCGCCACCTATTGGCGCCATGCAATCGCTCCGATATCGCCGGCGCGTTGGTTGATCTGGGGTTCGATCGTCGGATTGACGACCTTTCTACTGTTGGGCTTGTTGGCCTGGCGCACTATCTCCGTCCAGTTCGAAGAGTTGAATCGGCAGCGTGCCGGCGTCGTGCACAGCCGCGATGTATTGAATGTATTGATCTCTATTCGCGATCGCCTGCAGCAGGGCATGACCGGCGCGCGTCTGTATGCCCAAACCGGCAGCCGCGATTTTTTGCAGGCCTATGACGCTGCGCAACGTGAGTTTCCTAAGTTGATAGAGCAGCTGCAGGCTTTGGTGACTACCGAAGCGGGACAACAGGCCATTGCCGAGCTGCAACAGGCCAGCCAAGCCAGTCTGGACTATGCCGGATCACTGATCCTTGCCGAGGAACGTGGCGAATTGAGCGCTGCCGAACGCAGCAACATGATCAGCACCAACGGCGAAAATGTCGCGACCATGCGGCGTGCGCTGGAAGCCTGGCGCGAGCGTGAAATTGCCACGTTAATTAATGGCGATAAACGCACCGAGCAGCAACTGCTAAGCGCACGACGCTACACCTACACCGTGCTGTGTATCGGCGTGCTGGTGATTCTTGCTTTGAGTTGGTTACTGCTGCGCTACACCTGGCGGCGTCGGCAGATGGAGCATCACCTGCGCGTGATGTCCGAGTTATGGAGCGGCACTTTGGCCAGTCTCAGTGAAGGTGTGGGCCTGTACAGCATGGATCGGCGCTTGTTGTTATGGAATCCACGTTTCGCTGAAATTCATGGCGTGCCCGAAGCGCAGTTGTATCCGGGAATAGGCTTTGCCGAAGTCATTCGCTTAAGTGGTGGACTGAAAACCCGCTCATTCGATGACTCGGTGGCCAGCGCGGCGCGCACCGCCGAGCTGGTGCGTAATGGTGGGCACCAAGATGTCGAACATGAGCGCGCCGACGGCATGATTCTGCGGGTCACGGCCGCCGCCATGGGCAAGGATCACTACGTGGTGACGCTCAGCGATGTCACATTGATGCGTCGTTCCGAGCAGCTGGCGCGCGATCAAGCGACCCGACTCGGCACCGTGATGGACAATGTCCCGGACGCCATCGTGACCTTGAACGCCAGCGGCAGCATCGAATCCTGGAGTGCGGGTGCACAGCGCTTGTTCGGCTATAGCGCCGACGAAGTTTTGCGACGTAGCGTCAACCTGCTATTTGCCGAACACCATGCCAATCAGCGCGACGGCTATGTGCAACGTTGCCTGGATGGCGATGGCGCTACCTTGCTGGGTAAGTCCACCGAGCTCGATGCGCGTCGCAAGAACGGCAGTGTATTTCCGGTTGAACTGCGCATCAGTGAGATGCAGGTGGATACACGGCGCATGCTGGTGGCCATCCTGCGCGACATGACCGAGCCGCGCGCCGTGGAGCGCATGAAGGGCGAGTTCGTCGCCACCGTCAGCCATGAGTTGCGCACGCCGTTGACCTCCATCGCCGGTTCGCTGGCGCTGTTGTCCGGTGGCGCAGGCGGTCAGTTGCCGGCGGCCGCGCAACGCCTGCTGGATATCGCGCATCGTAATAGCCAGCGGCTCACGGTGTTGATCAATGACATTCTCGAGCTGGAGAAAGCCGAGTCGGGCAGATCGGGATTGCGCCTGGTGCCGCAGTCCCTTTTGGCAGTGGTGCAACAGGCCATCGAGGCCAATCGTGGTTATGCGCAGCAGCAGCAAGTGCAACTCACCTTGCATAACGACGCCGGCGACCCGGTGGTATTGCTGGATGAAGCGCGTCTGATGCAGGTGCTGGCCAATCTGCTAACGAATGCCATCAAGTTTTCGCCGCCGGGCGCGCCGGTCATGATTGCCATGGAACGGTGCTCAGGTTCAGTGCGCGTTACCATCCACGATAACGGTCCGGGCGTGCCGGAAAGTTTTCGCGAACGTATCTTTCTGCGTTTTGCGCAAGCCGATAATTCCAATACCCGACGCACCGGCGGCACGGGGCTGGGACTGGCAATCAGCAAATCCTTGATCGAACAGCATCGCGGTATCATCGGTTTCGACTCGGGACAATCTGCCGTGGGGGGCGGGCAGGGCGCCAGCTTCTGGTTCGAACTGCCTTTGGCCGTGGCTGGCAGCGCCGAACTTGTCGCCTTCGATGCGGCTTTGGCTGGCGTAAGCATTCTGGCCTGCGAAGATGATCCGGACATCGCACAGCTGTTGCGCGATTTATTGGCGCAGCGCGGCTGTCATATCGAAGTGGTGTCTGCCGTAGCTGCAGCGCAACAGGCATTGCGTGACCGCCGACCCGATCTGCTATTGGTGGATGTAAACCTGCCGGATGTCGATGGCCTGGCCTTGATCGACTCGTTGCGTGCTGAGGCGGAGTACAGCACTCTGCCCATTATCATTCTTACGGCGCTGGATGGGGCGCAGCTGGATGACCGAGTGCGGTCGATGAATGTATCCGCTTGCCTGCGCAAGCCGGTGGCCGCGCAGGAGTTGTATGCGGCGCTGGCCGGCGCCCTGGCGGCAGCCAAATAGGTTGTAGTACGCACACTCTTGAGCGTTGGCATGTGCTAACTAATGTTCTTCGCTATGAACTGACATCCAATTGCATAATGACGACTTCGATGGGACGGGAAACAGGCATGAGCCCGGCGCCGATAAACGTGCTGTATGTAGAGGACGATGCCGATCTGCGCGCGTTGGTAGAACTGATTTTTCAGCGCGAAACGGACATGCGCATTCATTGCTGCGAGCCGCATAGCGAGGCCGAGGTCCTGCAAACCATGCATGAGTTTCGACCGGACATCGTGTTGCTGGATGTGATGATGCCCTGCGTGGATGGCATGTCGCTGGCGCGTTCCATGCTGGCCGATCCGCAATTAAAACAGCTGCCCTTCGTGTTCATGACCGCCAAGTCCCGGCCACAGGAGTTGACCGAGCTGCGTCAGGCCGGCGCTCTGGGTGTGATCAGCAAGCCTTTCGATGCTATTAAGCTTCCTGATGAATTACGCGCCCTACTTGCGATGCACAGAAGCCGCTGATCACTGTCTGCACGCCATTTCACCAATCAAGTCAGTCAATAGCATCGTTATCCTCGTGTGAAGCGGCTGCCCCCTGCGCGCTTCATTATGCAATGAGCAAACAGATACCTAGGGCATTGCCAAGGTCATGCTCAGGCAAGGACTGATTAAGACTCTCCCAATTGCAATCAATAATATCCGCTAGACCACGTTACAAGTGGCCTTTGCGGTATACAAAAATAGCCCGCAAAAACAGTGGTGACGGCCAGACCCTTCACTGCGAATGAATAGCTCGGGTGCGGGGGTGACGATGCGCGGTATCAAGCAGTCCAGCGGACTTTATAGGCGTTTCCACTACATTGCTGTCAGTCATTTAATGGCAGTTGTTCTGTCTGCGCCTGAAAAAAGGGCAACCCCGTACGTGCTGCAATGGTTTGTGGTGCAAGACACGTTTTCGCACACTCATTGACCTGCAAAATTTTCTTATGAAATTGCAGCTCATCAACCTGTTCGTCGCAACCTCTTTGAATGCGTTGTTGATCGTGAGGTCGTCATGAACCGTCGCATTCTGATCGTCGACGACAATACGGCCATTCATGAGGATTTCCGTAAGATCCTGATGCCCGACAGCAACGACAGCGCCTTCGATGAAATAGCGGCCGAGTTGTTCGATGAGTCTTTCAACCCGCTGCCGCCGACGGCCTATCGTCTCGACTTTGCCTCGCAGGGCGAGATGGCCTTAGGCCTGGTCGAAGCCGCATTGACGGCACAGCAGCCTTACTCCGTGGTGTTTCTTGATGTGCGTATGCCGCCGGGTTGGGACGGCATCGAAACCGCAGTGCGCCTGTGGCAATGCGATCCGCAATTGCAGATCGTCATTTGCACCGCGTACTCAGATCATTCCTGGACCGACATTCGGCAGAAGCTGGGACGCCCCGATTGCTTGCTGATTTTGAAAAAGCCTTTCGACAATATCGAAGTGCTGCAACTGGCAGAGATGCTTACGGAGAAATGGCGTCTGGCGCAGCAGGCGCAGCATTGATTGGCGGCATTGGAGCGTTTGATTCATCAACGCACCGGTGAACTGCAGGCCGCCAGCGCCACCCTGGATGTGGCGCAACGGCAGCTACAGAGCGTTGCACATCATGAACAGCAATCCATGACCACTCAGGCGCGCCATCGCCACATGCTGAAGAGCGAATTGCAGCAAGGCTTGGATGGCGGTCAGTTCAGTGTTTACTACCAGCCGTTGATCGATATCTGCACGCGCCGCATCCACAGCTTCGAGGCCTTGGTGCGCTGGCATCATCCGCAGCAGGGAATGATCTCACCGGCTGCGTTCATTCCGGTTGCGGAAGACAGCGGTTTGATTCTGCCCTTGGGCGAGTTTGTGCTGACCAGCGTCTGTCAACAGGTAGTGTGCTGGCGTCGGCAGGGTTTGCCCGTTGTGCCGGTGGCAGTAAACATATCGGCGGTGCAGCTGGAACGCGAGAACATGTGGAAGCTGGTGCGCAAAATTTTGCGCGCCACCGACATGCATCCGGAGCACCTGGGCTTGGAGATTACCGAGAGCTCGTTGATCAAAGATGGCATGAATCAATTACGTCACCTGCACGGCTTGCGTCGTGATGGTTTGCGTATCTCCATTGACGACTTCGGCACTGGTTATTCCAGCCTCGCCTATCTCAAGCAATTGCCCATCGATACCTTGAAGATCGATCGCAGCTTCATCAATCAAATCGATGTCAGCTCGCAGGACGAAACCATTGTCAGCGCCATCATGACCATGGCGCACAGCCTGGGATTGAAGGTGGTGGCCGAGGGTGTGGAGAACGAAACGCAACTGCAAGTGCTGCGCAAGCATGGCTGCGAATCGGCGCAGGGCTATTTCTTCAGTCCGCCCGTTCCAGCCGAACAGTGTCGTGCGTTGCTGCAGGCCGAGATGGCGCGGCCGGTGGTTTCCCCGGCACGCCAGTTGATGGTGGTGGATGCTCCGTACCTGCAACAGCGCAACTTCGCGGCGCAGGGTTGAAACTGCAAGGACGTATGGGTCATGGCTTTCATCAACTCACTCCGATTGGCGATTATGGCGCCGTTGCTGCAGCTGATCGCAGCATGGCGTAAACGCAGCGACCGCGTGGTGGCGCGAGCGCTGCACAACACACCGATCAAGCGCAAGCTCATCGCTATCACCATGATCAGCAGCGGCATCGCCATTCTGGGCAGCAGTCTGATGTTCGTGGTGACGGATTTTCGCCGCCAGCACATCGCGATGCTCAACGATCTCGACAGCACTGCGGCGATCATCGGCGCCAATAGCGTGGCGGCGTTGTCCGGCGGCAATCGCAACGCCGCACGACAGATACTGAACTCATTGACCACGCGTCCGCTGATCGTAGGCGCGGCGCTATACGATGCGCAGGGCAATGTATTTGCCACCTACCGCCGTGGCGACGATTCGGCTTTTGTCGTGCCTCCGGTGCAGGCGGAGGGGCAAACCATCAATCGCCAATTCATTACCTTGTTTCGCGGCATTCGTTACGACGATGTGCGCGTCGGCAGTATTTATCTGCAGTGGGATATGGTCGATGCGCGTGCCCGACTCAACTACTACATCATCATGTTCCTGATCATGATGAGTGCAGCGACCGCTATTGCGTTACTGCTGGGCACCCTGCTGCAGAAGACCATTTCCGGACCGGTGCTGCAGCTGGCCAGCATCGTGCAAAAGGTCAAGACTGAGCAAGACTATTCACTGCGCGCCGTGAACCAGGGCAACGACGAATTGGGTGCGCTGATCGATGGCTTCAATGCCATGTTGGATCAGATTCAGATCAAGGATGGCGCCTTGCACGAGGCGCGCGAACATCTGGAACGGCGCGTCGCGGAACGCACTGCGGAGCTGGCGAATTCACTGGCCTTGTTAAACGCCACGCTGGAATCGTCGCCGGACGCCGTCATGGCGCATCGCTTCAGCGGCGGCATTACCTGCTACAACACGCAGTATGTGAGCATGTGGAATATTCCACCTGAATTGCTCAATGAAGGTAACGACCCCAAGCGCATCGCCTGGATCGCCGCACAGACGCGCACGCCGGAAAAATTTTATGCGGTACAACCCGGCGATATTTTCCTGCGCAGACTGGAAGGCTCCGAGCTGATCGAGTTGAAGGACGGCCGAATGGTCGAACGCTATGTCCGGCCGCAGCGCCGCGACGGCGAGATCATTGGCGTGGTCATCTGCTTCCGCGATGTTACGCAACGCATACGCGCCGAAAAAGAACTGGAAACAACGCATCGCAAGCTGCTGGAAACTTCGCGCCAGGCGGGTATGGCCGAGGTGGCGAGCAATGTATTGCACAACGTCGGCAATGTGCTCAATAGCGTCAATGTTTCGGCCAGTCTCTTGGCGGAGAACATTAAACGTTCCAAGGTGACCAGCCTGACCAAGGTTTCCGGCTTGCTGCGTGAACACGGCGATGATATTGGCGGCTTTATCAGCAACGACCCCAAAGGGCGGCAGTTACCCGGTTTCATCGCACAGCTGGGCGAGCATCTGTTGAGTGAGCAACAGGCTTACATTGCTGAATTGGATCAGTTGCGCAGCAACATTGATCACATCAAGGAAATCGTGACGATGCAGCAGAGTTATTCCAAGGTATCCGGTGTCAAGGAAGTGCTCAATGTCGTCGATCTCATGGAAGACGCGTTGCGCATGAATGCCGGTGCCTTGCAGCGCCACGGTGTGGAAATCCGCCGCGAGTACGCTGCGGTTCCCAGCGTCAATGCCGAGAAGCACAAGATTCTGCAAATCCTGGTGAATTTGATCAGCAATGCCAAGGGCGCTTGCAGCGATTCAGGGCGCCGCGAAAAACATATTACTTTGCGCATCGTCCATGAAAACGACTGCATCAAATTGGCGGTGAGCGACAACGGCGTGGGCATCAGCGCCGAGAACATGACACGTATTTTCAATCATGGTTTTACCACGCGTAAGGACGGTCATGGCTTCGGTCTGCACAGCGGTGCCCTGGCCGCGCGGGAATTGGGTGGCGTGTTGAGTGCGGCCAGTGAAGGCGCTGGCCTAGGTGCGGTTTTTTCCCTGGAGTTGCCCTGCGCGATGGCGCCGGAGGCGGCATGTCTTTCGGCTTGACCCTTACTAAATCTTGTTGGGTGATGTTGCCGGTTTATCTGGTCGCGTTGGCTTGTCAGGCCGGCATGCCCGATGAGCCGATCAAGCCGTTACCACCCATCATGATTGAATCGCCCGCGCGCGTGGCGCTGGGGCGTCAGTTGTTTCACGATGCACGTCTTTCCAACAACAATAAAGTCTCTTGCTCAAGCTGCCACGATCTAAATAAAGGCGGCGCCGATGGCCGCGACCGCGCTGTGGGTATCAACGGCAAGCTGACCAGCATGAACGCGCCCAGCGTCTTTAACGCAGCATTGAATTTCAAACAGTTTTGGAATGGCGGCGCCGATTCGCTGGAAGCGCAGATCGATACCGTGGTGAGAAATCCCACCGAGATGGGATCGAACTGGACTGAGGTGCTGGCCAAGTTGCAGCAGGATGCCGGCTATCGCAAAGACTTTGCCGCTGCCTATGGCGATGGATTGAACCAGGCCAATGTACGCAACGCCATCGCCAGCTTCGAACGCACGCTGTTGACGCCTGACTCACGTTTCGATCGATACCTGCGCGGCGATGCAGCGGCGTTAAGCGATGCAGAGAAGCAGGGCTATGCCAAGTTCAAGCAGTACGGCTGCGTATCCTGCCACCAGGGCGTGAACGTGGGCGGCAACATGTTCCAGAAGTTCGGCATCATGTTCGACTACTTCGGCAAACGCGGTCACGTGACCAGTGCCGATCTGGGTCGCTACCGCATCACCGGCTTGGAAGAAGATAGATATGTTTTCAAGGTGCCCAGCCTGCGCAATGTGGCGCTGACTGCGCCTTACTTTCACGATGCATCTGCCAAGACTTTGGAAGACGCCGTGGGCGTCATGTTCAAGTATCAGTTGGGCCGACGGGCGACCGAGGAAGATAAGCAGGCTATCGTCAAATTCCTGGGCACCCTCACCGGTCAGTGGCCTGGTCAATCAAAGGCTGAAGCGCGAGGCCAATCGCTGGGCCAATTTACAGCACAGGCACAGAGGCGGGCGCAGCCATGAGTTGGACGGCGCGTCTCAAGCCGCTGTCGATGGGCATCGTGGGCGTGGTGCTGTGCGCGGTGTTGTTGTTTCTCAATAACGAGACGCAGGATAAGGACAAGGCCATCTACTTAGAGAATGTCGCCTTGTTACAGCAATTGAAGCAGCTGGATGCGGAGTGGCAATTGCTGGTGTTGCAGGCCAAGTTGGGCAGCAATCTGGACTACGATCTACTGGCGCGTACCTGGGATGAAATGAGCAGGCGTCTGCAGCAGCTGCAGGCCAGTATCGTCACCAATCACGACAGTGACGGCGAGCTGGCTCAACAAGTTGCAGCGCTCAACAAACTCATGGTGGAGAAGTCCGAGTTGATCGAGCGCTTCAAATCGCACAATTCAATCCTGCGCAATTCCCAGGCCTTCCTGCCCACTGCGGCGGCCGATTTGCAGAAGTCGCTGCTTGACATGCCGCTGTTCGAGGCCGCTTCGATCAAAGCGCTGGCGGATGGCGTCAATCAAGTGCTGCTGTCCGGCATGATTTACACCCAATCCGGCACCGAGGAAAAAGTGGGTGATATTCAGCGTGACCTGGAGACACTGCTGCGCAGCCGCAACCGATTGAGCGCGGTTTCCGCCGATCAGCTGGATATATTTGCCGCGCACATGCAGACGCTGTTGCACGAACAGGCGATTGTCAGCGGCTTGCTGGCCGGCATTACCGCCGTGCCCACCGGCGTCCGCCTTGACATGATCAACAGTGCCTTGAGCGACGAACAGCAACGCGTCGCGCGGCGCATCCAGGTTTATCAGCTGTTCCTGCTGCTGTTCTCGGCGGGTTTGATTACGTTGTTTATGTATTCTGCGATTCGCTTGATACGCAGCCATTCCGAAATCAAGCACATGAATGCGCAGTTACGTCAGACCAATGATGGTTTGGAGCAACGTGTGCAGGAGCGTACCGGCGAACTGGTCGGCTCGCTGGCGGTGCTCAATGCGACGCTGGAGTCTTCTCCGGACGGCATTTTGGGTCATCAGTTCGAGAAGGGCGTCACCTGTTACAACTCCAAATTTCAGAAAATGTGGGGTGTGCCGGATTCGCTGCTCGCAGCCGGCGTCGATCCAAAATTGCGTTTGGAACTTATCGCCTCGCAGCTCAAGGACACCAAGAATTTCGTGGTGCATCGCAAGGAAATGATGGCCAGTGGCGAAGCAAGCCGGCTCGACGTGCTGGAGTTAAAGGATGGTCGCTTCATCGAGCGCAACATCCAGCCGCAGTGGATTAACGGTGAAAATGTCGGTGTGGTGATCTGCTTTCGCGATATCACCGAACGCCGGCGTGCCGAGCAGCAACTGGAAGAAACGCATCGCAAGTTGCTGGAAACCTCCCGCCAGGCCGGTATGGCCGAAGTCGCCAGCAATGTACTGCACAATGTCGGCAATGTACTCAACAGCGTGAATGTTTCGGCCAACCTCATTGCCGAGAACATGAAGCGCTCCAAGGCGGCCAGCCTGGTCAAGGTCTCCGATCTATTGCAGGCACATGAGCAGCGACTGGGCGAGTTTCTGGACAATGATCCCAAGGGCAGGCAGTTGCCCGGCTTCATTGCGCAGCTCGGTCAGCACTTGATCAACGAGCAGCAGACCACGGTGAAGGAGTTGGATCTGCTGCGCAATAACATCGACCACATCAAGGAGATCGTGTCGATGCAGCAAAATTATTCCAAGGTGTCCGGCGTCAAGGAAGTCATCAATGTCATCGACTTGATGGAGGACGCCATGCGCATGAATGCCGGCGCATTGCAGCGTCACGGTGTGGCGGTGGTGCGCGAGTTCGAGGTCGTGCCGACGATCAACACCGAGAAGCACAAGATCCTGCAAATCCTGGTGAATCTGGTGCGCAATGCCAAGTACGCCTGCAGCGAATCCGGTCGCGCCGATAAACAGATGACGTTACGTATCGGTCAAGTCGATGACTGCATTCGCATAGCCGTGATCGATAACGGCGTGGGCATCAGCGCCGAGAACATGACGCGCATCTTCGGTCATGGTTTCACCACCCGAAAGGAAGGTCATGGTTTTGGTCTGCACAGCGGTGCACTGGCCGCACGCGAGTTGGGCGGCGCCTTGCATGTGCATAGCGATGGCTTAGGGCTGGGCGCCACCTTTACGCTTGAACTACCGTTGGCTGCATGAGCAATTCATTTCCAGCAACTACGGATGGCGGAACAACCACGGACGGCGTGCGCGATGAAACGCTGTTTCGTACCGACAGTCTCTGGCTGTTCCGTCGCTACATTCCGGGTACCGAAGGCTGCTTTCTCTGCAAGCAGGCGTTAGGAGCGGATGCAGCGCAACGGCTGCGTTATGAATTGGGGATATTGAAACGTTTGGCCGGCGTCGAGGGCGTGCCGCAACTGGCTGCACATCCGGTGCCGGACACCATGATTGCGCTGCAAGCGGAAATTGAATGAGATACCGCTGGCGAAAACCTTGCGCGGCGTGCCGCTGGAATTATCGGTGTTGCTGCCGCTGGCCTTGCAACTGACGCGCATTCTGGTGGCGATTCATCAGTTGGGGGTATTTCACCGCAACATCAACCCCGCCAACATTCTGTTGTCGGGTTCGCAACGCAAGGTGATGTTGATTAATTTCAATCTCGCCACCAGCGTTGCCGAAGAACAACCGGCTTTCATTCATCACCGCGAGATTGCCGGTAAGCTGGCTTATCTCGCACCGGAGCAGACCGGACGCACCGGACGCGTGGTGGATCACCGCGCCGACCTATACGCCATCGGCGCAACCTTGTACGAACTGGCCACCGGCCGGACGCCCTTCGCACACAGCGACTCTCTGCAATTGATTCATGACTTGCTGGCGCGCGTGCCGCCGCCGCCGATCGAATTGAATCAACAGCTGCCCTTGGTGCTGTCCGACATGATCATGTCGCTGCTGCAGAAGGAGCCCGATCGTCGTTATCAAAGCGCTGCGGGGTTGGCTCACGATCTAGCCCATCTGCAATATGTGTTGGCGCGCGGCGAAGTCCGCAGCTTTGAGTTGGGTAGTCGCGATTTCGCACAACAATTGTCGCTGCCGTCGCGCCTCATCGGGCGCGACGCCGAGATGGCGGAATTGCGTTCGGCCTTCGATGCATCATTGACCGGCGCACGTCGTGGCGTGTTGCTGGCCGGCGCACCCGGCGTGGGCAAGACCGCGTTGATCAATACCCTGCGGCCCTATGTCACCGAGCGCCAGGGCTGGATGTTGTACGGTCGGTTCGATCGCTTTCGTCAGGAACTGGAGACTGATGCCGTGGCCCAGGTGTTGCGTTCGCTGGGTCGTATGTTGCTGGCCGAACCCGAGCAGGAATTGCTCGTACAACGCGAGCGCATTCTGCAGGCGCTGGGTGACAACGCTGTATTGATCGTGGCGGGTTTGCCCGAGTTCCAGGTGTTGCTGGATATAAAACCGGAGCGCTTGCAGATCGATCCGGTAAACGGCACTGCGCAGTTATTACAGGCTCTGATGGATTTGTTGCACGCCATCATCACGCCTGCGCGTCCCTTGGTCATCGTTCTTGACGATCTGCAATGGGCGGCGAGCACGCCATTGAATCTGATCAATCTGCTGTTCATGGAGACCCGGCTCAATGGGTTGTTGGTGGTGGCGGCGTATGACGATCCGGAAATGAATGCAGACCATCCTTTATCGTCGCTGCTAACGCGTTGGCAACGCCTGCCGGTGCCGCTGCTCAACCTGCAATTGCGCACTCTGCCGCAGGCCGACCTGTGCGTCTTGGTAGGCGAGATGTTGCGTCTGCCGCCGACGCGTGCCGAAATGCTCGGCACCTTGGTGGGTGAACGTACCGGTGGCAATCCCTACGATACTTTGGAATTCATCAATGCGCTGCGCCGCGATGGCCAATTGGTGTTGGGCGAACAAGGTTGGGAATGGGATGCGGCGGCGATTCGCCGCCACATCGGCAAGGGCGAAGTGGGCGACTTGTTGTTGGCGCGTATTCAGCGCCTGCCTCTGCATACCCAGGAGTTGATTCAAAGCATGGCCTGCCTGGGTGGCGCCATGCCATTGGAGGTGCTGCGCACCGCCTGCAATCTATCCGAGCATTTCCTGGAAAGGTGTTTGGCGCCTGCGCTGGAAGACGGATTGTTGGTGTTGACTCACAGCGGTACGCACAGCACGGTAGGTTTTCGACAACCGCAAATACAGCACGCTGCCTATGCTTCGTTGGCTGAAGCTGAGCGCATCGAGCTCCATCTGCGACTGGCGCGCCGCACTACTAACTGCACCGGGCAGGTGGCTGCAGAGCAATACTTGCAAGTCATGGGCGTCTTGCGGGATCGCGACGAAATCCGTCGCGTTATCCACCTGTTTCGTCACGCCGCCGGTTACCTGCCGTTGGTCAACTTTGTTGCCGCAGAGTTGTATCTGGAAGCGGCGATTGACCTATTGTCATTGATCGCGACGGCCGAAGATGCGCCATTGATCGCCGCGCTCAATATCGAGTGGCACCAGGTTCTGTTCAATCTCGGACGCTTTGAAGAAGCCGATGCGGTTTATCGCGCCATCGAACGCAGCGGCGATCCGGTGCAGTTTGTCGAATCTGCCTGTCTGCAAATCAGCAGTCTCGCCAATCGTAAGCGTGTGCATGAAGCGGTCGATTTCGGTTTCGATATGCTGCAGCGACTGGGCGCGAAGTTCGATCGCGCTGCAACCGGCATCGAAGTCGCACAACGTATACAGGGTTTACGCCATTGGGCCGCTGAAGATATTCGCGCCGAGCAGCAGCGTCCGGATGCCGGCGACGTTATGGCCATTGCACAGGCCAAGGTCATCCATCGGTTGATGGCGCCGGTCAACAATATTTTCGATCTGAACGGATTGACCTGCCTGGTATTGGAAGCGCAGCGCCTGTGGACCGAACACGGTCCTAATCAGACGTTGGTGGGTCCGCTGGGTCACGCGGCCTTTGTGACCATTGCGCAACAACAGGATTACCGCAGCGGTTATGACGCCGTCCGACATCTGCTGGCGTTATGCGAACCGCGTGGCTATCAACCAGCTACATCCGAAATACATTTCCTGCTTGGCTTCAGCGTTACTCACTGGTTCGAATCGCTGGAAGTCACCGTGCAGCATCTGCAGCGGGGACGCGCCGGCTTGCTACGCGCCGGTGATATACAGAACGCCTGTTTCACCTACTTGCCGTGCATGGTGGCGATGTTGGATTGCGCGCCCAATATCGACGCTTGCGCAGCTGAAATCGAATCCGGTCTGGCGCAATGTGCGAAAAGCGGTAACGATCTGGCCACGCTGCCTTACCTGGCGCACCGACAGCTGTTACGGGCACTGCGTGATGAAACCGTGGCGCCGGGCAGTTTCGACGATGCCGCTTT
Source organism: Steroidobacteraceae bacterium (assembly GCA_049840395.1). Taxonomy (GTDB): domain Bacteria; phylum Pseudomonadota; class Gammaproteobacteria; order Steroidobacterales; family Steroidobacteraceae; genus CAILZL01. The sequence continues at coordinate 359,486 of JASGLD010000001.1, forward strand.
CGATGAGCGCATCTATCTTGAAGAGCTGGGACAGGATCGCTTCGCTACGGTGTTATTCCACCTGGCGCGTGGGCTTGCTGCGGCGGTGTTCGGTGATGCCGGTGCGCTGGTGCACCACGCTGCTGCGGCGATACCTTTGCTGCCGCGTCTGCAGGGTATGTATCGAATTACCTTGGGCTACCTGCTGCAAGCGCTGGCTTTGGCGGAGCGTGTCAAGAACATCAAGAGCGCTAATCACGCCGGCGCCGAGCTGCGTGCATCGCTATTGGCCGAGTTGGATGTCTGCCGTGACTGGATGGCGGCGCGCGCCGTCGATTGTTCGGCCAATTTTCTGCATCTGCAACAGTGGCTGGATGCAGAGCGTGCCTGGGCATTGGGCGATTTTCATCAAACTGCCAGTGCCTTCGATGCGGCGTTATTTTCGGCGGCGGCACAGCAGCGCCCCTGGCATCAGGCGTTAATCACGGAACGCGCGGCGCTGTTCCGACTGGCGCATGGCTTGCAGCACACCGGTCAGTTGTTGTTGGTGGAGGCGCGGCGTCTGTACGAAGCCTGGGGCGCCATCGGCAAGGTGCGGCAACTGAATAACACGCATGCCTGTTTACAGGGTATTGCCGGCACCAAGCCGAATAAACGCAGCGTTGCCGAGACTTCGGTGGATAGCATCGACATGCATGCCATCCTGCTGGCCTCGCAGACCCTGAGTTCGGAAACCAGTCTGCCGCGTTTGCAGGCTCGATTGATCGAATTGCTCAGCGCCATGACCGGCGCCACACAGGTGCAGCTGGTACTGCGCCGCGAAGAGCCTGCTGCGTGGATGCTGTCTTCCTCGGACAGTTCCGTGGCGTCCATTGCGGTGGATGAGCCGCATGCGCATCACTTGCTGCCGCTTTCCGCTTTCCACTACACCGCGCGCACGCTTGAGCCCTTATTGGTGGAGGATGCGGTGCGCGACGAGCGTTTCATGCATGACCCGTATGTCACCGAACTGGATTGTTGCTCGCTATTGTTGGTGCCGATTCTGAGCAAGGGCAAGCCGCGCGCCATGTTGATCATCGAAAACCGGCTCAGTCGCGGCGCGTTTTCGGTGCAGCGACTGGATGCGGTGAAGCTGGTGGCCGGACAGTTTGCGGTGTCGCTGGAAAACGCACTGCTTTATCAAGAGTTGGAACAGCGAGTGGCGGAACGCACTGCGGAACTGGCCAGATCGGTGTCGTTGTTCACGGCGACGCTTGAGTCCACTGCCGATGGCATCAGTGCGGTCAGCAGTTCCGGCGAAGTGATCTGCGCGAACCGACGGGTCCAGGAAATGTGGAACATTCCAGCCGACATTCGCAGCTCCAGGGAACATCGCGAAGAAGTAGTGGCGCACATTGCCGCGCAATTGCAGGACCCGGACTACTACAGGAGGCGTAACGCCGAAATGTATGCGCATCCGGAAGAGGATCACTTCGATGTATTTGAGTTGCAGGATGGTCGCGTAATCGAGCGTTATACCAAGCCGCAGAAGATCGATGGACAGACTGTCGGCACTGTGATCAATTTCCGCGACATCACTGAGCGTCGGCGTTCCGAAGAGGAATTGAAGGCCACGCATCGCAAGCTCATGGACACATCGCGCCAGGCCGGCATGGCCGAAGTGGCCAGCAATGTGTTGCACAACGTCGGTAATGTGCTCAACAGCGTAAATGTCTCGGCCAACCTGGTGGCCGAAAACATGAAGCGTTCCAAACTGGACACCCTGGCCAAGGTGTCTGCGTTGCTGCAGGCGCAGACCGATCTGGGTGATTTCATCAACAACGATCCCAAAGGCCGGCAACTGCCCGGTTTTATTGCCCAACTGAGCGAGCATCTGGCCAATGATCGGCAGATGATTGTCCAGGAACTGGAGTCATTGCGTAGCAACATTGATCACATCAAAGAAATCGTGGCCATGCAGCAGAACTACTCGAAAGTCTGCGGGCTGAAGGAAATCATCAACGTGGTGGATTTGGTGGAAGATGCGCTGCGTATGCACAGCGGTGCGTTGCAGCATCATGAAATCGAAGTGGTGCGCGAGTTCGAGGCGGTGCCGCTGCTGAATACTGAGAAGCACAACATCCTGCAGATCCTGGTCAACCTGGTCGGCAACGCCAGACGCGCCTGCAGCGATTCCGATCAGCCGCACAAGCGCCTGATTCTGCGTGTGCGCCATGAGGACGACTTAATCAAGATTGCCGTGATCGACAACGGCGTGGGCATCAGCGCCGAGAACCTGACGCGCATCTTCGGTCATGGCTTTACTACGCGTAAAGACGGTCACGGCTTTGGGTTGCACAGCGGCGCATTGGCAGCGCATGAATTGGGTGGCGCGCTACGTGTTAATAGTGATGGTGAGGGGCTGGGCGCCACCTTTACCCTCGAATTGCCTGTGATACGGGGGGATTTTACCCATGCCTGATCGCGACACTCTCAACCGGCGCGTGCTGGTCATCGACGACAATCCGGCGATTCACGAAGACTTCCGTAAGATTTTCGGTACCACCTCCAGCAGTGCAACGGCGCTGGCCGAAGCGGAAGCGGCTTTGTTCGGTGAGCCGCAGGTGCAGGATGCGCGTCCTAGTTTTGAAATTGATTCGGCCATGCAAGGTCATGAAGGTTTGGAATGCGTGCGCAAGGCACGCGCCGAGCAGCGTCCCTATGCCATGGCCTTCATTGATGTGCGCATGCCGCCCGGTTGGGACGGTGTGGAAACCACTTCGCGTATCTGGGCGGAAGATCCCGATGTGCAGGTGGTGATTTGTACTGCGTATTCCGATTACTCCTGGGATGAGATGCTGGCCAAGCTGGGCAACTCCGATCGCCTGGTGATCTTGAAGAAGCCCTTTGACAACATCGAAGTGTTGCAACTGGCCAATGCACTCAGCGAGAAATGGGTGCTCACGCAGCAGGTGCGACGTCGCGTGGAGGATCTCGAGCAACGTGTCAGCAGCCGCACCCGCGATCTGCAACAGAGTAATGCCAGCCTGGCCGCCAGCAATCAGCAATTACAGGCAGCCACTGCGCAGGCGCGCGCCATGGCGCAGCAAGCCTTGGTGGCCAGTCAGGCCAAGAGCGAATTCCTGGCCAACATGAGTCATGAAATTCGCACGCCGATGAATGGCGTCATCGGTATGGCCGAGTTATTGCTGGATGCGAATTTGAATGTGCAGCAGCGCGACTATGCCGAGACCATTCGCGACAGCGCACGCGCCTTGCTGACCATCATCAACGACATTCTCGATTTCTCCAAGATCGAAGCCAACAAGCTGGAACTGGAGTCCACCGAGTTCGAGATGCGCGATCTCATGGAAGATGTGGCGCGGCTGATTGCCATCCAGGCGCATGCCAAGGATCTGGAAGTCACTGCGCATGTCGATCCCAGCGTGCCCGAGTTGGTGCGCGGCGATCCGGGTCGATTACGCCAGGTGTTGATCAACTTGTTGGGCAATGCGGTGAAGTTCACTCACCAAGGCGAAGTGGCGTTGGATGTCAAAGTCCTCAATCATGACGACGGCGTGTTGGTGCGCTTTGAAGTGCGCGATACCGGCATCGGCATTCCTGAGGATCGCTTGCATACGCTGTTTCAACCTTTCTCGCAGGTGGACACCTCGACGACACGTCGCTTTGGCGGTACTGGCTTGGGCCTATCCATCGTCAAACGCATTGCCGAATTGATGGGCGGCGAATGCGGTGTGGCAACGCAGGCTGGGCAGGGCTCAACCTTCTGGGTAACGGCGCGCTTTGCCGTAGTTGCTCATAGCGATCGCCCGAAGCGGCGTTTGCCCAATGCGCTCACCGCGCAACGCGTGCTGGTGGTGGACGACAATGCCACCAATCGCAAAGTGTTGAAGGGACAGTTGCAGCGCTGCGGTATCGAACCGATCTGTGTGACCTCCGCTGCCGAAGCATTGGCAACCATGCGCGCCGCCTGCGAGGCCGGCATGCCTTTCGAAGTGGCCTTGCTCGATCATCAAATGCCGGAATGCGACGGCGCCGAATTAGGCAGGATCATCAACACCGATGCCGTGCTGCAATCGACACGTCTGGTGCTGCTCACTTCCTCCGGTCAGCGTGGCGAAGGCCAGCACTTTGCCGAATTGGGCTTTGCCGGCTACCTGCTCAAGCCGGTGGCGCAACGCGATCTCACCGATTGCCTGGCATTGGTCGCATCGGCCAGCGCCGATGATTGGCATTCGCAGACTCAGCCCATCATTACCCGGCATCATCTGCGCGCACAACGTGGTCGCGAGAAGCACCACTTGCTGCTGGCTGAAGACAATATCGTCAACGAGAAGGTTGCCTGTCGCACCTTGGAAAAACTGGGCTACCGCGTCGATGCGGTGCGCAATGGCGAAGAGGCCGTCAAGGCCTGGGAGACGGGCCGCTATGACTTGATTCTGATGGACTGTCAGATGCCCTTGCTGGATGGTTATGCGGCCACTCAAGAAATACGTCGCCGCGAAACCAGCGGGCATATTCCCATCGTGGCGCTGACCGCGCATGCGATGAAGGACGACGATCTCAAATGCAAGGCAGCAGGCATGGATGACTACATTACCAAGCCCATCGATCGCGAAGTATTGGAAGCTTGTCTGGAGCGGTTCCTGGGGAGCGATAGCGGCCGACATCGTGTGATTGAACATGTCGATGCGCCGCCGCCGGTGGACATGGCTGCGCTGCAGATACTGGTCGACGGGGATCTTGAGTTTCAACGCGATCTGATCAACAGCTTCATCGACACCGGCCAGGCCATGTTGCAAGAAATTCGTCAGGGTTTGTTGCGAGACGATGCCTTGCGCATCGGTCAGGCTGCGCATACCTTGCGTGGCGCCAGTGCCAGCCTGCACGCCGATACCGTAACGGCAGCCGCCGGCATGCTGGAAAACGCCGTGATCTCGGCTAACGAGACCGATATTGCCGCGCTCAGTCAGTCGCTGTGCAATGAATTGAAATTGGCGATCGAGTATCTGCGTGTGCAGAACAATGCCGCGCCGAATAGTTCGGCGGCTTGAGAAGCGCTCATATCAACTAGCTACCGAAATGAATCCGTCGCCCGAATCAACGCATCCGTATTGCCAGGCTCATAGGCCGAGTGCCCAGCATCGGCAATGACGTGCAAGGTCGATTCCGGCCAGGCGCGATGCAAATCCCAGGCGGTTTGCATGGGACAGACCACATCGTAACGACCTTGCACGACGGTGCAGGGGATATGCCGGATGCGTGCTACGTTGTGCAGCAGTTGATCCTCGCTATCGAAGAAGCCCTTGTTGACGAAGTAGTGGCACTCGATGCGCGCCACGGTGATGGCGAAGTCGGGTTCGCCCCAATTGTTGATGTTGGACTCGTTGGGATGCAGAAAGCTGGTGGCGGCTTCCCAGATGGCCCAGGCCTTGGCAGCTGCCAGGCGTGTGTTGTAGTCGTCGCTGACCAGACGCCGGTAGAACGCGGTGATCAAGTGATGGCGTTCTGCAGCGGGAATGGCGGCGATGTACTCGGCATAACGTTCCGGAAAAATGTGGCTGGCGCCTTGCTGGTAAAACCACTGCAGCTCAAAACGACGCAACAGGAAAATGCCGCGCAACACCAGTTCGCTGACGCACTCGGGATGCGTCTGTGCGTAGGCCAGTCCCAGCGTCGAGCCCCACGAACCGCCGAACACCAGCCACTTGTCGATGCTCAAGTGTTTGCGCAGTGCTTCCATATCTTCGATCAGGTGCCAGGTGGTGTTTTCTTCCAGACTGGCTTGCGGCCGGCTGCGACCGCAACCGCGCTGATCGAATACGACAATGCGATAGGCCTGCGGATCGAAGAAACGCCTTGCCTGTGTACCGGCGCCGGCACCCGGTCCACCATGCACGAATAGCGCGGGTTTGCCCTTTGGGTTGCCGCTTTCCTCCCAGTAGATTTCATGCGTGGCGGAGACACGCAGATGACCGGAACGGTTAGGTTCGACGGCGGGGTAGAGGGTACGCAAAGTAGCACTCATGGCGGTAACAATCCCTGGTTGAGGTGTCTGCATCCTAGCAAGTAGGCTGTGACAAACGAAGCCTGAGGAGTCGGGTATGCAGTGCGTGGTAATGGATGCGATGGGCGTGTTGTTTGCCGCAGCGGACGACGTGGCTGAATTATTGATTCCTTTCGTAGCGGAGGCGGGCAGTGATGCCACCCGGCAGGAAATCGAAACGCTGTATCGGGAGGCCAGTCTGGGCAACATCAGCGCCGATGAGTTCTGGATTGGAGTCGGCTTGGACGCATCGGTGGAAGCAGGCTATCTGGCGCGTCATCGCTTGATGCCGGGCGCGCTGGAATTTGTGCGACAGGCACGCCAAGCCGGCATGGCCGTGTGGTGTTTATCGAACGATATCGAGCGCTGGTCCGAGCAGTTGCGTATGCGATTAGGTATTGAGCCGTTTTTGGATGGCGCTGTAATCAGTAGTGCAGTACGGGCGCGCAAGCCGCAACGAAAGATCTATCAATGTTTGTTAGAGCGTGCCTTGTTCGATCCGGCGGATATGGTGCTGATTGATGACCGCATAAAAAATGTCGAGGCGGCTGCAGATATGGGCATACGTGCCATGCAGTTTTCGGGCGGTGGCTTTGCGGAAATCTCGCAGCGGGTATTGGGGTGGCGTTGACATTCGTGCCGTTAATCTTGCCCCCACCCTAACCCTCCCCCGTGGAACGGGGGAGGGGATTAGAGATTAGAACTTCAGCCTAAAATTTTAGAGTGAGCCCTAATTCTGCTGAGCGTCCCGGTAGCGGTGCGTACTTCTTCAGGGGTGAGGTATGTCTTCTGGCTTCAACATCGGTGAGGTTGCTGCCGCGCAGGAAGGTTTGCAGCGTGGTGTGCTCGGTCAACGACCAATCGCGGCTGAGCGAGGCATCCACCATTGTGTAGCCGGCGGTGGAGGTTTCGTTGTCGGCAACTCTATCCTGTGCGTTGTAACGGAAGGCCGAGAGCGTGGCACGCCAGGCGCTTTGCGTATATTCCAACTCGGCGCCGAAACGCAGCGGTGGAATCAGCGGCACCGGTGAACCGTCTCGTAAGGTCGCTCGCACATAGTCGGAGGTGAGTGTCATATCCAGGTGGCTATCATCCACCTCGAACAAATGCCAGTGCACCGAAGCTTCCGCACCGATGTAACGCGCATCGGCTTGCCGATAGTTGAATACCGGCAACTCCTCTTCTACCTCGCCAGTGGGTGCGAGATAGATGTAATCCTGGAAGTGATCCAGATAGGCGCTGACATGCCAATGCACCGTATCGCCGCCGCGCCAGATCAAATCGACTGTGTTGGCGGTTTCCTGTTTTAGATTAGTGTCACCGACGATGAATTGTCCGGTGGCATCGTGCACGCCATCGGCATACAACTCGGTGGCGCTGGGATGACGTTGCGAGTGCGTGAAGTTTGCCGCCAGCGATTGATTGTTATCGAACTTCCACAGCCCGCCGAACGAGGCGCTGAGCGCCGACTTGTCGTAGTTCGGCAATCCAGTCTCTGCATCGGGCGTAATGCGTTGCTGCTCGATGCGCAGGCCGGTTTGCAGCGTTAGCGGCTGCATATCGTATTGTTCGAACAGAAACACACCGGCATTGCGCGTCACCGATGGTGGTACGAAACGTTCGTCGCCCAGTGCGGCAAAGTCCAGATCGCGATATTGCACACCGATGCTGCCTTTCAAGTCACCGAATTGATGATCGAGCGTGACGCGTGCTTCGCTGCCTTGTTGCTGGAACTGGGTGCCGATGGCGCCATCGGCTTCCAGTTCCGCATGGGCATAGTTGTTGTGCGCCGCGCGTACTCGTACTGCCTGCAGCCAGCTGTCGCTGAATTTCAATTCGCCTTTAAGATCGACGCGCGTTTGATGCATGTCGATATGCGAGCCGCCATCGGCAGGATTCTCTCCCGGTGCCAGCGGCACGCCGTAGTAAGTGGCGAAGCTGCTTACCGATGCGCCGATGAAACCGTTATCGCCTATCAAGGAAGCGCCCGCTGCGCCGCCCTTGGAGTCGCTGGCGGAGTTATAGATGCGATGTTGCGGAATGAAGGCATCCGGATCGTTGGCAAGCAGATCGGCGCGCGCACTGCTTGAAAACGCTGAGCCCGGCACGGTTACATCGTCCGTCTCGCGATGATAGCCATCGAAGTGCAGTGCAACGGCCGAACCACCCAGATCCAGGCTGGCTACGCCGGCGCGTTCTTTGAGCGCGGTATCGCCGCGCACCTGTAGCGTGCCGCTTACCGCACGCTCTGGAACCTTTTCAGGAATGCGATTGGTCAACACATTCACGACACCGCCCACCGCGCCGCTGCCGTACAGCAATGCCGCAGGGCCTTTGACGATTTCGATTTGTGTGGCCAATGTATCTTCAATGCTCACCGCATGATCTTCCGACAGCGACGACACATCCAAGGCGCTGATGCTGTCTTCCAGCATCTGCACACGTTCGCCGCTTAAACCACGAATCACCGGCCGACTGGCATTGGGCCCAAAGTAGCTGGCGGTGATGCCCGGTTGCTTGGCCAGGGTTTCACCGATGCTGCTGGACAATTGGTTTTGCAGCTCATCGCCGCTCAAGACGATCACGGGCTGCACGGCATCGTCGATGGTGCTGCGCATGGCCAGTGCGGTGACCACCACTTCTTCCAGTGGATCGTCGGCCGCGCTGGCTGTGCCGGTGAACAAACTGATGGCGGTGATCAAACAGATTGTAGGTCGGGTTTTATACCCGACTCTTTGGCAAGGTGAGGGTAATGCTGAATCAGCTAAACCCGACCTATCTTCAGCGAGGCAAGGGCGAGACCGGCTGGCAAAGGGCGAAACAAAAATAGAAGAGTGTTGCAATGACATGAGTGAAATCCTGCTGATAGCCGCGCGCTTCGGTGTGCATACGCAACCGAAGACAACGCCAATGCACGCAATGCGCAGACAAGTGCGCAAAAAATGCGAATGAAAGTTTTAGTGGATCAGCAGGAAAACAGGCGGTGCGCGCGCTTGCGCGACACCGACTGGACGCATCAGAACGATGCGTTGTGCGGGAAGAGCAACGACAAAGGTCGCTATCGGACAATGTGTGGCGACAACCAGCTGTGTTGGCGCATTGATCAAGCCACCGAAGCTGGTGCAGTAATCGCAGTTGTAATGGGTGTGACCCGCTTTGTCCGCATCATGCGTATGACCTGCATGCGCCAGCGTACCCAAGGCAAAGCACAGCACCAGCACGCGCAGAGCGGTGCGTAGCCATTGTGCTTGTCTGAGGGAATGCAGGGACATAAGCGATGGATCAGTAGCGTGAGGCTGTAATAGACCTTGGCTGAGAGGAGATTGCAAGCGGAAGGTTGCATTGGTCATCAACAATTAATCATCAGCCATCTCAACTTGGTCAGCGCATCTAACAGAATGAGTCGAGCCTGGGGTTCGGCGCGCGAAGTGAGGGGGCGATCTGCTGAGCCGGCTGATGAGCCGGTTGATGCGCTCTGGACCCTCATTGCCAGGTACATTGATAACTGGCTTGGGCCGAGCTGCTATCGCCGGTATGATGCGGCGCATCCCGACTCTCATTCAGTCATGAAACTCAACGCCGACCAACTTGGCGCGCAGCTCAAGCGCGAACTGCCCACCATCTGCCTGCTTACCGGCGATGAGCCTTTGCTACTGGGCGAAGCCTGCGATCAGGTACGCGAAGCGGCCAAGGCGCGCGGCTTCAACGAGCGGCAGGTGTTCTTTGTCGAGCGCGGTTTCGATTGGCAGGAAGTACGCGCCAGTGCGCAGGCCATGTCGCTGTTTGCCGAGCAACGCCTGATCGAGATTCGTCTGGCGGGCGCCAGTCCCGGCAATGAAGGCGGCGAGGTGCTGGGCGATATTGCTGCGCAGGGGGCCACCGATCTGTTGGTGATGGTGGTGGCCGAGAAACTGGATGCGCGCTCGCTCTCCACCAAGTGGGTGACGGCCATCGAAAAGAACGGCCTGCTGGTGCAGATATGGCCCATAGAAACCGCGCAGTTGCCCGCCTGGGTCGAACGCCGCTTGCAGCGCGCCGGGCTGAAGGTCGAGACCGGTGTGGCGGCATTGATAGCCGAACGCGTGGAAGGCAATTTGCTGGCGGCGCAACAGGAAATCGACAAGCTGGCGCTGCTGCGTGGCGGCAATCAGGAACCGCTGACCACTGACAATGTGCTCGATCTGGTGGCCGACAGTGCCCGCTACGATGTGCTGCAACTCGGCCTGGCTGCCATGCAGGGCAATGCCGCGCGCGCACTGCGCATTCTTGACGGCTTGCAGGAGGAGGGCATCGACGCTGTGCTGGTGCTGTGGGGCGTGAACAAGGATTTGCAGTGGTTGGCGCGTGTGGCCTTCAACGTGGCGCGCGGCCAGAGCGCCGATTCGGCCATCTTTGCGGCAGGCGTGTGGAAGCCGCGCCAGGCGGCGATGAAGCAGGCGGCCGCACGCCTGAAATTACCGGCAATCCGCGCCATGCTGGTCGATGCAGCTCAGGTGGACGCTGCCATCAAGGGCGTGAATCGTCGCGATCCGTGGGTGGAATTGCGTGGCCTAGTGGCGCGTCTGGCGGGCGTGAAATTGGCGCGGCCCAAGGTGGCCTAGATAAATCCCTTCTTTTCCATGGGCAGGTAAAACGCGGAAGAGCGCCAAACCCGCCCAATCGCGTCTAATCAGGCAAAGAAGATGAGGCAATCACAATTGTTTGCGGCATAAACCCTCGTCTTTTCTTACACTAGGCGCTTTCGTCCCTCAATTTATCCAGATCAATGCATCCCATCGGCATCTTTGGCGGCACCTTTGACCCCATTCATTACGGTCACCTGCGTACCGCGTTCGAATTGATCCAGGCCCTGCGTCTCAGCGAAGTGCGCTTCATGCCGGCGGGCGATCCGCCGCATCGCGACATCACCATCGCCACGCCAGAACTGCGCCTGCAGATGGTTAAAGCAGCCATCGCCCAACAGCCCGGCTTCAATGTGGACGATCGCGAAATGCGCCGCGCCGGTCCCTCTTATTCGGTGGATACGCTGGCCGAATTGCGCGCCGAAATGCCGGATCGCTCGCTATGCCTGATCGTGGGTATGGATGCCTTCCTCGGTCTGCCCAAATGGCATCAATGGCAGGACATTCTCAAGCTGGCGCACCTGGTAGTGGCGCATCGCCCGGGTTGGCGCGCGCCCACCATGGGCCCGTTGGGAGAATTGCTGGTGGACGGTGGCACGGGCCGGGTGGATGATTTGCACGAAGCCAAGGCCGGCCGCATCTTCATTCACGCCGTGACACAACTGGAAATCTCTTCCACCGAAGTGCGCAAGCTGATCGCTTCCGGACGCGACCCGCGTTATCTGATGCCCGATGCGGTGCGCGATATCATTCAGCAGTCCGGCTGCTACACGCGCGAATAGCCAATCGCCCCCGACGGCTTATAAAATTCAGAATTCCTGTATCGAGGTCAGCATGGCAACCGCCAAAAAGAAATCCAGCAAATCCAAGACCGCTGCACGTCCGGCAGCGCGTCCTGCAGCACGCCTGGCAGCCAAGAAAACGGCTGCGCCGGTAAAGCGCGCCAACAAGAAGGTCGCGGCGAAGAAATCTGCTGCCAAGACCAAGACAGCGGTTAAAAAAGCGCCCGCCAAGAAGACCGTTGCCAAGACAGTCGGCAAGACGGCCAAGCCTGTCACCGGCAACAAATCGCCGCTGCTGAAAATCATTGAGGCCGCACTGGCCGATATGAAGGCCGTCAACATCACCGTGTTGGATGTGCGCGGCCTTACCGATGTGGCCGACACCATGGTGATCGCCAGCGGTACTTCCGACCGTCATGTGAAGTCGATTGCCGAACGCGTGTCCTACGATGCCAAGCATGCCGGCTTCCGCGCCATGGGCGTGGAAGGCGAGCGCGATGGCGAATGGGCGCTGGTGGATCTCAACGATGTCATCGTGCACGTCATGCTGCCGCGCGTGCGTGAGTTCTATCGTTTGGAAAGCCTGTGGGATATCAGCGCCGCGCGACGCGAAGCCTCGGTGTGATCTTCGTTCCCTCCCCCGCGTGCGGGGGAGGGTTAGGGTGGCGGCAGCCTTTGCATCTTTAGATTTACCGTTCGCTCTAAGTTCATCCACACAGGCTCACCAAGAATGGAATACAAGAGTGTCGTTCCCGCGCAGGCGGGAACCCAGTTGATAATGTGTTCCTGGATGCCCGTTTTCACGGGCATGACGACTCAACTACTCACGCTTACTCACGGCACTCCTCTATGCATCTCCGTCTCCTTGCTGCCGGCAACAAGCTGCCCGATTGGGTGAACGAAGGCTATAACGATTACGCCAAGCGTCTGACCCAAGACTACAAACTCGAACTCACCGAGATCCCCCTCGGGCAACGCAGCGGCGGCGACACCGCACGCGCCACTGAAAAAGAAGGCGAACGCATGCTCACCGCCATCAATGGCATGAGCAATCCCTATGTGGTTGCCTTGCAAGTCGGTGGTAAAAATTTAAGCACCGAACAACTTGCCAAGTTTCTCAGCGAGCGAGCGCGCGAAGGCCGGCCAGTGGTGTTCTGCATCGGCGGCCCCGAAGGTCTGGCAACAGCAGTGGATGCGCATGCTCACTATCGCTGGTCTTTATCCGGCTTGACACTGCCGCATGCACTGGTGCGCGTGATTGTTGCTGAGGCCTTGTACCGTGCGGTGATGGTGATCAAGGGGCATCCTTATCATCGAGCTTGAGAGATGGCATTTTCGATTGTTCGATATCGCGCTGCATTTCTGTCCGGTTCTCGACTCATGCATTGGCAGCGAGTAAAAAAATAAATCAACGCGACTAGCGGAAACCGGAAATATCGTTGTCCCCTGATATTGGAGGGGCGAATTACTGAAGGTTTGAATCAGGTTTTTAAGCCCATCGAAGCGATGATTGATCGGCTGGGATATGGGCCTTGCAGCCTTGTGCTATAAGGAATGCCAGCGAAATTCCTGTACTTCGACCGGAGCGCCGCGAGGCGCGAGGATGGACCCTCAACTGATTAGCCTGTGAGCTTTAGCTGAAGCTAAAGACGATAAGTATTATTAGATTCCGGGGTGTTTGTGAGACCAGATATTGAATCCGAGCCATCGGAGATATCGCCGCTAAGCGTGTTCGAGCGCTATCGGAAAATATTGGCGCGCGTGGTATCGCGTATCGTCAAGCCGCACGACATCGAAGACATCTTGCAGGAAACCTACGTGCGGATTTATCAGGCGTCCAAGAAGGGCGAAATCCATCATCCCAAGTCTTTCATGGTCGTCACGGCACGCAACATCGCGCTTAATCACGTGACTCGCGCCGATGCCATGAATCATGTGGCGGCGGAAGAGATCGTGGAGATGGACGATTCGGACGAATCCTTCGATCAGGTAACCGAACACCTGGCGGAATCGCCGGAGAGCATTGTCCAAGGAGAGGAGGAGTTCCTGATTTTCTGTCGCGCTGTGCGGGAGTTGCCTTCCCAGTGTCGGAAGGCTTTTATTTTGCGCAAGGTCTACAGCATGTCGCAGCGTGAGATTGCGATGCGCCTGGAGATTGCCGAGAGCACCGTGGAAAAGCATATCGCCAAGGGCCTTCACGCCTGCGGCGCCTACATGGCGGCGCATGGCTATGCGCGCAAGTCGGCACGCAAGCCGGTGGCCAAGGTGGCGGTCAATGGATCGAACCCATCATGAGCAATGTCGTTAACTTCCCCAATGAAAGCGCCAACCGCGAACAGGCGGTGGATTGGATTTCGCGTCTGGATCGCGGCCTGCGACCCGAAGAACGTCCCGAGTTGAAAGCCTGGCTGGATGCCGATGCCAGCCGGCAGGGCATTCTGCTTGAGTATGCGGAGTTGTGGGATCGCATGGATGTGCTGTCCGAGCTGTCCGAGCTGTTTCCGTTGGAAGCTCGCCAGCCTGCTGCATGGAAGAATACCGATACTTGGTATTTAAAGCCGATGACGTTGGCGGCCGTGGGTGTGTTCGTCATGCTGGGTGCGTTGGCGCTTTACAACCGTACGTCGCTGGTTGAACGGGCTGGCACTTTCATGACGGCTACGCGTGATATGTCTTCGTCCTATCAAACCGCTATAGGCGAACAGCGCAGTGTGGTACTGCCCGATAAATCGGTGATCACACTCAATACCGATACGCTGGTGCATGTGCGTTACACCGGCAGTGATCGACTCATCGAGCTGGTGCAGGGCGAGGCCAACTTCGAAGTGGCCAAGCACGATCCGCGCGTGTTCTCGGTTAGCGTGGGTGAAAGTCAATTCAAGGCGGTGGGCACGGCGTTCAATATCCGCGTCAGTACCGAACGGGGTGTGGCGTTGACGGTGACCGAGGGGCGCGTCAAGGTGCTGCCCAATACCAAGGCCGCCGTAAAGAATGAATCGCAGACTGCGCTAGCCGGTCGAGCGACTGAGATCTTGGTGGATGCCGGTAGTGCGGTTGCATTGGGCGAAGCGACGCAAATCGTAGAAATGGTGACGCCGGATAAAATGGAGGCGATCACTTCCTGGAAGCGCGGCATGATCGATATCAACGACCAGACCTTGGAGCAGGCCATTCTGGAAGTCAGCCGCTATTCGAATTTGAAATTTGTAATACCCGAGGAAAGCGTCCGGCAGATTCCCGTTTCCGGGTACTTCAAGATCGGCGATATCGACGGCTTGATTGCCGCGTTAAGAACCAACTTCGATGTGAATGCCAGTAGACAAGGAGATACCATCACTTTAAGTACTCAGCACGCGCTATAGGTCTTTTGCCATCACTGACGCCAAGAGCAGTGGAAAAGATCAGTGGGTGATTTATAAAAATGAAATTGAATGATCTCTCTATAAAAAATTCTTCCGGCAGATAGTGGATTGAAATGAATCCTCGGTCTGATACCTCAAGAGCCAATGATCTACTACGTCTGTTGATCGGACTGATGCTGGTCGTATTGATGACCATCTCGGTTCACGCCGCCGTACGCGATCGAGTTGACTTCGATATAGCCGAGCAAACTGCGGACAGATCGTTGATTGAGTTTGCCAGACAGGCGGGGATCTCCGTGCTGTTGCCGACGCAACGTATCAATCAATTTTCCACCCGTGCGTTAGTGGGCCGATATGCAGTCGATGAGGCTCTTGCAATCCTGTTGCGCGATAGCGGTTTAGCCGCTGATTTAAGCGCCACGGGAGTACTGGCCATCAGACTAACGAATAATGCGGGGGAAACCCAAGTGGCGAATTCACTATTACGCGGCAGCACGCTGGGCTCACTGGTTGTCTTATGCGGCGGCATCACGCTGCAACCGGGAGTGGCCTGTGCACAAGAAGGCGCTGCGCAAGCGCAGACTTCTGTCGAGCTTGAAGAAATCATTGTGACTGCGGAAAAGCGCGAGACCAACCTGCAGAAGACGGCGATCTCGATTCAGAGTTACTCCGGCAAAGAACTCAAGCAGCAAAGCAAGACTCGCATCGACGACATCATGAATGGTGTGGTGGGCGTGAACCTGCAGGACAGTCCGGTTGCGGCGTTCTTCTACATGCGCGGCGTGGAAGCCATGCCCACCGGCACCGGTCCATTACAGTCGCCCTCGGTTGCGGTGTTGATCAATGGCATCTACCAGAATCGTGGTGAAACCGTGCGTGGCGGCACGCTGGATCTGGCGCGCGCTGAAGTGATGCGCGGTACGCAGAGCACCAATCTTGGCGCCAGCGCGCTGTCCGGTGCGGTGAGCCTGGTGTCGAACGTTCCGGTATTCGAGTATCAAGCCAATGGCACGCTTGAAGCCGGCAATTACAACTTGCAAAGCATGGAAGGCATCTTGAACGTGCCGCTGACCGACAATCAGGCGATACGCGTTGCTTACTCCAGCAATAAGCGCGACGGCTTCCTGAGTTCCGGCGCCGGCGAATCGGATATCAAGAACTCCCGCCTGAAATATCGCTGGAAGCCCAACGATAGCTTCGATGCGGTGTTCACCATTTCCAATCAGTCCATCGGCGGTAACTCGGTTTCCAACAATCGCTTGCTGGCGCAGGGTTATTGGACGCCGTACTCGCCCACGCAACTCATCATGGCGCCGGATAACACCAACGACACCAATCCCGGCGTGGCGGGTGTGCAGGGCGATGCCGATACCGCGCCCGATGTCATCACCATGAGTCAGCTGTACATCACGCCGGGCACCACTACCAGCACGCAATGCGCGCCGGTGACGGCGGCGATTACCTCGACCATTATCGGCGGCGCACAGGCCACCATGGGTTGCCCGGCGATGTTCGTCGCGATCAACGACGGCGTTTACTACAAAGATCGTCGCAATCCCTGGGACGATGGCTATCCCGCCGGTGTGTGGCCCAACAATCCTTTGTCGAATACCGACATCACTTCTTACAGCGCTGAGTTCACCTTGAACACCAGCGTGGGCACGCTCACGCTAAGTCCATCCGCACAGCACACCAACTTCAAGTCGGTTGAAGTTCCTGGCAGTACCGGTTGGGCTTTTCAAAAGCGTAATCAGAACACGCAACAGTTCGAAGCCCGAATGGCTTCCGATACCACGTCGGCGCTCACTTGGTTGACGGGTCTTTACTACTACCATGCCAATGACGATGGCATCTTCCAGAACGTGACTTATCCAGGTTCCGGTATGGCGCCTGCGGCCGGTGTGGTCGATCCTGCCGATTGCCGCGCCAGCACCGTGTATTGCTACGGCGGCATGAGTTCGCGTGCGGTGCATACCAGCGCCTCTGCCTACGGCAACTTCACGTACGAAATCATCGAGTCGTTGCGTGCCATCGGCGGCATTCGCTACTCGCACGA
Source organism: Steroidobacteraceae bacterium (assembly GCA_049840395.1). Classification (GTDB taxonomy): domain Bacteria; phylum Pseudomonadota; class Gammaproteobacteria; order Steroidobacterales; family Steroidobacteraceae; genus CAILZL01. The sequence goes on from JASGLD010000001.1 coordinate 376,333, forward strand.
CAAGCGCGAGTTCCGCTCCAGTCAGAACTTGAACACGGCGCCTGCGGTGGTGGGCTCCGGCAACATTCCGGCTAACATCAATGGTCCGCTGACGCCGTATATCTTCGATTGCCTGGCTTGTAGCGGTGATCGCACCTGGTCCAAGACCACCTTCAGAGCGGGCTTCGAGTATGACTTCCGTCCCGAGTCCATGTTGTATGTCACTTACGCCACAGGCTATCAGCCGGGTTCGATTGCGGCTGGCACCAAGATCGTGACCAATGGTGTAGTAACTCAGAACGGCACCAACGCACAGCAATTGAATCAGATCACGGTGGGTGTGAAGAACCGCTTCTTCGGTAACCGTTTGCAATTGAACCTGGAAGCTTTCGATTCGAAGTTCAAGGATCGCGAAGTCACGTTGCCTGCTTCTGAATTGAACAGCGGCAACGCCGTACAGCTGTGCACCACTGCGCTGCCGGTGAACAATGGTTATCGCGCAGTAGTCACCGACACCACGGGTTGCCTGTCATTTGCCGGCTCGGCTACCGACGATGCCTTCTCACGCGGTGTCGATCTGGAAATGAATTTCCTGCCGTCCCGCAGCGATCGCGTCGATCTGTCGGTGGAGTATTTAGATGCTGGCTACAGCGATGTGCCGCGACTGACCTCCACGGTGACCTCGGCAGCCGATGTGCTGGCCGTGGCGGGTATCACCGCGCCGACCCCTACGCAAACAACCAATGCCGGCATCGTTGCCGATCGCTTCAATGCCAATGCGGTCGCGCTGAAGGACATGATGACGCAGAACGCGCCGAAGTGGAGCGCTACTGCCTCTTATCAACATGAGTTCCTGTTGCCGGGCGGCAGCCTGCTGACACCGCGCCTGAGCGGCATGTACAAGAGCCAGTACTGGACGGCATTCGGTACCGCCGGGGCGAGCAACTTGTTCGCTATTAATCAGGCGTTGCGCTCGGGTGCGTTCAGACCCGATATCCAACGTGGTTACAGCTTGTTCGATGCCTTCCTGACCTGGCGTACGGCAGACGATAAATTCAGTGCCACCACGTACATGAAGAATATCGAGAACGAGGCGGTGGTGACCAACCTCAGCGGTAACTTCCTTACGCTTGGGTCGCCACGTACCTATGGTCTGATCATGAGCGCTTCGTTCTAAGTAGGCATTGAACAATCGTCATGCCCGCGAAGGCGGGCATCCAGTAAGACACTTTTTCACTAGATGCCCGCCCTCGATCAAGTCGAGGGCAGGCTCTTCGCGGGCATGACGAACTCCGATGCCTCTGCGGCCTATAGATAGGTTCTAGCAATTAGATGGTGCCAAGACCATGCTAAGAAAAATACTATTCAATATTCACTGGCTGATCGGGATCACCATCGGTATCCCGTTGGCGCTGATGGGTGTGACCGGCGCCATGATGAGCTTCGAGGACGAGATGATCTCGCTGCTCAATGGTCGGCCAACGCATGTCACGCCCACCGGTCAGCCGCTTGCGGTGTCGGAGTTAGTAGAGCGCATCAAGCTGGCGGCACCCACCGATAACATTGCCAGTGTGACCCTTCCGGCCGATGCCGAGCGCGCAGCGGAAGTGCGGCTGATACGTCCTAGTGTAGAGGGTGCCGCGGGTCAGCAAATTATTTCCTTGGTGAATCCCTATACAGGAGAGTTGCTCAAGCCCGGAACTGACCGTGGCGAGCGCTTCATGAAAGCCGTACAGCATCTGCACCGGCGATTGGTTCCTTATGCCGACGTGGGACCGCCGGTTAAGGTGGTGATCGAATGCGCCGGGTGCGCGTCCACGAATCGTAGGCGAGCGTTACGTATCGTTTAAAGAGAAATTCACCTCCTACTGTGTGCTGGCCTTGCTGGTGATGACGCTCACCGGTTTGTATCTGCGCTGGCCGAGAGGCAATGCCTGGAAGCGATGGGCCTCCTGGCTGAAAATCAATTTCAAGTTGAAGGGGGCGGCCTTCCTATGGTCCTTACATGCGGTGGTCGGCACTGTGGTGCTATGCGGCTTTCTGATGAGCGCACATAGCGGCCTGGCCATGAGCGAGATTCTTTGGTACGCGGATGGCTTCAGCAAGATTGCCGGCACCACTTACGATCATGGTGTGATCCGCGGTGCCGATGTGCGAGCGCAGAACGCCACCATCAATCGCTACCAATATGATTTGGATAGATTGTGGGCGACTTTCAATAAAATCGTTCCCGACTATCGCACCGCGACGATTGAGTTCGCGCAAAGCACGCCGCAATTCCTGCAGGTGTCCTACCTGTACAAGAACGTAGTTGGCGGTGTGGTCAGTGGTCGCGATATCAGCAAAGTTCGATTGGATACAGCATCCGGTAATGTATTGCTGCATGACAAGTTCAGCGATAAGCCGGTGTTGAAGCGAGTTCTGCTGCAGAACTTCGATATTCACTCCGGCAATGTCTTTGGTCTGCCCGGACGTATCTTCATCATGTTCACCAGTTTGATGATGCCGGTGCTGATGGTTACGGGCTGGATGATTTATCTCAATCGACGCAGGCGTAAGGCCAGGGCACGGGCGGCTCAGGGGGCGGTTTAGCTTAAGCTCTTGCTGTCATATCTGTAGGCCTACTTCGATATTTACTTAAGAGTAGGCAAGTTGATAACCGTCATTCCCGAGAAAGCGGGAATCCAGTTGAAAAATATTCTTACTGGATGCCCGCCTGCGCGGGCATGACGAATTTCCTAGCGATCTTCATCGTGAGATGGTTTCTAAACGAATGGATGCAGCACTCTATCTAAGTAGAAGCAGGGAGCGATCTTCGCAGATAGCGGAATTCGTCCTTATTCCTGTCTCATAAATAGTCTGCGGGAATCCATTCTTATATCAGCAGGGGTAGTTCATGCGTTACTTGTACAGAGCTTTTAATGCCTTGGCGCTAAGCTGCTCGTTGGTCATCGCCGGTACTGCGCTGGCCGCCAGTAAAGACGTAGATCTAAAAGCCCTGCAAGCCAAAGTAGAACGCCAACAGGACTACATCGACATCCAGAACCTGATGAGCACGCGTACCTACTATCACTCGGTAGGCTTGCAGGAAAAAGAATTCGATGAACTGTTCGCGCGTCATCAACCGGACTTGAGCATCGGCACCAATGGCGGCTATCGAGTAGGTTGGGACAATGCTCGAAAAGGCTATGTCGAACGTTCGGCTAAACTCCGAGCCGAGCGCTTGAGGCAGTTGCATGCCGCCAATGACTCGATCCAGGAGATTCCGGAAAATCTAGGTATTGGCACCTTTCAAAACCATAGTCTGGCTTCACCGTTGATTCAAGTGGCTGAAGACGGCAAGACCGCGAAGGGCATGTGGTATTCCGGAACCGTTAAAGTTTCCACCAATACCAGTGGCAAGTTTGAAAGCCAGTTGGCTTGGGAGAAGTTTGCGGTCGATTTCATCCGAGAGGATGGACAGTGGCGCATCTGGCATCTGCTGATCTTGAGCGACTTCAGCATCAACACCGGCGACAAGCCCATGCCATCAACGCCTTCGTCGGTGCCGGCTGTGCCCAATGATATTTCTACCACAGTGGCGCGTTCCTGGGCGCCGAATGTGGTGCCTCAGTTGAATCCATTGCCGCCCAAGCCGTATCGCACCTTTAGCGAAACCTTTAGCTATGGGCCACCGGCAAAGGCCGCCAAGTAGTCGTATTACTCAGCCACTGCTGATTAATAGTTCTGATTAATAGTAAAGGGCCGATTAAAAGTCCAAGACGATGGTGCCATGAGTAATCTATATAAATTATCGAAGTGTCTGGTTGTTCTGTCCTTGGCGTCCGGTGCTTGTTCCGCTCAACAAGTTGTGCAGCAGCAACCCGGCACCAACGTTGAGATCACGGTTCAAGATCTGGGCTCTGGCGTCTATCTGTTGGCTAATGGTGGGCCCATCTCCGTTGCCGCTATCGCCGACGATGGCGTGATTCTGGCGGACGCCAAATTGGCGAGCGTCACCGACAAGGTGCGCGCCGCCATCGGCAATTTGACGCAGCAACCTATTCGCTATGTGATCAGCTCGCACAACCACACCGCTAACAATGGCGGTAATGAATCGCTGGCCAAGGGCGGGGCCATCGTTGTCGGCAGTGAGATGACACGCAAGCGCATGGCTGAAGGCAGCCGCATGGAAAAAACCACTATCCAGCCGTTCGCGGTCGGTGCGTTGCCGGTGGTGACTTTTACCGATCAGTTCGCGGTTCATTTGCAAGGCCAGACCGTGACCGCCAAGTATGTGTCCAATGCGCATACCGATAGCGATGTGGTGATCTCGTTTAAAGAAGCCAATGTGATTTTCGCCAGCGATCTATGCCGCGATGGCGAGTACCCGCTGATCGGCACCACCGAGAATGGTTCGGTGGGCGGCATGATCAATGCCATCGGCACCATCATCAATCTATCGAATGATCAGACCAAGATTGTCTGCGCCTATGGGCCGATCAAGAGCAGTAAGGACATGGTGGCCTTGAAGGACATGCTCTCCGCCATGCAACAGCGCATTGCGAAGTTGAAAAAGCAGGGTAAGAGCGAGGATCAGGCCGTGGCCGCCAATCCCCTCAAGCCGGAGTACCTGCTGACTACCCAGGACGCCGCTCGTGCCGAGAGTTTTGTCCGTAATGTCTATCGATCGGTGAAGTGACCGGCGCGATCTCACGATAGCGGATTTAAATTCAATCGCGGTCTCTTAAGGAAATGGCATCACTTATTCGCCTCGAGCCCGAGCGGATAAGTGAGCTGGGGGAATTCCAGCCGGAGCTTGCGAAGCTGGAAGCGTTGCAGGTATCCGCGTGATCAACAAAAGCATGTTAAACAAATCAGTTATTTCTCCTGCGCTTACCGGCCTGCTTTGTTTCTCCCTTGCGGTGCTTTCGCAGGCTGCCGTCGCCGCGCAATCGCCGCAGGGCGACACCCGCGCCTCGATTCTCAAGTTGCCGGATTGGTCTGGAACCTGGATTGGCAGTTCGACCATGTTCAATATTCCGGGAAAAGTGCCGCCGATGCTGACGCCCATGGGAGCCGCCAGGCTGGAGGAATATAAGAAAGAAGCTGCAGCGGGACGTTACTTGGTTGCTCAGGAACGCTGTTCACCGCGTGGCATGCCGTTGGTTATGTCGGGCGCTTACGCTGCCTATGAGTTTTTATTCACGCCGGGACAGGTGACCATCATTCCCGAAACCAATGAAGTACGGCGCATCTATACCGATGGCCGCAAGCAGCTTGAAGATCCCGATCCGACTTTCAACGGCCATTCGGTCGGGCACTGGGAAGGCAATGTCCTGGTGGTCGACACCCTTGGCGTATTACCGGAAAGCGAGTTGCTGGCCTATCTGCCGGAGACCGGCAAAACCCATATCACCGAGCGCATCTACAGAAAGTCTGCAGATGTGATGCAAATCGACACAGTTATTGAAGATGCCGACCTGCTGGCAAAGCCCTGGTCGTATAGCCGCTCGTACAAACGTTCGCCCTCGGAAATGACCGAGTTCATTTGCACGCAGAGCAGCGAAAGCAATTCATCCGAATATGACCTGACGCCACCCAAGTGAGGGCTCGTTGATGTATCCGAAAGTTAAGCGTGTGCTGTCAGGGACGATGTCGACCATGGGGTTAGTGTTGCTGGGCATGGTGTCGCCGCCGCCAGCCTTCTCACATCATTCGCTGGCGCTGTTCGATCGAGTGAATCGAATAACGATTGAAGGCACGGTAAAGACCTTCGAATGGACCAACCCGCATTGCCGCCTATGGGTCATCGTCAAAGATGACGCAGGAGCGGACAAGTTATGGGGCCTTGAGGGCTCGGCAATCACCATGCTGGGCAGAGCCGGCTGGTCGCGTAATTCGATCAAAGTGGGCGATAAGGTGAAGGTCACCTTCTCGCCGTTGAAAGATGGGCGTCCAGGTGGCTTCTTCAATACCGTGGAATTTGCCGATGGTCATATCCTGACCTTCCAAGCGCCTCCCGGTGTCGATACCGAGTAGCCTCTCTTGTAGGTCGGGTTAGCTGTCTTCAGCGCTACCCGACTCCGACGTCGCTGTCGGGTAGCGCTGAAGACAGCTAACCCGACCTACTCAAGATCTTCCCCATCAACTTTGAACCGTGCTTTCTTTAGCGGCCCATTCCTTGTTGATCAATAACGCGAGCAGGGTGCATATCACGCCCGACAACAAGTACAGACCCACTGCCCAGAGGCCGACATGGCTGGCGAGGAATAATGCCACCAGGGGAGCGAAGCCTGCACCGATGAACCATGCAGAGTTGGCGACAATGGCCGCGCCCGTGTAGCGATGCGCCACCGGGAAGCTGCTGTTCACTGCGCCTGATGACTGGCCGAATGACAGACCCAGCAGCACAAATCCACCCAGCATGTAGATGGCTTCACCGAGTTCACCGGCACCGAGCAGTTGCGGCGCAAAACCGCTGTAAGCGCCAATCAACGCCGCTGAGATGCCCAGCACGACACGTCTGCCGACGCGGTCGGCCAGAAAGCCCGATGCCATGATGGCCAGTACGCAGATCACTGCGCCATTGGCTTCCAGCACCAGGAAACGAACCGGCGGAATGTCGGTGTTGAGGCTTATCCATGACAGCGGAAAGACTGTCACCAGATGAAATAGAGCAAAACTGGCCAGCGGTGCGAAGGCGCCCAGCAGAATCGTGCGCCACTCGCTGATCAAGGTTCTGAACGGTGGCGATGGCTGCAGCTCGCGCGATTCGAAGGCGCGTTTGAATTCAGGCGTGGCCACCAGACGCAGTCGAGCGAACAGTGCAACTACATTGATCGCCAGCACCACGAAGAAGGGATAGCGCCAGCCCCAGCTGAGGAAATCCTCCGACGTCAGCAGCGCCAGGAAGTAAGCGAACAACGAGCTGGCCAACACCAGTCCCAATGGCGCACCCAGCTGCGGCACCATGGCGAACCAGCCGCGTTTACTCTTGGGTGCATTCATCGACAGCAGTGACGGCAAGCCATCCCAGGTGCCGCCCAGTGCAATGCCCTGACAAAGGCGGAAGAAACCCAGCAGCCATGCACTGAGCGCGCCCACCTGTGCATGACCCGGCAGCAATGAGATGGCCATGGTCGAGCCGCCGAGCAGGAACAGCGCGATGGTGAGTTTGGTGCCACGGCCGTGACGGCGATCGATGGCCGTGAATACCAAGGTACCGATGGGCCGGCCGATGAAGGCCAGCGCAAACAGCGCGAAGGAATACAGTGTGCCGGTCAACGGATCGACATAGGGAAACACCAGCGACGGAAAGACCAGTACCGAGGCGATGGCGTAGACGAAGAAATCGAAGAACTCACTGGTGCGCCCGATGATGACGCCGATGGCGATTTCACCTGGATGCAGCGCCTCGTCGCCGGCGTTGACCAGGCGTGCATCGCGTTCCAGTGGTGTCGAGTTCGCAGGAGATGAAGGGACAGTCATCACTTGAGTTTAAGCCGTGGGTACCCCGTAGGTGCAAGAGGGAAAGCCCTTGTTGTCTGAGCAGCGACTATCGAGGGATCGTACCGAGCCAACTGAGTGCTGATCCATGGCAGCACCAAGGTGTTCAAAATACCGGTGCTCATATACCGCAATGCTGCAGCAGATTTTTTTCTCTACAAAGAAGTGCCTTAAACCAGTTGCATTAGTGCTGCTGGTCGGTCTGTTGACGGCGTGCCAGCGTGCCGTGCTCGATCCGGCGGGTGATATCGCTCGTCAGCAGCGCGACATCATTTATGTATCCACGGGACTGATGTTGTTGATCATCGTTCCGGTGCTGATCTTGATCGTGGTGTTTGCCTGGCGTTATCGCAAGGGCGGACAAGGTACCTATGATCCGAAGTTCGACCATTCGACGGTGCTGGAGTTGGCGATCTGGTCAGCGCCGCTGTTGATCATCATGGCACTGGGTGCACTCACTTGGTCGAGCACGCACTTGCTTGATCCATTCCGCACGCTGCGCACCAAGGATGAAACCAAGCCGCTGGTGGTGCAGGTGGTTTCGTTGGATTGGAAGTGGTTGTTTATCTACCCCGAGCAAGGGGTCGCCACAGTCAATGAGCTGGTGCTGCCGGTGGGGCGACCGGTGCGTTTCGATATCACCTCATCGAACATGATGAACGCTTTCTACGCGCCCACCCTGGCCGGGATGATCTACGCGATGCCCGGCATGAAGAGCCAGTTGCATGCAGTGCTGAATCGAGCCGTGGAGTCCGAGGGCTTTTCCGGCAATTACAGTGGCGCAGGCTTTTCCGACATGCGCTTTATCTTAAAGGGCGTTAGTAACCAAGAGTACCAGCGCTGGATCGAAGCCGTGCGCAGCGGTGCAACTACACTGGCATTGGCTGAATATCGCAAGTTGCTGGTGCCGTCGGAACGAGTTCCGGTGATGCGCTTTGCCAGCGTCGATGGCGATCTCTACCGGAAAATTCTGGAACGCTGTGTCGAGCCAGGCACCACCTGCATGAGCCAGATGAACATGGGTAAGATGAAGATGAGCCAGATGGGTAAGGAGCAGAGTGGCAGCTCAATGAATATGAGTTCAATGAGTACGAGCCAGGCGGGCCCGAGCGAGATGGGGCATACGCATGAGTGAATCCGGTTTGACTCAAACTCTATTCGGTCGCTTGAGCTGGGAATCATTACCCATTCACGAACCGATTCTGTTGTGGACCTTCGCCGTGGTGGTGCTGCTCGGCGTGGGCATCGTTGGCGCGGTCACTTACTTCCGTCTGTGGGGCTGGCTGTGGCGCGAGTGGCTTACCTCGGTGGACCACAAGAAGATCGGCATCATGTACATCATTCTCGGCATCATCATGCTGCTGCGCGGCTTTGCCGATGCATTGATGATGCGCCTGCAGCAGGCCATGGCCTTCGGCGCCAATGAGGGTTATCTCAACGCGCACCACTACGATCAGATCTTCACGGCGCATGGCACGATCATGATTTTCTTCGTGGCCATTCCGCTGATCGTCGGGCTGGTGAATTTCGTCATGCCATTGCAGATCGGCGCGCGCGACGTGGCCTTTCCGTTTCTCAATAGCTTGAGTCTGTGGCTCACCGTTGCCGGTGCGATACTGGTGATGATGTCGCTGTTCATCGGTGAGTTCAGCCGCGCCGGCTGGCTCAACTACGTGCCGGTGGCGAACATTCAGAACAGTCCGGACACCGGGCCGGATTACTATTTATGGGCATTGCAGATCGCGGGCGTCGGCACCACGCTGTCCGCCATCAACATGGTGACCACCATCATCAAGATGCGCGCGCCCGGCATGACGCTGATGAAGATGCCGGTGTTCACCTGGACTGCACTGTGCAGCAATGTGCTGGCCATTGCCATCTTCCCGGTACTGACCGCCGCCTTCGCCATGCTGATGTTGGATCGCTACGTCGGCAGCAATTTCTTCACCAATGATCTCGGCGGCAACCCGATGATGTATTGGAACCTCGTCTGGGTGTGGGGTCATCCGGAGGTGTATGTGCTGGTGCTGCCGGTGTTCGGCATTTACTCGGAAGTCACTTCGACGTTCTGCGGCAAACGCTTGTTCGGTTACTCGTCGATGGTTTATGCCACCGTGGTGATCATGATCCTGTCCTACCTGGTGTGGTTGCATCACTTCTTCACCATGGGTTCCGGCGCCAGCGTCAACAGCTTCTTCGGTATTGCCACCATGGTGATCTCGATTCCCACCGGTGCGAAGATATTCAACTGGCTGTTCACCATGTATCGCGGCCAGATTCGTTTCGAGTTGCCGATGATGTGGGTGGTGGCCTTCATGATCACCTTCGTCGTCGGCGGCATGACCGGCGTGCTGCTGGCGGTGCCGCCTGCGGATTTCGTGCTGCATAACTCGCTGTTCCTGGTGGCGCACTTCCATAATGTGATCATTGGCGGTGTGGTGTTCGGCCTGTTCGCAGGCATGTACTACTGGTTCCCCAAGGCCTTCGGCTTCCGGCTCGATCCGTTCTGGGGCAAGGTGAGCTTCTGGGGTTGGGTGATCGGCTACTGGGTGGCTTGGACACCCATCTACATAGTCGGCTTGATGGGTACGACGCGACGCGTACGTCATTTCGACGATGCCAGTCTGCAGATCTGGTTTGTGATTGCCGGCATTGGCGCGCTCATCATTTTGGTCGGCATCCTCGCCTTCGTCATCCAGATCGCGGTCAGCATCAAGAATCGTCATGCGTTACGCGATACCACCGGCGATCCCTGGGATGGTCGTACGCTTGAGTGGTCCACTGCCTCGCCGCCGCCGTTCTACAACTTCGCCTTCACGCCGGTGGTTCACGACAATGACGCCTGGTATGACATGAAGAGTCGCGGCGTGCAAAAACCGACGACAGGCTTTCGTCCGATTCACATGCCACACAATACCGGCGCCGGTGTGATCATCTCTGCTCTGGCGCTGGTGCTTGGTTTTGCGATGGTCTGGTACATGTGGTGGCTGGCGGCATTGTCGTTTGCCGCGATGTTGGTGGTTTCGATTGCACATACTTTCAACTACAACCGCGACTATCACTTAAGTCCTGGCGAAGTGGCCCAAGCCGAACGCATGGTGGAGGGGGCTTGATGAGTACGCAGGTTTCACAAGCAGATGACGTGTTGGTGTTCTACCAGCTAGAAGAAGAACATCACGCACAGCACAGCGGTGGCGGCACCATGCTGGGCTTCTGGATTTATCTGATGAGCGATGCGCTCATTTTCGCCACCCTGTTCGCCACCTTCGGCGTGCTGAATTCGAGCTTCGCCGGCGGGCCTACTCCGAAAGAGTTGTTCGATCTGAACCTGGTGGCGATAAACACCACCCTCCTGCTGGTGTCGGCATTGACCTGCGGTCTGGCGATGATCTCATTGCAGGCGGGAAAGCTGGGCGCATTGCGACTATGGTTGGTCATCACCGCATTGCTCGGCTGTGGTTTCGTCGGTATCGAGCTTTATGAGTTCGGTCATCTGATTGCCGAAGGCGCCACGCCGCAGCGCAGTGGTTATCTGTCGGCCTTCTTCACCTTGGTGGGTACGCACGGCCTGCACGTCACCTTCGGTGTCATCTGGATCGCAGTCATGCTGGCGCAACTCGGCCAACGCGGCCTGCATCCGGACAATCAACGACGCATGCTATGCCTTAGCATGTTCTGGCACTTCCTAGATGTCATCTGGATCGGCGTGTTTACCTTCGTTTATTTGCTGGGAGCAATTAGATGAGCAGTGGTGTGACGACTGGCAATACGATGAGTGTGCATTTCAGTCTGCGCACTTACGTTACCGGATTCTTCGTGGCGGCGGTGCTGACCGCCATTCCGTTCTGGATCGCCATGACGGGCGCAATTACCAGCACGGCCATCGCCACAGCGTTGATCGTGATGCTCGCGGTGGCGCAGATCATTGTGCACACCGTGGCCTTCCTGCACTTGAACGCGCGCTCGGAAGACGGTTGGACGCTGATGGCCTATGTGTTCACCGCCGTTCTGTTGTTGATCACCATTGCCGGTTCGGTATGGATCATGAACCACCTTAACTCGAACATGATGCCCGGCATGATGAGCGATCCGCAGGCTACTGCCGAATCGCCGTGAAGTCGGCCACGTGAAGTCGGCCAAGGGCGCATGGCTGAGCGTGCTGTGCCTGTTCGGCGTGTTGCTATTCACCGGTCTTGGCATCTGGCAGGTCCAGCGCTTGTTCTGGAAGCGCGATCTGATTGCCCGCGTCGAGACGCGCATCCATTTGCCGCCCGCAATGCTTCCTACGCAACGTGAGTGGGCGACGCTAAACTTCAGTGACGCGGAATATAGGCGTGTGCAGGTTCGCGGTGTGTTCCTGCATGATCGTGAAACCTGGGTGGACGCCCTCACCGAACGCGGTCCGGGTGCATGGATACTGACACCGGTTGCGACTCAGGAGGGTGTGGTTCTGGTGAATCGCGGTTTTGTGCCACCCGATCGTAGAGATGCCGGCACCAGGATAGACGGGCAGATAGCCGGTGAAGTAATGATTACCGGATTGCTGCGACTTTCCGAACCCAAGGGCCGCATTCTGCGGCCGAACGATCCGGCTGCCGATCGCTGGTTTTCACGCGACGTGGCCGCCATCGCTGCAAGGCGCGGTTTGACCAACGTTGCTCCATTCTTCATCGATGCGGATGCGACGCCGAATCGGGGTGGTTTGCCTGTGGGCGGCCTGACCGTCGTTGCCTTCCGTAATGCCCATCTTGCGTACGCGATAACGTGGTTCTTACTTGCAGTGATGTGCGTGGCGGGTTTCATCTTGGTGGGTTCGAATAAGCCCGGTTATATTCGCTAACATTGCGTCGCGGGTCGGATGCGGCGCAGCGGCATGGTAGCTATCTATCCACCGCACTCTATACATGACCAGGATTGAACAAGCCTCCGCATGGCGTTCGGCAATGTGCGGTTTCCTTAAGCGCGTCCCACGCATTCGCCTGTTCAAGTTACAGTCATGGTCTAAGGGGTTTGCGGTCGGTTAGTCATGTAATCAAATGCTTAGGCGGACATGGCGTGGGAATGTCATAGCGGCGTCGGCTTCGTGTCGTAGACCAGGTTGGTATGGGCAAGCACCATCAAACCGGCCGAAGCCAAGGTGAGGAAACATGTACGTTCAAAAAATGCGGCTTAAAAGAGGTTGGTCTCAGCAACAGCTTGCGGAGGTCAGTGGCTTGAGCCTGCGTACTGTGCAGCGAATCGAATCGGGCGCCATGCCCAGTCTGGAGAGCCTCAAGTCATTGGCCTCGGTCTTTGAAGTATCCATCGAAGATCTACAAGAGGGAACGCAAATGAGTGCTGGTGAAAACAACGAGTCTGAGCGTGAGGCCTTGGCCCTGGCATACGGGCGCGAACTGCGCGGCTTCTATGTCCATGTCACGATCTATGTGATTGTCTGTCTGGCGATTCTTGCGGCAAATTTACTGCTCTTTCCCGAGCGGCTACTGGCACTATTGGTTTGGCTGATATGGGGTGCCGGCTTGGCCATTCATGCTGTCAATACTTTCATTTTTAATGGAGTTTGGGAGCGGCGTCAGGTGGAGCGCAAACTGGGGCGGACTTTATAAGCGGCGAGTTACCGGCCTCGCAGTAAACCATCAACGGTTACCGGCAAGTCAAGTCACAGCGCCATGCTTGAAGACGTTCCAAGTCCAATCGATTTCCGCCTGATGTCCGATGCTCGCGAGTGGCAGGCCACTGCGATGCTCAAGCGTCCGTGGCGAGTGGAATTCTTCGAGCGTTTCGCGACTGAGATTGCTGCATCGCCCATTCCGGTCCAGCGCATCCTTGAACTGGGTTCTGGGCCGGGTTTCCTTGCCGAACATCTGCTTCGAAAATTTCCTCATCCGTCGTATGTGGCGTTGGATTTCTCGGCAGCCATGCATCAGCTGGCCGCCGAGCGTCTTGGTCCGTTGGCGTCACGCGTCGATTTCGTCGAGCGCAGTTTTCTAGATAGTAATTGGTCGCACGATATGGGGCGTTTCGAGGTTGTGGTGACGCAGCAAGCCGTTCATGAGTTGCGTCACAAATGTCACGCCGGAGATTTGCACTGCGAAGTGCGTAAGGTGCTTGAGCCTGGTGGTGCTTACTTGGTCTGCGATCACTTTGTGGGCGAGGGTGGGATGAGTAATGAGCGGCTATACATGACCGTTGCGGAACAGCAGTCGGCATTGCGAGCTGCGGGTTTCGCGAGCGTTTTGTTGCTAATGCTCAAGGGTGGCATGGTGCTGCATCGCGCCAGCTAGTCCTTAGCTGAGGTGTAACGGGCCAGGCTCGGTGGCAGTTCGTGTTGAGCGTCAGAGTCGTTAGCTCAGAGTCTTTAGCAGTGAGAGCTAAGTTGAGCTGAGCTTTAAAATCCTGCTGTCTACCGGTTCATCAAATACCTTTGCTGGCGGGGCTTGCGTCTTGCCAAATTGCGGCGTAGTTTATTCCTACAGATGTAGGAGATACGCCGACATATGTCTAAGAAAAGACTCAGTCGATTGGAGCTCAAGATCATGGAGGCGCTGTGGGGATTGGGCGCGGCATCGGTACGGGAGGTTCAAGACAGCCTGCCGGAGAAAGACCGTCCGGCGTACAACACCGTGCAGACTATCTTGACGCGCTTGGAGGCGAAGAAAGCAGTCCGACGCGCCAAGAAGATCAGCAACGCACACATCTACGAGCCTACGGTGACGCGCAACGCCACGCAGCGCCTGCTGGTCGATGAACTGCTGTCGTTCTTCGGTGGTCGTGCCGCGCCATTGATGTCGCATCTGGTCGAAACCGGCCAGTTGACGATGGCAGATGTAGAGGAGGCCAGGAAGGCACTGAAGAAGGAGAAGAAGCATGAATAGCGCGATGCTTTCCTTACTTGCAAATCATCTCTGGCAATCAACCTTGTTTGCCGGTGCTGTGTGGGTTCTGACTTTAATACTGCGTAAAAACAGCGCGCGCATTCGCTATTCGTTGTGGCTGGCGGCGTCTATCAAGTTTCTGATTCCCGTTTCGTTACTGACAGCGCTTGGCGCGGAGATGTCGCAGTCGATTGGATTCGAACGCGGAACACAGGCTTCGGTTATCTCAATGGCGGCTGAGCAGGCCGCGCAGATTGGCCGGCTCACCTCAATTGGCGGTGAAGCGTCGATGCCCTTGGTGCAGGTTGCTGATCAGGCCAGATCGGCAGGCTTCAACAAGCTGTTTATTGCGCTTGCCATACTCTGGGCAATCGGCGCGCTTGCCGTGGCAGAACGTTGGTTTTCTCGCTGGCTACAGATTCGAACTGCGCTGGGTCAGTCCAAGGCATGTGATCTCGCCTTTGTTGTTCCGGTAAGGCTGTCTACCTCGCAGCTTGAACCCGGTGTGATCGGCATCGTGCGTCCGGTGCTGTTGCTACCGGAAGGTATCGATCAACGTCTCACTCCCCAGCAGATGAGTGCTGTGCTGGCTCACGAACGCTGCCACTTGGCATGGCGAGATAACCTGAGTGGTGCGCTGCACATGCTGGTCGAGGCACTGTTCTGGTTTCATCCCCTCATCTGGTGGATTGGCAAGAAGCTGGTCGATGAGCGTGAACGCGCCTGCGATGAGCATGTAATTGCAAGTGGTCACGCTCGCGAAAGCTATATCGAAGGCATTCTCAATGTGTGCGAGCAGTATTTGAAGCTACAGCTTCCCTGTGTCTCCGGAATGAGTGGCGCCACACTAAAGCAAAGGATGGAGGACATCATGCAGATGCAATTGATCGAGAGATTGAGTGGTGTTCGAAAGGTTTTGCTCTCTGCGGTAGCGGCTATCGCGATTGCTGCGCCGATTGCGGTCGGTGTTCTTACTGCGCCATCGGTAAGCGCACAGGCGGAGCCATCAATAAGTGCTCAGGAGTCACAGGGACTGCCGCAGGGTTTGAAGATACCTTTCTATCGGAATGTTTCGATTCAGCGTGTTGACATTGAACGGGCAGGGACTGGCAAGATTCTGTTCTATCCTGAGGCGCTTGATATCGAGAACATGTCGCTGCGTGATGTCATCGCCGCACTCCATGCCGTTAATCGAACGCAAGTTGTGGGAAGGGACTGGAACAGTGAGCCTCTTTACAACATTACCGCAGAGGGACCCATCCCCTCTGCAGCGCCGCCTAGACCTGGCGTCGACGTTTCATTGCAAAACCAACAGATGTATGGCACGGCTTTATACGGCCTTCTGACCACTCACTTCGGTATGGTTACCCGCTTGGAAAAACGGCAGATGGACGGTTATGCGCTGCAGCTTGGCAAGGGCGACTCAAAACCTGC
This sequence comes from Steroidobacteraceae bacterium, assembly GCA_049840395.1. GTDB lineage: Bacteria > Pseudomonadota > Gammaproteobacteria > Steroidobacterales > Steroidobacteraceae > CAILZL01. Next base: position 392,109 of record JASGLD010000001.1, read on the forward strand.
AAACAGTGCTATCGATCCGAGACAGCGCTCCATCGTGGTGTCTTCCAGCGGTTACTCTTTTAACAGCCAGCCACTTTCCCAAGTGTCGTATGTACTCACGCGGCTCCTGGGTATTCCGGTGGTTGATCAAACCGAGCTTGTGGGCAACTTTGATTTTGAATTCAAGTGGGACGGCGCGCCCGATGCACGTCCTGATCCGGTTGCCGTGGCGAAGGCATTGGAACAGCAGCTTGGGCTCAAGCTCGTGGCCAAGCCGGTGCCGGCGACTATTATCAACGTCGTCAATCTCAAGCCATCCAGTGAAGTAGTTACTACGCCTGCTGCAACCAGTTTGACGATACAAGGCGTGAAGGAAGCCATAAAAGCGCTGATGAAGGGAGATAAAGCGTGAATAACTCGATGTTGCCCGCACTCGCAAATCACCTTTGGCAATCGACTTTATTTGCTATCGCTGTGGGCGTTCTTGCCCTGCTGCTGCGTAACAACAGCGCGCGTATCCGTTACTCACTGTGGCTGATTGCCTCCCTCAAGTTTCTGTTGCCTTTCTCCTTGCTGACGGCGCTTGGCGTGGCGATGTCGCAGTCACTTGGATTCACCCAAGAGGCCCAGCCTTCGATCATTACAGTCGCAGTTCAGAACGCGGCACAGATTACGCAGATCGCCTCCCTGGATCTCGTCGAACCGGTGCCCCTGCAACAAGGCGGGGGTCAGGGCGCATCACCTGGCTTATTCGATGTGGTAGTTATAGCGCTCGGAATACTTTGGGTCATCGGCGCGCTTGCCATCTCGGCACGTTGGTTGGCTCGCTGGATACATATTCGTCGCGCCCTACGCCAGTCCACTGCAAGCGAACTTTCTTTTGTCATCCCAGTGCGCCTCTCTGCTTCTCAGCTTGAACCCGGTGTGGTCGGCATCGTGCGTCCGGTGCTGTTAATGCCTGCAGGCATCGACAAGAAACTCACTGCCGAACAGATGCGCGCGGTGTTGGCCCATGAACAGTGTCATCTGGCGTGGCGCGATAACCTGGCAGGCGCACTGCACATGCTGGTAGAGGCGCTGTTCTGGTTCCATCCGCTCATCTGGTGGATCGGTAGAAAGCTCATCGACGAACGGGAGCGCGCCTGCGATGAGTATGTGATTGCTGCCGGTCATGCGCGCGAGAGCTACGCCGAGGGCATTCTCAATGTATGCGAGCAGTATTTGAAGCTACAGCTTCCCTGTGTATCTGGAATGAGCGGTGCTGAATTGAGGCAACGAATGGAGGACATCATGAAGATGCAATTGATCGAGAGATTGACCGGCGTTCGAAAGCTTTTGCTGTCCGCGGCGGCGGCCATCGCGATTGCCGCGCCGATTGCGGTGGGCGTTCTCACTGCGCCATCGGTAAACGCACAAGCGACGTCGGGTGCTGCAGAGATTACCTTCAAAAATGTTTCGATTCGTCTTGCCACTATCGATCAAGATAACGGCAGGAGATTCATCTTCAGTCCAGCTGGACTTGACGCACGGGATATATCGCTCCGCGCGGTCATTGCCGCTGCTTACGCTGTGAATGAAGAACAGGTGACGGGGCGGGACTGGGCCAATGAGCCGCATTACAACATTAGTGCGCTCATGGATGGCCCTGCGTCATCGCAACCGGGCGGCGCTGCAGTTCCACCGCCGAATGCGCAGAGCGGCGTATTACAGGCGCGGAACGACGCATTAAAAGAGCTTCTGGTCGAGCACTTTGGCTTAGTCGCTCGTGTGGAAAAAAAGCCGCTGAATGGCTATGCATTGTTGCTTGGCACCGGGGAGTCGAAGCTTGAACTCAGCAGTGCCGATTCTTTGATGCGGGTAATGTCCACAGCCGTTGGCATCTCGGCAACTCGTGTGCCGCTTTCTGAAGTGGCGAAGATTCTCTCGAGAATGTTGAGCGTACCCGTGACTGATCAGACGGGACTTAAAGGCAACTTCGACTTTGAACTCAAATGGGAGTCCTCCGGTAAGCGTCCTGATTCGGCTGAGATCGCCAAGACATTGCAACAACAGCTTGGGCTTAAGCTCGAAGCCAGGCCCGTGACCACGGATGTCGTTAATGTCGTCAGTTTGAAGTCGTCAGCAGAGGCGGTTAATACTGTGCCGGTTAATGATATACCTGTGCCATCTGCACCAAATATTCCGGCATCGCTGCAAGTGCAAGTGCCGGATCTGGCTACGCAGAAGCCGCTTAAAAGTGCTCAAATTGTCGGCGTATATGATGGCGGCGGTAATACCGACGTCGACATCGTCGATGTCGGCGGCAAGTTATACAGACGTTTGCCGCCAGCCGCTGACAAGCTGTTGATGCAGACCGGCGTTAATCGTTACAAGCCGGAAGGCAAAGACGGTATCACGATCACCTTCTTTGAGAAGGATGGGTCTGTTCATCTTCTGCTGGATCTGCAGGGCGCGAAGTTTGTTCTCGACAAGAAGTCGAGTTAGCGAAACCAATGCTTAGCCCGAGCCCGGACATGAAGTAATGCCCAGTGTTCGGCAATACTTCACGCTCAAGTTCACCCAGGAGTTCATGTATGAATAGGGTCGCCAATCCTGCAAAGATTGAACCTTCAAGCAAATGCCGGCAGATCGTGCTGCTCGTGGCCGCTTCGATGGCGATGGCTCTACCGACATTTTTGGTGGCTCAACAAATTGGCAGTCAACCGGCGGTGAGTGCGCCGGCTGCCACGGTGCTCGATGCGGCCAAGCGTAAAGCCGTAGTGGATGTGCTGGCACAAAAGCTAATCTCCGACTATGCCTACGCAGAGGTCGGCGCCAAGTTGGCCGCGGCGGTACAAGCCAACCTCAAAGCCAAATCCTATGACGGCATTACCGGTAACGAAGCGTTCGCCAAAAAGCTGACCGATGATCTGTACGCGGTGGCGAAGGATAAGCATCTGCGCGTCAACTACGATGCACGACCCATGCCGGTCATGCAGGAAGGTATACCGCCGGAAGCAATCGCACAGCTGCGTAAACAAAATGGTGCGATTCCAAAAGTGGAAATTCTGGAAGGCAATGTCGGCTACATGCGAGTGAATGGTGTGCCACCGTTCGACTATTCAAAGGACGCGGTGGCTACGGCATTTGCCTTCCTGAAAAACACCGATGCCTTGATCATCGACAATCGCGGCAATGGCGGTGGCGATCCGCGCACGGTCGCCTGGTACATGAGTTACTTGAGCGAAGGTGAGCCCTATCTCTTGAATACCTTTCGCTGGCGCAACGGCGGTCGCTTTGAGGAATCCAGGACGACCAATCTCGGTGAGCTAGCGTATGGAAAACAAAAGCCGGTCTATGTGCTGACTTCGCCGCAGACTTTTTCGGGTGGTGAAGAACTGACTTACAACCTGCAGGCATTCAAGCGTGGTGTGGTGGTGGGGGAAACTACCGGTGGTGGCGCCAATCCGGGCGGCGTGTTGCCGTTGGGAAATCAGTTTGTCGCTTTCATTCCGAGCGGTTATCCGGTTAACGCCATTACGCAGAGCAACTGGGAGGGAGTGGGCGTGAAGCCGGATGTGGCAGTGAATGCCACACAAGCGCTGGATAAGGCCTATGTGCTGGCGTTGGATAAGCTGAGCGCAGGGTTGACCGATGTCAGACAGCGTCGCCCGCTTGAAGCCGTTGCTCTGAAGGTCAAGCTCAATTCAGAGGGGAATAGCAATGTTGCTTTGCTGCCGAACGCTCAAGTGGTGGGCGACTACCTGGACAGCGCCAGCGGCCGGGTGCTGGTCACGGTTTCTGAAAAAGACGGAGCGTTGTCGGTGCGTTTGCCCAGTGGCATAGATCAGCGACTGGAACTGGTCAGTGGCAATCGTTACAAGATGCAGCTTAATGGCGCCGTGACCTTTATCAAAGAAGGCAGTGGTTTGAAGGCGTTGGTCGAGTTACCCGTCGGCGCAACGGTGTTGACCGATAAGAGGTGATTTGTTTGCGGGGAATGCGCTGGCTTGCGCGGTTCAGTCGCTTCAGGCCTTAATCGGTTGCGTTCGTTTAAGGCTTTTCCGCATCCGTTCTGCCTTGGCTCTGATGACGCATCCCTCGGCATGATCGTTGATCAGGCCCATGGCCTGCATGAAGGCATACACCGTGGTCGGACCGACAAACTTCCAGCCCAATTTTTTCAAATCCTTCGACAGCTTGATGGATTCGGCGCTGGTGGATGCCGTCTGCGGCTTGCCAAGTTGTTTTGCGTTAGGCTCATAACGCCAGATGAAGGCCGCCAGCGAGCCTTCCTGCTTGACCAGTTCCTGTGCGCACTGGGCGTTGTTTATGACGGCTTCGATCTTGCCGCGATGACGCACAATGCCTTCGTCCTTCAGGAGTCGCGTGACATCGCGTTGCGTGAAGCGCGCAACTTTGTCGAAATCGAAATCATGGAACGCGGCGCGGAAGTTATCGCGCTTGGTGAGAATGGTTCGCCAGCTCAGGCCGGATTGAAAGCCTTCCAGGCTGAGCTTCTCGAACAGGCGTCGATCATCGGTGACCGGAAAACCCCATTCGGTGTCGTGATAGCGAAGATATTCCGGCGTGGCGGCACACCAATGACAGCGTGACTTGCCGTCGGGTGCGGTGAAGAGAGTCATGATGGGATGTCTCGTTATTTATCGTGAGATAGGGTTATCACCAGGATTGTAGGTCGGGTTAAAACCCGACCTACAAAAATCATGGGCGATATTAACCGGGCGTCCGATTCAAAAGCATGCAAAACAAAAAAGCCCGAATTGCTTCGGGCTTTACTGTTCTACAGTGACTATGGTTGGGTTGGATCAGCGTCCAAACAACCAATTCAGCAGCCAGCCATTGTCCTGACGACGGCCATGATGATCGTCATCGTTGCCGCGTGAATCGGTCTTGATGCGCTGCTTCACCAATCCCGGCAGTTCATTGTCATCGAAGGCGAATACGAAGAACTGGTTGGGATTGTCGATGCCCTCGGCATGATTGCTATCGGTAATGGTGGACAGGAAGTCGTTATCGTTGGCGATGAACAGCGTGTGACGTGTCTGAGTGCCGACGGTCACATCCTGGCCGAAGGCGATGCCCTCGATCTTGGCCGGGATGTCTTTTGCTGCATAACCATAAGTAGAGAGCGTGCTGACCAGATCCAGGAACAGCGTCTTGCTCACCGCCTTGCCGACCAGATTGGCGCTGCCGATGACACTGCTGACTTCGGTGGCGCCATTCAAGCTGATGCGGAACAACTTCTTGAAGGCGGCATCCGAGTTGTCGCCCAGACCCTTGCCATCGCGTTCGTCCACCAGGAAGTCGGTGTTGTTGATGGCGAGCACTTCACTGATGGTGCCGTACTTGGGTTTGGCTGCAGTGCCGATGTTGGTCAGCTCATAGGCATACTGCTGCACGTTGCCGGTGTAGGTGTCGATCTTCACCAAGCGTGTATACGGCGCACTGGTGCCGCCGTCTTGAAGCAATGGACTTTGCATGGCGCCCAGCAGGTAACGGCCATCCGGGGTGATGGCCAGACCTTCCATGCCCTTGTTGGCGACGCGGCCCACGGTGTTGCCGCTGATTTCGGTATCGCCTACGGCCGATAACTTGGTGGCTGCAAAGATTTCCGGCAATTTGTAGACGCGAGTGCGACGGCCGCTGTTGCGATCGAATTGATAGACATACGGACCGTATTCATCGGTGATGTAAATACTGTCGCCGTCGTTGGAGACACGTATGCCTTCCGGATCGAGGCGTGCATTGTTGCTGTTCAACGAGTTCTTGCCGGCGTCGAAGTTATCGGAACGACCGGTGAAGTAGTAGGTGCGATCCAATGCATTCAAAGCCGGCACACCGCTGGGCAATCCATAAGCCGCACCGTTGCTGTAGTACAGCGGTAGATAGCTGGATAGCAAGGTGGTGTCGTGCAGCATGGGTGTCAGCACGAAGGGCAGTGCCGCATCGCTCTCGCTGGGGGCCAGATTCAGCGTCAATGTATGGAAGCGCGGGATGAAGGACGTGGTGTTGTCAACCGCGGTGTTGTATGTGGTGGCATTGGGACCGCGATCTGGCAAGGCCAGGAAGGTGGTGCCGCCGGCATAGGCCAAACCCGAACCCAATCCACCCAGACGATTGCCAACCACACTGCTTTCCAAGGTGGTGGCGGTTTCGCTGGCCATGTCGGTGTAGGTGCCGCTGATCTGGCCACGCGCGATCAGTTCGATCTCGGCGTGCGCGCTCTGCGTCCACAGTTGCAAGGTTACTGCGCTCATGGCCAACAAGTTGTTGACCAGAATATGGGTTGGTTTTGCTTTCATTGCGGTCTCCTGATGGGAGGCCGCATCTTTGGCAGCTAGTGTGACGTTTGGATTGCAGGGTGATGACGGAATGGAGGCAGCCTGGCGTGGAGTTATGCGTTAACCAACCTGGGTGTGTCGCAAGAAGCAATCTCTTGTAGGTCGGGTTTTAACCCGACATCTGACGGCGTCGTCGGGTAGCGCTGAAGACAGCTAACCCGACCTACAAGAGATGGCAGGCCGCGGCCCGAGCCTCGGTACACGGCCACTTATTTCCTTGCAGTGAGAACAATTCCGGTCAACATTAGCGACCGCGCGCGATTCACGCCGCGAACATAAACAAATCAGGGGGTGCCATGGCTATCCGGCTGCGCAAGATATTTTCATTGCTGGCGTTGTGCGTCTTTTCGCTCTCCATCAGTTGGGCGCAGACGCCCGCGACGGCTGACCCTGCACCGCCACGCAATATGGGCAATGCCGGTGAAGTAGGCAAAGGTCCGGTGATCGACTCCTTCACCTTCGAAGGCAATAAGAAAGTCTCCAGCGCCGACCTGGCCAAGGTCGTGCAGCTCAAGCCGGGCATGCCGCTGTCCTCGGTGTTGGTGCAGCCCGATCTGGAACGCATCACTGCGTACTACAAGGATCACGGCGGCGCGTATGTGCAGCCCAGCATCATCGAGCAGGGCTTGAACCACGCCAAGGTGATCTTCCAGATTCACGAGGGCGCGAAGTGGTATTCGGCAGGTGAGGAGCCGCAGCCGGCGCCGGCGTTCTTCAATACCTATTGGGATAACACGATGGTGTGCGCTGCGGCGCAGACCTCCAACGATCTATGCCACATGTGGCTGATGAAGGATGGCAGCTTCATCATCTTCGATCCTAACGGTGTGCATCGCGGTAAATGGAAAGCCGGCAAGGTACTGGCCGATGGCCGTGTGCCAATCTGCCGTTACTGGGAAGGCCAGACGGTGCAGTTACCACCTGAAATCGTTGCGGCTAAAGCCGGTGGTCCGACCGCAGCGCCCAGTGTGACTGGGCCCGCTCCAGGCGGCGCGCCATCAGTAGCCGCTGCTATGGGCGCTGCTGCTACTGCGGTCGCAGTTCGCTCGGCACGTATTTGTAAAGTGGTCGGGTTCCAGATGCAGTGCACCACCTATCCCGATGCCAGTCAGCTTGAGGGTGAGCAGAAACGCATTGCGGGGTTGGGCATGGTGGAACGTAACAAGGAGATCGGCAGTTGCTATTCGCACGGTCCGCACCCAGTCGGTGAGGTGTGGTTCGAGTGGGACGATTACGCGCCAGGCCAACTGGGTCTGGATCGTCAAATGCTGTTGCCCGGTCACCAATAAGGAAGCGCCATCATGTTGAAGAATCGTTTGATTACGCTGATGGCCTTGCTGTCGGTATTCGTTACCACCGCTATGGCTCCGGCACGGGCGGCTGATACCAATCCGCTCGCGGATTATCAGCACAATGTGCTCGCCTGTCTTAACACCGTGACCAAGGCTACCTGCTACATCTGGATCGGCAATGTCTGGAAGGAAGGTGACAACGGCTACATGGTGATGTGGGATCGCGGCGTACAGACCGAACTGCCTACGGTCGGCGGCAATTTCCGTGTTGAAGGTCGTGAGGGTAGCTATACCTACAAGGACGGCAAGATCTGCCTCACTCCCAAGGCCAATCCGCAGAAGAAGTACAAGGCGGAAGCGCAGGGCGAGATCTACTCGGGCGCCGGCTGCTACGAGCTGCCCGTTCACAAGGTGGGCGATCAGTGGACGCAGAAAGATGCACAGGGACGCGAGGTGAAGTTCTGGCTGCTGCAGGGCCGATGATTCGGAGATAGTTTCTGGAAGATAGTTACTGGATTGCGGGCGTGTCATCGTTGAGGTGACACGCCCGTTGCATTTATTGCCATGTTTTTAAGTGCGCCGCCTGCAACTAGTTGCACGGCATGGCCATACAGGAGTTAATTAGCGCACTGGCTAAAAAACGGAGACAAGAACATGTCCGCCTTCGCACCGGTATCAGGGTATGGATTGTTGCTTAAGCTATGCGGGTTGGTGCTGGGGCTGACCGCCGCGCAAAGCATCATGGCCGCCGATATCGCGGCGGAACTACGCATCGATCAGGTGACGGTATATACGCAGGGAGCGATGGTTACCCGCACCGGTTCAGTGAATCTTCCGGCGGGTTCCAATCGTTTGGTTGTTAAAGGTCTGCCGGCCGGCCTGGATAGCCGTCAACTCACGGTCAACGTCGGATCGAGTGCAGTGCGGCTGGGCAGCGTTGAACTGACCGTGGTGAACGAAGGTCAGTTCACGGCTACTCGAGAGCGCGAGCTGCGCAATCAGATCGACACCAAAACCGATCAGAAAGCGGTGATTCAAGATGATATCGACACCGCACAGACGCAATTAAAACTGCTTGAATCGTTGGCGGCCAATCCAACCGGTGGGGCCAACGGTTCTGCGGCAGTGAATGGCGGCAATCTCTCCGCCGTGCTCACCAGCATCGCCGGCAATGCAGCTGCGGCACGCAACAAAGTACGCGACGGTAAGCTTAAGCAGCGAGCGCTGGATCAAGAGATCGAATACGCTCAGGGCCGAAGTCAGCAAGGTCGCAACGCAGCGTAAGCAAAGCACTCAGGTGGCGGTATCGGTCGATGCAAGCGCCGCTGTAAATACACCGGTGTCATTGAGTTATCGCGTCAACGATGCGCGTTGGGGCTGGGTATATCAGGCGCGTCTCGATACCACTCAGAAAAAGCTGACATTGGAACGACAGGGACGCGTCGAGCAGGGTAGTGGTGAGGATTGGCAGGAGGTGCAGTTGATGCTGACCACGGCGCGGCCCAGCAGTGATGTCGGACAGCAGCAAGTTGCTTCACGGTTTCTCGATCTCGACGATCCGCAGGCCGCCGCGGCGGCGGCGCGTGAGCGTCGTATCAATGGCGGCGTCAGCACGGATTTGCAGAAAACATCTATGAGTGTCGGTACCCTTGAAGAAGTGATTCAAGTATCGGCGAAAAGAAATTACGCCGCAGTTGCGCAGACGCAGTATCTGGTTGAATACCAGGTGCCGGGGCGCGTGACGCTCAATGCCACACGCGATTCGCGTCTGTTCCCTATTGGTGATGAATCGTTCGCTACCGAAGTGCTTGCGCGCGTCATGCCCAGTATCGGTCGGCGCGCTTATTTGCAGGCCAGCTTCAAGTACGAGCGCGACGTGCCGATTGAGGCGGGTCAGTTGCAGCTCTATCGCGATGGCGCCTTTGTCGGTGAAGCGCAGACCGAGACCTTTCTTCCCGGCGCCGAAGTGCGTATTCCCTTCGGTGTCGATGAGCGCATCAAGGTTAACGTGCGCGACGAGTCCGCCAAATCCGATCAAAGCCCGGTGCTCAGCAAACAAATCACTCGCGAAACCAAACAGCGCTACGAGATCACCAGCTATCACGCCGGCGTTATTCCGGTAGAAGTAATCGACCGCATACCGGTGAGCAAGAACGCCGATGTCAAAGTGGAAGTGCTGAAGGGCGCGACAGCACCCACTACCAAAGACTTGGATGGCAAGGCCGGAGTGTATTTATGGAAGTTCGAGGCCAAGCCGCAACAGACCACTGCAATTCAACATTATTACTCAGTGAAGTATCCACGCGATCGGGTGTTGGAGAGTAGTTATGAGGAGTGATGATTGCTGTATGTAGCCGTCACTCCCGCGACGGTGGGAGTTCAGTTGGGAGTGCCCCTCTTGTAGGTCGGGTTAAGGAGCGTGAACATCGCCGGGTCGCTGGTTCGAGGGTATTGAGGATGTTAATCGAGAATAGTTCAAATGGAGTTTTCCGTTACCAGTTCGACAGCAATGGCAAGTACACGGGGAGTTGGTAAGTGGTAATCAATGTTGAGGCGGTGCGGCGTGTGTTCTGTGATGTGCTGGACGGGCGAATGACCAGAGAAGCGGCTGATCGCTGGGCCTACAATGTGATTCAGCAGTCCGAGTCAGGGACTCTATCGTACTCGCCTATCATTGCGAGAGATCGTATCTGGGAGGGCGTCATGTATCTCTATGGCATCGACCACATGCTGGCTCCGGGGCAGTACCTTCACGCCGAGGAGGATATTCGATCGGCCATGGGCAAATTGAGCGGGTAATCGAAAAGAACATCACAGGGTGAGCCTCAGCGTAAGAACAGGTTCGAGGGTATTGAGGATATTGATCAATAGTCCAAATGGAGTTTGCCGTTTTCGCACATGCTGGCTGCGGAGCAGTTAAGAGATTGAGCAGCATGTGCATTCTGGGTGCTGGATCTTTGGTGAACTCAAGCTAAGCACTGTTTGCTAGCTCTCATTGCCCACATCGGTTGCACTGACGGGGGTGGTGCGCCAGCGCGGTGACGCCAACAAAGTTCCCAACAGCGCCAGCACGCCACCTACTGCCGTATCAATGATGCGCACCTCCAGCAACTCGCGTGCGCCGCCATTTTCGAACAGACTCAAGTCGATCAGCATCATCACCAACGCTGTGGCCGCGCCGATGCCCAGCCAGCGATGGCGTGCAGAGCCTAGCGGTAATGCGAAGGCGATTGACCAGATGCCGATCAACAGTGCCCATGAGCTATCGAGCCAACGGAACAATGCACCGGCGATGGTTATGCCCAGCAGCGTGCCCAGCATGCGTTGCAGAATCAGTTGCAGGCTTTCCGCGCCGTCTGGACGCATGACCAAAATGGTGGTGATGGCTACCCAGCCGGCGCGCTCGGCGCTGTAGGCTTCTGCCCAGGCCAGTGCTACGGTGGTGGTTGCGGCATAGCAAATTGCAAAACGAATGGATGCAGCCTGGCCGGCGCGGAAGCGCGCCAGGCCTGCACGCCAATTGCCGCGTAGATCGGCTGGCGAGTGTCGTCGCAGCGCATAGTCGAGTGCGACGATGGCTATCGCGCCGATACCCCCTGCCAATGCTAACGGCAGTAGGGTGGGTTGTGAGAAATGCAAAGTGGAAGCAGCGATCAAGGCCACGGCGAAGAAGCGCGCCATGTTTTCCATCACCATGCTGGTGCTATGCAAGCGACCCACGGAATAGCCGCAGAGAAATACAGCGATGAACGGCAGCCAGTAATTGCGATCGGTAGAAGCGCCGGCTACGCCACCGATGACAATGCATAGCAATGTGGCTGCCATGGCGTTCAAGCGCGATCTCAAGCTGCCGCCCAAATCATTTTGCGAGACCAGGAAGGCGCACATGGATGCCACTACACCCAGCGCTGCAGCGCCCATGACAAAGCCAATCAAGATGGGCAGGCCAATCGCCAGCATGAAGCGTAGTCCGCGTGGCCAGGGCAGGGGCGCGGTATTCAGTGTGACCAGATCTTTAAGCGCGTTGCGCAGCATGCAGATACTGTAAAGAAATACCCGCTGACACGTTAGCGCGAATTATCCTGAATCCATTTGGCTGAATCCATTCGGAATGGGCCAGCGTACTTTGTAGGCATGCCCTCCGCTTCGGTCTGGATCATTGCCGTTAATGAAACTCAAAATCTTGCGTAATGCCTGCATTGCCGCTGCGCTGGCAACACTGTGCAGTGGCTGCGCACAGTTGGCCTTCCTGGCAGTCAATATTCCCGCTTCATTTGGTAACTATTCGCGCCTGACCGATCTACGTTATGGCCAAGCAGTGCGCAACACGCTCGATGTCTACCAACCCAAGCATCGCGATCATGCACCGGTGGTCATTTTCATTCACGGTGGCGGCTGGAATAGCGGTGACAAGGCCGACTACAAATTCGTCGGCGCGGCCCTGGCGCGGGCCGGCTATGTTACGGTGTTGCCCAACTACAGTCTGTATCCGCAGGTCAAATTTCCCACCTTCATGATGGATGCCGCCGCTGCGGTGGCCTGGGTTAAACAACATGCCGCCGAGTGGGGTGGCGATCCGCAGCATATTTACTTGATGGGCCATTCGGCCGGTGCACACATTGCCATGATGCTGGCGTTGAACGAGCAATACCTGCAACAGGTGGGCATACGCGCTGCCGATCTACGTGGCGTGATTGGGCTGTCGGGACCCTATGATTTTCTGCCCTTCACCTTCGATTACATGAATGATCTGTTTGGGCCCAGCGATCGGTTTGCACTGTCGCAGCCCATCAACTATGTGCATGCCGGCGCGCCGCCGATGTTATTGATGCAGGGCATGCAGGATAAAACGGTTGCGCCGAAAAATACCGTGAACCTGGCCAAGGCGCTGACCGATGTGGGCGTTCCTGTTACCGTAAACTACTACCCAAAAGCCAGTCACAGCGATCTGATCGCGGCCTTCTCGATTCCGGCACGCGGACGTGTGCCCGCGTTAAGCGAAGTGCAGCGCTTTATTCAACTAAGAGAGCAGTCTGCAGCGCCTTGAGCGTGCTCTTGCCCAGGCACTGTGCCACACTGCTTGCCTGGAAGAACAGGAGCGGGCATGCGCGTAGTCGGCAGCTGGTTGGTGATGTCATGGCTGTTATGCGGCTGTCAGAGCGCACCCTTGGTGATCGACGACAATCGTTCGCGCGAACAATTGCACGCGCTACTATGGTTGCAGACCTCGCCGGAATATCGCGCCGCCGCCGAACAGACTTACAGCGCCGCTACCACGCGTCTGCCGCTGCTATTGAAGGCGGCAACTTCGGCGGATGAGTTCCAGCAAGCTGGTGACACAGCGCTAGCCGGCAAGCCGCCGGCCATCATCATGGATCTGGATGAGACCGTTCTGGATAACAGCGCTTACAACGCCATGCTGGTGCAGCAACATCAGGATTACAACGCCGACAATTGGTTGCAATGGGTGTTGGCGCAACAGGCCGGCGCAACGCCCGGGGCTTTGCAATTCATTAAAGCGGCGCGTCAGCTGGGTTATCGCGTAGTGTTCATCAGCAATCGGTCCTGCAATGGTCGCGGTGGTTACAGTGCTGTGGGCGAAGCGCTGGATTGCCCGCAGAAGGCGGCTACCTTGGCCAATCTTGGCAAGCTGTTGGGTTATGCACCTGCTGCCGATGAGGTGTTATTGCGTGGCGAACAGACTGCGTGGCGTCGTAGCGATAAGTCATTGCGGCGCCAGGCAGTGGCTGCGCAGTATCGTATTGCCATGCTGGTGGGCGACAACCTGGAAGACTTCATCGCACTCACCGCTTACGATGCCAAAGTACATGGCCGACATTGGGGACAGGATTGGTTTGTGTTGCCCAATCCCGTGTACGGTTCGTGGACCGCCAAGCCTGATAACCAGGAAATGAATGTGCAGGAAAAATGTGCGGCGCTCACTGCGTGGCAGTACCCGTCACGAGCTGCCGGCACCTGCTATGTCACGTCCAAGTAGTGCGATCGGTTTTCAGCTGTTTCAAGTTCACAATTAAATTTTCATCGTGTCATTGATTCTTCGGCAGACGATCTAAATTATTCTGCACTGGCGTGCTTCTCGATGCCTGGCTCGGGAAGATCGATGCAGTGGCTGTTTCTAGCATAGGAATTTTTATGAAGCGTTACGTCATTCCGTTCAACGAACTGGGCCGACATGATGTCGAGCTGGTGGGCGGCAAGAACTCCTCGCTGGGTGAGATGCTACGATTGCTGTCCGGCCTGGGTATCCAAGTACCCGATGGCTATGCCACGACGGCCGATGCCTATCGTGATTTTCTGGCGCAGGATGGTTTGGCCACACGCATTAACGCCGCTTTGAAGACACTGGATGTGGAAGATCTGCCGCAGCTGGCCAAGACCGGCGCGCAGATCCGTCAATGGATTCTCGACACGCCGTTTCCCGAGCGTTTGCAGAATGAAGTATTGGCCGCATGGCGCAAAATGGATGGCGGCAAAGGCATTGCCGTGGCAGTGCGATCTTCCGCAACCGCGGAAGATCTACCCGAAGCGTCCTTCGCCGGTCAGCAGGAAACCTTTCTCAATGTGCGTGGCGAAGCGGCTCTGCTGCACACCATGCATGAAGTGTTTGCCTCGTTGTTCAACGATCGCGCCATTGCCTATCGTGTGCATCAGGGCTTCGATCATTCACTGGTGGCGTTGTCGGTGGGCGTGCAGTACATGGTGCGCAGCGACATCGGCGCCAGCGGGGTGATGTTTACGCTGGATACCGACTCGGGTTTTCGCGATGTGGTGTTCATCACCAGTTCCTATGGTCTCGGTGAAACCGTGGTGCAGGGTGCAGTGAATCCCGACGAGTTCTATGTTTATAAGCCGGCGTTGCGTGCCGGACGCAAGTCGGTGTTACGCCGCAATCTCGGCGCCAAGGCCATCAAGATGGTGTATGCCGAGCCAGGCAGCAAGGAACGCGTCAAGACCGTGGATGTGGCTGAAGCAGAGCGCGTGCGCTTCTCGCTTACCGATGCCGATCTGGAAAATCTCGCGCGACAGGCGCTGACCATCGAAGAGCACTACGGTTGTCCCATGGATATCGAATGGGGTAAGGACGGCAACACCGGTCAGCTATTCATTCTGCAGGCGCGTCCGGAAACCGTGCAGAGTCGTGCGGGTCGCAGCATTCAACGCTACACCTTGAAGTCGCGTTCGAAGGTGCTGGTGGAAGGTCGCAGCATCGGTCAACGTATTGGCGCGGGCCGCGTCAAAGTCATTCGCAATGTGCAGGAGATGCAACGCGTACAGCCGGGCGATGTGCTGGTAGCCGATATGACCGATCCCGACTGGGAGCCGGTGATGAAACGCGCCTCTGCCATCGTCACCAATCGCGGCGGGCGCACCTGTCACGCGGCCATCATCGCGCGTGAGCTGGGTATTCCTGCGGTGGTGGGCTGTGGTGACGCGACCAACATCATTAAGGATGGTCAGGAAGTCACGGTGTCCTGCGCTGAAGGCGATACCGGTTACGTCTACGAAGGCTTGCTGGGCTTCGAGCAGCAACAAATCGAACTGGATGCCATGCCGCCCGCGCCGGTACGGCTGATGATGAATGTGGGCAATCCGGATCGTGCCTTTGCTTTCGCTGCCATTCCGCATCAAGGCGTGGGTCTGGCGCGTCTGGAGTTCATCATTAATCGCATGATCGGCGTGCATCCCAAGGCTCTGCTGGATTTCGACAAGCTGGATAGCGCGTTGAAGACCACCATCCGCAAGCAGATGGCGGGTTATGCCGATCCGGTGAGTTTCTATGTCGACAAGCTGTGCGAGGGCATTGCGCAGATTGCTGCAGCCTTCGCACCGGAACCGGTAATCGTGCGTCTGTCCGATTTCAAGTCGAATGAATACGCCAACTTGATCGGCGGTAATTTGTACGAGCCGCATGAAGAGAATCCGATGATCGGCTTTCGCGGTGCTGCTCGCTACGTCGATGAAAGCTTCCGGCCATGTTTTGAATTGGAGTGTCGTGCGTTACGCATCGTGCGCGAGCAGATGGGTCTCACCAATGTGCAGGTGATGGTACCCTTCGTGCGCACTGTGAATGAAGGGCGTCAAGTTGTTGAGTTACTCGCTGCGAATGGTCTGAAGCGCGGCGAGAATGGCCTGAAGGTCATCATGATGTGCGAACTGCCCACCAATGCGGTGCTGGCCGATCAGTATCTGCAGCACTTCGATGGTATGTCGATTGGCTCCAATGACATGACGCAATTGACGTTGGGCCTGGATCGCGATTCCGGCATCGTCGCCAAGTTGTTCGACGAGCGCGATGACGCGGTGAAGGCCATGCTGTCCATGGCCATTGCTGCGTGCAAGCGTCATGGCAAGTATGTGGGTATCTGCGGTCAGGGGCCTTCCGATCATCCGGACTTGGCGCGCTGGTTGGTGGAGCAGGGCATCAGCAGCGTGTCGTTAAATCCGGATACGGTGGTGGAGACTTGGTTGTTCCTGGCTGGAATTAAGGCGTAATGGGTTGCCGTCAGTGCCCGAGTGCCCCACCCTAACCCTCCCCCGTGGAACGGGGGAGGGGACTAAGGCGTGTTCGCCACCTGTCCGAGATACCGCACAATTTTTTATACCGCTAAAGATTAATGCGTCGCATCTCCATTCCCTCCCCCGTTCCACGGGGGAGGGTTAGGGTGGGGGCATCTGCATCCGCAAAGGTAAATCAATCATGCGCACCGTCTGCTTCGTCTCCGATCGCACCGGCGTGACTGCGGAAACACTGGGTCACAGTTTGCTGTCGCAATTCGAAGGCCTTGAATTCCGCACCATCACCATGCCCTTTGTGGCCAGCACGGAGGAAGCGGAAGGGGTGGTGACGCGCATCAATGCTATCGCCAGTGAAGAACAAGTACGGCCCATCATCGTGTGTACGCTGGTGGATGATCGCATTCGCGCCATCGTCAAACAGGCGCATGGTTTGTTTCTGGATTTCTTCGATGCTTTCCTGGCGCCGCTGGAAACCGAGCTGGGCATGGAGTCCGCGCATGTCACAGGCCGCAGCGTGGGTGGCAGCAGTGTCGATCCGGCGCGTTCGGCGCGCATTGATGCCACCAATTTTGCGCTGGCCAATGACGATGGTTCGGGTGCGCGCGATTACCGCAGCGCCGATGTGATTTTGATTGGCGTATCGCGTTCGGGCAAGACGCCGACTTCGTTATACATGGCACTGCAGTACGGCATTTTTACCGCCAATTATCCCTTGACCGATGAAGAGCTGGAATCGGCACAGTTGCCCAAGGTGCTGGAGCCTTACAAGCACAAGCTATATGGTCTGACCATCGAGCCGGCACGCTTGCAGCAGATTCGCAATGAGCGTCGTCCTGGCAGTCGTTATGCTTCTGCGCAACAGGTGCAGTATGAAGTGCGCACTGCGCTTACCTTATTTGAACGGTTGGGGTTGCCTTACATTGATGTGACTCAGTGCAGTGTTGAGGAAATCGCCAGTCGCATTCTGGATAAGATGCGGCTGACGCGTCATATGCGTATGTGATGAGTGGGCTGAGTAATCGGTAAGTCTTTCTTTGTGTCGTTGTGGTTCGCCCCCACCCTAACCCTCGGCAACCGCTCCCTGCGTTGCTCTACCTCCTGCATCCATGCAGTCGTTCCCCGTCGAACGGGGGAGGGGACGAGATAGAGGCTTTGTCGATTGCAGAGATTGCAAAGAGCTAAAGAGCAGAGAGAGTAGTGTGGTGGACGTTGTTGCTGGCAGCGAGCGCCATCTCTTATCCCCTCCCCCGTTCGACGGGGGAGGGCTAGGGTGGGGGCAAAAAAACTAAACCTTCAATTTCGCCAGCATGGCCAATGCTTCATTGGCCGATTGCAGGCGTTGATTCGGATCTTTGGCCAGCAGGCATTTCACCAGCGGGTCGAAGCGCACCAGATCGCCGGATAGCGTGGGAATCGGTGCGCTCTTGTGGGCATTGACCACTTCATAAACGGTTTTGCCGGTGAAGGGGCGCTTGCCGGTGAGCATTTCGTAGAACATCACCCCCAGGCTGTAAAGATCGCTGCGGTGATCGCCGCTGGAGCTGCCATCCACTTGCTCGGGGCTGATGTAGTACGGTGAGCCGTGTACTTCGCCGATCTGAGTGATCTGTACGCCATCCACCACCATGGCCAGACCGAAGTCGATCAGCACGATGCTGCCATCCACGCGCAGCATGACATTGCCGGGCTTGAGATCGCGATGACAGAGATCGTGGCCGTGAATCACCACCAAGGCCCCGGCAATTTGCAGGAACATGTCGATGCTGTCGCGCACTGTCATCAGATTGCGCAGGCGCAGCTCCAGGCTGCCGGCGGGAAAGTATTCGGTGACCAGGTAGTGCGCATCGCGGGTGTGGCCCCAGTCGTAGATGTCCACCACCGAGTGATGTTTGATACGCATCAGCAACTCGCGCTCGCGGGTAAAGCGCTCGATCTGTTCGGTGCTCAGTTCGCCTTGCTCGTCGCGCAGAACCTTGACCGCCACGTCGTGATTCAGTTCGTTGGAATGCGCCAGGTAAACCGCCGAGTAGGGCGAGGTGGCAATGGGTTGGATGAAACGATAGCCGGCGATTACCGGAAACACCGGACGGCGAACTTCGGTGGTGCCCACTTTGTTATTCTTTATATCGGGACTCATTAATGCGCTCTCTTTCCCGTATCCTCGTTGGTAGTGATCGGGGCGTTGTTATCGTCTTATGGGAACGCCATGCATCCTGCCGCAAGCCCATGCAGGCTAAGGTAGCGGATGTGACCATGCCACGTATTGCATCACAATTGCGGCAGCGATGTTTAGTTTGTACCCCGCTGCGTTAGCATAAGTTGCATAACCGAATTGGATCGAGTCGAGTAGCGAGATGTCGGCAGTCAAGATAGAAGTATTGCGGGTCGCGGCGGATGCGCGCGGCTATGTATTCGAACCCATGGATGCCGCCGGGTTGGGGCAGTTTCGCAATGTTCACGTGGTGTACACCATTCCGGGTGTGGCACGCGGCAATCACTACCACGTGGTGGGGACGGAGGTGTGCAGCGTGGCCGGGCCTACGCTGGTGCGTTATCGTGAAGGCACGGTGACCCACGATGTCACGGTGCCGGCCGGGCAGGTGTGGCGTTTCAGCTTTCCGCCGGGTGTCGCGCACGCCTTTCGCAATGAGGGCAGCGAGCCCACGATATTGGCGGCCTTCAATACCGAGGAGCACGATCCAAATCGGCCGGATGCGGTGCGTGAGGTGTTGTTGGATTGAAGGTATTACACATCCTGTAGGTCGGGTTTTAACCCGACATCTTAAGAATGTCGGGTAGCGCTGAAGACAGCTAACCCGACCTACAAAAAAGGGAAGATGAGCAGCCAAAGAGGGAATATGCGCCACCCTCCGGTATGCTTGCAGGATGAGCATGCAATCCATCTATCTCGCCTCTGCGTCGCCGCGTCGCAGCGCCTTGTTGCGGCAGATCTTCGTGCCGCACCAGATCCTGATTCCCAATGTCGACGAATCGCGCCTGCCCGGTGAACCGCCGGCGGATTACGTGGTGCGCCTGGCTTGCGCCAAGGCGCAGCGCATTTGGGAACGGCTGAAGCCGGAAGAGCGCAGGCCTGTGTTAGCAGCGGATACGGCCGTGGTGTTGGGCAGCGATGCCGATGCGGAAATCTTCGGTAAACCGGCCGATCGTGCCGCCGGTGTTGCCATGTTGCAGAAACTGGCCGGGCGCCGTCATCACGTCTACACCGGCGTGGCGGTGTGTCATGAGCGTGGCTTACAGCACACCTTGAGCGTGACCGAAGTCGGTTTCCGCCCGCTGTCGGCGGCCGAGTGCCAGGCTTATTGGAATAGCGGCGAACCGCAGGACAAGGCCGGCGGCTACGCCGTGCAGGGACTGGCTGCGGCCTTCATCACCCATATCAATGGCAGTTATTCCGGTGTGATGGGCCTACCTTTGGCAGAGACGGCCGGCTTGCTGGCTAATGTGGGCTGGTCGCTGGGTGCGGCGTTAGATGAAGATGAAATATCAGATGAAGCAACCGGCAATGACAAGGGAGCATCGGCATGACGTCTGAGGTATTGGTCAATGTCAGTCCGCGTGAAGTGCGTGCCGCCTTGGTGGAAGAAGGTGTGCTGCAGGAACTGTTCATCGAG
Source organism: Steroidobacteraceae bacterium (assembly GCA_049840395.1). Taxonomy (GTDB): domain Bacteria; phylum Pseudomonadota; class Gammaproteobacteria; order Steroidobacterales; family Steroidobacteraceae; genus CAILZL01. Next base: position 411,894 of record JASGLD010000001.1, read on the forward strand.
CGCGCCAACAAGCGCGGCTTGATCAGCAATATCTACAAGGGCCGCGTATCGCGGGTGTTGCCGGGCATGCAGGCGGCGTTCATTGATATCGGTCTGGAGCGTACTGCGTTCTTGCATGCTTCGGACATCGTCACACCCTCCGATGCCGAACATATCGAAAATGGTCACAAGCCCGAGCGCACCGACGACATCCAATCGCTGGTCTCCGAAGGTCACGAGATTCTGGTGCAGGTATTGAAAGATCCGCTGGGCACCAAGGGCGCACGACTGACCACCTTCATTACCATTCCTTCGCGCTACCTGGTGCTGATGCCCAAGGGTCGTGGCGTAGGGGTGTCGTCGCGCATCGAAGATGAGGCCGAGCGGCAGCGTCTGCGTGAAGCCATGTTGAGTTTCGTGCAACCCGAGGATACCGGCGGTTACATCGTACGCACCGCGGCCGAAGGCGCGAGCATCGACGCCCTGCGTGCCGACATGATGTTCCTGCAGAAGATGTGGAGCGTGCTCAGCGAAAAAACCGCGTATGCCCGGCCCGGTCAATTGGTGCATGCCGATCTGCCGCTGCAGGTGCGCGTGTTGCGCGATGTGGTGTTGAGCGGCGTGGCCAAGATCAGCATTGATCACGAAGAGTCGTACCAGTCCATGCAGGACTTCGCGCGCACCTTCATGCCGGAGATGTGCCAGCGTATCGAATTGTTCCAGGGCGACCGGCCGATCTTCGATCTGTATGGCGTGGAAGAAGAAATCGAACGTTCGCTGGATCGCAAGGTGCCGCTCAAGTCCGGTGGTTACTTGATGCTGGATCAAACCGAGGCGATGACCACCATCGATGTGAACACCGGCGCCTATGTAGGACACCGCACGCTGGAAGAAACCATCTTCCGCACCAATCTCGAAGCGGGCGTGGCCATCGCGCGGCAGTTACGGCTGCGCAATCTGGGCGGCATCATCATCATCGACTTCATCGACATGGAAGAAGAGGATCATCGTCGCCAGGTATTACAGGCCTTGGAAAAAGCGCTGGTGGGCGATCATGCCAAGACGCATATCTCTTCGGTATCGCCATTGGGCCTGGTGGAGATGACGCGCAAACGTACCCGCGAAAGTCTGGAACACATGCTGTGTTCCTCCTGTCCCACCTGCGAGGGGCGCGGCTTCGTCAAAACCACCGAGTCCGTGTGTTATGAAATCTTCCGCGAGATTCTGCGCCAGGCACGTCAGTTCAGTTTTCAGGAACTGATGGTGTTGGCACATCAGGATGTGATCGAACGTTTGCTGGATGAGGAGTCGGCAGCGCTGGCCGAACTGGAAGTGCATACCGGCAAACCGATTCGTCTGCAGACCGAGGCCTTGTATCAGCAGGATCAGTACGACGTGGTGCTGATGTAAGTCGGCAGCACCCTGGATTCAGGTTTGCAGTATTGAGGTATGTAGATGACTGAAGCAAAGATTTATTTGGGCAGGGAGCAGAGTCGCATCCTCGGTCTCTATACCTCAACTGATTGGAATAATCCGCGTACGCGCAATTAGTACGAGATGAGCGATCACGAAACCAATGTAACTCAGGTAAGTCGTTTGCGACGCATAGCCAAGTGGCTGGCGTTGAGCCTGGGCGCATTGATCGTATTGATCGCCTTGTTGCTGGGCGCGTTCACCTTGGTCATGACGCGCATGCCCGAGTATCGCGCGCAGGTTCAAACCTGGTTGAGCAAGCAGGCCAAGCTGGATATTCAGTTTGCCGAACTGCGTGCGGGCTGGCGCGGTTATGGTCCGGCATTGGTATTCACACAGGCGGTGGTACGCAGCGCCGATGGTCAGCGGGTACTGGCCACCGCCACGCGCGGTGGCGCGGGTCTGGATTTATGGCAGGCATTGCGTACCGGCCGCTTGGTGGCCGCGCGTTTCTACCTGCAGGGCACCGAAATCAAAATGCAGCGGCGCAGCGATGGCCGCTTTGAAGTGGTCGGTCAGGCGGATTGGCCGGAGTTCGAAACCGAGAACGCTTTCCAGCTGGATTCGCTGCCGATAGGCGAACTGACCATTCGCGATGTGCGCCTGAGCTTTCGCGATTTGAAGACGGGCCGCGGTCCCTGGGCGTTGGATCAAGTGGATCTCGATATCACCCGCAACGCGCGCGTATTCGAGATCAAGGGACAGGCCGAGATGTCTGCCGCACTGGGCAAGAGTCTTGAGTTCAGCGCGCGCGGCGAGGGCAATCTCAACGAGGTTGCGCAATTGAAATGGCGCGCCGAAGTGACCGGCACGCAGTTGGATCTGGCCGGTTGGGCACAGGTGATGCCGGACGATTGGATTGCGCCGAAAGCCGGGCAGGGATCGTTTCAATTCAACACCGAATTTATTGGACGCGAGCCGCAACGCATCAGTGGTCGCATTGATTTCGTCGATGTGCTGATGAAGTTGCCCATGTGGGCCACGCCACTGCCGCAGGCTGATCCCTTGCAGGTGCGTGAAGATGATCCGGACGCCGTGCGAGTGGTCACTTCTGTAGCGAGTAATGCCGCGACCGGCACTGCCGCGACGGAAGCGATCGGCAGTGAAGATCTGCGTTACAGCAATGTCGGTTTGGCGTTTACTGCTACGCGCAGTGACCAAGGTTGGCTGACGCAGTTCCAGCGTTTGCAACTGGCGCGTGCGGACAGCCCCTGGCCGGTGAGCAGCGCGAGTCTGTTGCTGAAATTCAATGACGATGCCACCAGCCCCGACAACAGTCCGCGCATCATGCAGCTGCAGGCCAGTGCGCAATTGATCGTGCTGGATAATCTGTGGCCGCTGTTGGCGTACTTACCCGAGAGCAGCGGTAATGCTGCTCTGCGCGCCTTGAATGCCACGGGTCGTTTGAGCAATCTCGCCGTGCGCTACGAACGTGATGAACAACAAACGGAGCCGCGTTACGGACTGCGCATGGAGTTTGCGCAGTTGGGTGTGTCGCCGGTAGGCGGGACACCGGGTATCAGTGGACTATCGGGCGTGCTGAGCGCCACCGGCGCACGCGGCCAGTTACAGCTGGATGGTCACGATGCCGTGTTGAGTCTGCCGCGTCTGTTCCGCACCCCGTTGCCGGTAGATCAAATCAATGGACATATTCAATTGGACGCGCACCACGCAGAGCGTGCAACTGCGCAGCACCGACTTGGTGGTCGCCAATAGCGACGGCAAGGTACAGGGACAGTTCACGCTGGACATTCCTCGTGAAGGTTCGCCGGTGATCGACCTGCAGGCGACCGCCACCGATTTGAATGCCGCAGTAGCGCCGCGCTACATGCCGGCCGGCGTCATGCACCGGCGCACACTGGAATGGTTGGACGCGGCATTTCCCGTCGGCACCGTGAAGCAGGCCGTCGCTACGCTGCGAGGGCCGCTGCAAAAATTTCCATTCCGCGGCAACGAAGGTTTGTTCTTGATCAATGCAACGATCGAAGGGCTGACCTTGGATTATCAACCGGGCTGGATGCCCGCCACCGATTTGCGTATTGATGCAGAGTTTCGCAACGCCGGTTTAAAGGGCGTGGTGAAATCGGGACGCATCAATGGGTTGAGCCTCGATCGCGCCGAAGGCGGCATCAAGGACTACCACGATTCTGAAATCAACATCACGGCGCAGACCCACGGCGATCTGCAGAACGCCTTGCAGTTCGTACAAAAAAGTCCGGTAGGTCCGGCCATTGGCAGCCTGTTCCAGCAATTGTCCGGACGCGGCGAGATGCGCGGCAAGGCCAGCATGTACTTCCCGTTAAAGGATTTCTCCAAGCATCGCGTCGACATCAATGTGGCTTTGCAGAATGCCACGGTGAGCCTGGCCGATATTCCGCAAACGGCAGAGCAATTATCCGGCACCTTGCGCGTACTCAACGATGCAGTGGTCGGCGCCGATCTGCATGGGCAATTCCTGCAGGGCGATGTGGCAGTGACCGCTGAACCCGTGTCACGTGGTCGTTTCAATGTGGTGGCCAGTGGTTCTGCTCAGGCGCAGCCGCTGACTCAGTTTCTCAAGCTGCCCTCATGGATCAAGTTGGAAGGTGTCATGCCTTATCGCTACACCTTGCCGGGGTATGCGCAGCGTGAGGGCGATAGCCGTCATCTGTACAGCGTGGACAGCGATCTACGCGGTTTGGCGATCAACTTGCCAGCGCCGCTCAATAAGGTTGCTGCCAGCAGCCGTGCGCTGCATCTCGATGCCGATCTGCGTGGTAACGACATGCAGTTGCGCGGTTCGCTAGGTGAGATGCGCACGCTGGTGCGCTTGCAGCAGGTAAACAATGACTGGCGTTTCGATCGTGCCGGTGTGCGTGCCGACGGCATTGCTGCGGCCTTGCCTGCCCAAGCGGGCTTACGTGTCGATGGCAGATTGGAAGAATTTGTACTCGATGATTGGTTGAAGTTGGGCAGTGCCAATGTCGATACGGCTAAAGCGAGCAGTGCCGCTGGCGCTGCCAATGCTTCACTGCGGGTGCAGGACATCCTGCGCGCTGCCAACGTCAACATCGGTCGTTTCCGTTTGTATGGTTTCGAATGGCCTGAGTTACGCGGCATCTTGCAGGCCACCGATACCGGCTGGCGTGTCGATGTGGCCAGCGAGCAAGCCAGTGGGCAGGTGTTGGTGCCCTATGATTTCGCCAGCGGTCGTGCGCTCAGTCTGCAGATGGATAATCTCAAGCTGACCGGTGTGGCGCGCGATAAAACCAACGATAAAGCCACTGGCCAAAGTGGCAATCAGAGCAATGCCAATCGCATGGATCCACGCGATCTGCCGTCGTTGAATGCCGATATCAAGCACTTCAACTATGGCGAACATGATTTCGGCGCTCTGCAATTGATCGGCACGCGCACCGCGCAAGGCCTGCAGGTGAATTCGCTGCATATCAGTGGCGAGTCATTCAACGGCACAGGCATCGGCAGTTGGCTGCTGACCAACGGTGTGCAGCAAAACAATCTCAAGCTGACGCTGGAGAGCAGCGATGTACGCGCGACGCTGCAGCAGTTCAACTACGGCGACTTTGTTGCCGCCAAACGCGGCAAGTTGCTGGCCGATCTGCATTGGCCGGATGGTTTGGATGAAGACTTGTTGGGACGTGCTTCCGGCACCATGGAACTACAGGTTGAAGACGGTCAGTTGCTCAATGTGCAACCGGGCGCAGGCCGTGTGCTGGGGTTGTTGAGCGTGGCGGCGCTACCGCGGCGATTGGGTCTCGACTTCCGCGATATCACCGATAAGGGCCTGGCCTTCGATAGCATCCACGCCGACTTCACGGTGCAGAACGGTGATGCGCGTACGCAAAATTTATTACTGCGCGGACCCACTGCAGAGATTGGTATTGCCGGACGCCTGGGCTTGGGCGCGCGTGATTACGATCAGACCGCAGTCGTCACCGGCGATGTGAGTTCGGCGTTGCCGGTCGCGGGTGCGGTGGCCGCGGGTCCGGTGATCGGCGCGGCCTTGTTGTTGTTCACGCAAATCTTTAAAGAACCTCTGAAGGGCGTGGCGCGCGCTTACTACCATATCGGTGGCACCTGGGATGATCCGCAGGTGGAACGCATCGACTCCGGCGTGGGTAAGGCAACACTAGAGTCAGGGTCGGAATCCCGATCACAATAATCCCAGGCACAATAATCCAGAGCACAATAATCCAGAGCACAATGAAGCAAGGGCAATGAACCAAGCCGCAGTTATTCAAATGACCTCCAGTGGCGATGTGCAGGAAAACCTGCAGGTTGCACAGGGCTTGTTGCGACAAGCAGCCGAGCAGGGCGCGCAGTTGGCCGTGTTGCCCGAGAACTTCGTGCTGATGGGCATGCACGAACAGGACAAGTTCGCCATTGCCGAACAAGAGGGTGATGGACCGATGCAGAGTTGGTTGGCGCACACTGCGCGTGAACTGGGACTATGGATTGTCGCAGGCACAATGCCGATCAAGATTCCGGGCGAGTCGCGTGTCGCCGCTGCTTCGTTGGTGGTGAATGCGCAGGGTGAACGCGTGGCGCGTTACGACAAGCTGCATCTCTTCGATGTGGATGTGGAGGATGCGACGCGCAGTTATCGCGAGTCGGCCACCATGGCGCCGGGCAATCATCCGGTATTGCTCGATACGCCCATCGGCAAACTGGGCATGGCGATTTGCTACGACGTGCGCTTTCCTGAATTGTTTCGACACCTGAGTGCGCAGGGCGCTGAAGTGTTTGTGCTGCCTGCCGCATTTACGGTGCCCACCGGCCGTGCGCACTGGGACATATTGCTGCGCGCCCGCGCCGTCGAGAATCTGTGTTACGTACTGGCGTCGGCACAAGCCGGCCTACACGCCAATGGCCGCGAGACCTATGGACATTCGATGATTATTGACCCATGGGGCGAGGTGCTGGCGTGCCGCAGCGACGGCGTAGGCGTGGTAACCGCAACCATCGATAGGGATTCGCAACAGGCCAAGCGTCGTAGTTTTCCCGCGCTGGCGCATCGGCGGCTATAAGCGTTAGGCTTGCCGCCTGCCCTCGATAAGTGAGTGATATGAGTATTCCTCCCAGTCAAACCGCCGCCGATGAGTCCTTCGTTCTGTCGGCTTTGAATCTGCAACCGGCGCGCACCACGGACGCGACGGCAGTGCCGGCCTTGAGTGTGGCGCGGCAAACCATTCTCGATCCCTCCGGTCTGGACGAGGGCAAGTTATCGCAGGCGCTCGGTACGGTGATGGGCTCGGCGGTGGACTACGCCGATCTGTACTTCCAAGTGTCGCGTGAAGAGTCGTGGGCGCTGGAAGACGGCATTGTGAAAGAGGGCGCGCACAGCATCGAACAGGGTGTGGGTGTGCGCGCACTGGCCGGTGAGAAAACCGGTTTTGCGTACTCTGATGAAATCGTATTGCCGGCGTTGACGCAGGCTTCCAAAGCAGCACGCGCCATTGCACGCGGCCAGGGCGCCGGTGCGGTATCGGCCTGGCAGGCGCCTAATGCGCGTCGCCTGTACACCGTGGACGATCCCTTCGATGGTTTGAGCGATGAGCAGAAGGTAAAGCTGCTCGGTGAAGTGGATGCCGCCGCGCGCAAGATCGACTCGCGCGTCACGCAGGTAATGGCCAGTGTATCGGCGGTGCATGAAACCATTTTGATCACCGCCAGCGATGGCACCTTGGCTGCCGATGTGCGACCGCTGGTGCGTATGAATGTGTCGGTGATCGTTGAGCACAATGGTCGACGCGAACAGGGCTACTGTGGTGGTGGTGGACGTTATTCGTTAAGTGAATTTCTGCGCAGTGCGCGCTGGCAGGGACTGGTGCAGGAAGCGGTGCGTAGCGCCCTGGTCAATCTCGAAGCGGTGCCCGCACCGGCGGGGCAGATGACCGTGGTGTTGGGCGCAGGCTGGCCCGGCATCTTGTTGCATGAAGCCATCGGTCACGGCCTGGAAGGCGATTTCAATCGCAAGGGCACCAGCGCGTTCTCCGGCAAGATCGGTCAGCAGGTGGCTTCGCCGCTATGCACGGTGGTGGATGACGGTACGCTCAACTATCGGCGCGGTTCGCTCAATATCGACGATGAGGGCACACCCACGCAATGCACGACGCTGATCGAGAACGGCATTCTGCGCGGTTACATGCAGGACAAGCTCAATGCGCGCTTGATGGGCGTGCAGCCTACCGGCAATGGTCGTCGTGAGTCGTTCGCACACATGACCCTGCCGCGTATGACCAACACCTACATGTTGAATGGTCCGCACGATCCGCAGGAAATCATTCGCTCGGTGAAGAAGGGCCTGTACTGCCACAACTTCGGCGGCGGTCAGGTGGATATCACTTCGGGTAAATTCGTGTTCTCGGCCAGCGAGGCGTACTTGATTGAAGACGGCAAGCTCACTGCGCCGGTGCGTGGCGCCACCTTGATCGGTAACGGTCCGGATGTGCTGACGCGCGTGTCGATGGTGGGTAACGATCTCAAGCTGGATGAAGGCGTGGGTACCTGCGGCAAGGAAGGACAGGATGTGCCGGTGGGTGTGGGACAGCCGACGCTACGAGTGGATGGCTTGACGGTAGGCGGGACTGCGACTGAATAACTAGAAGTTGCCCCTTTCTAATCCCTTCCAACAAGTGGAGGAGGAAAGTTAAATCCCCTCCCCTGCGCAGCGGGGGAGAGTTAGGGTGGGGGCAACAAAAATTGGGGCGAGAGGTGTGCGATGTGGTTGGCACGACCGGTTTATGAATTTCTACCCTACGCCTACATGTTGGTGGGCGCGATCATGTTGGGCGGCGCGTTCCACGCATCGCTGGCGCGCTGGTCCACATTGCTGATGCTATTTGGAGCTGTCGCCCTGATCGTGGGATTGGTGCTGTGGCTGAAGCGTCGCGACTATCGCACCGGACGGTCCGAATACAATCCTCGCTCGCTGGACGACTAAACCGGCGATGGGAATCCACTCTTCCGTTTAGCCGGCAGATTCCGCTTTCTTGGGCGCTTCTGGAAACACTGCGGTTTCCGTCATCAATGGAATGGCATCGTCCTGACGCGGTAAGTCCGGACGCGAACGCGACGAGCGTTCGTCCATGTAAGCCAATTCATGCTCACCGATCTGCAGCACATCGCCATCGTTCAGTACGCGACGACGAATGCGCTTGCCGTTATGCGCAATGCCATTGGTGCTGTTGAGATCCTCGATGATGCAGCTGCCTGAGGTGCTGATGATCTGTGCGTGATGACGGCTGATGAACTGGCTGTCGATCTGCAGATCGTTCTCCGCCGTGCGTCCGATCAGGAAGCGGCCGGGTTTAAGTTCGTAATCACCCAATGATTCGCCCTTGCGCGACAGCAGGACATGCGCCAGCGTATGTTCGGTCTGGTGATTGGCGCTGCGATTGCCGTGGTGTAACAACGTCGGCAATTTTACCGAGCGCTCGCTGTACTCATGCCAGCGTAGTTCTGCAACGGCCGTCTTGACGTCGTTGAGACTGACTACGTCGCGATCCTGGGCAAAGGCCGCCATCATCGAGGTGTCGCACAGCGTGTTGATCAGACGCGGCACGCCGCCGGTGAAGCGGAAGATGTAGGGATAGGCATCGGCTGCGAAAATTTCGCGGCCTTCTGAGCCGGCCACTTCCAGACGGTGCTGGATATAGTGATCGGCATCGTCGCGCGACAGCGGCGTCAAATGGAAACGCAGGCGCACACGCTGGGTGAGCTGCGCCAGCTCGGGCAGATCCAGCTTGTCGTTGAGTTCCGGCTGACCCGCCAGAATGATGCGCATCACTTTGTCTTTGGCGGTTTCCAGACCGGACAGCAGACGCACTTCTTCCAGTACGCGGGTGGATAGATTCTGTGCTTCGTCGATGATCAGCAATACCCGTCGGCCGCTGGCGTATTGCTCCACCAGGAAGTTATTCAAGGTGGACAGCAGTTCCACCTTCTTCATCTGAAAGGGTTGGAAACCGAATTGCACCAGAATCGACTGCAGGAATTCGTTGGCCGACAGCTGCGTCTGATTGATCTGCGCCACCACCACATCCTTCTCCAGTTCGGAGAGGAAGGTTTCAATGAGGGTGGTTTTGCCGGCGCCGATTTCGCCGGTGATGATCACGAAGCCATCGGTGAACCAGATGGTGGATTCCATGTACGCCTTGGCACGTGCATGGTTCTTCGACAGGTACAGGAATGACGGGTCGGGAGACAGGCGGAAAGGCAGTTCTCTCAACTTGAAAAGTTCTAGATACATGCTGGGCGCGAGTCCTTGTTTGACCTAATCACCACGGAATCCCCAGTCTAAACCCTGAACCGCCTTAAGCAAACCGCCTATGCCCAGATCGTGAGGTAAGTCACTGGCCCGTGTCAGGGTATGTCAGCGCACCAATTTCAGCAGCTTTTTCAAGGCGGCGTCGCGTGCTGCGGACGTCGCCTCGACCACGGTGGCGTGCCCCAATTTGCGCGCTGCGCGTGGTTCCTTGCCGTAGTGGTGAAAGTGTACGCCGGCCTGTTTCAGCGCGGCGCTGCGTTCGGGAATCGTGCCGACGAAATTCAACATGGCACTGTGCCCGCGCGCAGCGGTGCTGCCCAGCGGCAGCCCACAGATTGCGCGCACATGATTCTCGAACTGACTGGTCTGCGAACCCTCGATGCTGGCATGTCCGGAGTTGTGCACGCGCGGCGCCATTTCATTGGCGACCAGCTTGCCGCGTAACACAAAGAATTCGACGGTGAGAATGCCGACGTAGTTGAAGTGTTTGAGCAGCTTCTTCAAGTAAGCTTCGGCCTGTTTCTGCAGCGCGGCGTGGCGATACGGCGCCTTTGCAACGTGCAGGATGCCGGCGCGATGGCTGTTTTCGGACAAGGGATAGATGGCCACTTCGCCGCGCGTGCTGCGCGCGCCGATGATGGACACTTCGCGCGTGAACGGTACGAAGGCTTCATAGATCAGCGGCGAACCTTGCAGGGCCTGCCAGGCAGCCTCGATATCGCTTTGCTTGCGCAGACGAAACTGACCGCGGCCGTCATAGCCCAATCGACGCGTTTTCAGAATACCGGGTAAGCCGATATCGGCCACTGCCTGTTGCAGATCGGCCAGGCTGTCGACGGCACGAAATTCCGGTGTAGGAATGCCTAACTTGCGGAACAGGGTTTTTTCGGTGAGACGATCTTGCGATGCGCCCAGCGCTGCCACCGGTGGATAGAAGGGTTTGATCTTGGCGATGGCTTCCACCGCCGCTACCGGCACATTCTCGAATTCGAAGCTGATCACATCGACGGCCTCGGCCAGCTCGCGCAATTTGGCCGGATCGTCGTAAGCGCCCTGAATGCACTCGCCCACCTGCGCCGCACTGGCGTCGGGGCTGGGGTCGAGGAAGGTGAAACGCAAACCCAGTGGATAGCCTGCCAGAGCCAGCATCCGCCCCAGTTGGCCGGCGCCGATGATGCCAATTCTCATATCAGTATCACTTGTGACCAGTGTCACTTATGGGATGGGGCGTCGCGCGGATCGGGCTGCGACAGCACTTTGTCTGTCTGTGCCTGACGGAAGGCGGCTACCGCATCGTGAATCTTTGGGTACTTGTTGCCGAGCATGGCGGCGGCCAGTAACGCCGCGTTCGTGGCTCCGGCCTTACCAATCGCCAGCGTGCCGACTGGAATGCCGGCGGGCATCTGTGCAATCGACAGCAGCGAGTCCATGCCATTGAGCGCCTTGGATTGCACCGGCACGCCCAGCACCGGCAGCGTGGTCTTGGCTGCGGTCATGCCAGGCAAATGGGCTGCACCGCCCGCGCCGGCGATGATGACTTCAATGCCGCGTGAGCGAGCCGTCTGCGCGTATTCGAACAGCAGGTCGGGGGTGCGGTGCGCGGAGACCACGCGGACTTCATGGGGGATGCCCAGTTGGGTGAGCATGTCCGCCGCAGGTTGCATGGTTTCCCAGTCGGAGCTGGAGCCCATGATGATGCCGATGAGAGGGGTATTCATTGCCGGAATTTTAGCAGCAGGCGCAGCGATCTCGCCCAACAAATCCATCTGAAACCCTCCCCCGCGTGCGGGGGAGGGCAGGGTGGGGGCATCTGGATGCGCCACATCAGTCACTCATCCTGCGAATGCGAAAGCGCTAAGCAGTCCCATCCAACAATTCCCGCACTATCGCAAACAGCTCGCGTGCCGCAGCCGGTGGCTGTTTACGCGCCTGTTCGTGATGCGCGCGGGCAATCAAACGTTCCAGCTGATTGCGATCTGACTGCGGATACTCAGCCAGCCATTCGGGTAATGCCGTGGCATCGCTCAACAAGCGATCCCGCCATTGTTCGGCGCGGCGGAAGCGCAGCACATCGGTGCGATGCAGTTGCCGCTTGGCTTCCAAAGCAGCGCGGATCGGCTCGACGTCGATCTTGCGCATTAACTTGCCGATGAATTGCTTCTGTCGATACAGCCCGCCATGCGCGGTGATGCGCTTGGCGATGTCGATGGCGTCGCGCAGTTTTTCCGGCAAATCCAATTCGTCCAGTTCATTGGGCGCCAGCTCGATCAACGATTCGCCCAACTGCTGCAACTCGGCGCTCTGCCGTTTCAGTTCGCTCTTGCTGGGGCCCTCGTCGAATTCTTCTTCGGGGTTGTGGGTGTCGTAGTACTTCATGCACACATGCTACCGCGGACGGCTGGTAAACTGCCGCGAATTTCCTGTCTGTTTCATGGAATCCCGATGTCAACCACTGTGACGACGCTGACCCAAACCGATCTGCAGGCCTGTGTTGAACTGGCGCTGGCCGAGGCGCGCGCACTAGGCGCCAGCGAGGCGGAGGTGGGCGTGAGCGTGGATACCGGGTTGTCGGTGACGGCGCGCATGCGTGAGGTCGAGACCCTGGAGTATCACCGCGATCGCGGCATGGGCGTGACCGTGTATCGCGGCAAGCGCAAGGGTTCGGCCAGTACCGCTGACTTGAGTGCCCATGCCATCCGCGAGACTGTTGCCAAGGCCCACAGCATTGCCGGCTTCACTGCTGAAGACCCCTGCGCCGGCTTGCCGGATGCCGACACGTTGGCGCGCGACATTCCCGATCTGGATTTGAATCATCCCTGGAGCATCGAACCGGATGCGGCGCGCGATCTGGCCGTGGCCTGCGAAGCCGCAGCACTGGATATGGATGCACGCATCAGCAATTCCGAAGGCGCGACGCTCTCCAGTCATCAAGGCCTGCGTGTGTTCGGTAACAGCCTGGGTTTCGTTGCGGGTTACGCCAGCACCATGCACTCGTTAAGTTGTGCCGTGATCGGTCAGCAGAACGGTGAGATGCAGCGTGACTATTGGTACAGCTCGATGCGCGACTATCGCGATCTGGAGAGCGCCACCAGCATCGGTGAACGCGCCGCCAAACGTACCTTGGAGCGGCTCGGTGCGCGGCAGTTGGCCACCTGTGTGGCGCCGGTGTTGTTCGTGCCCGAATTGGCGCGCGGTTTGATCGGCAGTTTTCTCGGCGCGATTCGCGGTGGCAGTCAGTATCGACGTTCGTCGTTCTTCCTGGATGCAGCGGGTCAGCAACTGTTTCCCACCTGGTTCGGTTGCACTGAGCGACCGCACTTGTTGAAAGGCTTGGGCAGTGCGCCCTTCGATGCCGAAGGTGTGACGACGCGTGATCGCAAGTTGGTGGATCAAGGCGTGTTGACGGGCTACGTGCTCAGCACTTACTCGGCGCGCAAGCTGGGCTTGAAGACCACGGGTAATGCCGGCGGCGTGCATAACTTACTGGTCGAGCCGGGTTCGACCAGTGGTGCGCATGACTTTGCTGCCTTGCTCAAGCAGATGAATCGCGGCTTGGTGGTAACGGAGTTGATGGGCAGCGGTGTCAACGGCGTCACCGGCGATTACTCGCGCGGCGCTGCAGGCTTCTGGGTGGAGAACGGTCAGATCGCCTATCCCGTCCATGAAATCACCATCGCCGGTAACTTGAAGGACATGTATCGCAACGTCGTGGCCGTGGGCAGCGATGTGGATGCGCGTGGTGGTATTCGTACCGGATCGATTCTGGTGGAGTCGATGACGATTGCGGGTGCTTGAGATATCCCTTCGACGTACTGGCTTTGATCTTATGTAGGTCGGGTTTTAACCCGACATCTTAAAAAGTCGGGTAACGCTGAAGACAGCTAAACCCGACCTACACATGATGAAACCGCTGTGCGTTCAAACCGCGGCAAATTTCATCGTGACCTGCAGGCCTTTCTCATCACCATTGCTCGCCTGCAATTCCGCACCATGCAATTCTGCAATACGTTGTACCAATGCCAATCCCAATCCATATCCCTTGCCGCGTTCGGCGCCGGGAATACGAAAGAAGGGTTGGAAAATCTGGGTCAATTGCTCTGCGGGCACGCCTGGACCCTGATCGATCACTTGCAGCCATACTTGTTTGGCTTGAGTCAGCACATTGACTTGAATCACATCGCCGGCTTTGCTGAAACGAATGGCGTTGCGTAATAGATTGTCGATGGCGCGATTCAATAGTTCGGCGTCGCCATTGACTGCACATGAGGCATCGCAAGTAAGTTCGATGCGTATGCCCTGCGCTTCCGCTTCGACCATGGCGGAGCTGATCGCGGTCTGTGTCAGTTGGCTGAGATTCACAAGCGCTAACGCGGGTGGTGCACCGTCATGCTTACTGCGCGCATAGCTAAGGATCTCGTCCACCAGATGATCCATGCGGCTGATTTCATTGTCAGCTTTGAGCAGTTGCGTGCCCAGATCGTACTGGGTGCCGGTACGCGCCAGTTCCAGCAGTATGCGCATGCGTGCCAGAGGTGAACGTAGTTCATGCGACACATCGTGCAGCAGTCGATCACGATCCTTGACCAGCGTTTCGATTCGTTCCGCCATGTCGTTGACACCGCGCGCCAGTTGTCCGAATTCATCGCTACGTTTGCTGGAGGCGATGGGCACGCGTGCCTGCAATCGTCCCTGAGCAATGTGTTGCACGGTGGTTTCAGTCAAGGTCAGTGGTGTGCTGAAGTGTCTTGCCAGCAGTGCACACACTGCAGCGATGGCCAGCATGGACAGTGCGATCTGCACGCCCAACCACATGCTCAGATTCCAGGGACGATTAATTGCAGCTTGTTGGAACAGCACCAGGTGATAACTGCCGTCGCCATCCATGCTTATCGGCATGCTGAGTAATTGCTCGCCGCGTCTGAGCGTAAAACGTTGCACGCTGCTGTCGAAACGCGGCACATGATCCAGAACCGGTACCGGCACCGGTCGAGTGCCGAGAATGCGTCCCGCGTGCTCGACATAAACATTGGTGCGCCAGCGATCGCGAAATTCATCGTGTACACGGTCCAGGGCCTGCGGGTCTTGCGGTGAATAAGCGGCAAGCACTGCGGCGCTGGCCCGCTCGCTGAGGTCGTCGATGGTGTCGCTGCGATAGCTCAAGCCGCGTGTGACGAATACGCTGACCAGTAACACACCGAGGCTGACCGAAAAAAACCACAGGAATAGTTTCCGGAACAGGGTGCGCCCCAACAGCTCGCGCAACGGCATTGATGCAGTGCTAGCCACCGCGCCACCTCATGAGATAGCCGGTGCCACGTATGGCATTGATTTCCGGTGTGGGCTGACCGGTGGCGCTCAGCTTTTGACGCAGGCGGCTGACGTGTACATTGATGGCGCGATCGAAACGTTCCAATGGACGATGTAAGCCTTTCTCGGTGAGCTGTTCACGCGCAACGATCTTGCCGGCATTGAGCACCAGTTCCTGCAGTACCGAGAACTCGGCGCTGGTCATGTCTAATTCAGTGTCGTTCACCCAGGCGCGCCGTTCATGTGGACGAATGCGCAGGCTGCCAACGACGATTTCCTGTTGCTCATTGCTGGCAGGTCGCATACGGCGTAGCAAGGCCTGCAGACGCGCCAGTAGTTCGCGCGGCAGACAGGGTTTGCTGAGATAGTCGTCGGCGCCCAACTCCAGACCGACTACGCGATCGATAGGTTCGCCGCGTGCGGACAGCATCAGAATAGGCAAGGAAAATTCGCGGCGAATGTACTTGAGCGCGGTCAGGCCATCGATGCCCGGCAGCATGATGTCCAGCACCAATGCATCCGGTAGCGTCTGCGGCGAGTTCAACCTGGCCACGGCCGCTTCCGCCGTTTCCACCCACTCGGTTTGCATGCCGTTGCGTTGTAGATATTCGCCCAGCAGCTGCGCGAGTTCAGCATCGTCGTCGCAAATCAGGATGTTGGGTGCGGGTGAATTCATGGGGTCATGTTACGCAAAGCCTCAACCGATAGCAGCGTCGATAACTGGGTTTACATGGCAGGTTTACATAGCTTTACCTTGCTGCAACAACTCGCAAGCTATTGCGGCTCTAGCATCGTTGGCAACTGCTGGAGATTCCATGAGCTGCGCAATTCCATTGATAAACAGAATCGGGTCGATGCCCTGGTTGATGCCCCGTCTGATGCTGTGGGGCAGCTTGCTAAGCACGCCGTACCTCGCAGTGGCGCATCACTCCGCAGCGCCGCATTACGATATGGAAAAACAGATCAGCATTGCCGGCGTGGTGAGCAAATTCGAATTTGTGAACCCGCATGCCTATGTGTACTTCATTGCGTTGCTTGACGGTCAACAGCAGTCATGGCGTTGTGAGCTGTCGGCGCGTGCCTTTCTAGACCGCATGGGCTGGACTGCCAATACTTTTACGGTGGGACAGAAGGTGACCTTCAAAGGTGCGCCGGCACGTCGTGAAGAACATGTCTGCATGCTGAATTCATTCGTGCGCGCCGATGGTATGGAGGTGGATGCACGCGCCAACTTGTTGGCGGGCGGCGTCCGTCAAGCAGCGCCGTTGCCGCTTGCTACCAAGGTGGAAACCAAGAGCGACAGTGCTGCGGCAACTAAAGCGCCGAGTTTGTCGGGCTATTGGGTGGCGCAAAATCAGGGTGGCCCAGGTGGTGGCCCGGGTGGTGGCATGGGGCCCGGTGGCCCTGGCGGTCCAGGTATGGGTCCTGGCATGGGCCTTGAGATACGCATGGGGTCGGGTGGCATGGCCAGCTTCAGTGCGGGCGGTGGCGGTCGTCCTGAGGCCTCTGCAGCCGGTGTGCAGGCTGCCAAAACATACGATCAGCGCTTCGACGATCCGGCCATCAAGTGCAGCGCCGGCAATATTATTTTCGGTTGGACCCATGATCAGAACGTCAATGAGATCATTCAAACCGACAAGAGCATTACGCTGAAGTATGGCTACATGGATTTAATGCGCACCATCCATTTGGATGCGACTGAGCATCCTAAGAATCTCACGCCCTCATTGACGGGCCATTCCATCGGGCACTGGCAGGGTAAAGAACTGGTGGTGGATACCATCGGCTTCAAGCCTGGTGTGTTGATTCCCATCGGCGGCCTGTTGCACAGCGAGCAACTGCATATCGTGGAACGCTTCTCGGTGGATAGCGCCGGAACCACGTTGACGCGTGCCTACCAAGTGGAAGATCCACTGTATCTCAAGGCATCGTACAGTGGTTCCGATGTGCTGCTGCGTTCCAGCGAGCCTTATACGCCTTATAACTGTGTGGAGCTGTCGGGTAAGAATAATCAGCGTAGTTAAGGTTAGGGATGCTGTGCCACAAGGCTGGCCAATGTCTGTCCTTGCACGCTTTGATTCATAGCCTCAGTAGCAGTCTGCGCAATCGCTTCCGCCGCCGCTGCACCACGCACTCGAGGAATGCGTGGATTGCGTGTGTCGTTACGCAGCGCATCGAAGATTTCGCTTAAAGGTATGGCTTGCGGATCTCGCCCGGGCACATAGCGCTCGTTGTCAGTGCCCGTCAGTAATTCATGATTCTCCAATGTATCCATGACCGGCTTCAAGGAGCGTGCCGGAACATCGAAATGTTCGGACAAGGCATTCAGTGTCCAGTGCGGCACGCCTTGCTGATAATCGCGTGCAATCAAGTACATCACCGACAGGCCGAGGCGTTCGTATAACGCCGCAGTCAGATGCACTTCGCGCGAACCGCTACGCAATGATTGCGGGTTCTGTATGTAGAACGACAGCTGCGCACCCAGCAGCAATATCAGCCAGGACATGTATAGCCAGAACAACGCCACGATGACGATGGCAAAGCCGGCATAGATCAATGCGTACTGTGTCGAGGTTGCGGCAAACAGCGTGAACAGAATGCCGCCGATGGTCCACAGCGCCCCAGCCACCAGACCGCCGATCAAGGCCGCGCCTACGCGCACTTTGGTGTTGGGAATGAAGTAGTACAGAAAGGTGAGCGCGATGCTGAGTAGCAGGAACGAGGCCAGATGCTTGATGTGCTCAAGCGTCCAGGCAATGCCGGTCAGCTGGCTGAATTTGAGCACGACATTGGATTGCAACACCGCCACCACTGCAGCCACAAATACCGGGCCGATGACCATCACGCTTAGATACTCGCTGAAACGACGCGCCCAGCTGCGAGGCTTTTCCACCTGCCAGACGAAGTTGAAGCTTTCTTCCACCTTCTGTACGGCAGAGATCACGTTGTAAATGAGTACGGCCACACTGATGGGGCCCAGCACGTCGCCGCGTACGCTGTTGACGAAACTCATGATGCGGGCGGTCAATTCGGTGGCCTTGCTGCCGATGGGTTCGAGAAAGGAGTACAGCACCACTTCCAGATCGCGGTTGTAGCCCAGGCCCTTGAGTACCGAGAACGCCAGCGCCAACAGCGGCGCGAGGGATAGCAGGGTGGAATACACCAGACTCATGGCGCGCAGGTTCAGCTGGCCATGCATGAGATCGCGAATCAAGGCGTAGGGATAGCGCAGCAGGCGCAGCGCGGGGTGCAGGGTCTTGCCCAGCAGGTGCTCGGGCGGATCGAACAGCCACTGCGTCAGTCGATTGGCAAACACGTCCAGCATGCGCAGGGTCCGCAGGGAAAGGATGGGACGCTAGACTACACGATGCCGTGTTACCTCAGCAGGTGCGACCCAATCTGAATCGAGCGGTGGACGGTTCTAGCTGTTGCCGTTCACCAACTGCAGCTGGTGATACATGGTTCGATCGCTGTCGCAGAAGCGCTGTGGGATGGTCTGTACCAGGTGGGGAATGTGGTCGGCGGCCACCGGGCGGGCATAGAAGTAGCCCTGTGCATCGTCGCAACCTTCTTCGCGCAGGAACTCGGCTTGCTCTGGGGTTTCGACACCCTCTGCGACGATCTTCATGTCCAGGGTTTTACCCAGCGCGATCACTGCACGTACAATTGATTGATCGCCGGTGCTGCCCAGTGCGCCGCTGACGAAGCTGCGATCCACCTTCAGGCAGCCCAGGCGGAAACGCTTGAGATAACTCAGGCTGGAATAGCCGGTGCCGAAATCATCCAGCGCCACTTCCACGCCCATCTCCGCCAGTTTGTTGATCAGTTCTGCGGCGCTGGCTGGATCGCCCATCACCATGCTTTCGGTAAGTTCCAAACGTAGCTGGTGTGGTTCGAGGTCGTATTCATCCAGTGCCGCCGCAACACGTTGCGGTAGATCGTGGCGAGCGAATTCGCGCGATGACAGATTGACTGCCACGTGAGGGTTTTTCCAGCCATCCAACTGCCAGTGACGCATTTGTGCGCAGGCGGTGTGCAACACCCATTCGCTGATCGGCAGAATCAAGCCGGTCTCTTCGGCAATGCCGATGAAGCGCGTCGGGCTGATCAATCCCAGTTGCGGATGGTGCCAGCGGAGCAGTGCCTCTACGCCCGTGACTTTGCAGGTGTTCAGATCGACCACCGGCTGGTATTCCAGTGCGAACTGCTGCTTGCGTAATGCCGCAGGAAGACTGTTCTGCAAGGTGAAGTGTTCGGTGGCCAGTAAATCCTTGTCCGGCGAGTACATAGATACCGAATTGCGGCCCGATTGCTTGGCCTGATAGACGGCTGCATCGGCCGCGCGCAGTAACGATTCGTAGTCCTGACCATCGTTGGGATAGCAGCTGATGCCGATACTGGCGGTAATGAACAGTTCGCGCGAACCGATGATGAAGGGTTTTTCCAAGGCGGCGCGCAGCGATTCCGCATAAGGCAGCACGGAATTGATATTGCGCGATTGCTGGCGCAGCACCACAAATTCATCGCCGCCCAGTCGCGCCAGAAAATCAGCGGGATGACGCAGGCTATTCAAACGTTCGGTGACGGCGCGTATCAAGGCATCGCCGGCGCGATGACCCAAGGTATCGTTGATGGATTTGAAGCGATCCAATTCGATCAGCAACACCGCTGCAATGTGCGACTGATCCTGGATGCTATTGATGCTGCTCAACAGGTGGGTTTCCAGCGCGGCGCGATTCGGTAGTCCGGTCAGCGCATCATGCTGCGATAGGTATTCGATGCGCCGTTCGACATCGCGCAATGAGGACAGGTCGGTGAGTACCGCAGTGTAGTGTTCGATCTCGCCCAGCGCGCTGCGAATGGGATTGACGCTGAAAATGGCGGGAAAGGTTTCGCCGTCGCGACGCCGGCTGCTGAGTTCGGCGCGCCAGCCGCCGCTGAGCGGCAATGACTGTGTGCTGGCTTCGGCCTGGCTCTCGTCACCCATGATTACTGTCCATAGCGGCAGGCCGAGCACTTCATGCGCTTCATAGCCGGTCATGGCGCTGTAGGCCTTATTCACTGCAATGACTTTCAAGTCAGCACTGGCGATGACCACGCCCTCGGTCAATTGCTCCAGCGCGTTGGCATTGATCTTCAGCTGTTCTTCCACTCCACGTCGCTCGGTAATGTCGAAGTTCATGATGACTGCTCCTGCATCGTCGCTGGCCGCATGGCTTAAGTGACTCACGGGTGTGGCTATCAGTCGAAACCAGCGCTGTTGTGCGCCGCTGCCACTGAGGTATTCCATCGAAAAATGATCGCGACTGCCATTAAGTATCGACCGCACACCATGTGCGATTTCGATGGCATGTTGTTGTTGGCGATCCAATTGCTTCAAGCAGGCGGTGGGGTAGTGTGTGCCCACGTTCCAATCGGGGTTGCTGAAGCCATCGTGGTTGTCGCTGTCGCGCCAGGCTGCATTGGTGGCCATGACATTGCCTTGACGATTCAGCAACGCGGCGTGAGCCGGCATCGAGTCGAGCAGCGCGCCATTCAATGCGGAGAGTCGTTGCTGTTCCAGTTCCGTGCGCTGTTTGGCGGCACGTTCGCTACGCATTTTTAAAGCGTTTTCGATGGCCGTGCCCAAGCGGGTCAGACGATCCTTGAGCAGATAATCGGCCGCGCCCAGGCGCATGCAGCGCACTACGGTTTCTTCGCTGACGGCGCCGGTGAAGACGATGAGGGGAATATCCGAGTGGCGTTCTTCAAGTATGCGTAACGCCGCCACCGCACCGAAGCCCGGTACTTCGTAGTCGGCAATGATGACATCCGGCTGCCAGGCCAGTTCGCTGATGAAAGCTTCTTCGGTTTCGACTTGATGCCAATTGATATCGCGCCAATTGCGTTTGAGTGAGGCGACCGCTAATTCTGCATCCGCTATTGAATCTTCGATGATGATGACTTTCAAGTTGCCGCTCATGATGGCCGTCACGCTCCCTGTGGAGAGCTTAATAAAGCCAGTTTACGGCGCGTCATACACCGATGCGGTGCGTGATTTTACCTAGCAGCAGAATAAACGTTATGTCTTGTGCATGCGCATCACTGCGCGCGCGGCAGGCTCATGTAAAACGCTGCGCCTTGTTGCGGCGCCGCTTCTACCCATACCTTGCCTGCATGCCGGCTCACGATGCGTTGTACGCAGGCCAGGCCAATGCCGATGCCATTGAGTTCGGCCTTGGTCTGCAAGTGTTGGAAGGGTACGAACAAGCGGTCGACATACTGCATGTCGAAACCGATGCCATTGTCGTGCACGCCCAGTGTGATGCAGTCAGTGCTGCTGATGTCAGCGCTGACGCGAATGCGCGCGTCACTGCGGCCTTGAGTGAATTTCCAGGCATTTTGCAGCAGTTCGCGCAGCGCCGTACGCAACAGGATTGGATCGGCCCAGGCGTGGATTGAGGGGGCAACCACTAGTTGTGGGTGATGGTCTGGATACTGGCGTTGCAGTTCTTCTGCAATGCCGCTGCACAATTCACCGACATCGACTTGCACCGGCAGCAGATCGGCTTGCGCCAGCCGTGACAGCTTCAGCAGGCCTTCAATCATCTGACTCAGGCGTTGTGTGGCCTGTTCAATGCGTTGCAGATAGTGTTGACAGGAAGGGTTCAGTGTTTCCCCGGCTTCTTCTTTCAGCGCTTGGCTGAAGCCGGTGATGGCGCGCACCGGCGCACGCAGGTCATGCGAGATCGCATACGTCAGCGACTGCAGTTCGCGCTGCGCCTGCTCCAGTTGCGCTTTGTAGTCGGTGTTCGCGTCCGATTGCGGTGTCGAGGCCATGATGCTTCAAGTGCCGATCAGACGGCGCAGTGCTTCCTGATACTTTTCACTGGTGCGCTGAATGATCTCGGCGGGCAGCTTGGGTCCAGGGGCGCGCTTGTTCCAGGTCAGCGTCTCGAGATAGTCGCGCACGAACTGCTTGTCGAAGCTGGGCGGGCTGATGCCTGGACGATAGGTATCCATGGGCCAGAAGCGCGACGAATCGGGCGTCAAGGCTTCATCGATCAGCACCAGCTTGCCGTCGTTGTCGACGCCGAATTCGAATTTGGTGTCCGCAATGATGATGCCGCGCTCACGTGCGTAATCGGCCGCAAACATATACAGCGCAATGGCGGTACGACGTACTTGCTCGGCCAGGTCGGCGCCGATGGTGTTCACCACCTGCGCGAAGTCGATGTTCTCGTCGTGCGTACCCATCGGCGCCTTGGTGGTGGGCGTGAATATCGGTTCGGGCAGTTTGTCGGCCTGTTGCAAGCCTGTCGGCAATTTAATGCCGCATATCGAACCGGTCTGTTGATAGTCTTTCCAGCCAGAGCCGATCAGGTAGCCGCGCACCACGGCTTCAATCGGCAGCGCCTTGAGCTTTTTCACCACCAGGCTGCGGTCGGCAATCAACGCGCGGTCGTTGGCATCCGGTACGATATCGCTCAATGCGCGGTCGGCCAGATGATTGGGCACAATGTGCGCGGTCTTGGCGAACCAGAAGCGCGAAATCTCGGTCAGCACCCGGCCTTTACCCGGAATCGGATCCGGCAGAATCACGTCGAAGGCGCTCAGGCGATCGGTGGTCACGATCAGCATGGATTGATCGTCGATCGCATAAATGTCGCGCACCTTGCCTTGGTGCAGGCGCGTCATGCCGCGCAGTTGCGATTCGCTCATGGGCGGAGAGACGGGAAGCGATGAGTTTGACATGAGTAGTGGCGATTCAGGCGCAGATTCGGAAAGGGCGGCATTCTCGCAGTGTGGGGTGCCGACAGACAAGCAAACTGATTTTTTGGACAAGGTAACGAGCATTGATGTGGTACGGGAAATTGATTGGCGCGTTGATCGGCTTGTTTGCCGGGCGTGGCCTGGCGGGCGCGATCATCGGCGCTTTTATCGGTCATCTATTTGATGTCGAGCGTTCACAGGGTAAAGCCACGCGTGGCGCACAGCAGGTGCAGCAGGTATTTTTCCGCGTCACCTTCCAGTTGATGGGACATGTCGCCAAAGCCGACGGTCGGGTTTCCGAACAGGAAATCCAGGCGGCGCGCGCCATGATGGCTCAATTCCGTTTGTCCGAAGCCGAGGTACGGCGCGCCATCGAATTGTTCAGCGCGGGCAAGGCGGCCGATTTTCCTCTGAACGAGGCTTTGCGCGAACTAGCCGCTGCTTCCGGCAATCGCACCGATCTGCGGCTGATGTTCGTGCAGATTCAATTGCAGACGGCCCTCTTGGGTGGCGGTTTGAATCCGGCCAGCCGAGCCATTTTGCAGCGTTGTTGCGCAGTACTGGGCATTTCCGCCACGCAGTTCGCGCAAATGGAGTCGATGCTGCGCATGCAAGGCCATGCCGGCGATGCCACACAGCGTCGTAGCGCCTCGTCGCTAAGCGAGGCCTATCAAGTTCTAGGTGTGAGCAGCAGCGCCAGCGACGCCGAAGTTACCAAGGCCTACCGACGTTTGATGAGCCAGAATCATCCGGATAAGTTGGTTGCCAAAGGGTTGCCTGAGTCCATGATGAAAGCTGCCGAGGAAAAAACCCGCAGCGTGCTGGCCGCTTACGAAGTGATCTGCGAGGCGCGCGGCATCAAATAGTTGGTTAAAGTACGCGCCCTGTTTAGCCCTCTTTCTTTAATGTTAATAGTTACGACCGGAGCCGACATGCAGCCCGCCTGGATTGCCCCTTCGATTCTATCTGCGGACTTCGCGCGCCTCGGCGATGAAGTCAATGCAGTGCTGGCGGCGGGTGCCGATATTGTCCATTTCGATGTCATGGACAATCACTATGTGCCCAATCTCACCATCGGTCCCCTGGTGTGCGAGGCGCTGCGCAAGCATGGTGTTACTGCACCTATCGATGTGCATCTGATGGTCAAGCCGGTGGATCGTATCATTCCGGATTTCGCCAAAGCCGGCGCCAGCGTCATTACCTTTCATCCGGAAGCCAGCGAACATGTGGATCGCACGCTGGGTTTGATTCGCGAGAGCGGCTGCCAGGCGGGCTTGGTGTTCAATCCCGCTACACCGCTCAATTGGCTGGATCACGTCATGGATAAAGTGGACATGATCCTGCTCATGTCGGTGAATCCCGGCTTTGGTGGGCAGAAGTTCATTCCGAATGTACTGCCCAAGATCGTCGAAGCGCGACGCCGTATTGCCGCTTCGGGCAAGCAGATTCGTTTGGAAATCGATGGCGGTGTGAAGGTGGATAACATTGCCGAGATTGCGGCAGCAGGTGTCGATACCTTTGTTGCTGGTTCGGCTATCTTCGGGGTTAAGGACTACCGCACTGTGATTGCGCAAATGCGTGCAGAGATTGCCAGGGGCTATCAGTCGGCAAAGTGATCAGCGCACAGCATTAAGCGTAGTACAGAAACAAAAAAGCCCGGCATTGCCGGGCTTTTTAATTGGCGCGTTGGCGCAATCAATCTTCGTCGTCCTCGTCATCATCAGGTACGGCGACTCTGGCTTTTTGCTGTGTGGCGCGTGTCGCCAAGGTCGACTTGGCCTTGACCTTGGGGCGGGCGCCGAACACCACGATAGTCTTACCGGTGGCGCGCAACAGACCTTGTTCTTCCAGTACCTTCAGCACTCGGCCGGCCATTTCGCGCGAACAACCTACGAGACGCGATAGTTCCTGACGGCTGACCTTGATCTGCATGCCTTCTGGATGAGTCATGGCATCGGGTTCGCCGCACAGATCCATGATGGCGTGCGCCACGCGGCCCGTGACATCGACGAAGGCCAGGTCGCCCAGTTTGCGGTTGGTGCGATCCAGACGAGTCGCCAGCTGTGTGGCCAGTTCGAATACCAAGCCTGGACTTTCAGAAGCCAGTTGTCGGAAACGTGGATAAGTCATTTCCGCCAGCTCGCATTGCTGACGGGTACGTACCCAGGCGCTGCGTGTTGGCTGATCGTAGAACAGGCCCATTTCACCGAAGAATTGGCCCTTGTTGAGGTAGGCCAGCACCATCTCGTTGCCTTCCTCGTCTTCGATCATGACTTCAACTGAGCCACTGACGATGTAATACAGCACGTCCGGCAAGTCGCCGGCATGGATGATGACCGTCTTGGACGGTACGGTGCGGATGCGGCAATAGCTCAGGAAGCGATTGATCGCAGGTATATCACTCAACGGTCGAGCGCCTTCATCCATACTGACCTCTATATTTATCGTGGGCGTGGTCGTCGTAGCGTCGTTTGTACACGCACACAGTGCGCGAATCTTGGAACGCGTTTTAATACAGTATCTTGGCCGCTGCAAGCACTGTAATGCTTTAGCTCGTTACGTACGGCGTATCCAAGGAAGATGTTTTCTCGTCGCGGAGTGCGTATCTCAGATGTATTGCGCCGTTGCAGTCATGACCTTGGCGGTCAATTTCATCACTTGCTGGATGGGTGCGGGCGGTAGTTCGCCGCCTTGATTCAAGGCTTCGCCGCCATGTCGCATTTCATCGCTAATCATTTGTTTGAGTATGGCTCGGGTGCGGGCATCGTCTTGCGGCAGGCGTTCTACATGCGCTTGCAGATGCGCGGTTACCTGCCGTTCGGTCTCGGCCACAAATCCTAAGCTGCGACGATCGCCGCTGATGCCCGCCAGCGCACCGATGGCAAATGAGCCCAGATACCAGAGCGGATCGAGCAGGCTGGGGCGATCTCCCAGTTCCGCCAATCGTTGCGCGCACCATGCAAGATGGTCGGCCTCTTCCTGCGCGGCATGCAGCATGGCGTCTCGAACTTCCGGTGTACGTGCCGTGGCGGCCTGCCCGTGGTACAGCGCCTGCGCGCAGATTTCACCGGCATGATTGACGCGCATGAGGCCGGCGATTTGTCGTTTTGCGGCAGCTTCGGTGATCGTTTCGGGCTGAGCAGCAGCCGGATAGGGCCGGCCTGCGACATGCGGCCCGACCGCTGATTTCAGCAGGCGATCCAGCTTCAGAATGGCGGTATCCAGTGGGCTATGCTGGCGGGGAGGGGTATTCATGGCCTGATTATGGCGATTAAGCCGTTTTTCGACCATCTCCGGGTACCGCGCCCGGTTAAGGACTCCTCCCATGCCATTCTTCTGGACTCCTCATACATATATATGGTGTGGCCGGGCCGGGTTTGATGAACCCGGAGGTTGAGTGGGGATAGGAAAAATGAGCTGCACATTGGTTTGCAAACCGGGAGGGGGTCCATTAGAATCGCGCGCCTTTCGCCCAGGTGATTATTGGGCTCGTTGTCTTTTCGGAGTCTTTGATGAAGACCGTTTTTGCAAAAGCATCCACCATCCGCCGGAATTGGTATGTCGTGGACGCCTCAGAACAAACTCTGGGCCGCCTGGCGACCCAATTGGCCATGCGTCTGCGTGGCAAGCACAAGGCTGAGTACACCCCACACATGGACACCGGCGATAACCTGATCGTTATCAATGCCGACAAGGTGAAGGTCACCGGCCGCAAGCTCACCGACAAGCTGTACCACCACCACACCGGTTGGCAGGGCGGTTTGAAGACCGTCAACCTGGAAAAGCTGTTGCGCGAACATCCGGAACGCGTCATCGAGTTCGCCGTCAAGGGCATGCTGCCGAAGAATCCCTTGGGCCGCGCCATGTTCAAGAAGCTGCACGTGTTTGCCGGTGGCGCACATCCGCACGCCGCACAGCAACCCACTGCGTTGCAGCTGTAATCCGGACCGTACTTACTAACCTTTTTCGATACGACAGAGTGATCTATGGCGACTTCGACTAACTATGGCACCGGACGTCGTAAGACGGCTACCGCACGCGTCTACCTGCAAAAGGGCAAGGGCGCGATTGTTGTGAACGGCAAGCCAATCAATGTGTTCTTCGGTCGTAAGACCGGCAGCATGATCGTGCGTCAACCGCTGCAGACCGTCGACATGGAGACGACTTTCGATGTCACCGTAACGGTTGCCGGCGGCGGCATCACCGGCCAGGCCGGCGCCATCCGTCACGGTTTGACCCGTGCGCTGATCGAATACGATGAAACCCTGCGCAAGCCATTGCGCGATGGCGGCTTCGTGACTCGCGATGCTCGTGAAGTCGAACGTAAGAAGGTCGGTTTCCGCAAGGCCCGTCGCGGCACGCAGTTCTCCAAGCGTTAATACGTTTGGATTGGGCGTGCTCGCCTATCAGCACGCCCAACTGGCAGCTCAATCTGCCGTGCTTCTCCTGCAAATGTTGGGGGATCGTCTAGTGGTAGGACTGCGGATTCTGACTCCGCCAACCTAGGTTCGAATCCTAGTCCCCCAGCCAGATACAAAGCCCGCTCTGCGGGCTTTGTTGTTTCTGTAGACTCCGCTTCAATTTTTCGCCGGTGATGGTTAATGGTTTATCCCCTGCTCAAGAAGTTGCTCTTCACGCTGGAACCAGAGCACGCACATGCCTTCACTTTGACTAACTTGAGTCGATTACAGCGTCTGGGATTGTTGTCGCTAATGAGTCCGGCCCCTGCGGGTGAGAAAGTGCGACTGATGGGATTGGAATTTCCCAATCGAGTGGGCATCGCTGCGGGCTTGGACAAGAACGCCGTATGCATCAATGCCTTGGGTGCCTTAGGCGTCGGCTTCGTTGAGGTGGGGACCATCACACCGCGCGCGCAAGCAGGTAACCCTCAGCCGCGCATATTCCGTTTGCTCGAAGCGCAGGCGCTGATCAATCGCATGGGCTTTCCCAACGACGGCATGGAGCAGATCGGTCAGCGCATCGCGGCGTCACGCTTCACCGGCGTGAAGGGCGTCAACATCGGTAAGAATGCCACCACTTCTTTAGAACACGCCACTCAGGATTACCTCGCCTGTCTGCGTCATCTGGCGCCACAGGCGGATTACATCGCGGTGAATGTTTCTTCACCCAACACGGTGGGTCTGCGTAGCTTGCAAGCCGCCGATCAATTGCGGCCCATGTTGGAAGCGTTACTCGAAGAGCGGCGACGTTTGCTGTCGACGTTAGGACGTTCATTGCCCTTGGTGGTCAAGCTGGCGCCGGACTTAAGCGATGAGGCATTGCAAGGCAGCGCCGAGTTGCTAAAGGAGCTGGCGATTGATGGGGTGATTGCCACCAACACCACGCTGAGTCGTCCCGATGGATTGGGGCCGCTGGGAGCTCAGGCGGGTGGATTGAGCGGCAAGCCGGTGCATGCTCTATCGGTGGCAACGGTGGCCAAGCTGCGCAGATTATTGGGAGCAGGCTTTCCCATCATCGGTGTCGGCGGAATCGCATCGGGTGCCGATGTACTGGCCATGCGCCAGGCGGGTGCCGATCTGGTGCAGCTGTATACCGGATTGATCTATCGTGGTCCGGTACTGATCAAGGAAGCGTTGCAGGTGCTTAAGTAACCGGATCTGCTGCGCTTTGTTGCAGCGATGGCGCCATACTTTATTCGCGGTATGGCGCTGACTTGAATTGAAAGAAACTACATCGGCTTGCGGCATGTTCGCCGCAATAGTCAGGGCAATATTTTGACGCCTTCGGCGCTGCCGACGATCAGTACATCAGCCGGACGGCTGGCAAACAATCCCACTGTTACTACGCCCACAATCTGATTGATCTGCGTTTCCAGTTTGACTGGATCGGTAATGCGCAGGCCGTGCACATCCAGAATCAGATTGCCGTTATCGGTGATCACGCCTTCGCGCCAGATGGGATGGCCGCCCAGCTTCACCAATTGACGCGCTACGTATGAACGCGCCATGGGTATGACTTCCACCGGTAGGGGGAAGTTACCCAGTACGTCTACCTGTTTGGAAGCATCGACGATGCAGACAAAGCGTCGGGCTGCAGCTGCGACGATCTTCTCGCGGGTGAGCGCCGCGCCACCGCCTTTGATCAGTCGCAGGTGCGGATCGCTCTCGTCCGCGCCGTCGATGTACACCTCGATATCGCCCACCGCATTGAGCTCAAAAATTTCTATTTGATGTGCCCGAAGACGCTCCGTGGAGGCGTTGGAACTCGAAACTGCGCCCCGAATGCGCAACTTTTGCGCGGCCAGCGCATTGATGAAAAGGTTGACCGTGGAGCCGGTGCCGACGCCGATGATGGTGTCTTCCTCGACGTACTTGAGTGCCGCTTCGGCGGCGCGCTGCTTGCCCAGGTTGTTACTCATCGCTCTGCTCTCTGATTGGTCGCTATTCGAAAGTATCTATTTTTCCAGCGTCAAAAACGATTGTGCCCGCTTTCGCGGGCACAATCACTGAGGTTTTATCCTCAAGAAGAACTACTTCTTCTTAGCTGCCTTCTTGGCGGCCTTCTTCTTCGCTACTTTCTTCTTCGATGCTTTCTTTGCTTTAGTTGCCATGATTAAAAGTCTCCGTATCAAGTTAGTCCGGGCGCAGTATATACATAAAACAAATTTGTGTAGCAAGAGGGGAGTGTGAAGTATCTGTGAGCGACGTCACGCTCATGGTTGCCAAGCGGGTTGCTGCAAGCATCGCTTCACCTATCTGTTTACCCATGACTGCAGTCGTTGTCGCGTCACTGTTGAGTCATTGTGGAGTCGCTCTTGAGTCGTTAAGGAGTCGTTCGACATTCATTCCAGACCGACGATGTACTGCCACTCTTGCTTGGTAACCGGTGTAACAGAGAGGCGGTTGCCGCGTTTCAGGATTAGCAGCTCGCTTAGCTGCTTGCCTGCATGCTGACGCAGTTCATCCAGGGTGATGATGCGTTTGAATTTGCGCTGCAGCTTTACATCCACCATCAGCCAGCGCGGTGCATCGCGTTTGCTGTCCGGGTCGTAGTGATGATGCTTGGCGTCGAACTGGGTGTGATCGGTATAACCGGTCTTGGTGATGGTCATGGTGCCGACGATGCCGGGTATCGCGCAGCTGGAGTGATAGAAAAAAGCTTGATCGCCCACCTGCATTTGATCGCGCATGTAGTTGCGTACCTGGTAATTGCGTACGCCATCCCAACAGCTGGTTTTGCCTGTGGCGGCAGCCAAATCATCGATGCTGAACGCGTCCGGTTCGGATTTAAACAGCCAATATTGCATGGCTTGCACCTCGGGCTAGATGGAAGAGAAAGATTGGAATTGAATTTGGAGTTATTGGCTACGTGGACGAATGATCGCACGCTCGGTCACGATCAGGTCCAAGCCCACATCATGCGGCTGACGGGTAAGGAGTGGCACTTGCTGGCAGGCATACGCGACGCCAATCAAACGCGGCCGACGAAACCTCTGGCTGCGGCCCAGGCGCGCGAAGTGGCGGTCGTAGAAGCCGGCGCCCATGCCCAAGCGATGACCCAGCGCATCGAACCCCAGCAGGGGAGTCAATACTGCATCGAGTCGCAGGGTTGGAATGGAATGATGCTGGCGGATATTGCGTAGTTGCGGGATCTGCCATTCATGCAGCTGTAGTCGGCTATCGGGTTGCAGCGGATAGAAACTCATCTGTCGACGCCGCTGATTCGTGATGTGCGGTACGAATACGCGACAGCCGCGCCGCCATGCCAGTTCGATGAAAGGTTGTAGATCGAGTTCACCTGGCAGCGCCAGATAGACGCCGATGTGCACGCCTGGACGGCAGAACGACAGGCGCATAAGCGCATCTGCCACCATCTGTGCTGCGTGGCGTCGTTCGATGAGGGGGATGGAGCGTCGTCGCTGTCTAAGCTGACGACGCAATGCACTGCGGTCGTTCGACGCAGCCGTCGCAATGATGGATACGGAATGCGAAGGGGGAGAGGCGCCACCCGCCTGTGCCGTCATAGGCCATTGCTCTCGACGCGGAGCAATAGGTGGGACCGGGCTACGACACATAAGGCTTTCCGCACGAGGCGGACATGCACAGTGTTATCGCGAACCATGGCCCCGAGGGTATTTACATTAGGGTCGAGAGGTAACCCGACCATATGTCGAACACCGCAGGCAGCGCCAAAACAAATCATTTCAAACTCACCGCCATCATGCCAGCGATCCCGGCGCGAAATATCGGTGTTAGCACTAAAAACATGTCAGACCCCATCCATCAGGGCCGAGCACGGCCAAAAGACCGATTAGATTTCCATCTGCTTGCCGCGAGTGATGGCAGATTCCACCCGCTCACGCAGCTGACGCATACGGTCCACCACGCCGACATCCACGTCGGCGCCGACGCGTTTGATCTTCAGCAATTCATTGGCCAGATTCAGCGCCGCCATCACGGCGATACGATCCAGCCCCATCACACTGCCGGTATCGCGGATCTCGCGCATCTTGCCGTTGAGATATTCGGCGGCGTCGAGCAGATCGGTGCGTTCTTCCACCGGGCAGGCGACCTGGTATTCCTTTTCCAGGATACGGATGCTGACTCGAGCAGTACGATCGTTCATGCGCCGTGCTCCAAAGATTTCAGGCGACCGATCATCCCTTCCACGCGCGTACGCACCTGCTCGTTCTTTTGCAGCAGGCCGCCGCGTTCGGCCACCAATGCTTCATTGCGTTGACGCAAGGTGTAGTTCTCTTCCTTGATCTGCGCCAGCGTGCTGACCAATTCCGCTACCCGCGCCTCCAGGCGACGGAATTCTTGCTCGATGGCGGACTTGGGGGTGGGATCGCTCATGCTGAAATTATGCGGGTGCAAGTTCGGCATGGTCAAACTTTGCGTGGATTATTTTTGACTGCACGTAATGTGCCGTTGACGTGCCGCCGGCGGCGACGCCGCGAACGTTCGCGTGACCATGTAATAATTTTGCGTCAGGCCCTAACATAGTCGTTATGTACACCATCAGTTTCACTCAGGCCGAACAGGCGCTGCGCACAGCAGGCGCAGGGGTAACACTTGCCGAAGCGCATGGTTGCCTATGCGGTGCGCTGTGCATCCTGCCGCAGTTTTCCACGCAAAGCTGGTTGCAGGAGCTATTGCCTGATCCAACAGAGGATAGCTTGCCCACTACAGCAGCACCCGATGCGGCGCTGACGCAGCTCTACACGGAAACTCAGTTGGCTTTACAGGGCGATGCCATGGAATTCTCGCCGCTGTTGCCTGACGACGAAGCCCCGATTGATGAACGCATTGCTGCGTTGGCGCAGTGGTCGCAGGGATTTCTGTACGGTTTTGGTATTGGCATTCCCGCCGCTCAGAAACGTTTCCCCGGTGAGGTGGGTGAGATTCTCAAGGATCTCAGTGAAATCGCCCGCGCCGGTGAAGAAGAGTCCAGCGGTAGTGATGCGGAAGAGGAGTCCTATACAGAATTGGTGGAATACCTGCGCGCCGCAGCGCAGCTGGTTCATGACGAACTGGCAGGGCAGCGCGCCGAACAGGCGCAGCAGCGGCCACGTGCTGATGGTATGCATTGATCGTTAAGGGCGCCACGCGGTCATAAACTGGAATCAACCCTTCTTAGCCGACAAACCATCTTGAACAGTTTGCTTCTTTCCCAATCAGATAAATCGCCAGTAAAGGCGCGCCGTTCCAACGGCAGGGTCACTATGAGCAGCGATGAATTCCAGCGGCGGCGTAAGCAGTTGATGAAGATGATCGGCAAGGGCGGCATCGCCATCCTGCCCACTGCTGTCGAGAAGCAGCGTAACAACGATGTGCACTACAACTTTCGTCCGGACAGTGACTTTCACTACCTGACCGGTTTCAATGAACCGGAATCGGTGGCGGTGCTGATTCCAGGACGCCCGCGTGGCGAGTTCATCATGTTCGTGCGCGAGCGCGATCCGCTACGCGAAACCTGGGATGGCCGTCGTTCCGGACCGGAAGGCGCGGTCAAAGACTTTGGCGCTGACGATGCCTTTCCCATCAATGATATCGACGACATCCTGCCGGGTCTGATGGAGAACTGTCCGCGCGTGTACTACACCATGGGTTTGAGCGCGGATTTCGATCAGCGCGTCATCAGTTGGGTGAATGGGCTTAAGGCGCAGGCACGTGCCGGCGTGCAACCGCCGCAGGAGTTCGTTGCCCTCGATCACGTGCTGCACGACATGCGCTTGTACAAGTCACGCGGCGAAGCGCAGTTGATGCGCCGTTCAGCCGCCATTGCCGTCGCAGCTCACGAGCGCGCCATGCGCTTCGTGCAGCCTGGTCGCAAGGAATACCAGGTAATGGCCGAGCTGCTGCACGAGTTTCACAGCAATGAAGCAGATATTTCCTACCACCCTATCGTGGGCGGCGGTGAGAATAGTTGCATCCTGCACTACCACGAGAACAATGCCGAATTGAAAGACGGCGATCTGCTGTTGATCGACGCCGGGTGCGAGTATGGCTTCTATGCGTCAGATATCACGCGCACCTTTCCCGTCAACGGTCGTTACTCTCCCGAGCAGCGTGCGGTTTACGAAGTAGTGTTGCAGGCGCAGTACGCTGCCATCGCCGCCACCAAGCCGGGCAATCACTGGAATGCGCCGCACGATGCCGCCGTTCGTGAAATAACCCAGGGTTTGATCAAACTGGGCCTGCTCAAGGGCAAGCTGCAATCGCTGATCAAGGACGGCGCTTATCGCCAGTTCTTCATGCATCGCACCGGGCATTGGCTGGGCATGGATGTGCATGACGTGGGCGATTACAAAGTCGGTAACGAATGGCGCGTGCTCGAACCTGGCATGGCGTTGACTGTAGAGCCGGGCATTTACATTGCCGCCGGCAGCAAGGTGCCCAAGCGTTGGTGGAACATCGGTATTCGCATCGAGGACGATGTGCTGGTGACCAAGGACGGCTGCGAAGTGCTGACCGGCGCCTTGGCCAAAGAGCCGGATGA
Source organism: Steroidobacteraceae bacterium (assembly GCA_049840395.1). Classification (GTDB taxonomy): domain Bacteria; phylum Pseudomonadota; class Gammaproteobacteria; order Steroidobacterales; family Steroidobacteraceae; genus CAILZL01. The sequence goes on from JASGLD010000001.1 coordinate 445,636, forward strand.
TGTCGAACGCCTGATGGCATCTTGATGCCGCAAGCGCATTCCGATAATCCGGTCTATGACCTGCTGATCTGTGGCGGTGGCCTGGTCGGCGCCAGCCTGGCGCTGATGCTCAAGCCATTGGGATTGCGCGTGGCGATGATCGAAGCCACCGCGTTTGCCGGCAGCGCCCATCCCAGTTTCGATGAACGTACCACGGCCTTGTCCAATGGCAGTCGGCGCGTGTTTGAAGCAGTGGGTGTATGGCCGTTGTTACAGCGCACCGCCACGCCGATCAAACGCATCCACGTCTCCGATCAGGGGCGCTTCGGTTTCGCGCGTCTATCGGCGCAGGAACAGGGTTTGGCAGCGTTGGGTCATGTGGTCCCCAATTGGCAAATGGGCGCGGCGCTGTGGCAACGCCTGCAGGAAGAGCAGATCGAAATCATTGCGCCGGCTCGCGTGGTGCAACTCGATGCAGGCATCGATAGCCGCCGGGTCACGATTGATTCCAACGGACAACAAACAACCTTGAGCGCACGACTGATCGTCGCCGCCGATGGTGCGCAGTCGCTGGTGCGTGATGCAGCCGGCATCGGCAATACGCAGTGGGACTATGGTCATACCGCCCTGATTTGTAATGCCCTGACGCAGCGCTTCCACGAACATGTTGCCTACGAACGCTTTACGCCGCGCGGCGCGCTGGCGGTGCTGCCGCTATCCGATGCCCGCGTCGGGTTGATCTGGACCATGGCGCATGCCGCCGCTGCTGAGGCATTGAGCTGGTCGGACGATGAGTTTCTGGCGCGCTTCCAACAGGAGTTTGGTTTTCGTCTCGGCCGCTTCCTGAAAGTGGGTGCACGTCACGCCTATCCGTTGTCGCTGGTGCGTGCGGTGCAACATCATGCCGAGCGTATCGCCGTCATCGGCAATGCGGCGCAGATGCTGCATCCCATCGCCGGCCAGGGTTTGAACTTAGGGTTACGCGATGCAGCCAGTCTGGCCGAGTTGTTGGCAGATGGATTGCGCGCCGATCCGCAACTGGACATCGGCAATGCCGAGCTATTGCAGCACTATGCCGATTGGCGTCAGCAGGACAGCAAGCGCATCGTCGCGTTCACTGATGGTCTGGTGCGGCTGTTCAACCAACGGCTGGGGTTGATCAAATTTGCACGCGATGCCGGTTTGTTGGCCTTCGATCTGATGCCGGCGGCCAAGGACGCCATGGCGCAATTGTCTATGGGCGCTTCCGGTCGCATTCCTCGCCTGGCACGCGGCGCACCGCTATGAACAGAACCGATTTCGACATCGCCATCTGTGGCGGCGGTATGGTCGGCGCTACCTTGACTGCATTGCTATTGCGCGAGCCCAGCCTGCGCGATCTGCGCATCGCATTGATCGAAGCGCGCTTTCCCACGCAGGCGCCGGGCAGTGAGGTGGATCTGCGCGTCTCGGCCATCTCGCGCGCCTCGCAGCGCATTCTCGAGCACGCCGGCGCGTGGAGCTCGTTGAACACTGCGCAACGCTCACCGTATAGCGAGATGGTGGTATGGGATGCGGCCAACAAGTCCGATGATGAGCAGGCGTTGTGCTTCTCCGCCAGCGCTTTGGGCGAACCGGATCTCGGCCACATCGTTGCCAACAATTGCTTGCAGTGGGCAGCGCTGGAAGCGGCGCATCACGAAAATGTCACCCGCTTTGCGACCGAGTTATCCGGCATCAGCGTCGATGACGATGCGGCGCAGGTGAAGCTCGTGGATGGGCGACGTTTTAGTGCGCGTCTTGTGATTGGCGCCGACGGCGCCAGAAGCGCCAGCCGCGAATTTGTCGGGGTCGAGACGCGTATGCGCCCCTACCAACAAAGCGCCGTGGTCACACATGTGCGCACCCAGCACTCGCATCGGCAAACCGCCTGGCAGCGCTTCCTTCCTAATGGACCGATTGCCTTCCTGCCCTTGAATGATGGCCGCAGTTCCATTGTCTGGACCACCACGCCGGAACATGCGGCTGAACTACTGCAGCTGGGCGATGCAGAGTTGGGTGAGCAAATTGCAGTTGCCTTCGATCATGTACTGGGTGAAGTCAGCGTCGCCGCTCCACGTGCCGCCTTTCCATTGCAACTCGCACAGGTGGATGAATATTGCCGACCGCGTTTCGTGTTGGTGGGCGACGCTGCGCATAGCGTGCATCCCTTGGCTGGGCAGGGGGTGAATCTGGGGTTCATGGATGCCGCTGCGCTAGTGCAAGTGCTGAGCGAAGCGCGCCAGGCGGGTGCTTCGAAAGAATCGCTCAGCGAGCTACGCGTGTTGCGTCGCTACGAGCGTTGGCGCAAAACCGAAAACACGCTGGCGTTGGGATTGATCGATGGATTGAATCGCATGTTTAGCAATCAGCAACCTGGCTTAAGCATGCTTAGACGTAGCGGCTTGCGCCTGGTGCAGCAACTGCCGCTGGCCAAACGCGCGCTGATGATGCGTGCGCTCGGTCTTGCCGGCGAGCGACCGGCGATAGTGCGCAATAGCCTGCGGTAACTGACTGCGCCAACTGGATGGCGCCTAATCTTCTCGATGCACTGCCTGTAGGTTGGTCGCACCCGCGTTTGTAGCTGCCGTCCTGCTTGTTCCCTAAGGCCCTTGGGCGCATTCTTTTTGCGTGTAGGTGAAATACCTGTAGTTGAAGCAGGGGCAGTCATGTCGCTGGCACGCTATCAAGATGCATTGCGTCAATTGTTGGCGCCCGCTCATGTGGCGGTGGGTGGCGGCAATCCCTGGGACATCCAGGTGCGCGATCCCACCTTCGCGCGGCGCATCCTGGCGCAAGGCTCCATCGGCGTGGGCGAGTCGTACATGGATGGGCAGTGGGATTGCGAACGCCTCGACGAAATGATGTTCCGCGTGTTCCGCGCCGGCATCGATGGTCACTTGCCCGGCCTGCGATTGTTGTGGGCTTCCTTGCTCGCCAAGCTGTTCAATCCGCAGACGCCCACGCGTTCGTTCAAAGTGGGTCAGCAGCACTACGACATTGGTGATGATTTATATCAACGCATGCTGGATCCACGCATGATCTACAGCTGCGCCTATTGGCGGCAGGCGGATACCTTGGATGCGGCGCAGGAAGCCAAGCTCGATCTGGTCTGTCGCAAACTGGGCCTGCAACCGGGCATGAAGATACTGGACATCGGTTGCGGTTGGGGTGGTGCCGCGCAATTTGCCGCGCAACGATACGGCGTCCATGTGGTGGGTGTGACCATCTCGCGCAATCAGGCGCAAACCGCGCGTGAACGCTGTCAGGGACTGCCGGTAGATATCCGCCTATGCGACTACCGCAGCCTGGAAGGTCGTTTTGATCGCATTTACTCGCTGGGCATGTTCGAGCATGTGGGCGTACGCAACTACGCCACTTACTTCGAGACTGCACGACGGTTGTTGGTCAGCGACGGTTTGATGTTGTTGCACACCATTGGTCAGAACACCTCACAGAGCGCCAACGACCCTTGGATCGAGCGCTATATCTTTCCCAACTCAGTGATCCCGTCCATGGCGCAGATTGCGCGCGCCGTGGAAGGACATTTTGTGGTTGAGGATTGGCATGGCTTCGGCGCGTACTACGACCGCACGTTGCTGGCCTGGCATGAACGTTTCAATGCGCATTGGTCAGAGCTCAGTCCGCGTTACGGCGAAAGGTTTCGACGCATGTGGAATTTCTGGTTGCTGGCCTCGGCGGCTTACTTCCGTGCACGCCGCGATCAGTTGTGGCAGGTGGTGTTGTCGCCGGAGGGTGTACCCGGCGGCTATACGGAGGTACGTTGATACCGCAATGTAGTTTATTGGCAACGATGTGCTTGCACATATAGCAGGGCGTAGTCTGTGTGTGTCGTTGACCAAGGCTGACTACGGCCCCACTCACACCTAGTGTCATGCCCGAACTATTCACTCAAGCGCCACCGCAGCTGGGCAATCAGTATCGACAGGATGAATTCCTGCAGCGTTACTTGCAGCGCCTGTTGCCGGTGACGATGTTGCGTGAGATAGAGCCGCAGCTGCATGCCATGGGTGAGCTGGCGGCGGGTGAACTGTATTTGCTGCAGCAAGCGGATCGTTCGAATGAACCGCGCCTGACTCAATGGGATGCCTGGGGCAATCGTATCGATCACATCGAGATCACGCCGCTATGGCAACGCTGCGCGACGCTGGTGGCGGAATACGGTCTGGTGGCGTTGCCTTATGAGCAACTGCATGGTGCGCACTCGCGACTGCATCAATTCGCGTTGGCGTATTTGTTTCATCCTTCCTCAGATGTCTACACCTGTCCCTTGGCCATGTCGGACGGCGCGGCGCGTTGTCTGCTGGAAGCGGGCAATCAGGCATTGATCAAGCGCGCCCTGCCGCATCTCACCAGTCGCACCGCAGACAATGTTTGGACCAGCGGCCAATGGATGACCGAGGCCACCGGCGGTTCCGATGTCGGTGGTACGCGTACCACGGCGGTGAAGCAGGCGAACGATTGGCTGTTGTCCGGCAAGAAATGGTTTACCTCGGCAATCAATTCGCAAATGGCCTTGGCCCTGGCGCGACCGGAAGGCAATAAGGCCGGCGCGCAGGGATTGGCCTTGTTCTATGTGGAGACGCGCGATGCGGCAGGCCGGCTTAACGGCATTCGCGTCGAGCGACTCAAAGATAAATTAGGTACGCGCAAAGTCCCTACTGCGGAACTGTTGCTGGATAGCTGCTATGCGCAATTGGTGAGCGAAGATGAAACCGGTACGCGCGCCATCGAACCCATGCTGGTGATCACACGCGCCTGGAATGCGGTAACAGCTGCGGCTTTCATGCGTCGCGGCGTGGCGCTGGCGCAGGCCTATGCCGGGCAGCGCAAAGCCTTTGGTAAATCGTTGGCCGATTTGCCGCTGCATGCCGAAACGCTCGCGAACCTGGAAGCCGAAACCCAGGCGGCCTTTGTGCTGGCGTTTGAAGTGGTGCGTCTGCTGGGCTTGAAAGAAAGCAACACCATCACCGATGCACAACGCGCACTGCTGCGTCTGTTGACGCCCATCGCCAAACTCACCACAGCGAAGCAGGCTGTAGCGGTGCTCAGCGAAGTCATCGAATGCTTCGGCGGCGCCGGCTATGTCGAAGACACGGGTTTGCCGATGTTGCTGCGCGATGCGCAGGTGTTGCCCATCTGGGAAGGCACCACCAATGTGCTGGCGTTGGATGCATTGCTGCGCGGCGAGCCCGAGGCCGGCTTGCGTGCGCTGTACAAGCGCGCCACTGCCATCGTTGCCGGCGTCAGTGATAGCACCCTGCAGGCGGTCTCGGCGACCGCCATGAACGTACTGACTCAGGCGCAGCAATGGTCGAACAAAACCGAAGACAAGGAGGCATTGCAAATCGGTGCGCGACGCTGGGCGCTAAGTCTGGGACGAGCCTATGCCTTATTGCTGTTGATCGAGCAGGCGCAGTGGGATTTGCTCAAGTACAAAGATGCAAACTGTGTGCGCAGTGTACAAATGTTTGCGGCCTCATTCGCAGGTTTGGCGCCGCCCGCTGCATGACACTGGCAATGAGTTTCGCTTGCGATGGATTTCAGGTGAACCGCAAGGTGAGTCATCGCAAAACCGAATTGCGCCGCCGCTAAATCAGTCGCATGCTCGGCCCATCATGAAAGCCGCGAACTTTCTGTTCTGCGCTTTGCTATTGATGAGTTTGACGGCTTGCTCGATCTTCAAGCCGGATAATTCACCGGCGATTATTGTTCCCACCGATGCCAACCCCGATGCGCCGCCGCTGTATCTGGAAACTACGCGCGTCGACGAAGTGGGGCGCATTGTCGTGCCGGTCATGGTCAATGAGCAGGGACCGTTCTACTTCATGCTCGACACCGGTGCTTCAAATACGGTGATCGCGCACGATCTGGCGCAAACTCTCGGTTTGACCACCAAGGACTTGCCGCCGACTGCCGTGCGCGGCGTGACCGGCGTTACCTTGGCGCCGACTACACGCATCACCAGCCTGCGTGCCGGTGAACTGCACTTCAATGATTTACGCGTCGCGATATTGCTGGGCCCGATCATGGATGGACTGGACGGCATATTGGGTGTGGAAGGTCTCACCGATAAAAAGATCACCGCCGATCTGGCCAACGATCAGATCACCATCGCTGCATCCATGGGCGCACCGGCGGGTGCACATCACGTGGTGATTCCTTTCGAGCTGTTGCCGAGTCGCGCCATCGTGGTAGCTGCCAAGGTGGGTAAGGTGCCCGTGAAGGCCGTGATCGATACCGGTGGCGTGCATACCCTGGGCAATCGCGCGCTGCTCGATGCAGTGAATGCCGCTAATCGGCGGGACCGACAGCGGCAGTGGTATGGCCTGCCCACCCGGGTGATCGATGTCACCGATTCCGAACACGCCGCACTATTGATGCGCGTGCCGCGCATTGCACTGGGCGAGGCCGCCGTGGTCAATCTGCCGGTGACCTTCAGCGAGTTTCAGATTTTCAAACTATGGGGATTGCAGAATCAGCCAGCGCTGTTGATCGGCATGGATGTGCTGGGTTTGTTGGGCGAGCTGACGATTGATTATGGACGGAAAGAAATTCATCTGAGATGAAATGACAATGGACAACGTCGGAATCGCGTTCTTCGTTATCAATTGCTCAGAGCGTCGATCTTCGCCGCGCAAATAAAATCATTCTCCGACAGCCCACCGATGGCATGGGTGCTGTACTTGATGCGGCAGTAGTTGTAGCCCACTTCCAGATCGGGATGATGATCTTCGCTGTTGGCGATATGCGCCACGGCGTTGACGAAACTCATGGTGCGATAGAAATTCTTGAAACTGTATTCGCGACGCAGGGCTTTATTATCCGCGTCCAGCTGCCAGCCCAGCGACAATTTCTGTTTGAGGTGATGAGCGGCTTCTTGATCCAGCGGTTGGACGCCACCTTCGCAGGGCACACAATGCTTGCTGCTGAGATCGCTCATGGGCTCTCCTTAAAATAAAAATTGGCTAGGCGCTGACTCTTCGAGCGTAGGTTCTTGCCACGTAGTCTTCCACCAGGGTCTGGAATTCTTCAGCGATTTTCTCGCCTTTCAATGTCGGTCCTTTCTCACCGTCGATGTACACCGGCGCCACCGGCCGTTCGCCGGTGCCCGGCAATGAGATACCGATATTCGCGTGCTTGCTCTCGCCGGGTCCATTCACCACGCAGCCCATCACCGCCACCGTCATGTCTTCCACGCCCACATAGTGCTTGCGCCATTCGGGCATCTGGTGGCGGATATGCGATTGAATGTCCTTGGCCAGTTCCTGGAAGAAAGTCGATGTAGTGCGGCCGCAGCCAGGGCAGGCCACCACCATGGGCGTGAAGGAGCGCAGTCCCATAGTTTGCAGAATTTCCTGCGCCACGATCACTTCATTGCTGCGATCGCCATTGGGCTCGGGCGTCAACGACACGCGGATGGTGTCGCCGATGCCTTCCTGCAACAGCACGCCCATGGCTGCGGTTGAGGCGACGATGCCCTTGGAGCCCATGCCGGCTTCGGTCAGACCCAGGTGCAGTGCGTAATCGCAACGCTTGGCCAGCTCGCGATACACGCTGATCAAATCCTGCACACCGCTGACCTTGCAGGAGATCAGGATGCGATCTCTTGGCAGACCCAACTCCACAGCGCGCGCGGCGCTGTCGATGGCGGAGGTCACCAGTGCTTCATGCATGACGTGTTGTGCATCCAGCGGTTCGGCCAACTTGGAGTTGTCGTCCATCATGCGCGCCAGCAGATCCTGATCCAGGCTGCCCCAGTTCACACCGATGCGCACCGGCTTGTTGTACTGGCAGGCCACTTCAATCATTTCGGCAAACTGACTGTCGCGCTTGGAGCCACGGCCGACATTGCCGGGATTGATGCGGTACTTGGCCAGCGCCGCCGCGCAGGCCGGATGCGCCTTCAGCAACTTGTGACCGTTGAAGTGGAAGTCGCCGACGATGGGCACGGACACATTCATCTGAGCTAACCGATTGCACACATGCGGTACGGCCGCTGCGGCTTCATCCGAATTCACCGTGATGCGCACCAGCTCGGAACCGGCGCGCGCCAGCTCCTTGATCTGTTGAGCGGTGCCCTCGACATCCGCCGTGTCGGTGTTTGTCATGGACTGAACGATGACGGGCGCAGAGCCGCCAACGGTCACGGCACCAATCTGTACGGGAATCGAACGACGGCGAGGAATAGCGGACATGGAGTGCGGCAATCCGGGTAAAGGCGAGAGCCGTGATTCTAACCGACTGGTCAAGTCCGCATGTATGAGAACCCGTAAGGCATGAATCAATTACTTGCCGGTGTTTGTTGATGAGCGCATGCGATGTAAGCGAAAGTCGGTGAACTTTGCATAAGCCTCCGCTACCATTGCCGCGCCCATGACAACTTGACCGGAGAGAGTTCGAGGTTTGGTTTCAAAACACCGTGTTTGAAACGAAATCTGCAGAACCGCCGAAGGCGCAACCGCCCGGAAACGCTCAGGCAAATGAACGGTATAAGTTATTCGGCACATCCAAGTGTCGAATCGATGGGTCTCTGGAGAGCGATTGCCTTGTTCGCCTACCGCAGCAAGATGGCAATCCACCGAAGGGGAGCGGTGTTCGCGCGATTTGATCGCCACACCCGATCTCTCAGGTAACCGGACAGAGGGGTAACCGATGGTCGGCTGCGTTGCGGCTGATTTCGGCCGCCACCTTTGTTTACGACCGGAGACCTCGATGGCCTTACGCACCCCCTTGTACGACACCCACGTCGCCGCCGGCGCGCGCCTGGTCGATTTCGGCGGCTGGGACATGCCGGTGAATTACGGTTCGCAGATCGACGAGCACCACGCAGTGCGTCGCGATGCCGGCATGTTCGATGTGTCGCATATGTGCGTGCTGGATCTCACCGGCGCACGCGTGCGTGAATTTCTGCGCTACCTGCTGGCCAACGACGTGGCCAAACTCAAGACGGCCGGCAAGGCGTTGTACAGCTGCATGCTCAACGAGCGCGGCGGTGTCATTGATGACTTAATTGTTTACTTCATGACTGAGTACTGGTTTCGCATGGTGGTGAATGCCGGTACGCGCGATAAGGACATCGCCTGGATCAAGCAACAGGCCATCGCATTCAATATTGATGTGAAGGTGCGCGACGACCTGGCGATGATCGCCGTACAAGGACCGAATGCACGCGCCAAGGCCGTCGCGGTGCTAGGTACCGACACGCAAAAAGCGCTAGATTTAAAGGTATTTTCCGGTGGCGAGTTCGGTCGTTACTTCATCGCCCGCACCGGTTACACCGGTGAAGATGGTTTTGAAGTGGTGCTGCCCAAGGACGAAGCCGGCGCGCTGTGGTTGAAGTTCAAAGAGGCTGGCATTGCCCAATGCGGTCTCGGCGCACGTGACACCCTGCGTCTTGAGGCCGGCATGAATCTGTATGGCAATGACATGGACGAGAATCAGTCGCCACTGGAGTCAGGATTGACCTGGACACTGGCCTTCGAACCCACCGATCGCAATTTCATCGGGCGCGCCGCATTGGAAGCCCAGCAAGCAGCCGGTGTGCCGCGCAAGCTGGTCGGGCTGTTGCTGGAAGACCGCGGTGTGCTGCGTTCGCATCAGGCGGTGCTGGTGGAAGGTCAGCCCAATGGTGAAATTACTTCCGGCACTTTCTCGCCGACCTTGGAACGTTCCATCGCGCTGGCGCGCGTGCCAACTGCCGCACAAGGCAATGTGAAAGTAGATATTCGCGGCAAGCAATTGGCGGCGCGCATCGTGCCGTATCCGTTTGCGCGCAATGGCAAGGTTTGTATTGAGATTTGAAGATTTGAAAGAGTGCGGATGCGCTCAGTAGTTGTCATCCCCGCGAAGGCGGGGATCCAGTCAATAAAGGAATTTTTTCTAACTGGATTCCCGCCTTCGCGGGAATGACGACAATGAGTACTGCCACTCCACTGTTCACGAATGAAATTATTAGGAAACGAAATGAGCAACATTCCCGCCGATCTGAAATACGTCTCCAGTCACGAATGGGTGCGTACCGAAGCCGATGGTACGGTAACCGTGGGCATTTCCGATCACGCACAAGCGGCCTTGGGCGATCTGGTGTTTGTCGAGACGCCTGAAGTAGGCCGTAAGTTGAGCGCCGGTGAAGCCTTTGCCGTGGTGGAGTCGGTGAAAGCAGCCTCCGATGTGTACAGCCCGGTGAGCGGTGAAGTAATCGCCGCCAATGACGCGCTGAGCGCCACACCTGAGTCGATCAATCAAGCGCCCTATGGTGATGGTTGGATCATGAAGCTGCGTCCGGACAATGCGGCTGACCTGGCCAAGCTGCTCGATGCCGCTGCTTATCAAAAAATCGTCGACGCTGCTTGAGCTTCACCCTGATCGTGAGTTCTGCCCTGCGCGTGTTTGAGCCCCTGTTTGAGCCCACTGTGAATTGAAAAATTGCCATGAATAATCCTATTGCTCTGCCACTGCCTCACGTCGCCAGTGATTTCTCGTCGCGTCATATCGGTCCTTCGCCGCAGGAGATCCGGCAAATGCTGGATGCGGTGGGCGCCGAGAGCATGGACACGCTGGTGGCAGAGACACTGCCCGACAGCATTCGCATCAAGCAGCCGCTGAGTACGATGGGCGAAGCGTTGTCGGAAGTGGAAGCACTGGCGCGTCTGCGCGAAATCGCGGGACAGAATCAGGTGTTCACCTCGCTGATCGGTCAGGGCTACTACGGCACGCTGACGCCGCTGGTGATTCTGCGCAACATTCTGGAAAACCCGGCCTGGTACACCGCGTATACACCGTATCAACCGGAGATTTCGCAAGGCCGTCTGGAAGCCCTGCTCAACTTTCAGACCATGATCTGCGAATTGACCGGCCTGGATGTGGCCAATGCCTCGTTACTCGATGAAGGCACGGCAGCAGCGGAAGCGATGGCCGTTGCGCAGCGCGTTGCCAAGAACAAGAGCAAGCAGTTCTTCGTCGACCGTAACTGCCATCCGCAATCCATTGCCGTGATCCGCACGCGTGCCGAACCGTTGGGCTGGCAGGTGATCGTCGGCGATCCAGAACGCGACTTACAACCGGCCAATGTGTTTGGCGCTATTTTTCAGTATCCGGGCACGGATGGCGAAGTGCGCGACTTTCGCAATGCCATCGCTGCGTTGAAAGCCGCAGGTGCCATCAGCATCATGGCGGCCGATCCCTTGGCGCTGGCACTGCTGACCTCGCCCGGTGAGTTGGGCGCCGATATCGCCATCGGTTCGACACAGCGTTTTGGCGTGCCTATGGGCTATGGCGGTCCACATGCCGCATACATGTCGGTGCGCGATGCCATCAAGCGCGCCATTCCCGGTCGCTTGATCGGTGTCTCGGTAGACTCGCGCGGCCAACCGGCCTATCGCTTGACGCTGCAAACTCGCGAGCAACACATCCGCCGCGAAAAGGCCACGTCCAACATTTGCACCGCACAGGTGTTGTTGGCGGTGATGGCGTCGATGTATGCGGTGTACCACGGTCCCGAAGGCTTGAACGCCATCGCCAAGACCGTGCATGCCCGCTGCAACGTATTGGTGGCTGGCTTGGAGAAGCTGGGTTTCCGTATCAGCAATGACAGCTACTTCGACACCGTCACTCTCGATGTCGGTGTACAGCGCGCCGCGATCGTCGCGCGTGCTATTGCAGAAAAAATCAACTTCGCGCTGATTGGCGATAGCAGCTTGAGCATTGCCGTAGATGAGGCCACCACACCGGCTATCATTGAAGCGGTATGGCGCGCGTTTGGCGGTACCTTGTCGTTCGATGCGGTGGCAATTCAGAACCATGTGTTGCCGGTGGATTTGCTGCGCAAGGGCGCCTGCCTGAAACATCCGGTCTTCAATCGTTATCGTTCCGAGACCGAGTTGCTGCGTTACATGCGCAAGCTGGCGGATCGCGATCTGGCGCTTGATCGCGCCATGATTCCGCTGGGCTCCTGCACTATGAAATTGAATGCTACGGCGGAAATGATTCCGGTGACCTGGCCGGAGTTCGGTGCGCTACATCCGTTCGCACCGGCCGATCAAGCCAAGGGTTACTCCCGCTTGTTCGACGATTTGAAGAAGTGGCTGGTGGAAATCACCGGTTATGACGCCGTGTCGCTGCAGCCGAATTCGGGCGCGCAGGGCGAATACGCCGGACTGCTGGCGATTCGTGGTTATCATCGGGCGCGCGGTGAATTAAATCGTAATATTTGCCTGATACCTTCCTCGGCCCATGGCACCAATCCGGCCACCGCACAAATGGTAGGCATGGAAGTGGTGGTGGTGAACTGCGATGCCGGGGGCAATGTCGATGTCGACGATCTGCGCGCTAAGGCTGAGCGACACAGCGCCAATCTTGCGGCGTTGATGGTGACCTATCCCTCGACGCATGGCGTATTCGAAGAACGTATTCGTGAGATCTGCGACATCACTCACCAGCATGGCGGTCAGGTGTACATGGATGGCGCCAATATGAATGCGCAGGTGGGCCTGTCGCGTCCTGGTGATTTCGGTGCCGATGTCTCGCATCTGAATCTGCATAAGACTTTCTGCATTCCGCATGGCGGCGGCGGTCCCGGCATGGGGCCGATTGGCGTCAAGGCGCATCTCGCGCCGTACCTGCCGGGTCATCCTTCGTTGGATGGTGGCCAGTCGCCGGTGGGTCCAGTCTCTGCAGCGCCGTTCGGTTCGGCCTCCATTTTGCCCATCAGCTATGCCTACATTCTGATGATGGGCGGTGCAGGATTGAAGCTGGCCACCGAGGTGGCCATTCTCAGCGCCAACTACATGGCGGCGCGCCTGCACCCGCACTTCCCGGTGTTGTTCCGCAATCACAACGAGCGCGTGGCGCATGAATGCATCATCGATCCGCGTGCGTTGAAAGATGCCTGCGGTGTCACCGTGGATGACATTGCCAAACGCCTGATCAATTTCGGCTTCCATGCACCCACCATGAGCTTCCCGGTGCCGGGTACGCTGATGATCGAACCCACCGAGTCCGAAGCCAAGGTAGAACTGGATCGTTTCTGCGACGCCATGATTGCCATCCGCGAAGAGATTGCCGAAGTGCAGTCGGACCGTCTGACTATTGAACAAAGCCCGCTGCGCCATGCGCCGCATACCGTGCACGATCTGGTCGATGCCGAATGGAAGCGCGCCTATACCCGTGAGCAAGGCGTATTCCCAGCGGGTACTTCGCGTAACGACAAGTACTGGAGCCCGGTGGGTCGTGTCGACAATGTGTATGGCGATCGCAACCTGGTGTGCATCTGCCCAACGCCGGATGAATATCGCGACGCTGTAGCCTAAAGAGTGATGAGTGATGATTGATCGTAATAAACCTTCCGGCATGACACGTCTGCTCAAGGCCTTCGGCAATTCCATGCTGGGCTTTGCGGGTGTTTACAAGCATGAAGCGGCGTTCCGTCAGGAGTTGTTGCTGGCGGTCATTCTCATTCCGCTGGGCATCTATTTCGGTCACAACGGTATCGAGCGTGCGTTGCTGATCGGTAGCGTGCTGCTGGTGCTGGTGGTGGAGATTCTCAATAGCGCCATCGAAGCGGTGGTGGATCGCGTGGGCCTGGAACGCCATGAACTCTCGGGTTTGGCCAAGGATCTAGGTTCGGCCGCGGTATTCCTGTCGCTGGCCATGGTGGTGATTACTTGGGGCTTGGTGTTGCTCGGTTGATGTTGGATTGATCGGGTAGGTTGGGCTGAGTCTGCGAAGCCCAACATGCTGAAAATCACTAAGAACGTTGGGCTTCGCAGACTCAGCCCAACCTACGTCTAATTCGCGCTCTTCCGCCATTCATTACGGTGACGTAACCCGCGCACTTTTTGACATTCCCGTGACAGCTTTTCCGCTATGCTCCCCGGCCATTAGTTTTCTAAACAACGGGTTGAGCATGTCGGCACTGATCTGCGGTTCCATGGCGTATGACACCATCATGGTGTTCGGCGGTCGTTTCAAAGACCATATCCTGGCCGACAAGATCAATATGTTGAACGTGTCGTTCCTGGTGCCGGAGATGCGCCGCAACTTCGGCGGCTGCGCCGGTAACATTGCTTATAACTTGAAGCTGCTAGGCGGCGAGGGCCATCCCATGGCCACCGTCGGTCATGACTTCGCGCCGTATCGCGATCGTCTGGCGGAGCAGGGCATCAGTCTTAAATATCTCAAGCCCATTGCCGAAGAGTTCACCGCGCAGGCCTTCATAACCACCGATTTGGACGACAACCAGATTACTGCCTTCCATCCGGGCGCGATGACGCATGCACATGTGCAACATGTGCCGCTGGATGCCGGCATCAGCTTGGGGCTGATTTCGCCGGATGGTCGCGAGGGCATGATCGAGCATGCCGAACAATTCGCTGCCGCCAAGATTCCTTTCATCTTCGATCCAGGTCAGGGTTTGCCCATGTTCAATGGTGAAGACCTGCTGCGCTTCATCGATCAGGCCACTTGGGTCACGGTTAACGAATACGAAGGTCAGTTGCTAACCGAACGCACTGGCCTCAGCCATGAACAGTTGGCGCAACGTGTCGAAGCGCTGATCGTGACGCATGGGGCACAGGGTTCGGTTATCTATACGCGCGGTGAGCAGATAACCATTCCTGCCGCTAAGCCGGCTGCAGTGAACGATCCCACCGGTTGCGGCGATGCCTATCGTGCCGGTCTCATCTATGGCTTGATGAACAAGCTGGGTTGGGAAGTTACCGGCCGCATCGCGTCGCTGATCGGCGCTATCAAGATCGCCCAACATGGTCCGCAGAATCATCGTTTCACGCGCGATGAGTTTGCAGCGCAGTACCAGGCGGCATTCGGTCAATCGTTAGTTTGGTGATGTCAGAAAATTTGTAGGGGCGGGTCCTGTCTCGCCCTCCAATATCAGGGCGAGGTACGCCTCGCTCCTACAGTGGGGCATATGATGCGTAAGCTGCTGGTACTGCTTGTTGGTTATCTGGTCACGTTCTCCGTGCATGCCGCCGATGCCGACGACAATCGTTGGTCACGAACCTTGGAACGCATTTCCAATAGCGTAGTCAGCATCCAGATCGATCAGGTGCGTTCCTTCGACACCGAATCCAATTCTTCCGGTCAGGCCACGGGTTTCATTGTCGACGCCAAGCGCGGTTTGATTCTCACCAATCGTCACGTGGTGACGCCGGGCCCGGTGACCGCGCAGGCGGTGTTCCAGAATCGCGAAGAGGTCACGCTGTATCCCATCTATCGCGACCCCGTGCACGACTTCGGCATCTATCGTTACGATCCTTCCAAGCTGCGTTTCATTCAGCCGGCTGAACTGCCGCTGTATCCGCAGGGTGCAACCATCGGTCGTGAAATTCGCGTAGTGGGTAACGATGCCGGTGAACAGCTATCGATTCTGTCCGGCACCTTGGCGCGCCTGGATCGTCAGGCGCCTGAATACGGTGCGTTCAAGTTCAATGACTTCAACACCTTCTACATTCAAGCGGCATCGGGTACTTCGGGCGGCTCGTCCGGTTCGCCCGTGCTCGACATCGAAGGTCGCGTGGTTGCGCTTAACGCCGGTGGCAGCAATGCCGCTGCATCGAGTTTTTACCTGCCGCTGAATCGTGTGGTACGTGCGCTCAAGTTGATTCAAGACGGCAAGCCGGTGGGACGCGGCACCTTGCAAACCGTTTTCAGCTACACGCCGTACGATGAATTGACGCGCCTGGGTTTGGATACTGCTACTGAAGCAGAGGTACGCCGCAAGTTTCCCAACCAGACCGGCATGCTGGTGGCCAGCGAAGTGCAGCCCGGCTCGGCGGCCGATGATGTGCTGGAGCCCGGCGATATTCTGGTGCGCATCAATGGTGAATTGGTCAGTACCTTCGAACCGTTGGAACAAATCCTCGATGACTCCGTGGGGCAAACCATCAAGCTGGATATCCGTCGCGGCAATCAAACGCGCACCGCGGAATTGAAGGTACAGGACCTGTACGCGGTCACACCCGATAAGTATTTGAGCTTCGGTGATGGCGTGGTGCACACACTCAGCTGGCAGATGGCGCGTCACTACAACAAGCCGGTATCCGGCGTGTTCGTGGCCAGCAGCGGTTATGCGCTGGGCGCAGCCGGCGTGCCGCGCGGTGCCGTGATTACCGAAGTCAACGAAGCACCGATTGCCAACGTCGATGACTTCAGCAAGATCGTCAAGAATTTGAAGGATGGTGAACGCGCCACGCTGCGCTTCTTCACCATGGAAGATCCACGTGCCTCGCGCATTGCGGTGCTACGCATGGATCGTCGCTGGTATGCCGCGACTGAATGCCATCGCGACGATGCGCAAGGCGTATGGCCCTGCGAAACCTGGCCCACCGATGGCGTGGCTGCACCGCCGGAACCGGCCAGCACGCAATTCGCCAAGTCCTCGGATCCCATCATCAATGCCGTATCGCCATCATTGGTGATGGTGAACTTCGATATGCCGTACTCGGTGTCCGGTTACACCGATCGCAGTTTCTACGGCACGGGTGTGGTGATCGATGCAGTGAAAGGTTTGGTAGCGGTGGATCGCAACACCATTCCGGTGCCGGTGGGCGATGTGCGTCTGACCTTCGCCGGTTCGGTGGAAATTCCCGGCAAGGTGCAGTACATCCATCCGCTGCACAATCTCGCCGTGGTGTCGTACGACCCCAAATTACTGGGCACGACGCCGGTGCGTGCTGCCAAGCTCAACACTCAAAGTGTGTCTCCAGGTGAAACCATCTGGGCAGTGGGCTTGGATAACGATTCCAAGGTCAAGTCGCAGGCGGCGACTGTGGCGCAGATCGATCCGGCTTCGTTCCCGTTGTCGCGCACGCTGCGTTTCCGCGAATCGAATGTGGAGTTGATCGATCTGGTCAACGGTCCAGATAACTTCGACGGCGTGCTGGTCAATAAGAAGGGTGAGGTGCTGGCCACCTGGTCCAGCTTCATCATCGAGCAGGGGCGCGAAGCACAGCAGGCCATGCGCGGTATTCCTGCGGACATTCTTGCCGAGACCTTGCAACTGGCCAGCAGCGGTATGGCCGTGCGTTCGCTGGAAGCTGAATTCGCACCCGTGTCATTGGCCGATGCGCGTCGCCTGGGCTTGCCGGACAGTTGGGTGGATGCGTTGGTCAAGCATGACCCCGAGCATCGTCAGGCGTTGGTGATCTCGCGCCTGGTGGCGGGTTCGCCAGCTGCGAAGTTGCTGCGTACGGGCGATGTGATTCTGGCTATCGACGGCACCACGGTATCCAGTTTCCGCGAGATCGAGAGAGCCGCGCAGAAGCCGCAGGTCAAAGTTACGGTGCTGCGCAACAAGAAGGAAACGCAGATCGATGTGGCTACCGCCGAACTCGGTGGCCGCGACATTGATCGCCTGGTGTTCTGGGCCGGTGCGATTTTCCAGACACCGCATCGCGCCCTGGCTGCCCAACGCAACACGCCGGCCGAAGGCGTGTTCGTTGCCTACTTCGCCTACGGTTCACCGGCCTCCCGTTACCAGCTATGGGCCGGTCGTCGCGTGATGGAAGTGGATGGCGTGGCCACGCCAGATCTCGATGCCTTCACCAAGGCGATTGCCAATCGCCAGGATCGCAGCTCGGTGCGTCTGCGCACGGTAACGCTCAATGGCGCCACCGAAGTGATCACGCTCAAGTTGGACAACCGTTACTGGCCTTCTTATGAATTGAAGTGGACCGATGCGGGCTGGCAGAGAGCGGCGTTGAACTAGTCGCGTTCTAAAATCGTTCGATATGCCGCTGCTCCACAGAGTGGGAGCAGCGGCATTTTATTTTTTAGCGACCCTAATGTGGGCATACTGTTCCGATGACAGACCCAAGCAAACTCGATACCGCGCGCGCTCTGTTTACCGAATACGGTGATGCGTCAGGATTGTTGATCGATCCGCGTTGGCAGACGACTCAACAAACCGGCCCGGCTATTTATCTTTGCGACGTCACCAGTGGTCGCACACTGGTGCTGGAAACCAAGGCGGGCGCCCTGCAGCAGCTTTCCGAGCAGGCGGAGATAGAGGAAGCGACGTATGAGCAAATCCGCGCAGCGTTGGATGTGCTGGTTGTCAACTTGCTCGGCAGCACTACAGGTATTCATCCTGACACTCGCCGTGGTGTGATTTTCGGCGCGGCATTCTGCATCACCGAGACGCGTGGCTTTCACATCACCAAGCATCATGGTGCGGACGTGCAGCATTTATTGGTGCGCTATCCGAATGCCGTCAACGGCGAATATGTCCTGACACCCATGCCAGTCTTCAAGACGCATCCTATTGCGGTAGCGGAACTGAATGCTACGGTCACCCATGTGTTGATGAGCGAGCAGTTGAATTTTCCCGAGCGCTTTGCAGGTGATAAACCTTTGAGCTTTAAAGAAACACGCCGGAATGTAGTGGCGGGAAAGTGAATTTCTGTTTCCCTCCCCCGTTCGACGGGGGAGGGTTAGGGTGGGGGCATCTCAAGCTCGCCCCCATCCTGTCCTTCCCCCGTCGAACGGGGGAAGGGACGATGTTTTTGTAGGTCGGGTTTTATACCCGACTCTTGATAAGAGTCGGGTATAAAACCCGACCTACAAGAACAGAACTATCGGATATTTCTAATCCGAAACGTTTTGCCCTTGATCTTGCCGGCGCGCAAACGCTCCACCGCCTTGCCATGCGACTTGCGCGCAATCGCTACATAACTGCGTGTAGGAAACACATCAATCTTGCCGACCTCAGCTGCGGTGAGTCCGGCATCGCCGGTGAGTGCGCCCAGCAAATCACCGGGACGCAGTTTGTCCTGACGACCCCCATCCACGGCCAGCGTGATGAAGGGCGCTACCAGCGGTTCCTTGCTGCGCGCATGAGGAATCTTGCTCCAGTGCAATTCCTGTCCTTGATGTTCGGCAATGGCATGCGCACGACGCGCATCGCGTGGCGCGCACAGACTGAGCGCAATGCCGCGCATACCGGCGCGACCGGTGCGACCGATGCGATGTACATGGGTGTCGGCATCCGTGGCGATGTCGAAGTTGATCACCATCGGCAATTCCTTGATGTCCAGGCCGCGTGCGGCGACATCGGTGGCGATCAACACCGTGCAGCTGCGATTGGCGAAACGCACCAGCATTTCTTCGCGTTCGCGTTGTTCCAGTTCGCCGTGTAACGCGAGGGCGGAGAAGCCTTGCTGTTGTAGCGATTCATGCACATCGCGCACGTCTTGTCGCGTGTTGCAGAACACCACTGCCGATTCTGGACGATGTTGCAGCAGCAGGCTGGCCAGTGCCTCTACTTTGTTGTCATTGCCGACTTCGTAGAAAGTCTGCTCAATCATCACTTCATCGTCATCGCTCTTGATGGTGACATCCAGCGGGTCTTTCTGAAAACGCCGGCTGAATTGTCGTATCGGATCGGGCATGGTGGCCGAGAACAACAAGGTTTGACGTTGTTTAGGGCATTGGTCAACCACGTCGGTGATGGCATCGGCAAAACCCATGTCGAGCATGCGGTCGGCTTCATCCAGCACCAGGACTTTTAACGCTTGCAATGGCAGTGCGCGTTTACGCAACAGATCGAGAATACGACCCGGCGTGCCCACTACGATATGCGGTTCATGTGAAAGCGAGGTGAGATGCACACGCACCGGCACACCGCCGCACAGCGTGAGCACTTTGACATTGGGAACAAAACACGCGAGGCGTCGAATCTCGCGGCTGACTTGATCGGCTAACTCACGCGTCGGACACAGCACCAGCCCGCGCAGCTGCGACACCGTGGCATCGAGTGCGGACAGCAATCCCAGTGCAAAAGCCGCCGTCTTGCCGCTGCCGGTCTTGGCCTGCGCGAGCACATCGCGGCCCGACAGAATGGCCGGCAGGCTGGCAGCCTGCACCGGCGTCATTTCGGTGTAGTCGATTTCGGCCAGCGCGCGTTGCAGCGGTTCGATCAGTTTCAGTTCGGAAAAGGAGTTCATGGGGGAATGATGGCATTAAAGACGCGGGCGTGTTGGTGTCTTATGGCTATGCAGCCCTTGTAGGTCGGGTTTTATACCCGACAGCGATGTAAGAGTCGGGTGTAAAACCCGACCTACAGGAAAGGTTCTACGCGTTAGCCTTTGCGCAGCTTTAACAGCGTTACAACATCCATCGTCTCTTCATAACGCTTCAATTCACGCGTCTTGCTCAACGCACCATACATGGCCATGCGATCCGCCAGTTCATTGCCTTCGGTGCCCACGTGTGCGGCAACATGGGTGAGGGCGAGGTCTTCATCCTTGATACGTTGATAAATGGCGTAGCCGTCCTGAATGATCTCGAGGTTCTTGATCTCGCCATCCTTCTTGGTCCAGCCTTTCTTCTCCCAGCCCGGCGCCCACTTGCTGATGCAGTTGATGGCGTACTGCGAGTCGCTGCAAATCTCTACGCCATAGCCGTCTTTGATGGCCGCCTCGGCCATGCGTAGTGCTTCGTGCAGAGCGTTTAGTTCGGCGGTGTTGTTAGTGCCTTGTGGGTTGTACAGGCCATACCAGAGTTCGGACAACACGCCTTCGCGATAGACAATCACCCCCGAGCCCGCATTACCCGGATTGGGTTCGCAGGCGCCATCGCAATAAATGCTGACTTCGTATTGATGCGCGACATGCGCCGCGCTGTCACTTTTTGATGCAGTGGCACCCGAGCTGGTTTTGCGCACGATGTGCGTGCTGCTGCTATCGCTGAATGCCTGTTCGGCTTCGGCGCGCGTTGCAAAGGACTTGTATTTGGCGCCGGCGAATTTATCCACCGATGCCAGCGTGGCCGGCCAGTTGTCGAACACGCCGGTGCGGCGACCGGCCCAGACTACGTAGTATTTTTGCGCCATTAGAAAGTGAAGCGGAGATATGAAGAAGAATTTGCCAAAGTTGTCCTCAAGCTTAATGCATGTGCCCGGCATTCACCCATTTCTTGCAACGCATGCGAGAATCCGCGCCGGCTCCCACTCGACCGGATAAAAATCAATGAGTCAGCAACCTTCTGCAGTGCGTGGCAATTCGCCAGCTCGCGTGCTGTTCGCCAGCTTGATCGGTACCACCATCGAGTTCTTCGATTTCTACATCTACGCCACGGCGGCGGTGCTGGTATTTCCGCAGCTGTTCTTTCCGCAGAGCGATCCCACCTCTGCCACGCTGCAATCCCTGGCTACCTTCGCACTGGCGTTCTTCGCCCGACCGGTAGGTTCTGCGGTATTCGGTCACTTCGGTGATCGCGTCGGTCGTAAGGCCACCTTGGTTGCAGCTTTATTAACCATGGGTTTGTCGACCGTGTTCATCGGTTTGCTACCCACCTATGAACGCATTGGTGTGCTCGCGCCGATCTTGCTGGCGCTGTGCCGTTTCGGTCAGGGGTTGGGATTGGGCGGCGAATGGGGCGGGGCGGTATTGCTGGCCACCGAGAATGCGCCACCCGGCAAGCGCAGCTGGTATGGCATGTTTCCGCAGCTGGGCGCGCCGATCGGCTTTCTATGTTCCACCGGTATTTTTCTGTTGCTTACCGAATGGGTGAGCGATGCGGACTTCTTTGCCTGGGGCTGGCGTATTCCCTTCATTGCCAGTTCGTTGTTGGTGTTTGTGGGTCTGTATGTGCGCTTGAAGCTGGAAGAAACCCCGGCGTTCAAGCACGCCATCGAGAACAATGAACGTGTGCGCCTGCCCATTCTGACCGTGCTGACGCAGCACCCGGGCATGCTGTTGCTGGGCACCTTGTCGGCGGTGGCTACCTTCGTGGTGTTTTATTTGATGACGGTATTCGCGCTCAGTTGGGGGACTTTGTCGTTGGGCTACAGCCGCAGCGATTTTCTGATCTTGCAAATGATCGGCGTGCTGTTCTTTGCCTTTACCATTCCCCTGTCGGCCGTGATTGCCGACAAAACCAGTTCTCGAACCATGTTGATGCTGGCAGCGGTTCTGGTGGTGGTGTTCGGTCTGGCGTTCGCACCCTTGTTCGGTTCGGGCAGCAAGATGCAGGTACTGTTGTTCCTGTGTCTGGGTCTGGGCCTGATGGGCCTGACCTATGGACCGATCGGCGCTTCTCTATCCGAGCTGTTTCCCACCGCCGTGCGTTATACCGGCGCGTCGATGACCTTCAATCTGGCCGGCATCATCGGCGCCTCACTGGCGCCTTACATCGCCACCTGGCTGGCCAAGACCTATGGTTTGCAATATGTGGGTTACTACATGTCTACGGCGGGCGCGCTGACCTTGATTGCCTTGCTATTGATTGGCAGGCATAGAGACTGACTGGATGACGATCAGGCCTAATTTTCGAGTGTGAGGTTAGTCGTTCTCAATTGGTTGCGGACGGCGCATAGTGCAGATGTTTCGAGCCGACTACGGAGCAGTTGATGATCAAGGAAACAAGAGTGTTGTTGATGGCGCTCATGATATTGCCTTTGGCGTTGTTGCCGCGAGTTGGAATGGCAGATGACGGTCAATGTGGTCTTGCGTCACGAGACGATAATTTATTTGAGCCAAGTAGGTGGCCGGCAGCACCATTTGAAGAATACGCTCAAGGAAAATTAGGGGTGCTTCTCCCTACCTTTGATCACTTTTATCTCTTTATTGCCTATCGAAAATTATCTGGCTTGGCGATCTCTAAGCAGGACATTGAACGATTACGGACGCGTGCTCCTTGTTTCTTACCCGGTAATAGTTGGGGATGGGATATCTCGGAAACGGCGGAATTTCGTACTGCATTTGACGAATGGGAGAAAGTGCGAAATGCAATTTCGCCGTCCCGGCAGCCTGCATTGACTTCACCTGTATCTAGATACCCTCGTTATAATTGCAATCCGGATGCTTATCGCAACGCTGCAAAGACTATCCGTGCGCGCTTGGCAAGCTATGGCAATGGTGATGACGTAAGAACTTGGATTCGAGGTCAGGACGCCGTATTCGACGCCTGTGCAGGAAACAGTCAGGCTCTTCCAGAAATTGTTCCGGCAAGTGCTCCGCGATGGTTGTGGTTGGACCGGCAATACCAGTTTGCGGCAGCTTATTTTTATCTTGGCAAGTACGACGAAGCAATAGTCAAGTTCGACACCATTGCCAGTACAAGCGATTCTCCTTGGCGGCAAATTGCGCCGTATCTATCGGCGCGAGCGTTGATTCGTTCGGTGACTGCTAAGCAAGGTTACCAAGAGCCATTAGATAAGTCTCCACTAAGGAGGGCTGAGAATTATCTTGGCCAGTTTTTGCTCAATGCTAAAGCGGATAAGAGCATGCGCGAGGATGGCCTTCGCTTAATGCGCTTCGTCCAACTCCGGACGCGTTCAGAAGATACATTGAAACAGTTGGATGATCGCCTGAGGGACAAAACGCTGTCTGACTCGGTTGGACAAGATGTTACTGATTTTTGGTATGCATTCGATTCGGCAAAACCAAATACAGCTGGTGACCTTTCGGCGTGGATTGCCGCCTTGCGCAATGGCGACAGCGCTTTAGCGTACACCACTTGGAAAAATACAAAAAAACTGCCATGGCTGGTGGCGGCTATGATGTTGGTTGAGAGGGGTGGTAAAGAGTCAAAGGATCTTATGAACTCTGCCAAAGCGGTCGGGAATGTTTCCCCGGCCTATCTCACTGTGAAATATCACACGGTTCGTCTCATGGATGGCGACGAGGCGGCTATAGAGACGGCAAAAAAGCTTCTTGACGACCGGAGGTTAATGGCCAATTACCAGATAATTAATAGCTTTCGTAGCTTGGCGCTTGGCCGCTCTAAGTCTATACGTCAGTTGGCCCTGTTTGTGCCACGTGTGCCGCCGGAAAGAACTGCCAGCTATGCGCCCACAGTAGATTTGGATGGAGCGAATGTTCTGAATACGGGATTGTCTTTGGATCAGCTAAAGGATCTATTGAATGAGGATGGGTTGCCAGAACGGTTTAGCCATGAGTTGACGGAGGTAGTTTGGACACGTGCTTTCGTACTGGGGCGGTGGGATTTGCTGAAGCAGCTTGCGAATCGAGCTAAGACCATGATGCCAAGTTCAGCAGCTCTCATTGATGAGATGTTGGCAACAGGCGATTCAAGAGGCCGAAAGGCAATGGGGGCTATGCTGTTGGCTCGATATCCCGGCATAGTTGCGAATATGGATAAGAGCACGTGGTACAACGAAGATAGCGAGAACGGAAGAAATCAATTCGCTGGTGCAAATATGCATCCGAGTTTTTCTAGAGACGGCGAGCGTGCGAATTGGTGGTGTGTGATGGAGACCGAGTTTCCTGGATCATCTTGGAACATCAATCCGACTGAGACCTTAAGTTCGGGAATCGAGTCATTGTTCTTGGATGAGCAGTCTAAGGGTGTGCTCAAGGCTGAAAGAGTGAAACTGAATGAAGTAGGCAATGCAACCAACTATCTTGGAAAGATCATCATGGATTGGGCTGCGGATCACCAACGCGATCCGCTATTACCTCAGGCGTTGCACATGCTTGTTAAATCGACGCGAGGCGGTTGCATTGATGGAGCAAGTGGTCTTTCAAAAGCTATGTTCCAGCACTTGCATTGATTTTTCCCTGGCAATGAGTGGACTGAGCGTACCCGCGTGTATTACTGATATTCGCAAAGTGGGGTTTGGTTGAAATTCCATCCGCCACGCTAAACCATTGACTGGCAATTATTTTATGCGCAGTTAATGGCTTATTCGATCGAGGATGAGCGAAATTCGTCCCATCCGGCTAGAATGCGCGCCCGGCGGCGAACCTGCCCGGTACCGCCGTTCCCTTGGGTTTTGTTAAACGCGATGCACCTGCTTCGGGCGCATCCGCATCGCTTTGGTAATCGTAATGCTCTCTACCGCCAATATCACCATGCAGTTCGGCGCCAAGCCGCTGTTTGAAAACGTGTCCGTCAAATTCGTCGACGGCAATCGCTACGGCCTGATCGGCGCCAACGGCTGCGGCAAATCCACTTTCATGAAGATTCTGGGCGGCGACCTGGAGCAGAGCTCCGGTGAAGTGATGCTGGTGCCCGGTCTGCGTCTGGGTAAGTTGAGTCAGAACCAGTTCGGTTACGAAGACATCCGTGTGCTGGATGTGGTGATGATGGGCCATGTGGAAATGTGGCAGGCGATGACCCAGCGCGACGCTATCTACGCCAACGCAGAAGCGACTGATGATGACTATATGCGCGCAGCCGATCTGGAAGCGAAGTTCGCCGAGTACGGCGGCTACGATGCCGAATCGCGTGCTGCCTCGTTGTTGACTGAAGCCGGCATTGATCCGTCATTTCACAACGGTCTGATGCGCGAAGTAGCGCCGGGTTGGAAGCTGCGTGTGTTGCTGGCGCAGGCCTTGTTCTCGACGCCCGATGTGCTGCTGCTGGACGAACCCACCAACAACCTGGATATCAACACCATTCGTTGGTTGGAAGACACGTTGAATGCCTACAACGCCACCATGGTGATCATCAGCCATGATCGTCACTTCCTGAATTCGGTGTGCACGCACATGGCCGATCTCGATTACGGTCAGCTCAAGGTTTATCCCGGCAACTACGACGATTTCATGCTGGCCTCAACGCAGGCGCGTGAACTGCTGTCGGCGCAGAACGCGAAGGCCAAGGAACGCGTGGCCGAACTGCAGGAATTCGTGCGCCGTTTCTCGGCCAACAAGTCCAAGGCCAAGCAGGCCACCTCGCGTCAGAAGCAGATCGAGAAGATCAAGATCGAGGACATGAAGCCCTCGTCGCGCCAGAACCCGTTCATTCGTTTCGAAGAAGAAAAGAAACTGCACCGCGTGCCCTTCGAAATCGAAGGTCTGAGCTTCACCTATCCGGATTCGCAGACCGAAGTGTTGAAGAACATCAACTTCAACGTGGAAGTGGGCGAACGCATTGCCGTGATCGGCGCCAACGGTGTGGGTAAGACCACCTTGATGCGTTGCCTGATCGGCGAACTCAAGCCCACCAAGGGCAAGGTGGCCTGGTCGGAAAATGCCAAGCCCGGTTACATGCCTCAGGATCCGCAGGCCGACTTCGCCAAGGATGAAACCCTGCTCGATTGGTTGCACCAGTGGAAAGGCCCCACCGATGATGAGCAGATCGTGCGCGCCACGCTCGGTCGTCTGTTGTTCACCGGTGACGATGGTAAGAAGTCGGTGAAGGTGCTATCCGGTGGCGAGAAGGGCCGCATGATTTACGGCAAGCTCACCATGATCAAACCCAATGTGCTGGTGATGGACGAACCCACCAACCACATGGATATGGAAACCATCGAATCACTGCAGATCGGCGTGGAGAAATATCCGGGCACGTTGATTTTCGTGTCGCACGACCGTGAATTCGTCGGCGGCATTGCCAATCGCATCATCGAAGTGAAAGCCGGTGGCACCATTGTCGACTTCAAGGGTACTTATGATGAGTATTTGAAGTCGCAGGGGATTGATGCCTGAGAATTTGAAGGATCGTGAGTAGGGGGAGTCGTCATGCCCGCGAAGGCGGGCATCCAGTAAAGCAATTATTCAACTGGATTCCCGCGTACGCGGGAATGACGGAAACGTTGTGCGCAATGGAGTGCGTTAGCGATGCAGCCTGCAGTCTATATATTGGCTAGTCAGCGCAATGGCACGCTTTATATTGGCGTAACCAGCAATTTGCTTCAGCGCATCTGGCAACACAAGAACAACCTGGTCGATGGTTTTACGCAGAAATACCGTGTTCACTTACTGGTGTTCTTCGAGCTGCACGCCGATATGCATGGTGCTCTCGCGCGAGAGAAGCAGTTAAAGCATTGGAACCGTAAATGGAAGCTTCGGTTGATTGAAGAATTCAATCCGGATTGGAAAGATCTTTACCAATCGCTTCTTTGAGAGAATGCCTTGGTATTGGCAGGCAATGCACAATTCGTCGTTCCCGCGAAGGCGGGAACCCAGTTGAACTATTTTTCCACTGGATGCACGCCTGAGCGGGCATGACGGAGAAGATAGTTCGTAGCTTCTTCTCTCCCCATATATTTCTGCAGTGTTTTCAAATCCGTCTTCGGCAAGTCCACCATGATCAACCCATCAATGGCGTCGCCGAACTGCGTGTCGAGATTGAAGCCCAGCAATTTGCCGCCCAGTTTCAAATATTGACGCAGTAACACCGGCACGCCTTTCTGATCCGGTTCCAGCTGCGATAACAATGCGGAGACGGTATCGACATCGGGCAGCTGCGCGAAGTCCCTGCTCAGGCCAGCCAGAGGATGTCGCCGCCGTACTGGCGTGCGTGGCTTGATCAGACGCGACAATTCGGCATCGAAACAATGTTGTTTCAAAAATTCCGTCAGCATGATTCGCGATGCAGGTGAGTAGTCATTGCTGATGCTCACCGGCCCGAACAGCACGCGATATTGTGGATGGCGTGACACATAGGTGGAGATGCCGCGCCATAGCGCCAATAGCGGCGCAAAGCTGCGTTGATACTCCGGCCGCACGAAGGAGCGTCCCAGTTCCAGTGCCATGCCATGGGCCATGTTGGGATGATTCAGCAATTCACGTCCAAACTTGAAAAGCGTATGGGTGTACAGGCCGTGCAAGCCATAGCCTTTTAGAATTTCATCCACGGCGCCGATGCGATAGCCGCCGACGATTTCGCGCGTGGCTGGATTCCAGCAGATCAGCTGTGTGTAGTAGTTATCGAATAGATCGATGTCCAGCGCGCGGCCCGTGCCTTCGCCCGCGCCGCGGAAGGTCAGTTCACGCAGACGACCCAGCTCTTGCAACGTCCAGGGTAGCTGCGTCGCTTGTGCATACACCACGCTCAGGCCATTCGCATCCAGCAGCTTTTGTTCGGGCGGTAGATTGTTCAATTCGGCGGCGATGAGCGTGGGGGCAATCGCATGAGCGACATCAGTGCTAACGGCTGGTTGCACTTTGCGCCACTGCAACGGCTTGGCGATGCGCTGCTTGGCTGATTTGGCTAGTGCATAAGTTTGGACGCGCAACAAGCTTGCCAGTGCCGCATCATCTTCAATGCTTTCTACTTGAGCAGCAGGAATGGCATTACCCACGCTGACTTGAATCTGATGATTGCGCTTATTGACCAGTTCGCGCGGTAGCAGGGCAGTGCGCAGCAGGGGATGAATCAACCCTGCCAGTTGAAAGCGGGCGCTGTTGTGCCCGGCAAAGTGCATGGGCGTAACCGGTGCATTGCACTTACGAATCAGCCGCGCAGCAGTGGGATTCCAGATGGGGTCGACTATCTGCGCGCCTTGCAGGTGGAGATGTGAAACGGCACCAGCGGGAAACATGGCCAGCAACCCACCGGCTTTGACGTGAGCCAGCGCCGTGCGCAGGCCGCTTAAGTTGGCCGACTTGCGACTGGGGTCGAGCACATCCACGGGAATCAGCACCGGGCGCAATTCCGGGATACGCCACAACAGTTGATTGGCCAGCAGGCGCACATCGCTGCGCCGTTGCAACAGCAGGTTCATCAACAGCAGGCCTTCCAGTCCGCCGTAAGGATGATTAGCTACCACGATGGCTGGACCTTCTGTCGGAATGCGTGACCAATCGGCGTCGGCAATATGGCTGCTGACGCCCATCACCTGTAATGCGGTGCCGGTGAACTCCGTAACGTTATGACAGTGTTCCAGCGCCTGATACACGCGGGTTAGCGGTGCGAGGGCCAAAGCGCGCGTGGCGGCGGCGTTCACCCAGCGATTCAGCCCGGGCAGCTGCGCCCAGGGGCGTTGCAATTGCAATGACAATTCAAAGGGATTGTGGACGGCGCTGGATGTGGCCTGCATGGCGGTCTCGGTTCGCTACGATGCCGGCACGCTAGAGCTGTCATATTGCGGCCAGATGCACTTGCTGTTGCAGGCCGGTGACAGTCGTGGATGTCGAGACGAGGTGAACGCGGCCAGCCGTGTATCATTGCGCCCCTATGGCCATCACCCGCATTTCCCAAGAAGAGATTCAAGAAGCCGTCGCAGCACTGCGCGCCGGCGAGTTGGTCGCGTTTCCCACCGAGACTGTCTATGGTCTGGGCGCCAATGCCAATCATCCGGAAGCAGTGCGCAAGATCTTCAAGTTGAAGGGGCGGCCCAGCTCGCATCCGGTGATCGTGCACATCGACGATCCCAAGTTTCTGCCGCGCTGGGCGCGCGATCCATCGCCCGCTGCATTGAAGCTGGCCGAGGCCTTCTGGCCGGGGCCGCTGACATTGGTGTTGAAGCGTGCGCCCGCGGTGGCCGATGTGGTGACCGGCGGTCAGGATACAGTGGCGATTCGCGTGCCCAGTCATCCGGTGGCGCAGCAATTGTTAACGGCCTTCGGCGGCGGCATTGCTGCACCTTCGGCCAATCGTTTCGGTCACATCAGCCCGACACGTCCCGAGCATGTGCGCGAAGAGTTCGGTGACGATCTGAAGATCCTCGACGGCGAGGACTGCAAGATCGGTCTGGAGTCCACCATCGTCAGCTGTGTGGGTGACGTACCGCACCTGTTGCGTCCGGGCGCGATCACGCTGTCGCAATTGCAGGCGGTGGTGCCCGAAGTGACCGCTGCGCCCGATCCGGATGCGCCGCGCGCGCCGGGCATGCTGGCGCGTCACTACTCGCCGGGTACGCCGATGAACATCGTGCCCAGCAAGAATCTGGAAGCGGTGATGGCCGAATTCACCGACGAGCGCGAGAAGGTGGCGGTGCTGGCCATGCGTCCGCCCGGCAAGGCCAGTGAGCACATGACCTGGATCAATGCCGGTGTGCGACCCGATCACTACGCGCGCAGTCTGTACGCCAATCTTCGCACGCTGGACAAAGCCGGCGCACGCATCATTCTGGTGGAAGAAGTGCCCGAGGGCGAGAAGTGGGATGCCGTGCGTGATCGTCTGCGGCGCGCTGCGGCCGCGGAGAACGTGGTGACCTACGATCCGGATATTGCCGCGCTCAAGGCGGACTTCGGAGATGAAGCCGGATTAATGTGAGTCGTGCTGTGCGACCTTTGCGGCGTTCTTATTGCCAACCGGCTTTAGGGCATCACCCGAAATAAAAAATCGTTATTAAAAAAACGCGACGCAGTTCTTGCATCGCAGAATGATTTTGCTACATTGCGCGCGCCGGCGATGCTCAGTCGCCGCGCCTGAGTAAGAGAGCACCCAGAGCCTAGTCTTCGTAAGACGACCAGGATGCCTAATTAAGCTGCAGGTGCCGCTCGACCAGATCCTTGAGTGGGTTGGTTAAGTGTGTTTGCAGCGTAATTAGAGGTACTAAAGGTGCTACCCCGTGCGGCCGTGCAGGCCCTGTCTCATTTCTCATCTTCCTCCGACAACGACGCCACGCAGCTGAATGAAGCGGCTATCCGCTCGCTCGCCGCGCGCTTCGGTTCACCGCTGTTGATCCTCGACTGCGAGCAGGTGCGCAGCCAGTACCGCGCGCTGAAGGCGGCATTGCCCGGCGTCGATCTGCATTACGCACTGAAGCCGCTGCCGCACGCTGCGGTGGTCGCCTGTCTGCGCGACGAAGGCGCGTTCTTCGATCTGGCTACCACTGGTGAAGTGGAATTGGTGAAGACCGCCGGCATTGCGCCCGAGCGCTGCATTCACACCCATCCGATCAAGCGCGACAGCGACATTCGCGATGCGCTGCGTTACGGCGTCACCACCTTCGTGGCCGACAACCCGGACGAAGTGCGCAAGTTCGCCCGCTATCGCAAGAAGGCCGAACTGCTGATCCGCGTGTCCTTCCGCAGCCCGAATGCGGTGGTGGATCTGTCCAAGAAATTCGGTTGCGAGCCCGGCGCAGTGCTGGGCCTCCTGGAACTGGCGCGTTCGCTGGGTGTGCGCGTGAAGGGCCTGAGCTTCCATGTGGGTTCGCAGGCCACTGAGCCGACCAAGTACATCGAAGCCATCAACGCCTGTAATAACCTGATTGCTGAAGCGCTGCTGGCCGGTTTGCCCGCGCTGGAAGTGCTCGATATCGGTGGCGGCTTCCCGGTGGCATACGACGCGTCGGTGCCAGCTATTGAAGACTTCTGTGCGCCGATTCGTGAGGCGTTGGCGAAGTTACCCAAGCACGTACGCTTGATCGCTGAGCCTGGTCGTTTCCTGTCCGCTCCTGCCGGCATTGCCGTATCCACCGTGATGGGTCGCGCCATGCGCGATGGCCGCTGGTGGTACTACCTGGACGATGGCGTGTACGGCTCCTACAGCGGCCAGATGTTCGATCACGCCAAGTATCCGGTCTCTGCATTGAAGGAAGGCAAGCAGCTGTTTCCCAGCGTGCTCACCGGCCCTACCTGCGATTCCATCGACGTCATCGACGACAACATCGAACTGCCCGAACTGGAAATCGGTGATTTGATCGTCGGTCGCATGATGGGCGCCTACACCTGGGCTTCGGCCACGGATTTCAACTTCTTCCGCCGTGCCAAGGTGGTGGTGGTGAACGAGCGTCCGGCAGCGGAAGGTCGTGTGGTGAAGTTACAGCGACGACGCTGAGTGCAGAACGGGCGTGATGAATCACGCCGCTACGATACGGTAGATGTAGGGGCGCGATTCATCGCGCCCTTCTTCTTTGACGCCGAGTTTCCGCAACAGCTGTGTGCTTTTGTTGGGCCACCTGGGCATGGCTTGATCGACATTCTATGTGTTGCATCAACAAGTCATTCCTACATGCCCACTACGGCTCGCCCCGAGTCCCAAACTCCGCACACTTGCCTCTCAGGTGCTGTGGCGTTAACTTCGCTCATCCTTTCTTGCATTCAACCTTGCCAAACCCATGAGCCGAGTGATCACCACCCAGCCTGAGTTGCTTTTGTCCCGACGCTCGCTGCTCGGTGCAATCGGTGGTGGTTTGTTGCTTGCGCCTTTCGCTGGTTTGAACGCACAGGCTTTGCTGCCTACGCGAGATAGCCGCACGCTGAATTTTGTGCATACCCACACCGGTGAAAAACTGTCGTTGAACTACTGGTGCGATGGCGCCTTCCAGGCGCAGTGCGTTGCGCCGCTCAATCGCTTCCTGCGCGATTTCCGAACAGGCGAAGTTGCCAACATCGATACCGGCCTGCTGGATATCCTGCACCAGCTGCAGGTGCTGTCCGATCGTGATGCCACGTTTGAAATCATCTCGGCCTATCGTTCGCCGCAGACCAACGCCATGCTGCGCAAGAGTTCCTCTGAAGTGGCCAAGAAAAGCCTGCACATGGAAGGCAAGGCCATCGATATCCGCATCACTGGTTTTTCAACCAAGAAGCTGCAGCAACTTGCTTTGGCGCATCAGCAGGGCGGTGTTGGGTACTACGCTAAATCGAACTTTGTACACGTCGATACCGGCAGGGTGCGTAGCTGGGTGGGATAGATTGACGTAGGTTGGGCTGAGTCTTCGAAGCCCAACATTCTTTGTAGCGACTTGTTGATGATGTTGGGCTTCGAAGACTCAGCCCAACCTACATTCAATTTATGGGGTTTCTTTGTATAGCCCTAACCGTATTTCGCATACATCCTCACGAACCCGGCCATCCGGTACTCGCTTGAACTTCACCAGCGCTTCCCATGGCTGCGTGAATGTGGCGTCATCCACAAAGCGAATGCGCAATTCCAATTGTTGTCCCTTATTCGTCACGCGGTAGCGTTCAGTCATGCTCAATGCGTCGCTGTGCGGCAGACCAGAAGCATCGAGTAGCGTCATGTCGTTGTAGCCACCGGACTCCACCACCAAGGTGTCACCGGTGATCTGCGCGGTGGAAGTGCCCATATAGGTTGGGCCGGCAACTCCCGGTTCTCCCGCTTTGACATCAATCAAACGATGCAGACGATTCCAGGTGTAACCGACGAGAATGCGCTTCGCGGTTACTTGCAGATCGAAAGGCAAACTTTCTTCCCAAAGCAGGCGCGGATTGCCCAAGGGTTTGCATTGCAGACCGGGATCGTAGGAACGATCGCCCTTGGCCAGTTGCGCGATACGTTGTTCATAAAGTTTGCGCGCTTCGGGACGCAGCGGTGGCGACTTGCCATCGGCGGTGCGTAATTGTTTGATCGCAGCGCCCTGCAGTTGCCAGGTGCCATTGAACTGCGTTTGATCGGCAGCGACAGCCTGGCAGGTGGCCGCCAGCGCCAGACTCAATGTACATGCCCATGTAGCGAAGCGATTCATTTGGCCACCGGCGGTGTGAACGGAACATCGTTGATGGCGATGATCTTGTTGAATTCGCCGCCGGGCGTGCCGTCCTTGCGTGGGCTCACCAATATCTTCACCTTCATGCCGGCCTGTAGCGTCTTGATGGTCCAACCGGAACGCACCAGCGTGTTGATGGAGGTGCCTTCCAGATCCCACTTTTCTTCACCGCCATTGCCATCCGGTACCATGACGATGATCCAGGTGTGCGGATTGGTCCATTGAAACTCTTTCACCGTACCGGTGACGGTGAGCTGATTGCCATGATCGTAGGCAATGCCCGCGTGATGAGCGTATGCGCCTGCGCTGCAAGCGAGGACGGCGCAGAGACTGATACCGATGCGTGATAACGACTTCATGTTGTCCTCAGAGATCGCGGCCATACACGCCGGGTTGATAGACCTGGCCATTGTCTTCGCAGATCCACTCCATCATCTTTTCGTTGGGTCTGTAGTAAAGCGTGATTTCACGCGCCGCGCCGGTGGTCTTGCCATTGGCGTCGACATAGCTGACTTGATTGTGCAGTACGCGGCCTTCATCGGACTTGCTGATGCGTTCCATCATGCGCACGCCGGGTGCCAGTGATTTCATGCCACGCGTTTCCACCACCAGGGTGTTGCCTTCGAAATGTCCGATGGCTTCGCCATAGAAGCTGGGAGCGAGGTTGGGCGTGAAGCTGCCTTTGAGGAAGATGCGACGGATGTTGTGCATCTCTTCGGCCATCCAGGTGAGCTGATCCGCGGTCTGAATGATTTCCACCGGGCCATCGCCGCCCGAGGCCACGCCGCCAGAGGGAATGCATGCCAGCTTGGCGGATTGTTGCGCACGCAGGTTAAGCAGTGCGGCGCCTGCTACGGGCGTATCTGGAGGTGCATCACCTGGAGGCGGACCAGCGCTCATTCCGGCAGTTGAGCCAGAAGTGGCGTCAGGAGCAGGACCAGCGGATGAATTGGTGCTGCGTGCCTGCGCTTCACGCAATGCCATGAAGCGTTGCAGCGTGTTGCCGGCCTGGGTATTCCAGGTGCCGGTGAAATCGCGCGCATCGGTCAGACCCGGTTCCGAGCTCAAGCCATCGCTTCTGAAGGCGCCACCGCCGGGCACATCGTAAACACTGATCTTGGCTTCATCGGCGGTGGGTCTGGCCACTTGTGCCCATACGGGAACGCCAGCCAGCAACATCGTGAAGAGCAATGAAGGTTTCATCGGTGTCCCCGCTCTGTGCATCTTAGTAATACAACATCTTAATAGTACAACTCAGGATCGCTATTCTCAGGCAGGCCGGCATGCATATCCCAATGCTCGATGATCTTGCCATCCTTCAAGCGGAACAGCATCCACAACTGATCGCCGACTGCATCGGGCTTGCCCTTGGCCAGGCCTTGCACAAACACGAAGTCTTCCGAAGCAACGATCTTCCTGATCTGGATGGACATGCCGGCCGACTGCGGACCGCCGAATACGCGTGTCTCGGCGGCCTTCTGGCCTTCGAAATTGTTGTTCTCGATCACGCGGGCGCTGCCCATGTACTTGTTCTTGTAATCCTTGTGCACGTACTTGTCGAAGGCTTCGGCAGGTTTGTGCTGGTTGAATTCCATCTCGACGAATTCACGCACGATTTTACCGTTGGGTGTGTCCGCACCCTTCATATCGGTGGCGCCGGCGCCCCAGGCATTGGCGCCCAATGCGGTCAGCAATAAAGCGGAACGAATGACGAAATTTTTCATGAGTATCCCCTTCAGGAAAGGCCGCCGCGATACAGTGATTTTATTAGCGGCCACGAGTTCAGCGGCCATGATGGTTGAGGCTCAGGCCTGCGTCAGAGCTCTTGTCGAATCTTGACGCTCAATCCTGCCGAGTGCAATGAATTGCACTTGGTGGATGTGAATTGCACGAGACATGTCGAAGGCGCAGGGCCGATCAGGAGCCGTGCGCAGCGGTGCTATAACAGCTTCGCCAGCTTGGCATCGTAGTTGTAGATATCGTCGAAGAACTGCACCTGGCCCGCCTCGTTGGGCATGACGGTGCCATACATGATGAGTACGGGAATGTTCTGCTTCAAGTTCACGCGTTGATTGGGTTGGCCATTCAGCGCGGCCTTGATCTGCTCCTCGTTCCATTCCTCGGCGGCATGACGCAACACGTATTGAGCGAGCGCAGTGGGATTACTGACGCGAATGCAGCCATGACTGAAGGCACGGCGCGACTCGCCAAACAATTGCTTGGCTGGGGTGGAGTGTAGGTAGACGTTGTAACTGTTGGGCAGCATGAACTTCACCTCACCCAGGGCATTGTCATCGCCGGGTTGTTGGCGCAATCGCAGGTTGCCGGCTGCCAATTGCGCAATGTTTTCCGGCGTGGCCGGCACCACCGGCGAGTTGTCGCCTTGACCCTTCACCAATTCCATGTGATTGCGTTGCAGATAGGCGGGGTTCTTGTGAATGGCCGGCAGTATTTCGCGTTTCAGCAAATCGCGCGGCACATCCCAGTACGGACGAAACACCACATACTTCATGTCGGCCAGAAAAATCGGCGTCTGTGTGTGCGGGAAGGTCTGACCGACAATCACATCCATGCGCAGTAAGTTTGCTTCGCGATCATCGGCCGAGTTGAAGGCAAATAATTTGAACTGCGGTACGTTCACCACAATCATGGGTGATTGCAACGAAGGCAGCCAGCGCCAGCGTTCCAGCGTCAACTCGATCTGTTGCACTCGCCTGGCGAACGGTGTGGTGAGTGCGGCAAAGGTTTGTTTGCCCAGCGCACCATCGGCCCCCAGGCCATGGCGGCGTTGATAATTCTGCAAGCCGGTTACCAATGCGGCATCCAGCGTAGTGTTCTCATCAGGAGCAACGGCATCCTTTGCCAGATCTTGTTCTGCTACCAATAAACGACGCAGCGCCGGTGCGCCCTCATACATCTCGCCCGGCTTGATGGAGCGCGCTTTGAAAGCGGGTAACTGGGTTAGTTCTTCGTCCACCGCCAGCAGACGATAACGCGCCAGCGCGGTCTTCAATAGTTGGTAGTGAAAGAACTGCGGTTCGAGTTTGGCGATAGTAGCCGCAGCATCCTGGGTACTAGTCAGCGCCAGCAGGTTGGCTGCCAGGTCCAGCTCGCCGCGATTGGCGCCTAGATTGAAGCCGGCCTTACGCGGATCGATTCGACCATAGTGCAGATGCTTGATAAAGCGCAACGTTGCCGTGCTGAGCCCGACATCGAATTGCGCGCGCAATCGCTCGCGACGTTCCGCGGGCAGATTGCTTTGCACAGCTTGTTGATTCAACTGGTAGGTCAAGCTCGTGCCGTCGTAGTCGGCGGCGCGCAGACCATAACTGCCGGCGCTACGCAGGATGGTCAACAGGGCCAGTGCTTGTGCAGTGGGCTGCTCCTGGTCGTACCACAGCGGCGCGAATTGGCGTTGTGAATAGATCTGTTGCAGCACTTCCTGTTCTGCATTTAGATCGCCTTGCTTGAGATCGGGATGCCGCTTGCCGGTAAGTAGTTCTTTGGCCGTTTCTGTGAAGTGGTCGGCCTGTTGCGCTTCAGCGCTGGGTGTGGCGAATAGCGCGACGTTCAACAATAGACTGAGGCAGAATGCAGATATCGAATAACGCATGACCACATCATCGCCGATAAAGCATTGCATATGAAAGTTGTAGTAACCGATTTTGTTGTAGGTGCGCGTGCCGCACGTGGCATTGCCGTGGTCATCAATGTGTTCCGTGCCTTTTCCTTGGCGGCCTATGCCTTAGATGGTGGCGCGACCGCGGTGCTGCCCATGGACGATCTGGAGCGTGCTCGTCAGCTGAAGCGCGACGATCCGCGTCGACTATTGTTCGGCGAGCGTCATGCGCAACCGCCGCCGGATTTCGACGGCGGCAACTCACCCGCGCATGTCACGCAGCGCGATGTGCGCGGACGTGAGTTGATACACACCACCCATGCGGGAACGCAGGGGTTGGTGAATGCGATGGGAGCCGATGAAGTGTTGACTGGCGCCTTGGTGAATGCAAAGGCCATCGTTCGTTACATACGCCGGCGTGCACCCGAGCAAGTGACGCTGGTACGCATGGGCTATGAAGCCGAAACACGCTGTACGGAGGATGATCTCTGCGCCGAGTTATTGCTGGCGAGATTGTGTGGCGAGGATTATCCCACCGCCGACATTCGCACACGCCTGCGTGCTGCGCCGGCGGCCGACAAGTTCTTCGATCCTGCCTGTCAGCATTACGCGCCGCAGGCGGACTTCGAACTATGCACAGAGGTGGATCGTTTCGATTTCGTGCTCAAGCTGGATACGACGCAGTCGCCGTTGCGCTTGATGCGCATCGACGTATAAGTTCGCTTACTTGCGTACCGCCGCTGTGAGTTCAAGCCGCAAACCAAATACCCAGGCATGGCCAACGCCGGCATCGAAACCGGCGTGCTCGACATATTGAATGTCCGGTTGTAAGGACAGCCAGGGCGTGATCGGCGTGAAGTAGGTCAGTTCAGTAATACGTTCGTGATGAGTGGTGGCAAGCGATTGCGAGGCCTGTGCCTCGCGATATGGCGTGCCGGCCATAGCCGTACCCACTGCCAGCCCCAGTTGATCCGATGCGCGTCCCGGCAATCCGGTCATCACAATGCCGCCGCCCAGATAACTGCTAACAGCGTTGATATCGTCATTGGCCTTGCCATAGCGGATGTAGGCATTCAAACCGGTTGAGTCATCCTGCTGTGCCTTCAAGCGTGCATCCACAAAACCGTAATAGCCGTGATTGTTATCGCGCTGGATTGCCACGCCGTCGGCATCAGTCGCTAGTAAGTCATCGAACTTGGCCGTGTAGCGCCAATAACCCACAGCGGTGCGCAATCCAGACTCGGTAGCGATACCGGTTTCCGCCAATAACAGTAAACCATCGTGTTTACCGAACTTGATAGTGCTGCGTGTCTCGTGATCGGGATCGCCGGGTATGCCGTCGAGCACAGCCAGTTGCAAAGTCCACGGCCCGCGTTGATGCCAGCTACGAAGGCCCAAGCTGGTGCTGGGAAAAATCGATGGGCCATTCAATCCCGATTGTGAAAAGTCCGGAGCGATGCCATGCGATGGATTGATGAACAGGCCTGCCGTTTCAATCGTGTCGAATTCCGAATTCACATCGTACAGGCCGAATTTGATGGAATTCTTATTCGCGCCATACAGCCATTCCGCCCAGCTCTCATACA
Source organism: Steroidobacteraceae bacterium (assembly GCA_049840395.1). Classification (GTDB taxonomy): domain Bacteria; phylum Pseudomonadota; class Gammaproteobacteria; order Steroidobacterales; family Steroidobacteraceae; genus CAILZL01. The sequence goes on from JASGLD010000001.1 coordinate 483,974, forward strand.
GGCGCAGTGCTGCCGGTGCCTCGATGTTGCTGATACCTTGGACACTGCCGATCAAATCGTCATTGATATGTTGGCCATTGGTGAATAGCGTCGAGCCGTAAAAACTCAAGCTCGGCACGCCCAGTGCGGTTTCGCCGTTGACCGTTAGGCTCACTATGCCGTGATCCAGAAAACGATTGCCAATACCTAAGCCACCCTGGGCATTGCGCCACAACTCGGCGTCGAAGTCGGCGTTTACTTCATAGCTGGGCGGTGCCTCCACCGGTTGGGCCTGACTGGTGCGGCTGAATGCAGCGCCAAGGATCGAATACCACCAATATCCACGCGAGCAGTGTGGTGAAGGAGGGGTTTTTTGAATGCAAGGCCTGGCGATGGCTGGGCAACACAGAGGTGATATCTCGAATAAGGGTATCTCGCTCTAGCGACGCAGCCGCATAAAACTTGATTAGGTATTCCCTGACCTGCATGAGGGTGTGAGCCAATCCTGCTTCGAGCTCGTAGTGAGCCATGGTTATTAGTTAGTCGTTAGGAAAAAACCTGATTTTACGGTGCGATGAGTTAATAAGATTTAAGCGTCCGGGGGGCTTGGCCGATGTGGGGGCTAATAACAGGGCAAAGGCTTCCTGGCGGAACTTGTTTTATGCAATTGACGATACGTGCACGCTTATTCGGTCTCACCGGCTTCACATTGCTTATGCTTTTGGTGCTGGGCTGGAACTCATACCGGGCCAACTCCGGCGCCGCTGAAGGCCTGACCGAAGTGTTGTTGACGCACAAGGCGCTGAGCAATCATCAGGTCGCAGACATGATGCACGATGCCTTGCGTAGCGATGTGCTATCGGCATTGTTGGCGGAAACCGATGCTGAGCGCGCTTCGGTATCGGCCAATCTCAAGGAGCACGCCGACAATTTTCGTACGCATGTGCAGGACAATCTGCAATTGAAGTTGAGTCCTGAGGTGACTGCGGCGCTGGATAAAGTGCGTACGCCAATCGAAACCTATATTGCCGATGCCGAATCCATGGTCACTCTGGCAGCCAAGGACAAAGTTGCCGCGCGGGCGCGCATGGCCACCTTCCAACAGGGGTTCGAAGACCTTGAAGGTCGTATGGAACAGGCAACCGATAGCATTACGGCTGCTGCCCAGCGTGCGCAAGAAGCAGCAGAGAAAACCGTTGCTGCCTCCAAGGTTGAAGGTGTAATCATCATCGCCTTGGCGGTGAGTCTGTCGCTGCTCGCAGCATGGTGGATCATTCGCGGTATCTCGCTGGGCATCGCGCAGTTGATTACCACCATTTCGCACATTCAACGCACCCGCGATCTCAATCAGCAGGTGCCGGTGAATACGCAGGATGAGATTGCCGAGTTGGCGCAGTGTTTCAACCGGCTGGTGATTGAACTGCGTGGTGTGATTTCCGAAGTGGGCAGCAGTGCCACTACCATCAATCACCAGGCCGCCGAAGTGAGCGAGGCCAGTAACACCATGGCTAACGGCGCATCGCAGCAGGCGGCAGGTCTGGAAGAACTCACTGCCTCGCTGGCCACCTTATCGGGCTTTGCTCAGGAAACCGTGCAAAGCACACAGAAGGCCAACAAGTTATCGGCGGAGTCGCATGAAGCTGCCGATCGCGGTGCCGCCGAAGTGGCCAATCTCGCGACTGCCATGCGTGAAATTCAAGAAGCATCGGGGCAAGTTGCCAAGGTCAACCAGGTCATCGACGAGATCGCGTTCCAGATTAACTTGCTGGCATTGAATGCTGCGGTTGAAGCAGCACGTGCCGGTGAGGCCGGGCGTGGTTTTGCAGTAGTGGCCGAAGAAGTGCGTAACCTGGCACAGCGCTCTGCGGCTGCCGCCAAGGAGACCGCCGGCTATATCAGTACTTCAACCCAGCGCGCCCAGCGTGGCGTGGATATTTCCAAGCGCGTCGGCCTGGTGCTGGAGGACATCGTCGCTTCCACGGTAAAAGTAGATTCGCTGCTGCGCGAAATCACCCAGGCGGTAGGTTCGCAAGCCACCACCGTGCAGCAGATTGCCAGCGGCGTGACCAGCCTCGATCACGTTACTCAGCAGGCGGCCATGTCGGCTCAGGCGCTGGCCAGCGCGTCGCAACAAACTGCCACACAGGTGGAATCGCTCAATGAACTGGTGGGGCGTTTCAATTGCGAAACGAATAGTGGCGTGCTTCATTCCAGCGTGCGTAGTGCTTATGAAGAGTCGCATCGAGTAGCCCTGTCGCAGGCTGCCTAGTATTACTACGCCGCTTGGACAATGACGATATTGAAACGGCAGAAAAGATTGACGTAGGCCGGTAACACTGCGAACGTGCCGAGTGCCGTAGGCTTGCCGCAGACTCATGACGTTACTGGCGCTTCCCGAATTCTGGATTTTTGCGTTTACCTTGGCGGGCATTGCACTGCTGCATCGGTATGCGCTGCCGTTGGCATTGATTGGCTTGGCCTGTGTGATTGTTTACAAGCTAAGCGTGGGTGGCTTTACACAGGGGGCAGGCCTGCAAGGTCTGTTGCTACATCTGCGGCACGAATGGGTGATCCTGGCCAATCTATTGGCGCTACTGAGTGGCTTCGCATTATTGGCGCGGCACTTCGAAGCCAGTCACTTGCCGCAGTTGCTGCCCGCGTGGCTGCCCGACGATTGGCGCGGCGCCTGGTGGTTGTTGGTCTGTGTGTTTGTGTTGTCCGCAGTGCTCGACAACATTGCCGCCGCCATGATGGGTGGCAGTGTGGCGCATGTGGTGTTTCGCGGTCGTGTGCATGTGGGTTACCTGGCAGCGTTAGTGGCCGCCGCCAATGCAGGTGGCGCCGGCAGCGTGGTGGGCGACACCACCACCACCATGATGTGGTTGAGCGGCATCAGTCCCGGGCAGGTATTTCATGCCTACTTGCCGGCCGCCATTGCACTGTTGATAACGGGTTTGATTGCCGCGCATCAGCAGCAGCGCTTTGCACCCATCATGCGCGATGCGCCAAGGGATGTAAGGTTGGATGGCGCGCGTCTGTGGGTGGCGTTGTCCATATTGCTTACGGCCATTGTCGTTAACGTTGCAGTGAATGTGTATGCGCCCTGGTTGGCAGAGCAATGGCCTTGCATGGGTGTAGCCGTATGGTTGGCCATTGTGGTGACAGCCGTCATTCGCAAACCGGATTGGTCGGTGTTGCCGGCAAGCCTGCGCGGTGCGGTGTTTCTGTTGTCGCTGGTGCTGATGGCATCGCTGCTGCCGGTGTCCAAACTGCCGGCGCCATCGGTGGCTAGTACCTTCTCGCTGGGCTGGATTTCAGCGGTGTTCGACAATATTCCGCTGACCAAGCTGGCGTTGGAGCAGGGCGGTTACGATTGGGGATTGCTGGCTTTTGCAGTGGGTTTCGGCGGCTCCATGCTGTGGTTCGGGTCATCGGCCGGCGTGGCCCTGTGCAATCAATTTCCTCAGGCGCGTAGTGCCGTGGCCTGGTTGCGCGACGGCTGGCATGTGCTGCTGGCCTATGTGTTGAGCTTTGCATCGAGTATGTGGTTACTGGAATATTGGCGCGGATGAATAACGAATTGATGAATACAAAAATAGAGACAGTGGTTTTCGATGTGGGTTGGGTATTGGTTGAATTGGATTTCGAGCCCTTACTGAGTTATCTGCGTCAGGGCAATTGTCGTTACAACATCAAGGAAGTGATCGCCGCCATCGACCTTGAAGCACACGAGCGTGGTGAAATGAGCAGTGCCATGCTGGTGGACCGTTTACATGAGCTGGCGCCTGAGCTCGATCGCATGCTGGTGAAGCGTGGCTGGCTGGACATGTTCAAGCCAGTTATGTCCATGTTCGATCTGGCACGTGATCTCGGCCAGCGCTACCGCGTACACCTGCTCAGCAATGTGGGTGACCTGCATTGGGCGCACTTGAATGCGCAGCATAATTTGCGCGCGTTGGTGCACGACGCACTGCCGTCGTTTCAGGCCGGGGTGATGAAGCCGCACGCCGATATCTATCGGTTGGCCGAAGAACGTTTTGGTTTGCAACCCGCCAGCACGGTGTTCATTGACGATTTGCTGCCCAATGTCATGGCGGCGCGTCAACGAGGCTGGCATGCCATCCAGCATGCGTCGCCCCAAGAAACCATCCAGGCCTTGCGCGATCTGGGTGTGGAGTGTTGAAGTCGCGGGCAGTGATATTTGTAGAGCTTCGCCCATGCCGGTAATCGCCCGCACTGTAATCCTGCTGACCCTGTCCAATGTGTTCATGACCTTTGCCTGGTATGGACACTTGAAGAATCTCTCTGCCAAGCCCTGGTATGTGGCGGCGTTGATCAGCTGGGGTATTGCCCTGTTCGAATATCTGCTGCAGGTGCCGGCCAATCGCATCGGCTATACCGAGCTTAATCTGGCGCAGTTAAAGATATTGCAGGAAGTGATCACGCTGACGGTGTTCGTGCCGTTCGTGCTGATCTATATGAAGCAGCCGATCAAGCTGGATTATCTGTGGGCGGCGCTGTGCATGTTGGGCGCGGTTTATTTTGTGTTTCGGAAGTGAGCTGGAAGTGAACTAAGAGCGCCCCCACCCTAACCCTCCCCCGTCGAACGGGGGAGGGGATGGATGGCCTATCGCTCGCTCGCTCGCTCGCGAGCGAGCTATATCCTTTGCATGGCGAGAGAAAAATTAAAAGAGGGCGGAGATAAAGATAGTGATCTGCAGCAGATAGCAATCTGCAAGCGCGTCTCCTAAATCCCTCCCCCGTTCGACGGGGGAGGGCAGGGTGGGGGGCAATCTCAGCAAGCACCACCCGGACGGCGCGACATTCAAAACTTACACACGAATGCCGGTAATGCCGCCATCCACCACGAAGTTGGCCGCCGTCACCCAGCTGGCTTCATCGGAGGCCAGATACAGCGCGCAGTAGGCGATGTCTTCGGGCTTGCCCCAGCGACCCAGTGGAATAGAAGCACGCACGCGTTCGGCCTGCGGGCCCATCCATTCGGTGGCGGGACTGGAAATCGCGCCCGGCGAAATCACATTGGAGCGAATCTTGTACTGCGCACCTTCGGCAGCCAGCTGTTGCGACATGGCAATCACGCCGCCTTTGGCAGCGGCATGCACGGTGGCGCCCAGACGTGGATTACCGCGCAGTGCCGAAGCCGAGGCGGTATTGATAATTACGCCGCCGCCACGCTTCACCAGGTGCGGCCACACTGCCTGCGTGACGTGGTACAGCAGATCCAATTCATTGCGCAGCGTGAACGACCAGTCTTCCTGCGATAGCTCACCGAACATGTCGAAGCGCACCGCAGCGGCGTTGTTGTACAGAATGTCGATGCCGCCGAATTCCTTGACGCCGGCTTCCACCCAGGCGCGTGCGCTGGCGCCGTCGCCCAGATCCACCGGGCTGCGCGAAATCATCTTGCCGCCGGCGGCCTTCACCAGGGCGACTGTTTCTTCCGCGGCTTCGGTTTTTAAATCGCAACCGACAATACTGGCGCCTTCACGTGCGAACAGCAGTGCTGCGGCGCGGCCCTGACCATCGGCGGTGCCGGTGATGAAGGCGACTTTGTTGCTTAATCTGCCCATGGTTTAACTCTTGATTCGTGCGTTAGATTGAAACTGGAGATTGCAATGGCGCTGCAGTTTACGCCTCGCATATTCGCGAGCGAATGGGCGCTTGTACCGCCGCCCGGGCGTGAGCCAATAAATGTCATTTATGAGCGGGCCACACCACCTGCATCCGAGGCGCGGCAGGGTAAGGCAAAAAAACGGCGGCGAGAAATATTGAATATTTGTGGCGCCATGCATGTGGTTCATGGTTATTCGCGCGGTGTATTTGATGATGCATGCACTGCATTTCCAAGCCGGCAAAGGCGCTGTTAGGCTGGTGAAATTTCAAGTTGCCGGCAGGCAAGGTCGAGGAGAAGCTTGTGCTGAAGAGTTTTGGTTTGCAGGTACGTTTGAACGATAAGAGCCACGCGCAGTTCGTGGATCACTGGTTCAATGTGCACGCGCCGATGAGCGCCGGCATCAATGGCGTGCGCGGTTACGTGCTGAATGAAATTCTGTCGGTGCAGCACAGCGCCAGCATCGCGTCATTGGCTATCGGCATGACCCTCGACGGCATTGCCCAGCTGTGGTTCGACAGTCGCGAAGCCATGATGGCATTGACGCAGACCCCGGAAGTGAAGCGCTGGTTCAGTGACGGTCCTAATTACATGGGCGCGCGCACTGGCTTTGCCACTGCCGAGCGCGTGCTGCGTGCCCCGCCTGGTACCTCGCCCACGTTCAAGCTGATCACCTTCTTCGGTCGTAATGCATCATTGTCGGTGGAGCAATTCCGCCAGCAGTGGAGCCAGGCCTATGCCAACGCGGTGCTGGGCATTGAGGGCGTGCAGGGCTATGTGCAGTCCGATATCACTGCGGCTAATCTGGCTACCAATATGCCGAATGTGGCTACCGACGAAGTCGATGGCATCGGTGAGATCTGGGTGGCGAGTGAAGCGGATGCCAAGCGGCTGTTGGCGGCTATTGATCAACAGACTGCTGCTATTGGTGCTGGCTTGTTTGGCAAGCAGAGCACTTTGGTGGCGAAAGAAACGGTGGTGATTGCGCCGACACGCTAGTTGCTGGCTTTTTGCCCCCACCCTGGCCCTCCCCCGTGGAACGGGGGAGGGGACTGAGTCGTCGAGGGTAGTGGGTGTGGTGTTGCGCTTATCTTTTTTGATTTCTACTTCTTTCTAGAAATCTACTTCAGAAATCTATTTCTGTTAGTTCTCTCCGCAATCAGGGAGAGCTAGTCACATCATCGAAGCTCTTGAGGCCTTTTCCACTTTCCGAAACCCTCCCCCGTTCGACGGGGGACGACTGCATGGATGCAGGAGGTAGAGCAACGCAGGGAGCGGTTGCCGAGGGTTAGGGTGGGGGCGCTTCAGCGACCGAACAACTCAAAGTTCAGCGTGAGAACAAACAGAAACCTCAAGCCTTAACCGCTTCAGCCTCTCCCGCCGCCGCATCCGTTTCCGTCGGCCGCTTGTACACATAGGCGCCCAAGCTGCCCAACAAGATCAAAACCATCACCAGACAACCGATGAACACATACTTCATCGGTGCATAGCCACCGGCCATGTCGTGAGCGATGCCCATGGTCATGATGCCGGTGGCGATGCCGATGTTGCCGGCGGCGTAGAAGGAACCGTAGATCGCGCCATAGGCCTTCAAACCAAAGAAGCGCGAGGTCAGGTAAGCGGCGAGTTGCATTTCCGAGCCTTGACCTAAACCGAGCAAGATAGCGCCCGGCACCAGCATGCTGGCCGAAGTGGTGCTGTGCAGAATTGCTACGCCACACAAAGCAGCAGTGAAGTAGGGCAGCACGATCTTCGGCGTCTGCACCTTGTCGAGCAGATAGCCCGAGGACAGATAACCCATCATGCCGCCGATGTATACGGAGGACAGCGCGGTAACGGCGGTACCCGAATCGAAGCCGCGTTCGGTGAGCATGGCCACCGAGTGCGCAATGGTGCCGACAATGGCCATGGGCGCGAAAATGATGGCGCAGAAAATCAACCAGAAGGTGCGGGTCTTCATTGCTTCAGTGCGGGTGAGACCAGCCAGCACCGACTCAGTGACACCGGCGACTTGTTTCTGCACACGGGCGAACGCGGGCTCACGCAGGAAGAAAAACAGAATGGGGAAACCCAGCACCAGGATCACGCCGGCCAGGCCGAAGTAAGCGCCACGCCAGCCATATTCCTCGATCCAGCCGCGTACGAACTGCGGCACGATGGTGGCGCCCAGGCCGGAACCCAGCGTGATCACCGTGCCCATCACCAGTCCGCGATGCTGGCTGAACCACAGCGAGATCACCTTGGTGTACGACGAATAGCAGTGCACCGATACGCAAATGCCCAGCACCACGTACACAGCCACCATCTGCCACACGTTCTGCACCAGGCCCATGGCGAACATGCCAATAGCAAACAGGATGATGATGGGCAGCAGCACCGGTCGCACACCGAAGCGATCCAGCGCGCGGCCGCAGCTGGCGCTGAAAATGGCAACAGTAATCGGTTGCACCAACAGGATGGCCGAAATCATGGTGCGCGAGAGATCGAACTCCTTGGACAGCGGCACCATGAACAGACTGGCCACCGCCGAGGCCATGGGCGTGGGGCCGACAAACATGCCAATGGCGGCGGCGAACGCCACCAGCAGCGAGGCCCGATTCAATTCACTTTGTTTTTCGTTGCTCAAGTTACGTCGCCCCTAACTGGATGCCAATGGCAGAAACTTATGGTTCGATTCTTATGATTCGATGCTTACGGGTCGATCATACGGTGGCGGGTGGGTGCCGGGAAATTCAGCGAGCGCATGGCGGGATTAGGGGAGTGCATGTGGCCACGTTTGTGCCAATGCTGGTGTTACAAGGCACGGGCGCGATGAATCGCGCCCCTACATTTGGATAAGCATTATGTAGGGGCGCAATTCATTGCGCCCGTCTGAGATTTTGAGAGCTCGAATTCCGTTAGATGCTTCTGGGATGGTGAACAACTCACCGCTCAAATTGCTGCAACTTTCGCCGCAAACTATCCAGCTCATCCAGCATATCGCTGACCAGTGCCGCCAACTCCGGTCCGGCGTCGAAGTCGCGTTCCAACCGGCGCATGCGCCGGGCGCGCAGTAGTGAGGCATTGGACAGATGCCAGGTGCCGCCCACGCTGCTGACGCCGGGCAGCAGATCGTCTTCGATATGACGCAGCAACCAGGCGGCCTCCACCGAACAAGCGGCCGCTGCCTGTTCCAGCGTCAGCCAGGATTCTTCCACCACCACGCCGATCAACACTTCATCACTATCGTTACTGCGCATGACGACCCTCGCGCGGGTTGAAGTTCAATTCATTGGCCATGGCTTCATACAGTTCACGTGCCCTGGGCGTATCTGCCGGCGGCAGCACCACCTGCAGATCGAGTAGCAAATCGCCGGGCGGTTGGCTGGGAATACCCTTGCCCCTCACTCGTAATTGTTGACCGCCATGTGCGCCGGCCGGAATGCGTACCTTGATACTGCTATCAGGCAGATCGACAGTCAGTGCCGTCCCCAGTGCGGCCTCCCAAGGGGCAATGCGCAAGCTCATATGTAGGTCGCGACCTTCGCAATGCAGCGTAGCGTGCGGATTGAATTGCACTTCCAGCAACAGATCGCCGGCAGGCGAGCCGCCGTGCCCCGTGCCGCCCTGCCCGGCAAGACGGATAGTTTGTCCGGCACTCACGCCTTTAGGAATTTTCACGTTCAAGGTGCGCGGTACCATCACCGGCATGCCCTGCGCATCCAGCTGCGCGCTGCGCAGGCTGATGGACTTGGTCGTGCCGTGAAAACTATCTTCGATATCCAGCAGCACCTTGGCGTGGTGATCCTCGCCGCGCATCTGAAAATTACCGCCGCGCGCGCCGAAACCGCCGTGCATGCCGCCCATGCGTCCGAACAGCTGCTCGAAGAACTCGCTGTACTCGGCATCGTTGCCGCGCTCGTGCGCCGAGAATTCAAAACCCGCATCCCAATCCGGTGGCGGCTTGAAATCCTGACCGCCTTGATAGCTATGACCTACTTGATCGTAGGCGGCGCGCTTCTCCGCATCCGACAGCACGGCATAGGCTTCATTGACTTCCTTCATGCGCGCTTCGGCATCCGGCTCTTTCGAGACATCCGGATGATATTTACGCGCCAGCTTGCGGAAGGCTTTCTTGATTTCCTCCGCGCTGGCATCGCGTTTCACGCCCAGGCTTTCGTAGTAATCCTTAAATTGCATGCAGGCTCCGAAGGATCGAAGGTTGCGAAGTTGGAAGCCAAGCTCATCAGAATCTATCTCAAGAGCACGAAGTTCGTCATGCCCGCGCAGGCGGGCATCCAGTAAGAAGTTGTTTCACTAGATTCCCGCATTCGCGGGAATGACGTCATTGCTCGCCTAATCTCCACGTCATTATTTAAGACAGGTACTACTCAAATAGATAGAGCAGCCGGCCGATTCAGAGTTCGCACATGGTGGCGCGGGATCGAAATTTCAAGGCATTGAAATTTTTTCGGCCATCCCTAAATCCAGCGCATCGGACGCCACGGCGTCACGTCATGACCCCCGTTTTAAATTGTCTTGTTGATATTGGGTATGGAGGATTTTCACCATGTACAGAACTCTGTTTTCCCGCGATGTGTTTGGCGAACTTGACCGTCTGCAAAGAGAGATGCAGCAGGCCTTCGATATCTCGCCCAGCATCCGCGGTCTGGCCCGTGGCGGCTATCCCGCCATGAATGTAGGTACAACTACGCAATCGGTGGAGGTGTATTGCTTCGCACCCGGCATCGATCCCAACAGCATCGATGTCAGCATCGAGAAGGGCGTGCTGTCCATTGCCGGTGAACGCGTCAGCGATTTGCCGAAAGCGGATAAGCCGGATACGCAAATCAACCTTCATATTGAAGAACGCTTTAACGGCAAATTCCGCCGCGTGGTCACACTGCCGGAAGATGCCGATCCCGATGCCGTGCAGGCCAGTTATCGCGATGGTGTGTTGCGCGTGAGCATTCAACGCCGCAAGGCCGCGCAGCCGCGTCGCATCAGCGTGCAGTAATCGCAACGAATAGTTTAACGAACAGTTTCAAGAGATCATCACTATGAGTAACACCAACGTAAGTCGCAAAGCCGCTGCACGCAACGAGTACATGACGCCGCCGGTGAATGTGATCGAAGACGCCACCGGCATCACGCTGTATGCCGATCTGCCCGGCGTGCCCAAGGAAAAACTCACCTTGAATGTCGAAGCCGATGCGCTAAGCATTGAAGGCGAACTGGAACTCAACCCGCCAGAAGGCATGAGCGCCTTGCACGCTGAAGTCAGCCTGCCGCGCTACCGTCGTGTGTTTACCCTGTCGAAGGAACTGGATGCAGAGAAGGTCAGTGCTGAGTTCAAGCAGGGCGTGCTGAAGCTGCATATTCCTAAAGCTGCACAGGCGCAGCCGAGGAAGATCAATGTGAATGTGCATTGAGGCGATGTGTGCAGCGTGCCCTTTTCATAGGAGAGGGCAGGGCGAGATATAGCTACATTGATGCTGTAACTGTAGGGGCGTGATTTATCACGCCCGTCTGCATCGCCGTCAGAGGGCGTGATGAATCACGCCCCTACATTGAGATCGTAAGAGGATTAGGCGTGCCTCGCTCTTCATTCAGATCACACAAGCCAGCACATTTAGTAGCAAGGCGTGTAAACGCTTGGCTCTTGTTACAGTTTTAATCCTGCGTCACCGGCAGCCCCCGTTCCTGCCAGGCCTTCATGCCGCCATCCAGCGCCACTGCGCGCAGATAACCTAGCTCTCGCAACGTCGCCGCCGCCAATGTAGAAATCTTGCCGAAGTCGCACACCGTGACGATGCGCAGCGTGGGATCGGGCAATTCGCCATTCACACGTAATTCCAATTGTCCGCGTGGCAAGTGGCGCGCACCGGCAATGTGGGAGGCTTGATAAGCATCCTTCTCGCGTACATCCAGCACCACCAGATCAGCGCCCTGCATCAGTCGACCATTTAATTCATCCAGTGACATGAAGGGCGTTTTCGCGGCCGCATCGCTCAATAGTTGTTGCACAGTTTTGCCGCCACTCATGTTGGTACGCAGGGCTTCGGTGAGATGCGTGGGCGCTGCCAGATTCAAATGCTGCATCATGTCGATGAACTCAGCGCGCTCGCGTTTCTGCAGGCGGGGATTGTTGGCTATTTCCTCGCCAATGGTGCTTGAGCCTTGTTTCTTGTAATCATGCGCAGGAAATACCTTCAATGCCGGATCGAGTTTTAACAGGCGATTGAAGAGACTGTCGTACAGCGCTTCGGCATCACCCGTCGGCAAATCAGTGCGGCCCGTGCCGCCGATCAACAAGGTGTCGCCGGTGAATACGCGATCCGGTAGCACCAGACACATGGAGTCGCGGGTATGTCCCGGCGTATGCATGGCTTGCAGGCGCAGATTGCCGATGATCAAGATATCGCCATCATCCAGACGCAGATCGGCGAAGGGTGCGGGACTGAGATGATGCATCACTACCGGCACGCCCAGCGTTTGACCGATGTGATGTGAGGCCGAGAAGTGATCGGCATGGGTGTGCGTGTCGATGACATAGCGCAGGCGCAGGCCATGTTGCGCCAGCAGTCCTTGGTAATGATCCAGCTGGCTGATTTCAGGATCGATCAATGCGGCGACATGTTTTTCGGGACAGCCGATGAGATACGACTGGCAGCCGCCCGTGGCGATTTGTTCGAACAGCATGGAGTGCTTCCTGATTTGTTATTCGATTGCGTTGAGGGTGATTCTAGCGCTGTCGGTGCATTGGCAGCACTAATTGATGGGTGTGCTTGTTGCAGTCATTCGTTACTCAACTTGATGAGGTTGAGGCTCGGTGTGGTCGGGTGAAAGGTTCACTCGAAGGCGGAGCGCCCCCACCCTAACCCTCCCCCGTCGAACGGGGGAGGGGATAAGCGAAGATGTAGATGCACGCCTAAGCCAGGGAGGGCAAGTGAAGAGGGCTGTTTAAATCGAACACTCACTCGCAGGTTAGTGAGATAGCAAGCGAAGGTGAGCAAGTAATCGGTTCCTCATCCCTAAGCGAGGAAGGATTTCATCAATCCCCTCCCCCGTTCGACGGGGGAGGGTTAGGGTGGGGGCATCTTGTAGCGGTCAAACCCAGGTAGTAACTATCCTCAGCACTTACTTAGGCTGCGGCACCACACGCAGATACGGCTTCACAGTCTTCCAACCGTTCGGATATTTCTCCTTTGCTTCGGCATCGCTCACGGAACCGGCGATGATCACATCCTCGCCCTGTTTCCAATCCGCAGGTGTAGCCACCTTGTGCGTGGCAGTCAGCTGGATGGACTCCAGCAGACGCAGCACTTCCTGGAAGTTACGGCCCGAGGTCATCGGGTAAATCAGAATGGCCTTGATCAACTTGTCCGGGCCAATCAGGTACACGGTGCGCACGGTTTGATTGTTCGCTGCGGTGCGGCCCTGCGAGCTGGCGCCCGAATCGGCGGGCAGCATGTCGTACAACTTGGCTACGGCCAGATCGCTGTCGCCGATCAGGGGATACTTCACTTCGCCGCCGGTGGCGTCCTTGATGTCTTCCAGCCAGCGGGTGTGATCGGTTACCGGGTCCACCGACAGGCCGATGACCTTGGTGTTGCGCTTGTCGAATTCGGGTTGCAGGCGGGCCAGCGAGCCCAGCTCGGTGGTGCACACCGGCGTGAAGTCCTTGGGATGCGAGAACAGGATGCCGTAGGAATTGCCCAGCCACTCATGAAAGTTGATGACGCCGTGGGTGGTTTGCGCCTGGAAGTCCGGCGCTTTATCGCCAATACGTAGTGACATGATCAGCTCCTTATTTTTTGCAAAGACAGAGAATCGAATCTAGCGCTGCAAGTAGGGTACGGGTAGTACCAAATGGTTTGGTCCTCATACCGGCGCAGGCCTACTCTTGCAGCATTCTGTTACGCACGTACTTCATTCGGTCGCAATAGCGCCGTACAGTGCCCGGTATAACGGTGACATTTCGGTATCATGTGGAGCGTGTTTGCGGCGCAACGGCAATGAAACAACAAATCAGCGAAATTGTGGCGCGATTCCACGGTCAGCCCGGGCCGCTGCTGCAGGTGCTGCACGCCATCCAGAATGAATTTGGCTGCGTCCCGCCGCAGGCTGTGCCGCTGGTGGCGCAGGAACTGAATCTGTCGCGCGCCGAAGTGCATGGTGTGGTTACCTTCTATCACTACTTTCGCCAGTCGCCGCCGGGACGGCATGTCATCCAGCTGTGTCGCGCCGAGGCCTGCCAGTCCATGCACGCCGAACGCTTGGAGGCGCATGTCAAACAGCGACTGGGCATCGACTTTCATCAGACCACCGCCGATGGCGAGTTCACGCTGGAGCCGGTGTACTGTCTGGGTAACTGCGCCTGCTCGCCGGCGATGATGATCGACGAACAATTGCATGGTCGCGTCTCGGCCGAGCGCTTCGATGAACTGCTGGCCGATGCCCGTCTCGCCGATACCAATGGGGAGCAGCGCAATTGAGCATGGTGGTTTACGTTCCCCAGGATGCCGCAGCCCTGTCACTGGGTGCGGAGCAAGTCGCTAAAGCGATTGCTGCGCAGGCACAGGCGCGTGGCGTCGATGTGGTGATCAAGCGCAATGGCACGCGTGGCATGTGCTGGCTGGAGCCATTGGTGGAAGTTGAAACGGCACAGGGCCGTCATGCTTATGGCCCAGTTGCAGCAGCCGATGTGCTTGGTTTATTCGATGCCGATTTCTTACATGCCGGTGCACATGCTCTATCGCTGGGACTCACCGAAGGCATTCCCTATCTCAAGAATCAACAACGCCTGACCTTCGCGCGTGTGGGGGTGATCGAGCCTGCTAACTTGCAGGATTATCTAAAGCAGGGTGGTTATCGCGGCCTGCAATGCGCACTGACTATGAAGTCCAACGAGATTGTGCAAGCCGTGACCGACTCTGGCTTACGAGGTCGCGGCGGCGCCGCCTTTCCCACCGGCATCAAGTGGCAGACCGTGTTGGATACGCCGGCTGCGCAGAAGTATGTGACCTGCAATGCCGATGAAGGCGACTCCGGCACCTTTGCCGATCGCATGTTGATGGAAGGCGATCCCTTTACCTTGATTGAAGGCATGACCATTGCTGGCATCGCGGTGGGCGCGACCCAGGGCTATATCTATCTGCGTGTCGAGTATCCGCATGCGCATCGTGTCTTGCAGCAGGCCATTGCCGCAGCGTATGCCGCCGGTTATCTCGGCGCGAGCGTGTGTGGCAGCGGCAAGCGTTTCGATCTCGAAGTGCGCCTGGGTGCAGGCGCTTACATCTGCGGTGAGGAAACGTCGATGCTGGAAAGTCTGGAAGGCAAGCGCGGTGAAGTGCGTGTGCGCCCGCCACTGCCGGCCATCAAGGGTTTGTTCGGTCAGCCCACCATTGTGAATAACGTGATCTCGCTGGCCAGCGTGCCGGTGATTCTTGAAAAGGGCGCGGCCTTCTATCGCGACTTCGGCGCGGGTAAATCACGCGGTACGCTGCCCATTCAATTGGCGGGCAATATCAAACGCGGCGGCCTGGTAGAACTTGCCTTCGGCGTGAGCCTGCGTGAGTTGTTGTATGACTATGGTGGTGGCTCGGCTTCAGGACGACCACTCAGAGCTGTGCAGATTGGCGGCCCACTCGGTGCCTACATTCCTGCCGAGCAATTCGATACGCCGCTGGACTATGAATCCTTGAGCGGCATCGGCGCATTGCTCGGACATGGCGGCATCGTGGCCTTCGACGACACCGTCGATATGGCGCGCATGGCTCGCTACGCGATGGAGTTCTGCGCAATTGAATCCTGCGGCAAGTGCACGCCCTGTCGTATCGGTTCAACGCGTGGCGTCGAAGTGATCGACCGCATCATGCACGGCGTGCAGCGCGAACAGAATCTGGTGTTGCTTGAAGATCTGTGCGACACCATGTTGAACGGCTCGCTATGCGGCCTGGGCGGCATGACGCCGTTCCCGGTGCAAAGTGCGTTGAAGTACTTCAAGGAAGATTTCCTGAAAGTGCGTCGGCCTTGATGGAGTGAACTATGTATTCCTTAGACCATCACGATCTCGGCACACCGCTTAGCGACAGCAAGCAATCCGTCACGGTGGACATCGACGGCGTCAGCGTCACGGTGCCCGCCGGCACTTCCATCATGCGTGCCGCGGCCAGCATTGCGAATCAGATTCCCAAGCTATGCGCCACCGATAACCTGAAGGCCTTCGGTTCCTGCCGTCTGTGCTTGGTGGAGATCGAAGGCCGCAAGGGTTATCCCGCGTCTTGCACTACGCAGGTTGCGGAAGGCATGAAGATTCGTACACAGAGCGACAAATTGTCGCAGCTGCGGCGTGGTGTGATGGAACTTTATGTCTCCGATCATCCGCGAGAACTGCTGAAAGATGCAGCGCGTACCGAGATCAAGGAGATGGCCAAGCAATTGGGTGTCACCGACACGCGCTATGGCAACGATGGCGAACGTCACATCGGTTTAGCTAAGGACGACAGTAATCCCTATTTCAGTTTCGATCCCAACGCCTGCATCGTCTGCTCTCGCTGCGTGCGTGCCTGCGATGAAGTGCAGGGCACTCTGGCCCTTACCATCGAAGGCCGTGGTTTCGATTCGCGCGTAGTAGCGAGCCAGGCCGAATCATTCGTCGATTCCGAATGTGTTTCCTGCGGTGCTTGCGTAGAGGCTTGTCCCACCACGGCATTACAGGAAAAAACCTTGATTGCTGCCCCTGCACCGGAGCGCTCGGTCACTACCACCTGCGCTTACTGCGGTGTCGGTTGCTCGTTCAAGGCCGAGGTTAAGAACGATGAAGTGGTGCGCATGGTGCCTAATCGCGAGGGTCATGCGAACCAAGGTCATGCCTGCGTGAAAGGCCGCTTTGCCTATGGCTATGCCACGCATGCGGACCGCGTGTTGCATCCCATGATTCGCAACAAGATCACCGATCCCTGGCGCGAAGTGTCCTGGGAGGAAGCGATCAGTCATGCTGCCAGTGAGTTCAAGCGCATTCAGTCGCGCTATGGCAAAGATTCCATCGGTGGCATTACCTCCTCGCGTTGCACCAATGAAGAAGCCTACCTGGTGCAGAAACTGGTACGCGCCGCCTTCGGTAACAACAACGTCGATACCTGCGCGCGCGTCTGTCACTCGCCTACTGGTTATGGCTTGAAACATACGCTGGGTGAATCGGCGGGCACGCAGGCGTTCACCTCGGTGATGCAGTCCGATGTGGTGATGGTGGTGGGTGCCAATCCCACCGAAGGCCATCCGGTGTTTGCTTCGCAGCTCAAGCGTCGCCTGCGTCAAGGCGCGAAACTCATCGTGGTGGACCCACGAGAGATTTCACTGGTGCGTACGCCGCATATCGAAGCCGCGTATCACCTGCAACTTCGTCCGGGCACCAATGTCGCCTTGATGAATGCACTGGCGCATGTGGTGGTCACCGAAGGTCTGTCACGCGAGGCTTATATTGCCGATCGTTGCGAAGCTGAGTCCTATGCCAAGTGGCGTGCCTTTGTTGCAAATCCGGATCGTTCCCCCGAAGCGACGGCAAGCGTCACAGGCGTACCAGCCGATCAAGTGCGCGGCGCTGCACGCCTGTATGCGCAGGCGAATAACGGCGCGATCTACTACGGCCTGGGTGTGACCGAACATAGCCAGGGCACCACCATGGTGATGTGCATTGCCAATCTGGCGATGGCTACCGGCAATCTCGGTCGCGAAGGCGTGGGCGTGAACCCGCTGCGCGGCCAGAACAATGTGCAGGGCTCCTGCGATATGGGTTCGTTCCCGCACGAGCTGAGCGGTTATCGACACATCTCCGATGGCGCGACGCGTGCGCTGTTCGAGTCGGTGTGGAATGTCACGCTGGAATCCGAACCGGGCTTACGCATTCCCAATATGTTTGAGGCGGCGCTCGATGGCAGTTTCAAGGGCATGTACATCCAGGGTGAAGACCTGGCCCAGTCCGATCCCAACACGCACCATGTCACTGCGGCGTTCTCGGCGATGGAATGCGTGGTAGTGCAAGACCTGTTTATCAACGAGACCGCCAAGTACGCGCATGTATTCCTGCCGGGCTCATCGTTCCTGGAGAAGGACGGCACCTTCACCAATGCCGAGCGGCGCATCTCGCGCGTGCGCAAGGTGATGCCGCCCAAAGCGCGTTATGCCGATTGGGAAGTGACGGTGCTGCTCGCCAATGCACTGGGCTATCCGATGAACTATCAACATCCGTCGCAAATTATGGATGAGATTGCGGCACTCACACCCACCTTCACCGGCGTGAGTTACGACAAGCTCGACAAGTTGGGCAGCATTCAATGGCCGTGCAATGCCGCAGCGCCGAATGGCACGCTGACCATGCATGTGAATGAGTTCGTGCGCGGCAAGGGCAAGTTCTTCGTCACCGAGTACGTGCCCACCAGCGAACGCAGTACCAGCCGCTTCCCGTTGATCCTGACTACCGGTCGTGTGCTCACGCAGTACAACGTCGGTGCGCAGACGCGCCGCACGCACAATGTGGTGTGGCATGACGAGGATCGTTTGGAGATTCATCCAGACGATGCCGAGACACGCGGCATTGTTACCGACGATTGGGTGGGCATCGCCAGCCGCGCTGGTGAGACGGTATTGCGCGCACTCGTTACAGAAAAAGTGCAGCCGGGCGTGGTGTATACCACCTTCCACTTCCCCGAGTCCGGCGCGAATGTGGTGACGACCGAGAATTCGGATTGGGCCACCAACTGTCCCGAGTACAAGGTCACTGCCGTGCAAGTGGTGAAGGTGACGCAGCCCTCGGCATGGCAACAACGTCATCGCGAATTGACGGAAAGACAACGCAACATCGTGCGAGCCCGCAGTGTCAGCCAAACTTGAATCGCCGCCCGTGGCTAACGAAGTAGCGAATGCAGTGCCGTTGCATAGCGAAGTGCGCGTGCAACGCTGGAGCAATGGCAAGGTAGTGCAGACGATGGACCAGGTTGCCGAAGAGCGACCGGTGGCGCTGACCTATCAAGGCATCCCGCATGTGGTGATGCTGGCCACACCGGCCGATCTTGAAGATCTGGCCGTGGGCTTTACGCTCAGCGAAGCAGTGGTGCAGAGCGCCGATGAGATTCAGTCAGTGCAATTGTTCAACGAAGGGGGTGCGTTGGAAGTGCGCATCGGCATCACCGGTGAACGCTTCACTGCGTTACTGCGTCGGCAACGCAATCTCTCCGGTCGCACCGGCTGCGGCCTGTGTGGCGCAGAGACCATCGAACAAGCCATTCGCAATCCTGAGCCTGTCAGTGCCGGACCATCGGTGAGTGTCACTGAGTTGCACGCGGTGCTGGCCGAACTAACTACGCATCAACCTTTGAATGCGCAAACCGGTAGCGTGCATGCGGCGGCCTGGGTATTACCAGGCAAGGGTATTCAGGTGATACGTGAAGATGTGGGCCGCCACAATGCGCTGGATAAAGTCATCGGCGCCCTGATACGAGCAGGTGTCGACTGCACATTGGGTTATCTGGTGATCACCAGTCGCGCCAGTTACGAGATGGTGCAGAAGGCCGCGACGCTGGGCGTCACGCTGGTGGCCGCTGTATCCGCGCCTACCGCAATGGCCGTTGAATTAGCCGAGAAAACCGGCCTGACCTTGATAGGCTTCGCACGCACGCAGCAGCATGTTGTTTACTCGCATGCACAGCGTTTACGTGATTGAACCCGTATTTTTATGCATATCGAACAACTCATAACGATGGCGAACGACATCGCCAATTTCTTCCAGAGCGCCACCGAGGAAGGCGAGGCCGTGCAGGGCGTGGCTGTACATCTGCGCCGCTACTGGGAACCGCGCATGCGTAAACAAATCATCGAACACGATGTGGCGGGCGGCGAAGGATTAAATGCTCTAGCTCGTTCAGCCATTGCGCTTCTAAAAACTGAGTCGACAAACAACGCCAAGCCTGTGTAAGAATCGGGACCGATTCGGGGCTGCAAGAAGCCTGCATAAGAGCACAAAAAGATGCTCGTGCAGGCCAATAGCATCGGCTAAATAACGGGGGTTATTTATGAGTGGCATTGTCACCGGTCTAGTCACTAGTATGGTCACTGGTGTGGTCGGTAGCGAGCAGGAAGAACGCAATCGTAAATTGGTGCTCGACTTTTACGACACGGTCATCATCAAGCGGCAGTTCGATCGCTGGCCGGAGTTTCTCGATCCCAACTACATTCAGCACAAGCCCAACGTGGCCGATGGTCCCGAAGGCGTGCTGGAGTTCATGCGCAGCAACTACGCCAAGTTTCCCAAGCACACCGTCAAGGTTATACGTTCCTTCGTCGATGGTGACTATGTGATGTTGCATGTGCATGTGGAGATGCAACCGCTGAATCAAGACATAGCGGTGATGGATATCTTCCGCGTCGCCAACGGCAAGTTGATCGAGCATTGGGATGTAGATCAACCCGTGCCCACGCAGATGGCGCACAACAACGGGATGTTCTGATATGAGCGCCCGTTTCCAAAACAAAGTCGTAGTAGTCACCGGCGGCAACAGCGGCATCGGCCTGGATGCGGCGAAACAGTTCGTCAGCGAAGGTGCACAAGTGGTAATTACCGGCCGCGATGCGGCCACGCTGGAACAAGCGCAGCAAGCCATGGGCGCGCAATGTACCGCCGCGCAGGTGGATGTGTCCGACGTGCAGCAGATCGAACACTTCATGCAAACCGTGCGCGAACGTCATGGTCGCATCAATGCGCTGTTCGTCAATGCCGGCATCGGTGCCATCCTGCCTATCGAGCAAGTGACCGAAGCCGTATGGGATCGCGTGCTGGATACCAATCTCAAAGGCGTGTTCTTCACCGTGCGCGCTGCCTTGCCGTTGATGTCACGTGGTTCAAGCATCGTGCTCAACGCTTCATTAGGGGCACGCAAGAGCCCGCCGTTCTTCTCGGTGTATGCCGCAAGCAAGGCAGGTGTGGTTGCATTGGGTAGAACGCTTGCCATCGAGTTTGCCGAACGCGGTATCCGGGTGAATGTGGTCAGCCCCGGCCCCATCGAAACGCCGTTACCGCAACGCACCGAAGGCTTGGTGAAAGAAGTGCTGCCGCAAGCCATCGATCCCAAAGCCTGTTCGCCGCTGGGACGCATCGGTCAGCCTGCTGAAGTATCGGCTGCCGTTTTGTTCCTGTGTTCCGATGCGGCTTCTTTCATCACCGGTACGGATATGGTGATTGATGGTGGAATTTCAGCTTCTTAGTCGTTTTGCATACCAGGTCTTTTTTGGAGCAATAACTGAAATGAAATTTGTGTGGTCTTATAAAGCGGGCGTGACCATATTGACGATATGGCACGCCGCTACGTGAATTAAGGCACGAGCTTTATGTAGGGGCGTAATTCATTACGCCTGTCTGAAGTTTCCAACTGCTCTAAAGAACACCAAGTCGAGAGAAATTTATCGTTCATTTTTAAAGGTCCATTATGAGCAACCCAGAACAAAACAAACGCACTGCAGTAGCCTTCTACGAACTGGCCTTCAACAATCGCCAACCCGCCGAAGCCGTGCGCCTGTATGTCGGCCCCAACTATCGACAACACAACCCGGAAGTGGGTGATGGCCAAGAAGCGTTTATCGGCTTCGTCACCGGTTTCGCGGCACGCTTCCCCGAAAAACATCTGGAAGTGAAGCGCGTGATCGCCGAGGGCGACATGGTGGCGCTGCATGTCCACGCGAAGATGTCACCCGCAGACCGCGGCGCCGCCATCATCGACATGTTCCGTTTCGAGAGCGGAAAGATTGTTGAGCATTGGGATGTGATTCAGCCGATACCGGAACAGTCGGCGAATGGGAATACGATGTTTTGATTGGGTGAGGGATATAGACATGGTGTTGTGGCGTTGAAAACGGTATCGCCTCGTCACCAATCGTCATCCCCGCGAAGGCGGGGATCCAGTAACTAAAGCGTCGCGTAGCGACACCTATTTCGACTGGATTCCCGCCTGCGCGGGAATGACGAGAGAGAATGGTTGTAGGGTGGGTGCCTCACCCACCATCAGAATCAAACCTGTCGGGTGCGGCACCCGACCTACATCCCTCAATCAACATGCAGCCTCTTCGGCGCCAGCCACCGTATCGGCCTCCCCACCACTTCCCGGAACCTGGGATTGTGCAAACAAATCCCGCCCAACAACCCAATCAAACACCCCAGCAAGGTATCGAAGAAACGCGCGCGAATCAGTCCTGAAGGTGTGCCCTGTCCCAGTGTGGTCGCTTCAGCCAACAACAGCGTCAGCGGTGTGATGAAAGTCACCGCGATGGCGTAGTGCCGCACCACCAGCATCTCGATGACGAAGGCCAGCGCCATCATAATCAACGAAATGCGCCAGGCATCCAGTGGCAACGACAACAGGGCCCAGGCCACCAGCAAGCCTGCGCCTGTACCGAGGATGCGATGTAGTTGTCGATTCCACACGGCGCGCAGCGAAGTGCCTTGAATCACCGCCAGGCAACTCACCGGCACCCAGTAGGGCTTGGGCATGGCGAACAACTGCGCCAAGGCCAGCGACAGAGCGACGAACAAGCCGATGACCACCGAATCGAACACCACGTAATCGAAGCTGGCGGCGGGTGTAGTGGCAGCATCCGGTTCCCGCGAACGCAGGGCGTGCAGGCTGTAGACGAAGGCGATCAACGCCGCCAGCAGCGAGCCCATCAACATCAGTCCCACGCGCTGCGGTATCTCCAGCGGCGCCACCGGTGTGAAGGTGCCAATCGCTGCGGCCATAACGAAGAACAAACTGCCGGGTGGGCCGAGGCGATAGAAACGGCAGATCATGGTGACCAGAATCGCGACGAACACCAACATCGGTAAGGTCAACGCCGGCAGCAATTGACTGAGCATGCCCAGCGTGTAGCAGGCGCTCATGGCAAAGCCGCTGGCCATCAACACCACCATGCGATGTGACATCGTGGTGTTAGGCAAGTACAGAAACACCAAGCCACCCAGCGAACCCACCAATCCGTATTCCAGATGACCCAGCGCAGTGCCGATCAACAACGGCAGACCACTGGCCAACGCAGCCGCCAAGGGCATCGGCCAGCGACGATTGCTACGCTGGAAGGTAGTGAGATGCTGCCACTCGGTATGCAGCAGTTGCTTGAAGGCAGACCCGCGAGCTGGTTTGTCCATCGGTTCGAGCGCAAGAAGGGGTAGGACAGCTAAAGCCTATCTTAAAACCCAGGGCACTTGATTGTTGTCATGCTATTGAGAGGCTATAGCGAGTACATCGCTGGCGAAATTACGCAGCGTTTTTTGCAGTGCACCCGGCGGTTTATCGGTGCTTGTAATCGCGGCTTGGTAAAAGTCTTGTCGCAGTGGTTTGAAACAATCGCGAGCCATGCCACCCATTGGCTATGCGTCAGCCAATCACGTCCATTTGGCGGCAGATGGAAGTTCTCAAGACATCAAGAGTGTCTTCCATCTGCCGCTCAAGCCACTACATGCGCGGCTCACCATTGCGATTGACGGTAATCGTGCGTCCTGGCGGCTCGGTCATCTGCACATGATGCTCAACACCGCGATAGCGATAGGTCACATCCCAGTAATCCGGCGGGCCTTGGTTGACGCTCTCGCAACGTTGTACATCCCGAGTGGTCACGCTGCTGCCGCCACGGCCGGCATTGGCGCCCACTGCGGCACCGGCAACCGCGCCGCCTGCGGTGGCGATGTCGTTGCCGCGGCCACTGCCGATCTGGTGACCGATAATGCCGCCAATGATGCCGCCGATGATCGCGCCGCCGACATTGCTATTGCGACGTTCCGGTTCACGCACTTCCTGCTGTTCCACCCAGCAACGCTGTTCGGGCGGGCCGGTTACGGCATGCACCGAAGAAACAGGCACGTCATACAGACGTTCGTTGGCGCGGCGTCGATACTCATAAGTGGGTTGAGGGATCGGTTCCGGGCGATAACGGTCGTCGTAACCGCCGCGACTGCTAATGCGTTGCACCGACGAGATGCGATTGTTCACACCCATGCGGCGCAATGAATCGTAACTGCCGGGTCGCAACACAGCGCATTGACCGCCGTACCGGATGTCTTCGCACACCAGCCATTCGCCGGAATCGACAATCACCGACGAGGCGCGGTCGTTGAATCCATAATTGCGCAGGTCGTTTACCTCACGTTCCGTCGAGAACACCCGTCCATGAAAGTCCTCGCTTTCATAAAAAGTAATGCGCGCTGCCATAGCTGGTATCGAAACCAGAGTTGCCATGACAACGACCATTGTTTGCATGCGTTTCATGTTGTTCTCCTGTGACGATTTCTATTCGGCAAAGCGAATGACAGCGCCACGCGCTTCGCCCATCCTTTAAAACCGCGCAGTCATATGCGTCCCATCAACAGCAAGACGATCAGGATGATCAAGATCAAGCCGACACCACCGCTGGGGTAGTAACCCCAACCGCTGCTATACGGCCAAGTGGGAAGAATTGCGAGTAACAGCACGATGAGCAGGATGGTCCACAGCATGATGGCTCTCCGTTATTTGTTGTAAGGCAGATCACGAATGGGTTGTAACCCAATTGGTACTGCGCCCTTGTAGGCGGCCATGTCGGAGTGATCGCGTCGAACAAACTAGGCGAGTGTGAGAATTTTCTGACGCATGTGAAATGTGACTGCGACGCCACGGTTTTGCGTTGATGCCACAGTGATGGATTAGCGATTGTGGCTATTCGCCGCAGATTCTGCGGCGAATAGCGGTCCTAATCACCGCAGAATGTGCGGTGATTACGGCCGGTGATTCAGATCAACACCCTGGAGGTTAAGGGTGCTCTGATAGCTATCTGGGTATGGGAACGCCTCAACCGCCCCGGTTTTAAACCTCTCGAATTCGATAGGTTTAGGAGGCAGACCATTTCGAGCACATCCTCGAGATGGTCTGCCACTGATTGCAACGCTTAATTTGAAGGATTTTTATAATCGAAAGCAGTTATTCGAAAACTTCGAATAACTGAATCTTCTTCGCGTATAGCAACTCAGCCTGTTGCAGTACGGTGTTTACGAGCACGCTGCCAGCTTGGAGTCATGGTTTTTTATTTCTTCACTGAACTCGATTCAGCTCCTGGCAAAAGCGGCAGACCCAGCTCTTTCAGGAATTCATTGTGCTTGTTCGTCGCTGCTTGAATCGTGAGCTCGATGTTCGTCAGCGCATCGTGCGTGGCCTTCAAATCAATTTCTTCCTCACCCACGGCTGTACTGATATAGCGAGAGATATTGAGGTTGAAGTCGTTCTTCTTGATCTCGTCCATCTGCACACGGCGAGAGTAGCGGGGTGCTTCCGTGCGATTCTGATAGGTGTCGATGATTCGGCGCTTGTTCGCTTCGCTAAGCGTGTTCTGGCGCTTGCCCTTCACATAGTCTTCGGCAGCATTGATGAACAACACGTCGTCGGGCTTCTTGCATTTCTTGAGCACGAGGATGCAAACCGGGATGCCGGTGGAGTAGAAGAGATTGGCAGGCAGACCGATGACGGTATCAATGTGACCGTCATTGAGCAGCTTGGTGCGGATGCGTTCCTCCGCGCCGCCACGAAAGAGCACACCATGCGGCAGGATAATCGCCATCACGCCTTCGTCTTTCAGAAAGTGAAAGCCGTGCAGCAGGAAGGCGAAGTCGGCTGCGGACTTGGGTGCAAGACCGTGGCTTTTGAAACGCACGTCATCGGCCATGCTCTCGCTCGGGTCCCAGCGATAACTGAAGGGCGGATTGGCGACGATGGCATCGAAGCTCGGCTTCTTGGCCGGGTTCAGCTCGCGCATCATGTCCCAGTCATTGAGCAGAGTGTCGCCGTGGAAGATCTCGAACTCCGTGTCCTTCACCCCATGCAGCAGCATGTTCATGCGCGCCAGGTTGTAAGTGGTGATGTTCTTTTCCTGTCCGAAAATTTTGCCGATGGTGCCGCCTGCGTCTTTGACCCGGTGCCGCACATTCAACAGCAGCGAGCCAGAGCCGCAGGCGAAATCCAGCACGCTTTCCAAGCGCTTCTTGGTGCCAGTCTTCGGCTCCTGACTGTCCAGCGTGACGATGGCCGAGAGAATGTCGGAGATTTGCTGCGGGGTGTAGAACTCGCCCGCTTTCTTGCCCGACCCGGCGGCGAACTGGCCGATCAAGTATTCATAGGCATCACCCAGCGCGTCCACGTCTGTGGAGAACTCGTTCAAACCTTCGGCGATCTTCTGGATGATGTCGCAGAGCTTGGCGTTCCGATCCTCATACTTTTTGCCCAGCTTGGGGGAACTCAGGTCGATCTCGGAGAACAGTCCTTGGAAGGTGCTCTCGAACGATTCGGTTTCGATGTATTTAAAGCCCGCCTGCAGCGTGTTCAGCAGCTCGGCGTTCTGCGTGCGCGCCATGTTGGCGATGCTGTTCCAGAGGTGCGGCGGCTGGATGACGTAGTGCACCTTGCGGCGCATCTGTTTTTCGAACTCTGGAATGTCATCCACATTGTTCGCATACCAAAGCGCCAGCGGTACCTTGCGCGCGTCGCCACTCACATCAGGATAGTCCTTGCCCAGTTCCTTCTTCGCCGCCGTCTCGTAGTTGTCTGAGAGGTAACGCAGGAACAGGAACGACAGCATGTAGTCGCGGAAGTCATCCGCATCCATCGCACCGCGAAGTTTGTCCGCGATGCTCCAGAGCGTGTTGCCTAATTGCTTTTGATTGGTGTCGTTCATGGGATCTAGTCGGTATCAACTACCGAGGATTCCTCGGCGGTTCGTGGAAAATTCAAATGGATGCTGCATCGGGAATTCACGGTTCGGGGCGCGTTTTCGGTAAACGGCCAGCTTGCGCGTCTGGATGGCAAAGTAACTCTGCGCAAAGGCAATCGGCTCCTTGCGCGGATCGCCGTTCTGGGCAATCAGGTAGCAGGCGTAGCGAGTGAGCATGAAGTCCTCGACTGGGCGCTTGGCTCCGCTGCCCAGCCCGACCATTTTCGTGACGCCACGAAAATGGTGCTCAACGTCGTAACCTGTTGTTTTACATGACTCGACAGCGCGCTGAATGGCGGTCAAAAAGTTCTCCCACCGGGCATAGTCCAGCGGTTCCTGCAAATCCCGGGCGAACCAGAACTCTAGGTTGGTCGCGTCGGGGTGCGTTTGGGCCAGCGCGTCGAACTGGCTTTGCATTTGGGCAATGAGTTCCTTGTTCATGAGTCCTTGTGCTCCTTTGCTGATGGAAATAACGGCTGTATCAGGCCTTTGTTGTGAGGCTTGAGATGGTTGCCATCGGCGGCAGTTGTCAAGGATTCCTTGACAACTGAGTCCTCACCCAACTCCCCGTCCTCGAAGATGCTTTTCAGATGCAGTGAGATGTTTTGCTTCGTGGCGTCGAAAAGCTCTGCCATCTCCAACTGCGTCAGCCACATGGTCTGCTCCTGCGCCAGCAGCTTGATCTGACTCAGGCCATCGTCGGTGGTGTAGAGAATGAGGTCGTTCATGGGGCAGTGACCGGTGCGGCTACTGCCGCGGGAATGGCTGCGGCCGGTGGCGCTTCAAGAATATCTGGCAGGTCAAATCGGAACTTAGTGGTGAAGTCTCCCAGCAAACTACGAAACAGCTCTTTGTTGTCTTCGCCCATTTCGGTCGGTTCGTGAATGGCGTATTTGCCGTGGCTCAGCAAGTTGAGTGCGCGGTTGAATAGTGCCTTGTCTTCCTCGTTTTCCAGCGCTTTAAGGCAGAACGAGATGTCGTCGTGCCCAAAGAACGAAGCCGTTTTCTCCATGATGCTGCGCAGCGCATTGAAGTGAAAGGTGTAAAGCTTTCCAGTGGCTTGATCGGCAGCCAAGTGCAGCTCAGCGAGAGACGCAACATGGTGAAAAAATGGCGTGTCCTCTGTGGCGCGGAGTGTGAACACACCGTCTCCGTTGGGGCGGTGCACGAAGTAACGCTTATGAGATACCTTGGGCTCATCTTCCTTCGTTCTACCAATCTCATTGCACATCACATTGAAGAACAAGGCGTGGTGAGATGAAAAAACGATCTTGATCGGCGCCGGTTCGCCATTCTGGGCTTTCCTGTGAGCTGCCCGGCGGAGGAGTTTGGCAAGATCGCAAGCCACTGAGATGGCGTTGTTATCGTCCAGCGATGAAATCGGGTCGTCGATATAGAAGTACTTCAATCCGGGATAAGCGGCGGGGAACTTCAAAATCTGTTCACAGATGGCCATGAAGACGCACCAGATAAAAATGTTTTGCTCACCACGAGAGATCTTGATGTTGGATTCCGCGCCTTTTCTAAAGCTGACAAACACAGGCCTAGAAAATGAATCTTTGCCTTGCTTGATTTCCTTGAATGTGAAATCAAAATCAAAGTCAGCGTAGCGCTTCAAATAGTCATCAATGGTTGGCTCCAACGGCTCGTTCTTGAATCCATCAAAGAACCGCGAGGCTTGATTGATTTCTAGCCCGCGTTCCGTGTCGTTTTCAATGTCATTGTCCCAGGTGAAAAGATCCTCGGTGTAGGCATTGAAGTAGAGCGTGTCTGCTTCGCCTTTATTCTTTCGCTTGTAGATGTCCTTGAATTCCATAGACAGCCGAGTCTTGCCAGTGCGGTTGTAGGCATAGGCGAGAATGACATCTACACCGCCTAAATCGTCGCGCAGCTTCCTAGCAAGTGTTTTAAGGTTTGCGTATTTGCTGATCTTTGGCTTGTTGCTCATGCTTCCCCCTCAGTCGGTGAAGGGAAGAGTTGCTGCATCAGTCCTTTTTTGTGAGTCTTAAGGGCTTCAAGCTTTTGCGACTCGGCGGTGATCGTGGCGTCAAGACTACTCAGGCACGTGGCGATACGTTGTTGTTCAGCGGGTGACGGGAAATGTGCCTCCATGTCAAGGATGTCGGTTCGGGATAATCCTGGGATTAAGTTCCCTGAGCCTAAGTCCTCGAAACGTGTCTTCTTCGTCAGTAGAAACTGGAAAATGAACTGGCTTGCGCCGTGCTTAACACGAACAGCCATGAGCTGCCGCCCCAGCGCCACTGCCTGAAGAGTCGAATACCACACTTCTCCAACGCCGCTTCCCTTGACCGTAATTAGAGTGTCATCCGGCGCTGCGATGTTTGTTGAGCGTTTCGTCCACTTTGTGACGCTCTTAATATCGTTGGTGAAATCGGAAGGCCCCGTGAAGTAAGGCACTTCGCCAGTTGTGCTGTATTGGTCCGGCGACAGATGCATTCCCGAGATTAAATGCACCTCACTCGACAAGCGTTTCAGCTCCCACTCCCCTGCCTTTTGAAACTCGGGGAAGCGGAGCCGGGGTTGGGTTTCGCCTTCGCGGGGGAAAAGCTGCTGCATCAGCCCTTTTTTGTGCGTCTTGAGTGCGTCCACTTTCCGGGCTTGGGCGGTCAGCAACTCGTCCACCGAACTCAGGCATTCGGCGATTTTTTGTTGTTCGGCGAGGGGCGGCAACAGTACGAGCATTTCGGCAATCATAGCCATGCGCACCGAATCAACTGAGTTCTTGGCGCTCATCCGCATGACGCGCTCACCAAAGTGCTCAGAAAAATAGAGGTAAAAGAAGAGCCCACTTACCTCTTTGTCGAAGTCGTAAATGCAGTAAACCCGTTGATGGAAGTCGAATTTCCCAATGATGTAATGGAAATTTTTGCCAACACCAACTCCGTCGCCGGAAGTTAAGACTGCTTCACCGTCATACGAGTATGAATTTATGCGCTCAACAGTCTGCGAACGCACAAAGAATGGGTACTTGCCGCTTTCAACTTTGTTCTGCGTGTCTTTCGCTCCGGTAGTGATCTTTGCAAACTGCGACACAACTCGTGCCTTCCAGTTTTCAACACCATGAAACTCCGGAAACCGTAGCTTCGGCACCAGCATGAATGCGCCTTCTTCCGTCGTGGCGTTGGTTTTGGTCTTGGTCTTACTGCTCATACGCACTCAATCCTGAGATATCGCGGCCACTGGCGCGCTTGGTGAGCAGGGGATGCAGGTCAGCCATCAGCGCGAGTTCAACATCCTTGCGTGCTTTCCATCCGAGTTCGAGTGGGGCTAGCAGGTCGGTGAGTTGTTCGCCGTTGAAGATCATGCGACTCAAGATGTCATCCATGAAGCGTTGCAACGCGGCGGTGGTGAGTCCGTGTTTCGCGGCGATGCTGGCTAGTTCTTTCGCGCTCTTCTCTGATTTGAAGCGGGCATAGCCCTCGCGGATGGCGTGTTCACTCAAGCCCTCTCCCGCGTTGAGCGTGCCGATGTATTCGGCAATATCGTCGCGCTCGTTCATGAACTTAGCATCGGCGCTGATCAGGCCGATGAGTTCCTCGCGGGTCATCTTCGACTTGCCCGGCCCCTTGGCGGAGAACTTGGCGATGAGGCCCATGATGTAGTCGTAATCAATGACGGCAGAGGCGAACAGCACAAACTCGAAATCAATCTGATCCGCAGAGGTTTCGGTATCTGGCTTGTCGCCGCTCTTGCCTCGCTGCTCTTTAAGCCGCTGAGCGGTCTCCAGATAGGCGCCGCGAAAGCCGCGCAGGTTCTCTTCCGGCAGGATGGTCTGAATGCTGTCTTTGTTTTCTTCCGTGAGATCGGTGTATTGGTCGAGCTGGGTCTTGAGCCGCTGCACTTCCTTGAAGCGTTCGATGAACACGGTCTTGGCGGCATCGCCTTTCAGGTTCGCCACCGATGAAGGAGAACAGTCGAGGCCTTGTGACTTCATGAAGGCATCGAGCTTCTGCACGGCGTCTTGCAGTTTCTCGATAACCACTGGGGCCTTCTCCACCAGCCAAATTTCTCGCGCTTGCTCGCCGCTCTTCTCGCCGGAGAACAGGGCGATGGCGGCATCCACGGCGTCCTGTTGCTGGCGGAAGTCGAGGATGTTGCCGTAGGGCTTGGTGCCGTTGAGCACGCGGTTGGTGCGGGAGAAGGCCTGGATCAAGCCGTGATGCTTGAGGTTCTTGTCCACGTACAGCGTGTTCAGATATTTCGAGTCGAAG
Source organism: Steroidobacteraceae bacterium (assembly GCA_049840395.1). Classification (GTDB taxonomy): domain Bacteria; phylum Pseudomonadota; class Gammaproteobacteria; order Steroidobacterales; family Steroidobacteraceae; genus CAILZL01. Next base: position 514,571 of record JASGLD010000001.1, read on the forward strand.
CCGGTGAGCAGCATGTCCACTACGATGGTGATGTCGATCTTATGCGCAGCGGCGTAGTCGCTGTTCGGCCACTGCTGGTCCTTGATGCGTTTTTGCACGTCTTGATAGTAGAGATCGAATTCGCTGAGGCGGTGGTTGGTGCCGTAGCGGGCGTTGTAGTCGGCGAGGATGGCCTTGAGCGCTTCCTTCTTTTGCTCCGGTTCTTCTTCGTTGTCCGCCTGCTCCTGTGGCAGGTCTTCCTGAATCTGCTTCACATCGGCATCGCCCTCGGCAGGGGGTGAAAACACGCAGGCAATGTTCAGCGGTTTGAAATCAGGATCAGCGGCTTGTTTCTTTTTCTGAATGGTCTTGAACAGTGCGTGATATTCGATGGCGTCGTTGATGCACGCGGTGGCAAGGACGGTATTGAAACGGCGGCCAGCGGTGGCAGCATCGTGCTTGGACAGGATGGCCTCGATGACGGCTTTCTTCGCGATGGCTTCGCCCGGCTTCGGCGGGGCAATCTTTTCTTTTTGGCCCTCAGGCTTGAAGTAATCAACGTGGAAGCGCAGGACGTTGCCGTCCTCTATGGCGTGGGTGATGGTGTAGGCGTGCAGCTGCTTCTGGAACAGGTCCACGGTAGTGCGCATGGAGGCCGCATCACCCTCGATCTTCTGTTGCGAAGCGTTTTCCTCAAAGATGGGCGTGCCGGTGAAGCCGAACAGCTGAGCCTTGGGGAAGAACGCTTTAATGGCCTTGTGGTTCTCGCCGAATTGCGAGCGGTGGCACTCGTCAAAGATAAAGACGATGCGCTTGTCTTGCAGCGGCTCCAGCAGTTCCTTGTAAGTGGGCTGGTCGTTCTTCTTGCGCTGCTTGTTACGTTTGCTGCTTTCATCCAGCGCCAGGCCGAGCTTCTGGATGGTGGTGACGATCACCTTGTCCGCGTAGTCCTCCGACAGCAGGCGGCGCACCAGAGTGGCGGTGTTGGTGTTTTCTTCAACGCAGCCTTCCTGGAACTTGTTGAATTCCTCGCGCGTCTGGCGATCCAAATCTTTGCGATCCACCACGAAGACGCACTTGTGAATGTGCTCGTTCTGCTTTAGCAGCGTGGAGGCTTTGAAAGAGGTGAGCGTCTTGCCGCTGCCGGTGGTGTGCCAGATGTAGCCGTTGCCCGCATCATCGTCGATGCACTTCATGATCTGCTGCACGGCATAGACCTGGTAAGGCCGCATGATCATCAGCTTCTGCTCGCTGGCGATCAGCACCATGTAGCGGCTGATGATCTTGCCGAGGTCGCACTTCTTCAGGAAGCAATCAGCAAACTCGTCGAGGTGACGAATTTTCTTATTCGCCTCGTCGGCGAACTCATAGACGGGCAGAAAGCGCTCTTCCGCATTGAAGGCGAAGTGGCGGGCGTCGTTGTTCGCAAAGTAGAAAGTTTGGTCGCGGTTGCTGACGATGAACAGCTGGAGAAAGCACAGCAGCGTTTTGGTGTAACCGTTGCCGAGGTCATTTTTGTATTCGACGATTTGCTCCATCGCCCGGCGAGGATTCACGCCAAGGGTCTTCAGCTCGATCTGCACACAGGGCACACCGTTGATGAGAATGATCACATCGTAGCGATGGTGGCTGTAGTCGGTGTTGATACGAAGCTGGTTGACGACCTCGAAGTGGTTCTTGCACCAGTCCTTGAGGTTGACGAGGCTGTAGTTCAGCGGCGTGCCATCTTCGCGGGTAAAGCTGTTAATGGCGCGCAGGGTCTTGGAGGCAGTGAAGACATCTTTGGTAACGATTTCATCCAGCAGCCGGGCGAACTCGGCATCGGTGAGGCGAACACGGTTTAATGCCTCGAATTTCTCACGAAAATTCTTTTCCAATGAGGCGCGGTCGGTGATGTCGGCGCGATATTCGTACTTGAGACCTTGGAGCTTGCCGATGAAGCCGTATTCGATGTCGCCCTCACGCACGCCCGGCCGCGAGGGCTCGTGCGCTGGGTAGTTGTTGGGAGTGTTGGGCATGGTGGTCAGCCTAATGCGATGAGCGTCGAATGGGACGCCATGCTGTTGCATGCGTCCAAGTTGCTACGCAACTTGCCTAGTTCAAGTGGCCGTTGGGCTTCAACACCGATGTTGGCGGAGGAATCTTTTGAACCAACGCTGTTGTGCTTGTGCCGAGCCATGAATCTGCCTTGTTATCCCGATCTTGTTAGCAGCCCCGAATCCGTGGATCTCTAAAGGCCTGGAATATGAGCCGAAGTCTACCGAATTTTGGGCAGTCAAGTCTCAAGGACTGGTGTGCTGTATATCCGATTCAGTATGAGGATTGGCCGTTGTTTTAGTCTCGAATTACTTTCGAGTCTTACCTGCTTTTGGATTCAGAATGGCTGCGTGCTTATCAAATAGCAGTTTCATCGCTTCCTCAAGAAGATAGCTCTGAGGGAGCTCTGTCTTTTCGGAGAGAACTTTCAGCTTTTCGGCAAGCTCAGTAGCGACATACAGTCCAAGTTGTTTGCCCTGTCGTCCTTTAGGTCTCACTCTTTGGCTCCTCAAAAAATATTTTCATTTGTCTAGACTACACATCTAGACGCCAAGCCTAGATGGGGCTAGTATGCTCATGCGGTAAGAATCCGTAGACGGCCCCCGTCGATGCGCTAACACCGACGAGGGCCTAACCAAAACGCCTGTTAAAGAGGCAGTTATGGCTAACGCTATTATTGCGCACCCGGCGCTGGCTTGGGTGCATGCGCCCGCATTTTCTATGCGCAGGCGCTTACATTTTGCTCGGCGCTGCCTGGGTTGCGGTGTGCGCTGATGCGTGCCCGGCTTAAGCGCACGGTCGCGCGAACCACGCGGACAATCGATCCGCTGCTGCGGTCCGCTGTTGTTCAACGCGACACCTCTCTAAGACTGTCTTCGGCCGTTACCCAGGCCCAACGCGCACTTTGCGACTGTATCGGCGCCCTGTGCGCCATCGAAGTGACGCTGCATTCATTCGAGTTGCAGGACATGGCGCCCGCTGAGCAGGAGGTGCTGAAGCGCGCGTTGCAGGCGGTGTCGTGCGCGCAGGAGTGGCTGGCGGCGCGTGCGTTGCGTGGGTTGGTGAAGGATTGACGAGGGGTTGATTCATCCTCGAGTTGAGCCCTGAGTGCTGAGCGTGTTGAAGGATCGAAGGGGCGAGGGAGGCTTGAGCGGATGACTTCGGCGTGCTTCGACGCTTTGCAGGCTAGGTCATCTCTGTGGGACCAGCTCAGGGCTGGAAGAGAGAGAAGCGACTTTTGGAATTCAGTGAGGAAGGGTCACGGCAATCATTCAGGCGGCGGTGCCGCGAGCGGGAGGGAGAGCAATGGATATTGAAGACATCCGCGGTGTGTATTCGGTGGACGCTGATGCCCCTCGTCCGGGGCGATCGCGCAAATCAGACCGTGCGAGCGCGATTGCAGATAGACGCAAGCCCGCCATCGGCCATCCCCCGCCGCGCGGTGCTGCATCGAGCCAGCGGCTGTTGTCGGACCGCATTCAGAACGAACGCGAGCAACTCTTCAAAGCCATCTCCATCGTCGAATGCTGCAAGTACGCCAGCGCGACCTTGTTAGAGGTCGATAGCCTGGAGTACATGGACGGTGTGTTCGAGGTGCTGCACGACCTGCTTAACTCGGCGGCGGGCGAGTTGGGGTGTATTGCGGAGGCGTGTGGAGCGGCTTCGAGCAAATCATCCAAATCATCTTGAGTCAGATGCGCGTGCGCCCGCCGCCAATCGGTAATTGTGCAAGAGGCGTTTGCACAATTGACCCCAGGTCTTGTGCGCGGCGTACATGCCCGGTTTCGATAGAAACGAACCCATTTTGGATATCGAGAAATACTCCGCACTTCTTTAGTCGTGTCGGCTTTCTTGATCGAATGCCACTCCCGGCTCATACTTCCCGAAGGGCTCGCGCCAGTTGTCCCATTAACGTACAGCCTGCAATTTCTACAGGTGCGCAAGTCAAGGTGGACCCATTCAGCATGCACAAAGGTGACATCCGCAATAAGCCTGCTTACAGCCTATCCGAGGCGGCGCGCTATGTGAGAGTGGCGCCGGCTACGTTGCGGTCATGGGTAGTCGGACGTGCGTATCCCAAAGCGGATGGTGTGGCGCAGTTTCGTCCGCTGATTCAGCCGGTTATCAAGCAGCCAGCATCGTTGTCTTTCTGGAACTTGATCGAAGCTCACGTGCTGCGCTCGCTGCGCACTGAACACGGCGTGTCGATGGATGCCCTGAGGAAAGCGCTGACTTACGCCGAAAAGCAGCTGAAAATCGAACGTCTGCTACTTAGCCAAGAGCTTCGCACCGATGCAGGCAGGCTGCTGCTGGAGCGTTACGGTCAGTTAATTGAATTATCGGCATCTGGCCAGATTGCCATGCGGCATCTATTCAACGAGCACCTTGCACGAGTCGAGTGGGATCAATGGAAGTTTCCGGTGCGACTGTATCCGTTCCCTTCAGGCAGTATCTCGACTGAGAACCGTCCGATTGCCATTGATCCGCAAATTTCATTCGGTCGGCCGGTCATCGCCAGCCGCGGCATCAGCACTGGCGCAATTGCCGAGCGGATCGATGCCGGTGAAAGCGCAAAAGATCTGGCTGAGGACTATGGCCTCACCGAGCTCGAGGTTGAGCAAGCGGTACTGTACGAGCACGCTGCGTGACAGTCTTCTTTACCGATAGGGACCTCGGTAAACGCTTTCCAGAAATACTGGCTACTGCCGGCTTGCGCGTTGAGCGTCACGCCGAGCATTTCAAACCGGACTGCCCCGGCGAGACTTGGTTACGAGAAGTTGGCCGACGTGGTTGGGTGGCCGTCACTCACGATGGCCGCATTCGATACAAGCCTAACGAACTGGCAGCGGTCATCGAGCATCGGGTCAGGTTGTTGGTGATGGTAGGTCACGCACCTTATCCGCAACTGGCGCATAACTTCGTTGCTACGCATAGCCGCATTTTAGATTTTCTAGGCCGACATAAACCGCCGTTGATCGCCAAGGTGTATCGACCATTGATAGCGCAGGCTGCCGAGAAGCCGGATGCGCCAGGCCGAATCGAGTTGTGGTATCCCAAGCTTGATTGAATCAATCGCACTCTGGTTGTTCTCGAATTGAGAACGAACATAGCTGGTATGAGAACGGCCGCACTGCCATTTGTGCAACGGGCTGTTGCACAAATGAATTGCACCACGAGCCATCTATTCGACAAATTATCGCGAGGTCGCGACGCGCTTTTTCCAATAACTAACTAAGGCTTTAGCGCTTTCAGGCTGTCCGGCTTGGTCTTTTTTGAATGGCGCTCGAATGCCTTCCACCGCTGAGGAGCTTTGCGCAGACACCCGTAACGCGTCTTTACCGACGACGGTGGATTTGAGGTATGGGTTGGATTTCCGGAGCGACATAAGGTGATGTTATTCCAGAATCGGGTAAGAAGACACGTGAAGTTGTTCGTACTCGCGCCGTCGATAATTCGACATGCATACCCATTCTGGGCATAACCCTACCCAATTCGGGTATCTACCGTACCCTACGGAATCGACTTGCTGCCTCTGGACATTACTGTCTAAGGGAAGCTAATTGATTGCGAATGCTGGTTTCTTGAAGTTTGGTCGTGTCGTCTGCGTTGGCGACGCAATCAAGCAAAGCTGCGTAAGTGTTGGCTGGCAGTGAAGCAATCAGGCTCACTTGTCTATGCTCAAGCTTGCGTTGCAGGCTGTGACTGTCAAAGTCTTCACAGCCACGCAGGTCGGCCCAACTCTTTTTTCCAAGCGGTGGGGCTAGTACACCTAGATAAAAGCCGGGATAGGGATCGCCGTGGTAACAAGGTGGTTGTTCAGGGCGGCCGTGAGCGCGACTGGTTAGCAGACGTGCTACCACGTCTCTCGCTGGCGTGAAGGCAAGAATGACGAAGTACTTCGTTTCAAGTTGCCGGGTGTCGGCGTTGAAATAAAAATCGTCGTGTCGATAAATCTGGCCGACTTCCATCGCACATCCATGTGGTGGGGGTTAGTGAGTTTGGCGTGTCGCCGCCAGAATTCCGTCTCGTTCCTGGGCGGCTTGCAGTATGGCTTCACGATTTGGATCATCGTCGGGCACTGCCAGCGCATAAGGTATGCGTGTGTTGTTGCCGCGTCCTTCATCCCAGATTTTCGACCAGGGGCCGCGTTCTTGATGCGTGACGTTGACCATCGGCATGGCGTAATCGTCGCGGAATCGGGTGGCCAGTTGCTGCATGATGCGCAACTCGCGCTTGGTGAATTGGCTGTCGTCGAACTTCACTCTGGGGGCAACTTGCTCACGCACCATGTCGATCACTTTGGTTGGAACAATGTCGATGGCATTGCTGAGGTCCGCTTCCGGTTCGTCCCATTCCTGCACAAGTTCTGAGGGCACTGGACCCATCTTCCATGCGAGGTAGTCCATGTCCGTCACGCTGCGGCCGGTTTCGCGGAAGTGATTGAAGTCGAGCAGGTAGAGAAGCTTGAACAGCTTCACCTTGCCGCAATGATTGGTATTGCTGGCAAAGAATACGATTGCGTTGATCAATTTCTCGCGGTGAGTGTGAATAAGCATAGTCATAGTGTGCGCGAGGTGCCCGTCCATTGGCTGCGAATTGGCGAGCAAAATACCCTGAAGGATGCGGGTGGGCAATAGGCTGAAACTGGTTCTGATTGGGGTGCAAAGGGCTTGGATGCGTCGGAGTCGAGCTGTTTATTGCCTCACAAATACAGCTAATGGATAACGCATTGGAAGAAGCCGGAAACTGGCAGATCTGTTAAGTAACTAACCAATCCCAATGCGGATACCAGGTGTCGAAATAGAAAGGCCCGGATGAAGTCAATCATCCGGGCCTTTGCGTATTGGTGGAGGCGGCGGGAATCGAACCCGCGTCCGCAAGTCCTACGCTACAAGACCTACATGCTTAGCTCATTCTTTGTATCTCACCGCGCGCTACCCGAAGAGCAGGGAAGACGCGAAGCCAGCTCAGGAGTCGTTTAGCCAGTTACCCCTCAGCACAGTAAATGGCGATCTTGTGAGCGCGTCCCCCGATTCTGGATGCACAAGCACATGCCAGGCGGAGGTTAGGCGGGATTAAGCCGCCAGAGCGTAGTTGTCGTCGTTTGCAACTATAAGTTTGAAAGCGGTTTAACGAGGAACCTTTCACCTCGGCATGCACCTGGAGTTTCGTAACCCACGTCGAAACCGGTCGCCCCCAAGTCATGAATCGAGACCTCGATCCACGCGGGTAGTGTAGGGGTGAAATGGAATTTGACAAGGGTTGGGTGGGATTCTTTTTTGTTGTTGCTGGGGTGTTGATGCTTCAAGAGTCCGGTGTGCGTTGGGGTTCGTCATTCCCGCGCAGGCGGGAATCCAGGGAATGCTTCGACAGGCTCAGCGACCGGAAAGAATGCTGATACTTCTCGCCGGTCGCTGAGCCTGTCGAAGCGTCTTTGATCCCTTGCTTGGCGACAGTAGTGAATATGGTCGACTAAATATCGTCGCAGGGCGGCATATCCGGAACTGGATTCCCGCCTGCGCGGGAATGACGGTGGTGAGGGCGTTTAGTGAAGGCTATTAGCGATGGCTGTCATTGATGAAGACCCCACTCGCCTTGAATACGTGATGTTTCTTAAAACAGGCCGAATGCATGGTCCGGCCGTTATTGGAAGTTAAAGCGCTCGAATCGAAAGATTCCCCTTATCGCGCTGTTGGTGTCGAACGTTGTTATCGAACCATCAATCAAGCGGCAACCGAGACGCTGCTGGTGGTCGTGCTATTGCTTGAACCATAGGCCTGCAGCAACTGCATCACTTGCAACATCATTTTCAGATTGGTGGTGGTGTCGCTGGTTGAGCTGGTGCTGGCGGCTACGGTGCTGCTGGCATCGGTTGATTGGGTCGACTGATCGTAGGCCATGGCTTCGTCGCGAGTGATCTTGCCGTTGCCATCGGTGTCGGCGGCTTCAAAGTTATCTGCCAGTTTGGTGAAGAGCTCGGAGCGCTTGGTATCGGTGCTCGAGGTGTCGCTGGCCATGCTGCTCAGTTCGTCTTGAGTGAAGCCTTCATCAGCGCCTTCGGGTGGTGGCGGCGGCGGTGGGCCGCCTGCGCCTTGCGGGCCTTGCATGCGTGATTGCTGTAATGAAGATTGCAGCGCATCGACCAAGGTTTGTATGCCATCCGAAAATTCTGTTTCAGTAATCTGGCCGTCGCTGTCGCTATCCAGCTGCGCGAACAAGTTGCTGGTGTCGGTGCTGCTGGTGTTGCTTGAACTGCTGACTGAGCTCAATGCCGATTGCATGTCGCTCGATTCGAGATAGCCCTTTTGGGTGCTATCCAATTTGTTAAATAGGTTACTCGCGAGTAACGATAGACTTGAGCTGCTGCTTACATTCATATGCGGATCCTCCAAGAAAGCATCGCTGGAATGCGACGAAGCTTTGCAACTGCAAGACTCTGACCACTTTGTGATCCGTTAGGCGACGGTTCAGAAAAATCCTTAAAAAAGCCTATTTTTCTAAGGTTAAATTAATGTTGGTGGTTTTTGTTTAACTGCGGTTTAGGTCGGGTTCAGTCAGTGAGGATTGCTCGCATCTTTATGTGGCAATGAAGTGGTGATGCGTTGCCATGCGGCGGAAACGGATTGCCGCATCGGCATTCAAGCGAGGCGTTTCGCTCATGTTTAATGCAATCCACATATCTTTACTGTTTGCACATTGTTCTGGCCCGTATGTCGGGCTAGATTGCCGCGCCGTTCAGTGATGCGGCCATGAACACTAATAGATTGACTAATAGCGTGAGAGTGCGGGTTGGCACTCAAGGGGTTTGGAATATGAAGCCAAGTGGCATGACTTCTCTGGTTGCGGGTGTGTGTTTGAGTGTGGTTGCAGTGGGGGCACTGGCCGCCGACAAACAACCCACCGCTGCCGAGTACACCAAGTTGCTCAAGGAAGTGGAGCGGCAGAACGCCGCGATTGCAGTACAGAATTTGATGGGCCGCTATACCTACTATCAGTTGGCCGACAAGCAGGTTGAAACCGGTGAGTTGTTCGCGTTGAAGACTGCGGGCGTGAAGGTGCAGTTGCCCAGTGGCAATCCTTCAGTAGGTGGTGATGCGGTGAAGGCGTTCTATGCGAAGAGCGCTGCCAGTCAAAAGCCGGAGGGCATGTTCCATCTGCATCCCATGCAAACCCCGGTAGTGGAAGTGGCCGGTGATGGCAAGACCGCCAAGGGCGTGTTCCTGTCACTGGGTGCGGGCGCCAATAGCGGTGACGATAAGGGCGCCTGGACCTGGGTGCGTTACGGCGCGGATTTCATCAAAGAAAACGGTGTCTGGAAGATCTGGCACCTGCATGCCTATCCGATTTTCTCCACCAGCTTCTACAAGAGCTGGACGGATAGCGCGAAGGAAAAGGCCGCCGGTGGCGGCAAGCCGCCGATGCCGCAGGGCGAGGGTGGTCCAGCGGGTGGTGGTGCAGGTCCGCAAGGTGGCGCGCCGGGCGCAGGTCCGCAGGGTGCAGGCGGTCCACCGCAGTCATCGGGGCCGGAGCCTTGGTCTTATAACGGCAAGGGCCTGCCGCCATTGGAACCGGTACCACCGACTCCATATGAGACTTTCGATCCCGCCACGGCTTACTAAGACACGGGCCGTGAGCCGCGTGGCCGAGCGATTTTGATTTTTGAAACGTAGAGGGGCAGTTATGAATTTGAAGACTTTGGTGAGCGCCGCGTTGCTGGCCTCGTTAATGAGCATGCCGGGTCAGGCACACCATTCGACCGCGAACTATGACCACGTGAATAAGGCGCTGGTGGAAGGCACCGTAGAGAAGTTCAAGTGGACCAATCCGCACTCGTGGATTTTCTTGAAAGTGCCGAATGACAAAGGCGGCACCGACGATTGGGCTTTGGAATGCGGTTCTATTGCTCAGCTGATGCAGATCGGTTGGACGCGCGACAAGGTGAAATCCGGCGACAAGGTGAAGATCGTGGCGTCGATTGCACGCGATGGCAGCAATCGCGGTGAGATCGAAACACTGATCACCGCCGATGGCAAAGAGCTGAAGAACAAGGTCGGCTACTAAGCCCAAGCGGAGCAAGCCATGAACAAATCAATGTTGGCGCTGAGTGTAAGCGGCATGTGCGTGCTGTTGAGCAGCACGCAGGCGCAGATCAAGACCATTCCTAAAGAAGGTCTGCCCGGCCTGTCGAAGGAAGCGGTGGAGTTCGAGATCGAACACAACTACCGCCGTGAAAATAATCTGGGCATGACGGTGCCGGCCGAAGCGGGCACCAAACCGAATTCAACCAATCCGCAGGTGCTGGATGGCATCTGGATCCAGGGCAAGACCTATTCTGTGAACGCCGATGGCACGTACTCGGAAGGTGGCGGCCTTCCGGGTATGGGCGCGGGCGGCGCAGGCATGGGTGCTGGTGGTGCGCCCGGCGGAGCGCCGGGCGGCGCCCCTCCTGTTGGTGGCGCTCCGGGTGGTGCGGCTCCAGGTGGAGCAGGTGGTCCTCCGGGCGCTGCGCCTGGTGGGGCACCCGGTGGCGCGCCAGGTGCAGCTGCAGGTCCGGCACAGACCAGTTGCAACTTGAAGCTCACCTTCACCATGGGTCTGCCCAGCCAAATCGTGCAGACCGACAAGGTGATGTACATCTTCACCACCGGTTCGGCGGCTTATCGTCGTATCGAGATGACCAATGCGCATCCAGCGAATATCGCGCCCAGCGTGATGGGGCATTCCATCGGTCATTGGGAAGGCGACACGTTGATCGTTGAAACCGTGGGCTTGAAGGCCAGCGGCGGCGGTGGTGGCGGTGGTCCTGGCGGCCCGGCCATCAGTGTCGGCGCCAACAGCAAGGTGACCGAGCGCATCAAGAAGATCGAAGAGGGCTTGAAGCTGGAAGATTTGATCACTGTGGAAGACACGGTGACCAAACAGCGTTCACAACAGCGCATTGTCAGTTACTATCGCCCCGATCTGCAGTATGTGGAGGCGCCTTGCGAAGAGTATTCCGATCCCTTCGAAGGTCAGTACAACACGCCGGGGGCATCTGCAGCGACTGCCAGCAAGATCGTTAAAGAATCCGAATCGAAGAAATAGGATCGCAGCATGAAACAAGCAATGAACAAGACAGTTGTTAAAGCTGTAGCGCAGGCTTTCACCGTAGGCCTGCTGTTGGCCGGTTCGGTCGCGCAGGCGGCCGGCGTTGCCGATATGGTGGGTTTCTGGCAGCCGGTAAAGAAAATTGAAACGTTGAAGACCAGCGCCGGCCAGACGCCGCCGTTGAATGCAGCGGGTAAAGAGGCCTATCAAGCCAATCTGGATGCCGCAAAGGAAGGCGATCGTAGCTTCGACATCGAACGCAAGTGCCTGCCACTTGGCTTGACGCGTCTGCTGGCCGAATCGCCGTTCGAATTCATGGTAGCCAAGAAAGAAGCTGGGCTGATTTTCGAATGGAATCGCGTAGTGCACATGATCAATCTGCGTGACAAGCATGAGCGCGAGAAGTACGAAGCTCAATACGCTTATCCGTACTACAACGGCCATTCCATCGGCTATGCCAAGGGCAATACCTTTGTCATCGACAGCATCTACTTCAACGAAGACAACACGCTGGACAAGAGCGGTCTGCCGCACAGCGAAGATCTGCATGTGACGCAGACCTTGCAGTTGAAGGATGCCAACACGCTGGAAAGCACGCTGACCATTGAAGACAAGCAGTACTACAGCAAGCCCTGGCAGACCAAGTTGACCTTCACCCGCCTGCCAGCAGGCGCAACCTTGAAGGAAGACGTATGCACTGAGCGCATGGGTCTGAAGAAGTTGGACACCGAGAAATAAATAGTTTTTGTTAACTATAGAAGGGCGCGGCAGGAATTTTCCTGCCGCGCCTTATTTATGTAAGCAGGCCTTCTAGACTGAAATGGGGGCTGAAATGGGTCTGCAACTTGGACTCGCACCCGGCAATTGGGTATCTTTGCGTCAGAACTGTTTGATCTAGAGGGTCTAGCCATGAATCTGAAGACAGTCAGTGTTGCGGCCGGGATTGCGCTGCTGAGCATGCCTGGTTATGCACACCACTCCACCGCGAATTACGATCACGTGAACAAGGCGCTGGTGGAAGGTACGGTAGAGAAGTTCAAGTGGACCAATCCGCACTCGTGGATTTTCTTGAAGGTACCGAATGAAAAAGGCGGTACCGACGATTGGGCGCTGGAATGCGGTTCAATTGCACAGTTGATGCAGATCGGTTGGACGCGCGACAAAGTGAAGAGCGGCGACAAGGTAAAGATCGTGGCTTCGATTGCGCGTGATGGCAGCAACCGTGGTGAAATCGAAACGCTGATCACGGCGGACGGCAAAGAGCTGAAGAACAAAGTCGGCTACTAAGCCACAGCGGGGGATTAACAAATGAATAAAGCAGCGCTGGCATTAGGCGTGGCAAGCGGGATTTGCTTGCTATTGAGCAGCACGCAGGCACAGATCAAAACCATTCCTAAAGAAGGCCTGCCCGGCCTGTCGAAGGAAGCGGTGGAGTTCGAGATCGAACACAACTACCGACGTGAGAATGGTCTGGGCGGCACGGTTCCGCCCGAGCCGGGCACGCGTCCTAACTCGGTGAATCCACAGGTGTTGGATGGCATCTGGTTGGTTGGCCGCACTTACACGGTTAATGGCGATGGCGATTACACCTTGCAAAGTAACAGCCTGCCTGCCGCTGCGACCGGTATGAGTGCTGGTGCGGCTCCGGGTGGTGCGCCAGGTGCAGCAGCGGGAATGGGTGCCGGCGCCGCGCCTGCCGCTGCAGCACCAGGTGGTCGTGGTGAACGTATTCAATGTGTTCCCGGATCGCCTTTCGCCCTGGGACAGCCGAGCCGTATCCTGCAGACCGATCAGGTGATCTACATTTTCAGTAACAGCGGCAATAGCGGCGTCAACAATCGTCGCATTGTGTTGAATGGCAAGTTGCCCACCAACCCCACACCCAAGTATGCCGGCTACTCGGTCGGCCATTGGGAAGGTGATACGTTGGTGGTGGAAACCACTGGCCTGAAACCAGCGAGCGGTGGCGGTGGTGGTCCCGGTGGTGCGGGCATCAGCTACACCACCACCAGTGTGGTCACCGAACGCATCAAAAAGATTGAAGGCGGCTTGAAGCTGGAAAATCTTATCAGCGTCGAAGATCCGACCACCAAAAAGGTCAGCAAGCAGCGCCTGGTGAGTTATTACCGTCCCGATCTGCAGTACGTTGAAGCGCCTTGCGAGGAATATAGCGACCCATTTGAAGGGAAATACAACGCAGCTACCGGGGCCGATGCTGCGCCACCTAGCGCTGGCGAGTAAGCCCAATGATGGCAAGCAGGCTCTGCCTGCTTGTCTATCTTACGGAGATCATCCTGATCTCGCGGCTCCGCTTCAGGTCAACCACTATTTTGTTCGGATTTGAGTCGGCATCCCGTCTTTGCGGCAAGATGCAGCGTAGATATTGGTACCCGTTTTGTCGGCTTCACTCTCTTAGGTAGGGATGATGTTGGTACTTCCAAATCGCTACAGGACGTCTTCGTGACGGATTTCACACGACAGTTGCTGGAGCGTCTGTTCGAGGAACGTGGCGGTGCTTTGCGAGCTTTTTTCAGTAAACGCAACGCCAGTCAGCCGGATATCGCCGATCTGACGCAGGAGGTGTACCTGCGCATTCTGCGGGTGAAAAGTGCCGAGCTCATTCAGAACCCCGAAGCTTATTTGTTCACCGTGGCCAACAATCTGCTGAAGGAACAGGCAGTGTTAAGGCGTCGACAGGCAAATTCGGTGGATGCCAGCGATCCGGTAGTCGAGGCGGAATTGTCCGAACTGCCGCGCTTTGAATTGGATATGGACGCAACGACGCGTCAGGAGCGATTGAATGCAGTGTTGCAGCAATTACCCAGCAAGTGTCAGGCGGCGGTTGCGCTGTACTACCAGCAAAACCTCACCTATCAGCAGATCGGCGAGCAATTGGGTATTTCGGGCAACATGGTGAAGAAGTACCTGGCCCAGGCTCTGGCACATTGTCGTAAACGGATGATGAGCTTGAAGCCGTAGCAGGAGGTCTCATGGAACGTATAACGGAAGATAGAAGTGTTTCTGCCATTTCCGAACGCGCGGCAGAATGGTTTTTGGCGCAGCGCGAGAAGTCGTTGTCGCTGGCCGAGCGTCAGGAGTTTGTGACTTGGTTGCAGGCTTCACCCATCCATGTGCGCGAATACCTGGCGATTGCCGGCACCGCTCAGCAGCTGGCTACGCAGCCTGCGTTTAAAGATGACGAATTACGGCAATTGTTAGCGACAGCTACTCAGGATGAAACCAGCCACGGTAATGTGGTGTCACTGCGGGAACGTATGCCTGTGCCGCAGCCGATGGCGGATGTGGGTGTACGTCGGCCGTGGCGCGCGGCTCTGGCCGCTTCGCTGTTGGTCGGGGTGGTGGCTGCAGGGTGGTCCTGGCACAACTTTGCATCCGGCGAGGTGTATGAAGTTGCCGGCGAAGGTCAGGGTGTCTGGCGTCTCAGCGATGGATCCATCATGCACTTGAATGCCCACTCCGCAGCGCGCGTGCGTTTCAGCGACAGTGAGCGAAGGATTGAGCTGCAGCGTGGCGAGGCTATGTTTGAAGTGGCGCATCAGGCGCGCCGCAAGTTTCGTGTCAACACCGGCTTTGCCGATGTGGTAGCGGTGGGAACCCGCTTTGAAGTGCTACGTGAGCCCCAACAGGCCCAGGTGACAGTAGTGGCTGGTATCGTTTCAGTAGCACCCTCTGAAGTGCAACCCGCTCGTGTCGATCTCAAGCCGTTGCTATTGAAACGCGGTCAGCGCTTGGTGGTGGGTGAAAATTTCACGGTTGGTACGCCGGAAACCATTTCACCGCGACAAATGATCGGCTGGGCAAAACACGAAGTGGAATTCGATAGGCGGCCTCTGGCCAGCGTCGTCAATGAATTCAATCGGTACACCGTGTTGCCTATCCAGATACAGGATGCTGATCTGCGCCAGCTGCCGATTAGCGGCATTTTTAACGCCTACGATTCGGAATCGTTGCTGCAGTTCCTGCGACGTATGGAGGGTGTCGAGGTGGTTATCGAGACCGACAAAGTGAGGGTGGAGCGTGCCGCTTCCTCGCAAAAAGGTCGAACTACGGCAGTAGTTATGGTGGGTAGGTCGCTACGGTTTGGCTGAGCCAGAGCTCTATAGAAATTTTTTAAAAAATAGTGGTACCCATTTGCAGAGCTGTTCCCTCTTAACTAATACGGCGATGCTGAACGCAACGGATGCTGTTTGGACACCGTAGTCCCCATGCCTGATACCAACGCGCAGGCATGGGGACGACCTTTAATTTGCCCCTTACTCCCCGCCGGGCACCCTTTTCGTTCCTTTTGACCAGCAATTTTCCCCAAGCCGCGCTAAATTAGCGCGCGTTTGCATGCGGGGAGGGCTCGCATTGCAGCCTTCGCGGGTGTCGTTGGGGAATTCGGCATGATTCGATCGCCTTGCTCACGGCGTCTGGTGAGCATTGCCTGTCTGGCGGCCTATTGGTTTGCTCCTACCAGCTTTGCGCTGGATGCTCCCATTGCAGCCCAGCCGCTATCGACCGCTCTGCGTGAATTTGCGCAGAAAAGCGGTCTCCAATTGATTTATGTCTCACAGCTGGCAGAAGCACGGCGCACCGCAGGCGCGCCTGCTGGCCTGTCCGATACGCAAACACTGACCCGTTTATTGCGCGGCAGTGGCCTGCGCCATGAGTTCGTCAATGAGTACACGGTACAGATTTATACGGGCCGCGGACGGACCAGAACTCGTGCCGCCGGCGCCAAGGTGGCGGTAGCGCAAGCCATACCTGAAACGCTTGAAGAAGTGTTGGTGACGGCTGAGCGGCGCTTGGCGGATTCGCAGAAAACCTCCATCTCCATCAGCACATTAGATGGTGCATTGCTGCAGCGTGAGTCGCGCACTGATCTGCGCGCTGCGTTATTACCCTTGCCTGGCGTGATCATGCAGGGAGATGTCGGGCGCTACAACGTATCGATCCGCGGCATCGGCACCAACACACCGCCCAATGCCGCAGAAACCACCGTCGCGCTGAACAGCGAGGGTATCTACAACGATATGCAGATCAGCACCGCTGCCAATTACTTCGATATCAATCGAGTGGAGGTGCTGCGGGGTCCACAGGGTACGCTGTACGGCCGCAATGCTGCCGCCGGTGTGGTGAATATCATCAGCAACGATCCGCTACCCGTGTTCGAAGCCAATGGTTTGTTCGAGACGGGCAATTATCGATTGCAGCACTTCGATGGCGTGTTGAATGTTCCGGTTGCGGACACGCTCAGCACTCGGCTGGCGGTGAACTGGTTGAAGCATGATGGCTATTTGAGTAATGGTCAGAATGATCAGGATGCGAGTGCTGCACGCATCAAGTTGTTGTACGACCCGAATGAAAAATTGCATTGGTTGCTGGGTGCGCTGTTCGAGCGTGAGGAAGGCAGCAATGGCACAGTGCCCGTTTTCAAGTCGCAGCCGGACGATGCCTGGATTGACAACGACGATACGCCCAATAGCAGCGTGTCTTCCTCGCAGTTGGTTTATTCGCGAGTGGATTGGGATCTGGGCTTGGGAACGCTCAGGATTGTTCCCTCGTACCAGTATCGAACCACTCGCAACGATTTTCATTCTTCAGGAAATCGGCGCAATGAAACGAATAACTGGTTAGCGCAGAAGTCTCTGGAACTGCGTTTTACCTCGCCAGTGCAATCGTCGCTGAATTGGGTGACAGGGTTGTATGTTTACGATTCGGATGGAGTGCTTTACCTATCCTCCGGACGTTCCGACTACTCTGTGCAATCGACGGCGGTGTTTGGCCAGCTGACCTTGCCACTCTCGAAGCGTTTGCGTGGTATTGCCGGTTTACGCAAGACCTTTGATAACAAGTCGCGCAGTCGCGCCGACCTGAGCTTTAGCGGCGATTGGCAGAACCTGGATTTTAAAGTGGGCGCCGAATTCGATGTCGCACCACAGTCGATGCTCTATCTGACCGCAGCCACCGGCTATCGTCCGGGAGGCGTCTACGAGCAACCGCCTGGTAATTTCCGAATCTATGAGCCGGAACATTTGTTGTCTTATGAGCTGGGCACCAAAAATCAGTTTCTGGAAAATCGTCTGCAGTTGAATGCGGATGTGTTTATGTACGATTACAGAGATTTTCAAGCCACCGGTATTCGCTATGTCAATGGTGTGCCGCTTAGCGGCTATCAGAATGCGCCGGGCGCCTGGGTGAGCGGTGCCGAGGTTGAGTCACGATGGATACCTTGGCAGATGAATCGTCTTGAGCTATCGGTGGCCTATCTGCGGGCGAGGTTTAAGCAGGGCTTCATCAATAACTTCATCGATTATTCCGGGAGTACGCTGGAAAATTCGCCGCGTTTCAGCAGTACGCTGCGTTATGAGCGAGAGTGGAACCTGGCCGGTGGTGTGTTGGTGGCTAGTGGTGAAGTGATTGCCAAATCGCATTACTACCTTGCCTATTCGGGTGTCGAAAATGCCAAGCAACCTGCTTATGCAATGGCCAATCTGGCATTGAACTACACCTTTCCCGGCGAGCGTTTTAGCGCCTCTGCATGGGTACACAATGTCACCGATTATGCGTTGCGCTCCGCGTATATCACTACCCCAAACGCGGGCGACTACTTGTCCATCGGTCCGCCGCGAACCTACGGTGTGGGAATTTCCGCGCAATTTTAATCGTTGGTTCGATGATCACTTACAGTCCAAGATGTGCGAAATGCTGATGTTGCGGCGTTCGCATTCTTCCTTGGTCAGTGGCCAGTGATTGGAGAGCGGCAGAAAGAACAGATAAGAAATGAAGTAAGCGCCGCAAGCCCAGGCCAGAATCGCGGTGCGATGTTTGGCAAATCCTGCATACACTTCACTCAGGTATTGCCAGAGCAAGGCCAGCAGCACGTAGCTGAACATCAATCCCAAGAAGTAGTGATACAAATACATCACACGTTGAGTGATGATCCACGAATGCAGCAGCATGAAGGCCACGTACAAGGTCGAGAAAACTTCGATCAAGTGATAAGTACGCAAGCTGCTGCGTGGTGGTATGGCGAATAAACGGAAGTTGATGATCAGTACCAGGGAGAAAATGACAGCGGCCGTGCCCGAGTACCAGGACAGTTGATTACCCACCAGCTCAACATAGGCGGTCTTGCCATCAGCCGAGTCCCAGCGATAGTTGATGTTGCGATCGTGGAAGGGCCAATGCAGCGGATGTGAGCCATTCTCGCCCGGCTTGTTCGTGTCCAGTTTGGGTACGCCTTTGTGGTCCTTATCCATGAACATGAAATAGTCCTTGGCGATGATGAATACCATTCCGGGCGTCAAAGTCTGTTGTTGTTCAAGATAAGTCCGGTATGCCGGCGACATGTTCTCGATGTCCTGTCGTCCTGCACTGGTACTTGCGTCGGGCATTTGACGAGTATTGAGTGCATGTACATAGAACACGCAGAAACATACCAGCGCCAGCGCGATGCAGGCGGCAGCGCTTTTTACGGCGAAATCGCGTAGATGTTGAGACCATGCCCTTGGTTGTGTGCCGGCGTCCTTGAAATATAGGATGGGAAACATCGCCAGTAATACGATGGCATTCACCTTCACCATGATGGCCAGCGCGCACCATATCGATAGCAGGGCATAGTGTCCGGCATGTAATGGAGTCACGCGGCGCCAGTAACGCATGAATTGCCACAGCGCGACAATGCTGAAAAACATCTGGAAACTATCCAGGTGCACGGCGCGAAAATGTACGGTGAAAGCGTTCTCGAACAGATACAACGAACTCAGCAGCAGCGCATGTAGACGGTGCTGCGTCAATTCGTACATCAAGGCGAAGAACGCCAGTGCGCCGAAAGCCGCGAACAGGCTGGGCATCAGGCGCATGCCGGCAAACGAAAAATCCTTGGGCAGATCGTCACCGCTGATTTGCTTGGTAGTGACCAGAATATGTTTGTCGATATCGGTATTGGCTCCCGACCAGGCTTCGCCAGCAGCGATAAACATCAAGCCCAGGGGCGGATGCGGCTCGAAATGCGCCAGACCCTCCAGGTAACGTTCGGCTGAGGTCACATGGTAGTTTTCGTCCCAGAATATGCGCGGTGGATCGGCACGATGCACTACGAAGCAACAGTATGCGATGCTGAAAACCAGCAGATAACACAGTGCGCTATACAGCCGAGCCGCAGTTTGGGCGGCGGGCGATGAAGCGATGGCGAATGTTTCTTGCTCAGCGGGGATGGATGATTGAGCCATTGTTATAAGCAGAGGATGCGGGTTGTCCCGTATTATTTAAATTTGTGTCCGAGTTTGTCCGGCAGGCATGGCTGTGTCAACGCGCGAACCGGATGATTCATGTTTGTTAATAATTAGGAGCGGATGAGCTGAATGCGGCGCTTCATTGCCTATCTCTACGGTCTGTCGCTGGTGCGTTTTGTCTTGACTGGCGTGTTGAATACGCTGGTCGGTTTGGGCACCATTTTTGCTTTGAAGTGGTTCTTTCAGATGGCTGATACGCCGGCCAATCTGCTGGGTTATGGTGTGGGGCTGGTGGTCAGTTATCTGGTTAATTCGCGTTGGACATTCCAATATAAGAATGCTTTGTTGCCGGTGTTGCCCCAGTACCTGGGCGTGATTCTGCTGGCTTATCTGGTGAATTTGGGGTGTGTGCATTTCTGTATTCGCCAGCTGCAATGGAATAGCTATGTGGCGCAGGCCTGTGGCGTGCTTCCTTATGCCGGGTTGAGCTATGTGCTATTGCGCTGGTTCGTGTTCGGCAAGCGTGCCGACTCCACTGCCTGAGTTAAAGGCCGTAGATTGATTTATGCTGTCAAACCAAACTATTCCATCTGGAGTCGGCATGAGACCGCAGCTGGCCATCGTGGTGCCTTGTTACAACGAAGCAGAAGTACTGCCGGAAACCACGCGCCGTTTGCTGGCCTTATTGGACAAGCTGGTGGCTGAAGCCAAAGTCAGTGACGCCAGCCATGTGATCTATGTCGATGACGGCAGCAGCGATACCACCTGGCAGCTGATCCGCGGTTTCAACGCGCAGCATCCCCTCATCAAGGGAATCAAGCTGTCCGCCAATCGCGGTCACCAAACCGCCTTGATGGCGGGGCTGTTCGCTGCGCAGGGCGATGTGATCATCAGTCTCGACGCCGATTTGCAGGACGACCTGGGCGCCATCGAAGAGATGTTGGCTGCACATGCTGCCGGCCATGAAATCGTCTATGGCGTGCGCAAACTACGCAGCGTCGATACCGTGTTCAAGCGTTCCAGCGCCGAGACGTATTACAAACTGCTCAAGCTGCTGGGCGTCAAGGTGGTGTTCAACCATGCCGACTATCGCTTGATGAGTCGGCGCGCGATTGAAGCGCTGAAGCAGTACGGCGAGGTGAATCTATTCCTGCGCGGCATTGTGCCGTTGATCGGCTTCCGTTCCACCACGGTGTATTACGAACGCGGCGAGCGGTTTGCCGGTGAATCCAAGTATCCGTTGAAGAAGATGTTGATGCTGGCTTTCGATGGCATTACTTGGTTCACGGCTTATCCTTTGCGCATGATTTCCATGATGGGGATGTTGGTGTCGGTGATCAGCCTGGGGATGATCCTTTGGGTGCTGTGGGTTAAGTTGTTCACCACGCAGGCATTGCCCGGCTGGGCGTCATCGGTGATCCCGATTTATTTCCTGGGTGGCATCCAGTTACTGAGTATTGGTGTACTGGGCGAGTACGTGGCCAAGATCTATTTCGAGACCAAGCGTCGACCGCGCTATTTCATCGAAGAAAGTTTGTAGATTTGAATCAATCTTGTGTTTGGCAACTGGAGGTGCGAAATGACAAGCGGCGAACAAAAAGTGCTTTGGCGTGGTGTAGCTGCTGGCACGATTGTAGGTTTAGCCCTCGGTGTCACGATTGCGTTGTTCATTGCGATGAGGCCAGAATTTTTTGCAGGGCTGTTCCGGTAACCAGGCTGCTCCGGCAGCCCGGTTACCTACGCATGATGCGCGCCTTATCGCGCTGCCAATCGCGATCTTTCTCGGTGGCGCGTTTGTCGTGATCTTGCTTACCTTTGCCCAAGCCCAGTTTCAATTTGGCGCGGCCATTTTTCCAGTACAGCTCCAGGGGCGTCAGGGTGTAGCCCTTGCGATCCACCGCAATCGCCAATCTTTCCAGTTCGAGACGATTCAGCAGTAGCTTGCGGGTGCGGGTGGGTTCCGGCACGAAATGGGTGGAAGCGGTAGGCAGCGCCGAAATGTGCGCGCCAAATAGAAACGCCTCGCCGTTCTTGATGAAGGCATAGGCTTCCTTGAGCTGCGCCCGGCCGGCACGCAGACTTTTGACTTCCCAGCCCTGCAAGGCCATGCCGGCTTCATAGGTTTCTTCAATGAAGTATTCGTAGCGAGCCTTGCGGTTCTCGACAATCGACGGCTTCTTGTCGGGCTTAGGTTTGCTCATGCGACTTAAAACGATTAATCCATTGCGGGTGCGGAAACAGGCCGCACATTGTACAGAGTGCGGCGCGCTAAGCCGCTAAACTCTGCATATCTCTGTTATCCGGTAAACATTCCGCATGCGCGAAGTAAAACGCAATGCACTGGTTCCTTACTCGCCGGCACAAATGTTTGCGCTGGTAGAAGATTTCGAACGCTATCCCGAATTTCTACCCTGGGTGTCCGGCGCCAAGCTGCTGTCGCGCGAAACCGATCAACTGGTGGGGCGTCTGGAGATGGAGAAGCTCGGTGTGAAAGAGCATTTCACCACCCGCAATCGCCTGCAGTCACCGACGCAGATGGATATGGAGCTGGTGGATGGTCCTTTCAAGCGCTTGGACGGCAGCTGGCGCTTTACCGCCATCCGCGATGCCGAGGGCGTTCAGCGCGGCACGCGCGTGGATCTGGTCATCCACTTCCAATTCAAAAGCGCCATGCTCGACATGTTGATGGGTAAGGCCTTTGAGGCCAGCTGCGGCTCGCTGGTGGATGCTTTTACCAAGCGAGCGCGGGCGCTATACGGATGAATTCAGGCGCTTAGGCTTTGGGAGTGTCGGTGCGCTCGATGCGGCTCACCGCGCCGTTTTCAAAAAATACGGTGAAATGACGCTGTTCAGGCGTGCGCATCTGGCCTTTCTTCAGGTAGTACACGTAATCCCAACGGTCCTTGGTGAATGGGTCGACGATCATGGGCGTGCCGAGCACATAGCGCACCTGCGCCTGGGTCATGCCTACCGCAACTTGGTCAACATCCTTGGTTTCAAGAAAATTGCCCTGCTGAATAGGCACGCGATAGACGCAGGCGCCCATGCCCAAGGTCAGCACTGCCAGCAACCCGCAGCGCAACAAGTTGCGCAGATAACGGGCCGGGCTTGAAGAGAGGGCGGAAATTGGTGTTTGCATCGTTTCAGGCATTGGTAGTGGAGAGGGCATTACGTAATAATGCGCGGAGTCAGATCCATTCCGGATCATAACCGAACCCAAGGTGGAACCGCACCGCGCTCTTGCGGGCTGAATGGCAATCCGGTTCGTACTGATCGGCCGCTGAAAATCGCATTGAGGAATTGCTCGTGGAAACCAGTGATCTACGCAAGGCCGGGCTGAAAGTCACCCTGCCGCGCATGAAGATTCTCGACATCTTGGGCGCTGCCCAGCCCCGTCACATGAGTGCGGAAGACATTTATCGTCGTCTGCTCGAAACCCATGAAGACATCGGCCTGGCCACCGTGTATCGCGTGCTCACCCAGTTTGAAGCCGCGGGCTTGGTGGAGCGCCATCACTTCGAAGGCGCCACTGCCGTATTCGAGCTGAATGAAGGCGAGCACCACGATCACATCGTGTGCATTGACTGCGGCAAGGTGGAAGAGTTCATGGATACCGGCATCGAAAAACGCCAGCACGAAATTGCCAAGCAGAAAGGCTACGCGCTCACCGATCACTCCATGATTCTGTACGGCCGTTGTGCGAGTTGCGTCGAGAAGGGGCCACGCCGCCGCTGATTCCTTATCTTTACCCTCCCCCGTTTGACGGGGGACGACTGCATGGATGCAGGAGGTAGAGCAACGCAGGGAGCGGTTGCCGAGGGGAGGGTGGGGGCAACGAAATTGGTGTTGATTTTGAGTTAGGGGCCGGCTTAGCGGTCTTCCGCGATTACCCGCTCCTACCGTTTGGCGCGACCGGCTTTCTTGGCCGGTTTGGCTTCTGCCGCCGCATTCAACATCTCCGCCGCATGCGAACGCGCCATGTCGCTGATCTGCGCGCCACCCAACATGCGTGCGATTTCTTCAATACGCGCGGCGGGGCTTAATGTTTCCAGGCTGGTGCGGGTGTGTTTGCCGTCGGTGAGTTTGGCGACGCGAATTTGCGCATGCGCCTGACTGGCCACCTGCGGCAGATGGGTCACGCATAGCACCTGCGCCTGCTGGTTCTGACCGCGTTCGGCCAGAGAGCGCAGTTGCCGGCCCACCATTTCCGCCACGCCGCCGCCGACGCCGGCGTCCACTTCATCGAACACCAACGTAGGGCAGGGCAGGGCTTCTACTGCGGCCACTTGCACCGACAGACTGATGCGTGACAGTTCACCGCCGGAGGCCACTTTGGCCAGCGGTTTCAAGGGCTGACCGGGGTTGGCGCTGACCATGAACTCCACTTCATCCGCGCCCTGTGCATTGGCATCTGCGTCGTCCAAGGCGCGCACCTGCACTTCGAAACGGCCACCGGGCATGCCTAGGCCCTGCATCAAGTTACTGACGCGTTCGCTCAAAGCCCTGGCTGCTTTTGATCGTGCGGTGCTTAAGGCTT
The DNA here is from genome assembly GCA_049840395.1 of Steroidobacteraceae bacterium. Taxonomy (GTDB): domain Bacteria; phylum Pseudomonadota; class Gammaproteobacteria; order Steroidobacterales; family Steroidobacteraceae; genus CAILZL01. The sequence continues at coordinate 538,451 of JASGLD010000001.1, forward strand.
TGCAGTCGGTTGCGAATTGTTTGCTGGCCACGGCCAATTGTTGATTGAGCTGTTCCAGCGTGAATTCCAGCGACTCCAGGCGCGTGACTTCGAGTCGGCAATCTTCCTGGACCTGAAGTAACGCATCGACTTCAACGCGATGCTTGCGTGCTGCTGCTTCCAGTGCGGCCAGCCGTTGCTCCACCCATTCCTGACGGGCAGGGTCGGCATCCAATTCAGATTCATAGTGTTGAACGGCGCCGGCGGCTTCGCGAGTGGCGATGAGTGCTTCATCCAGATTTTGGATGATGTCGCTCAAGCGCGTATCGATAGTGCCCAAGTGCCGCGCCACCGACAGCCCGCGTGACAACACCTGTTCGGCATTGCTATCGGCTTCACGCAGTAGCTCGGCTAATTCACGTACACCCTGCGCCAGTTTGCCGCTGTGCGCATGACGTTGACGTTCGGCAGTGAGTTCGGTCACTTCATTGGTTTGCGGCGCCAGCGCATCCAGCTCCGTCAGGTGATAACGAAGTAGATTTAAACGTTCATTGCGATCGGCGGCGCTGCGCTCCGTGTCATCGCGTTGCGTACGCAGATCTTTCAGCACACGCCAACTGGCGGCGACTTTTTCCAGCAGAGCTCCATGCTGACCATGTTGATCCAGCAGTTCGCGCTGCGCAGACTTCTTCATCAACGATTGATATTCCATCTGGCCGTGTACATCGACCAGCGTTTCGCCCAGTTGGCGTAACGCTTGTACTGGCATGGCCTGGCCATTCACCCAGGCCTTGGAGCGGCCATCAGTGCCCATCAAACGACGCAGTACGCATTCGCCATCCGTTTCGATGTCCTGTTCCTTGAACCAGGCAGCGGTGAGTGGATTCTTGCCCATCGCGAAACTGGCGGTGACTTCAGCTTTGTCGCAGCCGTGCCGAATGATTTCCGTGCCGGCGCGACCGCCGATCACAAATAGCAGGGCATCCACCATGATGGATTTGCCCGCGCCGGTTTCGCCGGTGAGCGCGCTCATGCCGGCATTCAACTCCAGCTCGATGCGATCGATGATGGCGAAGTCCTTGATCTGGATGCTGCTCAACATCGCTTATTCCTCATCCTCGTTGCTCTGGCGCTTTTCCAACGCGCCACGGCCCCAATGTAATTTCGAACGCAGGATGCGGTAGTAGTCGTGACCCACCGGATGCAGCAAATTCACGCGTACATGCGCCGGACCAATCAGCAGTCGATCGCCCAGATTCAAATCGCCCAGCATGTCGCCATCGCAGGTGACCTGCGCCTTGGTGGCGCGATCCTGCACGCGGCGGATTTCCACCGTGCTGTTGGCGGAGATCACAATCGGTCGATCCGACAGGGTATGCGGACAGATGGGCGCAATCACCATCGCATCCAGACTGGGATGAATGATGGGGCCGCCGCAGGACAGGGCATACGCCGTCGAACCCGTGGCTGAGGCAACGATCACGCCGTCGCCGCCATGCGTATTCACATACTGACCATCCACCCAGGTTTCATAGTCGAGCATGCGGCCGGTTTCCCATTTCTGCAGCACGCAGTCGTTTACAGCCAGGCGTTGCTTCTGCTTGCCTTTCACTGGAATCAGGGTCACTTGCAGCAGCGAGCGCGAGCCGCGTTCGAACTTGCCGGCCAGTACTTCGTCAATGCGTTTGAGCATGTCTTTCGGGCTGATGTCGGCCAGAAAGCCCAGACGACCGCGGTTGATGCCGACTACCGGCACGCCGGAGCCTGCCAGCAGACGCGCTGCCCGCAGCATGGTGCCATCGCCACCTACAGTGATAACCAGATCGGCATGCGCGGCCATATCTGCTTCGCTAGCCTTTTCTGCTTTTGCGAATGGCTTGCCGGTGACGCTGCCATCCAGCAGGACTTTCAAGCCACGGGCAATCAAGTGCTTCGCCAACGTACCCAGTGTGGCCATGACCTTGGGATCGGCAGCTGGTCCCAGCAGGGCGATGGTTTTAAAAGTACCGGTGGCAGCGGCGCGGGATTGGGCGGGACGTTTGGCGGCGGGCATGGTTGGTTATGAACTTGAGAAGATCCACCTGAATTCCCGGTACTGTAACGGGTATTTGTGGCGGATGCTGCAGCACGTGCTTGACACCTGCCAAGCGGCTTAATAGCTTGCCGATGTTCCCACCGGAGTGGCTTGGTTACCGATAGCTCGCGCATCCCATGAGTCTTGAACCCGTAGACGATCTTTTGAACGACCGTGCCCAGCAGCTGCTGCGCATACTGGTCGAGCAATATATTCGCGACGGCCAGCCGGTCGGGTCGCGCAGTCTGTCGCGTGAATCGGGTATGAGTTTGAGTTCCGCCACCATTCGCAATGTGATGGCCGATCTGGAAGAACAGGGCTTCGTTGCTTCGCCGCATACCTCGGCAGGCCGCGTGCCCACCGACAAGGGCTATCGCTTCTTCGTTGATATGTTGCTGAAGGTGCGGCCTTTGGAAAACGAGGCAGTGCAGATCATTCATCGTGGGCTGACCTCCTATGGCGATGATCCCAAGACGCTGGTGGCATCGGCATCGCGCATGTTGTCGTCCATCACACAGTTGGCAGGGGTGGTGACCTTGCCGCGGCAAGGCCACATCGAACTCAGCCAGATCGAGTTCATGCCGTTATCCGACCAGCGCGTGCTGGCGGTGTTGGTTACTAATGGCCGTGAAGTGCAAAACCGTATCGTGCAGCTGGATCGCGCCTATAACAGCGACGAGCTGCGTCGTGCCGCCAACTATTTGAATCAGGAGTTTGCGGGCCGCGATCTGAACAACGTGCGCGAACAACTGGTGGCGCAGTTGAAGCAGACGCGTGAGCATCTCAATCAAGGCATGCTGGACGCCATCAAGCTGGCGCAGCAGGTGGTGGCGCCCACAGAGACCGCGCCAGCCATGCAATATGTCATGGCCGGTGAAACCAATCTGATGGGCTTTGCCGAGCTGTCGAATGTGGAGAAGCTGCGCAAGCTATTCGAAGCCTTCAATCAGCAGCGCGATATCCTGCACCTGCTCGATCAAAGCCTGCGCGCCGACGGTGTGCAGATTTTCATCGGCCAGGAGTCCGGTCACACCATCCTCGACGATTGCAGCGTGGTCACCGCGCCCTACACCATCGATAAGGAAGTGGTTGGGGTGCTCGGTGTGATCGGTCCTACACGTATGGCGTATGAGCGTGTGATTCCCATTGTGGATCTGACTGCCAAGCTGCTGGGTGCGGCGCTAAACAACAAAGCGTAGTTTCCTGCGAGAGATTTACCTACAAGTCTTGATTCTCGCTCGCTCATCCCCATACTCGCGCCATCCTTAAGTTTGCCCACCTGCTGACCTGCCCGGACGAGGTCAGAGCGGCAATTTTGTCTGGAGTATCAGGTTGATGAGCACCCCCGAAGAGAATGTGCAGCCCGCCCCTGGGATTGACGAGAATACCGAAGCCCAACCAGCGAGTGAGTTGGAGCAATTGCAAGCCGCACTGGCCGCTGCCGAAGCCAAGGCCGCTGAGGGGCGCGATCAAGCGTTGCGTGCCATGGCCGAGCTGGAAAATGTCCGTCGCCGCGCCCAGCGCGATGTGGAAAATGCCCACAAGTACGCGCTGGAAAAATTTGCCGGCGAATTGGTAGGCGTGAAAGACAGCCTCGAAATGGGCCTGGCCGCTCAGAATGCCACCGCTGAAGACCTGCGTGCCGGTAAGGACGCTACGCTGAAGCTACTGGCCAAGGCCTTCGAAAAGGCCGGCGTTACGGAAGTGCAGGCTGAAGATCAGCCTTTCAATCCAGAATTCCATGAGGCCATGGCCATGGTGCCGGCGCCTGACAAAGCCCCTAACACTGTGATCAACGTGATTCAGAAGGGCTATGTGTTGAATGGCCGCTTGATACGCCCAGCACGCGTAATCGTGGCCAAGGCGCCTGAGTAAGTACGCTGTAGTAGGTCGGGTTTTATACCCGACTCTTAGTTTTTAAGAGTCGGGTATAAAACCCGACCTACAAATCCGGCCTACATCGAAAGAGGGATTGACAGCAAATTCCTCCGGCCCCTTGAAACGCCCAGGCCTGACCTCATAAACAGCGCCAACGGTTTTTAACAAGTCTTTAATTCGGAAGTTTTCGCGGAGTTTTTACTATGGCAAAGACAATCGGCATCGATCTGGGTACCACCAATTCCTGCGTTGCGATCATGGAAGGCGGCAAGCCGCGCGTGATCGAGAACAGCGAAGGCGACCGTACCACCCCGTCGATCGTCGCCTTTACCAAGGACGACGAAGTGCTGGTCGGCCAGTCGGCCAAGCGTCAGGCGGTGACCAATCCCACCAACACCCTGTTTGCAGTGAAGCGCCTGATCGGCCGCCGCATCAAGGACGACGTGGTGCAGAAAGACATCAGCATGGTGCCCTATAAGATTATCGGCGCCGAGAACGGCGACGCCTGGGTGGAAGCGCAGGGCAAGAAGCTGTCGCCGCCGGAAGTGTCGGCGCGCGTGCTGATGAAGATGAAAAAGACCGCCGAGGATTTCCTGGGTGAAACCGTCACCGACGCCGTGATCACGGTGCCGGCGTACTTCAATGACTCGCAGCGTCAAGCCACCAAGGATGCCGGTCGCATCGCCGGTTTGAACGTCAAGCGCATCATCAATGAACCTACTGCGGCAGCGCTGGCCTATGGCATGGACAAGCAGGGCGGCGATCGCAAGATTGCGGTGTACGACCTGGGCGGCGGTACCTTCGACGTGTCCATCATCGAAGTGGCCGATGTCGATGGCGAACGTCAATTCGAAGTGCTGGCCACCAACGGCGATACCTTCCTGGGTGGCGAAGACTTCGACATCCGCATCATTGGTTACCTCGCCGATGAGTTCAAGAAAGAGTCGGGCGTGGATGTGCGCAAAGATCCGCTGGCCGTACAGCGTCTGAAAGAAGCCGCTGAAAAAGCCAAGATCGAACTGTCGTCTTCGCAGCAGACCGAAATCAATCTGCCGTACATCACCGCCGATGCCTCCGGTCCCAAGCACCTCAACATTAAGCTGACTCGCGCCAAGCTGGAATCGCTGGTGGAAGAGCTGGTGACCAAGACCGTTGAGCCCTGCCGTATTGCCTTGAAGGATGCTGGCCTGTCGATCAACGACGTGTCCGAAGTGATTCTGGTCGGCGGTCAAACCCGTATGCCGCTGGTGCAGAAGACCGTGAAGGACTTCTTCGGCAAAGAACCGCGCAAGGATGTGAACCCCGATGAAGCCGTGGCTGTGGGCGCCGCGATTCAAGGTGGCGTGCTGTCCGGCGAAGTGAAGGACGTCTTGCTGCTCGACGTGACCCCGCTGTCGCTGGGTATCGAAACGCTGGGTCAGATCATGACCAAGTTGATCGAGAAGAACACCACCATCCCGACCAAGGCTTCGCAGGTGTTCTCCACTGCCGACGATAACCAGAGCGCCGTGACCATTCACGTGCTGCAGGGCGAGCGTCAGCGTGCGCACGACAACAAGTCGCTGGGACAATTCAATCTGGAAGGCATTCCGCCCGCACCGCGCGGTATGCCACAGGTCGAAGTGACCTTCGACATCGACGCCAACGGCATCCTGCATGTATCAGCGAAGGACAAGGCTTCCGGCAAGGAACAGAAGATCACCATCAAGGCGTCTTCGGGTCTGTCGGAAGACGAGATCAAGCGCATGGTGAAAGACGCCGAAGCGCACGCCGAAGAAGACCGCAAGTTCAAGGAAGTGGTCGAAGCGCGCAACAAGGCCGACCAGTTGATCCACAGCACCGACAAGACGCTGAAGGATCTGGGCGACAAGGTGTCCGGTGAAGATCGCGCTAAGATCGAATCGGCTCTGGCTGACTTGAAGACTTCCTTGAGCAGCGATGACAAGGACATCATCGAGAAGAAGACCGAAGCGCTGGCGCAGGCTTCTGCCGCGATTGCACAGCAGGCGTATGCACAGTCGGCTGCTGCCGAAGGCGCGGCGGCAGGCGGTGGTGAGCAGCCTAATGCCAACGCCGGCAAGGACGATGTGCTGGATGCCGAGTTCGAAGAAGTGAAGGATAAGAAGTAAGTGCCTATTCCTTCCCCCGTTCGACGGGGGAAGGCCAGGATGGGGGCTTCTCGATTTGCCCCCACCCTAACCCTCCCCCGTCGAACGGGGGAGGGGATTAGAGGAAGCCGCCACTGCTCTCAAGCATTGGCGGCTTGTGCATGTTTGATGATTGCGTAGCAGTTCAATAACAGTTGATGGATGGCCATGTCGAAGCGCGATTTTTATGAAATTCTGGGCGTCGAAAAAAGCGCCAATGAAGCCGATATCAAAAAGGCTTATCGCCGTTTGGCACAGAAGTACCATCCAGATCGCAATCCCGACGACAAGGAGTCGGAAGCCAAGTTCAAGGAAGCGAAAGAGGCTTATGAAATTCTGTCAGATGCACAGAAGCGCGCTGCCTACGATCAGTACGGCCATGCCGGTGTCGATCCGCAGCGTGGCGGCGCGGGCTTCAGCCCTGGTGGCGATGCCTTCGGCGATATCTTCGGTGAAGTGTTCGGTGACATTTTCGGTGGCGGTCGTCGCGGCGGTGGCGGCGGTCGTCAGGTGTATCGCGGCGCCGATCTGCGTTACGAATTGGAATTGACGCTGGAGCAAGCCGTATTCGGTGATTCGCTCAACATCGATTTCACCACGCTGGGCGAATGTGAAAGCTGTAAAGGTTCGGGCGCGTCGCCGGGCTCCAAGGTCAGCACCTGCGATACTTGTCACGGCACCGGCCAGGTGCGCATGCAGCAGGGCTTCTTTGCCGTGCAGCAGACCTGTCCGCGTTGCAAAGGCCGCGGCCAGGTCATCACGCAACCTTGCGATAGCTGTTTGGGACAAGGTCGCGTGCGTCGCAAGAAGACGCTGTCGGTGAAAGTGCCGGCCGGTGTGGATACCGGTGATCGCATTCGTCTGTCGGGCGAAGGGGAAGCAGGTGCGAACGGAGGCCCGGCCGGCGATCTGTACGTCGAAGTACATGTGAAAGAACATCCCATCTTTGAACGCGAAGGCGCCAATCTCTCCTGTGAAGTGCCGATGAGCTTCGTTACCGCAGCGCTCGGTGGCAGCATCGAAGTGCCGACGCTGCAAGGCAACGTGGTGTTGAAGATCCCTGCCGAAACGCAATCCGGACGTGTGTTCCGCTTGAAAGAAAAGGGCGTGAAGCCGGTGCGTGGCGGTTCCACGGGTGACTTGTTCTGCCGCGTGATGGTGGAAACGCCGGTGAAGCTCAACGAAGAACAGAAAGATCTGTTGCGCAAGCTTGAGCAGTCCATGCAGAAAGACAGCAAGGCGCACAGTCCGCGCGAGTCATCTTGGCTGGATGGCGTGAAGGAGTTCTTCAAGTCGTAGGGCGTACGCCTGTTCGTCGAGTGATTTGATGATGTAAGACATGTGGTGCACTTATGCGTGCGCTCTACGTGCTGGATGTAGGCTGGGATGAAATCCCAGCAAGTTGAAGTCGAGATGCTGGGATTTCATCCCAGTCTACGGGTTGATTAGTGCGCCCTACGTTGCGCGTTTGATTGATGTAGGCCGGGTGCCGCACCCGGCATTGGATGGTGGATGCGGCATCCACTCTATGTGAGATTCAATATCTAAATCGCCAACGCATCATTCAACGATTGAAGCGAATGCTTGGTGTGATTGAGAATCGCATGCAGATCTGCGCCATTCAATTTCAATCGGGCGAATGCCGTCACTGCTTCGGTGGAAGCTAAGTCACCATCTCGATACAACACTGCTTCCGCCATCACGATGCTGGCGATCAATACATCGACGAGATCGGCAGCATGACGCGATTGACGTTGGTGATCGTTCTGATACGCGATGGCATTGCTGACGATATCTTCAAAGCCCCAATTGCGTAGAACCGCCAAGCCTAGTGTGGGATGACATTGCATCACCAAATCCTGTCGCAGTTGTTCATAGCGCAGCGGGCTGGTGGGCTCGGCGCAGCGTACGATAATGTAGAAATGACCGATGCCGTGCATGAGTCCAGTTAGAAATACTTTGTCGCTCGGCACCTTGATGCGTCGTGCGATGAATTTACAGATGGCGGCGACGGTCATGCTCTTGTGCCATAGCGCTTGCAAGGGCTCGGCCACGCATCGCAACATCGGATCGGCCTTGGCTTGTTGAATCACGAAGGCCATGGCCACCGATTGCACCAGTTGATGGCCCAGGCGAGTGATGGCCACTTTCAGATTCGGGACCGGATTGTTTGACGGATTGAACACCGCCGAGCTGGCGGTTTGTATCAGACGTGCCGATAGACGCGGTTCGGCACTGACAATTTTGACGACGTCTTCTACTGTGCTGTCCGGGTCATCGAGTGCCTGGCGCACGCGGGGAATGAGATCGGGAAAACAGGGCAGGTTAAGCGGTCCTTGCATCGACTCTCGGCCGAGCCTGGCCAAAAAGTCCATTACGGCATCGGGCTTGGCGAGCGGCGATGCTGCAACGGCGGCCTGCGGTAGAGTGTCCTTGTGCATATCGCGCCTGTCGGCGGGTTAGTTGAAAACTTGATGTGCGGCCGGGCGTACGCACGTCTATGTCGAATGATTCATGGGTAATGGCGCACACTCGTGTGCGCCCTAAGAGAGATTGGCAGCGTCCAATAGATTCAAACGTAGGCCGGGTGCCGCACCCGGCATCCGATGGTGGATGAGGCATCCACCCTACGGGAATGTGACGCACATGGTCCGACCTGAGCTGGTAGCATCGCAACTCATTGCCTTAACTTGATGTGGGTATTTCATGTCTCGAATCTCCCTCGCCATCCTCGGTATCAGTGGCCGTATGGGCCGTACCTTGCTCACCGGTATCGACAACTCCACCGATTTGAAATTGAGCGGTGGGCTGGATTCGCCGGATAGTCGCTTTGTGAATCAGGATGCCGGTGCCTTGGCTGGACCCTCGGCGGCGGGTATTCAAATCAGCGCCGATCCGGCGGCCGCCATTCGCGGTGCGCAGGCGGCCATTGCCTTTGCCTTGCCGCAGGGAACACCCGCAATCGTTCAAGCCTGTGCAGCGGCCAAGGTGCCGCTGGTGCTTGGCACTACCGGACACAATGCCGAACAACTCGCAGCGATTGAAGCGGCGGCAAAACAGATTCCCATCGTGATGGCGTCCAATTTTTCATTGGGCGTGAATCTATTGTTCAAGCTGGCGGAGCTGACGGGTGGTGTGTTGAATGCCGACTACGATGCAGAAGTTTTTGAGGCTCATCATCGTCACAAGAAGGATGCACCCTCGGGTACGGCGTTAAGTATTGGCGAAGCCGTTGCGAAAGGTCGTGGCACAACCTTGCAGCAGGATGCAGTGTGGGCGCGTCATGGTGAAACAGGCGCTCGCGAACGCGGCAAAATTGGTTTCTCGGTGCTGCGCGCCGGCGATATCGTCGGTGATCACACGCTGACCTTTGCCGGCGCAGGCGAACGCATCGAGCTGACGCATCGTGCGCATGATCGGATGGCCTTTGCTTCGGGTGCGTTGCATGCGGCACGTTGGATTGTGGGCAAGGCGCCGGGTCGTTATTCGATGCGCGATGTGTTGGGTTTGTAATTCGGACGGGCGCAATGAATTGCGCCCCTACATCAATAGTGCGATCTATTGTAGGGGCGTGATTTATCACGCCCGTGCTGTGTAGAGGTAAGTAATGCGCCAACGCCCCATCCTGACCGTCGACGATGCCAAACGCATGCTGGCCGCTGCCGAAGCAATCGCCATCGAAAAACAAATACCGGTGTGCATTGCCGTCTCGGACGAAGCCGGTGAACCGTTGGCGTTGATTCGTCTGGAAGGCGTGCGCAGCCAAACTGCCGAACTGGCGATTCGCAAGGCGCGCTGCGCGGCCACCAGTCATCGCGCCACGTCGTTCTGGGCCGAGCGCATCCGCGAGAATCCCAGCTTTGCTTCCTTTCCGGATATGTGCGCGTTGGCTGGCGGCATTCCCATTCTTCATGAAGGTGTTTGCCTGGGCGCCATCGGCGTCTCTGGTGCACGCGGCAAGGGCGAGGACGATTTGGTGGCGGAGGCGGGCATCGCCGCACTGTCACTGAAATAAAACACCGAGCTTGCGAGGCGATACTGGCCCCGCTTGTCAACCCGCAAGCGGCCGATTTTAAGCAAGATTTTCGATGGACCGGAACCCTTCGCTCGCGTACACTCCTGCGCCTTAGCACGCGGTGATTTTTTCTTCGAACGGGGTCGGTATCTACCAACCTCGCCTTTCGTATGCCCCGCGCCTGCCGCCTCTAGGATTTGGGCTGGAACAAATCCGATTTCTAACAGTTTTCAAAGGGGCTGCTGCTTCATGAGTTCTGCATCCGCGGTTCTTGCGCTTGAGGACGGCACGGTTTTCCACGGCCGTTCGATTGGCGCCAAGGGCAATACAACCGGTGAGGTGGTGTTCAACACCGCCATGACCGGCTATCAGGAAGTACTCACCGATCCGTCCTATGCGCGTCAGATCGTGACGCTGACCTATCCGCATATCGGCAATACCGGCAGCAATGCCGAGGACATGGAGTCCAGCTCCATTTACGCCGCCGGTCTCATCATCCGCGACCTGCCGCTAATTCACTCCAGCTGGCGCGCCAGCGAATCGTTGGAAAGCTTCCTGCAACGCGGCAAGATCGTCGCGATTGCCGACATCGACACCCGCAAGCTCACCCGCATCCTGCGTGAGAAGGGCGCCCAGGCCGGCTGCATCATGGCCGGCGACAAGATCGACGTGAATGTGGCGATCACCGCCGCGAAGAAATTCCCCGGCCTGAAGGGCATGGATCTGGCCAAGGTGGTCAGCACCAAGCAGACCTATCAGTGGAACGACGGCACGCACTGGGGCGATGAAACCGGCCCGCAGACCCGTCCCGGTCATCGCAAGCATGTGGTGGCCTACGACTTCGGCATCAAGCGCAACATCCTGCGCCTGCTGGCCGATGCTGGTTGCCGCATGACCGTGGTGCCGGCGCAGACGCCGGCTGAAGAAGTGCTGGCCATGAATCCGGATGGCATCTTCCTTTCCAACGGTCCTGGCGATCCTGAGCCCTGCACCTACGCCATCGAGGCCATCCAGCGGTTCCTGGAAACCGATGTGCCGGTATTCGGTATTTGCCTGGGCCACCAGTTGCTGGGCCTAGCCAGCGGCGCCAAGACGGTGAAGATGAAGTTCGGTCATCACGGCGCCAATCATCCGGTCATCGACCTGGACAGCGGCAAGGTGGCGATCTCCAGCCAGAACCACGGCTTCGCGGTGGATGAAACCACGCTGCCCAGCAATGTGCGCACCACGCATCGTTCGCTGTTCGATGGTTCGCTGCAGGGCATTGAACGCACCGATCGTCCCGCTTTCAGCTTCCAGGGTCACCCGGAAGCCGCGCCGGGACCGAGCGAATTGCAGGCCATGTTCAACCGGTTCATTCACCTGATCGAGCAGCGCTCGGCGGGCAATGGCCGCCGCCGCCGCGTCGGTGAGTGAGCGACAAGAAGACGATTGGCGCTATCTAGAGATTCAAGTCAGAGATTCAAGAGATTTAAGACAGAGCGATGCCAAAACGTACTGACATCAAAAGCATTCTGATCATCGGCGCCGGTCCCATCGTGATCGGTCAGGCCTGTGAGTTCGACTATTCCGGCGCGCAGGCCTGCAAGGCGCTGCGTGAAGAGGGTTACCGGGTGATCCTGGTGAACTCCAATCCCGCCACCATCATGACCGACCCGGAAATGGCCGATGCCATCTACATCGAGCCAATTCACTGGCGCGTGGTGGAACGCATCATTGCCAAGGAAAAGCCGGATGCATTGCTGCCTACCATGGGCGGTCAGACCGCATTGAACTGCGCCTTGGATCTGGTGCGTGAAGGCGTGCTTGACAAGCATGGCGTGGAATTGATCGCCGCCTCGCGCGAAGCCATCGACATGGCCGAAGACCGCGAGAAGTTCCGCAATGCCATGCGCGAGATCGGTCTGGAATCGCCACGTTCGCGCATTGCCCACACCATGGAAGAAGCCCTGGCCGTGCAGGCCGAGATCGGCTATCCGACGGTGATTCGTCCGTCCTTCACCATGGGCGGTTCGGGCGGGGGTATTGCTTACAACCGCGAAGAGTTCGTCGCCATTGTCGAGCGTGGCCTGGATGCCTCGCCCACCAGCGAAGTGTTGCTGGAAGAGTCGGTGATCGGCTGGAAAGAATTCGAAATGGAAGTGGTGCGCGATAAGGCGGACAACTGCATCATCGTTTGCTCCATCGAGAACTTCGATCCCATGGGCGTGCACACCGGTGATTCCATCACTGTTGCCCCAGCTCAGACGCTGACGGATCGCGAATATCAGCGCCTGCGCAATGCCTCGATTGCCGTGCTGCGCAAGATCGGCGTGGAGTGCGGCGGTTCCAATGTGCAATTCGCCATCAGTCCCAAAGATGGTCGCGTGCTGATCATCGAAATGAATCCGCGCGTGTCGCGTTCTTCGGCGTTGGCGTCGAAGGCCACCGGTTTCCCGATCGCCAAGGTCGCGGCCAAACTGGCCGTCGGTTACACGCTGGATGAATTGAAGAACGACATCACCGGCGGAGCAACGCCAGCTTCGTTCGAACCGACGATTGACTACGTCGTCACCAAGATCCCGCGCTTCACCTTCGAAAAATTCCCAGGCGCCAATGTGCGTCTGACCACGCAGATGAAGTCGGTGGGCGAAGTGATGGCCATGGGCCGCACCTTCCAGGAATCGCTGCAGAAAGCGCTGCGCGGTTTGGAAGTGGGCATCGATGGCCTGACGCCGATTTTGAAGCTGCCTTTGTCGGACAGCGATACCAATCTGATGCGCGAAGAACTGCGCATGCCCAGCGGTCAACGCATTCGTTACGTAGCCGATGCCTTCCGCGCCGGTTGGTCGCTGGAAGATGTGAACAAGCTCACTGGCATTGATCCTTGGTTCCTGATCCAACTGGAAGATTTGATCAAGGAAGAAACGCGCGTTGCTGCGGAAGGTCTCGAGTCATTGGCCGTTGATCGCCTGCGTCAATTGAAGCGCAAGGGCTTTGCCGATTCGCGTCTGGCCAAGTTGATCGGCACCGATGAAGCTTCGGTGCGCCGTCGTCGCCATCGTCTCGGTGTACGTCCTGTATACAAGCGCGTCGATACCTGCGCGGCTGAGTTCGCCACCTCGACTGCATACATGTACTCGACGTACGAAGAAGAGTGCGAAGCCAATCCCACCGGCCGTAACAAAATCATGATTCTCGGCGGCGGTCCGAATCGTATCGGTCAGGGCATCGAGTTCGATTACTGCTGCGTGCATGCCGCGTTCGCGCTGCGCGATGCCGGCTATGAAACCATCATGGTCAACTGCAATCCGGAAACGGTTTCGACCGACTATGACACCTCGGATCGTCTGTACTTCGAACCGCTGACCTTCGAAGACGTGATGGAAATTATCGACAAGGAAAAGCCGGTCGGCGTGATCGTGCAGTACGGCGGTCAAACACCGTTGAAGCTGTGCCGCGCGCTGGAAGCTGCGGGCGCGCCGATCATCGGCACTTCGCCTGATGCGATTGACGTCGCTGAAGATCGCGAACGCTTCCAACAGTTGGTGAATCAGCTGGCCTTGAAGCAGCCGCCTAATCGCACTGCGCGTACTGAAGAAGCCGCGGTGCTGGCCGCACGTGAAATCGGCTTCCCATTGGTGGTGCGTCCTTCCTATGTGCTCGGCGGTCGCGCCATGGAAGTGGTGTTCACCGAAGACGATCTGAAGGTTTACATGACCGAAGCCGTGACCGTGTCGAACGACAGTCCGGTGTTGCTGGATCGCTTCCTGGATGTGGCCATTGAAGTGGACGTGGACGCTATCTGCGACGGCGACGATGTCTACATCGGCGGCATCATGGAGCATATTGAACAAGCCGGTGTGCACTCGGGTGATTCCAGCTGCTCGCTGCCACCCAATAGTTTGAGCGCCGAATTGCAGGCCGAGCTCAAGGCGCAGACGCGCAAGCTGGCATTGGGTTTGAAGGTCAATGGCCTGATGAACATCCAGTTCGCCATTCAGAACGGCATCATCTATGTGCTGGAAGTGAATCCGCGCGCTTCGCGTACCGTGCCGTTTGTATCGAAAGCTACTGGCGTACCGCTGGCCAAGATGGCTGCACGCGTCATGGCTGGTGAAAAACTCAAGGCACTGGATCTAATCAAGGAACGCGTACCGAAATTCTTCTCGGTAAAGGAAGCGGTATTCCCGTTTGCCAAGTTCCCGGAAGCCGATCCGATTCTCGGCCCAGAAATGAAATCCACCGGCGAAGTGATGGGCACGGGCCGCAGCTTCGGTGAGGCCTATGCCAAGGCGCAACTGGCTTCGAGCGTGGTGCTACCCACCCGCGGTGTGTGTTTGATCAGTGTGCGCGAACGCGATAAGGAACTGGCGGCTACGCTGGCCAGCAAGTTGATCGATCGCGGTTTCGAGATCGTCGCTACGGCGGGCACGGCGCAAACCATCGCGGCTGCGGGCTTTGCAGTGCGCACGGTGAACAAGGTGCGTGAAGGTCGTCCGCATATCGTCGACATGATCAAGAACGACGAGATCGCCTTGATCGTCAACACCACCGAAGGCAAACAGGCCACGCTGGAGTCGCGATCCATTCGTCGCGAAGCCGTGCATCGCAAGGTGACTTACTACACCACCATCAACGCGGCGCTGGCTACTTGCGAAGCCTTGGATCACCTCGATTCAGGCGAAGTCAATCAACTCAAAGATCTGCACAATGAGGTGAGCGCATGAAGCGTGCGCCATTAACCAAGCGTGGCGAAGAAAAGCTGCGCGTTGAACTCAGGCGACTGAAGACCGAAGACCGCCCGCGCGTCATCCAGGCCATTGCTGAAGCACGTGCGCATGGCGATTTGAGCGAAAATGCCGAGTATGCAGCTGCGCGCGAACAGCAGAGCTTTATCGAAGGTCGCATCAAGGAAGTGGAGTCGTTGTTGTCCAATTCCGAGATCATTGATGTCGCGGCGATTGCGGCCACCGACAAGGTGGTGTTTGGCGCCACGGTGGAGCTGGAACCCGAAGAGGGTGGTAAGGCAGTGGTTTATCAAATCGTTGGCGATGCCGAAGCCGACATCAAAGCCGGTTTGATCTCTGTGTCTTCGCCCATTGCCCGCGCCTTGGTGGGCAAGAGCGTGGGCGACGAAGTGGAAGTGGCAGCGCCCAATGGCGCACGCGGCTACGAAATCGTTGCCGTTCGCTATGTCTAGAGCCGAACGTCTGTCCGCCATTGTGCTGAGCGCCTGGGCGGGCGGACTGTGGACGGTATGCGGGATTGTTGTGCCCGGCCTGTTCTACCTGATCCCCGATACTCGCCAGGCCGGCAATGTCGCCACGCAGTTTTTTTATGCGCAGGTGGCCTTGGGCACGCTGTTCGGATTGATGTACTGGGGCCTGCGACGCCAATTAATGAATTCTATTGAGCGTCGCTACTGGTTTGCGGCAGTGGCCGCGCCGCTGGTGTTCTTCCTGGTGTTGCGGCCCGTCATGAATGCCGCGCGCGCCGAGGGCAATATGGCGCGCTTCGGCCAGCTACACGGCGTGGCGACCTTGTTGTTCTTGATCGCCTGCGTGTCGGTGGGTGTGTTGGTATGGCGCTCGGCTGCCAGACGCCAGTTGTAGTTTAGTCCGGCAGCATGATTTTCGGGTTATCGCGTCGTGCGCGGTACAGCACGGCCACATTGCCGATGCGTTGTACCAATTCGCTCTGGGTGGCTTTAACCAGTTCGGCGAATACCTCGTCGCGTGCCTCACGGTCACCTAAGCGGGCGCTGACCTTCACCAGCTCATGGGAATTCAGCGTGCTGTCCAATTCCTTGGTAATGGCCTCCAGCTTGCCGGGTTCGCCCACGCCGCTGCCGACCATGACCAGCGGATGCAGGGGATGAGCCAGGCGGCGCAGATACTTTTTTTGAGTTTCAGTAAGTGACATTGAATGACCTGTAGGGGCGAGGCGGAATGCCTGCCCGCGAAGCGGCCGCGAGTTTACCTGTAACTGTCATGCCAAAACGAACCAAATCCAGCGCCCAGTGGCTGGCCGAGCACGAAAGCGATCCCTATGTAAAAGCGGCGCGCGCCGCCGGCTATCGCTCGCGGGCGGTGTACAAGCTGGAGGAAATCCAGAAAACCGACCGCCTGCTCAAACCGGGTATCAAAGTGGTGGACCTGGGGGCGGCGCCCGGCGGCTGGAGCCAGTACTGCGCCCGCTTGCTGCAAGGCAAGGGTCGCATCGTGGCCCTGGATATTCTGCCTATGGATGCCATAACCAATGTCGAATTCATCCAGGGCGACTTTGGCAGCGATACTGTGTTCGAACAATTGATGGCGCACTTAGGCACGGACAAGGTCGACCTTGTCTTATCTGACATTGCCCCCAATATGTCCGGTATGTCAGACGTCGACCACCTGAGGGCCATGCACTTAGTGGAGCTGACCCTGGATTTTGCCGAGCGCAGCCTGAAACCCGGTGGCGATTACTTGGTCAAGGTGTTCCAGGGGCGGGATTTCAACCCTTTCATACAGCGCCTGAGGGGGTTATTTGAAACTGTGAAGACGCGCAAGCCGGCAGCTTCACGCTCGCGCAGTCCTGAGCTGTATGTGTTGGCGCGTGGGTTTCGGATGGTGTAGTGTCGATTCCGGTTTTTATCGCAACAGCCGCCCCGTTTTGATGGTTGATCCGGAGGGTGGTTAGGAGCTTGTCTTGAACGATTTAGCCAAGAACGTAATTCTTTGGGTGGTCATCGCCGTAATCCTGGCGGCGGTGTTCAGTAATTTCAGTGGTCGGGCCGGTGCTCCGCAGGAGATCGCCTATTCGACCTTTCTCGAACAGGTAAAGAGCAACTCGGTATCGCAGGTCACCTTCCAGGGCGACATGATTTCCGGTACCCGCACCAATGGCGAGAAATTCCTCAGCTACAGCCCCGAAACCGATAACTCGGCTTTGATCGGCACGCTGTCCTCGCACAATGTCACCTTCAGCGCCGCTGCCCCTGAGCGTCAGTCGTTCCTGATGCAGTTGTTCGTTTCGTCCTTCCCCATCCTGTTGCTGATCGGCGTGTGGGTGTACTTCATGCGCCAGATGCAGGGCGGCGCAGGCGGTCGCGGCGCCATGTCCTTCGGCAAGTCGCGCGCACGCATGCTCAGCGAAGACCAAGTGCAGGTTACCTTCGCGGATGTGGCCGGTGTGGATGAAGCCAAGGAAGAAGTGGTCGAGATCGTCGAATTCCTGAAAGATCCGGGCAAGTTCCAGCGTCTGGGCGGCAAGATTCCGCGTGGCGTGTTGATGGTGGGTTCGCCCGGTACCGGTAAGACCTTGTTGGCGCGCGCCATTGCTGGCGAGGCCAAGGTGCCGTTCTTCACCATCTCCGGTTCCGATTTCGTGGAAATGTTCGTCGGCGTCGGCGCTTCGCGCGTACGCGATATGTTCGAACAGGCCAAGAAGCATGCTCCGTGCATTATCTTCATCGACGAAATCGATGCCGTGGGTCGTCATCGTGGCGCCGGCCTGGGCGGCGGTCATGACGAACGCGAACAGACCTTGAACCAATTGCTGGTGGAGATGGACGGTTTCGAAGGCACCGAAGGCGTGATCGTCATCGCCGCCACCAACCGTCCTGATGTACTGGACCCAGCGTTGCTGCGTCCGGGCCGTTTCGACCGCCAAGTCGTGGTGCCGTTGCCCGATGTGCGTGGTCGCGAACAGATCCTCAAAGTGCATATGCGCAAGCTGCCGTTGGCTGAAGACGTCAAGCCGCAGTTGATTGCCCGTGGTACGCCTGGTTTCTCCGGTGCCGATCTCGCCAACCTGGTTAACGAAGCTGCCTTGTTTGCCGCGCGTCAGAACCGTCGCACGGTGACCATGGAAGAATTCGAGAAGGCCAAGGACAAGCTGATCATGGGTACCGAGCGTAAGTCCATGGTGATGGATGACCAGGAGAAGAAGCTCACTGCCTATCACGAAGCCGGTCATGCCATCGTGGGCCTGGTCGTGGCTGAGCATGATCCCGTGTACAAGGTGTCGATCATTCCGCGCGGTCGTGCGCTGGGTGTGACCATGTTCCTGCCGGAAGCCGATCGTTACAGCACCAGCAAGCGTCGTCTGGAATGCCGCATTGCCACGCTGTTCGGCGGTCGTATCGCTGAAGAAATGATCTTCGGTTCGGAAGCCGTTACCACCGGTGCTTCCAACGACATCGAACGCGCCACCGAAATTGCCCGCAACATGGTCACCAAGTGGGGCCTGTCGGACAAGCTCGGTCCGCTGTCCTATGCCGAGGAAGAGGGCGAAGTATTTCTGGGCCGGCAGATGACGCAGCACAAGCAGGTATCGGATGTCACGGCTAACGCCATCGATGCCGAAGTACGTCGCTTGATCGACTCTAACTATGCGAGCGCCAAGCAGATTCTCGAAGCCAACCTTGAGAAGCTGCACAAAATGGCGCAGGCGTTGATCAAGTTCGAAACCATCGACGATCAGCAGATCAAGGACATCATGGAAGGTCGCGACCCGCGTCCGCCGCAGGATTGGGACGACACGCCTTCGGCTTCGTCCGGTTCGCCGCGTGAACGTGAGTCCACCGATGGCACCATCGGTAAGCCGGCCAGCCAGCACTGATGCCTCGTAAGTAGCGTTGCGCTATGTGCGCAACGCGACGATTACCAACAGCCAGCTGTAAACAGCTGGCTGTTTTGTTTAAGCCCTAACATTAGCCTCTTATAAGAACGCGACATGCTGTTGCAGTGTGGTTCCCGAATACTGGATCTCAGCACGCCCGTGGTCATGGGCGTTCTCAATGTCACGCCCGATTCCTTCTCCGATGGCGGACATTTTATTGATCCCTCACGTGCCATCGATCATGCCGCTGAAATGCTTGCCGAAGGCGCCGCAGTAATCGATGTAGGTGGCGAATCCACTCGTCCCGGTGCGGCAGAAGTCTCCGTTGCAGAAGAGCTGCAGCGAGTGGTGCCGGTAATTGAAGCCATTCGCGCACGACACGATGTATTGGTGTCCATAGACACCAGTAAGCCTGCGGTGATGAGCGCTGCGGTGGCAGCAGGGGCTGGACTGATCAACGATATTCGTGCGTTGAATGAGCCTGGTGCATTGGCCGCAGCAGCAGCCAGCGGTGCAGCCATCTGCCTCATGCACATGCAGGGTCAGCCCGCCGATATGCAGCTGGCGCCGCACTATGATGATGTGCTGGCTGAAGTCATCGCTTTCCTGCGTGAGCGAGTTCAGAGTTGTACGCAGGCCGGTGTTGCCACCAATCGCCTGCTTATTGACCCAGGTATCGGTTTTGGCAAGTCGCTTGAGCATAATCTTGCGTTGCTGGCGCATTTGCCCAAGCTGGCGAGTTTGCAGCTGCCGTTATTGATGGGCGTGTCGCGCAAGCGCTTGATCGGTACGCTGACCGGCAGGCCGGTAGGTGAGCGTTTGCATGGTGGCCTGGCCTTGGCAACGGCGTCGGTGTTGGCGGGTGCGCATATCATTCGCACTCATGATGTCGCTGCGACGGTTGATGCGGTGCGTGTGGCGCATGCACTGCGCCAAGCTGGTTATGTGGCAGGTTATTCTGCGAATTAATTAGAGCCAATTAATTAGATGTTGGGAGTCACGGGTGGCTAGAAAATATTTCGGCACAGATGGCGTGCGCGGTCGAGTGGGGCAGTCGCCCATGACGGTGGATTTCGCGTTGCGTCTGGCTAGCGCTGCAGCGCGCGTGCTGGCGCCCAATGGCGGCACGGTGCTGGTAGGCAAGGACACCCGTGTGTCCGGCTACATGTTCGAATCGGCGCTGGAAGCTGGTTTTGTGGCTGCTGGCGTCAATGTGCTGCTTACGGGACCATTGCCGACACCGGGCATTGCCTATCTCACCAAGCAATTCGATTGCAATTTCGGCGTGGTGATCAGCGCTTCGCACAATCCCTATGAAGACAATGGCATCAAGTTCTTCGATGGTCAGGGCAGCAAGCTGTCCGATGAAGTCGAGGCGCAGATCGAAGCCTTGCTCGACTCCACGCCCATTACTCAGGAATCGCATCAACTGGGTTTTGCTCGCCGTTTAGATGAGGCCGCAGTTCAATACCAGAATTTCTGTCGGACTACCGTGCCCAAGGGCACCGACCTGTCCGGATTTAAGGTAGTAGTCGATTGCGCGCACGGCGCCGGCTACAAAGTGGGGCCGCGGGTCTTGGCGGATTTAGGTGCTGAAATCATTCCCATCGGCTGCTCGCCTAATGGCCGCAATATCAACTTGCATTGCGGTTCCACTTCACCAGAGCTGCTGCAGCACACGGTGCCCGGCGTGCGCGCGCATGTGGGCGTGGCCTTCGACGGCGACGGCGATCGATTGGTGATGGTCGATCACCTGGGCCGCGTAGTGGATGGTGATCAACTTCTATACGTGCTGGCCACGGCGCGTCACGCTGCGGGTGAACTGCAAGGACCGGTGGTCGGCACGGTGATGAGCAACTTCGGCTTGGAACAAACGCTGAAACAGCAGGGCATCGACTTCCGTCGCGCCAAGGTGGGCGATCGCTACGTATTGGAATTGCTGCGCGAAACCAATGGCATTCTGGGCGGCGAGACCTCGGGCCACTTGCTGTGTCTGGATCGCACTACCACCGGCGATGCGCTGATCAGCGCTCTGCAAGTCCTGGCCGTGATGAAGCAAACCGGCAAGAGCCTGGCTGAGTTGACCGCCGCCATGCCGAAGTTTCCACAGATCATGGAAAACGTGCGGGTTAGCAAAAAGATCGATACCGACAAGTCCGAGCCCATTCAACAGGCCGTGCGTCAGGCCGAATCGCGTCTGGCTGGCAACGGTCGAGTGGTGCTGCGTGCCTCGGGCACCGAGCCCTTGATCCGCGTCATGGTGGAGGGCCGCGACGAAGCGTTGGTACGGCAGTTGGTAAAAGAATTGGCTCAGGTAGTAGCCGCTGCCGTTTAAGCGTGTCGTCACGCTCTGTTGGCCGATCTTAGGTTTGATTTTGGGGTGGCGCGCCAGTAAGCTTCCGCGCCTTTCGCGGTCCGGATTGCACCGGTCTGCTCATGCAAAAGCTGGATAAGAGCTAGTAGATGAACAACAAGCGTCGGCCGCTGGTCGCCGGAAACTGGAAAATGCATGGTTCGCGTGCGGAGAACACCGCGCTGCTGAATACCCTGCTGGCCCAGTTGGATACCGGCCATGTCGATGTGTTGGTTTGTCCGCCCTTTGCTTATCTCGCTGAAATCGCCAGCCGCCTGAGCGGTACGGTGGTGGCGGTGGGCGCCCAGTCGGTTTGTGCCGAAGCCATCGGTGCTTTCACTGGTGAGGTATCGGCCAGCATGTTGAAGGATGTCGGTTGCCAGTACGTGCTGGTGGGCCATTCCGAACGCCGCAGTCTGTATGGCGAGGACAATGCTCTGGTGGCGCGCAAGTTCGTCGCCGCGCAATCGCAGGGCCTGATTCCCGTGCTGTGCGTGGGCGAGACCCTGCAGCAGCGCGAAGCAGAGCAGACTTTTGCGGTGATCCGCGAGCAGCTGGACGCCGTGGTGGAATTGGCCGGTATTGCGGCCTTCGCCAGGGCAGTGGTGGCGTACGAGCCGGTATGGGCCATTGGCACCGGACGCACGGCGACCTCGCAACAGGCGCAGGAAGTGCACGCGTTTATTCGCCAGTCGCTGGCGGCGCGCGATGCAGCCGTGGCGGGTGATGTACGAATTCTGTACGGCGGCAGCGTCAAGGGTAGCAATGCCCGTGAGTTGTTCGCCATGGAAGATGTCGATGGCGGCTTGGTGGGCGGCGCTTCGCTCAAGGCCGAAGAATTTTTGCAGATTTGCGCTGCTGCGAATTGATCGCAGCCAGCACGACTAAAGAGTAATTGCTATGAATTGGCTACAAACTGCAACCCTGATCCTGCACATGTTCCTGTGCGTGGGCATCGTGGGCCTGGTGTTACTGCAGCGAGGCAAGGGTGCCGATGCCGGCGCCGGTTTCGGTGCGGGGGCTTCCGGCACGGTATTCGGTGCACGCGGTTCGTCGTCGTTTCTGTCGCGTACCACTGCCATTCTTGCCACGCTGTTCTTCGTCACTTGCCTTACGCTGACCTACATGGGCGGCAAGAAAGTGGTGTCGGATAGCGTGGTGGATCGCGTCGGTACCAGCGCCAGCAGCAGTGTCAGTGCTCCGGCCTTGCAGGTGCCTGCTACGCCTGCTCCTGCTACAACGGTTGAGCAGCCCGCTGTGCCTGCCACTGGCACGGAGCCGGCCACCAAGTAACGCGGCCCTGACTGCGTGGGTTTAAAAGCAGTGCGGATGTGGTGGAACTGGTAGACACGCTACCTTGAGGTGGTAGTGGCGCAAGCCGTGGAGGTTCGAGTCCTCTCATCCGCACCATTTTTCTGCTGGGTTTCCAGTTCGCCCAGTGGTTCATTTAGTCAGATCCTTAGCATCAGTCCCGTGAATTATTAATTTAATTCCATTTGTTCCATGCGGTTTGTCTGCATGAATTCCACGGAAGGCGTTAGTTGATCTGCCCGAATTATTGCTTGGGCGTAGGGTTTGTTGAGCACTTACACGTTTTAATGCCTGTGTGCTGTAAGACGATGACGTGTCCGCAGTTTTTTTACATCATGGGTGTATGACTGGCGGTACACGTCCTGTACAATTTCGGCCGTTTTTGTGGGCTTAGCCGTCGTGATGCTGCAAAACTACTTACCTATTCTTATCTTTCTGGGCGTTGCCACCGGTTTGTCGGTGTTGTTGATGACCCTTGGCTTCCTGTTCGGTCCGCGCAAGCCCGACACCGAAAAGCTATCCGCCTATGAGTGCGGCTTCGAACCCTTCGAAGATTCGCGCATCAAGTTCGATGTGCGTTACTACCTGGTCGCCATCCTGTTCATCGTGTTCGATCTGGAAATCGCCTTCTTGTTCCCGTGGGCGGTGACGCTCAACAAGATCGGCGTGCTGGGCATTGCCGCCGTGGGAATCTTCCTGTTGATTTTGGTTGTCGGCTTTATTTACGAGTGGAAGAGAGGGGCGCTGGAATGGGATTGATTGCAAACCAGGCCGTGCCGCTGGATCTTCCTGTTGGTCCTTCAAATTCGGTCAATGAAGCGGATTTGAATGCCACGCTGGAACAACGCGGCTTCTTGACTACTACTGTCGATAACCTGGTGAACTGGGCGCGTACCGGTTCCATGTGGCCAATGACCTTCGGTCTGGCTTGCTGCGCTGTGGAAATGATGCATGCCGGCGCCTCGCGTTACGATCTGGACCGCTTCGGCATCGTGTTCCGTCCCAGCCCGCGTCAATCCGACGTGATGGTGGTGGCCGGCACGCTGGTGAACAAAATGGCGCCTGCTCTGCGCAAGGTGTACGACCAGATGCCCGAGCCGCGCTGGGTGATTTCCATGGGTTCCTGCGCCAATGGCGGTGGCTACTATCACTACTCATACGCCGTGGTGCGCGGTTGCGATCGCGTGGTGCCGGTGGATGTGTATGTGCCGGGATGCCCCCCCACGGCCGAAGCCCTGCTGTACGGCATTCTGCAATTGCAGAACAAGATTCGCCGCACCAACACCATCGCCCGCAAGTAATACGAATACTCCATGTCATCGCGTATCAACTCACTGGCCGAGCGCATCGAGACGCAGTTTGCCCAACGTGTGCAGCGCATAGCTTCCACCTGCGGCGAACTGACTTACGAACTGGCGGCAGAAGATTTACTGTCCATCTGCACCACGTTGCGCGATGCCGCCGAATTCAAGTTCGAACAATTGATCGATCTCACCGGCGTCGACTATTTCAACTACGGTCAGGTGGAATGGTCGACGCAGGAATCCACCGGCACCGGCTTTAGTCGTGGTGTGGCGCGCGGCGACGCATTGCCCACCGAGTCCGCTGCGGGTCGTTTTGCCGTGGTGTATCACCTGCTGTCGGTGACGAACAATGTGCGTCTGCGTCTGCGCGTACGTTGCGCCGACAACGATGCGCCGATGATCGATTCCGTGGAAAGCGTGTGGGCCTCGGCCAACTGGTTCGAGCGCGAAGCCTTCGACATGTTCGGCATCCTGTTTAAAGGCCATCCCGATCTGCGTCGTATTCTCACGGATTACGGCTTTATCGGTTACCCGTTCCGCAAGGACTTCCCGTTGATCGGCAATGTGGAAGTGCGTTACGACGAACAAAAGGGTCGCGTGATTTATCAACCGGTGACCATCGAACCGCGCACCCTGGTGCCGCGTGTGATTCGCGATGACAACCGTTACGACGCGGCACTGAAGTAATTCAAAGCAGAGCAATATGGCTGAGATTCATAACTTCACGCTGAACTTCGGTCCGCAGCATCCGGCGGCGCACGGTGTGCTGCGCCTGGTGCTGGAGATGGACGGCGAAGTCATTCAAAAGGCCGATCCGCATATCGGCTTGCTGCACCGTGGCACCGAGAAGCTGGCCGAGTCCAAGCCTTTCAATCAGTCCATCGGCTACATGGATCGTCTCGATTACGTGTCGATGATGTGCAATGAGCACGCCTATGTGATGGCGATTGAAAATCTGCTGGGCATCAAGGCGCCGATTCGCGCGCAGTACATCCGCGTGATGTTCGACGAGATCACCCGCATCCTGAATCATCTGATGTGGTTGGGCGCGCACGGTCTCGACATCGGCGCGATGACCATGTTCCTGTACTGCTTCCGCGAACGCGAAGACCTGATGGACTGCTACGAAGCGGTGTCGGGCGCGCGCATGCATGCCACTTACTATCGTCCGGGCGGCGTGTATCGCGATCTGCCGGATTCGATGCCGAAGTACCAGGCTTCCAAGTGGCGCACCCAGAAGGAAGTGGACAAGCTCAACGAACGTCGCAGCGGTTCCATGCTCGACTTCATCGAAGACTTCACCAATCGCTTCCCAGCCTGCATCGATGAGTATGAAACCCTGCTCACCGATAATCGCATCTGGAAGCAGCGCACCGTGAATATCGGTGTGGTGTCGCCAGAACGCGCGCTGCAGTTGGGCTTCACCGGTCCAATGATTCGTGGCTCCGGCTTTGCCTGGGATCTGCGCAAGCAGCAGCCGTATGAAGTTTACGATCAGATGGACTTCGATATTCCTGTTGGCGTGAATGGCGATTGCTACGACCGCTACCTGGTGCGCGTCGAAGAAATGCGTCAGTCGAATCGCATCATCAAGCAGTGCATCAGCTGGCTGCGTAAGAATTCGGGTCCGGTGATGTTGGGCGATCACAAGGTGACGCCGCCCTCGCGTGAAGGCATGAAGGCCGACATGGAATCGCTGATCCATCACTTCAAGTTGTTCACCGAAGGCTACTGCGTGCCTGCCGGTGAAACCTACGCCGCAGTGGAAGCGCCCAAGGGTGAGTTTGGTATCTACCTGGTATCCGATGGCGCCAACAAGCCGTATCGCTTGAAGTGCCGCGCGCCGGGATTCATCCATCTCGCTGCGCTGGAAGAAATGGTCAAGGGCCACATGCTGGCCGACGTGGTGGCCGTGATCGGCACACAAGACATCGTATTCGGAGAGGTCGACCGGTGAGCGCTGATAACAACGTGCAAGCAAGTGGCATGTCGGCTGCGCTCAAGGCGGAGATCGATCATTGGCTGACCAAGTTCCCACCGGATCGCAAGCGTTCGGCGGTGCTGGCTGCGCTGCGTTTTGCGCAACATGAAAATCATGGTTATCTGACCACGCCGCAGATGGATGCGATTGCCGAGTATCTCGAGCTGCCGCCCATTCAAGTGTACGAAGTGGCCAGCTTCTACTCGATGTTCGAGACCCACAAGGTCGGTGCGTTGCACGTTTCCGTGTGTACGAATATCTCCTGCTTCCTGTGCGGTGGCGAACAGATTCTCGAACACGTCGAGAAGCGTCTCGGCATCAAGGTGGGCGAGAGCACGCCGGACGGCAAGTTCTTCCTGAAGAAGGAAGAAGAATGTCTGGCCGCCTGCACCGGTGCGCCGATGATGATGATCGACCATATTTTCTACGAGAACCTCACGCCGCAAAAAGTCGATGAGATTCTCGATCAAGTCAGCAAGAGCACGCATTCATGAGCCGCCTGGAACAGAAAAATCTGGTGGTCTTCGAGCCGCTGCAATACGAGCAGCCGTGGAAGCTGGACACCTATCGCAAGATCGGTGGCTATGAGACCTGGGAAAAAATCCTGCGCGGTGAACTGACGCGCGATCAGGTCATCGACGAAGTCAAAGCCTCCGGCCTGCGTGGCCGCGGTGGCGCCGGCTTCCCCACGGGTATGAAGTGGAGCTTCATGCCGCGTCAATCGCCCATTCAAAAGTATGTGGTGTGCAACTCGGACGAAAGCGAACCAGGCACCTGCCACGATCGCGACATCCTGCGTTACAACCCGCATTCGTTGATCGAAGGCATGGCGATTGGTGGTTTTGCGATGAACGCCACCGTCGGCTACAACTACATTCGTGGTGAGTTTTTAGGCGAACCTATTCCGCGCTTCGAAGAAGCGTTGAAGGAAGCGTACGCCGCTGGCCTGCTGGGCAAGAACATCAAGGGCTCGGGCGTCGACTTCGATCTGTACATGGCTGCCGGTGCCGGTGCGTACATCTGCGGTGAAGAAACCGCGTTGCTGGAATCGCTGGAAGGCAAGCAAGGCCGTCCGCGTTTCAAGCCGCCATTCCCTGCGAACTTCGGTTTGTATGGCAAGCCCACCACCATCAACAACACGCAGAGCTATGCCTCGGTGCCCACCATCATGCGCAAGGGCGCCAAGTGGTTCTCCGATCTCGGCGTGACCAATGCCGGTGGCACGATGATCTTCTCGGTCTCGGGTCATGTGGCCAAGCCATTGAACATTGAATTGCCCTTGGGTATTCCTTTCACCGAACTGCTGGAGATCGCCGGCGGTATCTGGAAGGGCCGCAAGCTCAAGGCCGTGATTCCCGGTGGTATCTCCACGCCGGTGGTGCCCGCCGAGATCATGAACACCGTGACCATGGACTACGACGGCCTGCGTAAAGTGGGTTCGGCGCTGGGCACCGGTTCCATGATCGTGATGGACGACAGCACCTGCATGGTGAAGACGCTGGAGCGCATCTCGCGCTTCTTCTATGCCGAGTCCTGCGGTCAATGCACGCCCTGCCGCGAAGGCACGGGCTGGGTAAACCGCGTGCTCAAGCGCATTGTTGCGGGCCAGGGCACCAAGAAAGATCTGGATCTGTTGCTGGAAGTGGTGGGCAAGATCGAAGGCCATACCATTTGCGCCTTCGGCGATGCTGCCGCCTGGCCGGTGCAGAGCTTCTTGAAGCATTACCGTCACGAGTTCGAGTACTACATCGAACACGGACACAGCATGGTTGATAAGGACAAACAGTCCGCTGCCACAGTGGCTGCTTGATCTTAATTTAGGCAAAAGCATGAGCGACGCTCCTAATCCAGACATCGTCAACATCGAAGTCAATGGCCGACCGGTACAGGCTCGCAAGGGCCAGATGCTGATCCAGGCCACTGATGCGAGCGGCGACTATGTGCCGCGGTTCTGCTATCACGACAAGCTGCCCATCGCGGCCAACTGCCGCATGTGCCTGGTGGAGGTCGAGAAGGCGCCCAAGCCACTGCCTGCCTGCGCTACACCCGTAGCCGAAGGCATGAAGGTGTTCACCAAGTCACCGAAAGCCATTGCTGCCCAAAAGGCCGTGATGGAATTCCTGTTGATCAACCATCCGCTGGATTGCCCGATCTGCGATCAGGGCGGTGAGTGCGAACTGCAAGACCTGGCTATGGGCTTCGGTCGCGATGCCGCACGCTATGCCGAACGCAAGCGCGTGGTGAAAGATAAAGACTTGGGTCCGTTGGTATCGACGGACATGACGCGTTGCATTCACTGCACACGCTGCGTGCGTTTCACCTCGGAAATTCAAGGCTTCCAGGAACTGGGCACCTGCGGTCGCGGTGAGAACGTCGAGATCGGCACCTTCATCGAGAAGAGCGTTCAGCACGAACTGTCGGGCAACATCATCGACCTGTGCCCAGTGGGCGCATTGAACAACAAGCCGTATCGCTACAGCGCGCGTGCCTGGGAAATGCAGCAGGCGCCGTTGATCTCGCCGCATGACAGCGTGGGTGCGAATCTGTTCGCTCACGTGCTGCGTGGCAAGGTGATGCGCGTGGTGCCGCGTCCCAATGAAGACGTGAACGAAACCTGGATCGCCGACCGTGATCGTTACAGCTACGAAGGTCTGTACAGCGATGATCGTCTGAGCAAACCGCTGGTGCGTGAAGGCAACGAGTGGCGCGAAGTGGATTGGGAAACCGCCTTGAATCGCGCCGCCGAAAAGCTGGGCGCCATTGCTAAGGCCAATGCTGCGCAGTTGGGTGCATTGGTTGCACCGAGCGCCACATTGGAAGAAGCCTATCTGACGCAGCGCATCGTGCGTGCGCTGGGTAGCAACAACCTCGATCATCGTCTGTCGCGCGCTGATTTCAGCGATCAGTCCTTCGATCCAGTGTTCCCATACCTGGGTTGCTCGATTGCCGAATTGGAACAGATGAACAGCGTGCTGGTCGTGGGCAGCAACCTGCGTCGCGAAGCCCCGCTTCTGGCCCATCGCATTCGCAAGGCCGCCGTGAAGCGCGGCGCGAAGGTGTCCTTCGTCAACGCTAAGACCTATGACTATCTATTCCCGGTCGCCGGTTACCTGGCCAGCAATGGCCTGGGTATGGCCGATCACCTGGCCGCATTGGTATCTGTGGCAGCACAAAGCGCTAACGCCGGTATTCCCGCCACGGTCAGCGCCTTGGTGGCACGTGCACAGGTCAACGACTCGCATCGCGCTATCGCCGCTCAGTTGATCAACGGCGAACGTCGTTTGATCGTATTGGGCGCACTGGCGCAACGCGATGGCGCTTTCGCACAGCTGCGCGCCTTGGCCGCGACGTTGGCGCAGATCACCGGCGCGCAATTGGGTTACATCGCCGATGGTGGTAACACCGTAGGTGCACATCTGGCTGGCGTACTGCCGCATCGTGGTGTCGCTGGTCAGGCATTGAACAGCAATGGTTTGAACGTCGCAGAAATGCTGGCCGCCAAACTCAAAGCTTATGTGTTGGTGGGTTCTATCGAAGCGCAGGATCTGCCGGCTGATGCCGTGGCGAATCTGCGTGCTGCCGAATGCGTGGTGGCGCTGTCTTCTTACGCCAGCGCCAAAGACTATGCCGACATCATCCTGCCTATCGGCAGCTTTGCCGAAACCTCGGGCACCTATGTGAATCTTGAAGGCCGTTGGCAGAGCGTGCCCGGCGCAGCCAAGCCAGTAGGCGAAGCGCGTCCGGCGTGGAAGGTGCTGCGTGTGTTGGGCAACCTGCTCAACCTGCCTGAGTTCGATTACCTCAGTTCCGAGCAGGTGCGTGACGAGTTGCAAGAGAAAGCGGGCAGCGTGACGCCGAACAATGCTTACAACAACACCGCCGCGCTGTCGCGTAACTCCACCGTCGCCGCACGCGAGTTCGCGTTGTACGACGTGGATGCAGTGGTGCGTCGCGCTACGGCGTTGCAACTCACGCATGAAGCGCAGCAGGCGAAAGCCGGGGTGCAGGCATGAACGCTGTACCCGCATTGATTCAGCCGCTGCTGAGCTTCCTGCCCGAGTGGGCGCAGTTCACGGTGTGGACCGTGGTCACCGCGGTGATCATGTTCCTGTCCATCATCATCTTCATGGCCTTCCTGACGCTGGCGGAACGTCGCGTCATCGGCACCATGCAGGCGCGTATCGGCCCGAACCGCATTCAAGCCTTCGGTCTGCCGATTCTGCGCGGCTATGCACAGCCGTTTGCGGACGTGATCAAGTTGATGCTGAAGGAAATCATCATTCCTGCCAGCTCCAACAAGTTCTTATTTCTGCTCGCACCGTTGCTGGCAGCGATTCCAGCCTTGGCTACTTGGGCTGTAATGCCGTTCTGGCCTGGTTTTACCGTGGCCAATGTCGATGCCGGCTTGTTGTACATCCTGGCGCTGACTTCCACGGGTGTGTACGGCGTGATCCTCGCCGGTTGGGCAGCCAACTCCAAGTACGCCTTCTTGGGTGCGATGCGCGCCGCCGCGCAGGTAGTGGCGTATGAAATCGCCATGGGCTTTGCGTTGGTGGGCGTGGTGATGGCGGCCGGTTCGTTGAACCTGGGCGACATCATCAAGATTCAGCAGGGTGGCTTCACCACCTGGTTGTGGCTGCCGCTGTTCCCGCTGTTCGTTATCTACTTCATCTCCGGCGTGGCCGAAACCAATCGTGCGCCCTTCGACGTGGTGGAAGGCGAATCGGAAATCGTCGCCGGCTTCCACGTGGATTATTCGGGCATGGCGTTCGCGCTGTTCTTCGTGGCCGAATACATCAACATGATCATGATCTCGGCGCTGACCTCGGTGTTCTTCCTGGGTGGCTGGCTGTCGCCGTTCGAAGGTCTGAGCTTCCTGCCCTGGGTGCTCACCGCGCCTGGCCTGCACTGGCTGGTGTTCAAGATTTGCTTCTTCCTGTTCGTGTACCTGTGGATTCGCGCCACCTTCCCGCGTTATCGCTACGACCAGATCATGCGTCTGGGTTGGAAGGTGTTCATTCCGCTGACGCTGGTGTGGATCGTGGTCGAAGCGTTTATGGCTATGGGTCACGTTGGCCCCTGGGCCAAGCTGATGGTGGGTTGAGTAATCAGCAATGAAGAATCTGTTTAAAACATTGTTTCTTACCGAACTCGGCCAGGGGCTGTTCATCACAGCACGCCAGTTCTTCGTGCGTCCGAATGTGACCGTGCAGTATCCGGAAGAAAAGACGCCGCAATCGCCGCGCTTCCGTGGTCTGCATGCGCAGCGTCGCTACGCCAACGGTCAGGAACGTTGCATCGCCTGCAAGCTGTGCGAAGCGGTATGTCCGGCGCTGGCTATCACCATTGAATCGGGCGTCAGCGATGACGGCACGCGCCGTACCACGCGCTACGACATTGATCTGTTCAAGTGCATCTTCTGTGGCTTCTGCGAAGAAGCCTGTCCGGTGGACGCCATTGTCGAAACCCGCATCCATGAATACCACATGGAAAATCGCGGCGAAAACATCATGACCAAGGACAAGCTGCTGGCCGTGGGCGACAAGTTCGAAGCCATGATCGCCGCCGACAAGGCTGCGGACGCACGCTATCGCTAATCAAAAGAACACCTATGAGCTTTACTGAAATTCTCTTCTACGTGTTCTCCATCGTGCTGGTGGCGTCCGCCATTGGCGTGATCACTGCACGTAACCCGGTGCACGCCGCGCTGTTCCTGGTGTTTGCCTTCTTCAACAGCGCCGTGATCTGGATGCTGCTGCAGGCCGAATTCCTGGCCATCATATTGGTGCTGGTGTACGTCGGCGCGGTGATGGTGCTGTTCCTGTTCGTGGTGATGATGCTGGACATCAAGATAGAAGAGCTGCGCGCCGGTTATGCCAAGTATTTACCGGCAGGCATTCTGTTCGCTCTCATCGTGATCGTCGAAATCGCCAGTGTGGTGGTGGTGAAGTCGGGCGACAGCACTGCGCTGGGCGCCAGCGGCGTGTCATCGCCTGCGGTGTACGCAGCCGATTACAGCAACACCAAGGCGCTCGGCGAATTGCTCTACACGCAGTACCTGTATCCGCTGCAGTTGGCCGCCACCATTCTGTTGATCGCGATTGTTGCGGCCATCGTGCTTACGATGCGTAAGCGCGCCGGTCAGAAGCTGCAGGACATCAATGCGCAGGTGGCGGTGAACGCCAAGGACCGCGTACGCATCGTCAAGGTGGCAGCGGTCAAACCCGAGAGCGACGCGGGCGTGGAGGTGCAGCCATGATTACTTTGAACAATGTATTGCTGCTGTCCGGTGTGCTGTTCAGCCTGTCGGTGGCCGGCATCTTCCTCAACCGCAAGAACGTCATCCTGCTGTTGATGTGCATCGAACTGATGCTGCTCGCCGTGAACTTCAACTTCGTGGCGTTCTCGCGCCAGCTGGGCGATCTGCACGGTCAGATCTTCGTGTTTTTCATTCTGACGGTGGCCGCTGCTGAATCGGCCATCGGTCTGGCGATCCTGGTGGTGCTGTTCCGTCAACGCAAGAGCATCAACGTTGAACAGCTCGATACGATGAAGGGTTAATCGTGGAGAACAGACTCTTAACTATCGTACTGGCGCCTTTGTTTGCCGCGATCCTCGCCGGCATCTTCGGTCGCTTCATCGGTCGCAAGGGCGCGCACACCGTCACCATCCTGGGCGTGGCGATTGCCTGCGTGCTGTCGATTCTGACGCTCAAGCAGTTGATCACCGGTGAAGTGCAGAACTACTACGGCAACGTCTACACCTGGCTGGTCAGCGACGGCGTGCAGATGAATGTCGGCTTCATGGTCGACCGCCTCACCGCCATGATGATGGCGGTGGTGACCTTTGTATCGCTGTGCGTGCACGTGTACACCATCGGCTACATGGCCGACGATCCGGGCTATCAGCGCTTCTTCTCGTACATCTCGCTGTTCACCTTCTCGATGCTGATGCTGGTGATGTCGAACAACTTCATGCAGTTGTTCTTCGGCTGGGAAGCAGTGGGTGTGGTCTCTTACTTGCTGATCGGTTTCTGGTACACGCGTCCCACTGCGATCTTCGCCAACCTCAAGGCCTTCCTGGTCAACCGCGTCGGTGACTTCGGCTTCGTGCTGGGCATTGCCGCCGTGCTGTACTACACCGGCTCGCTGGACTATCGCGAAGTGTTCGCGGTTGCTGAAAGAGCGTTTGAAGGTCAGACCATGCAGATCATTCCCGGCTACGCCTGGGATGCGATTACTGTGACCTGCCTGTGCCTGTTCGTGGGCGCGATGGGTAAGTCGGCGCAAATGCCCTTGCATGTGTGGCTGCCGGATTCGATGGAAGGCCCAACGCCCATCTCCGCACTGATTCACGCCGCGACCATGGTGACCGCGGGCATCTTCATGGTGGCGCGCATGTCGCCGCTGTTTGAGATGTCGGAAGTGGCGCTGAACACCATCTTGATCATCGGTGCATCGACTGCATTCTTCATGGGCCTGTTGGGCCTGGTGAATAACGACATCAAGCGCGTGGTGGCGTACTCAACGCTGTCGCAGCTCGGTTATATGACCGTCGCGCTCGGTGTGTCCGCCTATGCCGGTGCTGTGTTCCACTTGATGACCCACGCCTTCTTTAAGGCGCTGCTGTTCCTGGCTGCGGGTTCGGTGATCATTGGCATGCATCACGAGCAGGACATGCGCAAGATGGGCGGCTTGAAGAAGTACATGCCCATCACCTACTGGACTTCCTTGATCGGTTCGCTGGCGCTGATCGGTTTCCCCGGCACTTCGGGCTTCTTCTCCAAGGATGCCTTGATCGAAGCCGTGCACGAGTCGCACCTGCCGGCCGCCGGTTATGCCTACTTCTGCGTGTTTGCCGGTGTGTTCATCACCGCCTTCTACAGCTTCCGTCTGGTGTTCATGACCTTCCACGGTAAGGAACGCTTCGACACCACGCCTCATGCTGATCTGCACGAAGCGGCGGTCGCTAACAAGGTTGAAGCTCATGATCATCATGCGCATGACGCGCACGCTGCAGCCAAGCATGATGACCATGCTCATGACTCGCATAGCCATGACGATCATGCTGCTCACGACGACCACGGTCATCACGGTGGTCCGCCGCATGAAAGCCCTTGGGTAGTGACGTTGCCGCTGGTGCTGTTGGCGATTCCTTCGCTATTTATCGGCTGGTTCACCATTGGGCCAATGTTGTTCGGTGATTACTTCGGCACGGCTATCCATGTTGAAGAAGCGCACAACGTGTTGGGCGAACTGGGCGAAGAGTTCCATGGTCCGGCGCAATTCGTACTGCATGGCGTGCAAGCCGCGCCGGTATGGATGGCCTTGTTCGGCGTGTTCCTGGCCTGGTTCTTCTACGTCAAGCGCACCGACATTCCCGCCAAGATCGCCACCGCCTTCAAGCCGCTGTACGTCTTGTTCTCGAACAAGTTCTACTTCGACGAAATCTACTTCGCCATCTTCGCCAAGGGCAGCCGCAATCTCGGCCAGGCTCTGTGGAAGGTGGGCGATAGCGTCTTCATCGATGGCCTGTTGGTGAATGGTTCGGCTAAAGCCGTGGGCTGGTTCTCCGGCATCGTGCGCGGCCTGCAGACCGGTCGTCTGTACAGCTACGCCTTCACCATGATCATCGGCTTGGCGGCCATGCTGGCCTGGTTTGTCTTGCACTGGCTGCGCTGAGCGTAGCCTTAGAACTGAATAACTGAAGAACTCGCAGAGCAACGCATGCAACTCGATTGGCCAATTTTAAGTGTACTCATCTGGCTGCCCATCGCCGTCGGCGTGGTGCTGCTGGCCCTGGGTGAACGCGCCGTGGTGGCCGGCCGCTGGCTGGCTTTGCTGGGTTCGTTGGCAACCTTCGCGTTGTCGCTACCATTGTGGGCGAACTTCGATACCACTACAGCTGCCATGCAGTTCCTTGAACATCGCGAGTGGATCAACCTGCTCAATGCCACTTACCACCTGGGCGTCGATGGCTTTGCCATGCCGTTGATCGTGCTGACTACTTTCATTACCCCGTTCGTGGTGCTGGCAGGTTGGAAGGTGATTGAAGATCGCCAAGGTCAGTACTTCGCCGCCTTCCTGATTCTCGAAGGTCTGATGGTGGGCGTGTTTGCCGCGCTCGATGCGCTGCTGTTCTACGTGTTCTGGGAAGCCATGCTGATTCCGATGTTCATCATCATCGGCGTCTGGGGCGGTCCGCGTCGCGTGTACGCCACCATCAAGTTCTTCCTGTACACCTTCCTGGGTTCGGTGTTCATGCTGGTCGCCTTGATCTACATGCACATCAAGTCCGGCAGCTTCGAGATTTCCGCCTTCCAGCAAATGCCGTTGACGATCAACGAGCAACTGCTGATCTTCATCGCCTTCTTCCTCGCCTTCGCCGTAAAGGTGCCGATGTGGCCGGTGCACACCTGGTTGCCGGATGCGCACGTGGAAGCGCCGACCGGCGGTTCCGTTATCCTGGCGGCCATCATGTTGAAGATGGGCGGTTACGGCTTCCTGCGTTTCTCGTTGCCTATCGCACCCGATGCCTCGCAACAGCTGGACTGGCTGATGATCTCGCTGTCGCTGATCGCGGTGGTGTACATCGGCTTCGTGGCGCTGGTGCAGCAGGACATGAAGAAGCTGATTGCTTACTCGTCCATCGCGCACATGGGCTTCGTCACACTGGGTTCGTTCCTCACCTGGGACATCGTGCGCGCCACCGGCGGTACGCAGGGCGCGGCCATGGGCTTCGACGGCGCCATGGTGCAGATGATTTCGCACGGTCTGATTTCCGGTGCAATGTTCTTGGGCGTGGGCGTGATGTACGACCGCGTGCACAGTCGCGAGATCAGCGCCTATGGCGGCGTGATCAACAAGATGCCGATCTTTGCGGCGTTCTTCGTGCTGTTCGCCATGTCCAACTCGGGCTTGCCGGCCACCTCCGGTTTCGTCGGTGAATTCCTGGTGATCCTGGCCAGCTTCCGCGCCGACTTCTGGTATGCCTTCCTCGCTGCACTGACCTTGATCCTGGGCGCGGCCTACACGCTGTGGATGGTCAAGCGCGTCATCTTCGGCACCGTGACCAACGATCACGTGGCCCATGTCGATGACTTGAGCGGTCGCGAGTTCGTGATGATGGCCGTGTTGGCGGTGGCAGTGCTGGCCCTGGGCCTGTATCCCGCGCCGCTGTTGGAAGTGATGAGGCCCAGCATCGAGAATCTGGTGCAACACATCATGACCTCGAAGCTGTAATAGATTGATGCATTGTTCGATTCTTTCTCTCGTCAGCGGGGGAGAGGATCAAACGAGACCCAAGCAGATATTTGAATTGAAGAAACACTCATGTCAGCGAATTTAAATTTCGTAGCCGCCTATCCGGAAATCTTCGTGCTGACGGCGGCATGCGTGATCCTGCTGGCTGACTTATTCGTCAGCGACGAAAAACGCATCGTCACTTACTTCCTGTCGATGCTCGCCTTGGTAGGCGCAGCATTCGTCACCGCACGTTACGGCGTGACCGAACGCGTCGTCACCTTCAACGGCAGCTTCGTGGCCGACCCCATGGGCAATGTGCTGAAGCTGGCCACCTATGGCGCGACGGCATTGAGCTTCCTGTACTCGCGCGAATACCTGCAACGTCGTGGCCTGTTCAAAGGCGAATACTTCGTGCTGGCTCTGTTCGCCATGCTGGGCGTGATGGTGATGATCTCCGCCGGCAGCCTGCTGACGATTTATCTCGGCGTGGAATTGCTGTCGCTGTCGCTGTACGGCCTGGTGGCCTTCGACCGCGATAACGGCGTCGCCGCCGAATCGGCCATGAAGTACTTCGTACTGGGCGCGATTGCCTCTGGCATGTTGTTGTACGGCATGTCGATGATCTACGGTGTCACCGGCACCTTGGAACTCTCCAGCGTTGCCGCTCGCGTGCCGCAGATCGGCGTGAACAATATCGGTCTGGCCTTCGGCCTGGCCTTCCTGGTAGTCGGCGTGGCCTTCAAGTTCGGCGCCGTGCCCTTCCACATGTGGGTGCCCGATGTGTATCACGGCGCACCGACCGCAGTGACCTTGTTCATCGGCTCCGCGCCCAAGATCGCGTCCTTCGCCTTGGCCATGCGTCTGCTGGTGGATGGTCTCGGCGGCCTGGTCGATCAATGGCGCGATATGTTGATCGTGCTGGCCGTGTTGTCGATGGCCATCGGTAACATCGTCGCCATCGCACAGACCAATTTGAAGCGCATGCTGGCGTATTCCACTATCTCGCATGTGGGCTTCATCCTGCTCGGCGTGCTGGCCGGCACCGCGCAGGGTTATCAATCGGCGATGTTCTACACGCTGACCTATGTGCTTACCTCTATCGGTTCCTTCGGCGTGATTCTGTTGCTGTCGCGTCAGGGCTTCGAGTCCGATCAACTGGATGACTTCAAAGGTCTGGCCAAGAAGAGCCCCTGGTTTGCCGCCGTCATGGCCATGCTGATTTTCAGCACCGCCGGCGTGCCACCCTTCGTCGGCTTCACCGCCAAGTTGGCCGTGATTCAAGCCATCATCGGCATCGGCCACACCTGGTTGGCCGGCATCGCCGTGTTCTTCTCGGTGATCGGCGCGTACTACTACCTGCGCGTAGTGAAGCTGATGTACTTCGATGCCCCCAGCGACACAGGCGCCATCGAAGCCGGCGGCGCACTGCGCACCGTGCTCAGCGCCAATGGTCTGGCTGTGTTGGCCTTGGGTCTATTGCCTGGCGCATTGCTGGAAATTTGCACGCGCGTGATCAGCTGATATCGCTGCAGGCTTGGTAGCGCGCCAGGCGAATAAAGCATTTTCGATTTGTAGGGGCGGGTTTTAAACCCGCCCTTCTTCATTTGCGCAGAACAATCAAGCTCGCCACAGGCGGTTGTGCTGATTCAGATTCCCGTGTTATCTATCATTCGGCGTGTTATCCAAGCTGGATAAAACAAGTTGGCCACTTAGGATGAGAGATCCGAATGTACATACCAAAACACTACGAAGAGACGGATCTGGCGGTTTTGCATTCTCTGGCTCGCGCGCATCCGCTCGGAACATGGGCCACACAGGGAGAGGGTGAACTGATCATCAATCATGTTCCCTTCATTCTGGATTCATCACGCGGAGCCAACGGAACTCTCATGGGACACGTCGCACGGGCCAATGGCGTGTGGCAGTCTTTCTCTAAAACGATTGAGTCGGTGGTTGTGTTCCAAGGCGCCGAGTCATACATCACACCTTCGTGGTATCCCAGCAAACATGCACACGGGAAGGCCGTTCCCACCTGGAACTACGCTGTCGTGCACGCGCACGGTTTGCCTGTGGTCATCGACGACAAGGCGTGGCTTCTTAACCATCTCAATCAACTCACCGACCAACATGAATCCGATCAGGCGCTTCCTTGGAAGGTGTCGGACGCGCCAGCGGACTACATCGAGAAG
The DNA here is from genome assembly GCA_049840395.1 of Steroidobacteraceae bacterium. GTDB lineage: Bacteria > Pseudomonadota > Gammaproteobacteria > Steroidobacterales > Steroidobacteraceae > CAILZL01. The sequence continues at coordinate 576,512 of JASGLD010000001.1, forward strand.
ATGGTCGCTGCGATTGTCGGTATCGAAATTCCTATTACAAAGCTGGTTGGCAAATGGAAAGTCAGTCAAAACCGTCAGGAGCCGGACAAACTTGGAGTCGTCGCGGGTCTTCTGGCAAAAGGGAACCAGCGGTCTACGGATATGGCTGCATTGGTGAATGCGGGTGTTTCACTTAACCGTGGTGACTAAACGCCTTCCTGGTGCCAGGCCGAAGATTGGCAGTGTCTATAGACCTTCGATATAGCACCATCCATTTGTTAAATACGTAAAAGGAACATCGTGAACTCAACCGTCATAGCTGTGGTTGCCGTCTTATGCTTAGTGGGAATATTTGCCGTGTCTCGAGCGCGTGCGCAAAAGCTGCGCCCTGCAGAGCCTGCCACCTATATTGCTCTTCGCGATCAGGCGCTATCGACTTCTCGAAAAGCCCTTGGCTTGCCAGCCTCAAAAGCGCCGCTAGTCGTTCTCATGGACATCGGTGCCGATGAGGGATTCACGATCACAACGGTCGCTTACGAGGATGGAACGGCGAGTATTTATTTAAGCAATGGCGGTGGTTTCATTGGTGGTGGTCAACGGCATGAGGCAATTAGAAATGCTGCGTACGTCATGCTTAAAGCAGCGGAGCAAACATTGACGAACATGACTGCCGTAAAAGCACATCCTTTACCTGGCGCAGGCAAGACAAGTTTCTATGTTGTGACCGATGCCGGTACGTATCTGGCCACTGCCGCGACGAAAGACATTGAGGCTGGTTCTCAGCATCCTCTATATCAGTTGTACGTTGCAGGCCAGGATGTGATTACTCAATACCGTATTTCTCAGCAATCCAAATGAGTTGAGCTGATGCCACTGGTGAAAAATCGAGCGAAGAGAGGAAGTGAATGCTAATCCTGCAATCATTCCTGTTATTTATCGTAACTGCAGTGGCCGAGATTGTGGGCTGCTATTTGCCGTATCTATGGCTTAAGAAAAATGCATCGGCGTGGTTGCTGGTTCCGGCGCTCATGAGCCTTTGTTTGTTCGCCTGGTTACTCACGCTGCATCCGACGGCGGCCGGTCGAGTTTACGCTGCTTATGGCGGTGTATACATCGCGGTGGCGCTTGTTTGGCTATGGAAGGTGGATCGGGTGCCGCTCACCACTGGGACATCGTCGGTGCCTCGGTCGCGCTGGTTGGCATGGCTATCATCGTCGTGGGTGGATGGCGCGGTTGAGGGCAGGGTAGAAATCTTCGAGATGTTGGTGCGCTCACCCGGCGCCGTTCATAAAAAATTGAGGGCAATTCATGGATTTTTGGCTAACTTTATTTACATCGCTGATGTCGGGTCTGGCGGCTTACGTTGTTTCAACTTACTTCTACGACTTCTGGTGCCGGGCCGCAGGTTCGAAGTTATTCTTAGACAATAAAGCCATGACGGCGAACGGAAATACTGAGAATTACCGATCCGACAATTCATAACGAGAGTGATCCTTGGATAAATCATGGACGAAACTAAATTTGCAGCGCGCATTGGCGCCATAACGAAAAACCTCGTAAAGCTGAGCCTGTTCATTTTCCTGGCGTCTGCCGCGCATGCCCAGGAAAGCCTGCCGACGATCCAGTCAAATGCTGGCTATGTTTCTGTTCAGCAGGGCGATAAGTTAAGCAAAAATTCTTGGCGTCTATCCCCCAGCCTCAAGCCCGATGTCTATAAGGCTATGTTGCTCGGTGGCAAACCGAACAAAGTCACCTTCATCACAGACCTCGATTCCATCAGCTTTGAAGTGGAAGAGGGTAAGCACTACGACTTCATCATTAAAAAAGGCGATGAACTATGTTTTACCCAGATAGTCGGTGTGCGCCTGGTGCCGGACGCGGTCTTTGACGAGCGTTATCGAAAGCAACACCAAGACAAGATTCAGGTGGACGTGCCGGAAGTTTATGAGTTGGTGAATATCGCCATCGCCATGACGCCCACAGGCATCGCCGACCGCAACCTAGTCTATAAAGATTCCGACTATTACCAACGGGTTCGGGCCTGGTTCGACTCAAGCCGCACGCATCCATTGCTGGCGGCACTCGACAAAGAGCTCAGAGACTACCCCAGTTACTACTTCAACATGAAAATGGATGGTTTCGCCTTCGAGTACGATAAAAATGGACGCATAGTCCAAAGCAAGGTTTTCGATCGAGCGAGTTGGGGCGTTGTAAACACGCTTCGCCCTTTTATTGATCAATTACAGTCCTTCTCCGACACCACGAATTTTCGGAAATTCTTTCGCGAAAATCGTAAGACCTATCAGCAGCAGATCAATTTCTATCGGAAGGTGGCTGACATTGCCGAGATGAAGCGCTGGTTGGAACGCAACTTCCCATCAACTCACTACGACAGCTACAACATTATTTTCTCGCCGTTGGTCAACGGCAATCAGTCGTCGATTCATTTCGAGAGCAATGGCTTCAAAGAGCTCCAGCCGCACGTAAATTTTCCCTACTTGGAAAAGAAGGCCACTCAGAGAAGCCAAGTTTCGGAGAAGTCCTGGAACCTTGCACGTGGCAACATCCTCTTCACCGAACTCAACCACGGCTACATCAATCCGGAAGCCGAAAAATATGGCGAACGCGTTGCCAATGCGATCAGCCACAACGATCACTGGATCGGCAAAATGAGCGCGCAAAACTACCAAGGAGTAAATATTTTCAACGAATACATGAATTGGGCGTTGTTGACTCTGCGCATCCTCGATTACGTGCCCGCATCCGAACAAAAGCCACTGATTGAGGCGGTCGAGAACACGATGGTAAACAACCGGCAGTTTCCTCAATTCGTCGCGCTAGATCGGTTTCTAATCCCACTCTACAAGGAGCGTAGGCCAGGACAGACGGTGGCCGATCTCTATCCGAATATCATTCAATGGTTTGAGGATAATAATGTCGAATCGTTGGGGAGCTCGGCTTCTAATTAGTTTTATTTTGAACTACAACTGAAATTTGGATTTCTGTGGTATTTATTACTCAAGCAATCTATTTAATCTGGATAAAGCGGGTTAACTACTTGGGATGAGGTGGCAGGATGTACATACCAAAACACTACGAAGAGACGGATCTGGCGGTTCTGCATTCCCTGGCTCGCGCGCATCCGCTCGGCACATGGGCCACACAGGGAGAGGGTGAACTGATTGTCAATCATGTTCCCTTCATCTTGGATTCGTCACGTGGAGCCAACGGAACCCTCATGGGGCACGTCGCGCGCGCCAATGGCGTGTGGCAGTCTTTTTCTAAAACGGTTGAGTCGGTCGTTGTGTTTCAAGGCGCCGAGTCGTACATCACGCCTTCGTGGTATCCCAGCAAGCATGCTCACGGAAAAGCCGTTCCGACATGGAACTACGCGGTCGTACATGCGCATGGTCTGCCTGTTGTCATCGAAGATAAGGTGTGGCTTCTCAATCATCTCAATCAACTCACCGATCAGCACGAATCCGAGCAGGCGCTTCCTTGGAAGGTGTCGGACGCGCCAACGGATTACATCGAGAAAATGGTCGCTGCGATTGTCGGCATCGAAATTCCTATTACAAAGTTGGTTGGTAAATGGAAAGTCAGTCAGAACCGTCAAGAGCCGGACAAACTTGGAGTCGTCGCGGGTCTTCTGGCAAAAGGTAACCGGCGATCTAAGGATATGGCTGCATTGGTGAATGCCGGTGTTTCATTCAACTGCGGTGACTAACTATATTTCTGGTACCGAACCAAAGATTTATGTAGAGGCGGGTTTAGCAGTCTTTTGCGTAACTCGCCCTTTGATTTTTGTTTTATTTTGATCTACAAAAATAAAAACATGCTGATGGAGTAAGGGAATATGGAAGACAGCTTTCGGATGTACAGTTCTAAGTCATTTTGCGAGGGGAGATTTGGGTTCAGTGCCACCGGCCTCAGCTCCTAGTTAGGCACTAACATGGCACCTCGTAAGCTTCCAACCAAGATGTATCCCGGCTTCGGTCTCTCGATGCTAGATCGGGCGGTTAAGGAGTTCTTTGCGGCACGCTGCGGTCAAGAAGATTTGGTCAAGCTTGTCGAACATTTCGTTCACGAAGGTGACGTCAAATGCGTCTACTGCGGGAATGCGCTCGCCACGCGATGGGATCACCTCCATCCAGTTTCGAGAGGCGGCGCTGAGGGTAGGCTGGTGTTCTTTATCATTCAGCCTCTACATCCATTCTGGGTAAAATAATTTGGGCATCAAAACCTAATGGCCACTTCTCCAGACTTCGGGCAACTCTTTATCAAGTCGAAAGGGCAGCCTATTTCCTATGAAGGAAAATTGTTGGTTCTCAGTGACCGAGTTCCTGCGACTAAAGGACAGCGTTTCACGGTAACAATCGAGTCAACCGCATCAGTCTATAAGCAGGGCGTAGGAATATCCGAAGGGGTTGTTGTCTTTGGCGAGTTAGTGAAGAGAGCGATTGTATGGGAGCACTTCTCCATCCCACCAGAAGAACGTGATAAAAAGCGGTCGTCCCTGCCGTTCACATTTGAGATTGAGTGCGCTAACAACAAGGGCTGGCTCAACCTCTACAACATGGCAGAATTACATGGGCGCAAGGAGTGGTGGCATGCCGGTTCTTGTATGTGGGTCGAAGTAATACCGCGTGGGAGGCGCTACCACTGCAATGACTTTGAGCTTGATGACGATTTTAACGACATTATCTTCACTGTCACGTGGGGTGATGTTCAATGATGCTTCCGACCGACATTCATGCTGTTGCCTAGCGCCTTCATTGCCGCGACTGATTGCATTGTGGGCAGCATTGAGATGAAGCTACATTGGGATCAGTTACAGCATGCGTATGGCGAAGCGTCGGACATTCCCGGCCTTCTGCTACTGGCCGAGGGCGATCTTCGTCCAGGTCATGAGTCTGGCAGCACTTGGTTCAAGCTATAGAGCGCGCTCCAATTCTGGTGCCGGGCACAAAGGTTTAAAGTTATTCTTACAATGGAGTTAGTGGTCGGAACTGAAATGCCTACGAACATTGGGCAAGCGCTGTTCGTTCGCACAAAGCTAGGTATCACCATAAAGGCATTTGAACACTAAGCAATGGACGTCATGAAAAATGTGATTCAAGCGATTTTCGGTCGAAAGAAAAACTCCACTCCAGCCCGCGATATAAGCCCACTGATCGATGGTATTGGTCGGGACGCGCTCCTGGCTGCACGCGGTAGTGATCAGTCACGGTCGTACTTCGGCGGAGATCCGTTGCTTCCTACTGATATGCAATGGCCACAGAAAAACGACAAGCGCCTGGGATTTCTGGCCCGTATATCGCTGCCAGATCTGCAGGCAAGATGCTCGACTTCTTGGCTACCAAAAGAAGGGGCGCTGTTGTTTTTCTATGATGACGAGGAACAACCTTGGGGTTTCGATCCGAAGGACCGCGGTGGATGGGCAGTGCTTTTAGTTCCCGACATCATTCCGATTACCCCTAGACCATTCTTAAAAGAGGAAGACCTCCTTCCCCACAAGCTTATCGACCTGACCCCTATCTCAGTGCTTCCGTCTTACGAGCGGCCAGAAGTGCAGTCACTCAATCTCTCGGACGAGGAGTTCGAGCGATATCATGAGGAGGTAGAACGTCGCTTTTGCAACTCACCAAGGCATCAGCTTTTGGGTGTCCCAAGCCCCGTGCAGGGTGATCATATGGAGCTGGAGTGTCAGCTAGCTTCAAACGGTGTCTATTGCGGCAATGCTGACGGATATGCGACGCCAATGGCCAAGAGCCTTGAGGCTGGGGCAGCCAATTGGAGATTGTTGTTCCAGATAGATTCGGACGATGACCTAAGTGTTATGTGGGGAGATGTCGGGACTATTTACTTCTGGGTGGAAGAGTCGGCAGCGCGAGAAGGTCGATTCGACAACGTGTGGCTGGTGCTGCAGTGTTCATAACGGCTACCAACTTGCCACGACGAAGCCATTCATGATCGTTGGACGCAATAGCGCTTTCTAGCCAAGTTTGAGCAAGCGGAGGTCGTTCAGCAGAGACCAACTAACCCGCCATCACTCCGCGTCCGCTTCGCGGAGGATCTCCCACATCGGGACATCCAGTCCGGCGCAGACGCGTTCGAGGGTGGTGAGTTGCAGGTTCTTCTTGCCGTTTTCGAGTGCGCCGTAATAGACGCGGTGCATTTCGATGTGGTCGGCAAAGCCTTCCTGAGTGAAGTTCTGAGCTTCACGGTGCCGACGCAGCACGATACCTATCCGTTGTTGTAGTGACCGGCGTTTCATTGCCGGAAACCTTAAAGGGTGGCAACTTGTAAGACTACAGCCTTGCCGGTTGACAACCTATAAGTTACATTAGTCTCCAGTCGAAAAGCAACCACGGTCGGAGCAAGGATATGGCTACGAGAAAACCCGTTTCCAATCGACCCCATTCAACTGAAAGGGCGCAGGCCGAGTCCTTGAATGGCCCTTCACTGGCTGAACGAGTGCAGGCCGAGCGCCAGCAATTGTTCAAGGTGATCGGGATCGTCGAGCTTTGCAGACTGGCGACCGCGACCTCGCTGGAAATTACCGATCCGGAATACATGGTCCCGGCCTTCGAGACTATTTGCGATCAACTGAATACGGCCGCGGAGCGGCTGGAATGGCTGGCAATGGATCTGCAGAAGCTGCCCGGCTCGGCCAAGCAATAGATGGCCAAGTAATGGATGGTCAGGCGATGATTTAACGCGCGGTGGCTACCGTGCCCAGTCGCATGCTGATGGGCCACCGCACTTCGCGCTGCACGGTCGGCGTGCCCCAGAGTTCGGTGAACTCCAGCGCGAAACGCTGCAACACCGGTTCCGCTCCGGCATCACGCGCATGACGGACTGCGGACCAGGTTGAGATGTAGCCAAGCAACGCTGCCAGCGTCCAGTCTTTGCGGATTTGCAGCTGTGGACTGGCGTGCTCGTCAAACGGAAAGTCCATGCCCGCATAGCCCGAGTCAACCAGGCGGCGTTCTGGCGGCCAAAACTCACCGACTTCCTCCCAGTAAAACTGTTGAAACCTTGCGTCTAGTTCGCCATCAAGCGGTTCGCCGTCGAGCTTTAAAACACCGTAGCTCACCAACGCCACCACCGCACCGGGCGCCGCAACCCGACGCACCTCTGCGTAGAAGCGGGGCAGATCGAACCAATGAGCCGCTTGAGCCGCCACGATAAGACTGGCGCTGCCGTTGTCTGCCGGCAACTTCTCTGCGGGTCCGCAGCGGTATTCAACTCGTGAGTGCGGCGTCGCATTCTTCAATTGATCCGCGCTCGGATCGATACCGATAGTCCGCTCGAACAGGTCACCTAGCTGTGTGGCGAGCTGACCCGTTCCGCAACCAACATCGACAGCCAGTTGCGTCGTGGGCGCAATGCTGGCGAAGAGCTTCGCCAACTCCGGCGGATTCTCAGGACGAAAGCGGGCATAGGCGGCGCCGCCTTGATCGAACCAGTTTTTGGTTGGGTTGGTTGCCACTGTTTGATTCCAATACCGATGTGATCGGTATTTTATTTGTAGATGTATGGATGCATGCGGGTCAACGGCAAGTCCTTATTCAGGGCTCGCAGACTGAGTGTGCCGAGGTAGTCGCGTTTGCCTAAATCGACGCCGTTGTGGCGCAAAAACGCGTACTTCAGTGTGGTATTTGGCCTAGAGTCTTCTTCATCTAGCAGGTGATTCCAAACACTGAACTGGGGCAGCATTGAAGGTGCTGACTCCGCCGATATTGATACGTGTGACCATTCTCGGATTCAAATCAATTGAATCAAAAACCCAAGACATTGCTGGTGGTGCACCGACTGCCTTGCGCAGCTTGATTGCCTTCATAGCAAGACGTAGTCCCTTCTCACATGTCCGCGCATCAAACTCGACGTAGCTTTCGCTGCGATTCTGAATGCCGTCTTCTTCTAGTATTGAGTGATCGGATGTTTTAATGCATGAACCGCATTGGTTCATCACGTTTTGCTGCAATGCTCGAAAGGTATCTTCTTCCTGGGGAACTTTAGGCCAGTAGATGTTATTCGCATCCCAGGAGGGGATGGCATTTACCGTGCGAGAATTTTGCGTCTGACTTTCTTCCATGCAATCATTCTTCATAAAGAGATATTTTCCAAAAACAAGTACAAGCAATAGCACTGCTATACCACCCACTACGCTAAATTCGACCGGATGGTTTTGCGCAAAAGGAAGAGGTATTTGCCCCTTCGCCGCCGCGTTGCCGCCTAAGAACGACGAGCTCATTGAAGCGCTAAGAGCTAACACGGCCACGACAAGGAAGCGACTGCTACACGGGATCTCGTGTCCAGTTGTTGACATGATAACGAGCGACATTAAGAAGATTAGTGTCAAGCCACTAAAGATCGCCCCCATAACGATAATCCAAGCTGCGACTGAATCAGCTGTCTTGGTCTTCGTCCTTCGAGTCAACATCTCTTTTATCCTCGGAATGTTTGATCGCACGTTCTACGCCGTTTCACCAGTTCCGGAGAGAATACTCTAGAGCTCCTCTAGATCAACTTCCCACTCGCTGGTTGTTTGTCGCTTGTATTTTTGGTGCCGAGCCGAAGGTTAGGTATTGTTTTTCTAAATGGGTAAATGGCGGTGAATAGAAATATCCACGAACCTTCAGTCCTGCGCTGTTTATTCATATGATTTGGAAATCCACGGGGCACCTAGCCCTTTTAAGCTCGCGCCAAATAGAAAGAATGACTGTCCGGCTACATCCGAACCGGCAGAGTAGGGCGGGTTTAGCGGTCTTCCGCGTTTACCCGCCGTCATGCGCCCACGTCGATGGACAATTAAAGCCGACTCAATCCACAGCGCGGCGAAACAACTCTACCGGGTCGATCTCTAGCGCTTTGGCAATCGCGATGAATTCCGAGACGGTTATTTCGCGAGCGCCGTTTTCTATTTTATGAACCAGGCTCGGATACGAATCCAAGCGTAGAGATAGCTCGCGGCCGGCTATGCCTGCCGACTCTCTGGCAGAAGTGATCGCTTTGATAATCTTGAGGCGTTGTCGATCAGATGTCCGCATTTGTGTTCGCCAGCCGTTCCCAAATTAGGAACAAAAAGAGTTGCGTATTCCATGCGCCTGCGGCATAGTTGCCGCAGGTGTTCCTAATATAGGAACAGTTTAAAACGGCACCACGAGGACGGTTGGCCGCCTCCGAGCGCCTGACCGAAACACAACCCAGGAAGGTTGCGCTATGGCTGTTGATCATTCTAGCCGGTCCGGCACGATTATCGGTGGCAAATTCACATCAGCCGACAAAGCCAATGCGGCCCCGCTTTGGGAGCAAATTAACCTGGAGCGGGAAAAGCTGTTCCAGCTAATGTCGATCATCGACATGTGCGGCTTGGCGACCAGTTCGCGGATGGAAATGGATGACCCGGAGCGCATGGAAGGGGCGCTGCGGGCTGTGTATGAAATGCTGGATGAGGTGGCGGGGCGCTTGGAGACTATTGCTGGTAATGTCCGTTCGGCCTTGCATCAGGAATGACTTGTCTTCGTTTCCGATGCGGGGCTGCAGGTTCAAGGTTATTTTCAGATAATGTTGCCAATGATTGTGAACGCAAATACATACGAACTTTTGGCTCCACGCCGTTCTCCTTCATAGATCTGGCTCATCACTTGAGGCTCCATCCGAGTCTTGCATTAACTCAAATAGTTCTGGTCCACCGACTCTGATTAGTACGAACTTTGACTTCAAATCAAATTCAAAAACCGCCAAATCACCAGGTTCTGCTCCAAGAAGTCCAAGCTGTTTCCTGAAGCTCCAAATGAAAAAATCGCGACAATTTACGCGCTCATACTCTGTGCCATCTGGTAACTGCGCGCTCCATTCGCCTTGAACTAAGTCACTTACAAATGAGGCCACTCGAAGGCTACCGGTAGTGATCATGGCTCTTGTAAGTTCAATCCCAAACCAAAGTTTACCTTTAGATGTCCAGCCGTGATCTGACACGAGTGGAGCTGCGCGACGGCGAGCCACTATCGATTCAATCGTGCCCGGCGGAATGTCGGCACCTACCTTGCAATACACTCTTCTACCAAGCGCAGAGACCAATGGTGAAAAGGATCTATAAATATAAAAAGAAGTTGCATTAGCACCAGCAGAAACGCATCTTTCTGCAAACTCCTCACCGTCAATTGCGGGGCCGAATTCATCTAGGATCGCCATCATCTTTGCCTCCAATGTGCCGAAGGCAAGTGGGGTGACTGCGCTTTGAATTACTCGAACTCGAGATCCTTCGACTGTACCTAAGCCGAGTGCTCGTACAAAGTTGGCAAGAATCGCTTGCGGAGGACACATTGCAAGTCTATGTGACCGACTAACAGCACGCCGGAGCTCGTTAACGTTAATCTCATTGCATACGGAAAGTACTTTGGAGCACATGTTAAATAATTGATTTCGTTGCGAGTCTTTTGCGTAAAGCCATTCTCTCTCCTGATCCAGCCACCCAACCTGTAGGCTCTTATCTAGGAATCGTGCTAGAGCGCTGGCGCTTGCTTCGTTCAAGCCAATATCTGCGCATAGAGTAAAAATGTTTGTGCAGCCTCTTTCAGACGTTCGCCGACGAAGTGCAGTGGGTGCCTTTTTCAGCTTTTCACTATCAGTTGATAATGTGAGGACGCGACTATCACCCCACCCGACGAAGTCAAAGGGCCAGTTTACACGAAGGCGTTCTGAAGCAGTTTGTAACCCAAGTACACTAAAGCATCTTTGTGCGACTTTAGTTTCCTTAAGTTTTTCATGGAGATCACTGCAAAGATCCGGTATTGCTGTTTTAAGCACCGAAATTGCGGTTTTTAAGAAGGGTGTTTCAAACTTGTGCTCGGCTAGTTTCCGGATCGCGCGAGCTTCGATTTGTCGTATGCGTTCTCTGGTCAGTCCAAATTCGGTACCGACGGACTCCAATGTCCTCGGAGAATCTCCGTTCCACCCCCAAAGGCTTAGCAAAATTTTCGCGTTGCGGCCTTTATCTAAAAAATGCGTTATTCGAGATAGCTCTTCTTCCAAAAATTGGGGTTCGGGACCAATAGACTCCAACAATCTCTTATCTCGGAGTCGAGATTCTTCTACTAAGTATGGATGAAGTTTCTTTGCTAGATTCTGGGCGCTATCCCGAGACCAATTCGGAATGATGGTGCCGAATCGAAGCCCGTGGTGCTGAAGTTGTTCACTCAGTTCGCGGACAGTGTTCCGACCGGCATTTTTGAGCGAATTTATTTCATCTACAGAGAGTTGGGCCAATTCTGCTAAGTATACCGTTCTCGTCAACTTGACTGTATTACGTGCTCTAGTATTCAGGTTCAAATTTTTAATAGGTGTTAGTAAATTTCTGATTACTTCTGGGGAAGCATTTTCAACATCAATGATCAGATCTGAAGTATGTTTTAAAAGTAGTGTCTGATCATAATTCAGAGTTTCTGTAATCCCGAGTTCTCTGAGGCGATCTATATTGATTGGTCCGAGTGGTAGGTCATCGCCGTCGAGCTTCAGGCCTAAGCTACCCAGCAGGGTTCGAATCTCATGAAGTGTTTTTCTACCGGCATTTTGCCAAGCGAGGATTTGCTTCGCACTATGGGATGCAAGTTGGCCAACGGTAAAAACATTTTCATACTTTATGCAATTTGACGTTCTGGTTGATAGCTCGAATGAGGAGAGCGGTGTCGCATAAAAACGTTCGATGTCAAGCGAACTATCCATGCGCAATTCTGTTAGTGCGTGGCGCCGACCGTCGGCCAAGCTGTGGCAAACGATTTCGAAAGCTCATCAATCGTTTGTCGGAGTTCGACAAGTGCATCCTGTGGGTCAAAAAAGTACTGCACAGTGCTAAGTTCTTGCGCCAATACGATTGCGTACTCCGTAAACGCAATTTCATATGCCATGCGAAGAAAGTTAGGGTCATTGATGGCTAGTTGGCTTGAGGAGCTTTTTAGTTCCATCGATATCCGAGGATGATCTAAGTTGATGAAGATCGTGCGTTTTTCTCGATCGTATTTTGCCCGTTTCTCGTTCGAGCCAATATTGTCGAATGAAACTTGGAATCCGCCTACTGCAGCATTTCTGGTGGAGCTTTGTGCTTTCTTTCCTTTATTTTCATTAGCAGAATCGTCGAGTTTAATGACAGGTATATCAGGCTTGGGTGCGGAGCTGGACGTCGTATCGAGCGATGACTTAAGTGTGTGATCGCGTGAAAAATCGTCTTTTTGTTGACCAATTTCAATTGCTGGTAGGTTGTCTCCAAAGACTTCAGCAACTGCTTCAGCTTTTGATTGTGATTGTGCTGGTAATAGGTCACGTCCCGATCCAGATTTTGCGGCGGTATGCTTGAGTTTCGTACTCCAGCTCTTGAAGTGACTATTAATTATTTCGGCAATCTTGTTACCTTGCTGCTGCAGACGCTTTTGTTCTTCGTCTTGGCGCCGTGCTCGGTCTTGACGTTCAATTTCTTTGCGAATTATTTCAAGGTTGACGCCGACGAATCTAATAATCGCTGCTACGGTTTCGTTTCTAGGATTGAGCTTCATGGAGCGGCTCATATCGAAAGGAGGTATGCCTGAGTCATCAGTTGCCAAAGCGGTGACATCAATGTTTCCGAAAAGATACTCAGCAAAAGGCTTCCGTTCGCAACCGGCTAAGGTTGTTTCATGCCAGACCCCGCCGGAGAGTATGGCGATTCCTCGAAATTCATCTTCAAGTGGCGCTTTTGCAACCTTAATCGTTAGTTCTGTTTTACCTAAAGAAGCTTCGAATTCTGTTCCTGCTGTTGGAATCTTTATTTCGCGGCTTGTATCGGGTTCCGAAAATTCACACTCATGATTATTCACGACGACTGATGCATCGGGCCAATGAGCTATATGACGCTCAATATGACGAATAACGCCAGATATATCTATTTGCTTTAGAAAGATGCCATTAATTTCAATAAGCGTTCCATTCGACTGAGTAGTTGAAATCTCGTGTTCAAGTATACGTACGGGAATTTCATCTCCGTCGCCTTTGGATTGTATATCTTGTTTCGTTAGAGTTACTTTGGAGCGGCGGCCATTCCTGACTGTGGTAATGGTTAAGGAAGTGGCAATGCCAAATGCTGCAGATTTTCCAGTTCCGAAGAAGCCGCGACCGGGCTTTCCTAATTTGCGGTCTCTGTTTTCTCCATGCATTTGAAAATATGCACTTAAATCTTCGATCAACATTCCTCGACCGTTGTCGCTGATCTTAATGGACTTATCCTTTGGATCAATTGCTACAACTACGACAGGTTTGGTGGATGTGTCTTTGTATTCCAGTCCGTTTGCTACGTATTCCCATACAACGGCGTGTTCATGGCGAAATAATTGAGCACTTTGGAGTAAGTCGCGTCCGACGTGGCTTCTCACCTTCAAAACGCTTTGAGTGCTCATGTGCTTTTTTCTCCTACCAGTGCAGCCAATTTTTCAACGGCATTTACAAGAGTTATATCGTCAGAAACTAGTATGCGAAAACGTTCTATTTTCGCGGTACGTTCTTTTCCAATAACGTAATCATCAATTCTGAAGAATCGTTCTGCCTCATTCTTTGTGATTGATTCTGGTTTTCCTTCGAGAAATTTCTTTAAAGCTGGTTCATCCAGCATTCGATTAATTTCTCTTGTCTGTGTTTTGCGTTCGGATTGAGTTGTTCGAGTCCGCTTGGGTTGTATGGATGAAAATGCCGAAGCATGCTCGCTCGCGAAGTCATAACCGGCCTTAGTCAGCCTCCAGCCAGATTTTTCTGATCCAATTAAGTAGGCGCCTCTTTCTATTTTTGTCGCATCCCACAATCGCTTGCGTACAGTTTCAATGTTCGGATAGTCATATTTTCGCCAACTAAATCGTCCTGGTGATATTTTGTGTGCTGTATTTGCAATGTCTTCAGTATCTGCTGATGACGAGTGCGCGCCCACAAGGTAGGCGGCTACGACAACGAGCTCGTGGTTCGCGAAAGTACGAGCCTCGCTAGTTGTTTTTTTGTCCTTATGTGTTTTCACAGTTGTCCGGTACAAAATTTAAAGCTTGAAGCGCGCCTCGGCTTTGTTTTTTGGAGAGGAAAAACGATTTTCCACTTCTGATACGGCATCCCGAAGCACACGAATCACTTTTTTTACTTCGAGGTCTTCAAACTCATAGAGCTGCCGATTTGAGAGGTTCCCTATTCTTCCAATCGCGATAAGAGCGTTGTTAGTTCGACTTTCGGCGAGTGACCGAAATTTTTCTTTTTTACCTTCACTAGAGCGGGGCTTCTTTGGCTTTTCAGCTTTCACATATACTCCGAGGCAGATCAAAATCGGTGCAGTATATTAAACAGTATTATAAATATACTTGTCATTAATTTATTTAAAATATGCGTTATGGAAAAAGGGTGTCCGGTGGTCGAGGGGCGAAGACAATTCAGAAAAGTGGTGTATGGCTAAATGGGTAAACATAGGCTGAGCCAATACATCCCCACCCCTGATCGACAAGAGCGCTGCTAATCATCGACACTTTCGCAGGTACTGGAGGTTTGCATGTTCGACGAATTGATACGCGAGTTGCGCCGTCTCGAAAGTGGCCGGCAGGTATCGGTACCAATAGCGGCCGACGCCGAGGGCTACCTTGATCGTGAATGCCCTTCTGATGCGTGTCTCTCCCAGTTCAAAGTTCACGAAGATGACTGGCGTGACAAGGTGGGCAATGGAGACGTCTTTTGCCCTTTCTGCCGTCATTCCGCAGATTCAAAGAAATGGTACACGCAGGAACAGGTTGAGCACGTAAAGGAAGTAGCAATTGCGCAACTTCGGCAAAACATTTCCGAGGCAATGAAGAACGATGCGCATCAATGGAATCGGCGTCAATCAGGTGGCGGTTTTTTTCGTATAACTATGCAGGTTAATAGTCATCCCGCACCTGTATTACTGCCTCTGGATGCCGCCGAGCCGATGCGGCTTAAGATTACTTGTCCCGCGTGTTCGTGCCGATATGCAGTCATAGGTGCTGCTTTCTTCTGTCCGGCTTGTGGTCACAACGCTGCCGATATGATGTTTGGCCAGTCTGTTGCCGCGATTAATAATTCGTTGGACGCAATTTCTGCCGTGCGTGCCGCAATTACTGATAGGGATACCGCTGAAACTACGGCGCGGCTCATCATTGAGAATGCTTTGCAGAATGCGATAACAACATTCCAGCGTTATGCCGAAGTTTTGTATGCGCGTTATCCTTCTACTTCTCGGCCTCGGCGCAATGCGTTTCAGAATCTTATGGAGGGCGGCGAACTATGGAATACCGCGACTGGCAAGCGCTATGGCGATTACCTTAGTGGCGAAGAACTGATTGTGCTCCAGCGTTTCTTTCAACAGCGACACTTGTTGGCGCATACGCAGGGGCTTGTAGATGCTGACTATATTCAGCGGACCAACGACGCAACCTATCAGGTCGGGCAGCGTCTCGTAGTCCGTGAAAGATCGGTCCGGGAGTGCCTTCGATTGATCGAAAAGCTCGCCGATGCTATGGCTAATCATTAGTAAGTGCAAAGGGGGAGGCTTAAAGGGGTACGTCCGATCTGTTGAACGAATAACTCCGGTGTGCATCTGCGAGTTGTAGAGGAGAGTTGTCTAGCGTTGCTTCGTAAATGTTAATCATGTGTCCGCCGCATCTTCCCAGCCAACTCCCCCACCACCCGCAACGCTCCCTCCAACTTAGCCGCAGTGGGATGCCCATAATTAATCCTTACAAAATGAGCAAAGTCGGGTTGATTGGCGAACAGCTGTCCCGGCGCCAGGCTGATGTCGTGCAGTAGCGCTTGTCGATGCAATTCAAGCGCATCCACATCGCCTGGCAACTCCACCCATAAAAAATAGCCGCCATCGGGGCAGGAGGCGCGTGTGCCTTCTGGGAAGTAGCGGGCGATGGCGCGCAACGCGGTGTCGCGCAAGGCCTGTAGGGTTTGTCTTAACTTGCGTAGATGACGGTCGTAACCGGCGTGCTGCAGGTAGCCGCTCAACGCCAGCTGCGAAGGCAGGGCCGTGGAAAGATTGGTCATCAGCTTCAGGCGTTCAATCTGCTTGGCATATTTGCCGGCTGCGACCCAGCCGACGCGATAACCCGGCGCAAGACATTTGGAGAATGAACTGCACAGCAATATCTGGCCGCGTTTATCGAAGGCCTTGGTGGGGCGCGGCCGCTGTGTACCGAAATACAACTCGCCATACACATCGTCTTCGATCAAGGGCACTTGATGCGTTGCCAGTAATTTTGCCAGGGCTTGCTTCTTGGCTTCGCTCATCACGCTGCCGAGTGGGTTCTGGAAATTAGGCATGAACCAACATGCCTTGACGTCGTTGCGTTGCAAGGCGGTTTCCAGCGCTTGCAGATCAATGCCTTCACGCGGATGGGTGGCGATGGCGACCACCTTCAAGTTCAGTCGTTCGATTGCCTGCAAGGCGGCATAAAAAGTGGGCGACTCTACCAACACCACATCGCCGGGGCGGGTGAGGGCGGCCAGCGATAGATTCAAGGCTTCCAATGCGCCATTGGTGATGATGATTTCGTCGGCATCGATGTGAATGCCATCGCGCGCATAACGCTGGCTGATTTGATGGCGCAGCTGCGCATTGCCCGGCGACAGATCTTCCGCCGTGCGCCACGGGTCGATATCGCGCATGCCGCGCGCCAGATAACGAGAGAGTATCGGCAACGGGAACAATTCCGGACTGGGAAACGCGGAGCCCAGCGCGGCGACCGTGCGTTCCTTGGTGGAGCCGAGAATCTCGAATACCAAGTCGCTGATGGCCACCGAAGCCGAACGTTGCTTGGGTCGCGATACGTTCTGCACGGCCGGCAACAATGCTTGCTGTTTGCTAACGAAGTAGCCGGAACGCGGCCGGGCTTCGATCACGCTGCGCGCTTCTAGCAAGTAGTACGCCTGCAGTACGGTGGATTGACTGAGCTTGCGGCTGGCACAGGCCTGTCGCACCGAGGGCAGGCGGTCGCCGGGCCGCAGCACCCGGTCGCGCACCATGCGTTCTACTTCCGCCGCGTATTTTTCGTAGCGTTTCATCTGCTGTGGTTTATCTGCTCTGGTTTTTTGGGTGCGATCTGTATCTGTGTTGTCGCGCGCCGTCGGCGTAGCTTTACCCTCCAGGATAGTAAAAGAACGCAGGTGCCCTTGCCGTGAAGATTGCTAAACCCATGCTGCTGGTGACCACCCCGATTGGTTTGATTGGGAGTATCTACTGGGCTTATCGATTGGCGGGTGGCCTGGTGTTTTTGTTGGTGGCGTTGTTGTTGGTGATTGCGGCCGCGTTTGTGCAGTTGGTGGGGACGGCGAGGCGGGAGGCGCGGGAGCAGGAGGCTCGGGTGGTGGCTGCGAAGGTTGCTGCTGCTAACGCTGCTCTCTATCACTCGGACTCACTTAAACGTTGATGCGGAAGTGAGTGCGTCTAACTTCCGTCATTCCCGCGCAGGCGGGAATCCAGTGAAAGGACTTGCGAAGCACTTTGATTACTGGATCCCCGCCTGCGCGGGGATGGCGACCTCTCATGTTTTCGCTTTTTTAAATACGTTCTAGCTCCGTAAGACTCGCTTATTGATTGAACTGGAGACTCTCATGGAAATGGTTATCGTCATTTTGTTACTCGCCATCGTTGCCAGTCTGGGGCAGGCGTTGTTCTCCATGTCCAGCCCGCAGGCCAATTCCAAATCCATGGTCAATGCGTTGACTGTGCGTATCGGGTTGTCGGTGGCGTTGTTTGCGTTGTTGTTTATCGGTGCGCACTTCGGATGGATTCAGCCGCATCAGGTGCATCACTAGCGCCTAGTTCATCTTTGAGTATCAAACTACGTTAATCGTCATTCCCGCGAAGGCGGGAATCCAGTGAAAGGACTTGCAAAGCACTTTAATTACTGGATCCCCGCCTTCGCGGGGATGACGGCAGTATAAGTTTGACGGTGCTCTACCGCGTAGCGGTGCACGCCTCTTAAATCCCCATTTTTGTTCCATTCACTGCAACTGCGTAAGTGCTTTGCTTGCTGCTCGTCGCGCCTGCCTACAATAATTCTGCGCACATCGACGAAACATCGTCACATGATGTCTCGAACGAATTACGAGGCACAGCGCGAGGGGGTGTTATGGTTCGCAAATCGCTTGTTACTGCGGTCATCGCAGGGCTGACATTACTCAGTACTTCTTCATGGGCCTTCGATGGTCCGGCATACAGCCGCGCTAAAGCCGCTGGGCCGCAGGGGGATACCTGGGAATCGATTGCCAAGTTACCGGATTGGAAAGGCGCCTGGGGCATGTCGCGCGAGTCGTTTGGGTTGGTGGTGAAGACCAGCGACACCACCGGCGCACAACGCATTCCGCCCTTCAATGCTAAGTACGCCGAGATGCATGACATCAGCGTGCGTCAACGCAAGGGCGGTGAAAGCTATGGCAACAACTCCGCGCACTGCCTGCCCAACGGCATGCCCAGCATCATGTCGGCGGCCTTTGCTTATGAGTTTCTATTGACGCCCGGTCAGGTGACCATCATTCCGGAAAGCAATGAAGTGCGGCGTGTGTTCACCGACGGCCGCAAACATCCGGATGATTTATTGCCAACCTGGGAAGGACATTCCATCGGCCATTGGGAGAACGGCACATTGGTGGTCGATACCGTGGGCTTGAATGGCAAATCCGAAATGTTCGTCGGCATGCATGCCACGCGTTCTACGCACGTCGTTGAGCGCATTCATCGCAAGGATGCGCAGACCATGCAGATCGATACCACCATGTATAACGATACGATGTTCACCAAGCCGTATCAGTACACGCGGTTGTTGACGGTTGCGCCGTTGGGAATGCAGCAGGCGTTTTGTACCGAGAACAATCGAGATAACAATGTTGAAGTGGATTTGACGCCGCCACCGTTGGAGTAGTGGTGTGAATGAGCGGATCGATGATGTTTGGTACAGGTTTTTGTAGGTCGGGTTTTACACCCGACAGCGATGTAAGAGTCGGGTATAAAACCCGACCTACAAAAGAGATTGGATGAAGAAAGCCCCGCATTGCGGGGCTTTATTTTTTAACTACGAATTTCAGGTAATCGTCTTTATAGATCGCTGCATACATGATGCATTGTCGGGCGCAATGAATTGCGCCCCTACATCATGTTGGCGCGATGCTTGTGTAGGGGCGCGATTTATCGCGCCCGTTCAGTGCATCAGCTGGCCGCCACACGGAAGCCCACCGAATGGAACGCCCCCGTCGTATTGCGACCTTCGCCACGATAGGTAGAACGGCAGCTGTTGCCGGCTGCGTACCAGGAACCACCGCGCACGTTCTGGCACCACGTACCTGACTCTGCGCCGACAGTGGCGAGCGAAACGGTTGAAGTGAACTCGAAACAATTTCCCGCCATATCCAGACAACCAGCCCAACTCGCTCCGGTAGAGAACGTGCCTACGGGCGTGGTGTAGCCGCCATAGTTATTCACCAGCGTCGAGTATTGATCGGAGTTGAGGAAGTCGGCCTTGTAGTCGTTGGTGCCAGAGTAATTCCAACCGGTGACGCCGCCACTGGCAGAGAGACTGAGCACTGAAGCGATGGCTGCTTGATCGCCCGAAATCGCAGTACCGGAGGCGAGATTGGTAACCACCGAATCATTGACGTAACTCAGGTAGTTGATGCCCGAGCTATTGAGCAGGTACGCGGCGCAATAGCCTTGGTAGTTGAACTTGGTGGTCAATACACCGCTGCTATAACTGGTGCCTGCCGATGCGCCCCAGGGATAGGTGTAGGTGGAGTTGCTGCCGATGGCGGCGTATTCCCATTCCGCTTCGGTGGGCAGGCGGAAGGTGTAGCCGCTATATAAAGAGCTGAGCCAGGCGCAGTACGCGACCGCCTGCGTATAAGAAACGAACAGCACTGGATGATTGGCTTTGCCGGTGGGATAGCCGCCGCCACTGCTCCAGTAAGTGGGATAGGTGGTGATGCTGTTGGCGTTGCAATAGGCCTTCCAGTTGGCGTTGGTGACTTGGTACTTGCTCAGATAGTAGGCAGATAGCGTGGCGGTCTCCTTCACGCCGGTATAGGTGTTGTTTTCTTTGAAGGTGTAACTGGCTGCGGCGATGGACACCAAATCGCTTACCGAGGGCGTGGTGGCGGTGGTGATGTAGGTCGAACCATCCCAGCCGGTGCTGCCGAATTCCAGGGTGGCGGCATGGCTGCGCATAGGCAGCAGGTAAACACCGGCTGCCGAGCCCAGCATTCCCAGTGCGCGGCGACGAGTGAGCAATAACTGCAAGAGTTCCTGTTGAGACATTGCTGTGATCCCCAATTTGGCCAAATTGAAAATAGGCCGGCACCGGCTGGCGCCGGCCCTTCCTTGCGGGACGGTTCCTCCGTCCACCGCCCGCATTGTGGTGGCCGCGTCTGAATGCCAGGTAAATAATCCCTTCAAAAGGGAATTATTTGCCGCAGTGGCGGCTAGGGATTTCTCACGGCTTTGCAGTGTTATTGCTTGTTTGTTAGCGGTGCACTGGCATCGTCGTGTCGATTGTTGAGTTATTGGAATTCGGCTCTATATAAAGAAACGCAGGTGGTGCTGCGTTCGCTCCGAAAAAACCAGCTTCGCGTGCAACAATATCTCCGGCATTTGTCTTGTGTTTGCCACACTGCATCATTAGAATGCGCGGCCTCCTGTTGCGGGGTGGAGCAGTCTGGCAGCTCGTCGGGCTCATAACCCGAAGGTCGTAGGTTCAAATCCTACCCCCGCTACCAATTTCCTGATTTCGGTCAGGTCCTGAGTAAAATCAGGTTTTGGGCCCCTTCATGGGGCTTTTTGGTTTCTGGCCCAAATGAGTTGGGCCGGAATGAAGCAGAGATTGAGATTGGCGTTGAGCTGGTGCCATTCGTAAGTTAACAAGGGAGCCACTCCGGTGGCAGGCGTAAGCCGGCAGGGATTGAGCTGATGAATGGGCCTTGGGCCCATTTTTTATTTATGGGTTTTGTTTGCAAAGCCGGCTTTGCCGGGTGGATAGTCGCTCTTTGAGCCTGCCCCCGATGAGGCCGACCCGAGAAAGGTCGAATTGGGAGGCAGCGTGCGCGACAAGTTGATCGAGCTGCTGGAGCCAGTGGTCCGCGGTGCGGGTTTCGAACTGTGGGAGCTGGAGTACGCCTCGCGCCGCAATGGCGGCATGCTGAGGTTGTATATCGATAGTCCAGACGGTATCGATCTGGAAGCCTGCGAAAAGGTTAGCCGCGCGGTAAGCGCCTTGATGGATGAAGTCGATCCGATTCCGGACGAGTACACGCTGGAAGTGTCGTCGCCGGGCATGGACCGGGTGTTACGCACGGCGGAGCATTTCGCTCGGTATGTAGGCGAACGCGCCAATGTCGAGATGGTGTTGCCGGTGAATGGCCGGCGGCGTTTTCTGGGCAAGATACTGGCGGTGCAGGACGGTGGCCTGTCGTTGGAACAGGATGGTCAGCCGGTGCAGTTGTCGCTGGAAGGTATTAGCAAAGCGCGTCTGGCGCCGGACTTTGATTGATCTGAGTTTGATTGACTGGGGTTTGGTTGATCAGAGCTAGATTAATCAGAGCTAGATTGAAGTGATGAAGCACTTATTTATCGTCATCCCCGCGCAGGCGGGGATCCAGTAATTAAAGTGCTTCGCAAGTTTTCGACTGGATTCCCGCCTGCGCGGGAATGACGGACTAAAGCGTAGTGAGCCGTCTTGTTTATTAAGGAATTCGGTTTGCTGCGTGTTGAAGTGTTGAACATTAACTCTCAGGTGGGAGTGTAGTGATGACGATGAATAAAGAGATCCTGATGGTGGTGGATGCCGTTTCCAACGAGAAAGGCGTCGACAAGGAAATCATATTCGAGGCTCTTGAAGCCGCTCTGGCCTCCGCCACGCGCAAGCGTTATGGCGAAGGCTTTGACGTGCGCATTGCCATTAACCGCAAGACCGGTCACTACGACACCTTCCGTCGTTGGAAAGTATTTGCCGACGATTCCACTGAGTTGGAATTTCCGGATCGCGAACTACGCATGGACGATGCGCTGGATCTGGACAAGTCGATTCAACCCGGTGGCTTCGTTGAAGAGCCGCTGGAATCGGTGGCCTTCGGTCGCATCGCCGCACAGACCGCCAAGCAGGTCATCGTGCAGAAGGTGCGCGAAGCCGAGCGTCAGCATGTCATCGAACAATTCCACGACCGCATGGGCACCATGGTGTCCGGCCTGGTGAAGCGCGTGGATCGCAGTGGTATCACGGTCGATCTGGGCGGCAATGCCGAAGGTTTCATCCCGCGCGAACACATGATTCCGCGCGAGCCAGTGCGCGCTCAGGACCGCATCAAGGCTTTCTTGAAGGAAGTGCGCAACGAACAACGCGGCCCGCAGCTGATGTTGAGCCGCACCGCGCCGGAATTCTTGATCGAACTGTTCAAGCTGGAAGTGCCCGAAGTGGGCCAGGGCTTGATCAACATCATCGGCGCGGCGCGCGATCCGGGCGTGCGCGCCAAGATTGCCGTGCGCAGTAACGATCAGCGCATCGATCCCGTGGGTGCCTGTGTGGGCATGCGCGGTGCGCGCGTACAGGCCGTGTCGAATGAAATTGGCGGCGAACGTGTCGACATCATTCCTTTCGACGACAACGCCGCGCAGTTTGTTATCAACGCAATGGCGCCCGCCGAAGTGGTGTCGATTGTGGTGGATGAAGACTCGCACTCGATGGACGTGGCGGTCTCTGAAGAGAAGCTGTCGCAGGCCATCGGTCGCGGCGGTCAGAACATCCGTCTGGCCAGCGAGCTGACCGGTTGGAACCTCAACATCATGACCAGCGAAGCGGCGGAGAAGAAGAGCGAATCCGAATCGCGTGGCCTGGTCGAGATGTTCATGAAGCAGTTGGACGTGGACGAAGAAGTGGCTGCGATCCTGGTGCAGGAAGGTTTCTCCACCGTGGAAGAAGTGGCGTATGTGCCGGCTTCCGAGTTGTCTTCTATTGAAGATTTCGATGAAGAGATCATCAAGGAACTGCGCAACCGCGCCCGTGACGTGCTGCTGACCCAGGCGATTGCCACCGAAGAAGTGCAGGAGACAGCGGAAGATCTGTTCCTGGTGGAAGGCATGACCCAGGAATTGGCGGGCCAGCTGAGCGCCATCGGCGTGCACAACCGTGATGAGCTGGCTGAGCAGGCCATTGACGATTTGATGGCGATTGATGATATGGATGAGCAACGTGCCGGCGAACTGATCATGGCGGCGCGTAAGCATTGGTTTGAATCGACCGAGCAGAACTAGTTGATGACTGGATACGAAGAAGTCAGAGACGAAGTGATTGAGCGGCAGGCGGCGCGGAGGAATCTATGGCTGATGTAACGGTGAGCCAATTTGCAGAGGTACTGAAAGTACCCGTTGATCGATTGCTGACGCAGCTTGATGAGGCGGGCATTAAAGTGTCCGGCGCCAACGATTTAATCAGCGACGAAGCCAAGCTGGAGTTGCTGACGTTTCTACGTCGCTCTCACGGCCGCGATGACAATGCCGCTGCGCCCAGCAAGATCACGCTGAAGCGCAAATCGCAGGGCGAAATCAAAGTCGCCACTGCGCAAGGTCGTGCCCGCACGGTTAATGTCGAGGTGCGCAGCAAGAAGACCTACCTCAATCGCAGCGTGCTGGAAGAAAAGAGCCGCGCGCATGCCGATGAAGTCGAGCACAAGCGTGAGGCCGATGTCGTTGCACATCGCGAAGTCGTGCCACAGCTGGAGCCCGAGCCGCAACCCGAAGTGGAACTGACGCCTGAGCAAATCGAGCAGGCGGAAAATGCCAAGCGCGAAGCCGCGCGTCTGGAGCGTGAGCGCCAGGAAGCCGAGGCGCATAAGCGTGCACTGGATGAAGTGCGCGTGCAGGCCGAAGCGGAAAGCCGCCGCATGGCCGAAGAACGCGATCACGCTGAAACCGCTCGCAAGCAACAGGAACAGCAGGCACAGGCTGCGCGTGAAGCAAAGGCTGCCCGTGAGCGTGAACAGCAGGCACGTGCCGCAGCACGCAGCAGCGCGCAGCCGCGTGGTGATGCACCGGGCGGTGGTCGTTCCGAGTTGCACATCTCCACGGATGCCAGCGCGCGCTTCAAGAAAAAGAAGCAGCAACAGCAACAACAGTTGCAGAGCCGTTCGCGTCGTGGCGCACCCGTAGCGGTGAACGCACAGCACGGCTTTGAAAAGCCGGTGGCACCGGTCAAGCACGAAGTGCAGGTGCCGGAAACCATCACGGTGTCCGAACTGGCGCAGCGCATGGCCGTGAAGGCCACCGAAGTGATCAAGGTGATGATGAACATGGGCGTGATGGCCACCATCAATCAGCCCATCGATCAGGACACTGCGGCACTGGTAGTCGAAGAACTGGGTCACACCGCCATCCTGCAGAAGGAAAGCGCGTTGGATGACGAGTTGCATGCCGGTGAGAGCGAGCACGAATTGCTGCCGCGTCCGCCGGTGGTCACCGTCATGGGCCACGTCGATCACGGTAAGACTTCGTTGCTGGACTACATTCGTCGCACCAAGGTGGTGGCGGGCGAAGCCGGCGGCATTACGCAACACATCGGTGCCTATCACGTCGAAACGCCCAAGGGCGTGGTCACCTTCCTGGATACGCCCGGTCACGCGGCGTTCTCGGCGATGCGTGCCCGTGGTGCGCAGGTCACCGACGTGGTGATCCTGGTGGTGGCGGCCGATGACGGCGTCATGCCGCAGAC
Organism: Steroidobacteraceae bacterium; assembly: GCA_049840395.1. GTDB lineage: Bacteria > Pseudomonadota > Gammaproteobacteria > Steroidobacterales > Steroidobacteraceae > CAILZL01. The sequence goes on from JASGLD010000001.1 coordinate 601,255, forward strand.
CATCGAAGCCATCAAGCACGCCAAGGCGGCGGAAGTGCCGCTGGTGGTGGCGATCACCAAGATCGACAAACCCGAAGCCGATCCGGATCGCGTCAAGAACGAACTGGTCAAGCACGGCGTGGTGCCGGAAGAGTGGGGCGGCGAGAACATGTTCGTGAACGTGTCGGCACGCGCCGGCACGGGCATCGATCAATTGCTCGACACCATTCTGTTGCAGGCGGAAGTGTTGGAACTCAAGGCTGCAGCCGACGGCATGGCCGCAGGTGTGGTGATCGAATCGTCCATCGAAAAGGGCCGCGGCGCCGTGGCCACCGTGCTGGTGAAGCGCGGTACCTTGAAACCGGGCGATCCCATCATTGCCGGTCAGGAATTCGGTCGCGTACGCGCCCTGTTCGACGAAACCGGCAAGCAGGTGCAGTCGGCGGGTCCGTCGTTGCCGGTGGTGGTGCTGGGTCTGTCCGGCGCGCCTAACGCCGGCGATGACATGCTGGTACTGGAAAGCGAACGCAAGGTGCGTGAAGTTGCGCTGTATCGTCAGGGCAAGTATCGCGATACCAAGCTAGCCAAGGCCGCGGGCGCCAACAAGCTGGAAGACATCTTCTCGCAGACGGGCGACGGCAAGGCGGCGGTGGTGTCCATCATCATCAAGGCCGACGTACAGGGTTCTGCAGAAGCCTTGCGCGATTCGCTGACGCAGTTGTCGACTTCGGAAGTGAATGTGAAGGTATTGAGCAGCGGCGTCGGTGGCATCACCGAGTCCGATGTCTCGATGGCTGCTGCATCCAACGCGCGCATCATCGGCTTCAATGTACGTGCTGACAGCACTGCACGTAATGCCATCAAGGACGGCAATATCGATGTGCGTTACTACAGCATCATTTATGAAGCCATTGATGATGTGAAGGTACTGGCCTCCGGTCTGCTGGCACCCGAAGTCAAGGAAACCATTGTCGGCTTGGCGGAAGTGCGCGATGTATTCCGTTCCAGCAAGTTCGGCACGGTGGCGGGTTGTATCGTCACGGAAGGTTACGTGCGTCGTAACAATCCGATCCGCGTGCTGCGCGACAACGTGGTGATCTTCGAAGGCGGCCTGGAATCGCTGCGTCGCTTCAAGGACGACGTCAACGAAGTTCGCTCCGGCACCGAGTGCGGTATCGGCGTGAAGAACTACAACGACGTGCAGGTCGGCGACCAGATCGAGTGCTACTCGCGCGTTGAAGTGGCGCGCACGATGTAGTGTTTGCTTGCCCCCACCCCAACCCTCCCCCGCAGGCGGAGGAGGGAATGGAAAGGCAGCATCACTAGCGTGCTCAAGCAATGAGTCTCCACCCTCCCTCGCTTGCGGGGGAGGGCAGGGTGGGGGCAATCGAGGTTTCCATGGCCAAATCCTTTTCTCGCAGCAAGCGCGTTGCCGAACAGATTCAACGCACTTTGAGCGAACTCATTCGTCGTGAACTGCGCGATCCGCGTCTGGGCTCGGTGACCATCATCGATGTGCAGGTCAATCACGATATGTCGGCCGCCAAGGTGTTCTATTCCATCTTGGGCGGCAATAAAGATCCGCAACTAACCCAGGAAATCATGGATGAAGGCGCCAAGCTGTTGCGCGGTCCCTTGGGTCGTTCGTTGGGTCTGCGTCATGCGCCGCAACTCACCTTCGTTGCCGATGAGTTGATTGATTACGGCACCAAGCTCACCACCGCGATCAATGAAGCGGTGAAGAGCGATGTCAGTCGTCACAAAGACGATGAATCTAATTGATAATGGACAATTGACAACGTAGAAGCCAAGTACGGATGTCTGTTTCCGAATTCCGATCTTCGTTGTCAATTATCAATTGTCCATTGTCAATTTCCCTCCATGTCTAAACGTTTTACCCGCGCCGTAGACGGCATCTTGTTACTCGACAAGCCGCAAGGCATGTCCAGTAACACGGCCTTGCAGCGTACGCGGGGTGTGTTCGGTGCGATAAAAGCCGGCCATGCGGGCAGTCTCGATCCCTTGGCCACTGGCATGTTGCCGATTTGCTTCGGTCAGGCCACCAAAGTGTGCGGTTACCTGCTTAACTCGCGTAAGACCTACCGTGTTGCGGCATTGCTGGGCATCAAGACCGATTCGGCGGATGCCGATGGTGTGCAGATCGAACAGCAGCCGGTACCCGCCTTCGATAAGCAACGCGCGACTGAGGTGTTGAACTCTTTTCTCGGTGCACAACAGCAGGTGCCGCCCATGTATTCGGCGCTTAAGCATCAGGGACAGCGCCTGTACGAGTTGGCGCGCAGTGGTGTCGATGTCGAGCGTGCACCGCGCGATATTTTTATCGAGCGCATCGAGTGGTTGAATCACAGCGCCAACACCCTCGAATTCGAAGTGCGTTGCTCGAAGGGCACCTACATTCGTTCGCTGGTGGAAGATGTGGCGGTGCGCCTGGGTACGGTGGCACACGTGACGATGCTGCGCCGAACTCAGGTCGATCCCTTCGACGCGGCGCGCATGGTGACATTGGAGGCCTTGGCCGATCTGCCGCCCGCCGAGCTGGCTGCCCTGTTGCAGCCGGCGGATACGGCGCTAGACGCGCTGCCGGTATTGCAGCTTGCGGCTGAGCGCGTCGTCGAGCTATTTCACGGTAAGCCCCTGATCGGATTGACAGTTCAGTCCGAATTAGCGCGAGAAGCGGATGGACTTTGGCGGGCCTATGGGCCTCCAACAGCCGACGGCCAGCAGTTTTTGGGGATCGTCAGGATGAATGCCCAGGGGCAGGTTGTGGCGGAGCGGCTGTTTCCGCCCTTGCCGCAGGCGTAAGTACCGGACGCACCGGCAGATTTGTGCTTGAGCTTGGGGGAGTCGCGACATAGAATGCGCGCCCTGTTTACAAGGTCAAGATTTTCGGCGGCACTTTTAGGACGCCGTCGGTAAGTTTAAAGAGGTTTGAGCATGTCATTGTCGAGCGAGCAGAAAAGCGGTGTGGTGAACGATTATCGTCGCAGCCCTACCGACACCGGTTCTCCTGAAGTGCAGATCGCGTTGCTGTCGGCACGCATCAATGGCCTCAGCGAACACTTCGGCTCCAACAAGAACGATCATGCCTCGCGCCGCGGTCTGTTGAAGATGGTGAACCAGCGCCGCAAGCTGCTGGACTATCTCAAGAGCCGCACCCCTGAGCGTTATCAGGAAATCATCACACGTCTCGGCCTGAGACGTTAACCGAACCGGTTACTACGGGCTGCCTCTTCCACAAGTGGCAGCCCGTTTTTCATTTGCGCAAATTGCTTGATTCAATAGTTGATTCACAATTAATTGATTCAAAGGGCCTTGCGCAAACTCCATTGCTAGAAGTTAAAAGCGGTAGGAAATATATCGTGAGCGTATTTAAAAAGAGTTTTCAGTACGGCAGCCATCAGGTCACTCTCGAAACGGGTGAAATGGCGCGCCAGGCCGATGGTGCCGTGTTGGTCACCATGGGCGAGACCGTGGTGCTGGTCACCGCAGTCGCCAAGAAGCAGGCCGATCCAGGCAAGGACTTCTTCCCGCTGACCATCAACTACGTCGAGAAGACCTATGCTGCGGGTCGCATCCCCGGCGGCTTCTTCAAGCGCGAAGGTCGCCCTTCGGAAAAAGAAACGCTCACCGCTCGTTTGATCGATCGTCCGCTGCGTCCGCTGTTCCCGGAACATTTCTATAACGAAATCCAAGTGGTCGCGACCGTGGTGTCCGTCAACAAGGACATCGATGCCGATATCGCTTCCATGCTCGGCGCCTCCGCTGCGCTGGCTTTGTCCGGCGTGCCTTTCCAGGGTCCGATTGCCGGTGCCAAGGTGGGTTACAAGGATGGCCAGTACATCCTCAACCCCACCAACTCGCAGTTGAAAGATTCGAAGCTGGACCTGGTGGTGGCCGGTACCGCGCAGGCCGTGCTGATGGTGGAATCGCAAGCCGATTGTCTGCCCGAAGATGTGATGCTGGGCGCCGTGGTGTTCGGTCATCAGCAGATGCAGGTGGCCATCAATGCCATCAACGAACTCAAGGCCGAAGCCGGCAAGCCTTCCTGGAACTGGCAGGCACCTGCCGCCAACACCGCGCTTGAAAGCGCCGTGGCTGCCAACGCACAGGCTGCGTTGACCGATGCTTACCAGATCACCGAAAAGCAGTCGCGTTACACCCGCGTTGGTGAGATCAAGAAGGCCGCTGCTGAAGCGTTGGCCGCTGGCGATGCACCACAGTTCACTGCCGGCGAAGTCGGTAAAGAGCTGGGCAATCTCGAATACAAGATCGTGCGTGAGCGCATTCTGTCGGGCGCACCGCGCATCGACGGTCGTGACACCAAGACGGTTCGTCCGATCACCATTCGTACCGGCGTGCTGCCGCGTACTCACGGTTCGGCACTGTTCACTCGCGGCGAAACTCAAGCTCTCGTGGTCACCACGCTGGGCACCGGTAAGGATGCACAGTTGATCGACGCCATCGAAGGTGAGCGTAAAGAGCCCTTCATGCTGCACTACAACTTCCCTCCGTTCTCGGTGGGCGAGACCGGCATGATCGGTTCGCCGAAGCGTCGCGAAATCGGTCACGGCAATCTGGCTCGTCGCGGCATCTATGCCGTGCTGCCCGACATGACCAAGTTCCCATACGTGCTGCGTGTGGTCTCGGAAATTCTGGAATCGAACGGTTCTTCGTCGATGGCTTCGGTGTGCGGCACCAGCCTGGCGTTGATGGATGCCGGCGTGCCGATCAAGGCGCCGGTTGCTGGTGTGGCCATGGGTCTGGTGAAGGAAGGCGATCGCTTCTCCGTGCTCACCGATATCCTGGGCGATGAAGATCACCTCGGCGACATGGACTTCAAGGTGGCCGGTACCGCCGATGGCGTGACCGCGCTGCAGATGGACATCAAGATCAACGGCATCACCAAAGAAATCATGGAAGTTGCACTGACCCAGGCCAAGGCCGGTCGTCTGCACATCCTCGGTGAAATGAACAAGGTGCTGTCGACCTCGCGTTCCAGCATGTCCGAATGGGCGCCAACCATCATCACCATCAAGATCGATCCGGAGAAGATCCGCGAAGTGATCGGCAAGGGCGGTGCAGTGATCCGTGCGATCACCGAAGAAACCGGCACCAGCATCGATATCGACAACGACGGCACGGTGAAGATTGCTTCCGTCGACGGTCAGGCCGGACGCGAAGCACAGCGTCGCATCGAACTGATCACCGCCGATGTGGAAGTGGGTCGCGTGTATGAAGGTAAGGTTGTCCGTCTGATGGACTTCGGCGCCTTCGTCAGCATCCTGCCGGGCAAGGACGGCTTGGTGCACATCTCGCAGATCAGCAACGAACGCGTCGAGAAGGTGAGCGACAAGCTCAACGAAGGCGACGTGGTGCGCGTGAAGGTACTGGAAGTGGATCGCCAGGGCCGCGTGCGTCTGTCGATGCGCGATGTGGATGCCTGATCGGTCATCGCATTGAACTGAGGTTCGCAACAGGGCGACAGAGCAATCTGTCGCCCTGTTTGTTTTTGAGCCTCAATTATCGCAAGCCCAGTTATTTCTACGAGGCTGTTCCATCCGTTCGTCCTGAGCTCGAAGGACTCCGTTGTTTTTTGCCTCTGAGTTTTATAAAACAGTAACTGGATAACTGATCGTTTCGCAGCAACGCCAACATGGAGGCTTATCGGATGAAACCTTGGCAGCACGTCACATTGGGTGCAGTGGGTGGATCATTGCTGGCGCTGGGCGCCGTCTATCTGTATTTCCAATCCTTGGCGAATTTTTTGAATCAGGCCAAGTATCTGGAAGCAGCCTCGCAGGCGCGCATGCATGTCAAAGCGCTTGAACATTTGAACAACGGCAATACCAGCGAAGCCGGGCGCGTCGTCGATGGCTTGCTGCGCGGTAATGAAGCCTTGATGACCATGTACGAATCGACCCATGGCGCTACAACAAATAAATTAGGCCAGGAAGTCAGAGGTGAGGTAGATCGTTATCGCGCTACGCGTCAGCCATGATGTTTGACGCGTAGATCGTAGGGCGCACTCATGAGTGCGCCGAATGTTCGCGAATCATTTGAGTAATTGCAGATGGTGGGTTACGCGGAGGAACCGCTAACCCACCCTACGCCGGACTAATAAAAATCAACCCTTCGGTTCTTCTTCATTCTCATCCAGCTCCGGTTCCGGTTTGCTGGATGCTGGAGTTCTATTGCGCGGTGGCTGCGCGCCGCTCATGGATGCAAAAAACTGGTTCTGCATGCTCTGCCAGAACTCCATATTTTTCTGCGTAAGATTGGCGAAGGCGGAGAAGGGGTCGGGAACGTGTTGCTCCTGCATACGCTCACGCATCTGCGCTTGCTGATTGGCGAACAGCTTCAGACTGTTTTCCAGATAGCTGCCGACGAAGCTCTGCATGGCGCCGCCGTAGGAGCGAATCACCTGTGACAGAAAATCCTGGCTCATCATCGGTTCGCCGTGTTCCTGTTCGGCTATGACCTGCAGCAGGATGCTGCGGGTGATGTCTTCGTTGGTCTTCTTATCGATGACCATGAACTCGGCCTTGTCCGTCACCAGCTGGCGAATGTCGCTGAGCGTGATATAGCGACTCTCCACCGTGTCATACAGACGACGGTTGGGATATTTCTTGATGACACGAGGACCGGGCTTCGATTCGGACATATGCGGCTCCGCCGAGCTTGCTGGCAGGGTCTGCGCGTCCGTGTCGCAGGCGATGAGATACGATTCCGCGTTCAGCGCAATGATGCAATCGCTTGCTGCACTTTGCTGCGCAGCGTCAATGTTAGTCCAATCCCCGGCAATGCCCAATAGCCATCGTGTAAATGGTCTTAACCAACCTGGGGCGAATACTCCAATTGGCGCAAGTTACTCAAAACAGTGGGATTCCAATTTTCAACGGCCCACTGCCACAGGGTGTCGAGTGAGGCTCTCTGCAAGGCGTCGGGAGGTTGCTGGCGCAAAAAAACTAACGCCTGCCACAGCGTGCTTGTTGCATGCCGCGTCTCAATAGCCGGTGCAGCACTGGACTTGGCTAGTTTTTGTCCATTTTTATCCACGGCCAATGGCAGATGCAGATAAACCGGGGTAGGGAGTCCCAGCGCCTGCTGTAAGGCAATCTGGCGTGGTGTGTTGAGAAGCAAGTCGGTGCCACGCACCACTTCAGTGATGCCTTGCTCGGCATCGTCCACTACCACGGCTAGTTGATAGGCAAACCAGCCGTCACGGCGCTTGATGACGAAATCGCCAATGCTTTCTTGAAGGTTGAGGCACTGCCTGCCCTGCAGTTGATCAATGAAGCAGATCGTTTCGTCCGGAACATGCAGGCGCCAGGCCATATCTGCCTGTGGACGTAGTGGGCCTGGTCGGCAACGGCCAGGGTAGTGCAGTTCATCGCCGCTATTTTCCTGTGATGCATTCCGTGCCAAAGCCTGCAGTTCGCTGCGCGTGCAGGAGCAGGGGTAACTCAGGCCTGCATCAATCAATCGCTGCAAAGCCGCTTCATAAGCGGTGGTGCGGGTGCCTTGCCAGAGCACGGATTCGTCCCAGATAAAGCCAAAGGCTTCCAGGGTATGGAGAATGAGATCGGCCGAGCCCGGTACGGTACGCGGTGGATCGAGATCTTCAATGCGGACCAGCCATTGGCCGCGTGCTTTACGCGCCTGCAGATAACTGCCGACGGCGGCGACCAGCGAGCCGAAATGCAGGGGGCCGGTGGGCGAGGGGGCGAAACGACCGCGATAAGGAGCAGGCTGCATAAATGCAAAGGGCGGGTTAACAACCCGCCCCTAAGCTGGCGAAGATACCCGTGGTATCAACGATAACGATCATCCCGGTCGCCATACTGGCGTTCGCGACGTTCGCGGCGTTCCTGGGCTTCGACGCACAGCGTGGCAACAGGGCGCGCTTCCAGACGCTTCACGCCGATTTCCTCACCGGTCTCGGTGCAGTAGCCGTAGCTGCCGTCCTCGATGCGGTTGATCGCTTCCTCGATCTTGCGGATCAATTTGCGTTCACGGTCGCGAGTACGCAGTTCCAGGCTGAATTCCGATTCCTGGGTGGCGCGGTCGTTGGGATCGGGGAAGTTGGCGGCCTCGTCCTTCATGTGCAGCACGGTGCGATCCACCTCAGTCATGAGGTCTTTCTTCCAGGACTGCAGAATGTTGCGGAAGTGGTCCAGCTGCGCGGCATTCATGTACTCCTCGTCGCGCTTCACCTGGTAGGGTTTTACGTTACGAGGACCAGCCAGCAGACTGAGGCTTTCGAGATCGGTGTCTTCCGCGTCGGTGTTAACAGCGGCGGCGGAATCTTTCTTGGGTTTGGCAGAGGGCACGGATGACTTCACGGCGATGGCCGACTTGATGGGAGTCGGCGGGGTGGTAGGTTCTACAGCCTTGGGGGCTGCAACGGATTTGGTGGCCGCCTTGGGGGCTGCCACCTGAGTGAGCACGGGGACCTCGCCCGGCTTGGCTTCGGCTTTGCCATTCGACTTTGCCGGTGCCGCCTTGGCTGTCACAGCGGTTGCTGCGGGCTTGTCGGTGACAACAGGCTTGGCAGCGGCAGGTTTGAGCACCGGCGGCGCTTCATGCTTGGCGGCAGCCTGCTTGACTGGAGCCGCCTTGGCCACTTCGGTTTTCGCGGGCTTGGCGGCCGGCTTGGCCTTGAGATCGACTTTGACAGGTTTGCTTTCGGGCTTGTGCGGCTTGGCCGCGGGTTTCGCTGCAGATTTGACTGCAGGTTTGGCGGCTGCTTTAGGTTTGGCTACTGCGACGGTCTTTTTCTTCGCAGCCACGGACTTGCTCGCCGCTGGCTTGCTGCTCTGCTTCTGTGGTTTGGCAGGTTTCTTTTTCGCGGGCATTGTAATCAGCCTCCAATGTGCGCTGTGCGCTGTGGCCCTCTCGACCTGATCAATCAACTGGCCGATTATACATAGGCATGCTGCGCCGTATAGTCGCGATTTTGATCGCCTATTAGCGCGTTTTTGTCAATGTCGTGAAATGCCGCCAGCGCTTGCGCGGCAGGGCGGCGCGCGGCAATTTTTATTACGCGCCAAGCGCTTTCCCGTACACTACCGCGCCTTCGAATCCGGACCGAACGGACCCTCACTCCAATGCGTTTAAACAAGATCAAACTTGCGGGCTTCAAGTCGTTTGTCGACCCGACCACCGTCAACTTTCCCAGCAACCTGATCGGCGTAGTCGGTCCCAATGGTTGCGGCAAGTCCAACATCATCGATGCCGTGCGCTGGGTGATGGGTGAAATCTCCGCGAAACATTTGCGCGGCGAATCCATGGCCGATGTGGTGTTCAACGGCTCGGCCTCGCGCAAGCCGGTGGGCACGGCTTCGGTGGAACTGGTATTCGACAACAGTGACGGTAAGCTGGCCGGTCAGTATGCAGGCTTCAATGAAGTGTCGTTGAAGCGCGTGGTATCGCGCGATGGTCAATCTGCCTACTTCTTGAACGGCGCCCGTTGCCGCCGCAAGGACATTACCCAGTTGTTCCTGGGCACCGGTCTGGGCGCGCGCAGCTACGCCATCATCGAGCAGGGCATGATCTCGCGCGTCATCGAAGCGCGTCCTGAAGAATTGCGTGGCTTCATCGAAGAAGCGGCCGGCATTTCCAAGTACAAGGAACGCCGCCGCGATACCGAAAACCGTATCTCGCATACCAAGGAAAACTTGGAACGCCTGAACGACCTGCGCGAAGAAGTCGACAAGCAATTGAATCGTCTGCAGCGTCAGGCTGCTACCGCACGTCGTTACCAGACCTTGAAGGGTGAGGAGCGCACTCATCACGCCGAATTGCTGGCGATGAAACTGACCCAGGTCATCAAGGATCTGGAAGCGCGCGAACATACATTGCTGGAACGCGACACCGCCTTGCAGGGCGTGATTGCCGATCTGCGTCAGCACGAATCGAATATCGAAACCTTCCGCGAGCAATCGCGCGAACAGGCCGACACCTTGAACGAAGTGCAGGGCCGTCACTATGGTCTGAGCGCCGAGATCGGTCGTCTGGAACAGGCCATCCAGCATGCACGCGAGCTGCGTCAGCGTCAGCGCAATGAATTGGATCAAGCCGAGCGTGGCGTCAGCGAACTATCGGCACACTTCGAACGCGATCAGGAACAGATCGAAACACTGAAGCAGGAAACCGCTGAATTAGAGCCCTTGCTGGAAACCGCCAAGGAACGCGAGCTGGCTTCGGCCGAGGCAATGGAGCGCGCTGACCTCGCTATGCAGGACTGGCAGGACGATTGGAATGAATTCAACCTCCAGGCACGTGGCGCCAGCGAAAAAACTCAAGTTGAACGCGCGCGTATCGAACAGTTGGAAAACCAACTGCGTCGCGTCAATTCACAACGCGAACGTACCCTGGCTGAGATCGATAATCTGTCGGTGGGTGAATTTGAGCAGCGCATCGAATCGCTGATGCAGGACGATCTGGCTGCCAGCGAACAGCTGGAAATGCTGGAAGGTCGTGTACAAGACACCGCCAGCAATGTGGAACAGCTGCGCCAGCGTCAACGCGAGTTGGTGAGTTCAACCGATAGCAGCCGTCGCGAGTTGCAGCAGGCGCAGGGTCGCTTGGTGTCGTTGGAAGCCTTGCAGAAGGCAGCATTGGGTCAGGCGCAGGGCAAGGTGGCCGACTGGCTGTCTGCCAATGCCTTGAATACGCAGCCACGCCTGGCGCAGCAACTCTCCGTATCCGGTGGTTGGGATCGTGCGGTGGAAACCGTACTGGGCGCGTACCTGCAAGCGGTATGCGTCAATCAGCTGGAAGATGTGGCCGATGTGCTGAGCACTTTATCTGCAGGCAGCGTGACGTTCCTGTCGCAGAGCGCTAATGCCGCAGCCGCTGGCAACGCTGATCAATTACTAACGCATGTGCGCGGTCCAGGCGCATTGAATTCGTTGTTGCATGGCGTGTATGCAGTGGAAACCCTGCACGATGCACTGGCCATGCGCTCGCGTTTATCTGCCGATCAATCGGTGATCACCCGCGACGGCGTGTGGATCGGCCGCGACTGGCTGCGTGTCAGCCGCGATCAGGATGTGCATGCCGGCGTCATTGCCCGTGAACAGGAAATCCGTGACCTGCGTGATTCGCTACAAGGTCTTGAAGATAAGCATGCGGCGCTGGAAGCCGAAACCGTGGAAGTGCGCGCGCGACTCAGCGATCTGGAATCGCAACGCGACACGGACATGCAGGAACGCAATCGTCTGCATCGCAGCCATAGCGAATTGAAGGCGCAGTTGAGCGGCCTGCAGATGCGCGTCGAGCAATCGCGCGAGCGTTCGTTGAAGCTCAACGCCGACATCGAAGAGTTTGCCCAGGAACTGACCAGCGCTGGCGAAGAGATCGATCTCGCCCGTGGCCGCCTGCAGGAAGGCCTGGACGAAATGGAGCAGCGCGAGCAGGAACGCGCCGAGCTGGAACAGCGTCGCGAAAACCTGCGCACCGAATTGTCGATGGCGCGTGGTCGCGCCCAGGATGATCGTGCCGATGCGCAACAGCATGCCATTTCGCTGGAATCCAAGCGTTCCGCGTTGAATTCGATTATCTCCGGCCTGGATCGCACCCAGTCGCAACTGCAACAATTGGAAGAGCGTCGCGAAGGACTGCAATTGCAATTGCTGGATGGCGAATCGCCACTGGCCATGTTCGACGAACAATTGGCGGAGCGCCTGGAGCGTCGCGCCTCGTTGGATGAAGAACTGTCTTCGGCGCGTGCCTCTGCGGATGAAGTGGAGCATCGCATTCGCGAACTCGACGAAGCGCGTCTGAGCACCGAGCGTCGTGTTGAAGTTGCACGCAATGAGTTGGACGAAGTGCGCATGAACTTGCAGGAAAGCCGCGTGCGTCGCGAAACCCTGCAGGAACAATTCGTCGCTACCCAGTTCGATCTGGAACAGGTGGTCGCGCAGCTGGCGCCCGAAGCCAATATTGCCGACTGGGAACGCGAACTGGCCGAGATCAGCGGCAAGATCGAACGCCTGGGTCAAGTGAATCTGGCCGCCATCGACGAGTTCAAGGAACAGTCGGAGCGCAAAGAGTACCTCGACAGTCAGTACGCCGATCTCACCGAAGCGCTGGAGACCCTGGAAAACGCCATGCGCAAGATCGACAAGGAAACGCGCACGCGCTTCCAGGACACCTTCGATCGCGTCAATGCCGGTTTGAAAGAACGTTTCCCGCGCCTGTTCGGCGGCGGTCATGCCTATCTGGAACTGGCCGGCGAAGACGTACTCAACGCCGGTGTGGCCATCATGGCGCGCCCACCGGGCAAGCGGAACAGCACCATCAATCAGCTATCCGGTGGTGAAAAGGCGCTGACCGCCGTGGCGTTGGTGTTCTCGATTTTCGAACTCAATCCCGCGCCGTTCTGTCTGCTGGACGAAGTCGATGCGCCGCTGGACGACAACAACAACATCCGCTTCTGCGATACCGTGCGCGAGATGTCCAAGACCGTGCAGTTCATCTTCATCACCCATAACAAGGTGACCATGGAACTGGCCGACCAGCTGATGGGCGTGACCATGCACGAAGCCGGTGTGTCGCGTCTGGTGGCGGTGGACACCGACGAAGCGGTGCGCCTTGCTGCAATGTAACAAGGCTGCGATGTAAATAAAGGCTGCGCTGTAGCAAGACGCGGCTGTAGGCGATGCGCTGTATTGCACCCGGGCGGTCCTGGTGCAAACCTGCAGCGCAAACGCATACACTCATGATCTGTTCATAACGCATCCATTGGTACGCAAGAGGCGATGATGAGTCTGAGTACTCAATTGCGGCTGATTTTGTTGATAGCCGGCGGCGTCGTGTTGCTGGCCATTGTGCTACTAGGTCGGCGCAAATCTGCGCGTCCCGCGCAGAATGTGGAAACCGAACCCAGTGTGGCTACGCCGGCCTTTGGCCCCGTCGAAGAACTGGACGAAGACGAGCTCGACACGCCTGCCTACATGCGTCGCCAGGGGCAGCGCGAGGCGCGTCAGGATTACGAGCCGCGTATCGCCTCCGCCCACGACTACGTCGATATCGATGAAACCAGCGATGATTCGCACTTGCTCGATCTGCCCATTCATGGCCAGACTCGTACTGAGACTCGACAGATCGAAACGCCGGCGGTTGCGGCGAGTCGCACGCCGCCTTATGAAATTCGCAGCGACGAACCGGTGGCCTCTGTGGTCAGTGCGCCTGCACCACCGGACGCAGAACCCGCTTACGAGCCGGTCTATGCCGAACCCGTGTATGCAGCCCCCGCGTCGCAGGAACCAACATGGAGTGTTGCGGAAGCAGATCAAGATGAAGTGGTTGATGAACCGCTTGCTTTTGGCACCCATCAACGCCGCGAGCCCAGCGTCTCCTTCGACAATTCGTTTGATTCGAGTTTCGCAGAGGCAGGCGCACAGCAACCTGTGCACGACCCTGAAGCAGAAGCCGCTGTGCTTGCCGAGTCCGAGCCGCCGACTATTCCTGCCATGCCGGCGCCTACTCCAAATCCGGTGCCTGTGGTGGCCGATCCGGTGGCTACGCCCGTGGTTACTGCGCGCCCAGTCGAACGTTCGATCACGGGTCATGGCGCTGCGCCTACTTTGTCCGAGCCGATGGTCAAGCCTGAGCCGGTGGCGCGTGCTGGTTCAACGCCGCCTGCAGCCAATCACCAGAAGCCAGGCAATACGGCAGCACGTCGTAAGATCATTGCTCTGCGCCTATCTATAGCGGAGCGTATCGAAGGTGCACGGTTGTTATCGCTGTTGGAAGGCGAACGGCTGCAGCATGGCAAGTTCAACATCTTTCATCGCCTGCATGAAGGTGCCACGGTGTTCAGCGTGGCCAGCATGGTTGAGCCGGGCAGCTTCGATCCGCAGCAAATGAGCGAGCAGCAATTTCCGGGCGTGACGCTGTTCATGCTGTTGCCGGGACCGCTGGATGGTCTGGTTGCCTACGATCAAATGCTGTCCTGCGCGCAACGTCTGGCGCATCAGTCGGGCGGCTTGTTGCAGGATGAGCGTGGCAGCAAGTTGACGCAGCAATCCATGGACAAGTTGCGCGATGAAGTGCTGGACTTCCAGCATCTGCTCGGTAGCGTAGTGGTCAGCTAAGTCGCCTATGACTATTCCGGCCGATATTCGTAAGCAAGCTCAAGCATTGCGTGAGCAGCTCAATCATCACAACTATCTGTATCACGTGCTTGATGAGCCGGCGCTACCGGATGTCGAATACGACAAGTTGTTTCGTGCTTTGCAAGCATTGGAAGCTCAATATCCCGAACTGCTGACTGCTGATTCGCCCACGCAACGTGTGACCGGTAAAGTGCTGGCCGGCTTCGAGCCGGTGCGTCATGCCGTACCCATGCTGTCGATTCGCACCGAAACCGATACCGAGGCCAGTGGTGCGGAAAATTTCGATGCGCGCGTGCGACGTGAACTGGAATTGGAAGCCGGCGATGCACCCGTCGAATATAGCGCAGAGCTGAAGTTCGATGGTTTGGCTATCAACCTGCGTTACCAACAAGGTGTGCTGGTGCAAGCCGCAACGCGCGGCGATGGCGAGACCGGCGAAGACGTGACGCAGAACATTCGCACCGTCAAACAGATTCCACTGCGTTTGAAGGGCATCGACGCTGCAGTGTTGGAAGTGCGCGGCGAGGTGTACATGCGCCGCGACGATTTCGAAAAGCTCAATGAGCGACAGCGCGAGTTGATTGCGCAGGGCCATAAAAACGAAAAGACCTTCGTTAATCCGCGTAACACCGCAGCAGGCGCCGTGCGTCAGCTTGATCCGGCGTTGACGGTCAAACGGCCGCTGAGTTTCTTTGCCTATGGTCTGGGCGAAGTGCAGGGTTGGGATGTGCCGGCTACTCATAGCGGTTTGCTCGATGCCTTCGCTAACATGGGACTGCCCGTGTCGAAAGAACGGGTGGTGGCGCAAGGTGCTGCTGACTTGGTGAAGTACTATCAAAGTATCGCTGCCAAGCGCGACGCACTGCCCTTCGATATCGACGGTGTGGTCTACAAAGTTAATTCGGTGGCGCTGCAGAAACGTCTGGGCTTTGTCACACGCGAACCGCGCTGGTCGGTGGCGCACAAGTATCCGGCTCAAGAGCAGATCACGCGTGTGTTGGATATAGATATTCAAGTGGGGCGCACCGGCAAGCTCACGCCGGTGGCCAAGTTGGACCCGGTGTTTGTCGGTGGTACTACCGTCAGCAATGCCACGTTGCATAACGAAGACGAGACGCGTCGCAAGGATGTGCGCATCGGTGATCGAGTCATCGTGCGTCGTGCCGGGGATGTGATTCCGGAAGTGGTAAGTGTGGTGCCTGAAGCTGATCCGGCTGCTGAGTCAAGTCGAGGCGCACCTTTCGATCTCTTCAAAAAGCTCAATGGCAAATGCCCGGTCTGCGGCAGCGATATCGCCCGTGAAGAAGGCGAAGCCGATTGGCGTTGCACCGGCGGCCTGTACTGTTCCGCACAACGCAAGCAGGCCATTCTGCATTTCGCCGGTCGTCGTGCGATGGATGTGGAAGGTCTTGGCGACAAGTTGGTGGATCAACTGGTGGATGCCGATCACGTCAAGACATTGGCGGATCTATACCAGCTGGATGTACCCACGCTCACCGGGCTGGAGCGCATGGGTGAGAAGAGCGCGCAGAACCTGGTCGATGGTTTGAACAAGAGCAAGCAGACCACGCTGGCCAGATTTTTATATGCGCTGGGTATTCGCCAGGTGGGCGAAGCCACTGCCAAGGATCTGGCCAAGCACTTTGGCTCGCTGGATCGCATCATGGCTGCCAGCGTCGAAGAGTTACTGCAGGTCAACGATGTCGGACCCATCGTGGCGCAAAGCATATTTGTGTTCTTTGCGCAGCCGCATAATCGTGAAGTGTTACAGGCGCTGCGTGATGCTGGTGTGCAGTGGACGGAGCACGAAGGCGTCAGCGCCGATACCGCACCCAAGCCCTTTACCGGCAAGACCTTTGTGCTGACCGGTACCCTGCCCACCTTGAGTCGCGATGAAGCCAAGGAACGGATCGAAGCCGCGGGCGGCAAGGTCAGCGGTTCGGTATCGAAAAAAACTCACTATGTAATCGCAGGTAGCGATGCCGGTTCCAAATTACAAAAAGCACAGGAGCTGGGCGTCCCCGTGTTGGACGAGGCTGCACTAAATCAACTATTGGAACGGGGCGCGTAATAGATTGGACCAGGGCAGGGCAGCCGTTCCGATTCAAGTCAGCTTCATCTGGCTACTCTGCTACAAGTCAGGGAAAACAGCGATAAATCTATGCAGGTAATCTTGCGATTGGCTTGGTCATGCGTGTGCATGCTGATAGTGCTGTTTGCACTGTGGCTGGCGACGCCGCATATGACGGCGCAGCAGCAGTACGTCGATGGTCGTCGTGAAGCCGTACAGTTGCCCTGGCATTTGGCCGTACCAGCCATCGGCAATCGACTCATCGTCGATCTGCAGGTGAATCGATTGACGCCTGGTCTCTGGCAGATCATCCCCGACGACGAACTCAAAGCATTGCGCATCAACGGTCAAGAGGTGCCGCTATCCGCAGTGGGTGGTGGCCTGACCGATTGGAACAAGGGCTTTCAATTTGATTTGTCGCCCTGGCTAAAGCCCGGCAGCAATCAACTTGAATTTTCGCTGGACAATCATGGCGGCACCGGCGGGCTGATGCTGCGGCCGCATTTAAGTTTCTGGCATTGGCTCATTATCGGCGGCAGTTTTATTCCGTGGCTATGGCTGTTGTCGCGCTGGTTAGGCTTGGGCCGTGCGCAGTTTCTGCTGTTGGCGTTGGCTTTGATTCCGCTGTGCATTTATTGGTCGGCCACACCCTGGGATGTGCGCACTCATGATGTGGTTGCCGATGGCGGGCATCTCGACTACATCCGCTATATCGCCGTCGAGCATGCACTGCCGCAGCCGAATGCCGGTTGGACCTTCTATCACCCACCTTTGTATTACTTGAGCGGTGCGGC
Source organism: Steroidobacteraceae bacterium (assembly GCA_049840395.1). Taxonomy (GTDB): domain Bacteria; phylum Pseudomonadota; class Gammaproteobacteria; order Steroidobacterales; family Steroidobacteraceae; genus CAILZL01. The sequence continues at coordinate 618,243 of JASGLD010000001.1, forward strand.
GGTATATGCGGCAGCGATGCAGCTCAGCCTGTCCGTGTCACAGGTGTTGCAGGCTTATTCGCTGTTTCTCTGGCTGACATTTTTATGTGCCGGCGCAGCTTGTCTGCAATTGTTATTGCGCGGTAAGTCTCTGGCTTTGTTGGCCGCGACCTTGGCGCTGGCGACCTGGCCCAGCGGCATCATTCACGGCATCCGCATCGGTAACGACTTGGCGTTGTATGCGATGGCTGGATTGGCAACCTGGCATCTGCTGCGTTGGTGGCGAACCAATCATCGCGCCAATTTGCTGTGGATGGCCGGTTTCACCGCTTTAGCCTTCCTCTGTAAGAGCAACGCCATCGTATTGTTGGCGGCGGTCGTGCTGCTGTTTGCTGCACGTACTGAACATCGCTGCCTGCGCTTGCGTCCGGTGCGAGCCAGCGATGGCGTGTGGATGCTGGTCATCATGTTGATGGGCGTGGCACTTGGCTTGTCCACCAAGCTGTACTATCACTGGCAGGGCGATCTACCTAACTGGCTGGTGGGCAATGCCAATCAGTTAAACGACCGCTTGCGCGTGCCCGTGACGCTACAGAACTTGTTATTGCCGGATGTGAAAACTTTTTTGACGCATCCCTGGCTGGATGCATGGGATGACGGCACAGGGCGTGGGCGTTATTGGAATTATCTGTTGCGTTCGTCGCTGTCGGGTGAATTCAAGTTCGCCGGTATTGGCGCGGAACGTATTGCTTATCTCTGGGGCGGGTTGCTGCTGGCATTGCTGGTGTTGCCCTTGCGCTCGCTGCGAGGTCTCACGATAGGCCATTGCTGGCGCAATCTTCCGTTATTGATCCTGGCTGGAGTATGGCTGGCCAGCTTGATGGCTTTGCGCATCAAGGTGCCTTATTCGTGCAGTAACGATTTCCGTTATGTTTTGCCGGTGCTAATACCGTTTCTGGTGTGGTGCGCGCGGTCCAGGTCATCGCAGGCGTTGTTGCTGGTGATGAGTTGCAGTTCGATATGGTTTTTTATGTCGATGTAGTGTGTTGTAAGGTCGCCTAACAAATTGAGCGACACACTGGTAAAGCTTGCCGTCATTGGATGGCCAGATGTGTCTCCGGGACCGCCATGAATCCATCCATGGAGGCTGCGGCTCGGCTCCTGCCTCGCACGCTCCCTGCGACACATCTGGCCATCCAATGACAGCTGACACGGTATGCCGCGCTCAATTTGTTAGGCGATCCATATGACTTGTGCGTCACTACCACTGCTTCTGGATGGTATGTAGTCTCCGGATAGGTAGTTGCCTTGGTTGCCGGTTGGATTTGCTGGATGTTAATTAAGTCTTGCCGCGAGCCGCCGATATACGCCGCGACCGTAGGTATTTCGTACTGAAGCCAGGTAATAAAAATGAAAGGTTTGGTATTCACAGAGCTGGTCGAGTTTGTCGAACAAAGCTGCGGCATGGAAGTCGCCGACCGCATGATTTCCGAAAGCAATCTGCCTTCCGGGGGCGTGTACACCGCGGTGGGCACTTACGATCACAAGGAAATCATCGAGCTGTTGACTACGCTGGTGAAAATCACCGGTCAGCCGCCCAATGTATTGCTCAAGGCTTTCGGCGGTCATTTGCACGGCCGGTTTGTGGCGGCCTATCCGGATTTCTTCACCCAGGCGGGCAACCTGTTCAACTTCCTGGAAAGCATCGAAGGACATATCCACGTCGAAGTACGCAAGTTATATCCGGATGCCGAGTTGCCTACTTTTAACTACGAACGTCCTGCGACGGACAAATTGGTGATGATCTATCGCTCCACCCGCGGCATGGCAGATCTGGCCGAGGGGTTGATTGAAGCGGCAGTCATGCATTTCAAAGAGCCGGTGCAGCTGTCGCGCGAAGATAAAGTTCCCGATGCGCTTTCGACCCGGTTCACCTTGCAACAGCTTAGAGCTTGACCATGTCCGAAGCGCTTGAGCAGCGCTGGCAGCGCGAACGCCAGGCACGCAAGGAAGCAGAGCGGCTATTGGAATTGAAGAGCCGCGAACTGTACGACTCCAACCAGAAATTACAGAAGCTGGCCGAAACGCTGTCGACGGCGCGTGAAGCGGCGGTTGCGGCCAGCGAAGCCAAGAGCAACTTCCTGGCCAACATGAGTCATGAAATCCGCACGCCCATGAACGGCGTGGTAGGCCTGGTGGAGTTGTTGCTGGACACCAAGCTCAACGACACGCAGCGCGAATATGCCGAAGGCATTCACGCCAGCGCCGATGCCTTGCTCACCATCATCAACGACATTCTCGACTTCTCCAAGATCGAAGCCGGTCGGCTCGACATCGAAACCGTGGATCTGGATCTACGCGATGTGGTGGAGCAGGTCGGTCAATTGCTGGCCTTGCAAGCGGATCGCAAGGGATTGGAATTCATCATTCGCATGATGGGTGGCGTGCCGGAGTTTCTGCGTGGCGATCCGACGCGCCTGCGCCAGGTGTTGATCAATCTCACCGGCAACGCACTCAAGTTCACCCAACAAGGTGAAGTGGTGATCACCGTCACCACCGTTGAAGATCATGCTGAGCAGGCCACGCTCAAATTCGAGATCTCGGATACCGGCATCGGTATTTCGCCGGCGCAAATCGAAAAACTATTTCAGCCCTTCACGCAGGCCGATAGTTCCACTACACGCCGTTATGGCGGCACGGGATTGGGACTGTCCATTGTGCGTCGTTTGATCGAAATGATGGGAGGCACCATTGGTGTCGACAGCGAACCGGGCAAGGGTTCGTGCTTTTGGTTCACGCTCAGTTTCGACAAGCGCGAAGCGCCGCCGCGTTTCGATCTGACGGTCGACAATGCCTACAAGCACTTGGTGCTGGTGGTGGACGATAACGCCACCAACCTGATGGTGATTACGGGGCAGCTGGCGGGCTTCGGCTATCGCACGGTAGCGGCTTCTACACCGCAGGAAGGTCTGGAGTATTTGCGCCGTGCGGCGCGCAGCGGCAAGCCGGTGGCGCTGGCCGTGCTGGATTTTCAGATGCCGGATATGGACGGCGATGGACTGGCTGCTTGCATCAAGGCCGATCCGGAGATTGCCGATACGCCGCTGGTGTTGCTGACCTCAATCACACGCCGTACCAATCGCGCCATGCTGCTGCAGAAGGGCTATGCCGGTTACCTGGTCAAGCCGGTTAAACAAAACGATTTACGCGATTGCGTCGCGATGGCGTTGAACCCGCAGGCCGCCAACTGGCACGCCAATACCAATCGACTGGTGACGCGCGAAACCGCTGCTTCAGTACGTCGTCGCGAGCAGGGCCATATCCTGGTGGCTGAGGACAACGCGGTGAATCAGCGCGTGGTGCAAGTGGTACTGGAAAAACTGGGTTATCGCGTCGACATCGTGCCCGATGGTCGTGCCTGTGTGCAGGCCTGCCAGGCCAAGCGTTATGACGCGGTGCTGATGGATTGTCAGATGCCCGAGATGGATGGCTTCGAAGCCACACGCATCATTCGTACGGCCGAAACTGCCGAGTTTCACTTGCCCATCATCGCGGTCACGGCCAATGCCTTGATCGGCGATCGCGAGCGCTGTGTTGCCGCGGGCATGGATGATTACTTGACCAAGCCCATAGATCGCGACGCGCTGCGTGTCTGTCTTGAACGCTTTGTGCATCACGGCGGCACCGTGACGCTCAAGAATCTGGTGTTGCCGCAAGTCGATCCGGGCACGCCGGTGTTCGATGTCGCAAGAATGCAGGCCGTCTGTCAGGGCGATCGCGAATTCGAAGAGGAGCTGATTCTGACGTTCAAGGCGGCGGCCACTCAGCAGCTGGAAGCCTTGCAGGACTGCGCCATCAATCAGGATTGGAGTGGTATTGCGCGTCATGCACATATGATCAAGGGCGCCGCAGCGAATATCGGTGGTGTGGCGCTGGCCGAATGTGTGCAGCAGTTGGAGGCGGTACTCAAAGAACATGCCCATGAGCGAGTGGGCATGATGACGCTGCATCTCGAAGAACAGGCGCAGCGACTATTGTCGGCGCTCGATGAGCATCTGCTTGGTGTGAAGAAAGTTGGATAAAAGCAGTAGTTAAGGCTGCCCCCACCCTAACCCTCGGCAACCGCTCCCTGCGTTGCTCTACCTCCTGCATCCATGCAGTCGTCCCCCGCAAGCGAGGGAGGGGATTAGATTCCTCTCCTTATTGGCGGGGACTCGATTCCCTCCCCTGCGCAGCGGGGGAGGGTTAGGGTGGGGGCAGCCTTGTAAGTGGGTTATTTCCGTTAGCGCCGAGTTCATTGAAGAACTCTGCTTTCTCAGGTAGGAATTACCTTGAGAACACCCTACTGAAAACCAGCGCCACAAATAACAAAACGCCGGTCATGAGACCGGCGTTTCGCAGTTGCCTAAGGTGGCGCTCAGCCGATTGGCTGGAGATTACTTGGCAGCTTCGACGGAAGAAGAGGCGGCGCTGGCTGCGGCAGGCTCTTTCACTTCCACCTTGGCGCCCTTGCGCAGTTCTTCCAGGTACTTCTCGACCTTCTTGTTCTTGACGATCGATTCCACCTGGGTCTTCACATCGGCCAGAGCAGGCGGCGAGGGTGCGCGGCTTTCTTCCAGCTTGATGATGTGGAAGCCATACTGCGTCTGCACCGGCGTTTCGGTCATCTTGCCGTTTTCCAGCTGGGTCACGGCATCGCCGAATTCCTTCACCATGCTGGCGGGCGAGAACCAACCCAGGTCGCCACCGTTGGCGGCCGAGCCGGTGTCCTTGGAGTTCTTCTTGGCCAGCGCGGCGAAATCGGCGCCGCCCTTCAACTGGGCCAGCAGCGCATCGGCTTCTTCCTTGGTCTTTACCAGGATGTGACGAGCGTGATATTCGCGCGGCATGGCGGCGATCTGCGTGTCGTACTCGGCCTGGATGTCGGCATCGCTAACCGGGTTCTTATCGGTCTGCTGCTTGACGATGGCGTCGCTGAGGATGTTGTTGCGCCACAGGCTCAACTGCACGGCGGTATCGCCCTGCTTGTCCAGACCGGCCTTGGCGGCTTCGGCGGCGGCCAGGTGGATGCCGATCAGACGATCGGTGAGCTGCTTGCGCTGCTCGGCGGTCAGCTTGTCGGTGGTGACGCTGCCATTGCTGATGGCGGTAACGAAGGCGTCGAATTCCTTGGTGGAAATCTGCTCGCCGTTAACGGTGGCGAACAATTCTTCGGGCTTCACTTCCACGCCGTTGCTCTTGGAGCAGGCGGTGGTGGTGGCAATGGCGATGGCAAGCGCGAGCGCGTAGCGGTATTTCATGTTGAGCCTTTCTTTATTGATCAAGAGATTGAAACGGCAGGTGTTAAAAAATAAGTAACTGTGGCTGTAATTCGTCTGAACCGGAATCCAATTAATTCAACAATTATCGGTGGGCTATCCCTGCGCTTCTTCCGGCGTCAGCGCCGTGATGCTCAGAGCGTGAATATCGGTCTGCATCAATTCCCCCAGGCTGCGATATACCAGCTGGTGCCGGGCGATTGAGCGCAGCCCGGCAAATTGGGTGGAAACGATATGCACGCGATAGTGGCCGCGACCGCCCTCGGCGCCGGCGTGACCGGCATGCAGATGGCTCTCATCCTCCAGATCCAAAGCGACAGGCGTGAGTACGGTACTCAAACGCGCGCGGATCATGTCATATCGTTGTTGCAGCATGGGTTAAGAGACGTTAATTCGGTTTGTCGCCGGAGGAGGTTGCGCCGCTTGCATCATCCTTGGGTAGTTTGCCGGACAGCCATATGCCTTGCAGGATCACGAACACCACAGTGAGCCCCAGCGTGCCGAACATCTTGAAGTTCACCCAGGTGGCTTCGTCGTAGTGATAGATCACGTACACGTTCAACGCGCCCATGAAGATGAAGAAGACGATCCACATGCGATTCAAGACGCGCCAGTGCTGCTCAGCCAACTGCAACTGCGAGCCCATCAAGCGCTGCACCAGCGTCTGACCGCCGAAGTAGGGCGCAATCAAGAAGGCCAGTGCAAACAGCCAGTCCAATACCGTCAGCTTCCATTGAATGAATGCCTTGTCATGCACCAGTAGCGTGACGCTGCCGAATACCAGCACCAGCGCCGCCGACAACAACACCATGGGGCTGACCTTGCCTTGGCGGAACCATTGCACGATCACCAGCAGCACCATGGCCACCATCAGCGTGCCCGTGGCCACATAGATGCCGCCCACCTTGTAGGCGACAAAGAAGGCCAGAACAGGCAGAAAATCTAGGAACAGCTGCATGAATGACTGCACGGTCGAAGTTGAAGGCCGCGTATCATACGTCAAGCGCCACGCGGCTGCGCCCCCCGACCTGGGTGATGCCGGATAGCGACGACCATACGGAAAAAACCGCCGCAAAATGCCCAGCATCTACTTAGACATTCACCCCAAGAACCCGCAGCCGCGCCTGATTCGTCAGGCGGTGGATATCATTCGCGAAGGCGGTGTGGTGGTGTATCCCACCGACTCCTGCTATGCCCTGGGTTGCCACATCGGCGACAAGGACGCCATGGAGCGCATCGGCCGCATTCGCGACATCGATAAACACCATCATTTCACCCTGGTGTGCCGCGATCTGTCCGAAATCGCCACCTACGCCAAGGTCAGCAACCAGAACTACCGCCTGTTGAAAGCGCATACCCCGGGCGCCTACACCTTCATCCTGCTGGCCAGCCGCGAGACACCCAAACGCCTGCAGCACGAGCGGCGGCGCACCATCGGTATCCGTATTCCCGACCACCCCGTGCCGCAGGCCCTGTTGGCTGAGCTCAACGAGCCCCTGCTGAGTTCCACGCTGCTGCTGCCCGGCGACGACCTGCCCATGACCGACGCCCGGGAGATCCAGGAACGCCTGAAGCACCAGGTGGACGCCGTCCTGGATGGCGGTAATTGTGGTTTTGAGCCCACCACGGTGGTGGATCTGGAAGGTCCGGCTCCGGTAATCATGCGGCAGGGACGGGGCGATCCCGACCCATTTACCTGACAGTGGATTTGCCGTGCCCCGGGCGAATCGAACCCCTATAATCGCCCGCTCCAAAATTTCCGAACATGAAAGGATGCGGCCGGGTGGCTTCCAACCCCGCCAGCCGCAAGGGTCAAGCTTTGAGTTCACCTAACGCGAACAATCGAATCCTGTCGGGTATGCGGCCTTCAGGCGAGCTGCACTTGGGCAATTACCATGGCGCGCTCAAGAACTGGGTCGATCTGCAGTACCAGTACGAATGCTACTTCTTCGTCGCCGATATTCACGCGCTGACCACCGGCTATGAAGACACCACCCAGTTGGAGTCGCGGGTGTGGCAGATGGTGGTCGACTGGCTGGCGGCCGGCTTGAATCCAGCGGCCTGTACCATCTTCATTCAATCGCGCGTGCCCGAGCACTCCGAGTTGCACCTGTTGCTGTCCATGGTGACGCCGCTCAGCTGGTTGGAACGCGTGCCCACTTATAAAGATCAGCAGGAGCAGCTGAAGGATAAGGACCTGGCCACCTATGGCTTCCTGGGTTATCCATTGCTGCAGAGCGCGGACATCCTGCTGTACAAGCCCGAGTTCGTACCGGTGGGCGAAGACCAGGTGGCGCATGTGGAAATCACCCGCGAAGTGGCGCGGCGTTTCAATTTCCTGTTCGGTCGCGAAACCGATTTCGAAACCAAGGTCGACAAGGCCTTGAAGACGCTGGGCTCGCGCGCCAAGCAATACCGCGAACTGCGTAAAGCCTTTCAGGAGCAGGGCAATGCCGAAGCACTGGCCAAGGCGCAGGCGCTGCTGGAAGACAACAATCGCATTACGCTGGCCGATCGCGAGCGCCTGCTGGGTTATCTGGAAGGCACGGGTCGCAGCATTTTGATCGAGCCGCAGGCCTTGTTGACCGCCACGCCCAAGGTGCCGGGTCTGGACGGTCGTAAGATGTCCAAGTCCTACGGCAACACCATCGGTCTGCGCGAAGATCCGGACAGCGTCGCCAAGAAAATGCGCGCGATGCAAACCGACCCGGCACGCGTGCGTCGTACCGATCCCGGTAATCCGGACAAATGCCCGGTGTGGGATCTGCACAAGATTTATTCGGACGATGCCACCAAGGAATGGGTGCAGAACGGTTGTCGTTCTGCCGGCATCGGCTGCCTTGATTGCAAGAAACCGCTGATCGACAAGGTGGTGACTGAAATCAGCGCCATACGGACACGCGCCCAGGAATACGAAGAGAATGCCGATCTGGTGCGGGGGATCATTGCTGAAGGTTGTGAAAAGGCCCGCGATGTCGCCCGCCAGACGCTCGACGATGTGCGCCAGGCCATCGGCATGAATTACCGGTAGGTGACGTAGGTTGGGCTGAGTCCGCGAAGCCCAACGTTGGGGACGTTTCAATATTTGTTGGGCAGGACAGCCCAACCTACGAGATCTGACGAAAACGAATGAACTCCGAGTTGAAAACAGTGGCAGAGGAATTGAATAACAGCGAAGCCGAGCAGGCCGCCGAGCAACAGGCGCTGGCCGAAGCCGTGGCTGCGCCCGTGCAAACCGAAATGCCCTTCGCCATGGTGGATGGTGAGCCGTACACCGAAGTGCCGAAGGATCTGTACATCCCACCGGATGCGCTGCAGGTATTTCTGGAAGCCTTCGAAGGTCCGCTGGATCTGTTGCTGTACCTCATCCGCAAACAGAACCTGGATATCCTCGATATCCCCATTGCCGAAATCACTCGGCAGTACATGGGCTATATCAATGTGATGGAAGACCTGCAGCTGGAGCTGGCGGGCGAGTATCTATTGATGGCGGCCATGTTGGCCGAAATCAAATCGCGCATGCTGCTGCCGCGCGCCAAGACCGAAGATGGCAAGGAAGAAGAAGATCCGCGCGCCGAACTGGTTCGTCGCCTGCAGGAATACGAACGTTTCAAGAAAGCCGCCGACGATCTCGATCAGCTCAAGCGCATGGAACGCGATGTCATGCCGGCCGCCATCGAAATGGTGGAGCGGCGTGTGGTGCAGCTGCATCCGGAAGTCACGCTTACCGAAATGCTCAAGGCCTTCGGCGAAGTGGTGCAGCGCTCTTCGCACTTCTCGCATCACCAAATTCAGCGTGAGCGGTTGTCTCAGCGTCAGCGCATGTCGGAAATTCTGTCGATTCTGGAAGGCACGGAATTCGTCGAGTTCATCCGTCTGTTCAAGCCGGAAGAAGGTCGCATGGGCGTGACCGTTACCTTCATCTCCATTCTGGAATTGATGAAGGAAGGTTTGCTGGACATCGTGCAGGCCGAACCCTATGCGCCGCTGCATGTACGTCGCGGCAGTGGCCGTCGCAATACCCAGATGATGGATAACACCGCCGGCGATGCCGAAAACGAAGCGGCCCTGGCGCAGCCGGAATTGCCGGATGAGAACGTCATCGATGATGAAGACGATGGCGATGACGAAGAAGAAACAGAAGCGTCTGCAGAGACTGAAGGCGCCGACATTGCAGCAGCCTCTGGCGATACCGTTGCTGAGAGTACTACTGAGGCGTCGAGTGAGTTGGCTGATGCACAGCTTGCTGAGATTGCGAATGACACGCCGGTCGTCGGCGAAATCCAGAATGTTGCTGAAGATGCATCGACTGAAGCAGTCAGTCAGGCATCAGCAAGCACTGAAGTGGTTGCGGACGATGCATTGACGACAGTTGCCAGCGACGTGGTTGCAACTGAAGCCGTTGTGACTGAACCAGCACCCGAAACGGTGATTGAAGCAGTGACTGAGACTGCTGCGCCAATGACCGACGAAGAAGCGGAGCTGGCCGAACTGGCGCGGCAAATCGCGGAGCTTGAAGCCGAAGAAGAAGCTGAGCGTGCGGCGGCTGCCGCAGCTGCTGACGCTACCCTTGCTGAGAGCACCGCTGAGACGTCGAACGAATTGGCTGATGCGCAATTGGGTGAGGTTGTAAATGACGCGCCTGCCCTTGGCGAAACTCAGGATGTTGAGGAAGATGCATCGACAATCGTTGCAGCTGATGTCGCTGCAACTGAAACCGTTGTGACTGAGTCGGTACCCGAAGCTGCGATTGAAACGATTGCAGAGGTAGTCCCGGAAACAGTTCCAGAGGCAACTGCAGTCACTGCTTCTGAAACAGCCTCTGAAGCAGTAACTGAGACCGCTGCGCCACAGATGACAGACGAAGAAGCGGAGCTGGCCGAGCTGGCGCGACAAATCGCGGAGCTGGAAGCCGAAGAAGAAGCTGAGCGTGCCGCCGCTGCGGCTGCTGCAGAAAACAAGACCAATTGATCCGACCCGCGTCGGATCAATGATCGAAATTCAAGATGGAATGATTGCTGATGAATGAATTAGACATGAAATACCAGTTCGAAGCGGCCATCCTGGCGGCGGGACGACCGGTGACCACGCAGCAACTGTCCGAGTTGTTCGACGAGCGCGAACGGCCCAGTCTGGAGCAGGTGCTGAATGCCTTGCAGGCCTTGCGTGAGGATTACGAAAGCCGTGGGTTGTACTTGATTGAAGTGTCCAGCGGCTGGCGTATTCAAGTGCGCAGCAACTGCGTCGACTTCGTATCGCGTCTATGGCAGGAACGTCCATCGCGTTACTCGCGTGCACTGCTGGAAACGCTGGCATTGATTGCTTATCGCCAACCGATTACGCGCGGTGAAATCGAAGAGATTCGCGGCGTGGCAGTGAGCAGCACCATCATGCGCACCCTGCATGATCGCAATTGGATTCGCATCGTGGGTCATCGTGAAGTGCCGGGTCGTCCTGAGTTGTTGGCGACCACCAAGGAATTCCTCGACTACTTCGGTTTGAAGAGCCTTGATCAATTGCCGACGCTGGCCGAATTGAAGGACGTGGAAACCATCGGCGTGCAGTTGGAATTCAATACCACTGACGCGGTGCCCGCTGCTAACGACGAAGTAGCAGATGCAATTGCCGGCGAAGAGGGCGTCAATACAGAAGGTCAGGAAGCCAGTGCTGATGCAGCCGGTGCCGAGGTGGCCAGCGCGGACGCAACTGATGCGGAAAGCGTAGAGGTTGAAGCGCCGGGTGCTGAAGCCGAGGTTGAGTCTGAAGCTGCTGCAGCAAAAGAAGTAACAGAGGAAGAGGCTGTTGCCGAAGAGGTTGAAGTGGCCGAAGCCTCTGCTGATACAGAAGGTGAAGCTTCTTCTGAAACCGAACCCGACTCCGAGTCGGTGCGCTAACGCATGTCCGAACGTCTACACAAAGTACTGGCGCAGCATGGCATCGGTTCGCGCCGTGAAGTGGAGCGTTGGATCGCCGAAGGTCGTTTGCAGATCAATGGCGTGATCGCCAAGACCGGCGACCGTTATGTGGCCGGGGATAGCGTGCAGCTGGATGGCAGAGAAGTCGGCAAGCGTCTCGGTCACAGCGTCAGCGCGCAGGTGCTCGCCTATCACAAGCCGCAAGGCCAACCCATTGAGCGTCCAGCTGCCAATCAAACAGATCAACCTGCCGAAGACATTGCCGAATCGGTGATGGAGCGTTTGCCCGTGCAGCGCGGTTCGCGCTGGGTGGCGATCAACCCCATGCATCCGGGCGATAGCGGCTTGCTGCTATTCACCAACGATGGCGCGCTGTCCTATGCGTTGACGCGCCAGAAGAAACAGATTCCTACTACTTATATGGTGCGCGTGCACGTGCGTGGCGGTATAGCGTCTGCGCCGACCTTGCCGACTACTTTGCAATTGGACGATGGCAAGGTTGAGTTCGATGAAGTGTCGGTGAGCAGCAGTGCGCCCGAAGGTGGCGAGAGTGAGACCGGCAACATCTGGTACAAGGTGGTCATGCCGCGCGCCGATAAACGCGCTGCGGTGCGCGCGTTGTTCGTCAGTCATGGGTTGACGGTGAGTCGCATGATGCAGGTGGCGTTTGCCGACATCGAGCTGACCAAGGAGATGCCGCGTGCACGGCATCTGTCGCTCAAGCCAACACAACTGGCCAGCTTGTATGCCTTGGCGAAGTTGCCGGTGCCGGTGCAAGAGGGCGCGCGTCCAGCGCGAACGAAGCGAGTCGCCGATGGTGAATATGACGAGCGCGATGAGGCAGCACCGAATACTAAGACCGGGGCTAGGGGGAAGCGGCCAACATACACAGCGGAACAGGCGCGTGCAGCTACGCGTGCAAGACCCGCTGCTGCTGGCGTCGAAGCAGCCAGTAACCCTCGCGCACCACAACAGCGCGCCGAGTTGCGCCGACGTGCCGGTGGCGGTTCTAATCGTCCTTCACGTCCAGGTGCGTCGCGTCCCAGCTCACCACGTTCTGGTCCATCACGCTCGGGGCCACGCAAGCCATCCCGGTAAAGTCGAAGAGCCAGTCTTAATGGGGTGGTTAGAGAGCCGGCCCAAGAGATTGGCTGAATAGTTAACTAGCGCCCATTTCGAAACAATGGCGCTGGTTATATTGCAATCTGGTATGCGCATGGCACGCGCAAGCGTCGAGCGTCCTGCGTCAACGTAGCAAAGCTAATTGGTAGTTCATATGCAGCGTTTCGTTCTGACCCTGTCCTGTCCCGATCGCACCGGTATTGTGGCTGCGGTGGCCAACTTTCTACTCGAACGGCAATTCAACATTGTCGACAGCGCTCAGTTCTGCGATGCCGCGAACAAGCTGTTCTTCATGCGTGTGTGCTTTGAGCCTGAAGGCAGTACTCAGGTTGGCGATGTCCGTACTTTATTTACACCCATTGCGCAGCGCTTCGCCATGCAATGGTCGATGAACGATATGGCGGTCAAGCACCGCGTCATGTTGCTGGTGTCCAAGTTCGGTCACTGCTTGAACGACCTGCTGTATCGCTATCGTATCGGCGCGCTGCCCATCGAGATTCCGGCCATCGTGTCCAACCATCGCGATTTTTATCAGCAGGCGGCTGCGCACAATATTCCCTTTCACTACCTGCCGGTAGACAAGGGCAACAAGGAAAAACAGGAAGGCAAGTTGCTGGAATTGTTCCAGGAAGAGCGCTGTGATCTGGTGGTGCTGGCGCGTTACATGCAAATTCTTTCGCCCAATCTATGCACGCAGTTGAAAGAACGCGCCATCAACATTCATCACTCCTTTCTGCCCAGCTTCCAGGGTGCCAAGCCTTATCAGCAGGCGCATGACCGTGGCGTGAAATTGATCGGAGCTACCGCCCACTACGTGACGGCCGATCTGGATGAAGGTCCGATCATCGAACAGGACGTATCACGCGTCGATCACGCCATGAGCGTGGAAGACTGCGCCGCTGCCGGTCGTGATGTGGAGTGCGCTGTGCTGGCGCGTGCCGTGAAGTGGCATGTCGAACACCGCATTCTTTTGAACGGTAATCGTACCGTGGTGTTCAAGTAGCAGTTGCACGATGGCTACGCTGCCCTTCTCGGCAGCGTAGCTTTAGCCGCGACTAAGGAGTAGTCGTTGGCGTGGCAGCAGGGGCCGCTGCATCATTTACAATCGCGCCGGTATACCACCACTCGACGATCTTGCCGTTCTCAACGCGAATGATGTTGCCGCCGAAGGTGCGCGCGGGATCGACATTGGGATCGGTGTTGGCCTTGCCACCCGATATAAACACCAGATCGCCATCGGCAATCAGAAACAGTTTGGTCTGCATCGGCTTGGGTGCAGGCTTGCCCTTGCCGTTTGCTTTCAAGCGCGCTTCCAGCCAATCCACCAATGCCTGTGCGCCGACTTTCGGCTCTGCCGGATCGTGATTACGAAAATCAGCGGCCATATATTTTGGCCAATTCTGAAAGTTGCCCTTGTTCCAAAAATCATCGTGCCACGCCAGCACCAGACGTTTGTTGGCTTCTTCCTTCGCCGTATCGGGTTTGCCGGAGGGAATCATGATCAAAGAGTTATCGACAATCTCTGGCTTTGCCTTGGTTTGATTCTGCAGTTTGCTCAGATCAACGGTCTGTGCGGTGACTGACGTGGCAAACGCAAATAAGACAGTTCCGAACAGCGAAATGCTACTGCTGGATGGATTCATGATGTCTCCGATGAAACGAATGGGTGACGATGGCAACGCTGGTGAAGGCAACGTGAGGACTCATCATTGCCATACATCAGCGTAATGAGTATTCGAATCCATTGCACTGGTTGAATGCGCGATGTATCGCGCTCTGGTGCGAAAAGGCAGCAACACCCATTCAGTGAAAAAATAGTGACGCATGGCAATCGTCAGTTCGACTGACTCACGATATGAGCTCGAAGAACAAGCAACGGCGTCATCTATTTTTAGCCGTTTAAGTTTTGGCCGCTCAAGCTCAACGTGGATGCAACCATTTCGGCAGAAAGCCATACGGATCGGAAATTTTTTCCTGCAAAGCAATATTCACTGCCAGCAGCCGTTGGTTCAATTGCCCGCTGATGGCTTCATCGAAAATGTCGGTGCAGCCGCCGACAAATTCGCTGCCGATAAATATCTGCGGCAGTGTGTTCCAGCCGGTGTGGGCACGCAATGCTGCACGCAGGACGCTGCCGTGATTGTTTCGTTGATACTCCACCGAATCGAGATCGACGCTGCGATAGGGGATTTCGTAGCGCGCGAATAGTTTGCGCACCGACCAACAAAACTCACACCACTCCAAGGCGAATAACACCACGGGTTGCTGCTTATCCGTGATCAACGTTTGCAGTTCCTCGCGGACACTTGCATCTATTGTTTCGTTTGGCGCTGCGGCTGCAGGGGTTCCCTTGCTATCGAAACGATAACCGGGCGTTGAACGTGAGATGGCCACTTCCTCGTCGGTCATGGTTTCGGGCACGTCGGCAAACAAGGGTGTGCTCATGTAGCGCTCACCCGTATCCGGCAACATGCACAGAATGGTGCTGCCGGCCGGTGCTTCTCTCGCTACCTGCAAGGCGCCGGCAAAAGTGGCGCCGGAAGAAGTGCCGACAAACAGGCCTTCCTGTTGCGCCAAGTCACGCGCACAACGCATGGCATCGTTGCCATTGATGGGAATGAAGCGATCGATGCGCGCTTCCTTGATGGCTTCTTCGGCAATGCCGGGAATGAAATCCGGCGACCAGCCTTGCATGAGATGCGGCCGAAAATTGGGATGGCTGCCCTGCGGCGAGCCATCGCTATTGCGCGCCTGTGCAATACCGCTGGCGAGCATGACGGAGTTGTCGGGTTCGCACACCACGATCTGGGTGTTCGGGCTTTTCTGTCTAAGCACACGCGACACGCCGCTTAATGTGCCGGCAGTGCCGAAGCCGGAGACCCAGTAATCCAGCGGTAGATCTTCGAAGGCTTGCAGGATTTCCACCGCAGTGGTTCTGGCATGGGTGTCCGGATTGGCCGGGTTCTCGAATTGCTTGGGTTGCCACCAGCCATGTTGTTGCGCCAGCTCGGTAGCCTTGGCGACCATGCCCGAGCCTTTTTCCGCGGCAGGCGTCAACACGACCTTGGCGCCCAGGAAGCGCATCATCTTGCGACGTTCAATGCTAAAGCTCTCCGCCATCACCACCACCAGCGGATAACCCTTCTGCGCACACACCATCGCCAGGCCGATGCCGGTGTTGCCGCTGGTGGCTTCAACAACAGTCTGTCCGGGTTTCAGTACGCCGCGACGCTCGGCATCTTCGATCACGCCCAGGGCCAGGCGATCCTTCACCGACCCCATGGGATTGAAGGATTCCACTTTGACGAATAGTTGCACGTGGCTGGGCGCCAGCTTGTTGATGCGGATCACCGGCGTATTGCCGATGGTTTGCAGAATGTTGTCGTAGCGCTGTTTCATAGGTCATTCCTGATCTTTTCATTTCGCGTTCTTGTAGGTCGGGTTTCAACCCGACCTACAAGAAGATTTCCTAACCACCATGCAATGGCTCAATCCAATCGCCGTACAAAGCAATGGCGATAATTATGGACCGGCCTTTGCCGGAAAAGGAGGCGATGAAAATGAGCTTCATCGCCTCCGGATCCTCACAGAATCAAGCCCAGCTCAAAAGCCAGTGCCGTTCAAGCCACCTGCGCCAGCTTGTCGCGGCGTTCGGTAGTCGGATCGATCATGGTCAGTACTTCGTATACGCGCGTGGCCGGGAAGCCGCTGATACGGGCATGCTCATGCACCTGGCTCTCGTCCTCGGCCAGGTAGATGCAAAAAGTACGGTCCGCCGCGACATAGGAATGCACCCACTGCACCTTGGGCGCCAATTGCGCCAGGGCCTTGTTGGAAGTGGCGGCCGCGCCCGACAGCTCGCGGTCGTTCAAGCGGCCGACGCCGTCGATCTTTCTCTCGATAACAAACTTCTTCATGACAGACTCCTGCGTTTCGTTGACGGCGGTAAATGCCGTGGTGGAAACGATAGCCGTGCCGGCCGTGCCTAACTTGTACTGAAGCTGGATTAACTTGGAGAAGAGGCTGCGAAAGCGGTCGATAGTTGGAGCGATACGCTGATTCGTACACAATAGTCCGGTCACTGTAAGCCGAAATAATTCTCTGATTGGCAATGGAGCGGGCGCGAGCGATGTCCGAAATTTACCGATTTGCAGGGCTGGAGCTGGATACCTCCCGATTTCAAGTGCGTCGCGCCGGCAAGGCCCTGTCGGTGCAGCCGCAGGTATTCGATGTGTTGCACTACTTGATTGCCCATCACGACCGCATCGTTTCCAAGGATGAATTACTCGATAAAGTCTGGCAGCGTCGCTTCGTTTCCGAAGCCACCCTCAGCAGCCGCATCAAAGCCGTGCGGCAATTGATCGGCGACACCGGCAAGCAGCAGGGTTTGCTGCTGACCCTGCGCAATCGCGGTTTTCGCTATGTGGGACCGGTGGAGGCGGAATTGCAGGATGCACGTCGAATCGCCTCTGCGGCCGCAGCATCCAACCAGCCCATCCATCCGCCCACCAGCATTGCAGTACTGCCGTTTGAAATAATGGGCGACAACACCGACCGCGCCTATCTGGGGCAGGGTATGGCCGCCGACATCATTGCACTGCTGGCGCGCCATCAATGGCTCACGGTGATTGCGCGGGGTTCGAGTTTTGCCGTCGATGTGCATGCAACGCCGCAACAGGTGGGCGCCATCCTGGGCGTGGGTTACCTGCTCTCCGGTCGAATTCGCGGGCGGGATACTACTGGTCGCATCGACGCCGAGTTGGTGGATTGCGATAGCGGGCGATTGTTATGGAATCAGAGCTACGCCATCGAGAATGAAAACATCCAGGGAGTACTGGAAGAAATCTCGCAACAGATCGCGGCCACCATCGAACCCAAGCTGGCGCAGATTGAGCGTCAGAAAACCGAACGTAAGAAGCCCGAGGATTTTCAGGCCTGGGATTGTTGTCATCAGGCCTTCTGGCATTTGTATCGCTTCACCGCCGATGATCTGTACATCGCCAAAGATTGGTTTGCCAAGGCGTTGGCTGCAGATCGTAATCTGGCTCGCGCGCATGCAGGTCTGTCTTATGCGGCATTGCAACTGGCGTTCTATGGTAACGCCTCCCAGCGTAGTGCAGAGTTGCAGCGGGCGTTAAGCGAAGCGCAGATTGCGGTGGCGCTGGAACCGCAGGATGCTTTCAATCGTTTTGCATTAGGCCGTGCCTTGAGCCTGCTATGTCGCTATCCGGAAGCGCAGGCGGAGTTAGAGCAAGCCATCGAAGCCAATCGCAGTTTTGCTCAGGCTTATTTCGCGCTGGCCTTTTGCTTTACCGTTTGGGACAAGCCCGCCCTGGCCCTGCCGTTGTATGAAAAGGCAGTGCATCTCAGTCCGCAAGACCCGCATCTATGGACCTTTCATCACATGCGCAGCATGGCGTTGTTCCGTCTGGATCGGCTCGAAGCAGCGGAAGATTTTGTACGCGCGGCGGTCAGGCAGCAGGCCGCTACCTACTGGCCGCTGGCTACCTTGTGCGCAGTGCTGGCAGAGAAAGGTTTTATTGAAGAAGCCAAGGCAGTGGGCGATCGCCTGTGCAAGCTCAAACCCGGTTACAGCCTGGCCTATGCCCGGCAGGATTTTTTCTTCATGTGTGCGCCGGAGTTTGTAGATCGATACCTGGGCAATCTGGCGCTGGCAGGTATCCCTGCGAATTGAAGCAGCAGTTGCATCAGGCAATCATCGATATTAAACGTCGATATGCGTCTATATCCGTCAGTGCTACAAATAACAATCCCGTGATGGCGCCATCGACGTGCGCGGTGTGATTGATGCCATCGCCGCCGCGCCGCGCCAACTGCCACGAATAGATCAGATAACACACGGCAAATAGCGGCGCAGGAATAGGGAAGGGAATGGGCAGAATGAAAATAGATTGATCTGGAAAGTACACAATGGCGGCAAATAGTACCGCCGACACGGCTCCCGATGCGCCCAGCGACGCATAGCGAGGATTGTCGCGCTCCTTGAGATAGGTACGCACTTCGCTCAAAGCCAGTGCCAGCAAGTACAGCAAGACAAATGCCGCCGTGCCGATGACTCGTTCCAACGCCGGCCCGAAGAAGTACAGGCTGAGCATATTGAACAGCAGATGCGCGCCATTGGCATGGATGAACCCGCTGCTGAACAGCGTGTGATATTGCTGGTCGCGTACCAGGTAGTAGGGACGGAACAGGCAGAAGTTAATGAGCTTCGGTTGGGCGTACAGGCCAATCAGGCTGATGGCGACGGTGAGCAGCAAGATGCCGATGGCGCCCGGCGAATTGATATTCAATGTTGGAATCTCATGGGATTGAAGTGGGTGCTGGCTCGTTAAACCCGAGTGCACTGCTGCGCTTCAGAATACCTGCGCACTGGCTTGCGTCAACAGCATCCCAATATTTTTACCGGCTGTACGTTATTGGTGTATGCCCCGTTTAAAAATTGGGCGAGATTGAAGTGGCTAGCCGTTATTCCAGCACAGGCGGGAATCCAGTAAAACCTCCATTGCAATTGAAATTGTCCGGACGAGTGTGACTGGAACAACGGCTACAAGTGAATATGCAATGATCGGTGAATTCATCCTATGAAATCCCTGGGCACGCGCGCCGCCGGCGCAAGACTCGAACGCATGCAGGCATCGCCGTTGTGGGCGGGCGATCGCTTTCAGAATATTCACCCGATGCTGCCTAATCTGCGTGATCCGGCCGTACCCATGCCGTCGATGAAGGACTTCATCTGTGGTGGCGAGCGACGTGTGCCTAGTGCGCCATTGCCATCCATGAATCCGCTGGATCTCTGGACCCAGAAGCCGCAAAGCGGTTTGCGTGTGACTTGGTTGGGTCACTCGACGATGCTGATCGAGATCGATGGCGTGCGCATTCTCACCGATCCGGTATGGGGTCCACGCGCGTCGCCTTCGGCGCTGATCGGGCCTAAACGTTTCCAACCGGTGCCCGTGTCACTGCGCGAAATGCCGCCGGTCGATATGGTGATCATTTCGCACGATCACTACGATCATCTCGACTATCCCACCATTCGTACACTCGCCAAAACCGATGTGCCATTCGTTACATCTCTAGGCGTCGGCGCGCATCTGGAATATTGGGGTGTACAACCCGAGCGCATCACCGAACTCGATTGGTGGGAATCGCATACTGTGCCGAACAGTGGCGTGATGATTACCGCTGCACCATCGCAGCATTTTTCCGGACGCGGCTTGAAAGATCGTAATGCCACACTGTGGTCATCGTTTGCGATTCGTTCGCCCAGGCATTCGGTGTTTTTCAGCGGCGATACGGGGTTGACTACGGAGTATCAAACGATTCGCGAGCGGCTTGGTCCGTTCGATGTGGTGATGTTGGAAGTCGGCGCCTTCTATCCTGCCTGGGGCGATATTCATCTCGGTCCCGACAATGCGCTTAAGGCCCACGCCATGCTGGGCGGCGTGTTTCTGCCTGTGCATTGGGGCACGTTCTCCCTGGCCATGCACGCCTGGGATCAGCCGGCAGAAAGACTGCTGGAGCTGGCGCCGCAAACCGATGCGCAATTGCTCATGCCCTTGTTGGGTCAGCCGGTGGAGCCGAAACATGCAGAGACGGTCAGACCTTGGTGGCGTGAAGTCGATATGATGACGATCAAGCCCGTGGTGGCAGCGGAGGAGGAGGTTGAGTTGCCTAAGTCGGTGCCATGGCCCTTGGATTAGTGAGGGGCATTTCTCGCTACATGCTATTGGAGATCTGTTGAGCCAAAAAACCATTTCCTTGTAGGTCGGGTAGCGCTGAAGACAGCTAACCCGACCTACAAGAGAAGCATCTCACACTTCCTTTGCGGCACTCTGTTTTGATGTCGGGACGAGAGTATGGGTAGTGACCGTCGAGCATCACCTCGATCCACTCTCTATAATGCTCGCCCATGGCTCCCACGCTTCCCAATCGTCTCGTTCCCTTTGCCTTTTACTTCATCCGTCAGTTTCGCTGGGGTGCATTAGGTTTATTGCTAGCACCCATTTGCGGACGTGCCGTGATGGCGTCCATTCCTTACTCGATCAAATTACTGACAGATACCGTGCTGGCATTGAACGGCGCAATCGAGCAGGCGGCCAGTGCCTTATTCTGGCCGTTGGTGTTGTTCTGCACTTTGGTGATCGGCCGTTTTGCCTGCGATGGCGCGATGTGGTTTAGCTCCTATCAGGCACGTACGCCCATGCTGGTGCGTATTAAGGAAGAAGTGTTCGCCTATGCACAGCGTCTGTCGCCGGCGTATTTCGAAAGCACGCTATCCGGCAAGATTGCACACCGCGCGGTGATGTTGCCGGATCAGCTGCTGGCGCTGTTCGACATGATGGTGTTTGATTTTATTCCCAGCGCCATGTTCTTCCTGTTTGTCGCGGCGTTCTTCTACGTGGCCAGCGCCAAGTTCTGCGCCATTGCCATGGGCAGTTTGCTGGTTTACTTCCTGGTCAGCTTGTACTTCGGTCAGGAGTGCGCGCGGCGCGCCAAGGCGAACAACGAGTCCCGCGCCGCAGTGACCGGGCGCATCGTCGATGTGATCACCAATATCCGCAATGTGTTCTTGTTCGCCAATCAGTCGCTGGAAGATCAGCAGCTCAAAACCTACACGGGTGAGGAGTTCAAGCGACGTCGTGCGTCTTATCGGGCTGTAGTGCGGCTGCGTTGTCTGCAATACGTCATGGATATAGGCATGTGGCTGGCGTTTGTCGGCGGCGCCTTGTATTCGTGGGTACACGGCAGTATTGGCGCCGGTGACTTCGTGATGATCACCACGCTGACCGGTTCGTTGCTGCAATCCGCGTACAACCTGGGCCAGCGCATTCCGGAATTTTACGATCAGCTGGGTGCGGCGCAGGAGAGCATCGAGACGTTGATTGTACCGACTACTCTGCCGGATCAACCCAATGCGCCGGTGCTCAAAGTATCGCGCGGCGAAATTCGTTACGACCGCATCGCGTTCTCATACGACGCAACCGGCACGGGCTCGCGCAGCATCGTTAAAGACTTTGAGCTGGTGATTCCACCGGGACAGCGTGTGGGCCTGGTCGGTCCAAGCGGTGCCGGTAAAACCACGCTGATGGGCTTGTTACTGCGCATGCATGATGTGTCGCAGGGTGCGATACGCATCGACGGTCAGGATATCCGCCGGGTGGTGCAGCAAAGTTTGCGTGATCAAATCGGCCTCATTCCGCAGGATACCAATCTGTTTCATCGCTCGTTGTTGGAGAACATTCGCTACGGCCGACCCGACGCCACCGATGCGGAAGTGGAAGCCGCTGCACGCCGCGCGCATGCGCATGAGTTCATCATGGAGCTGGACCATGGCTATAAAACCATGGTGGGCGAACGCGGCATCAAGCTTTCGGGCGGACAACGTCAGCGCATTGCCATTGCCCGCGCCATTCTGCGCGACGCGCCTATTTTGCTATTGGACGAGGCCACCAGTGCACTCGACAGTCAGAGCGAACACGTTATCCAACAAGCCATGCGCGAAGCCATGGCGGGCAAGACCGTCATCGCCATCGCACATCGCCTGAGTACGGTGATGGATATGGATCGTCTGATTGTGTTGCAGCAAGGCGTAATCGTTGCCG
Organism: Steroidobacteraceae bacterium; assembly: GCA_049840395.1. Taxonomy (GTDB): domain Bacteria; phylum Pseudomonadota; class Gammaproteobacteria; order Steroidobacterales; family Steroidobacteraceae; genus CAILZL01. Next base: position 640,200 of record JASGLD010000001.1, read on the forward strand.
ATGGTTCGCACGCAGAGCTATTGCAGCAGGGCGGTTTGTACGCCGAGCTGTGGCGCAAGCAGTCTGGCGACTTCAATCCGGTGCGGCGTCATATCGACGAGCCGGAACCGCAGGAGGTCGAGGAAGCTGATGCACGTGCGCCCGGAAGTGCGGTTGAGCGTGGCGCGGCGGCGGAGTAGAGCACGCAACAGTCAGAGTCATTGCGCTTAAATAGATATTAAAAAAACTAATGTTGAAGCGGATGTATTCGTCAACCGTCATCCTCGCGAAGGCGGGGATCCAGCAATTAAAGCGTCGCAACGCGACACATCTATAACTGGATGCTCGCCTTCGCGAGCATGACGAATTCTCATGCTTACGATTGAGTGGGTTCTATTGAATCTCACGCGGTCGCAACTGCAGGCGTATAAGCCCGACGATTGATGCGTAGTACCAATACCGCGCCAATGATGCACAGTGTGCCTGAGATTAAAGTCGGCGCTGTATAACTGCCCAGCGAACTGCGCAACATACCCGCGCCCAAAGCAGCGAACGCAGCGCCCAATTGATGGCCCGCAACAATCCAACCGAAAATAACCGGCGCATCCTTACTACCGAAGATGTCGGTGGTCAGTCGCACGGTTGGCGGCACCGTGGCAATCCAATCCAGGCCATAGAACAAGCCGAACAACGGCAAGCCAAAGTATTGGAAGCCAAATGCATAAGGCAGAAACAGCAGCGCTAATCCACGCAGTCCGTAATACCAAAACAGCAGCACACGATTGTTGAAGCGATCGGATAACCAACCGGAGAGCGTGGTGCCGAATAAATCGCATATGCCCATCATGGCCAACATGCTCGCGCCTTTGACTTCGGAGAGTCCATAGTCGCCGCACATGGCGATGAAGTGGGTGCCGATGTAGCCATTGGTGCTGGCGCCGCAAATGAAGAACGTAAACACCAGCAACCAGAAGTCGCCACGCTGACTGGCTTTGCGTAGTGCGGCAAAGGCAATGACGATGGGATTGGCCTGGCTTTGGGTTGATTCAATGGGCGCATCGGGCGCTTCACCGAGGCGACGCACGCCCACATTGGTCGGTTGTTCCGGCAGTAGTAACAGCACCAGTGGCAATACAATCGCTGCCGCAGTAGCGACCAATAACACAATGGGGCGCCAACCCTGCTGTTCAACGATCCATGCCATCAAAGGCAGGAACACCAGCTGGCCCGTGGCCGAGCTAGCCGTCAGAATGCCCATGGCCAGACCGCGATGCTGACTAAACCAGCGATTTACCACCGTAGCGCCCAAGGTCATCGAAGTCGCACCCGTTGCACCGCCGACCAGCACGCCCCAGATCAACACCATCTGCCACTGCGCAGTCATCTTGCTGGAAAGGGCAACGCCAGCTGCTAACACAGCCAGGGCGGCAATGACGGTGCGCCGCAAACCAAAGCGTTGCATGGCTGCGGCAGCAAATGGCCCCATTAAGCCGAATAGCGCCAGATTGATAGCTAGAGCTAAAGAGATAGTGGTGCGCGACCAGCCAAAGCTGCGTTCCAGCGGCACCATCATTACGCTGGGCGTGGCGCGAATGCCCGCCGTCACCAGCATGATCAGAAAAGTCACGCCCAGCGCAATCCATGCGTAATGGAATCGGGTTTTGCTCCAGTGGGCCGGCTGCTGCATGGCGGTATCCGTTCGATGACGATCTACTAAATTGTTACCGAGCGGTAACAAGTGCTGGCAATACTAGTGACCGCTCGGTAACATTGTCAACAGCCCAGTCTGTATAACCTTCAACCCGGAATAGAGTCATGGCTGCCCGTCATAAGCGCCCCGTGCGCACCATCACCGCCGGCAGTACTGCCCAGGCGCAGATACTGGATGCCGCCGAAGCGCTGTTTTACTCCGAGGGCGCCCGCAACATCGGCATCAATGCGGTAGTGAAACGCGCCGGCGTCAACAAGATGAGCCTGTACCGGCAATTCGAATCCAAGGAAGATCTGTTGCAGCAATACCTGCAACGCCGTGATGAAAAGTTCTGGGCCTATATCGATGCCAGTCTAAACCAGCATCCAGATGATCCCCGTGCCCAACTACGTCAGTTGTTTATCGATCTGGCCAAGCGCACTGCGGCGCCGGATTATCGTGGCTGCCCCTTCGTCAATATCGCCGTAGAGTTCCCGGATCGCACGCATGTGGCGCGCAAGATGGTGGCCGATAACAAGCGACGCTTGCTGGCTCGTCTAACTGAATTATCGAAAGCGGCTGGTGCCCGTAACGCCACTTCGTTGGCTAAAACCTTGGCTATCTTGATCGAGGGCGCCTATGCCGCGAGTCAAACTTATGATGTTGATTGCTCGTTGATGAAAGCCTTGCCGAAAGCAGCTGCGGTGTTGATCGATGCGGCGGTGAAGGCAGATGATTAATCGATCCCGATGTAGGGCGTACTCATGAGTGCGCCATCCGAAAACACGTGATTGAAACCGCCGCGCCTTTTTGTAGGTCGGGTTTTACACCCGACTCTTAAAAGAAGTCGGGTATAAAACCCGACCTACAACGATCACAAACCACGGCACCAATTCCTTGATGGCGAATCATCCACGACTTGGATGATTTCGTATTCGTCATCCTCCTCGCCATCCAACAAATATTTTCACAAGAGTATTGACTCCAATAAAAACAGGCATAACATGCGCGCCCCTATGTTTACTCAAATACACAAACCAACTCTGTCGCAGCAGCTTTATAGCTGCGTGCACATCGCGAATGAAGCCATTCGCGGTGACGGGTTGGTGTTGTCTTATGAATTGCCAGCGCAATTCAACATGGATGCAAACAAGCTAAGTTAGCTTTCTACGCAAGTGGAAGGCTGCATGGCCTTCCAGAACGGTCCTTAAAGGCCCTGGTCGGCAATGCTGATCAGGGCCTTTTTCGTTCGCGGCGAAAAAATCCCTGAATGTCGATTTTTAGAATTCTTGTCGATGCCTGCTTAACGATGAGCCGGCAGCGACAGGTACCGAGGTCTGGATGATTGTGTTGTGTCAGCGGCGTCGACTCTTGAGTTCGACCTGGCCTGTTGCGATCTCTCGTTATCGCTACATGTACCGCACAAGACGATGTCCTAACCACCACCCGCAAGGTAGCTAAGTTGGGAAAGCAAATGGTTAGTAACCATTAGTCGAGGGTTCGAATCCCTCTCTTGCAGCGACTTAAGATGTCGTTATCGGTAAGGTCGAAAGACCCGGGGTTCGACTCCCCCTGTGATGCCAGTTGCATCCCACGCGAAGCGCAAGCTTCGCAACCGAGGCGCCTCGGCGTAGCTCGCGTAGTTACTGCAACTACTTGAGAACGCAACGCGGTCAGCGCTCTGTGCAAGGTGGTTTGGCGAGATTGGGTTTATCGATAGGTGCAGGAATGCGTGCGGAGTCAGGGATGACGGGCGCGCGGCACGGCAACCGAAGCGATAACGATGATCCATTCAAACACTTATGCCCGTGCCGACGACGTGAGGTGGCTTCGGATCTTTTTTGAATTCTCGATCAAGTGGCAGCGATGCCGCGTAGTCGTGAACGGTGAGTGGAAGAGAAAGTAAGTAGGAAAGGAGAACAAGATGTTGAACATCATGCGTATGGTCATTGCGCAGCACGAGCGGGCGTTGCTCTGGAAGAACAAGACCTTCGTTGGCGTGCTGGAACCCGGTGTGCGCTGGCTGCTGCAGCCGTTTGCTCGCACGGACGTACAGGTCTGCGACTTGACCAAGCCTGAGTTCGATCACGAGCGTGTCGACTTCATGATGAGTGAAGCGCGTGAGTTGATCGAGCGTTACTTCCAGGTAGTGGAGTTGAGCGACCGTGAAGTGGGCGTGGTCTACAAGAACGGCAAGCTGGCCGGTGTGTTGTCGCCGGGCAAGCGTCAGTTGTACTGGCGTGGCCCGATTGAGGTGAAGGTCGACAAGATCGATATCTCAAGCGATATCGAAGTGCCGACCTCGGTGGCCAAGTTGCTGGCGCGCGCCAAGGCGCCGCTGGCAGCGCAGGTGGCCGATGCGGTGGTGTCGGTGGAAGTGCCGGACACCTCGGTGGGCTTGCTGATTGTGGACGGCGCCTTCGTCAAGTCGCTGGCCTCGGGTCTGCATGTGTTCTGGAAGTGGCAGCGTACGATCAAGGTCGAACAAGTCGATAAGCGTGTGCAGGCCATGGAAGTCTCGGGTCAGGAAATCCTGACCAAGGACAAGGTGAGCCTGCGGATCAACTTGACGGCCTTGTGGCAGGTGGTCGATGCGGTCAAGGCGCGCAGTGAATTGCAGAACTTCGTGGAGTTCATCTACAAGGAAATGCAGTTCGCCCTGCGTGAGGCCATCGGTGCACGGACACTGGACGAGATGTTGAGCGCCAAGGGCGATGTCGATCGCGAGATCGAAACCCTGGCGCGTACCAAGATCGAGTCTCATGGCATGTCACTGAAGAGCGTCGGCATCAAGGACGTGATCCTGCCCGGTGAGATGAAGGACATCTTGAACCGAGTGGTGGAGGCTGAGAAGGCGGCGCAAGCCAACCTGATCAAGCGTCGTGAAGAGACGGCCGCGACCCGGTCGTTGCTGAACACCGCACGGTTGATGGATGACAACCCGACGCTGCTGCGCTTGAAGGAGTTGGAGACCTTGGAGAAGGTGACCGAAAAGGTCGACAAGCTGACGGTCTTCGGCGGTCTGGAAGGCGTATTGAAGGACGTGGTGCGAATTCAGGTGCCCTCGTGAGAGGCCCGCGTACGCACCATGAGTAGTCAAGCAAAAAACAAACCGGCTCCACGAGGAAACTTGTGGGGCCGGTTCTTTTCATTCTGAGCCGGCAGTGTATGTGCTTGTCGCGTTCTCGAAGAGTGGCTGAATCAAATCAGCGATACTGCCGGTGAAAGGTGGCCGCTATCAGTTCTTTTTCTTTTCGGGATATTGGTAGCTGGTTGATTCTGCATATTGATTGATATTTCCATCCGGCTTGTACGAGACTTTGGTCTCGATGACTTGCACATGGTCGCCAAAGTACTGATAGGCGGTCAGTCCAACAACCTGGTTTCCGGAATAGAGGTATTCACGCAATGGTTTTTTGAAACCAAGGCTGGTTGGATTTTTATCTATTTCCTTTATTACCTTGCCACCAGGTTCGGTCACAAATTCGATATAGCCGTTGTCCTGAGACACCGCCAGAGCGACCAGTCGTGGATCATTGAGCGCAGGTTTTGCGTCTGGCACACCTGAAGTCGAATTGAGTTGCACGTCGGCAGTCGGTACAACCGATTTACCCTCTGTTCTGCTGCTGGCTTTAGACTCGGGTGACGTGGGGGATTCATCAAGCGAGTCGCTGCCAAGATAAGTAATACCCACGGCCGCAGCCACCAGAATCACCGCGCCGGCGATAAGCGTTTTTCTCACTGTATTTCCACTCTGTTCACTGTTTAACGAACGTTATGCTGTCGACCCATGCAGCATCGGCGCCCGAACTTCCGCTGCTGTCTTTCTGATATCGCCATTCAACATCATGCATGCCGAACGTGAGCGTTACCGTCTGTCGAGTCCATTGACCATTGGTTGCAATCAGGGATGTCCATTCCGAACCATCGATAAACAGCATCAGCCGATCGCAGCAACTCTCGGCATCAACTTTGGCGTAGTAACTGAGCTGGCCGGCCGAGAAGGGGGCTCGAAATCGAATGCTGCTGTATTGCGAGTTGCCGACCGCTCCGGATCGGATGCTCTTGGAGCCGGCATAAGCCGTTGTGGAATCGAGAATCCAACCGGCGCTGCTGTCTCTAGGTACGCTCCAGCCCGCCGCGCTGGAATTGGTTTCAAAAGATTCGCTGTAATTGACGAGAGGTTGCGGCAGCACTGACGAGTTATTGGGATCGCCGCCGAATAGCACTTCATCCTGGTCGTTATAGCCATCGCCGTCCGTATCTTTGTTCCAGGGATTGGTGTGATAGGTGATCACTTCTTCCTTATCGTTCAAGTCATCGCCGTCGCTATCTGCTGCGGCCGGGTTGGTGGAGTAAGTGACAATCTCCTGATAGTCGGTGAGTCCATCAGCATCCGAGTCGACCAGCGTGGGATTGGAGTTGTGCAGATACTCCGCTGCATTGCTGACACCATCGCCATCCAAATCGGTGAGTGCATCTGCCGCATTCGAATCGCTGAAGCCATACAGCTGCTCCCACCACTTCGGCATCGAATCCTGATCTTGATCGCTGAAAGCCAGCTTGGTGAATGTGGTTGTATTGTTCACCACCTGTACCAGATAGGCCTCTGATTGGCCGAATACCAGTCGAATGGGCTGCCCTGAGTACTGGTAGCTCGCCAGCACTGCGCGGCTGTCTTTATCTCGTATCTCAACCAGATCGTAGATATCGAGGCTAACCAGTACGTTATCTTTCCATGCAACGTCCTTGATGGTCCGGCCCAGGTTTGCCGACCACGTCAGTCCGTTCTGGTTGTAGATGTCGCCGCTGCCGAGGAATACCTGCTGACCAGTGGGCGATACTCGGATCGGCGGTACGATGCTGTACGTCCCATGATAGGGCGTCTCACCGGCGGAGGTGATTTTGCCGGTGACCTGGTCGATCACTTCATAGTGAAGATCGGCGGGACTTTGGTCATCGCGGAAGAAGTAAACGCGCGAGTTCACCGCATCCCACGCATACTCTCTCGAGTAGTAGTTCCACTCTTTCAGATCCATCAATATGCCGTTGCTGTTGAACACGTAGTGGCTCGACCATGCGCCGCTGGCGTCCTGTGCCAGCACGAACTTGCCCACTGCGGCTAAACCGTTTACAGCCAATGCGGTAGACGTGAAAGGAGTTTCGGCAGGGTTGCTCGATAGCACATCGATGTACTGAATGGCGCCGGTGCTATACCCCAGGTACAGCCGCTTATGGTCGCTCGAATAGGCCATCTTGGCAGGGGCGATCGTAGCGAAGCCTTGATTGATCCCGACGATATAGGGATTGAGATAGGCGCCTGTCGCAATCGACCAGCGATATACGCGCTTGTTGGCAATGCTTAACAGATAGACCATATCGCCGTTGTTAATGACTTGGTCGGGTATGTAGTTCGGCACCGTGGCGCTGTAGTTACAGACCGTGCCATTGCCGTGCGACAGTAAGTAACAGGCCGAATCTTGTGGATAGGCATCCAGGCTCAACCCGGTGGTGCTGTCGCTCTGGCTCTTGCCGGCATTCCACGCATCTGGATAGCCGTCGTGATCGGTGTCCACCGATGCCGCTGCATCCAGGGGGAACGCATCCTGCGTGTTAGGTACACCATCGCCGTCGCTGTCGTCATTGGGGATGTAAGTATAAAACTGCACGGTGCCGTTATTGATGGTCAGTACCGCCATCCTGGTATCCGAACCCACTACACGCAGTGCCTGGCCGGTATAGGTCAACTGTTCCAGATTGGTCAGGTTGGCTGCCAAACGTCGCAAGGTGGTTTGACCGCTGGCCGTGGTCAGCGTTACCAGCGAGCCGTTGGCGGACCAGCGTGCATCGGTCACTTGCGATCCCAACGATCCGGACCAGGTCAGTCCGTTCTGGTTATAGATGTCGCCGCTACCGAGCAGAACGTACTGGCCGTTTACCGATACGCGAATGGGTGCCTGGATATTGTATTAGCCGTGATAGGGTGTTTCGCCGGCAGAAGTAATTTTGCCGGTGACTTGATCGATCACTTCGTAGAGCAGATCGTTGGGGCTGATGCCATCGCGGAAGAAGTACACGCGCGAGTTCACCGCATCCCATGCATGCTCGCTTGAGTAATAGCTCCCGGTTTGATCCGTCAGGACTTTACTGCTGTTGTATACGTAGTGATTTGCTGCATAGCTGCTGCCATCTTGAGCCAGCAAGAACTTGCCCGCAGCGACCAGGCCGGTTACGGCCATTGCCGTATTGGTAAACGGAATTTCGACTGGGCTGTTCGATAAGACGTCGATGTACTGAATGGCACCCGTGCTATATCCCAAGTACAAGCGCTTGTGGTCACTTGAGTAAGCCATCTTGGTCGGTGCCAGCGTACTAAAGCCCTGATTGATGCCGACGACATAGGGATTGAGATAGGCGCCTGTCGCAATCGACCAGCGATATACGCGCTTGTTGGCCGCGCTCAGCAGATAAATGGTGTCGCCATTATTGACGACCTGGTCCGGTACGTAATTAGGCAGAGTGGCGGCGTAGTTGCAGGTCGTGCCATTACCATGCTGAGGCAGGTAGCAAGCTGAGTCTTGCGGGTATGCATCCAAACTCAATCCGGTGGTGCTATCGCTCTGGCTCTTGCCGGTGTTCCAGGCGTCTGGATAGCCGTCGTGATCGGTGTCCACCGATGCGGCAGGATCCAGTGGAAACGCATCCTGCGTATTGGGTACACCATCGCCATCGCTATCGTCATTCGGGACATAGATATAGAACTGCACGGTGCCGTTATTAATGGTCAGCACCGCCATCTTGGTATCCGAGCCCACGACACGCAGCGCCTGGCCGTTGTAAGTCAACTGTTCCAGGTTGGTTAAAGTGGATCCCAAGCGACGCAGTGTGGTCTGGTTGCTAGCTGTGGTCAGTGCCACCAGCGAGCCATTGGCGAACCAGCGTGCGTCGGTCACCTGCGATCCCAGCGAGCCCGACCAGGTCAATCCAGTTTGATTGTAAATATCGCCGCTGCCGAGCAGCACGTACTGACTGTTCGCTGATACTCGTATCGGCGGTTGGATGGAGTAAGCGCCATGATAGGGAGTCTCACCCACCGAGGTGATCTTGCCGGTGGTTTGATCGATCACTTCATAGTGCAGATCGTTGGGAACAGTGTCATCACGGAAGAAGTACACGCGGGAGGTGGTGGCATCCCAGGCATACTCTCTTGAGTAATAGTTCCAGTCTTTTTGATCGGTGACGACGGCATTGCGATCGAATATGTAGTGAGTCGCCCATGCGCCGCTGCTGTCCTGCGCCAGCACGTACTTGCCTACGGCCGTCAGACCACGGATGCTCATCGCCGTGCTGGCAAAGGGAATCTCCGCGACACTTGTCGAGGTCACATCAATGTATTGAATGGCGCCGGTGCTATACCCCAGGTACAGACGTTTGTGATCGCTGGAGTAAGCCATCTTGATGGGGGCCAGCGTGCTGAGGCCCTGATTGATGCCGACCACATAGGGATTGAGATAGCTCGCAGTGGCAAGGGACCAGCGATACACGCGCTTGTTGGCGGTGCTTAGCAGATAAACCGTATCGCCATCGTTGATCACCTGATCCGGTATGTAATTGGGCATGGTGGCGCCGTAATTACAGTTCACGCCATCGCCATGCTGCGGTAGATAGCAGGCGGAATCTTTCGGATACGCATCCAGCGTCAAGCCGGTGGTGCTATCGCTCTGCGTTTTGCCGGGGTTCCAGCTATCCGGATAGCCATCCCCATCTGTGTCCAGCGATGCCGCAGGGTCCAGTGGGAATGCATCCTGCGTGTTGGGCACGCCATCGCCATCGCTGTCGTTATTGGGAATGTAAATATAAAACTGCACGGTGCTGTTATTGATCGTCAGCACCGCCATCTTGGTGTCCGAACCCATTACGCGCAGCGCCTGGCCGTTGTAAGTCAACAGTTCCAGGTTGGTCAGAGTGGGCCCCAGGCGACGCAGCGTGGTCTTGTTGCTGGCTGTGGTCAGTGTCACCAGCGAGCCATTGGCGAACCAGCGTGCATCGGTTACTTGCGACCCCAGAGAGTCCGACCACGTCAATCCGGATTGGTTGTAAATATCGCCGCTGCCGAGCAGGACGTACTGACCATTCACCGACACGCGGATGGGCGGCAGGATGTTGTACGAGCCGTGATAGGGAGTTTCACCGGCGGAAGTAATCTTGCCGGTGACCTGGTCAATCACTTCATAGTGCAGATCGTTGGGACTTTGGGCATCGCGGAAGAAGTACACCCGTGAGTTGGCGGCATCCCAGGCGTACTCTCGTGAATAGTAGTTCCAGTCTTTTGAATCCGTCACCGTGCCAGTGCTATTGAACACATAGTGGGTTGCCCATGCACCGCTGCCGTCCTGCGCCAGCATGAACTTGCCCACGGCTGTCAGGCCACGAACGCTCAGTGCCGTACTGGCAAACGCGACTTCGGCGGTATTCGTGGACGTAACATCAATATATCGAATCGCCCCGTTGTCATAGCCAAGATACAAGCGCTTATGGTTGCTCGAGTAACTCATCGTGATTGGGGGCAAGCCATTGAAGCCGGTGGTATAGGCATCCAGATAGCGTTCTTGAGCAAGCGACCACCGAAAAATCAGGTTGTTGGCATTGTTCAATAGATAAACGATGTCTTGATCGTCATAAACCACTTTGTCAGGCACATAGTTTGGCAGCTCGGACATGACCTCGAAGGTGCCGGCGACCGAACCGACGGTGACGCGCACCTGGGTTGTTTTCGCATAAGTTGCGGCCGCCTTTACTCTGACGATCAATGTTTGCGCAGTACCGATCGTTCCGGCTGCGCTGGTAAACGATCCGCCATTGATTGAATACTCGCCGTTTTCAATGCTGATCGGCGCCGGAGCATTGGTGCCCGCAATGATTACGCTGTTCGATGTGATCCATGCGCCACGTATTGCGTTAAAGCTTTTTTGAAAAGAGAACGCATCGGGCGTGGTATCTGCCTCCAGGGTGGTGGCAGTAAAGGTTGCGGATATGCCGCCCACAGTCAGCACGGCACTGCGCGCCGTAGAAAACTGATTCGAAGAAGTCAGGCGAACTGTGATCTTCTGATTGTTGGTAACAGAGCCTGCGGCAGCGGTAAAAGCGCCGGCATCAATCGAATACTCTCCGCCTGTTATCGAAACCGGTGTGCTCGCATCAATGCCGGAGATGACAGTCTCATTGGAGGTGACGGTGCTCGATAAGGCCGTTCCAGACTGGGCACTGAAGGAAAAAGCATTGGGTGTTGTATCTGGTGGGGCTGGGGTTTGACTCTGGCTGCTGCTCTCTCCACCAGCGCCGCCACCACAGCCAAACAGAAGAGCGAATAGTCCGAGCGCAATCAAACGAAAAATCAGCTTCGCCATACCTGCGGTTCCCAGCTTTTGCTTGCTTAATTATGTCCAAAAAATCCCAGCAAATTCCCGCGAAGCTTAGCACACAGATAATAAAGGTAAGCACTGCGACCGCCGGGTGTGGTGGCCGCAGAGCCGTGTGCGAAGTGTCATGCCAAGGTCATCAACTCTGCGGCGGCGGACCCTCCATCACCTGGATGATTTCGCACTTGCCGTCACCGGCAACGTCAAGAAAAGTCTTCACGTGCTTGACCAGTTCCTCGCGTGTACCGGCGCGCAGCAACGCATAACCGGCGGCGGGCATCAGGCTCGATCCGGCCACCGGGCCATCTTCGACGGTAAACACGCCATTGCTGCGCACGACCTTCATGCCCGTGTTGCGCGATAGCAGGCCGCCGGTGGCGACCAGCACACCCGCTTTGCTCATGTCTTCAATCAGCTTGCCCATCTTGGCCATGTGTTCGGCACTGGGCGGGCCGCTGGGCGCAGCGGCGGGAGTGAACAGGGAGAAGAATTGCATGGCGGCTCCTTGAATGATGTTGACTGATAGCTGACCTTCTTAAGGACGATTGAGGCAGCGTTGATCCGACATCGAATTAGAGACCATGTTGATTCAGGTGATGACTTCCACATCTGCCTGCCGGCTCAACGTGCCCGTCATCAGATGGCCTTTGTGGGTGCCTATCTTAAAAATGACCTAGAGATGGGCAAGTAGACACAGCGTCATCCCCGCGCAGGCGGGGATCCAGCAATAAAGCGTCGCAACGCGACACATCTACTACTGGATGCCCGCCTGCGCGGGCATGACGGGTTCTGGTGCTTCAGCTATTAGAGATGGGTTTTAAACGTTCCGATAAAATGTCTACTGGCGTTCACGTCGCCTTGGCCGACAGCGCCGCCAGTTCCTCAAGGTCCAGATCGCGCTCCAACTCGTGTATCACGCGATCTTCGATCAGCCCCGAGCGATGCAGGCGCAGCAGTTCTGCACGGGCGGCTGCAACGGCTTCCAGCACCAGATCGAAATGCGCTTGTAACCTCGGCTGATATTCTTGCTCATTGCCTGCATAGTTCACCGATACCGATGCGCGCCGCTGATATCGCTCCAGCAATTGCGGATGCAGCAGCGTGCCATCTTCTGCATACGCGCGTGATTCCACCAATTTGAACTGCACCTGCGCCATCGCCGCTTCGGCCTGCGACATGCTTAGCGGCGCAATTTTCGCTCCCGCTTCCGGTGGACGCAGCCAGCGAATCACCATTCCCAGTGTGGTGCCTTGCACCATCACCGTGACCAGAATCACCGCGAATGCCGTCATCAATATAAAGTCGCGACCGGGTATGTTGGCGGGCAAGCTCAGCGCCACGGCCAGCGTGACCACGCCACGCATGCCGGCCCAGCTGAGCACAATGGATGCGCGTGGGCCCATGGTTTCAAAGCGACGCCAACCCAGTTTGCGGCGCAGTGCGATCAGGCCATCGCAGGCGAAGATCCAGGCGAAGCGCGCCAGGGTGAGTGCCAGCAATATCCATAGAATAGGCACCGCCATCTGACGCGCCACCGTGCCGATGCCGCCGGCGCGATCCACTACCTCGCGCAGCGACGAGCCGATCAGCATGAACACACTGGCTTCCAGTAGAAAAATCATCACCCGCCAGAATGACGTGCCGCGCATGCGAATGAGCGCCGAGAATACTTCGTGTTGATACCAGCCGCAGATCAGGCCGGCCACCACGGTGGCGATGACGCCAGAGACGTGTACTTGCTCAGCCAGAATGTACGCGGCCCAGCACAGCAGCACCGAGATGGCGATGACCAGGTCTTCATCCTCCAGCCGCTTCGCTACCCACACCCACACTGCCGCAATGACAGCGCCGACGGCCGCGCCGCCCAACGCCAGCAAGGCAAAACTGCCCAATGCATCCATCGTGCTGAACACGCCGGTGACCGCGGCGGCAACGGCGAAACGGAACAGCACCAGGCCGGTGGCATCATTCAACAAACTCTCGCCTTCCAGCAGGATGGATAGCCGCTGCGGCAAACGCACTCGCTGCAATACCGCGCGCGCTGCAATCGCATCCGGTGGCGAAACAATCGCGCCCAAGGCGGCACAGGCGCCCCACGGCAGTGAGGGCAGTAGTGCATGCGTGACCACGGCGACGACCACGGTAGTGAACACCACCGCACCGATGGCCAGCGACAGAATGCCAATGAGGTGACGCTTCAGATGTCGCAGCGGAATACCCCAGGCGCCATCCATCAACAAGGGCGGCAGGAAGATCACCAGCACCAATTCGGGGTCCAGCGAGATATTGGGCAGACCGGGAATGAAAGCCAGGCTGGCGCCGCCCACGATCAACGCCACCGCGGGCGGCAGGTTCAACCGATTCGCCAGATAGTGCAGCGCGATGATCGCAAACAGCATGGCGATCAGCAGCTCGAATAGTTCTGCCGCTTCCATTTCAACTCTCCCGGGGGCTTTGCTGCTAAGACTACCGCAAGCGCCTGCAAAAAGAGGGGAGGAGTGGATGTCATCCTCAAGAACCATTGAAGGTGCGGTAATCCGACAGCCTGCATCGTGTCGACTTGATAAGTTTTCGGTGCCGGGTGGCTTGGCCTATTTATTGATATGCCTGGGTCCAATGCCGGCGCTGTTTTCTTGGTAGTCATCCAGCTTGAGACGCATCCAATGACCCAATCCCTATCCACCCGCTTCCCCCTCACCGCCAAGTACGATCCCAACTGGATTCGCGACAACGCCATGGGCGAGAACGCGCTATGCCAGGTTGAATCGCTGGCGCGACGCCTGCCGCTGCGTCCCGGCATGCGCATTCTGGATCTCGGCTGCGGCAAGGCAACCAGTTCGATTTTCATGGCGCGTGAATTCGGTGTGCAGGTGTGGGCGGTGGATGAGGGCACCTCGCCCACCGAGAACCGCAAACGCGCCCTCGACATGGACTGCGAGACCAATGTGTTGCCGCTGCGGCTGGATGCGCACCATCTGCCCTTCGCCAAAGAAAGCTTCGATGCCGTGATCGCCATCGACTCGTACCTCTACTACGGCACGGATGATCGCTACCTGGCCTATATCGCGCAGTTCATCAAGCCCGGCGGCTTCATCGGCATCGTGGACATTGCCTTCACCCGCGAGCTGTACGGCATCGACGATGCGCCGCCGTTCCTGCGTGCGCAGTACGCCAAACATTGGTCCTATGTACACAGCATCGACTGGTGGCGGAACCACTGGGAGAAAACCGGACTGGTGGAAGTGCAATGCGCCGAGCTGCTACCCGAGAGCGATGAGCTGCTGCGCGACTACGTGCTGGATCGTCCGCCCGAGCAGGATGAGGATTCGATCATGCGCGCGGTGCCGCGCGATCATGAGGGGTTGCTGGCGTTGTTTTGTTTGGTGGGGCGGAAGGGTTAGTGATTGCAAATACCCCCGGCCCGGCGATGTTGCTTATCGAAGATATTGCTCCGTTAAAAAGGAATGTCGTCATCAAACTCGTCGGTTCTGTCTTCGATGACAGGATTCTGGTCAATGATGGGTCTAAATTCCTGCAGGGCCAACGGGGGATGCGCTGCGCGAAACGTGGTTCGAAACTCGCTTTGATCATTCAGTCGAATGAGAACGGGATTTTCGCAACTTGAAGCTTTTCCAAAGAAGACTGCATGTCGTTCTGGCAGTGAAGATAATGTGCTTGCGTAATCGCGCCCAATGTAATTAGCCAAGAATTCCTTTCCTGTTTCATCGAATGTCCGCATGGCAAACACTGTGTTGCATTGATTAAGGATTGTCTTTGTAACGTTAGCGGTACGCTGAGTTATTAATAAACACCCAAGCCCATACTTTCTCCCTTGTAGAATGGCACGAGCTGTTCCGCTGGTTGCATTCTTGTCACCTTCATTTACTACGGAGTTCCACTCCGGGATCAACGAGTGAGCCTCTTCATATACAAGGCAAACGCGGGCTGTCGGCGACATTTTGGTGGAAAGAACCGAAAGAGTTGATTCTGAAATTATTTGCGTAATTTCAACGGGCGTCACTGAGAATAGTCCGGCACGACTTCGCCACTCGTTACCTACTTTGTACTGGCTTGGTTCGCGTTGCTGTTTTGTTGCGACGAAGCTTGACGGGTTATATATCTTGAGCGGACGATTATTGTTATCGCTTAAAAAGTCAGAAATATCTGCGTAAATGGCATCGCGCAGATTGGGTAATGATCCGCCATGCTCCGGATTGTTATCTAGCTCTTCACGATCTTTCTCAGAGGCTGCTTGTAGCTTCGCTAAGCAATGCTCTTCATAAGTGGAATCGTAAAAGTCATTCAATTCTTGTTCGTATTGATTCGTAAGGTCAAGACAAATGACCTTTATGCCTTCCGCCATGATTCGTTCAATCAATTCGATGGCTAGCATTGATTTTCCAATGCCAAGAATTCCTAGAATAGCGGTGTTGTGTGTAACTAGATCGCTGATGCTCTTAATCTTTGCATGGAAGTTAGTCTCAGGAAAATGGCCAACCGAATTTATATTAACTTGGTATTCGGATCGCTTTTCAAGATATACGGGAGTGTTCAGTGTAGGTAACCAATTGCATTGCGAGAACTTAGAAAAGGCGTCATTCCAAACGCCGATTTGCTGCGCTTGTCCTCGCAAATATCCATAAGTATTCTTTTGTTGAACAATTTCTTCTTTTGTTAGGCCACCTACTATCTGATAGAGCACCTTATTTTGCCCAACCTTAGTAGAGACTAGACGTCCCTCCTCAAGCTCTGAGTTTTGGACTATCTCAAAGTATAGTCGCTCTATTGTCGTGTCTGGGGCGACCAAGCCAACTATGCTGGTTTGAGAATCTCTGGATAAGTTCTCAATACGGCAGATTTTATCGAGTATGTCGTCCTTAAGTTTATATACAGTCTCGTCTATAGGTGAGGCATCGATAGCTGAGTTACTTACTGCTGATAGATTTTTTAGTTCCACCGCACGAATAAGGATGCCTTCTGCCCGACCTACAAAATCCAAGGCGGCGACAAGCTTTTTTGGGCCGTGCTTATCACTGATATAAAGTAGGTCATATTTATTAATATCTCCTTCATGCTGTTGGCGAAGCAGCACAATTCCTGGATCTTGGAAAGCAACTACTTCGCCAATAGCGCCGTCGAAAACGTTGTTCGTGAATGTGCGCTTTATTTTATTAAATCCGCCAACTGTAAAATTTCCAAGCGACCACCAAACAGTTGTTCCGGTAACCATGCCTATAACGACTGCCTCTATCCAAGACTCTGCGTGAAAGCAAAAAATTGAAAAAAGAACCAAGGGGGTATAGATGTACTCAGGCTGGCCGATTAGATCGAGTCCTATTCGGATTTTATTCGAAAGTTCTTTAGCCCACTCTGCATGCGAAGAATTTAGAGAAATGGTGAGGATGCCAAAGAACCCGACGACGAGGCTCGGTGCCATTGCTAGAACAAATCCCCATTGTTGATTAGCCGACCAGATGGGCCATTTGTTGACAAGTAATAGTGATATTGCTGCCGGTATCGCGTACGAAATTGCATCTACTGGTTTTACGTAGAATGGGGTTGCTAGTTTTGAACCTATTAGCACTGAGAGTAGAGCTGAATATGCCCAAAAGCCCTTGTCACCCAAAGGCGGATATGGTGTGCCAAACAGGTAGTTGCATGCTATGAACACAACAATCAAGTCGATGCATAGTGATAAAAGGCGCTGTGGCTGGGTCAGTGCGAAATCTTTTTTCATATGGTTTATCCGTAACCTCTCAGATACTTAATAGCCCGCTCCGCGGATGTCGCCGGGTCGGGGGATTGGGAGTATTTATCGAGCACACTGCGAGAGAGTGTAAAGCTACACTTTAACTATTTTTAAATCACCCGATCCACAGACTCGTCATTACGTTCTCGCGCTCCGCGCACCGCGGGCTCCGAGGAGCCCGCTGCACGACTCAGGGGATCGGGTCAATCATCAACCCGCCTCAACCAGCGGCCGGATATAAACCGAATCCAAACGATTCACCGACTCTCGAACGAGGGTCATGGCGATCTCTACGACATCCGGAAAATAGCCCTGTTGTTTTGGGTCGCTGTCATCGGCGTATTCAAGCGCCACATACAGACATTGAAGTAAAGATTGCGCTTTTGAAAGCTGGGTGCGCTCGGCTTCAATCGCTTCGTGTAACGCTTGGTGACGGGAATTGTGAATAGAGTTTTTGGAAAGACGCTGTTTCGAAGTAGAATTTCGCTTAGCCATGGTGACCTCGTTGATAGGTGACTTTGGTTAGGCGTTCGTCTCGGTGACAGCCGGGGCGGACGCCGCTTTTTGTGGGCTGTTCGTGCCGCGTGAATTCCCAAAATGCCTGGAGCAATCCGTGTCGGCGGCATGAGCTAATCCCCACACAATCATGCCAGATAACTGTATGGATAACCAGCTAAAAAGCTTAAGTGAATTCAATTCATCGGCGCGCAACTTCAGTTAAAACTTTTCTACTTCTTTATCTGCAAACTGAAAATCAACATCACGCTCATCGGGTTGTGATGTTTGGGAGCGAATGACTACATAAATACCTACGGATCGACGGCCCGGTGATGCTGACCGCCGGGGTACACTCCATTCACTACGTGCAACGACTAAACGCTAGTCTTAATGCCGTTCCAATTTCTCCATGTGTACTAATTGCAGGAATCTTCAAATGCTGCTCGTCTGCGATTCCTCTATTTGAATATTCTTCAAGCCCCTCATAATGACTTGGCACAATCATGATTATTCCATCAGCCTGGGAGATACTGCAGCTTTTCATGTCCTTAAAAAGTGCACGACGTGAGCGATAACCATACTTCTTAACTTGTTGCTCAATGCATCTATTGTAGTGGTTACTTGATTCATCACGTATCTCCTCCGCCTGCTTGAGACTAAAGAAACGAGTTTTGTCTAGGGCGGAAACAATTGCTTGGCCCAGTGCATCATCAAGGCTACTCACCGATATATCGACCGGCGCATACAATGGATCAGGCTGCCCCATGCGATAGGCAGAGTATGTCCACACTGATATGAATTTACTACTTGACGTCGCTATCGCTTGTTTTTCTCTAATTGGATCGAGAACAGTCGGACTAAATAGCGACGTCACTTTTTTCCTAATTTTCTCTAGCATTGAACGATCCTATTAGTCAGGCCTCCAAGAGTTATTATTAATATACACCGGCACACCCCGTACTGGGTTGCTCTTCAAACCACCGTCATAATTAACTGCCCGCTGAATTTGCTGAATCTGCACAGCAGGAGTTTCCGCACACGACAACGGTGCTGGGCCGTCGGATCGGGGATTCAAGAAGAATAATCGAGAACTGACTTCGTCTACTTCACAAGATGCTTTCATCTCGCGGCACTTAAGCAACTGCAGTTGATATATATCAAATACCCCCGATCCCCCGGCCAGGCGATGTTCTGTTCTCCCCGAAGGGAGCGAGACGATTGGGTAAGGCGAGAGGCATAGAACCGGAAGTACAAAGCAGTGCGGCGGCAGCGCTTGATCATCGAGCGCACATTGACCGACAATGTTCTGAGCGACCATTAAAATCGCAGCTTAGTCGCAAGCAGCACTCAGGGAGATAAAGAGATGCCTACGCTCGAGCCCGTCGAATTAAAAGCATTCATCCCGGCAAAGGACTACCAACTTTCAATCCAATTTTACCAAGACCTCGGTTTTACCTTGTGCTGGGGAGGCGAAGGCGAGCTTGCCTACTTCCATTACGGCGACCATGGCAATCACGGCAAAGTCGGTTTCCTGCTGCAACGTTTCTACGTCAAAGAATTCGCAGAAAACCTCATGATGCATCTCATCGTCAAAGACCTCGATGCATGGTGGGCGAACGTGCAAGATAAAAATTTGGCGGAGAAATACGGCGTGAGAACGGAGCCGCCTGAGCTTCGGCCATGGGATATGACGGACTGTGTTATTTGCGATCCGTCGGGGGTTTTATGGCGGATCGCACAGGAAGATCAAGGAGAGGATTGGCGCGAACCGGCTTAGCAGTCGACATCGCCGGGCCGGGGGAGGGGACTCAAGAAGAGTAATCGAGAACTGACTTCGCTTACTTCACAAGATGCTTTCGTCTCGCGGCACTTAAGCAACTGCAGTTGATATATATAAAATACCCCGATCCTCCGGCCCGGCGATGTTCACGTAGCATGTTCATAGGAGCGTAAGCACTCCATCCTCTATCGAGAACGGAGCGTCATTGACCGCAGTGATCTTTCCGTCGAAAGACAAACAAAGTTTGTGTTCGGGGTCCCAGCGGGGATCGACATGAATGCTGGCAAAGAGGTCTGAGTGAACGTTAAGAATGGCTGCTCCGACTTCGGTCAGCACCTGGGACCTAGCTAGGCCAGAGGGAACCTTCCAAAATCGAAGCCAATCGTTGGTCTCGGCATGCTTGTAGTGCCCATATATCAAATCCCAAATTTGCGAACCGTGAGTCTCGGCGAATGCCGCAAGCCTAGCCGCTAGATTGACCATCGCTTCAGTCGGCAAGGTCTCAATGTCGCAGTAAAGCTCAACGGGTAAAATACCAATCTCCGTCTCGACGGAGTGTTCCCAAAGCCAGGTATCAAAGAGAGCTGGCCCGCGAGGTTGCTTGTGAAATTCAGAGAGCCGCATAGTTTGAGTGAGCCACAGAATGAGACGCCCAACGCTGCTGATAAGCCGACGCGAAAGAGCGTAGCGATTGAGCGGTCGAACGACCGGAGGGAGTGAACTTGATTGGCTGGTTAGGTGCCTTCATGACTTGGAGAGCGCAATAAACCATTTTTCAGGGTGCTTCGGGCATAACAGTTGTCCAGCCTCATCTTTCTTTCCTTCGCGGACAAGTTGAACAACTTTGTGAGCTTCCAGATGCCTTGGAATCTCAGGAAGTGATTCATTACAACAAGCAGCCAGCACGACATCGCGCAGGCGATACCAATCAGTTGACGATAAATCCGTATCGTTGAAACCACTGCTCATAGCGGGCACCTAACGAATTAACTAACGGGCGCGCCGTCTTTCGGCGCGTCTGCGTTAAGTGATTTGTTAGTGCTCTTAGCTTTCATCAGTTTGAACCTCAATTTCAAGCTCGTCGTTTCTTCCGAGCTTCAATACGTAAGCGAACTTGCCAGAACCCAACAGAGGACAACGGTGCCGGGCCGTCGGATCGTAGGTGTCCTTGCGCGGACCGACGGCCCGGCACCGCTCACCCTGTGTCGGAGCGATTTGCGGGCTGCAGCCATCACTACTCAATGTAGAGATGAGCAAGTAAATGACGCTTTTCCTTATCTGCAAGTACGTCGATGGATCCCCCGTTAGGTGCATCCTTGGGCTTACCTAGATAGTGCCACGCCACTTCGAAATTTGGCCCCTTGTTTTCAGACATGGGGTGGTCATGGGCATGCTTGTAGTAGGGAGTTTCCTCCAATGTATATGGCTCACTCACCAGCAATTTTGGGAAATCAGAAGGATCTATCTCGAACGCACAAGTTACCAATGTGTCTGTAAAGCCCAGTGACGCACAGTCAGCAGATGAGACCGACCATGGCACAGTATTCAGGTCAAAAAGATATCCGACTCCCATTCGCTCTTGCCACCAAGAAAATGTGAGGCCCAGTGCGAACAGTGTAAGTGTGGCGCCTAGCCAAAGCTTCCATCTCTTAAGCTGCTGTAGCATTTGTCTCTAGTTGCCTAACGCCGTGTATTAGACGACAAGTCGCGAGTCTGCGCCGGGCCGTCTCGAAGCGCTGGTTAGGTTGCTTTTGGTTGCGCATTAAAGAAGTGTACGAGATCAGCAGCGGTCTTGACCTTGCCATATAGCGGGTTCGCTTCCATCTTATCCATCGAGCGAGCTGTCCGTTGCGCAATCTCGGAGGCAATATCCATATCGAGATCTTCGCTGTCTATTGGCAAATCCTGGCCAAAGACATCCGATGCTCGGATTGGGATCTGATACTTCGATCCTAAGTGCTCTTGTAGTTGCTCATAAACCGCGCGCACGACCCAGGTATCAACCGAGCGCTCATCGAATGAGCGAGCGAACTCACAAATGGACTCACCTTTTCTAGAAGCTGCAAGCACGAACCCGCGACCCGGCGATGCTCATCCAAAACGCATTGCTCTACTCGCCGTACTCAAATGAGTGCAGAGCATGAAGCGCGCTAACCACGTGCGGCCCCCAATGAAGTCGAAACATTTCACGCCAACTGTACACAGCGGCCTCGACATGCCCAGCATCAAACAACCAGAGGCCTGACGAGATGTCCGCGTAGATGTCTTGGAAGTCGTCGAACAGATCGCCACAACCTGGCTCCGTATCTGTATCGGGCAAGGCGGGTTCGCACAGAACCCAATAATACTGAAAAGGCAAAGCTGATAAATTCTGTGCTACCACTTGGCGCTGAACGTCAGTTGTACGAGGAGCCTCAGGAGACCGTTTGAATTCGACTTCCGGTAGGTAGAGCGCTGAGTTGTAAACAGAAGATAGATGACGAAGCGCTTCGACCTTGAATTGCTTCGGAGCTGCGCCATCGTGGTCCGTTTTGCACCACTTTACGAATTGTCGCGCATGCTTCTCAAACTGAGCTATTGCATCTGATTGAGTCATGATGCGTTCGAACAAGTAACGAACGGACGTGGGTGTCCGGGCATGTTTATTACTGAGGACACTCGACGACTCCTAGAACAGGAATTCCTGTACGGCTAATGATGCGACAATTCGTCCGTTTACAGTCGCTGGCTCAAATCGCCATTGCTTCATGCTTTCGAGCGCCGCCGCAGTAAGCGCGGGCGAGGAAGTCTCGAGCACGACCTGATCACTTGCAACGCCGCTAGTCGTAATGATGTAGCCGATTACAACCTTACCTGACTTAGGCATACCGTCAGCATCCAATTGCCGACCCGGCAAACTGCCCGCAAGAACTTTAGCTCTATTCATAATCGAATCGTTAAGAACGTCGGCAAAGATGTACTTGCACCCATAGGCTTTCTTAAGCGCTTGGTCCATTTGACTCGTTTCCGCCGTGGCACGATTGAATATCGTGCGCGCCAGCATCGACTCGGTGGATTCCTTTTTCGCACCGGACTTGCTGGGCGACTCACAGGCAGCATTAGCCGAAATACAGCAGGATAGTGCGGCAATTCCAGCAAAGACTCGTATCATGATTTTCATGCAAATAGGCCTAACGTTCCCAGTAAGCTGAACAGTGTCAGGTCGTCGATCCGTATGTATGTATTTTAATGGCGAGGGTGAAGTACACCACATAAATACCTACGGATCGACGGCCCGGCATCGTTTCCCGCGGCATCATTTCCCGAATCGCCTCCAATTGCTTGTTAAGCATCCGCACTTTTTGGTCTCTTCCAAATGAGAAAATTGGCGTTGCTCGTGCTCCCCATCGCTTTGATTACGGCTTCGTCGTTCAATACATTGAAACGAGATTGAAGCTGCTCAAGGAGTTTGAATTTCACTGCCGCATCGTGCGGGATCAAGCAGCCTTTCTGGTTGCCATCCATGATTGCAAAGAACACATCCTCTGCATATGGGCCGTCATCTGTAGTAATGATTCTGATCTCATCTACGTCATCCCAACGAATTCGCTCGTTTATCGAGCCTACCGTCCTCACAACACCCACATCATCGATTTCGATCGTTTCTGTTTCAGTCCCGGGTTCCGCCCCGAATCCGAACCTGGCGCGTCGCAGATAGGCAGCAGCTGGAAAGCCGAATGCGACAAGCGCAAGGATGGCATTGATCACAGATGGGTTTGATCGGGATTCGGAAACCGCTACGCTATCAACGATTTCGGTGAACAGATACCACGCGGTGACAACAAGTACCGCGGACGCAAGGAAGCTGCCTATTACCCTCTGAATACGACCGTGGACGAAACAGACGGCCGCGATACCAAGGCAAAAGGTGCCAAACAAGTAGTGACCGATCGGCCTATCCGCGCTCGGCGCGATGAGAATCATCACCATGCCGAACAAACCCGCGAAGAACGAGAGAATTAATCGAAGTGCAAGACCATTGCCGCCTCGTGTCGGCTGTGTTTCTTCGGGGATCATTGTGATATTGCTGGTAGATTGATTAGTGCGGAATCAGCATCGCCGGGCCGGAGGATCGGAGGATTCAAAAAGAACAATTGAGAACTGGCTTCGCCTGCTTCACAAGATGCTTTCGTCTCGCGGTACTTAAGAAACTGCAGTTGATATGTATCAATAGCCACGATTCACGGCCCGCTGCAACTGCTTGTTAGCCGCTGGCATGTCGGTGATGCTAGCTCTCTGATGCAAAATGATCGAGCTCCGGCCCTGCGAGTCTGAAATACAGCTTGCCCGGATTCGTTTGGGCTCCGAGTTGACGATAGAAGCTCAATGCTTCCAGGTTAGTTTCGTCGACGGTCCAGTCGAAGCGGCTACACGATTTGGAAACAGCATAGCGAGCTACGAAGTGCATCAAGGCCTTGCCAATACCTCCGCCGCGACAATCAGAGGCCACAAACAGCTCCTTCATGAAGAGCTGTCCGCGCTCCTTGGGTGCGGGATAAAGAATAGAGATTGAGGCCAAGCCGACTGCGCGTACACCGTCGAGCGCGATGACTAGGTGCACACCTGAGTGCTCACCCAGTATGTTCTTGATAAGGTTCTGTCTCACCTCGTGACGTTCAGACGCATTCGGGCCGTTGTAATGAGCGCTCATGTCGAGCATGAGGTCTGTTACGGTTTCCAAGTATTCATGCGTGTAGAACTGAATGTGCATGATTGGCGGCTAACTAGAAGTAGAGGCCGGTGATACGGGCCCTAAATGTCCCTTTACAAAGGTACTTATATCAGTGTTGTGCACCTTGGTTCTCCAGAATTCCTTGTCGAACAATCGGCTGCTGCTTTGTAGCTGAGCGTATCGAAAAAAGCAAAAGGGACTTGTGAGTGGTCGCTCCTGGCCGGTATCTGCACTGCAATGGAGTCGGGCCATCGGATCATGGGTGTTTGGCGATTGATGTATCAAGCCCAGTCAACATCTTGCCGCAGCGCATAGCTGCTATATTCCAAATGCACCACCCGGCGACGTTCATGCGAGGAGATTGACCTCACCGCGCCAGTAAGCCCCGCAGGACCATGTAGCAGCCGAGCAAGAGCATGGCGAAGAGAAACCACCTTTTAAACGCCACGGGATCGATTCGTCCACGAGCGCGCTGCCCGGCAAACATGCCGATCAGTGCTGGGATCACTGCCAGTAGCGAGGCGAGCAAAGAAGTGGAGGAGTAGCTGCTGCGCACGCTCAGGCCAATGGCGAGCGCGATGGTGGCTACGGTGGCGAACAACCCAAAGGCTTGAACGAGTTCGTCCTTGCCCAAATCAAGAGCGCTCAGGTAAGGCACGGCCGGTACGAGGAATACACCTGTTGCCCCGCTAATGACGCCGGTGACGGCGCCGACGACGGGCGAAAGCACTGACTCTGACTGCGGTGGCACAGTGAACTTGGGCAGGAATAGCGCCAGCAGCGCGTAGAGAGCGAGTACCGCTCCCAGTGCGACCGATGGCCAGCGGGAGGAGCCCGATGTCAGGAACTGAATGCCGAAAGCCGTTCCCACGCACACCAGCACCACCATGCTCGCGAATCGTTTTGTCACACTGACCGTCGCAGCCCCCACGGCGAACTGCCAGATGTTGGTAACCAGCGATGGCACCACGAGTAATGCAGCGGCTTGAACAGGCGCCATGACAACGCCGAGCGCGCCCATCGCAACCGTTGGCAGCCCCATGCCAACTACACCCTTCACCCAGCCGGCAACGAAAAAGACAAGCGCCACAAAGGCAGCGGATTCGAGTGGCACGTGTTGTAACTCCTAACGGGTGATGCAGTCGACATCGCCGGGCTGAGGGATCGGGGGACTCAAGAAGAATAATCGAGAATGGGGTTCGCCTGCTTTACTAGAAACTCTCGTCTCGCGGCACTTAAGCAACTGCAGTTGATATGTATCAATAGCCACGACCCCGCGCCCCCGGCGATGTTGGACAAAATAAGTGTTCCCTTTAAGCACATTTGCAGGCCTTGAGCGTATCCAATGCAAGATGGTTATGGGGGTCATATGGTCACTTGCTGTGGTCTCTCTGTTGTACCTAATTGTACCCATCGGGCGGCTTATCGGTTTTCTTTTCCGACAAGACGCCTGCTCGTGATTGATGATTCAAAGACAATCAAATAACCCGTGCTCGGAGACAAATATCATGAATCGAGAAGTCATACAGACTTCAGCTGCCCCAAAAGCAATAGGGCCATATTCTCAGGCAATCCGAGTAGGCGACCTTGTGTTCATCTCTGGGCAAATAGCTTTCGATCCGCTTACGATGGAATTGGTCAACAATGATATTGAGTCAGAGATTCGCCAAATATTTGAAAACCTGGAAGCAATTGCGCGCGCAGCAGATGGCTCACTAGCAAAAGCCTGCAAGCTAAATGTGTATCTCACGGATCTTGGGCATCTCGCCAAAGTTAACGAAGTCATCATGAAGTATTGCTCTGAGCCGTATGCGGCTCGGACATCTATTGGTGTCTCCGCTTTACCTCGCGGAGCTCGAGTGGAAATTGAGGTCATCTTACATTTTGGCTAAAACGGTGGCGAGGTAACTTACATGTAAACGCTAGAGGTGAAGTGATACCTCTGTAGTACTAGGTACTCCTTTAGCTTGAAAGGGAGAAGCTGTTATGGATGAGAGCGAACTGAAGCGCCTGGAGGATCTTCAAGGCCACGCCGGGCCATCAGTAAAAAATTATCCGCTCGACAGCTGGTGGGCCATCGCCACGGTGAGTGAAGTTGGGGAGAAGCCATTAGCCAGAAACCTGCTGCAGAAGCGCGTGGTGTTGTTTCGCGCGAGCGATGGGAAGCCGCACGCTCTTATGGATCGTTGTCCGCATCGATGGGCTCCACTCTCCATGGGAAAAGTGATTCAAGATGAAATTGTCTGCGCTTATCACGGATTTAGATATAACGTGAAAGGCGAGTGTACGCTTGCTCCGAGTATGCAACAGCCCCCGCGAGCGCTCCGTGCTTGTGCTTATCCCGCAATCGATTATGGTCCGTTTGTGTGGGTCTGGATGGGATGCCCTGAAAATGCAGATCCGACCCTCCTTCCAACGATTGTACGGAAACGCAATGCCGATCAAGTGATAGCGGGCTACCAACTCACTAGTTGTGATTTCTCATTGATCCACGAAAATATAGCGGACACAGAGCACACTCTTTATCTTCATGGTAAGACTGTTGGAAATGACGTCCGCATTGACTTTAGAAGGAAAGGGAAAGTTCATGGCGTAATGGACGCTGATTCCAGAGCAATTACATTTCTCTCTAGTGCGAGAGACATACCACCTTCAAAGTTTGATATCGCTCTTTTAGGATTGGAGAAAACAGAAAGCTGCAACATATCAACGAATGCAGTTTTTACTGCTCCAGGCTGTTTTTCTGCAGAAATAGAATGGGCGCCATCTGAGCGAAGGCCGGGCTCGGCAGGGCAAAGTGTCAAGGGTCTATACATGTGGTGTTCCACTCCCATTTCCGATAACTCTTGCCATTTTTGGTGGGATCTCGCTTTTGATGGAGCGGTATTCAATCCAGAAGTCGTTAAAGATTTATGGTCAAAGCTTATTAAAGAGGATATCGACATAGTTGAGGGAGTTCAGAGATCCATTGATTCGAGTCGTGATGCAAAAGTTACGGACTTACTCGTAGTCGCCGATCGGCCGGTGGCGGCTATACGGCGTTTACTAAGAGCTATGGGGGAAGCATAGTGACAGGGTGAGTGGTGTTAATCAGTCTTAACTAGGTTGCTGTCTTTAGGATCAAGCAGAGTGCGAGTGATGGTGATCAATGATTAATGCATCAAGCCCAGTCAACATTTGGCGGCAGCGCATAGCTGCTGTATTCCAAATGCACCACCCGACGATGCGCCTTGCTTTGTGACTTGCTCGATGAGTGCAGCACGTGCGGGCGCATGATCATGGCGTCTCCGGCAGCGACTACGCAGGCAACGGGCTTGGAATTTTTTGCTAGTTGTTCGATTTCCCTTTGAGCCAGTATTCCCTGGCGATGCGATCCTGGAATGATGTTGAGGCAGCCGCTTTTTTCGTCTGCATCGTCGATATGCAGTCTGATGGTCACCATTTTATCGAGTACGGCGCGTGGCGGTTGTACATGATGCACGCCATCCTTGAATGACCAGGGTCCCCAACCCGACATTTCGCATCTTTGATTCAGTGTGACGGTTCTATCTTGATGCCAGGCCACAAACCAGTTTGCTTCCGGTGTCTTGTCGAAAAATAAAGCGCGTACCAGACGAGGCGGTGACTGAAGTAGTTCGTTGGCAATATTCAGCATGTCTGGAGAACTGGCCAGTTGGGCAACGCTGCTGAACCTCTTTTCAAGATTGCGGATGCCATGCCGGCGAAGTTGCTCGCAGCCTAGACTGATCTCTGACTTGACGGCTTCAATGCTGTCGCGCGAGAGAATGCCTTTGCGAATCTCCGCGCCATCGGTATGAAAGTTGAGCGAGGTCAAATTAGTTTCCTAAGAAGATTATTTGTCTTCACCCTTCCGCACCTTCTGATACTCCTCATAACTCAACGTATTAGTCCGCTCACGGCAGCGTTCCACTTCGGTGACGGGCTGCTTTCTGCAATTGAGATCGGCGGTGGCTTGCACGCCTTGATACCAGGCCTTGGTGGTGCAGCCGGTTGATAGGGTGGCGGTTAGCAACAGCGTTGATAGAAGCAGGTTGCGCATCGACTTATTCATCCTGGTGATCCTTTCACATGGTTCGAATCGAATACTGCCATCCGGGGCTGTTGGATGTCGATGGAAGTTGGATGTCGATGAAGGCTGATCCACTACGACCCACCCAATCGCTTTCTTACCTGGTGCTTATGCAGCGTGGGCAAGTCTTTCTTGGGCACTGCACGCGATGAATCCGCCGCGCTCTGTACTGCCCCTCGGTATCGTCCGTTGCTCACTTCCACTCTATGAAACCAATTTCCTAATCAGCGGGTAAAGTGGCTCGCATGATCACTATTATCTGCAAGGTATTTACCAATAGATCACTAGACAAGATCTTTAATACTCAGCAGGGGGCGACCATGAAGTGGCAACAAACATTCGCGCTGATCGGTGCGATGCTCGGCGGTGGCGCAGCGCAGGCGGCGGCTGCCATTGACGCGACCGATTTCATCATCCTCAGCGGCTACGTTAAGAGCATGGATAGTTCGGGTAGCAATGCGAAGGTGGTGTTTCATTCCAACGATGGTTACGACGGGGCGGATTGGACGCTGCAGGGGCCATCGCCTAAAGGCTTGAAGGATGCGGTGAAAGTAGGTGATCGTCTTTCGGTTGCCGTGCTGGCCGATAAGAGCGGCAAGGCGAGTGGACAGTTGTTGCGTTTCTTCCTGCCGGACTATCGCACGCTGGAAACGGGGGCTTATGGTTCTGCCTGGATGTATCCGGCCGGGTCGATTCGCAAGACTATTGCCGATGTGACGCAAGATCCATTTGCCAATTTGTATGGCAACACGCTGTTCTATGTGGCGAGCGATAACAAGCCGGCGGAGGCCAATCTCGCTGGGCGCATGTGGATCAATTCGGATCACACCTTCTGGTTGTTGGGCAAGAAGACGCCGGTGGGTTTGAATGCGGATGGCAGCTTCGATCTCACTACTGACGTCGGCAATTGGTGGATCGAGAACCAATTGGGCAAGCCAGTGTTGTGTCTGTTGGGTAATAACTGGGCGATGCCGCGTTGTGACACGGCGGTGAAGCCGCGCAAGGTGGGCGAGAAATGGACGGTGACGGTTCATGGCGCCAGTGCGCAGTGGACCGAGACTTGGGAACTGCAACAAGGCCGTCGTCGCTAACACAAGGGGAACACTATGAAACTGATACAAACAGCACTTGTAATAGTCGGGCTGGTAACCGGCTTAGTTACTAACTCGTATGCAGCGCAAGCGGCTAAGCCGGCGCAGCAACTCGATGACGTCGTCATCCTTGAAGGCACAGTGAAGAACGTGGACTGGTCCGGCGAACAGTTGGTCGTCGTACTGTACGTCAATGACGGCTGGGATCGGCCCGACTGGACCATCACCGGCCCCAAGCCTTCGATGTTGCTTGCCATGGGCTGGAGCAAGGATCTGCTGAAGGTGAATGATCGACTCAGTGCTTACGCCTATCCGGATAAGAGTGGTGCACTCAAAGCGACCTTGAAGCGCTTCGCGCTTGAAGATGGCACCACGCTGGAAGCCAGTCTTAAGAGCGATATGGAGATGGCGCCACGCGCGGCGTTCAATCGCGTGTTCGAGAATCCCATCGACGATCCGATGTCCGGTTTTTACACCAACACTCGCACCTGTCTGGCACAGGGAACTGCGCCCTCAGCGAAATACAACTGCACGTCGTGGTGGAATCCGGATCACTCGGTTGCGGTGTTTGAAAACAACATTGGTAATGAGGGCGGTGTGGGGCGCGGTGTAGGCAGCGGCATGGTCATGCAGACCGGTATCTGGTGGCTACAGATGGCACGTGCGGGGCAGTGGACCAATTGTCAGTTGATGACCGGCATGGTCAAGCCACGTTGTCATAGCCCGACTACGCCGGGCAAGGCGGGCGATAAGTGGTCGATTGAATTCACCGGCAGAGACGCCAATTGGACGGAGCATCGCTCGGTGATGGAAGGACGGCGGTAACGCTCTACTCTTGAAGTTAACTGACGCGATCTTCTATTCCCTCCCCCGTTCCACGGGGGAGGGCAGGGTGGGGGCGTCTGACGACTGCGCCCAGCATCAAATCAAGTAATTAAATCTTTGCCGCCTCTTGATAGATGGTTACGGGGTCATGATGAGATAAATGCTGTTTGCTCAGGTTGAGATTTGAGCTTTTTGTTTTGCCCCCACCCTAACCCTCCCCCGTCGAACGGGGGAGGGGATGTTGGAGTTGGATTTGCTTGTTTTGTAGGTCGGGTTTTAACCCGACTCTTACGTTTTAAGAGTCGGGTTAAAACCCGACCTACAAAGAGCAGCTGAACGCAGCTCTTATTTAGGCCGCCGCACCGCTCTAACCTTGCCGCTGCCGCCACCGCCGCATAGCAACCGATCCCCACCATCGGATTCCAACCCAGAGACCATCGTGCCGGCCGGCATGTCGAGGCACTCCAATACTTCTCCAGTCTTTGGATCGATATGTCGCAGTTCGCTTTCATCGCCTTCCCAGGTGCCATGCCATAGATCGCCCTCCACCCAGGTGACGCCGGTGACGAAGCGATTGGATTCGATGGTGCGTAGCACCTTGCCGGTGTTGGGATCGACTTGATGGATCTTACGTTCGCGATACTGACCCACCCATAACGAGCCTTCGGCCCAAGCCATGCCCGAGTCGCCGCCGTTGCTGGGCGCTGGAATGGTGGCGAGTATCTTTCCTGTCTTCGGATCGATCTTATGTATCTGGCTTTCGGCAATCTGAAACAGATGCTGGCCATCGAAGGCGGTGCCAGCATGCGCGGCGACATTCGATCGAGCGGGTGATCTTGCCGCTGTCGAGATCCAGTGCATTTAATTTATCGCCCGAGGCGAACCAGGCTTGTTTGCCGTCATAGCTCACGCCATGCACTTTATCGGCGCCGGGGAAGGGGCCGTATTCGCGGATGATTTCGGCTTTTGCTTGTTTCATGTTGGCATCCTATTGACGTGTCTCACACATAACTTACACATGATGTGAGTCAATGTTTAAACATCCTTCGGTCATAGCATGACGTCTTGAAAATTCATGCTGAGGCGAAGGGGGATTGCTAAAGCGGTTTCCAGACGGGCGCAATGAATTGCGCCCCTACGTAAAACCTTTCCGGTGTAGGGGCGTGATTCATCACGCCCGTCCACTGCTTGGCGCCACATTAGTCAATCGGCAGCGTTGCCGGGAGTAACAATGTCGTCGTGAATCCGGGCAGGGGTGGCGTCAGCCAGCGGCGTGCGCGGCCACGACCGAACGCTTGCACTTTATTCGCCATGGCCAGCGTATCGAGTGCGCGTTGCACCGAGCGCTGGCTCATGCCCAGCGCCAGTGCCAACGCCGAACTCGACCAAGATTCACCATCGGCCAGCAAGGCCAGCACGGCGGCATGCTCATCTTCATTCACGGGGGCGAGTACGACAATTTCATCTGCACGATGCGGCGCCAGCATGAAACCGCGTTGCGTGGCCTGTATGTCGGCCAACGGTTTTAGCAATTGGCGCAGTCGTCCTATTTCCACACGCAGGCGTACCCGTTGCGATTCATCGGCGGACTTCAAGCGGAAGGCGCGTGCGATGAGCGCGTCTCTGGAGACATCGGCCGGCCATGCTTCGGCCAGCATGCGAATCAGCACAAACAAGATCGGTCGTGTGGCGAGCGACACTGCGGTATTGGCAAGCCGCACGCCGTAGCGACAGACATCGACAACGAATACTTGGGATGCCAGCAGAGCTTCGACCTCATCGAGTTTTAAAAGTCGTTGCTCGCCAGCCGTAAGCGAACGTGCGGCAGGCGTGTTCAAGACTAATGCGGCGCTGGTCACTTCCGCTAACAAGGCCGGGATGTGTGCCTGCAGCGCGGCCTGTTCGGCGCGTGCCAATGCGGCACGCGCGTTCTGAGTATGCAGCCGTCGCATGCTGATGCCGACCATCACCAGCTCATGAACCGTGCGTAGTGCAGCCGGCAGCACTGAGGCATCCAATTGGGCCAGGGCCTGTTCGGCTGCATCTATGTGCCCGATCAACAGTAGACGTCGCGCTTGCAGCTGTTGCGCATGGGCGGCGTTGGTGTGATCGCCGTGTGCTGCAAGCGTGATGCGTGCGGCATCGAGGGCCCTGGTTTGCCAGCTTAGATCACGTGCCGCGAGCGCCACTTCGGTTTCGGCAACAATACATTTGGCGCGCGCCACCGGTTCTTTGGTGCCGAAGGTGCGTGCGGCGCTGCGCAGTAAGGTTTTAGCGCGGACCAGATCGCCGAGCTGCGCCATGGCAATGCCACGCAGCGCCAATGCAGGTGCATCGTTACGCAGTGCGACCCGCTTCAATGCGCCCAGTGGATCGCCAACTGCCAGCGCCCGCGCTGCGGCGTTGATCAATGAATCCATTTAAGTCCCAGCAAATCGTTTTACTCCTGAGGTTCATGCACGCTTGCAAGATTGATCACTGCTTAGTGGAATGATTCCCTCCCCCGTTCGACGGGGGAGGGCCAGGGTGGGGGCATCTGACTATTATGCCCGGCATTGAATACCCAACCCTACGCTGCGTTTGGGTCGGTGGCTATGAAATTGGGATGAGATGAATAGAGTTTGCTCAGGTTGAGTTTGAGCTTTTTTGCCCCCACCCTAACCCTCCCCCGTCGAACGGGGGAGGGAATAGAAGAGAGGGGTGAGGGGCCGTGGTGCTAAGGCTTAGCGAAAATCGACGTGAATGCCCAAGCGAACGCCGACTTCGCGATTCTCATCTGTTATTTGCAGGCGTTTGAATTCGCATTGGAACAGCGTGTTGGGGCCGATCTCGAAATCCATTTGTTGCTTCATTAGCTGTTTGATTCTTTCGGCCTGGGTGAATTTCTTCAATGGTTTGAACAGATCTTCATTCTCAAGTTGACTGCTGGTGTTGAGCTTGGCCCGGTATCCATTGCTGAGCGGGCTGCCCACGGGCGCCAGGCTGTAAGCGGTGAGATCACGCAGATAGGCCAGACGTTGCTTTAAGGTAATCGCTGACGACTTGGCTGGGGGGCTGCTTATCAGTGAGGTGTTGGCAGCATGGGCAACATTCAGTGCAAGCGTGCACAACAGGACGGCTATGCCGCGCGATAACAGGCGGGCACAGGTGGCGGGAAGTGCGGTGGCAGAATGAATATTCACAGCTGGATAAGTTAGCTGCGTTCGTGCTCATTAACGATTGGCGATGCACGGAGAACGATCTGAGCGACGCGCGCAAACGTCGCTATAGTGCTTGCATGAATGCGAGCGAAGTGTGACCTCTGGCGCAAAAAATTCGGTAAAGAAAACGATTGCTATCGACAAACAGCCATTATGTCCGCATCGCCGCGACAGTTGGGCAGCAGTGCAATGCTGCTGCCGGCCTTAGCGCTGACCAGCAGATTCACCGGGGCGGGTTATTGGCCTGCTCCGGTGCTGCATTATTTCTTTTTTGCGGCTTTCTTGGCCGGCTTCTTTGCCTTGCGCTTCGCTTTAGAGGAAGTCTTTACTTTGGCTTTGGTCTTGCTGGCCTTAGGTTTCGCTTTCACCGACGTGCGCAGTTTAAGAACGACCTCGCCGGATACGGGATCGGTGACGCCAAGACCACCACCCAGGTCTTCCAGCAGATCGCGAAATGAATCCAGCACACCAATCATTTGTGGACGTGCTGCGGCCAGCGCTTTGAAATTGCGCCATTCGCCCACCATGCAAAATGTCTGATCGCCGGTCTTAACCAGGTTGCCGGCCAGAAAACCTTTGAACTCTCGCTTGAGATTGCGGTGGGCATCGATGAACTTCTGTTCGTTGCCCGCTTTGACTTTGAAACGTACTACGTTGAACGCGGTCATGAGCCTCTCCTGATGAGTTATTGGTTAGGGAAGGTCAAGCGATGTTGGTATCGTCAGTGAAAATAACTTCTTGCCGCATATTCGCCCTGGCGAGCATGACCATCACCCAACCTTGTTATCGCAGCGTAAGTCGCCAGCCCAGATTTAACTTACGCCCAAATTTGCATTGGGTCTACCGGCGTCGATTGCTGTTATGGCTTCAGACCAACAATGTAGTCGGTGAGTTTCTGCAACACTTCTGCCCGCCATTCGCCGTGATCCTCCCGGTCGGGATCGGGCGACAGCCAGGTGACGGCCTTGTCGGCATCCTTGATGGCGTCACGCAGGTTCTTAATGTGTTCAATATTGAATTCACGAGGGTGTGTTGCCAGCCACACTTTATTGGGCAGGCTGGCCGCCCAACTGCTGACTTCTACCGGGGTTGCAATATTGGTGCTGTCCAATCCCATAAAACCCAGGTAGCGAATGCGCATGACCGTTTCGGTCTTCTGGCGATTGTCGATGTTGATATCGGTGTTGAATAAATCCTGAGCGGTGGCCACGGGGTTGATGGCCGTCACACAGGTCAGTGCATTGTCCATGCTGGCGGCGGCTGCCAGAGCCACGTAACCGGCGCGATCATGGCCATAGGTGCAGATGGGCAACGCTGGATATTGTTTGCGCAGGGTGCGCGCGACCTCGGCTATGGCTGCGGCGGATGATTTCTGCCAGGCAGCAAAGGCATCTTTGGTGTTGGTAGCCGGAAACGCCAGAGGTACGTTGACCACGCGTAATCCCAGTTGCGTGAAGACATGTAGATCCTCGGAAAATAAATTGGGAAATGTGGGGTCGCCGGAACGACTGACGTTAATACTTGGAACAATGACCATGCCGCGTGCTGCGCTTTTGTTCGCCGGTTCGTAGATCAATACCGGCGCCTCCGGATTGATCAGCGATCAATTGGTCTGCGGTGTGACCAGCGCGATGCTGGTTAGTGCAGGATGCAGGTCCGCAGTGCGAATCAATTTGCCGCGTTGCATATCGAAGATGACAAAAGACTCTGGATCGGAGAGGCTTTGTACGCTAAGCAGCAGGCGTTGCAGATTGTCGCTGGCGCCGATGACGGACAGGCGATAGCCCTCAAAACTTTTCTGCACGGCTTCGGTGGCGGCACGAATCTGCTCATTGAGCGCCATGAAGCGCACGCCGCTG
Source organism: Steroidobacteraceae bacterium (assembly GCA_049840395.1). Taxonomy (GTDB): domain Bacteria; phylum Pseudomonadota; class Gammaproteobacteria; order Steroidobacterales; family Steroidobacteraceae; genus CAILZL01. Next base: position 675,091 of record JASGLD010000001.1, read on the forward strand.
TCGGTAGCCAGTTCGGCGCCGAACAAGCGTTCCGAATTGGTGGTGCGCACCGGTGCGACCGTGCTGCCGTAGCGGTCATACAGTTTCTGGAATTGTTGGACCTCGACACTGTTGGCTTCACTATCGCCGGCCACTTGTTTACCGATGTATTCGGCTAATGGCGATTCCAGCTTCTGTGGGTCTTCGCTTTGCCAGCCTAGTGTGCTGCCCGGTTCAAAGTAGCTGGCGACCAATTGTCCACCGGGTGTACGCGCCAGCACATGAATGATGTCGTTGCGATCGGTGAAGAAACGATCGACATAGCCATCGTAACTGGGAGCGGCAATGCGCGTTTTGTGATTGTTGACATCCCAGGCGCTGAAACAGATTTTAGGTATCTGTTGAGTATCCACTACGTACTTCGCAGTGCAATCAAGCGCTCGCATCAGGATTTCATCCTTGTCGCCCCAGTGTGCATCGATCATGACGCCCTGGCTGGAGCCGCCAATGGTGCGCACTTTCTTGGCGGTCACATCCCATTCGGCCATGCCGCCCGAGGTGCTGGCGATAAGCTGCGTATCCGTGCGCCATACATAGTTATTGACGCGATAGGTATCGACGCTGCGCAGTGCCGGTACGATGCCGGCATCGGTGACTTCAAAGATAACCAGGCCGCTATAAGCCTCGCCTTTGTTCTTGGCATAGACATTCGCCGCCAGATACTTGCCGCTTGGGGATAATTTCGGGTCGCTGAGCTGCTGCGTTTGGGTAAAGGCCAACGCGATCGAGTCGGCGGCAACTCCGGATGTGGTATGCAGACAACTCAATAAAGCCAGTGCCGTGGCCCAGAAGGTTGAATGAGCGATACGACGATAAAGTTTGCCGGTCACGGATCCGTTTAGAGAACTACCGCAGGTCATCATGAGCGCCCCCTTATCCTTGTTCTGCACTCAAGATGTCATGCGCCCGGAAATTTGCCAAGCCCTGTTCATTCCCGGTTAGCGCGGTCGGATCATGATCGGGATTCTTCCTGGCGCAATTGCGTGGATAGTAATTCGCAGCTGTCATGCCACTGCCGCACCCAATCCGGCAGGGGTGGCGAGGGCGCGTCATGCGCCAGTTCGGCCAGTAGTTGCGCGGGTGGTAAGGGACCTTGCGGACCTTTGAACAGGCCGCGAATCAACACCACGCCGAGCACGCGGCCATCGCGAATGAAGCGATGTTCGAGAAAACCCCATTTGTCGTCCCAGCCGAGCAGGCGGGTTTCCATAATGAAGGATTGAAAGGGTTTAAGGTCCTTACGGAATTTTGCCAATGCGTCGCCCACCATGGGCAGCGCGCGTTGCTATCGTGCGATGCGCAGTGTGCCGCTGCGTGCGAACCAATCCAAACGGCCGAGATCGGCCAGGGTGAGATAACGGCCGTTGTTGACGTGGATATTCAAGTCCAGGTCGGTGGGCCACACGCGTAGATGCAGACGGGTGACATCGAACAAGCCGATGCGTTGGCGTCGTAGCAGACCCAGCAACAAACCGATGAGTCTGATCCACAGATTCATGACGAACTCCGCGAGTAGCTGGTGAGTATCGAGTAGCTGGCGCTATCGTAGCAATGCTTGGTGTGGGATCAGATCGTTGAAATGCGTATGTAGAGTTGAGCGTTGCTGTTTGCAAATATTCTCCGATATTTGCTGACGCGCCTCTCTCGAAAGAGAGAGTGTGGTACCTGCCACCAGAAAGCAGCGGTGCCTCTCTACGGCCAAATATTCAGTTGAGCGTTGCAGTACAACAATGACAGACATCGAAGTCATGCCGGGAGCATGCGATGTCGTCCGATTCTGGTTCTTCTAGTGTTGCAACGTCGTTGGTTGTAACGCGTTCTGTTTCAAGCTTATCCGATTGGCTACGGCGAGCTGCAGTGACTGGTGTGCTGGCGCTGTCGCTGACCACGCAAGCCGTTGCGTCGGTTGCGGACATCGTCAAACCGACCGGTGCCTTCGTACAGGCGGGTTTTGGCGAAAGCCAGACGACCGCCTATGTGGTGGGGGCAGTGTGGGATTGGCGTTGGCAGAAGCAGTACGCGATAGGCACGATCACCGGCTTCTCGGATGCCTCCATCGGTCGATGGGCCACTGAGGCGGATGGCATCAAGGGCTCGGCATGGGCGACGCAGATAGGCCTGACGCCGGTGTTCCGCTTGCAGCCCGCGCTATTCACGCAGCCCTGGTTCATTGAAATCGGCATCGGCGCCAATGTCATTCTGCCCATTTATCGCAGTGACGAAAAAAGCTTCAGCACGGAATTCAATTTCGGCGACCACTTTGCGGTGGGACGTATGTTGGGTGATCGTCATCGTCAGGACATCGCTTTGCGTATCCAGCATTTTTCCAATGGTGGGATCAAGCATCCCAACCCGGGGGAAAATTTTTTGCAGCTGCGTTACACCTATCGTCACTGAGTGTTCGGTGATGTACACGGGGTTGCTCGGGTCGTTCGTTTGGAGCGTTTAACGAATGGGGTGCTGTGTTTTATTTGCCCCCACCCTAACCCTCCCCCGTGGAACGGGGAGGGGATCAATCCAGTGAGGGGATCAATCCAGTGGAAGGGATCAATCTGGTGGAGGCGGCAATCTGTTGAGCGGCGGGATCTAAATCTTACCCTCCCCTGTTCCACGGGGGAGGGCAGGGTGGGGGCATCTTGTCTGATGTTCTTAGCGATTCGAACGGCTAGTCCAGTTGCTGGCCATTAATGCCGCGACTCTCTGCGCTGAGCAAGTAGATAAAGGGAGCGGTAACACTTTCCGGCGTAGCAAGGCCATCGCGATTCTCGGCCGGGAAAGCTTGCAGACGAATCTTGGTGGCCACAGTGCCCGGGTTGAAACTGTTGACGCGCACTTTACTGTTGCTGAGCTCATCGGCCAGCATGCGCATCATGCCTTCGTTAGCCCACTTGGAAACCAGATACGGCCCCCAGTGTGCTTTGGCCTCCTTGGCAATGTCGCAGCTGGTGAAAACAATCGAAGCATCCGCCGACTTCTTCAGGAGCGGCAGGCAGTAACGCGTCAGGATGAAGGGCGCGTTGGTGTTGACATGCATGGCGCGTAACCACTTGGCCACTTCGTGATGTTCGACAGGCGCGTGCTCGGCCAACATGGCCGCGTTGTGCACCAAGCCATCCAGCCGACCGAAGTTGTTCTCGATGGCATCGGCCATGGCTTCGTATTCAGCCGGACCGGCTTTCTCCAAATCCAATGGCAGTAGCGCCATGGGTTTTGCGTCGGGGGCCGTCACCAGATCCGCCACTGCTTCCAGTTTGCGCTGCGTGCGGCCGTGCGCGATCACCTGTGCGCCCAAGTTAGCCGCCGCAATGGCCAGTGCCTTGCCGATACCGTCGGTGGCGCCGGTGATCAAAATGATCCGGTCTTGCAGAGCGTTCGGCGTGGGCTGGTAGGTTTTCAAATCTTGCATGGCGGCGGCGAGCGGGTTTTGAGGCCGCGCATGATAGGGGGTTACCCACAAAACACCAAGAACCCCGGCAGCGGCTAATTTGCGGATAATGGCTGGCCTGCCTGTTCATGGGCCATTCGAAGTAGGTCATGCGAGCGAGATAGCCATGTTTGCTTATGACAATGCGCTTTCAATTGATGGCAATGCCTCTGCGCACAGTTTGGCCGTTGCGGCAGATCGATTGATCAATCGCAAGGGCGTGGTGCTACTGGATGACAAACTGGCACTACGCCCCACACACAGCCGGTTGTATTGCGAGGTTATTGATCCTGAGCCGTCGGCCCATCGCTGCGAGCAGGAGTACGCGGTACTGGTTGAAAATGCTCGGCGTATATTCGAGGCATCGAGTCTGTCGGCATTGCTCAGCGATGTGCCGAGGTTGTGGTTGGTGGTGGCCGAGACCAATGGTCAGTGGGTGCAGGTGTGGCGTGCCGCCGATTGAGTCGAATCGAAGTGAAGTAAGAAGACTAAACAAGGGCAGCTCAGCGATATGTCACTGACAGGTTCGATTGGCTTGAGGTTTGTGACGCACTCTTAATATTTCTCGCTGCTGGGTTCCGGAACTAAGGCAGCTCGCGCCCTCTAAAACGTGCAAAGGAAACGCATAAAGGGTGGGGCGATGTGGCGCGATGGGATGCTCGACGAATGGCGCTGGCGAAACATTGTCATTTCGGCATTGATAGTTGCCTCGCATATTCTGTTGCTGAGGATTCAATGGTTGCCGCAAGTTAAGCTCAAGAATGACGTTGAAACGATGTTCTTACGTCTCTTGTCATTGCCGGAGCCGATCTTTGAAGTCGTAAAAGAAACGACCGTGCCGATAAAGCCAGAACAGTCATTGCGTTCGGCCTCCTCGTCGACAACGCTGATTTTATCCACAGAGTCCTCGCCGCTATCGACGTCATCAGGCAGTGCGTCATCAAACGGTGTTGCAATCACCGAATTGCCGGAGTCTCCTGCTGCTATCGATTGGCGGGAGGCTTCGGAAAACGTCGCTGCCGAGATGGCCAGGCGCGCTGCAAAAGAGACTTATCGCTCTCTTGATTCACGGCCGGCAAGCGAGGCGCAGTGGACAAAAGACCGGGAAGCCAGGCTCAGGTACCAGCCACAGGATTTTACCGGTGAGACATGGCACTTTGAGGGTGGTGAAACGATCACCTGGATAAACAGTCGTTGCTACATCACCAATCGACCGGTTTATTCTGCGAGCGATCCTCTACGTAAGACGAGCCCCCCGGTGTGCAAGACCCCACCTAAAAATACGCCACGCGGTGATTTGTTTAAGGATTTAAAACCGAACTACCTGCGCATACCGGTGGAGGATCTGCCGTATCCCAAAGCGAAGGCGCCATGAACGGTATTGTGGGATTGGACTGTGCAATTTCAGCCAGGCATATTCATGCACTGATCGATTTCTCTGTAGGTCGGGTTTCAACCCGACATCTTAAGAGTCCGGTTGAAACCCGACCTACTAAAATGGCTGCCGTTTGGGAATGAGTATCCGCGAGTCCCCTATTTTACCGACAAGATCAAGGCGTTGGGCCTCGAAGATTCAGCCCAACCTACGTTATGAATCAGCTCGCAACGCGAGCAGCATTCCACGCCGTCCACAGCTTTTTGATCGGGCCTAGCTCAACTCGTTGTTGCGTATTAGCGGCTGGATCTTTTGCGATAACTTGCAACACTTGAGCGTGCAATTCACTTAATACCAATAACGGTCGTAGTGTTTGTTTCTCGCTGCTCAGTAAACCTTGTTTCAAAATTTTATACGCTGCCAATTGTTGTTCGCTGCGTGACTTGAGCAATTGCACAAAGCTTGCCGGCCAGTCTGTGCTTTGCAGCGCTTCGTATTGGATATTGAGTTCATCTAGTTTGTTCAGCGGTAGATACAAACGGCCGTGATGAAAATCATTGCGCAGATCGCGAAGGGACTCTACCTGTCGAACGAATGCGCCCAACTGTGTTGCGGCTTCGTTCACCTGTGGCGTGGCGTCACGACTCAGCAATTGCGAGGCAATGGCGAACAAACTACCCAGACCATTGCGAAAGTATTGATCCAATTCGGAATCGGTTTCATAGGTGGCATTGGCCAGTTCTTGCGCCGAACTCAGGAGTGCTTGCTGTAACAGTTGCAGATCGGTGTGGCTGTTGGTTGCAGCCTGCAGCACTTGCGTAGCGGGGTGCCGAGCCTTACCGGCAATCAATTGATCTATTTCCTCGCGCCACCATTGCAGACGGATGTGCGCCACTTCATGAGCGGCGCGGGCGGAGTCGTGCAGTTCGCTTTCGATCAGAAATAGCGCCGCCAGCACATCGCGATGCTCAGCGGGCGTATACAGCCACGCGTAGTAGCGCATCGAGCCGGCAGGCACGGCTCGGTTCAATAATGATTCGTCGAGCTTCATGGTTTATCGGCGGGTGCGTCGAGTTGTGCGCTGACCGGTGTGCGTGCCAAGGCTTCAATGGGGTCCAGGGTCTCGATCTCTTTATCCGGACGAATGCCCAGCTCGGTGAACTTGCGTGCGCCGGGCAGCACCTGTCGTTCCAGTGAGCCCATGGCGGCGTTGAAGGCTTCAACGCTGCCATTCAAGTTGCGCGACAGCTTGCTGAGATGATTGGTGAAGGTATTGAGACGCTTATATAAATCGGCGCCGAGATCGCGAATCACTTGTGCGTTCTGAGCCAGGGAGGTTTGTCGCCAGCCGTAAGCCACGGCTTTGAGCAGCGCGACCAGTGACGAGGGCGTGGCGATGATCACGTCCTGACGAATGGCGTCTTCCAGCAGCGCTGGATTTTCCGCCAACGCGGCGCTTAAGAATTGATCGCCGGGAATAAACAGAATGACGAAATCCGGGCTTTTCTCGAACTGCGCCCAGTAACTTTTGGCGGACAGTTCGCGCACGCGCTGCGCCACCATGTTGGCGTGACGTTGCAGGGCGACCTGTTTGGCTTCATCGGTGCTGGCTTCGATGGCTTCGAGATAGGCATCCAGCGGTGTCTTCACATCCACTACCAAGGTGCGGCCATCCGGCATGTTGACGATCATGTCCGGGCGTAGTGCGCCGCCTTCCACCTGCGTGTGCACCTGCTCAGTGAAATCGCAATGCTCCACCATCCCAGCGAGTTCGGCCAGGCGCTTCAGTGTCAACTCGCCCCACTGGCCGCGCACTTCAGGACGGCGCAAAGCAGTAACCAGGTTGCGGGTTTCCTTTTGTAGCGCTACTTGACCCAGCGTTACTGTTTCCAGCGAAGTACGTAGCGCGCCGAAGGTTTCTGCGCGTTCTTTTTCGATGCGGCCGATCTGCTGCTCGGTTTTATTCAGCGCCTCTCTGATCGGCGCCACCATGGTTTCGATGGCCTTCTCGCGTTCGCTCAAATTGGCGGCGGCGATTTGTTGATGCTGGCCCAGGTGTTCGCGCGCCAGTTTCAGAAACACTTCGCTGTTGGTGCGCAGGGTTTGTCCGGCGACTTCATCGAAGTTGGCGGCGACGCGCTCCATGCTGAGTTGCAGTGCTGTTTGACGTTCTTGTTCGAGTTGCTGCTGCGATTTCAATTGCGATTGCGCCACGGCCAGATCGCTACTGAGTTTCTGTTCGCGTTGCGCGGCTTTTTGGCGCGCCAGCAGCCAGCCGATCAGCAGGCCGATGAACAGGGCTAGGAAAGATGCAAGGATGAGGGAAGTATTCACTTTAGATGTTTGTTACGCGATTCAGTAGGCTCAGGGCGAACGGAGTGGGGGATTGCGCCATTCCCGGTTCGGCTGGTGATGTTCGTTATGTGTCCACTATTCAAACAGCCATTCCCGCAAATGTTCGGGCTGCTCAATCATGCCGTCGGCCTGCCATGCATGCGGTTGGTCAGTGTGCGCAATATAACCCCATAGCGCTACCAGCGATGCCATGCCGGCGGCCCGCGCCGATTGGATGTCACGTTCGGCATCGCCTACATACAGGCATTGGTCTGGCGGCACGTTAATCAATTGCGCAGCATGTAATAGCGGCAGGGGGTGTGGCTTGCGTTCGCTGACGGTATCGCCGCTGACCACGCAATCTGCCTGCGAATGTAGCCCCAGCTGCTCCAGCAATGGATCGGTCAGCCAGGCTGGCTTGTTAGTCACCACGCCCCAACGCATGCCCTGCGTACGCACTTGCTCCAGCAACACGGCAAAGCCATCGAACAATTGCGAATCTATCGCCAGCGCGTCGCTGTAAATGGTCAGAAAGCGCTTGATCAAGCGCTGACGTTCGTTTTCTTCCGGCGCGCCAAAGGCCAGGCGAATCAGGCCGCTGCTGCCATGCGAAACCACTGGACGTATGTCTGCGAACGGCAGTGCTGCGCGGCCTTCTTCTACCAGCAGGACATTCAAGGCATTGGCCATGTCCGGCGCGGTATCGAGCAGCGTGCCGTCCAGGTCGAGCAACAGGGCTTGTTTGCGATTTGGCATTGCCAGCCCAGGATCAAAGCGGTTTGCTGACGTGCATCAGGTAATTCACATCCACATCCGGCCCTAGCGAGCAGGCGCGGGTGAGCGGATGGAATTGCAGACCGGTGATGTCGTGCAGCGTCAGCCCTGCTGCGCGTGCCCAGCTCGCGAGTTCGGAGGGGCGAATGAATTGCGCATAGGTGTGCGTGCCCTTGGGCAGCATTTTCAGCAGATACTCCGCGCCGAGAATGGCCATGGCATAGGACTTGGGATTGCGATTCAAGGTCGAAAACACGGCTTGGCCGCCTGGCTTGAGCAATTGCGCGATGGTGGCGATCACCGCAGCAGGGTCGGGCACGTGCTCCAGCATCTCCAGGCAGGTCACCACGTCGTAGCTGCCGGTGTGCGTCTGCGCATGCTGCTCTGCCGATTCGCGCAGGTAGCGGATGTTCAATTGCGAATCCAGGCTATGCAGGGTGGCGACCTCGATGGTGGTCTCGCCCAGATCGATGCCGGTGACCTGTGCGCCACGCTGGGTCATGGCTTCGCACAGCAGGCCGCCGCCGCAACCCACATCCAGCACGCGCTTGCCCTGCAGCCCGACGCGTTGATCGATATAGCCGACACGCACCGGGTTCATGGTGTGCAGCGGCTGAAATTCGCCGTGCTCATCCCACCAGCGCTGGGCCAGCTGATCGAAACGGGCGATTTCGGCGGGGTCGTGGTTGGAATGGGGCGTCATGATGCGGCCTGAAATTTGCGGCGGTGAAGTATAGCGACAGCCTGCAACTTCAGTACGTTTGTTAGGCATGCTGCGGTCATTTGCGGCAGGGTTTTTCAAACCTGATTCCGGACCGGTTTTGTACCCATTTTCATAGCGCGTATGTGCTAGAATTTATTGAATAAGCGCCATGTTTTGGCGGGCCTCCACGGAGGCTTAAAAACAGCGTGCCAAAACAGTACTCGGACTCCTAGTCAGAGCCACTAATACATCGTTATTTGCAGCGGAAAACCCGGTTAAAACATGGCTGAATTCGCACGCGAACTCCTGCACGTCAATATCGAAGACGAGATGCGCCAGTCCTATCTCGATTACGCCATGAGCGTGATCGTGGGGCGCGCGCTGCCGGATGTGCGTGACGGCCTGAAGCCGGTGCATCGCCGCGTGCTGTTCGCCATGCGCGAACTAGGTAATGACTGGAACAAGGCTTACAAGAAATCCGCCCGTGTGGTCGGTGACGTCATCGGTAAGTACCACCCTCACGGCGACACCGCCGTATACGACACCATCGTGCGCATGGCGCAGCCGTTTTCGATGCGCTACATGCTGGTGGACGGTCAGGGTAACTTCGGTTCGGTGGACGGCGATTCGCCCGCCGCGATGCGTTATACCGAAGTGCGTATGGCCAAGCTGGCGCATGAACTGCTGGCCGATATCGACAAAGAAACCGTCGATTTCATTCCCAACTACGACGAATCCGAACACGAGCCGGCGGTACTGCCGGCGCGCGTACCCAATCTGCTGATCAACGGTCAGACCGGCATCGCGGTGGGCATGGCTACCAACATTCCACCGCACAACCTGGGCGAAGTCATCGATGCCTGCATTGCGCTGCTCGATAACCCGGCCATCACCATTGCGCAGTTGATGCAGCATATTCCAGCGCCGGATTTTCCCACCGCCGGCATCATCAATGGCACGCAGGAAATCGCGCAGGCTTATCACACCGGTCGCGGCCGTGTGTACATGCGTGCACGCACCAATATCGAGGAAGACGACAAGGGGCGTCAGACCATTGTGGTGACCGAGTTGCCCTACCAGGTCAACAAGGCGCGCCTGATTGAGCGTATTGCCGAGCTGGTGCGTGAGAAGACCGTGGAAGGCATTGCCTCCGACGGCCTGCGCGATGAGTCCGATAAGGACGGCATGCGCATCGTCATCGAATTGAAGCGCGGTGAAGTGGCCGATGTGGTGCTGAATAATCTGTTCAAGCACACCGCCATGGATTCGGTGTTCGGCATCAACATGGTGGCGCTGCTGGACGGCCAGCCCAAGCTGCTTAATTTGAAGGAGATGCTGGACGCTTTCCTGCGTCATCGTCGCGAAGTAGTGACGCGTCGCACCGTGTTCGAACTGCGCAAGGCGCGCGAACGTGCCCATATCTTGGAAGGCCAGGCGATTGCGCTGGCCAATATTGATGAGGTGATTGCCCTTATCAAGGCATCGCCATCGCCGGCCGAAGCCCGCGTGGCCCTGATCAGTCGTGACTGGGCGGGTGGCGCTGTGCCGGAAATGCTGGCGCGTGCCGGCGTGATTTCCACGCGTCCCGACGATATTGCTGCTGAATACGGTTTGCAGGCCGGCGGTCGCTATCGCATGTCTGAAGCACAGGCGCAGGCCATTCTGGAAATGCGTCTGAATCGCCTGACCGGTCTGGAGCAAGACAAGATCATCGCCGAGTATCAAGAACTGCTGCTCAAGATTCAGGACCTGGGCGACATTCTGGCGCGCGCTGAACGTCTGGTGCAGGTGATCCGCGATGAGTTGCTCGAGATCAAGAACGAGTACGCCGATGCGCGTCGCACCGAGATCAATCACACCCATTCCGATCTGACGCTGGAAGATCTGATCGAGCCGCAGGATGTAGTGGTGACCCTGTCGCATGGCGGTTATGCCAAGTCGCAGCCGCTGGCCGACTACCAGGCGCAGAAGCGCGGTGGTCGCGGCAAGGCGGCCACGTCGATGAAGGATGAAGACTTCATCGACAAGCTGTTCGTGGCGCACACCCATGACACGCTGCTGTGCTTCTCCAGCGCCGGCAAGATGTACTGGCTGAAGGTGTATCAATTGCCCATGGCCAGCCGCGGTTCGCGCGGCAAGCCGATTGTGAATCTGTTGCCGTTGATCGAAGGCGAGCGCATCAATGCCGTGCTGCCGATTCACGAGTTCACGGCGGATCAATATGTGTTCATGGTGACCAGTCAGGGCACGGTGAAGAAGACTTCGCTGGAGGCATTCTCGCGTCCGCGTCAGGCCGGCATTATTGCCGTGGATCTGGAAGTGGGCGATCGCCTGGTGGGCGTGGATATCACCGACGGCAGCAAGCACATCATGTTGTCCACCGCTTCGGGCAAGGCCATTCGTTTCAATGAAGACGATGTGCGTCCTATGGGTCGTTTGGCCGCCGGTGTGCGTGGTGTACGTTTGGCTGAAGGCGATGAAGTGATTTCCTTGATCGTGGTGGATGACGCCGGCCTGGTGCTGACGGCTTCGGCCAATGGCTACGGCAAGCTCACCGAAGTGGCCGAGTATCCGGTGCATGGTCGCGGCGGTCAGGGTGTGATTTCGCTGCAGACCAGTGAACGTAATGGCGATGTAGTGGCGGCGGTGCAGGTGAAACTGGATGACGAAATCATGCTCATCAGTTCCAACGGCACGCTGGTGCGTACGCCGGTGAAGGATATTTCCGTGCTGGGTCGCAATACTGCAGGGCGTGCGCTCGATTCGTATCAATGACGATGCGCGTCTGGTCAGTGTGGAGCGTATTGTCAGCGACGGCAGTGAGGCCGGTGAAGGCGAAGCAGCGGACGCGGGTACGGAAGCGGGCGAGTAAGCCTGCGGCGACGATTGATCACTTGTTGATCTTTGTAGGTCGGGTTTTAACCCGACTCCTACGTCGGAGTCGGGTTAAAACCCGACCTACAAGGACACGCTCCCCCCGCAAAGTGCGAGGTGAAAAATGGGCAGCGCAACGCACTTAACTAAGTGCGATTGCACCAGGGGTAATTTTAATTGAGAGCAAAATGAATCCGCCTGCTGAGTACTGCTGCCGCACCTAAACCCATTTCAGTCGGCCGACTGACCTTGATTCTCGGCACGATGACCGCCTTCGGTCCGTTCGCCACCGATATGTACCTGGCCAGCTTCCCCAGCATGGCTGAAGACCTGGGGTACGACGCTATCGCGGGTGCAGCTGACTCTGTCCATTTTCTTTTTTGGATTGGCTGCGGGGCAGTTGCTCTATGGACCCTTGGTGGATCGTTATGGACGCCGCAAGCCGTTGATCATCGGCGTGAGTATTTTTACGCTGGCCTCCATCGGTTGCGTGTTTGCGCCCAATGTCGAAACATTGATTGTGTTGCGATTGATTCAATCAGTGGGCGGTTGTTCGGGATTGTGATTGGCCGCGCCATCATTCGCGATCTATACAACGAAGGCGAGGGCGCGCGCGTACTGTCGTTGATGATGGCGGTACAGAGCTTCGGGCCGGTGGCCGCGCCGGTGCTGGGTGGTTTGCTGTTATTGATAGCCAAGTGGCGTGTGATGTTCGTGGTATTGAGCCTGATGGGTCTGCTATGTCTGACGTTAGTCACGCGTTGGTTGCCGGAGACCTTGCCGCCGGAAAAACGCACTAAGGAACCCATCGGCAAAATTGTGCTGACGTTTGGGCGCTTGTTGATGCGTCGTGAGTTCATTGCGCCCTGCATCGGCGGTGCAGTGGCTCTGTCCTGTATGTTTGCCTTCATCACCGGTTCGCCCTATGTGTTCATGGAGCTGCATGGCGTGAATGCGCAGCAGTATGGTTTGCTGTTCGCCATCGTGGCGGGCGGTATTCTGATTGCGGCGCAGTTCAACCGGATATTGCTGCGCCGTTTCTCGCCACGCTGGATACTGCCCTGGGCATTGCGCTTCAACATCGTCGCCGGTTTGTCGCTGTTCCTGGTTGCCGATCACGTGCCGCTGTGGGGTTTGATGATTCCGCTGTGGTTGTGCATCGCCACGGTGCCGTTGATCGCCGCCAATTCGGCAGCGATTGCCATGTCGGCCAGTGGTAATGAGGCGGGCAGCGCTTCGTCCATGTACGGTCTGATGCAATTCGGCTTCGCCAGCATCGCCAGCGCCGCGGTCAGCACCCTGCACAATGGCACCACCTATCCCATGGCCATCGTTATCGTCAGCGCCGGTATCGTCGGCAACATTGCGTATGCCTTGCGCAAGCCGCTGTTTTTTAAATAGCGGTTTAGTGCTCGGTGTTGGCACGATAAGAAATCGGATTGCACCCTCACTGCGTGCAAATGATGGCGTCCTAATGCTGTTCGTCGTTCCCGCGCAGGCGTGAACCCAGTTGGATGATTGTTTCACTGGATGCCCGCATTCACTGAAAACTACTCCTGCGTTTCCAGCATTTCCGCCATCCATGGCGGTCACGCGGGCATGACGGGGTACAAGCGCAGCTCTGATGTACCCAACGCATTAACAATTCTTCTCCATCTAACGCATCGGATGGCGGGCGATGCATTGACCCTTCTGTGTAACTGACTCAGGCTTTATCGGTCATTCCAAGATCGCTTGGCGCTGTAAAACTTAAGGGGAAAGGTATGAGTCGCACTGCAGTTGGCGTGTTGGCTTTGGCGGGTATGAGTGCCTTGAGCACATTAGCGTTAGCAGCCAAGGTGGATATCTCCAAGAATCCGCCGCTGGATGTGGGTCCGCCGACAACCTATGGCGAGACACCGGCAGAGGCCGCCAATAAGCGCATCATGTTCGAGTTCGTGCATATGAACATGGTGCAGCGTAAGCCTAAGGAAGCCTTCGAGAAGTATGTGTCGAAGGATTACTGCAATCATGGTCACTTGAGCACGCGCGGTCAGAAAGAATGTTCCGGCTACGACGAGACCATCGGTCGCTGGATCATGAATTATTCCAAGCCGGTGACGCCCGGCGAAACCATCGAGATGCCCACCATCGCTACGGTGAATGGCGAGATGGTCACCATGTATGGTGAAGGCGTGGATATCTTCCGTGTCCACAACGGCAAGATCACCGATCACTGGGATGCATCGCCACCCGCTGAAGCCAAGTTGGGCGCGCATATTCCTGAGTTCGCGGTATGGGCCAATTCACCCGATCGTAAAGGTCCACCACCGAAGGGACCGGATGAGCCCAAGCCGCATGTTGTAGTGACGCAGGCGCTACTGGATAAGGTAGATGTGGGCCCGGTCACACCGTATGGAGAAACCGCTAAAGAAGCAGAAGCAAAACGCATTGTGTTCGAAGCGGCACATATGCAATTCCTGCAGGGCAAACCCAGAGCTGCGGTCGAGAAGTATTACTCGAAGGATTACTGCGGCCACGGTCATCTCACCACTCGCGGTCTGAAAGAGTGTGGCGACTATCAACAGAAGTGGTCGGAAGCCAAGGACTCATCATCGATTCCGAAGATCGGCGATGTGATCGAAGTGCCCACCATGGCGTCGGTGAACGGCGAGATGGTCAGTATGTATGGCGCCGGTGTGGATATCTTCCAGGTGCGTGACGGCAAGATCATCGCGCACTGGGATGCGTCGCCGCCGGTGGCGATCACCATCAAGGCGCATACCAAGGAATTCGTCGACAACATGGTGAAGGTGATGGCGGGCGATTCCACTGCGCGTGTAGGTGGCCCGTCGGCGGCGAATGCGCCGGCGAACGGCATGAGTGCCGGCAAGTAGGTCGGGTGCCGCACCCGACATGCAATGGTAGATGATCGACTAGGTTGCAGTGAGATAGAGCGCCGAATGGATGGGTTGATCCGCGGTGCTCGTTTGATTCATCAATAAGGGGTAGCTATGTTCAAGAAGAGGCTGTTAAGCGCTGCAGGTTTGATGCTTGTGGCAGAGATGGTTTGTGCTCAATCGGCTCCACCCGCGGGGGCGCCCGGTATGGATGCAGGCGGCATGGGCGCGCGTCAACGTGAGGTGTATGCGCTGACCACACCCGGTGTGACCAAGTGCGCCACGGAAGCGGATTTCCTTGCCTATAAAGATTTATCCTGCCCGCAGACGGGTGGCTTTCCCTTGCCCAAGGCCTCTGCCGAGCAATTGGAAAAGAATAAAGAACTGGTAATACGTTTCTATCAAGGCGATCGCAGTGTGATTGCCGACAATCTGATTCAACACGATCCAGGCGAACCCTCGACACGCAAAGCCTGGGAAGAGTTTTTCAGTTATCGCATGAAGGGCAATGCGGCCAGCAACACCAAGAAGCCGGAGTTGGGTGGACCCATGGGTTATGGCGTGACACCCGTGGATTCAACCGGTTCGCCGGTGAACTACCTGATTGCCGAAGGCGACATGGTGGTGGCGTTGCGCTTCCGCTGGTGGGAATGGCCGGGCGGTCCTGAGCCTATTTTTAAGGGTGTTTTCGCTGACATCTGGCGTGTTAAAGATGGCAAGCTGGCCGAGCAATGGTGCACTTGCACGCCCGAGGATACTTCGCCTGCCGGTACCGAAATGGCGAAGAAAGACGGCAAGTGGATCAAGTTCAAGAATTTGCACGAGCAATAAATCCACTCGCTTGGAAGAATGTCACACGAACCTCGATGGTTCGTGTGACTGAAGGGTGTTGTGGTGAATCAAGGCCGGGCGTAGATGCGAACAAAAACATTTCATATCACCGCAGCCATCTTTACTGCATCGGTCACATTGACAGCTTATGCGCAGGGCATGGGTGGCTCGATGACCAAGGATACGCCTGCGGATGCAGTGCCTAATCCCGATCCTCATATGATTTCTGGTATGTGGTCCATGCGCGGTCAGACCGAGACGGTGGTGCCTACGCTCAAGCCTGAGTACGCCGATAAAGTCGATACACGCAATCTGTCACCGAGCGCGGCGCGACAAGGGGGTACCAAGGCCGATGAGCTATGTCTGCCGCATGGTTTCTTCGGTGGCTTGGGTACCTATCCCACATTGATCATGCAGACCGGCAAGCAGATCACATTGGTCAATGAAGAGAATCATCGTTTCCGACGCATCTATCTGGATGGTGTACATCCCAAGCAATTGCAACCCAGCTTTGCCGGTCACTCTATCGGCCGTTGGCAAGGCGATGTGCTGGTGGTGGATACCGTTGGTTTGCGTTCGCGCGATGGCGGCACGAATCTGCCCGGCTATCACATCATCGAACGAATCAAGAAAGTGGCCAATGGCAAACAGCTGGAAATCCAGGTGATTTACGACAGCGCTGCGCATGCCGCACCGGGTAGACAAACCACCTTGTTGAACTGGCGTCCCGATCTGCATATCCAGGAACAGGTGTGCGAAGAGTTCTCGGACAACTTCAACGAGAGCTATAAATTCAAATAGGTCTGGCGATGGATGGCGTAAAACCGGCAATTTTATCCGCCGGTTTCAATGCTGAAATTATTCAGGGCGAGGGCAGCTTCAGCTGACCATTGTCCGACACGAAGCGATCGTTACCCTGGCAATCGTCATGCACCATGCGATCGAAATCGGTGACTCGACTGTATTGAAAGGTCGTGCTTACCGGGCGAAGTAGTGCAAGCGGATCGTTCACGGTGATGGTGGTTTCCAACAGATCCGGCTTCACCATGCGCATGCGCTCGGTGAAGCGTGCCTGCGGACTGAACTTGGAGGGATTCTTACCGTCCTGTACGAAAATCGTATCGATCACCAGCGTGTCGCCTTCCCAACGCCCAACCGAACTACCCCAGGGTGTTGGCCATAGATCTTGTTCCGGCGGTTGCTTGAGGCCATTGGTATATATGTGGCGGATCTCGCGCCGCGAAAAAATCAGCGCGGTTTCTTCAGGCGTGATCAGCGCTTCGAACATCAATAGATTGTTCATGACGGCAGGAAAGCCAAAGGCGCAGATCACGCTATCGTTGCGACCGGCCGCAGCCGATGCTGCTTTGCTCTTGGCCAGCCACTCGGGATTGTAGGCAGCAGCATCTATAGCCCAGCCATTGGGTGGCGGTCCCTTGCGATCGCCGCGGCCATTCAAACCGCCGCTCCATTTCACTGCCGGTTCCCAGATGCCCGACCAATCCGGCAGCTTGGCGAAAGTCGCCAGTCGTTGCTTGGAACTGGTCGCGGCAAAAGCGCTGGCATGAATCAAAGTGCAACTCAGTATGCAGCTTATGATGAGCAGCAGCCTGCTGAAATATTTTTGCTTGGTGATGAGGGGCATCATGGTTTTGCCTCTGCAATACCGATCGGATTGCCATCTGCACCGACGGCTGAATAGAACTGTCCTCCCAACGCACCATCGCGCAGCGGATTGATCGTCAGCGTAATCTTGTCGCCGGTTTTCAGCGTGGCGGGGCGCCAGCCAACGCGATACAGCTGACGTGGGTTGCCCATTTCTACGCCCCATTCTTTTGCTGTTGCGCCATCAGTGGTGACCATTAGTTGAATCCAGCAATGCGGATTGGTCCATTGGAAGTCTTTTACTGTGCCCACCAGCGTGACCGTCTTGGTCAGGTCGTACATGGCTTGCGAATGATGCGCCCATGCTGAGCAACTAAACAGACACAGTAGTGTTGCGAGTCGATACGTGAACTTCATGGCGCCCCCAACCATTGCGTACCTCAATAACAGTAAGTGAAGTGCATGTGTGCCAGCAAGGCGGGTGTTAGCTTGCATTGCCGTTGAATGGAAATTATGTCATCGCCGGCTGCTTAAATTTTTATACCTGCTATGAATAAAAAAGCCGGCGAAGTAATACTTCGCCGGCTTGATGCGAGCGTGTTGATGAAGACTATAGATTGGCGCTCAGTACCAATCCGAAGGTGCGTGGCGGATCCAGGCTGACCGAGGTCAGGCTGGCGTTCTGGATGGTCACCTTATTACCGATGTTGCGCATATATCCGGTCACTGAGAATTTGCCGGAGCTATCCTGCCAGGTAGTGAGGAAGTCCCACTTCGAGTAAGCGCGTTGCACACCGGGCACCAACGGAATGCTGCTGTCGTTCAACGAAGCATTGAGTTGACCGATGGTTGCTGTGCCGCCACCGCCCGAGTTC
The DNA here is from genome assembly GCA_049840395.1 of Steroidobacteraceae bacterium. GTDB lineage: Bacteria > Pseudomonadota > Gammaproteobacteria > Steroidobacterales > Steroidobacteraceae > CAILZL01. The sequence continues at coordinate 692,804 of JASGLD010000001.1, forward strand.
CAGAACTTGGTGCGGTAGTTGCCGGATAGGCGTGGCGTTAAAGTGCTGTTGCCAATGTGGAAGGCATGCTCGTAGAAGTAGGTCGCGCTGTACTTGGATGAACCTGCCAAGACCAGGCCCGGGTAAGTTGCATAATTGGCATTCCATTGATCGACCAATCGCTGTGCCAGCGCCGCAGATTGCGGACTGCCTGCAGTGGCGCCGCCGGTGTACGAAGCAACGCTCAGCAGATAGGCCGCAGTGGGCGCAGGCAAGGCGCCGCTGCTGGTCATGCGCGGAGCTTCTTCATAGTGTGAGTCTAAATATTCCAACGTCAGGTTGAGCCTGTCATTGGCAAAGGGCAGGAAGGTCAGTTCCATGTCCACGCCTTTGGACAATTGATTGGCCACCGTGCCGACAATGTTGGCGCCGGTCAGGATGCACGCGTCGGTGGGTGTGATAGCCACCCTATACAGACCATTGGGATCGAGCGAATTAGTACAGTTGCCGGTGGCTCCGGTTGTAGTAATGCTGCCATCACCCACCAATTGTGTAACGCCTTCAAAAGTGGCGGTACGATTCAAGAATCGCGTGTGCCAGCCTTCAAAATTCAATTGCAGCTTGTTATCGAAGAAGCGGTTCTTGATGCCGACCGTGAACTGTCTGAGAATCTGTGACGCTGAGGGTGTGGCCGATGTAACCAGATACACACCCATGCCCGCCATGGCCGCCACGCCGCCCGGTTGGTAACCCGTCTGGAAAGTGGCATATACCATCGACTCTTGACGTAAATCGTATTCGAGGCCGACGCGATACTGGGTATTGTTCCATTTGCCATCGAAGTCATAGCGCACCAATGGATTATCGATAAAGCCGTCGGCATCACCCTGAAGTGCGCCATCCACCGTGCTTGCCGTGCGCTTATAGTCTTTCTGATAACGCACGCCGGTAATGGCACGCAAAGTCTCCAAGATCGAGAAGGTTGCATTTGCGTACAGCGACCTGGATTTAAACAAGGCCTTGGTTGAATCCTGCCAGTTGTAACAGTAATTGGCTGAATACGATCCCGCTGAGACGTTGGGTATTACCGAGCCGGGTATTAGCGCGCAGTTGACTGCGGTGCTGGTAGTGGTGCCTGGTGTCGGGCCAGGTATGAAGTTGACGCCGGGGAATACACGGTTGCGTGAGGTGCCCGGATTATCGGTGAGGTAGTAATAGAAGCCGCCTTGCCAGGTGAGCTTGTCCAGCCAGCTATCGCTGCTGCCCGGCTTCGAAGCCAGCCGCGCTTCAAACTGTTGAGTCGATTGCACACGGTGCTCGGACATGGCGTTGTCCGGTGTCTCGACTGATTTGAAGTCGGTATGCTGGATGGATGGCGATAGTGTGAGTTCACCGATGCCTGTATCCCATGTGATATCGGCACTGTATGAATCCACCACAGTGCGTCGCACTGCTTGTACCGCGTAGGCATCCTTAGGGAAGCCATCGCTCCAAGGGTTGGCGCGATTGAAGTACCACACTTGGTCGTTGACCGCTACATAGTTACCGGGGCAGCCGCGTACCGCGGAAGCTGTTCCTGGCGCGCCCCTGAAAACAACCTGATTAAGGTTATTGGTGCCGAATTGAGGCAGCAGATTGATAGCTCCACAACTGCCAGTTGGCACAGGAACGGTGGGAGGATTGGTGACTGGTGGAGTAGTGTAGGGATATAAGTTAACCGGCGTACCGGTTGCATTTGGGAATTGTTGACCGTTGTAAGTGACCCAATGCCCGGATGTCAGCAGCTGACCGAATTGATTGCCATTTCCCCCAATCTTGTTGCGTGACACGGTCAGTATCACGTCGAGTGTGTCGGAGGGTTTCCATTGATATTTCAAACGCTCGTTCACCAAATCCGATTCGCCGGCCCCGGAACTGATATAGCCGTCGCGCTTGGTGGTTGAATAAGCGAAACGGATGGCCTGGTTGTCACTAAATGGCACATTGAGCACGCCTTCCAGATTTGTCTGGTTGTAATTGCCTGCTTCCAATGAGCCATTGGCCTGAAAATCAAATGCCGGCTTATTGGTTACCAGGCTGACTGCACCAGCCAATGCCGCTGCACCCAGGTTGGTGCCCTGCGAACCGCGCATGACTTCCACCTGCGCCACATCCAACGAACCGCCACGTACAGTTTCACCGCGGTTTTGATAAATGCCATCGATCAGCACGCCTACTGTCGGCGTATCGGGTGTGCCGCCGGGTGGACCGAAACCGTTGCCGCGATCTACGCCACGCATGTAGAACTGCGAGCCCACCGCGCCATCCTGCACGGTCACGCCGACCACGCCCGACATGATTTCGTCGATGCGGCGTTTGCCGGTCTTCTTCAGTTCTTCGCCGCTATAGGTTTGAATGGAGATGGATGTCTTCTGCAGATCGGTCTCGCGCTTGGTCGCGGTCACGATCACTTCTTCAAGTTCGAGCGCGCCGGTTTGCGCGAATGCTCCGGGCGCACTGGTAAGAGTCACAGCGATGCCTGCCAGACAGGCTGTTAACTTGTTCATAGCTCTTGCCTCCCCATAACGCGCATCACACGCGTCATTTATTGAATGTTGCTTGGTGCCGTTAAACGGCTTGTTTGTCTGTATCGATGGCAATGACTTGGATTGCTTGTGATAGCCGTAAATTGGTCGAGCCCATCGTGGAGAGTCGATTGCTGTGCAATCTCATCGTCGAATACGGGTCGCGCTGGCGCGGTCAGCCGTGCACCTCCCCAACTGTTTATTGTTTGTTATGAATACAGTGGTTGCTAGTTAGCACCACTACAATTCTTTGCGCAATGAAAATGTTGTTTGTACTTAAGAAGAGTCGGGCAATGCATCGCATCGTGAGAGTGGTTGGTATCGAGATGCGGTGTGTCTTCAATAACTTTGTTCGGTCTGTCGTATGGGATCTTCATATCGCTTATGAAGTACGGCCATCTCCGATGGGTTGGTGTTGCGTGAAACCGATTCGCATTTCACATTAATTGGTTCTTATTAAAGAAGAGCCGTGACTGCAAACACAGGTATGGCGGGAATGCAGGGATGCTGTTTAGGTTGGTGAGTGATTGGTGATCGATGTCGGAAGTTGCAGTTGGGTTGTGCTTCATCGCTGAGTTGATTGATGTTCATGACAGACAAGCTCACCCATGTGTATGGCTGCTTTGTCGACAAGTAAAGAATTGCATCGCGAACTGCCAACGACAGCTGCACTGGCTGCGGGGCGCGCAATGCTAACCATAAAGTCCCAATGTTACGTTGGTGTATCTTCGGCTTGTCAATGCTGTCGAAAAGCACACCCAGTTCTGAAACAATGCATCGGTTGACGGTATGGTTGTCGTCAAAACAATGGTTGCATTAGTAGGGGATATGTACATGAAAACGCGTGTGATGATTTCGATGGCGGCTTTGCTGGCCGCCAATTTCGCAGTGGCGGCCGATGCGCCGTTGAGCTTTCTGGAACGCAGAGATACCACCACGCCGCAGGACAAGCCATTCAAGATGGCACAGACGTCCGAAGCGGTGCGCGACAAGAACAAGCAGGTGGTGTTGGATTTCTACAAGATCATCAGCGATAAGCGTCAATGGACCGATGAGAATCGCAAAAAGTATTTTGCCGATGATTTCATCCAGCATGATCCGGCCGAGCCGAATACTTCACAGGCTTTCTTCGAGTTTTTCCGCACCATGGGACCGCCTGCAGGTGGTCAGGGTGGTGGTGCGCCTGGCGCAGCTCCCGGTGGTGCTCCTGCAGGAATGGCCGGCGCTGCGCCGGCTGCCGGCATGGGTGGTGGAATGAAGATGGTGGGCGAGTCTGCCGACGATTCAAATGGTTCACCGATCAACTGGATGGTGGCCGAAGGCGACATCGTGATGGTGGCGCGTCATCGCAACTGGGAATGGAAGGATGGCCCGACGCCGGTGTTCAACGGTGTTTGGGTGGATATCTGGCGTCTTGAGAATGGCAAGATCAAGGAACAATGGTGTACGGCCACGCCTTCAGATGCCAATGTGCCCAAGATCAATCAAGCCATCAAGGATGGCAAGTTCCCGAAGAACAAGAACTGGGATTGATTGCGTGATTCGATAATTCGAATCAATTATTGATACGACAAAGCGCTGCAGTCCGACTGCAGCGCTTTTTTGTTGAGCTACTTGCCACCGAACAGGCCTTTCAATTTGTCCTGCAGCTTGTCCTTGGCTTTCTCGATGACTTTTTCTTTCTCTTCCTCGATGCGCTGTTTGGCTTTTTCCTTGATCAGTCCTTCAACGTCCGGACGTACCTTGGGATCGCTGATGCTGCCAGTGATGCGCACGGGAATGCTCAGGCCCACGATGTCCTGAGTCTGTTCCACCATTTTGTCTTCAGCGGGAATCTTCAGCACATCGGCTGCCAGCTTGTAATCGATGCTGCTGTTCACCAGGTTGATGCCGCCCTGACCGGTCACCTTTAAATACTGCAGGGCGGCGATCAGATCCTTGTTATTTAACTGACCATCAACGACCGTGGCCGAACCTTTCAGACTGGTGAAGTTGGTCTGTTCCGGGCCGGTGCGAGTGGGGATGGTTTGTTGTTTCAACAAGGCGCGGGCGCGACGAATTTCATACCAAAGGTCGAAACCATTCACCGCGCCATCGGCCACACTGAAGTCCAGCGTACCGCCCAGTGTTTTCTTGATGGCGTCGCTGTCGGCGCCATTGCCGGCTAATTTCATATTCACCGAGCCGCGTCCACTCAGGCGTTTGTTCTTGTAAAGCGCTTCCAGCAACGGAGCAAAGTTGATGCCTTCCAGATGTTGTTCCAGCGACAGGCGCGGCAGTTTGCCGCTGGCATCGACCAACACATTGCCGCGGTACTTGCCTTCGTACAGGGAGGCCTGTAACGGATCGAGTTGCAGCTTGCCATTGGTGGCATCCACGCCGACATTGAGTTTGCTCAACTGCATGTTCTTATAGCTGGTGTTTTGAATCGCCAGCTTGCCACGCATGTTCAAGCCGCGGATGGTATCCACTGGAATCGGTGTGGGGCCGGTGTCTGTTGGTGTAGTCGTCGCTGCCGCTTTCTCCGGTTCTGCGGGCGGCAGGTAGCGATCGACAGTAATGCTATCCACCGCCAGATCGAAACGCAGCGCCATGGTCTCGAAGTCGGCGACGCCGGCGCTGCCGGTCATGGTGGAGTCATCGAGGTGCATCGTGAATGGTTTGAGTTCAGCGGCCGTGGTGCTGGCGTTGATGCCGGCTTCCATGCTGAATTTCTGCAGCACCTTGGCGTCGCTGGTGACGGGCAGTGTGATGCCGAACTTGGGTGCGAACTCGCGTAGTGAAATCTGCGCCAGTTTGATGGTGCCGGTGACCTTGGGCGCGTCCACGATCTGCGTGGCCTGCAAATCCGCAGTGAGCTTGGCGCCGGCGGCATCCATGGCTAGGGCGGATATCTGCGCAGTCTGCGCCGCGACATCGGCAACGATGTTGCCGGCCTGCAGATTCACGCTCAAGCCATCCTTGGGATAACCCGCGCCCTTGACCAGCAGTGTGATGTCAGGCTTCAGCAACTGATAACGTTCGGCATCCGTATCGGCGGTGATATTGGCGGCGAATTTGCTGTCCACCAATAGATCGGCGCCGCGTTGTGCAGTGAACGAAGATTGCAAATCGAAGGGCTGGCCCGGTTCCAGTTTGCCGGTGCTTAACTCGAACTTGCTGAGCTGGGTTTGCACGCCGGCTTCACGATCGTCGTAGCTGATGAAACCATTCTTGATGGTGATGCTGGCCACGCTGGCGTCGAGTTTGCCTGAAGTAGTGGTGGATTCATTGGCCGGTGCGCTCACTTCTTTACTGCCGATGTCCGACCAATTGTTGCTATCGGCTGAAGCCTTGATCAGCACGATGCGCGGCGTGTCCAGTTGCACCTCGCCAATTTCAAAGCGGCCACTAAACAACGGTCGTAGTTTTACACCCAGCTTGGCGCCTTCAATACTGACCATGGGCGTGTCACCGAAACCTGCGGCATTACCCAGTGCCGCCGGTCCCACCTGCACGGCCAGCCATGGGAAGACCGACAGCTTCAAATCGCCGTTGAGCGTGAAGCTGCGGCCGGTTTTATCTGTCACCAGTTTTTCGATATCGGCTTTGTAGTCATTGGGATCGAAGAACAAGGCGATCAATGCGATGCCGACCACCACCAGGGCCACGATGCCGCCCAGTACCCAGGCCGCAATTTTAAATACACGCATTGTCATCTCCAAGGCTGCCGACATTACCCTTGCGGAATGCCGATTCTAACAGCCTGCATTGCGGTTGAATGGTCGCGCCGGGTAACTACTCATGATGCCCCGGCCGGTAGCAGTGAATTCAATCACAATGGCGTCTATGACACTTGGTGTTGCCGGTCGGGCACACATACACTGAATCATCGCTGGGTTCATGGGAAGACATATGGAAACTCGGGCACGCAGGTGGGCGCGCTGTGCATGGCTGGCTGTTCTAGTGGTGGCCTCAACCTCTGCTCAGGTGTCCGATCCACAAGCAAGTTTGCGACAGATAGCGCAGCAGGCCCTGCAAGCCCATGACGAGCGCCGTTACGACGAAGCATTGGGTTTGTATCAACAATTGTTGCAAGTCGATGCCAAGGACACCTGGGTTTTGTACGAGATGGCGCAGATCCATGGCGCACAAGATAACTTTGCCGAATGCATCAAGTACGCGCAGCGCGCGCTTAAAACCAAGGGAGGTGAACAGCCGGCCACGTTTCGCCTGTTAGGCGCCTGCCAGGATGACGGCGGCAAGGGTAAGGACGCGGCCAGAACGCTGGCAAAGGCTGTAAAGAAATTTCCCAAGGATGGCATGGTGAACTACAGCTATGCGGTGACCCTGTTGCGCCAAAACCAGGTTAACAAGGCGCTCAAGCCATTACAGGTGGCTATCGATGAAACACCGGAGTTTGCCGATCCCTACATCACCTACGCGGGTTTATTGAAGGCGCTGAGCAGTCGCGCCGGGCAGGCGCTGATGGGTTTGCGGTTCTTGATGATTGAACCGGATACGGAACGCGCCGTGGCGTTGGTGCAGGCCATCGATAAATCGCTGAGCGAGGGGTCGGCCGGCTTTGAGGCGGAAGAATCCAAACCGGCTGTCCATATTTCGCTGGGATCGTTACTACATCGCGATCTGGCCGGTTTCGACATGATCTTTCCTGGTGTTGCCGCCAAAGCCAAGCTGGTTGCCCAGGAGAAGAACTTGAATGCCAGCGATCGATTCGTCTGGACCCTTGCGACGCTGTTGACGGTGATGGCGCGCGACGACGATCGGCCGACCGCGCAGGGCTTTATCTGGACGCATTCTTTCAATTCGCTCAATACCCTCAGCGAACGCGGCGTGCTCGATACCTATCTGTACCATGTCGCCGCCATCGGCAAGCTGGATGGCGCCGAAGCATGGCTGCGTGCGCATCAACAGGATGTACTGGGTCTGGCCAAGGTCATGGACGAATTTCCCGGCGGCAGACTGGAGTAGCGCTTGTCGCATGGGGCAAGGAGCTTTGCCCGGCCAGCCGCCGCCCGCCAGGCTGAAACCCCGGGGCAAATCCCGTACACTTGTCCGCTCCACTGTAGCCAGTCAATCCACTTCAGACAGTTAAGGTGAGTCAAGCATGAAGCGCGTGTTTAATTTCAGCGCCGGTCCGGCGGTTTTGCCTCTTGAAGTCCTGCAGCAGGCCGCTGCCGAAATGTGCGACTGGCGCGGCACCGGCATGTCGGTGATGGAAATGAGTCATCGCGGTAAAGAGTTCATCTCGATTCACGCCCAGGCCGAGGCCGATCTGCGTGAGCTGCTGGCCATTCCCGCCAATTACAAAGTGCTGTTCATGCAGGGCGGCGCCATTGGCGAGAACGCCATCATCCCGATGAACATGCTGCGCGGTAAAGCCAGCGCCGATTACATCAACACCGGCGAGTGGTCGAAGAAGTCGATCAAGGAAGCCAAGAAGTACGGTGCGGTGAATGTCGCCGCCACTTCCGAAGCCAATAACTTCACCAGCGTGCCCAAGCGCGACACCTGGAAGCTCGATCCCAATGCGGCCTATGTGCATATCTGCGCCAACGAAACCATCGGCGGTGTGGAATATCACTTCACGCCGGAGGTGGGCGATGTGCCGCTGATCGCGGATATGTCTTCCAACATTCTGTCGCGGCCAATTGATGTATCTAAATATGGCCTGATCTACGGTGGCGCGCAGAAGAACATCGGCCCGGCCGGTTTGACCATCGTGATCGTGCGGGACGATCTGATCGGTCATGCCTTGCCGGCCACGCCTTCGGCCTTCGATTACAAGCAACAGGCCGAAAATGATTCCATGTACAACACGCCGCCGACTTACAGCATCTACATCGCCGGTCTGGTGTTCCAGTGGATCAAGAAGCAGGGCGGTCTGACCGCCATGGAAGCGCATAACCGCAAGAAAGCCGCGCTGATTTACGACTATCTGGATAGCAGCTCGTTCTATACCAGCCCGGTGGCGCGCGAGGATCGTTCATTGATGAACGTGCCGTTCAAGACCAGCAGTGAGGCGCTTGATGAAGCCTTCCTGAAAGGTGCGCAAGCATTGGGCATGCTGCAATTGAAGGGCCATCGTTCGGTGGGCGGCATTCGAGCCAGCATCTACAACGCCATGCCGGTGGAAGGCGTGCAGGCGTTGGTGGCGTACATGAAGGAGTTCGAGCAGAAGAATAGTTAAGGATTTTTCCCTCTCCCATTTATTGAGAGAGGGTTAGGGAGAGTAGCAGTTCGAGATGCCCTCTCCCCTCAGCTTCTCTGCCGCTAGCGGCAGAGGGGAATCAAGTCAGGCGGGATATCTAAGAAGTAAACACATGCCATACAAGATTCTGACTCTGAATAATATCTCGGTGCGCGGTCTGGATCGTCTGCCGCGCGACAAGTACGAAGTGGCTTCGGAGATCGGTCGTCCCGACGCCATCATGCTGCGCTCGGCTGATATGCACAGCATGGACATCCCGGCCAGCGTGTTGGCCATCGGTCGCGCCGGCGCCGGCACCAACAACATTCCTGTGCCGAAATTTTCCAAGCTCGGAGTCCCTGTGTTCAACGCGCCGGGTGCTAATGCCAATGCGGTGAAAGAATTGGTGATCGCCGGCATGTTCCTCGCGGCACGCAATATCTGCCAGGCGTGGGGATATACGCGCGGCCTGCAGGGCGACGATCATGCCCTGGAAGAAGCCGTAGAGAAGGGCAAGAAGAAGTATGTAGGTTATGAGTTGCCCGGCCGCACCTTGGGCGTGATCGGTCTGGGCGCCATTGGCGTGGAAGTGGCCAATACGGCACATGCGCTGGGTATGCAGGTGCTGGGTTTCGATCCAGCCATCACCGTGCAACGCGCCTGGCAGTTGTCCTCCGGTGTCGAGCAGGCGCTGTCGCTGGATGATCTATTCGCGCGTTGCGATATGGTCACAGTACACGTGCCGCTGATCGATGCCACCAAGCACATGGTGAATGCGGCAAGGCTGAAGCTGCTGCGCAAGGGCGGTGTGATTCTGAATTTCGCGCGTGCCGGTATTGTCGATGAGGCGGCGATGATTGCGGCGCTGGATAGTGGCCATGTCGGCGCCTATGTGTGCGACTTCCCCACCAACGCAGTGAAGGATCATCCCAAGATCGTGGCGCTGCCGCACTTGGGGGCTTCCACCAATGAAGCCGAAGAAAATTGCGCCGTCATGGTGGCAGACACGCTGCGCGATTTTCTGGAACACGGCAATGTGCGCAATGCAGTGAATTTCCCTGAGGCGGTGTTGCCGCGTACGCAGAACTCCGTGCGACTGGCCATCGCCAATGAGAATGTGCCGAACATGGTGGGGCAGATTTCCGGTGCGCTGGCGGGGGCGGGTCTGAACATTGCCGACCTGCTTAACAAGTCGCGCGGCGATCTGGCCTATACCCTGATGGATGTCGACGGTGCTCACATACCGCCGGCTGTGATTGAACAATTGAAGACCATCCCCGGCGTACTGTCGGTGCGGGTTTTATAGAAGTTGTTTTTGAATTGATTTCTCTTGTAGGTCGGGTTTTAACCCGACAACGACGTCGGAGTCGGGTTAAAACCCGACCTACAGAAGAGCTGCGATTGATGTGCATAGTTTGATCGCCGTCCGAGATTTGATTTACGCGTTTTAAAGTTGAAGTAGCCGTGGCAAGTAGCAGTAAAAGCAAAGCAAAGAGCAAGCAGGCAACCAAGGGCAAGGCGAGCGATAAGCTGCCAGCGCCGGTGCCCGCCTTGAGTGAAATTCGCAATCGTATAGATGCTATCGACGATCAGTTGCTCGCATTACTCAGCGAACGCGCACGGGCCGCGCAAACGGTGGGCGTGTCGAAGAAGCAGCAGGGCAATATCACCACTGCCGATTTGTATCGTCCTGAGCGTGAAGCGCAAGTTCTGCAGCGCGTGCTGGACAGCAATGACGGTCCGTTGCGCGATGAAGAAGTGGCGCGGCTGTTTCGTGAAATCATGTCGGCCTGCCTGGCGCAGCAGGAGCCATTGAAGATCGGGTTCCTGGGGCCGGAAGGCACCTTCACGCAGCAGGCGGTATACAAGCACTTCGGTCATTCGGTGCGTGGTGTGCCGTTACCGTCCATTCCGGAAGTGTTCCAGGAAGTGCAGGCCGGTCATGCCGATTTCGGTGTGGTGCCGATCGAGAATTCAACGGGTGGCGTGGTCGAGTTTTCCATCGACATGTTCCTCAACACCACGCTGAAGATCTGCGGCGAAATCGAGTTGCGCATTCATCAGAACCTGATGGGGCGCATGGGCAGCCTGGAACAGATCAAGCGTGTGTGCTCGCATCCGCAGTCGTTGTCGCAATGCCGTCAATGGTTGCAACGACATCTGCCCGATGTCGAACTGGTGCCTTGTTCCAGCAATGCCGAAGCGGCGCGTCGCGCGCGCGATGAAGAAGGCACTGCTGCGATTGCCGGCCAGGTAGCGGCAGAGATTTACAATCTGCAGATCATCGTGCCGGAGATCGAAGATCAACCGGACAACACTACACGTTTCCTGGTCATCGGTCCGAAGTTGTTCGCACCCAGCGGCCGCGACAAGACCACCTTGATGGTGTCGGCAGTTGATACACAGGGTCCGGGCGCTTTATATCGTTTGCTTGAACCGCTGGCACGTAATGAAATCAGTATGACGCGCATCGAGTCGCGTCCGTCGCGTCGTAAGAAGTGGGACTATGTGTTCTTCATCGATGTGGATGGTCATGCCGATAGCGAACCGCTCAAGTCGGCGCTGGAGCAATTGAAGAAGCACGCTTCACTGTTCAAGGTGCTGGGTTCGTATCCGGCAGCGGTGTTGTGAGAGCGGGCGTGATGAATCACGCCCCTACACTTGGCTTTCGTAGGGGCGTAATTCATTGCGCCCTTCTTGGTGGATGATTCAAATGTCTTTCAATGCCCTTTCTCTGGCCACCGCGCCGGTCACGCAACTTTCGCCCTATGTACCTGGCAAACCTTTGTCGGAACTGGAACGCGAATACGGCATCAGCAACAGCATCAAGCTGGCTTCCAATGAAAACCCTTTGGGTCCGGGCTCGAAAGCGCGCGCCGCGATTGCAGAGGCCATCAAAGAGCTCGGCCTGTATCCCGATGGCAATGGTTTTGAACTTAAACAGGCTCTAGCCAAGAAGCATGGTTGTGCGTTGGAGCAAATCACGCTAGGCAATGGGTCTAACGATTTACTGGTGATGCTGGCCGAAGCATTCCTGAATGCGGATACCGAGGCGGTGTTCTCGCAGTATTGCTTCGCCATCTATCCCATCGCCATACAGGCGGTGGGTGCGGTGGGGCGTATGGCGCCCGCTTATCCCGACTCGCATTCCATGGCATTGGGTCACGATCTGCACGCCATGTTTGAATTGGTGAATGCGAACACACGTCTGGTGTTTATTGCCAATCCCAACAATCCCACCGGCACCTGGGTGGACGCTGCAGATTTGAAGGCCTTCATCGCTGCCGTACCGCCCACCACTTTGGTAGTTGTTGACGAGGCCTACATCGAATATGTGCAAGATGAAAGCTTTGCCGATGCCAGCCGATGGTTGAATGAGTTTCCCAATCTGATTGTCACGCGCACCTTCTCCAAGGCCTATGGTCTCGCTGGATTGCGTGTGGGCTATGCGCTGTCGCATGCCTCGGTAGCGGACGTGTTGAATCGCGTGCGCCAGCCGTTCAATGTGAATTCGGTGGCGCTGGCTGCAGCTGCTGCCGCGTTAGGCGACATGGAGCATTTGCGTGCCTCGACCGAATTGAATGCGCGCGGCATGCAGCAGCTTACTGTCGGCGTAAAGGCGTTGGGTCTGCGTGTCTATCCATCCAAGGGCAATTTTTTATTGATCAATTGCGCGCGTCCCGCCGGCGCCGTGTACGAGGCCTTGCTGCGTCAAGGAGTGATTGTGCGTCCCGTTGGCGGCTATGGCCTGCCTACGCAATTGCGACTGACTATCGGCACAGAGCAAGAAAACGCTCGACTGCTGGCAGCGCTCAAGCAGGCTTTGCAGTAGGCTTCTATCATGGAATTTCTTGATCTATCGCCCATGCATCGTGCGCAAGGCACGGTGCGTCTGCCCGGCTCGAAGAGCATCTCCAATAGGACACTATTGCTGGCGGCGTTGTCGCAGGGCACGACTGAGATTCGCGATCTACTGGCTTCCGACGATACCGATCGCATGCTCGAAGCGTTGCAGATACTGGGCGTGCAGATTGAAAAAACCGGTGAGCACGACTATCGCGTGGTCGGCGTGCCGCAGGGCTTTCCCAACAAACGCGCCGATTTGTTCTTGGGTAATGCCGGTACGGCATTTCGTCCCTTGACCGCGGCATTGGCTTTAGCCGGCGGCCACTACACCTTGTCAGGTGTGGCGCGCATGCATGAGCGACCGATTGGCGATCTGGTGGATGCGCTGCGTGAAGTCGGCGCGGATATCAACTATCTCGGCGCTGCAGGTTTCCCCCCTTTGTTGATCCGGCCCGCAACGCTGTTGCCGGGCGGTGTGGTACGTATCAAGGGCAATGTATCGAGTCAGTTTCTCACCGCATTATTGATGGCATTGCCCACCACGGGTGTGACGACCACCGTTGAAGTGATCGGTGAGTTGATCTCCAAGCCCTATATTGAAATCACCTTGAAGTTGATGGCGCAGTTTGGCGTACAAGTGCAACGTGATGGGTGGCAAGGCTTCATTGTCCCGGGTAACCAGCACTACGTTTCGCCGGGTGTGCTGTATGTCGAAGGCGATGCCTCTTCCGCCTCGTATTTTCTGGCTGCCGGGGCGATCGGTGGCGGTCCGGTCAAAGTAGAGGGTGTGGGGCGCAACAGCATCCAGGGAGATGTGGCCTTTGCAACTGCATTGGAAAAGTTGGGTGCGCACATCACGCTGGGCGATAACTGGATGGAAGCCAAAGCGCCAAACGGCAAGTTGCGCGCCTTCGATATGGACTTCAATCATATTCCGGATGCCGCCATGACCTTGGCGGTGGCTGCGTTGTTCTGCGATGGTCCATGCCGATTGACCAACATCGGCAGTTGGCGCGTGAAGGAAACCGATCGCATCGCCGCCATGGCCACGGAGTTGCGCAAGGTGGGCGCGCTGGTTGAAGAGGGCGATGACTGGTTGCGTATTGCACCGCCCGCTCAGCTTACGCCCAATGCCGTCATCAATACCTACGACGATCATCGCATGGCCATGTGCTTCTCACTGGTGGCGTTGGGCGGTGTGCCGATACGCATCAACGATCCGAAATGTGTCGCCAAGACATTTCCGGAATACTTCGACGTCTTCAAAACCGTGGCTCTTTAAATTTAATTTGAGTTTTAATTTGAGATTAATTTGAGATTTAATTGTTGTCGCTTGCCATGCAAAGCAATGATTGCAGGGCTTTGCATGGCCTACAACGCTTCAAGAGCCGCTAGCTGTTCTCATCGGGTAACGACTCGACCGTGGCATAGCCTTCGGGCGCCACATCGGTGTTGTAGATAACGCGATACAACATCCACTTGCCATCCTGTCTTTTCCAGATGTGCATGTACTTGCCCATCTCGATGTCCGCACCACGCTTGATATTGCGCACGGTGAAGTGGCCTTGCTCGACACCAATGTCGCTGCGCACCAACAACATGTCGGTTTCGGTCTTGAAAGAAATGATCGGGGTCATCGAATTTTTAAGGAAGTTCTCGATTTCCTTATGCCCGGAGATCACCGTGCCGTGTTCCGGCAGGATCTGCGCATCGTCTGTGAACAGCGCCAGGCAGTTGTCCAAATCGTGCTTGGTAAATGCGATGGCGAAGGATTGAGTGACTTCGCTGGTGAGTTCGTTGCGGGTGCAGCCTGGCAGCAGCAGGCACAGCAGCGCGATACAAATGATCGAAGTTAACAGTGCCGCAGCATGTCCTTTGCCGGCGTGACTGGATGGTCGAGAGGAGTCATAGACGAGTTGCATAACCCACCCCCTTACACTGACGCAAGACTTCAAGTCGGAGAGCCTGTGTACGCTTCAAGCATATGCCTGTTGATTGTCAGTGCCAATGCGTTTTTCGAGAACAATTCCGAGCATAGGCTGGGTCACTTTTAGTGCCTATGGCTGTCTGACTATGGATGTTTGATGTGGCTTAAAATGACAAGCTAATTGCGCGGGGTACCACCGGAAGGCGCCGGTGCAGATTAACGATCCTAAATGTGTGGCTAGAACCTGCCAGGAGTATTGTGTCGGGTGGCTTTTCTGAGGTGGCGGTAACGCTTTTTTTGCAAAGCTGTGGCTGACGTCGCTGAATGTTTCTAGGACAATGCATGGCTGTTGTGCGTGTTAAGCGAGGGATGTGTGGTTAGCGCTAATCCGATAAATGTGCGGGGCGGTTACTTTGGTGTGGCGGTTCGTTGTTTTGCCATGCTGCATCAACCGGTTCATTCCCGTAATTTGGTGGCCATTATCGTCAATGATTTTGGCTATCCGGGTCTGACCGCCTGTTGGAATTTCCGCAAGCTGGCGAACGAATGGGCGGCATTGGGAATTACGGTGCTGCGCATGGATTTACCCGGCACGGCGGACTCGCCCGCGATCTATGGCAATTGTGTTGCGCAATGGCAGGCGGGTGTATCGGCAGCCATCAATTTTGTACGTTCGCATGATCAGAACGTGCCGATTGTCTTAGTGGGATTACGTCTTGGCGCCATGTTGGCCATCAATGCGGCAGCCAATCAGAAAAACATCGCATCCTTGCAGTTGATCCAGCCGTGTTTGGATGGACTGGCCTATGTGCAACAGGCCGAGAATGTGGCGCCGCTGGTTGTGCAGGTACAGTATCAAGGGCCGGAGGGACGATTGCTGTCCGGTCATTTTCTCACCACTGAAGAGTTCCAGTCGCTGCAATCAATACAAGTTGACCTGGCGCACCCTGCGGGCACGATGGATGTCATGTCATTCCCAGGCGATGGGGCAGCCGGATTTGTAGCAGCGGCGCAGCAGGCGGGATGGCATGCCGAGCTCTATCAATATGATGAGAAATCCGAAGAGTGGTTGATTGATGCGCCGCTGACGCGTGTACCGCAATGTTTCGGTGCCATGACACAGCGCTTGCAAACCCTGTTGAGTGAGCCGGTGAAAGTCACTCCATGGGAACTGGATGACAGACAGTCGAGCCATGGCTATGTCGAGCAGAGCTTGCGTTGTCAGGATACGGATGGCTCGGTGCAATTCGGTATTCTGACTGCGCCGGATGAGGATACTGTGCCGGAGACAGTGGTGATTCTGTTTGGCACAGCGTCCAATCGTCGTACCGGCATTCATGACAACAATGTTTATTGGGCGCGTTCGCTGGCGGAGTCGGGCATCGCCTGCCTGCGTTTCGATGTCACTGGTTTGGGCGATTCAGAGCCTCGCCTGGGCAATAGTGACAATGATCTGCTGGTGCCATGGAATCACACCGATGCAGATGCCTGGCTGCAACTATTGCGTCAGATGGGAGTACGTCGTTTTGGTGCGGCGGGCCTCAGTTCCGGCGGCTATAACGCTTTTCAATGTGCCTTGGCACATGAAGACGTGGTCGCGTTGTTCGGCATCAACGTGGCGCGCTACGTCATCCGTCAATCAATTCACGAGGTCATTAGTACCCAGGTTAAGACTTCGAGTAGTTATGTCAGCGCTTTGGTCGATCCGAAGACCTGGTTGCGCTTGTTGAAAGGCGAGGTGGCGGTCAAGCGCATCGCAGCGGCTTTATCTCGACGCTTGATGGCGGCGCTGCGCACTCGAATAAAGATGTTGCACGTCAACCGTTCAAACGAAGCGGTGCTGGGCGAAGCGCATGGCAACATGCTCAACATTCTCAAGCGCGAAGGCGCTCGCGTAACGCTGCTCTACTCGGTGGGCGATGCTTACTACTTTGAATTTGAGCAGGAGTTCGGTCCGCGCGGCGAATCGTTGACGCAAGAAGATAATTTCAAGCTGGTGTTGTTGGCGGGGGCGGATCATTCCTTGTCGCACCATCGAATGGCGCGCCAGATAGCTGATCTATTGCGGGATTTCTTTCGCGAAGCGTTGCCCGAGACGCAAGTTCCGGATGAAGCGGAGCGACGCGTTGTCGGTGGTCACGGCCGGCTATGAAGGCTGTTCGGCTTGGCGCAGGAATCCCGTACACTGCTCGTTGATTTTGCCTCCAGTGGATTTTCATGAGCAGCGTTCCAGTCATTACCATCAATGGCCCCAGCGGGTCGGGCAAAGGAACCTTGGCGCGTCGTGTCGCTGAGATACTGGGCTGGAACTTGCTCGACAGCGGCGCGCTATACCGGCTGCTGGCGTTGGCCGGCACTCGCTACGGTTTAGATCCTAACGATCAGGCGGGGCATGCCGCCTTGGCGGGCACCATGAAGATCCGCTTTTCCGGCGATGCCTCCGGCGAAGAGCAAATATGGCTGGGTAGCAGCGAAGTCAGCCGCGAAATCCGCACCGAGACGGCCGGCGAGGGCGCCTCGCGGGTGGCAGCCATGCCCGAGGTGCGCCTGGCGCTCACCGACCGGCAGCGGCGCTTTGCCCAGGAACCGGGATTGGTGGCGGATGGCCGGGATATGGGCACGGTCATTTTTCCGGACGCTCCTCTTAAGATATTTCTAACCGCCAGCGCCGAAGAACGGGCGCGTAGACGTCATAAGCAGTTGAAGGACAAGGGCTTCGATGTTAGCCTTGCCGCCCTTTCGCAGGAGCTGGCCGAGCGCGATCACCGCGATGCAAATCGCGCCGTTGCGCCCTTGAGACCCGCCGACGATGCCGAATTGCTGGATAACACCGGTATGAGCATCGAACAGGTGGAGCAGGCAGTGCTGGCCCTGGCGAAAGCTCGTCAGCTGCTTCGCTGATCACTACCGCTCTCTCACCAGAGATTGAGCACGCTAGTTCAACTAGGGCGCATTCGCGCCGGTAGCCCCCGAAGTCGCCCGATTGCTAGACGTCATGCAGGATGCGTGACGAATTAACTCACCCCTGGTTCAACCGGAAGCGGGCCTGGGAAATTGCGGGTTTTTAACCCAAGAAGTTCACATGTCAGAAATGTCATTTGCCCAAATGTTGGAAGAGAGTTTTGCCGCCAAGGCCATCAAGCCGGGCGCAATCCTCACAGGCGTAGTGGTTTCGATCAGCCCGGATGTTGTCATCGTCAATGCCGGCATGAAGAGCGAAGCCGTCATCGACGTAGCTCAGTTCAAGAACGAGCTCGGCGAGATCGAAGTACAGGTCGGCGACGAAGTCGAAGTGGCGCTGGACAGCATGGAAGACGGCTCGGGTGAAACCCGTCTGTCCCGTGAAAAGGCCAAGCGCGCCCGTACCTGGACCCGTCTGGAACAAGCTTTCGAGAAGCAGGAAATCGTCAAGGGCATCATCAACGGTCGCGTCAAGGGCGGCTTTACGGTGGAAATCGATTTCGTGCGCGCCTTCCTGCCTGGTTCGCTGGTGGATGTGCGCCCGGTGCGCGACCCCTCGTACCTGGAAGGCAAAGTACTGGAATTCAAGGTCATCAAGCTCGATCAGAAGCGCAACAACGTGGTGGTCTCTCGCCGTGCCGTTGTAGAGCAGGAATACAGCGCCGAGCGTTCGGAACTGCTGGAGAAGCTGCAGGAAGGCGCGATGGTGCGCGGTACGATCAAGAACCTCACCGACTACGGTGCGTTCGTGGATCTGGGCGGCATCGACGGCCTGCTGCACATCACCGACATGGCCTGGAAGCGCGTCAAGCATCCTTCCGAAGTGGTGCAGGTCGGTCAAGAAATCGACGTACGCATCCTGAAGTTCGATCGCGAACGTCAGCGCGTCAGCTTGGGCATCAAGCAGCTGGGCAGCGACCCATGGCAGAACATTGCCCGTCGTTACCCTGCCAACACCCGCATCTTCGGTAAGGTCACCAACATTGCCGACTACGGCTGCTTCGTCGAAATCGAAGAAGGCGTGGAAGGTCTGGTGCACGTGTCGGAAATGGACTGGACCAACAAGAACGTCGCGCCTGCCAAGGTCGTGCATGTCGGCCAGGAAGTGGAAGTCATGGTGCTGGATATCGACGAAGAACGTCGTCGTATCTCGCTAGGCTTGAAGCAGTGCAAGGCCAATCCTTGGAAGGAATTCGGCGAAAGCTTCAACCGTGGCGATCATGTCAGCGGCCAGATCAAGTCGATCACCGATTTCGGTATCTTCATCGGCTTGAACGGCGGCATCGACGGCCTGATCCACCTCTCGGACATCTCCTGGGATGTGCCTGGCGAAGAAGCCGTGCGCAGCTACCAGAAGGGTCAGACGGTGGAAGCCATGGTGCTGGCCATCGACCCGGAACGCGAACGCATTTCGTTGGGTATCAAGCAGCTGGCCAAGGACCCGTTCTCGGGCTGGATCGCTGAACATCCCAAGGGCACCATCATCAAAGGCACGGTTCGTGAAGTGGATGCCAAGGGCGCCATCATCGATCTGGGCGGCGGCGTAGATGGTCATCTGCGCGCTTCCGAGCTGTCGCGCGATCGCGTGGAAGATGCACGCTTGCTGTTGAAGGTAGGCGAAGAAGTCGAAGCCAAGTTCACGGGTGTGGATCGCAAGTCGCGTACCATCGCTCTGTCGATCAAGGCCAAGGACATGCATGAAGAAGCCGAGGCGATGCAGAACTATCGCACCGATTCTTCGACCGGCACCAGCCTGGGCGATCTGTTGAAGGAACACATTGCGGGTCAGGACAATTAACCGCGTGTAGGCCGTAGTTAGGATCGGCTGTCGGAACCGGCAGCCGATCATTGCGGTCAGGCAATGAATTAGAGTTAGAGGATGAGAGTGATACGCGCATGACCAAGTCAGAACTCATCGAACTCCTCGCAGCCAAGCAGAAGCATCTGCCCACCAAGGATGTGGAGTTGGCGGTCAAACAGGTTCTGGAAATCATGGGCGATGCGCTGGCCGAAGGCGAACGCATCGAGATTCGTGGTTTCGGCAGCTTCTCGCTGCACTATCGTCCGGCGCGTCAGGGACGCAATCCCAAGACCGGTGATGCGGTGGCGCTGTCGGGCAAGCATGTGCCGCATTTCAAGCCGGGTAAGGAATTGCGTGAGCGTGTCGATGCCAGTACCGGCATGCCGATCAGGGATTGATGCCCATACTTTGTTCTAGCGAATAATCGAAAGCGGATTCAAGCAAACTTGAATCCGCTTTTTTGTTTGCGCGGGTCAGTGTCCAGCGCGTTAGACTTGCCAGTCATGGGACGTACCAAACTTTTTCTATTGTTGCTGGCGATGCTGATAGCGATGGCATTGGTCGCGCTGAATTCTCGTCCTGTCGAGATCGAGCTGGCCTTGTTCAAGTTGCAGTGGCCATTGGGCCTGGCGTTGGTAGTGGCTTTGGCAATCGGATTAACTGCGGGTGTGCTGATGCGCGGTGCCTGGATTGCGGAATTGCTGGGCGAACGCGGACGTCTGCGGCGCGCCTTGAAGAGTGCGGAAGCCAAGGCTCGCGCTCAGGTGATTGGCGAACACGAAGCGCCTCGCGGATGATGTGTTGATGCTTCTTCCCTTTTCAGTAGCCCCCATCCAGTAGACATATCTCGATAAATGTTCAACGACCTGTCTATCGATCTGATTCTGGCCTTGATACTGGCTGCGGCTGCCGGCTGGTTCGGTAGCCAGGTGCTGCGCCGGAACAATGGCGATAAAGCGCGACCGCGTACCGAACCTTTTAATACTCAGTACTTCGCCGGCCTCAACCACCTGCTCAACGAACAGCCGGATAAGGCTTTGGAAGTGTTGCGCGGTTTGGCGGAAGCGGATGCCGATACCGTGGAGACCCAGTTGGCGCTGGGACATATGTATCGGCGTCGCGGCGAAGTGGAACGCGCCATTCGCGTGCATGAGAGTGTCATGCAGCGGGTTGATCTGCCGCCGCTGCTGCGTGAACAGGCAGCTTTCGCACTGGGCGAGGATTACTTGAAGGCAGGATTGTTGGATCGAGCTGAAGATTGCTTTCAGCAGTTGATCGAGCGGCCGGCGCATCGCAATGTTGCCCTGCGCAATCTGTTGCACATCTACGAACAGCAAGGCGATTGGCATCAGGCCATTGCCACTTATCAACGACTGTTGGAATTCACTTCGCCCGAGCATCCTACTGCTCTGGCCCACTACTACTGTGAGCTGGCGCAGCAGGCGCATCGCGACGGTGATTCGGCTCAGGCTGAGGAGTGGTTGGACAAGGCCTTCGCCGTGCAACGCAATTTTCCACGCGGCAGTTTGTTGTGTGCTGAGTTTGCCTTGGCCAAAGCCGATGCGCATGCCGCTGCGTTGTTGTGTAAGCGGGTGATCGAACTGCATCCGCATCTGTTGCCCATTGCACTGCCGCGCTATATCCAGGCGTTGCGTTCACTGAGCATGAGCATGGACAGTGTGGATGAAAGTCTCAGCTTGCATACCATCGAGGTGGCGCAGCGTGCCGCTCTGGGTTACGCCGCCATAGCCGCTAATTTGCTTGATGAGCCGTATCTATTGCGCTGTCTGCCTGACTTTCTGCGTCAGGATGCCAACCTGGGCGATATGGTGGTGGCGCTGGTGGGTGAGCCGGCCACGCTTGAAGAAGCACAGTTGGCGGCGATCGCCGCAGCGTTGTCGAAGATATTTCGTCGCACGCAGCGGTATCGCTGCGTCAGTTGCGGCGTCAACACCGGTTCGCACTTCTGGCAGTGCCCAGGTTGTCACAGCTGGGATACCTTGGCGCCGGTCAGCCGTTTGGAATTGGCGCCGGCCGGTCGGCGTCTGTCGTAATTCAGCTTATCGCTTCACAACCTTCCTGATTGAAGTGAATTTCTGGGGAAGACACCCAGAAATGCCGCGCTGCGCCTGGTGAGGATGGTGCAACAATCCTCCGCCCGCGCTACCTGTGCGCGGTGAGCATGCAATATCAAGGAAAGCTTAAGGAGTAAGCCGATGACACACTCAATTCGTAGAGTCGCTTGTTTGCTGGCCGCCATGCTGGCATTCGGATTGGCCATGCCGGTCATGGCCGCCGTCGATATCAACAAAGCCGATGCCGCCACGCTGGCCAAGGAGTTGAAGGGCGTGGGCGCCGCTAAAGCCAAGGCGATTGTGGAATACCGGAATAAGAATGGCGCCTTCAAGAGCATCAATGAATTGCTCAAGGTGACCGGCATTGGCGAAAAACTGCTGGATCAGAATCGTAGCAATCTAACTATTAGCAGCGGCAACGACACCGCTGCCGCCAAGAAAACCAACTAATACGTCTTCCCGCTCGATGTGGCGTCTAAAGGATAGGGATGTCCCATCAGTGCTGCAGGTCATGCTTGTAGGACTGAGGTCAATTAGGCGTCACATCGGGTTGGGTCCTACAGCCGACCTCTTTACTGCTTAGCCGCTTCCTGCTTTTCTATCAGGCTTATTCTCAGTTAGTTCGGTGACTAACTGAACGCCGGTCACGGAAATGCCGTAGATCGGCGCTATGATTGCCTGAGTTCAATGGAGGTGTGTAGTGAGCCAAGCTTCGAAAATCCAGTTCGCCGTATTTCCGGTTGCCGGTCGCGGTACGCGCTTCCTGCCTGCGACCAAGGCCAGCCCCAAAGAAATGCTGCCCATCGTCGACAAGCCGTTGATCCAGTATGCGGCTGAAGAAGCCCTGTCGGCGGGTGCGCGCAAACTGGTGTTCATCACCGGCAGTACCAAGCGCGCAATTGCGGATCACTTCGATGCTGACCATGAACTTGAGGAAGAATTGGAGCGCCAAGGTAAGGCTGACCTGCTACAAGCCGTGCGCGGCATTGTGCCGTCATGGGCCAGCTGCATTTTCATTCGCCAGGCCTCACCGTTGGGCTTGGGGCATGCCGTGCTATGTGCCAAGCCGGTGGTGGAGAACCAGCCGTTCTTCGTGCATCTAGCCGACGATCTGATCGACGCACCGACGTCTTGCTTGAAGCAAATGGCCGAAGTGTATGAAGCGCGGCAAGCCAGTGTGCTGGGTGTGGAGATTGTGCCTAAGGAAGAAACCAACAAGTACGGCATCGTTGCCACCGATGGTCAGGACGGACGACTCAGCCGCATTCGCAAAATTGTTGAGAAGCCCAAGCCCGAGAATGCGCCCTCGAACCTGGCCGTAGTGGGCCGCTATCTACTAAGTGGTACGATTTTCGACAAACTGGAACGTACCGGCCGTGGTGCGGGTGGCGAGATTCAGCTCACCGATGCCATCGCTGATTTGCTGGCAGATGAAGCAGTGTATGCCTACCAGTTCGAAGGTAAGCGCTATGACTGCGGCAGCAAGCTGGGTTATCTGCAAGCCACCGTCGAATATGCCCTTAAGCATGAAGCGCTGGGGCCGAAGTTCAAAGCCTACTTATCCGGTTTGAATCAATCGGACGCCAAAAAGTAACTGGTGACGTAATGGATGATTGAGTAATGGGCTCCGTATGGAGCCCATTTGCTTTACTTGATCAGCATGCCTTGCGATCAGCATGCCTTGCGGGTTTTGCGAATCGCCAGCAAGCCTGCCAGCAATAACAGATTTACATAGCCCAGTTCGCCACCGCCACCGCTTCCGCCGCTGGACTCGGCAGTGGCCGCTGCACTGCTGGCACTGGCTGTAGCATTTGCCGTGGAATTGCTAGAGGAGGCTGCTGAACTTGAATTGCTCGAGCTACTTGAACTACTGGAACTGCTGGTGCTCACAGCGAGCACAGCTTGATACGCGTTAACGATGCCGGCACCGCAGGTGCTGGTGGTGCAATTACATTCGGCTTCATTGACGACTACGCTGGTGCTGCCGGTGGGGACCTCACAGGTATTGGCAGCGGTTTGCGGAAAGGGCGTGGCAGTACTGCGCAAGGTGCTGGAGATCTGCGCAGGAGTCAGGTTGCCGTTGGCGCCTAACATCAAGGCAATGGTTCCGGAAACGATCGGTGCGGAGAAGCTGGTGCCGAGGTTGTAATTGGTTTGATCGGTGTAGTCGTTTACGCCAGGTACAGTGGCGCCGAGATTGGTGGTGGTATCGAGGGAGTACAGGCAGGGACCGCTGCTGTTGAAGCAATTGCCTGCGGGTGCGGCGATGGTGGCGGCGGTGCCCAGGCTGCTGAAGCCTACTTTGGTGCCCGTGTTGCGTACCCCGGTCACGGCAATGACACCGCTGCAATTGGCAGGGGTATTGATGATGGCGCTGTCATTGCCTGCCGAAGCGACCACGCTGACGCCCATGGAATTCAAGGTGGTGATCACATCGGCATAAGCCTGTGAGCAACTGCCGTTGCCACCCAAACTGAGATTGATCACCTTGGCGGGATTGGGGTTGGTCGGTGCGCCATTCACCGCCAAGCCGGCAGCCCAACGCATGCCGACGATGATGTCCGAGTCATAGCCACCGCACTTGCCCAGCACGCGCACCGGCAGGATGCGGGCGTTCCAACCCGTGCCGGCGATACCAATACCATTGTTGGTGGCTGCGCCGACGATGCCAGCCACCCGCGTGCCATGCCAGGAGCTGGCTCCAGTATCGCAATCAGCAAACAGGGTATTTTCTTGATCGGTGCTGTCGACCCAGTCGCCGGGATCGGAGGCATCGGCATCCCAGCCATTGCCGTCATTGGCGGTGAGATAGGTTTTGCCCGAGCCGGTACAGCTGGTTTGGTCGCAATCCACGAAGTCATAACCGGGCAGCAATTTGGCGGCGAGATCCGGATGATCGAAACGCACGCCGGTATCGACGACGGCGACCACAATGCCATTGCCGCTACTGCCGCCCTGCGAGTAATCCCAGGCAGCATAGGCATTGATTGAGGCGGGTTCGGTATTCAGCAGATACCACTGGCCACTGTGGCCGCTCTTGGCAGTGATGTACTGGTCGGAGGGCAGTACCGCAGGGTGACGACGCTCATCGGGCACGGCGTATTCCACATCCGGTTGCGCGCGCAGCTTGTTAAGCATCTGGGTGAACTTAGCCTGATCTACCGGCCGCTCCAGTTCCATAACATCCAGCCGTTCGCTCAGATTGCGGCGTGGATTGATGGCCAGGCCAGTGGCCTGACGAAATTCGGTACGCGCTGAGGCAACCGCCTGGGCGCGAGTGCGCGTGGCGTCGGTTTTCCACTTAACGATGATGCGCGCTTGTGCTTCGCTGGCGCTCCAGGCCGATGGACTCAAAAACAGCGACAGGCAGGCAAGAGCGGCAGCCCATATGCTGCATCGCGTCGCCACATTGGCAAGCGGGTGGGGTGATTTCAATGGCTGCTTCGGCATGGCGTTTACTTAATGTCGAGGCATTACGTCGAGCATTGATTCATGGCTGATCGGATGGTTTGAGTCCAGGCAGCTGCAAAAGGTTTGTGCGAATTTACCTGCAGGAAGCATGCGCTAACAGGAACTGCGTATCACACGTATCTGCGCCGCGACAGCAATTCATGGAATGCTGCCATTTGGCCTTGGTGCGACTGATTGAGCGCTGAATGCAATTCATAGTCGTGAATAGGAGTGTTGCGAACAGGAATCTCGTATATTTTTGTATTAAGTTCACAAAGCACTCGGTTAACCTGCCTGCAAGGCGGTCGTACCTCCTGGCGAGCAGGCGCACAAGCTTGAGCTTGACCAGATTTTCGGCGCTGATTTACCGCAAGGGTGATGGGGATACCGGGTACCGGGCCACCGAACATACGGCAAACGATAAGGGCACTAGATGTTGCATCAGCCGGTGATCGCACAAAATTATCGAGAAACGCGTGACTTCGCCTGTGAAAGCAAGTTCTTGCTCAGCGCCGAACAAGCCGATCTGATCCGCGCCTGGGCGCGCGCCAACATGGGTGTGGATCCGCATGGCAACGGTGAACATGGCGATCTGTACCAGGTCAGCAGTATTTATTTTGATACCGTCAACTTCGATGTTTTTCAACGTAATGGTTCTTATGGTCGCAGCAAGTACCGCATTCGTCGCTACAACGCCGGCGATACCGTGTTTCTCGAACGCAAGACCAAAACCGATACACAGGTAAGCAAGCGTCGTACTCAAGTCCACCTAAGTGAATTGAGCCATCTATCGTTACCGCCGCA
The DNA here is from genome assembly GCA_049840395.1 of Steroidobacteraceae bacterium. Classification (GTDB taxonomy): domain Bacteria; phylum Pseudomonadota; class Gammaproteobacteria; order Steroidobacterales; family Steroidobacteraceae; genus CAILZL01. The sequence goes on from JASGLD010000001.1 coordinate 718,401, forward strand.
AGCCACCTGGTCCGGTTATTGGTTTCAGCGTCGTTTGAAGGTGCGCAGCCTGCAACCCGTTTGTCAGATCAGTTACCAACGTGTGGCGCGTTTGGCCCAAGCGGAGAATGGTCCCTGTCGTCTTACGCTGGATAATCAGCTAAGTGCTCAAGTTTCGAACCTGGGGGGAGTGCAGTTCGCGACGCCGCCGGGCACGGCCCTGCTACCACCCGAACGCTATATTCTTGAGTTGAAGTATCGTTATAGCTTGCCGGTGTTGTTTCGCCGTTTGCTGAGCGAATTCGCACCCTTGCCGCAGCGCGTATCCAAGTACCGCCTGGCCATCGATACACTGGCATTGACGCAGCCCATGGCCAAGCGCCGCGAGGTCATTTGAACTCGGAATTCATGAATCTGCTGAGCACCTCGTTGCAAGGCAATGAATTGATCTCACCCTGGTCGGTGTTGCTGCGTCTGTTGGCGGCATTGGCGTTGGGCTCGGTGGTGGCGTTTATCTATCGCAAGACCGCGCAGCATCCGGATTCCAGCCCCTCGTTTCCGATGACGTTGATACTGCTGTCGGTGTTGATTGCGATGGTGGCGCAGGTGATCGGCAGCAATGTGGCGTTGGCATTCAGTCTGGTCGGCGCGCTGTCGGTGGTGCGCTTTCGCACTGTAGTGCGTGACACTCGTGATACTGCTTACGTAATTTTTGCGGTGGTGGTCGGTATGGCAGTCGGCGCGGCTGCTTTATGGGTGGCGATACTGGGCATCCTGGTCATCGGTGCGGCTTCGTTTGTTTCAGCCTCGTATTGGACCGGCAGTCCTGACCTTTATTCACTGCGTCTTCGCTGCGCACTGGGGCATGATCCCAATGTGCTGGCGGCGGATGTCTTTAAACAATACCTCAGCCAGCGTGACCTGCTTGGAGTGGTGTCCAGCAAGCAGGGGTTGGGGTTGGATTACCACTTCGCGGTTGGTTTGCAGGCGGGCGTGGAACTGACCGCTTTCGTCAATGCTCTCAATGTCATTGAAGGCATTCAGGATGTGCGTATTGAACGCATGATCGAGGACTGAGCGTCGAGGACGTACACGATTGATCGGTATGAGGCTGTGGTTGGCAGGCCTGTTGGGAGAAGCGCTATGAAATTTCAATTCAATATGCGTCATGCGCTGTTGCTCGCCGGCCTGGTGTTAAGCACCACTGCGTCCGCTCAATTCTTTGGTGGCAGAGGCGGTGGTTCCAGCGTGGATATCCAATTGCTGGATCAATACGACAAGGATAAAAACGGTTATCTCGACAAGGCTGAGCGTCAAGTGGCGTTTCAAGAATTGGGCGGCAGTGGTATTCGTCGCGGACGTGGCGGCAGCACTGACACCAGCAGCGTCGCTGTCAATGCCAAACTGGCGCCGACGCAAGTTAAATCCTATCCCGGTAAAGCGTTATACGATCCCAGCGTGCTGCGCACGGTGTTCATCAATTTCGAAGATAGCAACTGGGAAGCGCAGATGGTGGCCTACAAGGGCACCGACATTGATATGCCCGCCACGGTGGTCCTCGACGGCAAGACCTATCAGAATGTGGGCGTGCACTTCCGTGGCAACACTTCATACATGCAGGTTCCGGATGGCTATAAGCGGCCGTTGAAGCTGTCGTTCGACATGGTGGACAAGAAGCAGAAGGTGCTGGGTTATGAAGCCTTGGAGCTGCTGAATGCCGCGCAAGACCCGAGTTATCTGCGCACCATCCTATACATGCAGATCGCGCGCGACTATGTGGCTGCGCCCAAGGCCAACTACATGCGTGTGGTGATCAATGGCGAGAGCTGGGGTGTTTACGTCAATTCGCAGCCCTTCAATAGCGACTTCGTCAAAGAGGCCACCAATGGCGCTGCGGGCGCACGTTGGAAAATACATGGTTCGCCCAATGGTCGCGGTGGCCTGGAATACTGGGGTGAAAATGAGTCCTACTATCAATCGGTATTTCAAATTACCAGCAAGGACAAGCCTGAATCCTGGGCGGCGCTGATCAATCTCACCAAGGTGTTGAATCAGACGCCGACGGATAAACTCGAGGCAGCACTCAAGCCCATTCTCGATGTGGATGGTGTGCTGCGCGTGCTCGCAGTCGAGAATGCCTTGATCAACAATGATGGTTACTGGTTGCGCGCCAGCGATTACAGCCTGTACACGGACAAGGCCGGCATGTTCCACATCACGCCGCACGATGCCAACGAGACCATGAGCGAAGTGGAACGTATGGGACGTCGTGGTGGTGGCGCCGGTGTGAGTGGCAATGGTGTGGCGGTGGACCCGTTGGTGAGTGCCAGTGACACTTCCAAGCCATTGTTGAGCAAGTTGCTGGCGGTGCCGGCGCTTAAGCAGCGTTATCTCGGCTATGTACGTGACATCGCCACCAAGTGGTTGGATTGGAACAAGCTGGGTCCCATTGCGGCGCAATATCAGGCCTTGATCGCTGAAGACGTGAAGCAGGATCAACGCAAGCTGTATTCTTCGGAGGCATTTGCCACCAGCTTGACTCAGGAAAGCAGTGGCGGTGGTGGCGGTTTTATGGGGCCGGCCGGCATGAGCATTAAAGGTTTTGCCGAGCAGCGCCGCGCTTATCTGCTCAATTACTTTGCAAACAGTGCCGGTGCCAGTGAAAGCAGCCGACGTATTGGTATCTGATCGATATGACTAACAATAACTCGCATCCGAAGTCGTTACGTAAACGGGCTATGTGGTTTGGCTTGGCCTTATTGCTAAGTTCGGCGCTGGTGTATGCGGGGCGCGAGTTCCGCGTGTATCGCGGCATGGAATCGGAAGCCGATGTGGAGTTGCCTGCGGATTACCAGGTCCCGGCCGAGTTCGTGGTCGGACGTCTGATGTATCCGGGCCGTTCACGTGGCGGTTTTGGCGGCGGCGGCGACTGGACACAGGGTGGCGGCAGTTGGACCGTCGACTATCCCAAGGGCGATCGCACTTTTGTGCGTTTGTTGAAACGCTTGAGTTTGATCGATGTGCGTTCGGTGGAACAGCCGGTCAATCCCGACGATGGCGATGACATTTTCGATTGGCCGTTCTTGATTGTCGGCATGCCGGGTAATTGGGATCTCACCGATGCACAGGCTGCCAAGATTCGCGAATACCTGCTGCGTGGCGGTTACCTGTTGTGCGATAGTTTTTTCGGCACCACTGAATGGGCGGGCTTCGAAGCGGGATTGAAGAAGATATTTCCCGATCGCCCGGTGATCGATCTGCCGGACGATCATCCCATGTTCCACACCGTGTACGACTTGAGCGAACGCAAGCAGGTCGGTAACTTTCGTTCCATGATGCGTAACGGCTATGGCGCACCCTATAGGGACGATGGTGCGATTTCGCACTGGCGTGGCGTGGTGGACGATGAGGGCCGCGTGATGGTCGCCATCGCTTTCAACAACGATCTCGGTGATTCATGGCAACTGGCGGATGAGCCCAGGTATCCGCAGGAAGACTCCAATCTCGGCATCCGGCTGGGCGTGAACTACGCGGTCTATGCCATGACGCACTGAGCGTGTTGGGTGTTTAGTGCATTGGGTTGAACAGATCCTGTCCGGCCTGTTACCAAGGCACAAATTAGTGACAAAAAAATCGCCTTCTAAGCACGTATACCGCATCCCGATAAGGCAATTCCGGCTGCTACAATGCGCCGCCTTTTGGCTGGCGCCAGTCAAACAGCACTTCATTAATTATCGAGAAATTAGGGGCGGTCGTGAAGCTGGCCACACTTAGAAACGGTACGCGTGACGGTCAACTGGTGATAGTCACCACGGACCTGAGCAAAGCAGTTGCTGCCGATGGCATCGCCGCCAATTTGATCACTGCCCTGGAGAGCTGGAGCCAAGTCGAGCCCAGGCTGCAGCAATTGTCACGCGATCTGCATGCCGGTCGTGTGGCGGCGGAACCCTTCGATGCACAACAAGCCATGGCGCCGTTGCCGCGTGCACCACAATGGCTGGATGCTTCCGCGTTCCACAGTCACGGCGACTTGCTGGAAAAAGTGCTGGGCATGGACCCACCCAAGCACAAGCGCGAAATCCCCTTGATGTACCAGGGCGCATCGGACGATTTTCTCGGTGCGCATGAAGACGTGCCATTGCCCAGCGAAGCCGATGGCATGGACTTTGAGGCTGAAGTGGGCGTGATTCTCGATGACGTGCCGATGGGTGTCACTGCTGCAGACGCGGCACAGCACGTCAAGCTGCTGACCTTGATCAACGATGTCAGCCTGCGGGTGCTGGCGGGTTTCGATATCAAGACAGGTTTTGGTTTTCTGCAGGCGAAGCCATCATCGAGCTTCGGGCCGGTAGCGGTAACTCCAGACGAATTAGGCGATGCGTGGCGTGATGGCCGCGTGCAGCTGCCCATTTACATTCATTGGAACGATAAAGAATTCGGCCATCCTCATGCGGGTCAGATGGGTTTTAGCTTCGCGCAACTGATTGCTCATGCCGCACGTACGCGGCGCTTGCATGCCGGCACGGTGCTGGGTTCGGGCACGGTGTCCAACGACAATTACCGCGAAGTAGGTTCGGCCTGCATTGCCGAACGACGCGGCATCGAGAAAGAAGACAGCGGCGCGCCGATCACGCCCTATATGAAGTTTGGCGATGTGGTGCGCATTGATATGTTCGATGCCAGCGGCAAGACCCTCTTCGGCAAGATCGAACAGCGCATGGTGCAGAAGACTTATCCTTAGATTCATTGCAACGTTTTACTGAAAGAGCGAAGAACACATGAAGATAGTGATTACTGGTGGCGATGGCTTCATCGGTCAGGCTTTGGTGAAGCGCTTGCTCACACCTGCGGGTGAGCAGCAGATTGGCGGCAAGCCGACGCGCATCACGGTGCTCGATATGCGTGTGAGTTCCAAGTATCAAGATCCACGTGTGGTCGCGCTGGAAGGCAGCATTGCCGACAAAGAACTACTGAACAAGGCCATTGGCGATGGCGTCGATATGTTCTTCCATCTGGCCAGCATTCCCGGTGGCGCGGCTGAGCAGAACTTCGATCTCGGTCTGCAGGTGAATCTCTATGCCACGATCAATATTCTTGAAGCCTTGCGTGCCTTGAACACCAAGCCACGCCTGGTGTTCGCCAGCACGATTGCTGTTTATACCAATCGTCCCACCGAGCTGATCGATGAGAACACGCTGCCGGACCCGTTCCTGAGTTACGGCACGCATAAGTTGATGGGCGAGTACTTGGTGTCGGATTACAGCCGCAAGGGTTTTATTGATGGCGTGTCGGTGCGCATTCCTGGCATCGTGGCGCGTCCGCCGGTGGCTGCCGGCCTGTTATCCGCTTTCTTGAGCGATATCATCACCAGCCTCTCCTCCGGTAAGAGTTTCGTATGCCCGGTCTCGGCACAGGGCACTTCATGGTTCGCGTCGCGCGAATGCATGGTGGATAACCTGCTGCATGCATCGGTGCTGCCGGCTGAAGTGGCTGCCAAGCAGCGTACCTGGCAGATGCCGGTGTTGCGTTTGAGCTTGGGGGAATTGGTACAGGCCATCGCCAGCATCTATGGTCAGGATGTGCTGAGCCGCGTCACCTATGAACCCAATGAAAAGCTGGAAGCCGGCTTCGCGCGTCAGCCGCCGCTGAATGTGCCCAAGTCGCTGGCCGCCGGTTTCCGCACCGATGGCGATGCGGTGACGCTGGTGAAGCGCGCCCTGCAAGGCCTGTAAGAATTTTCTTGGTTTTCGATCTTTTGTTTTCTAAGTGAGCAAGTCATGGCTGTGTTATCGGATCGTTTGAAGGGCAAAGTCGCATTGATCACCGGCGCGGGCGCCGGTATTGGTAAAGGCTGTGCCTTGATGTTTGCGCGTCATGGTGCGCAGGTGATGGCCACCGATATCGATGCGAACTCGGTGCAGGCGACAGTGGACGAAGCCAAGAGCGAAGGCTTGATCATGGAAAGCGTGCATCCCATCGACCTGACCAATGAAGCGCAGGTACAGCGCCTGGTCGATGCCACCGTGCAGCACTACGGCCGCATTGATTCGCTGGTGAATGCCGGTGCCTGGGGCGCATTCAAATGGATTGAAGAGATGGACTATGTCAAGGATTGGAAGAAGACGCTGGAATGCGAATTGGATGTGGTTTTCCTGGCGTGTAAGGCTGCTTGGCCGCATTTGAAGAAGCAGGGCGGCACTATCGTCAACTTCGCTTCTGCCAATGCCTGGGTGGCATTGGAAGGTTCGCCGGCACTGGCGCATTGCGCCGGTAAGGGCGGCGTACTGGCCATGACGCGTCAGCTGGCGATGGAAGGCGGGCCGTTCGGGATTCGCGCCAATTCCATCTGTCCCGGCATGATTGTCACTGCTGCCACCACGCCGGTGTTGAAGCAGCCTGGCTTTCTCGACAATGTGTTGAAGAAGAAAATGATCAAGCGCGTCGGCCAGCCTGAAGACATTGGTTGGTTGGCAACCTTCCTGGCGTCGGATGAGTCCACCTGGATTACCGCTACCGATATTTCCTGTGATGGTGGCGCGACTTCCTGGTAGCAGCTGGGTAACCGATCGTATCTGCCGTTAAAAATAAAGGCGCTGTCCGTGAGGGCAGCGCCTTTATTAATGGTGACGTTTGCAGTCAGTGTTTACTTGCTGAACAGCTTGAGCCGATCCACGCAAATGTCTTCGGCAACACGGCCATTTGGGATCTTGTTGAAGGTCACCACTGCATCCCAGTTTTTGCTGAAGGTGCTTGGATCGTCGAAGCTGTAACGTACTTCGAGTTGTTGGCCGTTGTTTTTCAGTTGATAACGTTCAGTCAGTTTCATGGCATCGCTGTGCGGCAGGCCAGATGCGTCTAGCAGCGTAGAGTCATCAATGCCCACTACCTGCACTACTAGAGTGTTGCCTTCCCAGCGACCGGATGAGTAGCCATAGAACACCGGCGAAATGCCCGAGTGATTTTCATCGATGTAAATGTGGCGCGGTTGCCGGTTCCATTGATAGCCGATGAAGATCTTTTTAGGTGTCTGCACGATGTCGAAGGGAAAGTCCTTCGAGTCGTACATGATGCGTGGCTGGCCCATGGGCTTGCAGCGTTGCGTGGTATCGAAGCTGGCCTTGCCCTGTTTTAACTGAGCGCGTCGCTCGTCATAGGTTTTTTGTGCGTCCGGCAGCAGCGGCGGCGCCTTGCCATCGGTGGTTTTCAATTCGCGCACGGCGGCGCTCACCTGCCATACACCGCTCAAGTCGGGTGGTGTGGCTGCAGTAGCGATACTGCTCAGCGCCAGGCTGCTCAGTGTCAGACGGGCCAGCAGGTAGTAACAGGCCTTCATTAAGCGTCTCCCTGTCCGAAGCGGATGATGAATTGGGGATGAGTGGACTTATTGTTGCCGGTTGAGCTGCATCGGCTGCCCATTTACGGAAAGAATGCGCGTCCATTCGCCGCCCGGTGTGCCATCGCGACGCGGCGCAATCATGATGCTGACTTTCTCGCCGGCCTTGAGTGTGTACTTGGTATAGCCACTACGCAGCAGACCTGCGCCGGCCGTGCCTTCCAGCGCCCAGACATCCGAGCCACCTTTTTCATTGGGCACGACTACATAGATCCATGCATGCGGATTGGCCAGTTTGAATTCCTTAACCGTGCCTTCCAGCACCGCTGGATTATCACGATCAAAGGCGGCCACTGAGTGATGGGCCAGTGCCGTGCCGCACATAGCCAAGGTTATCAACGCGGCTGAACACAGCGATGTTTTCATATGGGGATCCCCCGCAATGCTAACTATCGTTAACAGGAATTTTTTATATGCAGCGATTTTGGCACAGCTGTTAGTAGTTCAACGTCGTGAAAAGTCAAGATAGCAACTGCTGTCATGCAGATGAGCTAGCATGCAAAAAAATCATTGCGGGGGGAATATGAAAGGCAGTTCAGCTTTGAGCATGACGCTCGGCGTGACCGGGTGTTTGATGTTTTCCATAGCGCTGGCGCAATTGCGCAAGCCCACGGCTGAAGATTTATCCATGCGCGGTCCGACCAGCACGACCACGCAAACTGCCGCGCCGGTAGTGACGATTCCACCCAGCGCCGATCCGCGCGATATCAGTGGCACCTGGAGTGCGATGGATCCTGCGCGTGGGCCTGGCGGTGGCATGGCGGCAGGTGGCGCAGGCGGTATGGCAGCCGGAGGCGGTGGTGGTCCTGCCGATGGTGCGCCGGGTGCTGCTCCAGGCGGTGCACCTGGAGGGGCGGGTGGCGCAGCAATGGGGGCAGGCGCGGGTCCTGGCGGCGGCGCACCTGGTGGTGCTGGCGCCGGCGGTATGGGCGCCGCAGGTGCTGCTCCAGGTGGAGCGCCTGCGGGCGCAGGCGGTGCCGGGCCGGGCGCTGCAGGTGGCGAGACCGGTAATACCCGTCTGCAATGTTTTCCTTCCTTCACTTCCTTCGGTGGCGTGGAAGGCGTGGTCGATATTTTGCAGACCGAGCGCGTGATCGTATTCGTCGGACAAGAGATGCAACTGGTGCGTCGCATCTACATGAATGTCGATCATCCCAAAGATGTGAAACCCAGTTTCTTCGGTGATTCGGTGGGTAAGTGGGATGGCGACACATTGGTGGTGGACACCGTCGGCATTCGCAACGGCAACAGTACACGACATGTAGTGGAGCGCATCCGCAAGATCAATGGCGGTCAGAATCTCGAAGCAGTGATGGTGGATCCGACCACGGGTGCAGCGGGCCGCAGCACTTCGGTGTATTGGAATCCCACGCGCAAACTCGCTGAATGGATTTGCGAAGACGCCGATGAATTCTGGAAAGAAGACTACAGATAAGATCAGCCGATAGCATCGAGGCTGATGTATGCAGGCATTGCTAAATCAATGCCTGCTTGTAGGTCGGGTTAGCTGTCTTCAGCGCTACCCGACTTCTTGAAGATGTCGGGTAGCGCTGAAGACAGCTAACCCGACCTACATCAAGCCAACGGCCGACCGCCATCTACCGCAATGATGGCGCCAGTGCTGAAGGTCAAATGCGTGATGGCCGAAACCACCGCTGCGGCAATTTCCTCCGGCATGGCCAGACGCTTCAACGGCGTACGCGAAGCCTGTTCATCGCGCCAGCTTTGATCCAGGGATTTCACAAACTCGGTATCCACCAAGCCGGGCGAAACCGACAGCACGCGAATCTTCGGCGCCAGTGCCCGCGCCAATGACTTGGTCATGTTGTCCACTGCAGCCTTCGATGCGCAGTACATGACATTGCTGCCCATGGCGATAACGGCGGCGATGGAGGAAATGTTGATCACCACGCCGCCGCCCTTCAGCGGGCTTTGTTCCAACAGCGATTTCAACGCGCGTAGCGGTGCGAAGGTGCCGCGCACATTGGTGGCCAGGATTTCATCGATCAAGGCATCGTCCAGGCCTTCCAGATCGTTATGCGGCACGAAGCGCGTGGTGCCGGCGCAATTCACCAATACATCGCAGCGGCCATAACGTTGTTGCACGTCGACTGCCAGCTGCTTCAGGCCGGCACTGTTGGTCACCGGTGCGGCGAGTGCGCTGTGGCCAGTGCCCGGTAGTTCACCGGCCAGCTTCTGCGCGGCATCGGCGGAACGGTTGTAACCGACCACCACCTGAAAGCCGGCCTGGGCCAGACCCACGCAAATGGGAGTGCCGATACCGCCTGCACCACCAGTAACCACTGCCACTGGAGAAGAGCTCACTGTCATGTATGCCGCCTCGAATGCTGAAGAAAGCCGGGAGTATACAGGCTGCCGACGGTGCGCCGGAGACTTGGGGCTATCCTCAAACTATGCCATCGCTGCGACGGCATAGTTTGACGGCAGGCCCTGGGCTAAACTGCGCGCCGGTTTGGATGGGGTTGTGACAGGGTGCGGAAAAATCGTCGGTCGGCGGCTGCAGACGTGGTCGTTGCGGAACCGGCGGATAAACGGCACGTCTGAATGGGCAGCCCATGCACGATTGCACTGGATTTTTAAGTCATTCCCCGATGCCGGGTGAATGTCGATTGTCTGATGAATGTAATTCTGGGGATATGTAAATGCGTCACCGTTTGATTCGTTTGTTTGTTCTGGCCTTGTCCTGTTTGGGTCTGTCGGCACAGGCTGCCGAGGTTGCTGTGGAAGGGCAGGACTACCAGGTGCTGAGCCCGGCACAGCCCACCAGCAACCCGAACAAGATTGTCGTGACCGAGTTCTTCTCCTACTACTGTTCGCATTGCTATGCCTTTTATCCGGTGGTGACGCCATGGGCGGCCAAGCTGCCCAGCGATGTGGCGTTTGAACGCGTACCGGTGTCGTTGGGACGCAGCAGCTGGCAGCCGATTTCGCAGGCCTTCTATGCCTTGCAAGCCATGGGCAAGCTTGAGCAGATGGATCGTTTGATATTCAGTGGCATCCATGCGCAGAACATCAAGCTGATGGATGAAGAAAGCATCACTGCCTTCGTTGCCAAGCAGGGCATCAGCGCGGCGGATTTCACTGCGGCCTATAACTCGTTCGGCGTGAAATCGAGCACCGTGCGCGCCGAACAGCTGATGAAGAATCACAAGGTGTCGGGTACGCCGGCACTGGTGGTGGATGGCAAGTACATCGTGCCCAGCGACGGTGTGAAAACTCTGGAAGAGTGGTTGGTACGCGCCGACAAGGCGATCGCCCTGGCGCGTACTGAGAAAAAGAAAAAGTAAGCCACGTCTTTATAACTAAGCGATGACCATGCGCGGTACGGTGGTGCTGACCGATCATCCCTGGCCGGATGTCGAGGTCGAGCGTCCTATGATCGAGACCGCCGGTTATCGCTTGATCGCCGGGCCGGTGACTGCCGGCTCTGCAGAGGATGTCGAAGCGCTGGTGCGGCAGCATGATCCTCTGGCGATCATGACCTGCTGGGCGCAAGTCTCGGCGCAAGCCATTGCAGTGCCCAGCAATTTGCGCATCGTCGCGCGCATGGGCGTAGGTCTCGACAACATTCACATTCCTTCTGCCACTGCACGTGGCGCCTGGGTCACGAATGTGCCCGATTACTGCGTGGAAGAGGTTTCGGATCACGTCGTTGCTTTATTGTTATCCGCCTGGCGTGGCATAGCACTGCTGGATCGCCAAGCCAGACTGGGATTGTGGCAACCCGAATCTGCGCCGCCGCTGCGTCGAGTGCGCGAGCGTTGTGTGGGCATCATCGGTTATGGCCATATCGGTAAGCGCACCGCATACAAACTTGCGCAGGGATTCGGTTGTCGAGTGTTGGTGAACTCACCCAGCTTGATGACTGCTCATGCCGAATCGACCGAATTACAACCCAATGTATTCAGTGTCTCGTTGGCGTCATTGCAGCGCGAAGCCGATGCGATTGTTCTGCATCTGCCGCTGTTGCCCGGCACGCATCACTTGATCGATCGCGAGTTCCTGCGCGGTTGTGCACGGCGCCCCTGGTTGATCAATGTCAGTCGCGGCGGTTTGGTGGATAACGTTGCGTTGCAGCAGGCGCTGGACGCGCAGTGGCTGGCCGGCGCCGCGCTGGATGTCATTGAGGGAGAACCGGCGCCGCCGGTGGCGCTATTGCAACGACCCGATGTCATCATCACGCCGCATATCGCATTTTCCTCAGATGCATCCTTACTGGAGTTGCGACAACGCGTCTGTGCGGAAGTATTGCGGGTGCTGGACAATCAGTCGCCGTTGCATCCCTGCAATAGCGTTTAAAATAAAGGCTATGCCTCGGTTGTTTCCGCACTGGTTCGTGTGGCGCGCAGAAAGAACAGCAGCGCAAAGAACCACAGCAGCGAAGCGCCTAACAGACTCAGTGCCCAGGTACGCAAATTAACGTTGGCAACGCCCTCGGTGATGCCAATGACGAAGTAGGGCAGTACACACAGCGTCGCCCATGCATGGGTATAGCGCTTGCCTTGCAATAAGCCGGGTAACGCTACCAGCAAGGGTAGAGCGAAGAACAAGGCCCAGCCCACTTGAGTCAAGTTAAAACCTTGTTGCAACTGACGCGCACACACCAGTGCGAACAATATCGTCCAGGTCGCCAACACACAGCGGCGTGCATACCGCGGGTACACATTGAGTGAGTTCATGAGTATTGATAGTTGCTATGCGTGTGCCAGTTGTTAGGCTAGTTGTTTGGCCAGTTGTGCAACTCGTTGGCCGAGCAGTTGTGCCAGCAGTTTTTCATCGTCGCTTAATGTGGCTGTGGCTTTGCCTGCTACATGGCTTGCGCCATAAGGCGAGCCGCCGCTCTGCGTGCGCGTCAAGGCGGCTTCCGTGTAGGGCAGTCCGATCAAGTACATGCCATGATGCAGCAGTGGCAGCATCATGCTCAGCAGTGTTGTTTCCTGCCCACCATGCATGGTCTGCGTGGAAGTGAATACCGCAGCAGGTTTATTGACCAAGCCGCCGCTGGCCCACAAAGCACTGGTGCCGTCGAGGAAGTACTTCAATGGGGCGGCCATGTTGCCGAAGCGGGTGGGGCTGCCGAGCAGTAATCCGGCGCATTCGCGCAGATCGTCTACCGTGGCGTAGGGTGGACCTGAATGTGGTATTTCAGGTTCGGGTACCTGCGTGATTACCGTGGTGATCGCGGCTACCGTGCGCAGGCGCGCCTGCATGCCAGGTACCGATTCAACGCCGCGGCACACTTGGCGTGCCAGTTCTGCGGTAGCCCCGTGGCGCGAGTAATACAAAACCAAGATATCGGTCACGCTGCGCTCGTTGGTTGGATGAATTGAAGCGGATAAGTCTGTGATTGTAGTCAGGCAACGTCGCCCGGCATAGGTTGATTCAGTTAGTGTGCGATCCGACAGGCTGTTGACTACACGGAATCGCATTGTTAGGGTCTGCCGGCCATGCAGTCGGCGCATGTTGCAGACGATGTCTACGCGTTATGTCGACATTTGAATGCTGTCGATTTCATACCGATTCGTTGTTGGTCAAGCACCCTAGTAAAGCCTGTCATGATCCGCGCAATTGCCCATCATTTTCCGTGCCGGACGTTGCTGTTAACGGCTGCCGGATGTGTTGCATTGCTCGCCGCCTGCGCGGTTGCACCGGTGCAGGAAATGAGCGATGCGCGCCAGGCCATCGAAGCCGCTACGCAGGCTGGCGGCGAGCAGAAGGCCGCGCAGCAGATGCAGGAAGCGCATACCGCCTTATCGCAGGCCGAGAGCGCATTGAAAAACGTGCAATACAAACGCGCGCGACAGCTGGCATTGGATGCGCGTGCCAAAGCGATTGAGGCACAGCGCATCGGTTCGACGCTCTGAGTCTCTCCCTAAGCGTCCTCCTGGGCGTCCCTCTAAGCCGATGTTTTGAGTTACTTCACCATGTCTCAGTCCAGCACTGGCGCGCGCTTCTTGGTTTCAGGTCGCGTGCAGGGGGTGTTCTTTCGTGCCAGCACCCGCACACAGGCATTGCGTCTTGGCTTGACCGGCTACGCCAAGAATCTGCCGGACGGTCGCGTGGAAGTAGTGGCGATAGGCGAGGCCGCGGCAGTTGAGGCTCTGGCTCAATGGCTATGGCAGGGCTCGCCGGGTTCGAACGTCACCGATGTGCAGCGAGTGGCCGGGGATTTAACCCCGCAACCCGCGACTGGCTTCATCACTCTGTAGTCTGCGATTAATTGCTTTCAGTCGCTATTTGAACTGCCAGCGATTGGCCAGACGCACCAGCACCAGATCCGAATAGTTGCGCCGTCCCAGACTGCCGTTATAGCGAGCCAGCGCGCGGGCGTAGTCGCCGCGCTCGCGTTCCAGGTAGTACTTGAGAATGGTGCAACCCATGCGAATGTTGTGTGGAATTTCCACCAGCTGTTTATTGGTCATGCCCAGTTGCTTGGGCCAGAACGGCATCACCTGCATCAAGCCCACTGCGCCGGCCGATGACACCGCCCAGCGATTGAAACGACTTTCCACATCGATCACCGCCATGACCAGTTGCGGCGGCAGTTGCAGACGTTTGGCTTCGCATTGCACCTGTTCAAGAATCAGCGTGCGTTCCGCCTCGTCCTTGAGCAGGCTTTTCAAGCGCGGCTCCATGGCGGCAAACCACACGGCGCGATCGTACTTGTCCTCAAAGCACTTGCCATCGACCAGCGCCTTTTGCAGTAACGGGCCCAAAGCCGGGTCGCGCTGTTGATCGGCCTGCGTGTTAAACGACAGGGTCAGCAGCAATAGTAGGGCGAGAGGCCTGACGATGGACTTCATGTAAAAGCTGGCATGCAAAAGCTGGGAAGAGCTGGATTGAACGGTGCTATCAAGCTGGCACAGGCCGAGAATCGGTTCTGTGCGGCAGCTCGCGTTGTCGGACTGGGTGCGAGGCGGGATTCTAGCTGCGCCATACCCGGTACAACACAGCTTTGGTTTCCGGTTATGCCTGCTATCATGCCTGTTCGCCGGACCTTGGCGGGATTTGACTGGATTAAATCACTCATGACGCTGGAACCAGAATCCACTTCGCTCGATGAAGACGGCAAGCCCGGACGCGGCGTATACCTGCTGCCCAACTTGCTCACCACCGGCACTCTGTTCTCCGGTTTTTACGCCATTGTGGCGGCCATCGACGGCAATTTTTATCGGGCCGGCATGGCGGTATTCATTGCCATGTTGTTCGACGGTCTGGATGGTCGCGTCGCGCGTTGGACCAATACCCAAAGCGCATTCGGTAAGGAATACGACAGTCTGTCCGACATGGTGGCCTTCGGCTTGGCGCCTTCCATTGTGGCTTATCAGTGGGGCATCGCGGCGATCAAGCTATACGGTCAGTTCTGGTATCGCTTCGGCTGGCTGGCGGCCTTCTTCTATGCGGTGTGTGCGGCGCTGCGTCTGGCGCGCTTCAACGTCAAATCCGCCAGCAGCGACAAACGTTATTTCCAGGGCCTGCCCAGTCCCTCGGCGGCGGCCTGCGTTGCCGGCTTCATCTGGGTGGCAAGTCAGTATGAACTCGATAGCTTGGCCAAGCTGGTGCTGGGCTTCAGCATCACCGCCATCATCGGCGCCTTGATGGTCAGCAATTTTTCCTATTGGAGCGGCAAAGATCTCAATCTGCGCGGCAAGGTGCCGGCGGCCTACCTGGTACTGGTGCCGTTGATCTATGCGCTGTATGCCGCGGGTCCTGCTGAGACACTGTTGATAACTTTCGGTACTTACGCTGCTTCCGCGCCCTTGCTATGGCTGTGGCGCAGAATTCGCAAACGTAATGTGACGACTTAGTATGGTTGCAGCTCGAATCATGCCTGGCGATGCGATGGTTGTTACTTGATGGATGCACGACGTCTGCATTTCCTGAAAGCCATGGATGTGGATGTCTGGGTGCGCCGCGATCAGCCGGACCTCCCAGCGGCAACGGCTGCGCCAGTCGCATCGGTTGCCGAAGTTGCACCGATTACTGTCATGCCATTGGTCAGCCCGGCGGCTGCAACTATTCCTACATCGGCACCTTCATTAGTTACCGCGACGCATGATGATAATGTTGCCGGCATGGCCAGCGTGGCCAGTATGGATTGGGACGAACTGTTCAAAGCCGTGCGCGGCTGTACTCGTTGTCCCTTGCATGCCTCGCGTACCCAGGGCGTGTTCGGCGTAGGTAATCGTCAGGCCGAATGGATGATTGTCGGTGAAGCGCCGGGCGCCGATGAAGATCGCCAGGGCGAGCCCTTCGTCGGTCGTGCCGGTCAGCTGCTGAATTCCATGTTGCAGGCCATGGGCTTTCCGCGCGAGCAGGTGTTCATTGCCAATGTGCTCAAGTCGCGGCCGCCCGGCAATCGCGATCCCAAGCCCGAAGAAGTGGCGGCTTGTATTCCCTATCTGGCGCGACAGATTGAGCTGGTGAATCCGCGCATCATTCTGTGTGTGGGGCGCATTGCCGCGCAGAATCTGCTCAACACCGAAACGCCCATCGGTAAGTTGCGCGGTCAGGTGCATCGTTTGGGGACACGACCGGTGGTGGTGACCTATCACCCGGCGTATCTGCTGCGCAGCCCCGGCGAAAAGCGCAAAGCCTGGGACGATTTGCAGTTGGCGCTGCGCACCTATGAAGCTACGCCGGTGAAGTCGGCATGAGTGCCGAACTGAAAGAACAACTCACGCGCCTGGTGCGGGTGCGTGTCATGACCCAGGCGGATATTCCGCAGGTCATCGACATCGAGCACGACACCTATCCCTTCCCCTGGAGCGAGGGAATCTTTCGCGACTGCGTACGTGTCGGCTATCTATGCCGCGTAGTGGAAATGCGCGGCGTGGTGCACGGCTACGCCATCATGTCCTTTGGCGCCGATGAGGCGCATTTGTTGAATATCTGCATTCATCGCGATTTGCGCGATCAGGGTGTGGGGCGCAAATTGCTGGAATACTTGCTGGACTATGCGCGCAAGGCCGGCATGCACGATGCCTTTCTGGAGGTCAGACCTTCCAACCCGGTGGCCATTTATCTCTACGAATCGCTGGGCTTCGTGCGCGTCGGCGTGCGTAAGGCGTACTATCAGGGCACGCCCAATCGCGAAGATGCCTGGGTATATAAATTGTCGCTGCTACAGGATGAGCCGAACGGAATCGACGAGCACTGTTAGTGTGTCCGTAGCAACGCCATCGCAGATAATGATGGGGTATGAGCATGCGTTCGCGAACTCTCCTGTGGTTGGTTCTGCTGCTGCCGCTTGGCATGCCTGCCCATGCGCAGACCCCGGCAAAGCGCGCCTTGCCGTCGCTGAGCGCCGATTTGAATACCCTCAGCTATCCCAGTGGGGCCTTGCGCGCAGGTCTGCAGGGCCGGGTGTTGGTGGCGTTTACTATCACTAAGAAAGGCCGGGCCGACGATGTCGAAGTGGTGACCGCCGACCCCGCCGGCGAATTCGATGCCACGGCCATCAAGGCGGTGAAACAGGTGCGCTTTACCGTGCCGGAAGACTGGGAGGCCAGCGGTGCATCGGCCTATCGTTTCCAGCTCAGCGTACTGTTCAAACTCAATCCCTGCGTGGCGCCGGCCTGCATTGCGCCGCAAATGCATGAGGCAGCAGACGATTTTCTGGTGGTGGGCGCTCAAGCCAAGTAAGGAGGCCAAGTAACCCCGAACGCGACCGCTGCGGGCTGCCGCGATCCGTTACAATCGCGCCCCTTTGAGCTTTCCCCAGCCGCGCCTCATGTCTGAATCCCTGCAAGCATTGCAACAAGCCCCTTTTTATAAAGAAGTGCAACGTCGCCGCACGTTCGCGATTATCAGTCACCCGGACGCCGGCAAGACCACGCTCACTGAAAAGCTACTGCTGTTCGGCGGTGCCATCCAGCTTGCCGGTACGGTGAAGGGCCGTAAGGCAGCGCGTCATGCCACCTCCGACTGGATGGCGCTGGAACAGCAGCGCGGTATCTCGGTGACCTCATCGGTGATGCAGTTCCCGTATCAGGAACGCATGGTCAACTTGCTCGATACGCCCGGCCACGAAGACTTCTCCGAAGATACTTATCGCACGCTCACCGCCGTGGACTCGGCGCTGATGGTGATCGACTGCGCCAAGGGCGTGGAAGATCGCACCATCAAGCTGATGGAAGTGTGCCGTCTGCGCGATACGCCCATCATGACCTTCATCAACAAGCTGGATCGCGAAGGTCGCGAGCCCATCGAGTTGCTGGATGAAATCGAAACGGTATTGAAGATCAAGTGCGCGCCGATTACCTGGCCCATCGGCATGGGGCATTCGCTGCGGGGCATTTATCATCTGATCGAAGATCGTATCTATGTGTATCGCGCCGGCGAGAAGGGGCGCGCCGGCACTACCGATACCATCGATGGTTTAAACAGCGATGCTGCTACGGAATTTTTGGCTGATCGCGCGCAAGCCTTCCGCGATGAAGTGGAGTTGGTGCGCGGCGCGACGCAGGAGTTCGTATTGGAAGAGTACTTGGCGGGCAAGCAGTCTCCAGTGTTCTTCGGTTCAGCCATCAGCAATTTCGGCGTGACCGAGTTGTTGAATAGCTTTGTCGAATTTGCGCCGGGCCCTCAGCCGCGCGCGACTACGGGGCGTAAAGTAGTCGCCAGTGAAGAAAAACTCAGCGGCTTCGTGTTCAAGATTCAGGCAAACATGGACCCGGGCCATCGTGACCGCATCGCCTTCATGCGCATCTGTTCCGGCAAGTACACCAAGGGCATGCGTTTCTTCCATGTGCGTTTGAAGAAGGAAATGCGCATCAGCGATGCGCTGACCTTCCTGGCGGCAGATCGTCAGCACACCGAAGAGGCTTTTGCCGGCGACATCATCGGCCTGCACAATCATGGCACCATCAACATCGGTGACACCTTCACCGAAGGTGAGTCCTTGATGTTCACCGGCATTCCCAACTTCGCGCCGGAACTATTCCGGCGTGTGGTGCTGCGCGATCCGCTGCGTATGAAGGCACTGCAAAAAGGCCTGGATCAGTTGTGCGAAGAGGGCGCGACGCAGTTGTTCCGACCGCTGCGTAATAACGATTTGATTCTCGGCGCGGTGGGTCAGCTGCAGTTCGATGTGGTGGCGTTCCGTCTGCAGGACGAATACGGCGTGCAGTGCAGCTTCGACAACATCAACGTGCATACTGCGCGCTGGGTGTATGGAGACGATAAGAAGCTGGAAGAGCTGCGTGTCAAAGGCTACGACAATCTGGCCGTCGATCATTCCGGCGCGCTGGTGTATCTCGCACCGACACGCGTGAATCTTGGCCTGACGTTGGAGCGTTGGCCGGACCTGCGCTTCAACGAGACTCGTGAGCATCTGGCGCAGATGCAATCGTAAATTTCTTACCTCTCCCGCATGCGGGAGACGACTGCATGGATGCAGGAGGTAGAGTAATGCAGGAAGCAATTACCGAGGTTAGGGAGAGGGCAAGTGAGTTGGCACAATGAATAACAGCACCAATGTCCTTGGCACCCTCCGTCAGAAGCCCGTGTTTCGCTGGGCCATGTACGACTGGGCCAATTCCGCCTTCGCCACCACCATCATGGCAGGCTTCTTTCCCATCTTCTTCAAGCAGTATTGGAGTACCGGCATTGATGCTGCTACCAGTACTTTCAGATTGGGCGTGGCTAATAGCATTGCTAGTTTCATTCTGGCCGTACTGGCACCCCTGTTGGGCGCCATTGCGGATCGTGGCGGCGCACGCATTCGCTTCTTGTTGGGGTTCACGGTGCTGGGCGTGGTTGGAAGTGCCGGCTTGTACTGGGTGCAGCAGGGCGATTGGCAGTGGGCGGCAGCGATGTATGTGGCAGCCTCCATGGGCTTCTGGGGCGGGCTGATTTTTTACGATTCGCTGTTGTTGGATGTGTCGGATCGCGAACATTACGACCTGGTGTCCGGTTTCGGTTATGGCATGGGCTATCTCGGTGGCGGCGTATTGTTTGCGCTGAATGTATGGATGACCTTGCAGCCGGCCTTCTTCGGTTTGGCGAACGCCGCTGTCGCCGTGCAGGTTTCGTTTCTGACCGTGGCGGTGTGGTGGAGTCTTTTTGCGCTGCCACTGCTATTCGGTGTCAAAGAAAAGGCGGCCACTCGACCGCTGCCATTCAAACAAGCTTTGATTGCCGGATTTGGTGAACTGACGGCGACGTTTCACGAAATACGTCGCTATCGTGCGTTGCTATTGTTTCTGTTGGCGTACTGGCTGTACATTGATGGCGTCAACACCGTGATCAAGATGGCGGTGGACTATGGCTTGGCGTTGGGTTTTCCTACCAACAGCTTGATCATTGCCTTGTTGATCGTGCAATTCATCGGCTTCCCGGCAGCCATTCTGTTCGGCTGGCTGGGTAATCGTTACAGCACGCTGGGCGGTATATTTATCGGCTTGCTGGTGTATGCCGGCGTTACGGTGTTCGCCGTATTCATGGACGATGTCAAAGAGTTTTACTACATGGCGATTGCCATCGGTCTGGTGCAAGGCGCAGTCCAAAGTTTAAGCCGCTCCTACTTCGGTTCGCTGGTGCCTAAAGAGCGTGCCGGCGAGTTCTTCGGCTTCTACAACATGATGGGCAAGTTTGCTTCGGTGCTGGGGCCGGCGCTGATGGGAACTACTGCGCTACTGGTGGGCAGTCGTTACTCCATCCTGTCGCTGGTGGTGTTGTTTATTGTGGGTAGTGCGTTATTGGTTGTTGCGCGTAAGGCGGCCATAAGCAATCGTTGATTCTTGGTTGCCTTGTCCAAGCGGCCTTGTCCATACGATACATCGGATAAGCGAGATGACAGACAAATCCCAATTGCAAGTGGCGGGCGCCAGCGTCGAAGTTCACGACTACGGCGCGCATGTGACTTCGTGGCGCACAGCGGATGGCGTTGAACGGTTGTTTCTGAGTCAGCGTGCCGAATTCGGCGCGGGAAAAGCCATTCGCGGCGGTGTGCCGATTATCTTTCCGCAGTTTGCCGGTTTAGGTCCTTTACCCAAGCATGGCTTTGCCCGCACCAAGTCTTGGCAACGTGTATCCAGCAACGCGGATTCTGTGCTGTTTACATTACAGGATGATGCGGCCACGCGCGCGAATTGGCCGCATGCATTTACAGCGGAGTACTTGATTCAACTCGGCGACAATCGGTTGCAGATGACCCTATGTATTCGCAATACCGGCGTGCAGGCATTTACTTTTACTGCGGCGCTGCATACCTATTTGCGGGTAACAGATATAGATCGGGTTTCGGTGACGGGGCTTGTAGGCTTGCGCTATAGCGATAGCGCAGCGGGCGGCGCCATGGCCTTAGAAAATTCGTCGGCTGTACGCATTGCAGGCGAAGTGGATCGAATCTATTTTGATGCGCTTGAACCCATTGTCGTGCATGAGTCTGGGCGCACGCTGGAATGCAGCGCACGTGGCTTTACCGATGCGGTCATCTGGAATCCGGGTGCGGTTAAAGCGGCGGCGCTGGCCGATCTTGAGCCTGAGGGCTATCGACACATGCTCTGTGTGGAGGCGGCCATCATCGGTACGCCGGTTAGTTTGTTACCGGGTGAGAGCTGGTCGGGAGCGCAGCAACTCACATTGGCATGATCATGCGCTACTTACAGCGTTATTGTGGATGAGTCTATGAGTTCGAGTTTGCTGACTACACCGATGGACGATGGCTTCAGCATGCCGGCGGAATTTACGCCGCATCGCGGTTGTTGGTTGTTATGGCCGGAGCGTGGCGATACCTGGCGCTTGGGCGGCAAACCCGCGCAACAAGCGTTCGTCGCTGTGGCCGCTGCCATCGCTGCAAGCGAATCGGTGAGCGTCGGCGTGTCGCAGTCGCAGTATGCGAATGCACGAGCGCAGTTGCCTGACGGTGTGCGCGTGGTCGAGATGTCGCATAACGATGCCTGGATGCGCGACATGGGTCCCACCTGTGTGACCAATAAAGCCGGTGAAGTACGTGGCATTGATTGGATGTTCAATGCCTGGGGCGGCTTGCAGGGGGGTCTGTACTTCCCCTGGGATCAAGATGATCTGGTGGCGCAGAAGGTGCTGGAGATCGAGGGTCTGTCACGCTATCGCGCGCCCTTGGTGCTGGAAGGCGGCGGTATCCATGTCGATGGTCAGGGTACGGCCTTGGTAACGGAAGAGTGCTTGCTCAATCCCAATCGCAATCCGGATTTGGAGGTGGGGCAGATCGAGTTGTTACTGCACGAATACCTGGGCGTCTCAACGGTAATCTGGCTGGGGCAGGGCGTATACAACGATGAGACCGACGGCCATATCGACAATCTATGTTGCTTCATCAAACCGGGTGAAGTGGCTTTGACCTGGACGGATAACAAGCGTGATCCACAGTACGCGCGTTCCAACGATGCGCTGCGTCGCTTGCAACTGGCGCGCGATGCACGCGGCCGCAAACTTAAAGTGCATCTGCTGCCGCAACCCGGTCCCTTATTTCTAACCGAGAAAGAAGCAGCAGGATTGGATGAGTTGAATGCAGGCAAGCAGCGTCGTGCCGGCGATCGACTGGCTGCTTCGTATATCAACTTCTACATCGGCAATTCGGTGGTGGTCGCGCCCTTGCTGGATGAGCGTCATGATCGGGCCGTACTGACGCGTCTGCGTCGTTGGTTCCCGAAGCGCAAAGTGGTGGGTGTGCCGGCGCGTGAGATCTTGCTGGGCGGTGGTGGTATTCACTGCATTACGCAGCAGATACCGCGTTAGTGTTGGTGCGGCTTTTTTGCCCCCACCCTAGCCCTCCCCCGCAAGCGAGGGAGGGGATGAGAAGGTCTTACCGCTAACAGACGGGAAAATCATTTCCCTCCCCCGTTCGACGGGGGAGGGTTAGGGTGGGGGCATCCTTAAAACTTTCTACCGATATCAAACTGAAACTGCACATCCGGCACAGTGTCCACCCCAATATCTTCACTGATCAATAAACTGCTTTGCCAAGCGCCGGATTCATAGCGTGGTCCCAGGCTGAGTTGTAGAGCATTACCCAGTACACGCAAGCCGGTGTCGAATACTTTGCTATGTGCATCGATCTGCACAGCGGCGGACCAATGCGTTGTCACTCTGGCTTCCGTTCCCAGCAGGCCACTCCATGCCACGCTCTGTTGTTGATCGGCCAGGCGATCGCCGTGACCCAGTGCGGTTATCGAAAGCTGCTCATGCGTGGTCCACCGCGAACTCCATTGCTGTGAGCTGGCCAAGCTCAGTGCGAGATCGGCAGCGCCGCTGCCGGTTAACTTCCCTGCGTTGCCGGTGGGCAACTTCACACTGAGCCATAAGATGTTTTCGCGAGCGGCATTAGCGCCGAAGCTGTGGCCCAATCGCAGAGTGATGTCGCCAATGCCCTGGGTGGACTGAGTAAGCCGGTAATCCACTTGATTCAAATGTTCATGCTCGATCAACAGACGATCGCGCGGCACGATGTCCCGATTGCCATTGGGGAAGCCGAAGGTGCTGTGAAAGGATTCGATGAAATGGTCGAGATGGCCGCCGGAGACGCTGATAAGCGGTAACTCCAGGCGCAGACTCAGCCGGTCGGTCAGCGGTCGGCTGAACGTCGTCTGCCAGCGTTGCATTTCCGCATCCAGTTGCAAGCTGTCTTGAGCAGAGCGTTGTGTCAGTGAAGTGCTGCTGATGGCGTATTCCACCTGCAAGTTTTTACCACTGGCAATGCTGGGCAATGCCGGTGCCACCTCATAACCGGATAGCAATGGATTCAGATCGCGTACCGGCAAGGCATCGGCGGCGGCAGTGGTTACTGCCGCAAGTAGTGCAAGAGCGAGCGCAGTTCGCGTCAAGAAATGCACGGATCAGTAATGCAGCGAATACTGGAATTGATAGACATTCGCGCTGTAGTTATACAGCGGTTGTGCCGAAGGCGTGCGGCCCACCAGCGCATTCTTGAAATCCAGATAGTTGTACTGAATGTGATCTACGAACAGGCTGAGCACGCTGGCCAGCTTCGGCGTATGTGTCCAGCGCCAGCTGCCGCCCAAGTGTAACGACCAGTCATTGAAAGTGGCCAGCACCTTGTCACGCGCCAGAAAGTTCTGGGCATTGATGTAAGGGAACAGATCCGAATAGAAGTCGGCATGGGTCTGGGTGTAGTAACGGCCGCTGACTTCAACGGTCCAGGCGCTCTTGATGGGGTGCACGTATTCCAGGTCACCGGTATGAGCCACGATGCCCCAGCTATCGGTGTAGTAGCGATAACCGGCCTTTACCGAAGCGCGATAGGGCAGGTAGTAGCGGCCGTTTAGTCCTACGGCATTCGAGGTGCGAGTACGTGGATAGATTTCATTCTGACTCAGCGGCGTGGCATTGGCGGCGCCATAGCGAACGCTGCGATAGGGATTCTGCAGGTAGCCTTCCAGTGCGCTGGATTCATAGTCCATATTGACGATGAAGCTCTTGGTTAGAATCTGCGACAGTCCCAAACGATAGTTGCGACGCTGTACATCGCCCTTATCGAGATAGGTGTCTGAGCCGGCCGCTTTGTTGACCAGGTGTTGCTTCACGTCATCCCAACCCCGGGTGAAGCCCAAGCTGACGGTGGTGAGATCACCGAACATGTCTTCGCTGATGCCGAAGCTGACATTGTCCGAGATGTAGTCCTTCTCAGTGCTGTTGAGAAAGTTTACGTTGTAAGTAGTCTTGCCACGCAGGTAGGAGGCGCCGCTGCTCCATTGCGTGCGATGTTCCTTGTAAGGACTGGCTGCCGTCATTACATTGATGGAGGCGCTGGATACCATGTCGACATCGTAAGTGGCGTCGACACCCACGCTCTCACCGAATTTCTTGCGCACCAACAGCGATGGACCGGAGACCTCAACGCCGCCGCCGTCATAGACGTGGTACAGCATATCGGCGCGATCTTCCGGCAGCACGCCCGCATGGCTGGTGATGCTTACGCTTAGCAATAGCAGCGCGGCTAGGCCGAGAATCGAACGTTGCGAGTAAGAGTGCATGCCCATCATGTCAGTTTGGAATTAATTACAGCCGCAGCCGCCGCCAGCGCCACCGGTGGCGCCATGCGCGCCTTCACGCACTTCATGGATGTGATCGCCATAGGTTGCCAGCGTTGGGTTGCGATCGTTGGACATGATTTCGTCGGCCAGTGCGGCGCGTTCATAGGGCTTCACCCAAGGTTCGATGCTGCTGCAGGCGCTTAACAGCAGCAGTGAGCAGGCAAGCAAAGTTAGACGAATCATATGCACTCCAACAACAGGCATTTTTGCCTCCACCTTAACCCTTCCCCGTGGAAGTTCCGCTTAAGGAAGGAGGTGAGATCGAACCCTCCCCCGTTCGACGGGGGAGGGCCGGGAGGGGGCATCCGAAAACGCTCTCAACAACATCATTCCTTGATCAAGGCGCGAATCTGGGTCAGATACTCGGCTTCATCACCGGCCTTGTAGCCGCGATGCAGCGCACGCACATTGCCCTTGCGGTCGATGAACACCGTGCTGGGCATGGCGCTAACGTCGTATAGCTTGCTGACTTTATTATCGCGGTCAAATGCGATGGGAAAGCTGACGGGCACCTGCGACAGGAATTTCTGTGCGTCGGTGGAGTCGGTGTCGACATTGACGCCCAGCAGCACGAAACCGGCAGCGCTGTACTTCTTGTAGATCTGATCCATCAACGGCATCTCGGTACGGCAGGGGCCGCACCAGGAAGCCCAGAAGTTCAACATCACCACCTGGCCCTTCAATTTGGCCAGATCAATGGCCTCGGCGTTCTTGCCGGGCAGTGTGAAAGTCGGTGCGGCGGTGCTACCGGCGCCATGGGCGGGCAACGAAGTCATGGCCAGCAGGCCGGTTACAGCAGCGGCCTTAACGAATGCATGAGTAAGTGATTTCATGATGGTTGCCTTGCAATGAGCGGGTGTGACTATGCTCGCCTAAAAGAAAAAGCTGAGTCCTAGACTGGCTTCAAGGTTATTGACGACTTTTTTCGTGCCCAACAAATCGGTGTCGTACAGGTAATCGCGGACATCGAGATGCGTGGCCAGCCAATCGGTCAATAGGATGCGATAACCGAAGCCGCCGTTTACGGTAAAACGATTGTCGTTGGCGAAGTGGGTGGAGCCGACGCCGACGATGAAGTACAACGCGGTGTTATAAGCGCGGTTCTCACCGACGAACACTTCGCCGGGTAGCGCATTCCAGCCGGCCGACAGCGCATAGTAGGAATATTGGCGTCCATCTTCGTTGAGTATCTGGATTTGGTTGATAGATTCGGCACCGGAGACACCGGCCTTACTGCGGCCATACGAACCTTCGAGGAAGAAGCCTTCGGTCACGTGATAGGCGAGACGTGCGCCAATCACCGGGCGGCTGCCGAAATCTTCAATGCTCAATATCCCGCCATAAGCACCCAACTCGAAGTTCTCACTGTCGATGTTCGGTGTCTTAACCTTGCGGCGCTCGATCTTGGGATCGATCACCGGTTCGGTTACCGCAGTGGTAGTGGGACCCGAAGCGGACTCCACTACCGTGGCGCTGCTGGGTTCACTGTCTTCAGGCGCAGCTTTACGACCGAACAGGGCGCAGCCAGTGCTCAGCGAGGCCAGCAGGGGGATTAGAAGAAAAAGGCGAAGCCTGCTTTCCATTCCGGAGTTTCCTCGTTTTCGTTACGGCTGGTGTAGGTGTAGTTGTAGTGATACTCGGCGCGTCCCATGAAGCGACGGCTGACGTAGATACGCAGGCCACCACCGACATAGCTGAGCTGATCGGTGCTGTCCACTTCCTGTACCTGAGTGGTATGCGGCGAAGTATGGATCAAGCCCGTGCCCAGCGAGAAATACGGACTGATGCGCCATTCTGGAAACATGGTGTGGGTCAATTCCAGCGTGCCCAGTTCGGCATTGCTGATATTGCCCAGGGCGTTGCCGATGGTCAGTCCCACCGACAGATGGTCGGTCAGGCCATAGCTGCCTGTAAGTGAAACCAGGCTGGCGCCGCCGAAGTCACCCAGCATCAATGCACCTTCGAAACGACGGGTGGCAAGATTGGCCAGCGTCGGCACATCCAATTTCAATGCACCGCCATCCAATTCCAGCGTGGCCTGCAATTGTTGCTCGTTGACCCAACCTTCACGGCCCTGACGTTCGCGCACCAAGTACCAGCTGGTGCGCTGCTTCAGTACCTCGATCTGTTCGGCGCGCGCCACCACGAAGAACACCGGATAGCCCTTGCCCGGACCGGTGTGCATTTCCAGATAGGGATCAGCGACCACGGCGATGCGGGCTTCGTTCTTGGCAAAGGCGGTTGCAGTAACGAGCAACAGCAGTGTCAGGTACAACCCACGCATCAATTCTCCGGCGCCTTGAAGGGATCGTTATAGTACTGCGCGCCGATGTCCACCCACTCGGAGATTAACCGCAGTTCGCCGCTGCTCAGATAGCCGGCATGCGTTCCGGTACTGGTGAACTTGGTGAAGAAGCGCGAACCACGGGCATTGCGCGCTGATAGCGAGGCGCTGACCGTTTCGAATTTCGCGCAGGTTTGCACCATGGTGACCGGGTCCGTAACGAATTGAATGCAGTGATCCTGCAGCACTGTGCCGTTGAGTTCCAGTGCATTATCACCGAACAACAGTTCGCGATAGGAAACGATGTGATCCGGGTTGTCCTCGGAGGCTTCGCTGGTCAATTCCAGCTGGCCTGCAGGTATCTGCGTGACATTGTTGGCTGTGCGCGTATGACAGCCGATGCATTGATGATTGACCTGCAGGCCGGTATTCGGATCGAGCACCGGATTATTCATGCTATCGACCACGGGTCGCGACAGTTCCCAGATCGGTTGCAGATGTTCGAGGTAGTTGATGGTGATGCGGCAGATGTTCGACCAGGTGGTCAGACAGATGCTGCTGGTGGGGGCGCGAGTCTGCAGACCATCGGGGATGCCGTCATTGTTGGTGTCTACATTGACGTACTTCATGGCCAGATCGCCATTGCGGCAGGTGCTGTTGACGCTGGAGTAGGCGGCATTGGTCATGATGGTGCAACCGGTGCGAGCACTGTTCCAGCTGCCGGGCATGGTCGGCCAGACATCGCTGTACTGCAGATTCACGCTGGGCGTGATCGATGCGCATTGTTCGTTGGCGCAGCTCCATACGGCCCGCGCCTGCGCCATGGTCTGGGCGCTGATGGCGGTGAAGTTAGTATTGGTATTGCTAAAGGTCGAACCCGCGGCGCCGGCATAGACGCTGGCAAAACTGCCGCTGCGACCATGCGAGCGACCGCTTTGGCCTACGGGTACGTTGGTGGAATTGGTATGGCAGCCATTGCATTGCATGGTCTCACCCGGACGCACACTGATCCAGGCATTGTGCCGAGGGAAGGCGGAGATACGACGGCCATCGACATCGGTGACGGAAATCTGCACGGCGACATTGCCCGGCAGTTTTACCTTCACTGAGCCATCCGGCTCCACCGGCACGTAACCGACGATTTCACGCAGGAAGCCGGTGAAGGGCGCGGCATCACCGAGATTGAAGTCCAGATCGAGATCGTCCAGAAAATCATCGTCGGGAATCGATACCGCTTTTTCGATGCGCAGGAAGCGCGCCGCACGATTGGTATAGGCCGCGTTGGTTGGATCGGAGACATTGGCAATGCTGGTGATGCCACCGCCCACTGCGCCGTCGAAGTCATAGACGCTGCGTATGTCCAGCACACCCACGCCTTCGCCTTTCAAAGTCGCATTGACGTTGGTGGTATCGGCATCCAGCGTATAGGGCAGGAAGGTGGGTGCGGTGTGCGGCTGTGCCACCACCACATCGCTCAACATGACGCCGTCCACCGGTGCGACCACCGGTTGCTGTGTGCCGTCGTTGGGATTGAACATCCAGATGCCGTAAATCGGCGGTGCGGCGACGAACGCCGGATCGGCCAGACGGGCGCTGGTGCAATTGACGATGGCGCCGCTGCTTGGATCGACCACGCGGCACTGCGTCCACGACGCCAGAATACGATCGGTACTGTCCCAGAGCGGCGCGGCTGACACGAAACGACCGCCGATGGAAGGCACGCTCAGCAGACGCACATTATTAGGCGTCGCTTTGCTCGCGGCCGGGCCGCTGGGTGTGGCAACGGTCTGGTTGTTTTCCACATAGGAACGCGTGTCGATGATGTATAGGTCGCCGCCGTACTCGGTGTTATTGAAGGGGCGAATCAAAGTCAGGATGCGACCGTCGCGCATCTCGCGTGCCTTGGTGAATTGCACCGTAGGATAGGTGGTGGCGCCGTTGACGTCGGTATCGGGAATGGTGGCATGGCTGGCTGAGCCGTACAGCAACTGCGTCTTGGTGCCATTGGGATTCGTCGTATAGAAGTGCACGCCATTACGACCGCCCGGCGCGTGATCCCAGCGACTGAACAACACGCGGCCATCCGACAGCACAGTGGGGTCCAGGTCATGACTTTGGTTGTAAGTGATTTGTTGAATGTTGCCGCCAGTGGCATCCATCACATGCAACACGAAGGCCGATTCGTCGCGATTCTCATCCTGGGCTTCGAACTGCGGCTTGTTTTCATCCAGCAGCACCGCCTTGGATTGATACTGACGTGTTGAGGCAAACAGAATGTGGCCGTCAGGTAGGTAATGCGGAGAAACGTCCTGACCTTCTTCAGCGATGACATTGGAGCTGATCACGCGGTGCAAAGTGTCCGAGGCAATGACGTATTCCCAGATGTTCCAGGTGGGCGGATCCTTGTCTTCTTGATCGTCGCTCAACGGACCACGCATGGCGAAGATCACCTTGCTGCCATCGGCCGAGACATCCACATCTTTCACATCCCAGCGCTGATTGGCGGGATGTACGCGTTCGGTGATGTTGTGTTCCGCGGCGCTGGGCGAAGCACGATCGCGCATATAAAGATCGGCGTTGGTATTGAATACGCGCAGTCGACGCACATCGTCGAGATTGTCGTCCACCGCATCAGCGATATTCGGGGTGGTGCGCTTCACATAGAAAATCGGATAGTCGGAACTGGCGGCCGTGCCCGTTGAAGTAGATTGGCCGGAACCGATGCGCACTTTGTCGTCGTTGGTGCCGCTG
Organism: Steroidobacteraceae bacterium; assembly: GCA_049840395.1. Taxonomy (GTDB): domain Bacteria; phylum Pseudomonadota; class Gammaproteobacteria; order Steroidobacterales; family Steroidobacteraceae; genus CAILZL01. The sequence goes on from JASGLD010000001.1 coordinate 747,868, forward strand.
CCGCAGGCAGTCAGTAACAAGCAACCCAGTAATAACCAGGGGGTCAGTAAACCGGTCGTCAATAATTGGCGAGGGCGGAGCATCGGGGTGTGCATTGATCGCATCGCGAGCGTCATCGCAGAGTCCTCGCAGTGATTCCCATGTTTAAGTAGTGATGCACGGCCCCAAACCTGTTGAGCAACTCCGAATCCCAATGCAGCGCTTGGCTACATAACTTGCTAAGTCCACCCATCATCGTGACGGGGAGGGCCTTAGACCGTTAACGATTTCACAGAAGCTGAGCATGAATTCGCGGTTCCATTCCGATCATCCGTGATCACCGCATGCGCATTGCCGCGGCTAACTGTGAACTGGTTCGCAAATGTCGGATCGCTTGATCGAATCGCCGCTGTTCGAAACGTGCAAAGTCGCGGCAAGACTACTGTTTACAAGGCTTTTCTCGCAGTTGTCTCTACGGTACGACGTAGTGCCGCTGAGACAGTTAAACGGCACATTAATCGCTACGTATATTGGCATCACCCAAGCGGCCGAAGCAGGCGCCTAAGCAGGCACTGAAGCAGGCAAGGGCCGGTGCGCAAGGGTCTGGCAGAACGTATACCGAACGGCTCACTACTAAGGGCTTACGAATGAACATCTCGATGGGAGTTATGCAGTCGCCGGCCACGTCCGCGCAGAGCGTGCAGGTTGCACGTAAGCGCAGTGGTGTATTGCTGGCTGCGATGGTGCTGGCTTTGATCGGTGCCGGTTGGCAGCATCCGGTGCAGGCTGCAGCGCGCGATCAGGCCAAGCGTATCCATGACCGTCTCACCGGTACGCCGCCCTCGGATACGCTGCTCACGCAGATGACGTCCATGGTGCAGGCGGGCAATGCCATCGGTGCGGCGCGTCTGGCCATCGATCCCAGCAATGCCGAGTCCAAGGGCTTCTACAGCGTCACGCTGAAAAACTTTGCCACGCCCTGGACCAATCGTGATCGTACCGTCTTCGCTCCTTTGAATGATTACACCGCCACTGTCATCGGCATGGTGCGTGACAATGTGCCGTTCAATACCTTGTTGTCAGCAGATTTGTTGTACACCGGCAGCACTTCGGGTGCGCCTGCGTACTCGGCGCTCAACAACAATCACTACCAGTATCTCGAGGACCGCGATATCGATCTGCGCACTGCCCTGGTGTCGCAGAACCAGTCGTCGCTCACCGGTATTCCCGCCACGGCCACTGCCGGCGTGATTACTTCACGCGCCGCAGCGCAGGCGTTCTTCATCGACGGCACCAACCGCGCCATGTTCCGTTACACCTTGCTCAATCATTTGTGCAACGACATGGAACAGGTGCAGGACACCAGCCGGCCACCGGATCGCATTCGTCAGGACGTGAGCCGCAGTCCGGGTGGCGACAGCCGTTTGTTCCTCAACGGTTGCGTCGGTTGCCATAGCGGTATGGACCCGATGGCGCAGGCCTTCGCTTACTACGACTTCGACGAAACCCAGGGGCGCTTGGTTTATACCGGTGGTGTGGTGCAGCAGAAGTACGGCATCAACATCGACAACTTCAAGCCGGGTTATGTGACGCCGGACGATCATTGGAACAATCGCTGGCGTGAAGGTCCCAATAAAGTACTGGGTTTCACCGGTGCCACCGGTGCCGGCACGGGCGCCAAGAGCCTGGGCCAGGAATTGGGCAACAGTGATGCCTTTGCACAATGCCAGGTTAAGAAGGCCTTCAAGGCCGTGTGCCTGCGCGACCCGGGTAACAGCGCCGACCGTAGTGAAGTCGCGCAGATCACCAGCACTTTCAAATCCAACTACAGCATGCGTGAAGTATTCGCCGAAGCGGCGGTTTACTGCATGGGCGATTAAGCCACGGGCAAGCACATGAATACCTCACGTTACACGAGTTCGCCTTGCGAGGATGGTCGCATGCGTAATGCATTTGGAAAGGCCGCGTTCTGGATCAAGCAGACGGCGGTTCAAGCAATGGGCCTGGCGCTGTTGACCGGTTTGGCTGCCTGCAGCGGCGGCGCCGACACCGAGAAGAATGCCGATACGGCTAATGTGTCTGCCGCATCTTTCAACTACACCGGACCGGCAGCTAACTCTGCCGACGTACAGGCCTTCAAGAACGAGTTCTGGGTCAATGTAGTGTCGTCGTCGCGTTGCGGTGGTTGTCATACCGCCACCGGACAGGCGCCTAACTTTGCACGTAGCGATGATGTGAATCTCGCTTATCAGGCAGCGCTGCAAGTCGTGAATCTGGCGCAGCCGGATCAATCGCGTGTGGTGACCAAGGTGGTCGGTGGACACAATTGTTGGTCCAGCAGCACCTCGGCCTGCGGCGATATTCTGACGCAGTGGATTCGCAACTGGGCCAGTGCCTCCGGCAATACCGGCACGGGTACGCAGATTCAATTGGTGGCGCCAACCGATAAAGATGTGGGCTCGACCAAGACCTTCCCCACCAGTCCGAGCACCTTTGCCACCACGGTCTATCCGTTGCTGACACAGTATTGTTCCAACTGTCATGCTTCTACGGCGGCCACGCCGCAGAAACCGTACTTCGCCAGCAGCGATGTCAACGAGGCCTATGCCGAAGTACATACCAAGATCAACCTGGATTCCCCGTCGCTATCGCGTTTGGTGGTGCGTCTACGTGATGAATCGCATAACTGCTGGAGCAATTGTGCGGCCAATGCCACCACCATGCTCAATGCCATCAATACCTTTGTGGGAGGCATTGCCAGCACGCAGATCGATCCTTCGCTGGTGCTGTCCAAGGCACTGACGTTGTATGACGGCACGGTGGCCTCGGGTGGTAATCGCTATGAGAGTCACATGATTGCGCGTTACTTCTTCAAAGAAGGCACGGGCTCGGTGGCCAATGACACCAGCGGTGTCGATCCAGCAGCCAATCTGAGTCTGTCCGGTTCGATCACCTGGTCCGGTGGCTGGGGTCTGAGTGTGGCTACCGGCGGTAAGGCGCAGGCCAGCACCACCGCCAGCAAGAAAATTTCCGATCGCATCAAGGCTTCCGGTGAGTACACCGTTGAAGCCTGGGTGGCGCCGGCCAATGTGGCGCAGGAAGACGCCAACATCGTCAGCTACTCGGGCGGCAATACTTCGCGCAATGTGACCCTGGGTCAGCATGGTTATCAATACGAAGCCTATGCACGTAGCGACAAGACCGATGCCAATGGCGAACGCGTGTTGATCACCGCTGCCGGCGATCGCGATGCACAGGCTTCGTTGCAGCATGTGGTGCTGACCTACGATCCGGTGAACGGTCGCAAGCTCTATGTCAACGGTGTGTTCACCGGCGATGTCGACTCGGCGGGCGGCGGTTCGGTGAGCAACTGGGACGATACCTTTGCCCTGGTGCTGGGTAATGAAACTTCCGGCACGCGTCAGTGGACTGGCTTGATCAAGTTCGTCGAAATCCATGATCGCGCCCTGACCCTGGATCAAATACAACAGAACTTCGCTGCCGGTGTGGGCGAACGTTACTTCCTGTTGTTCAACGTCAGCACGCTGAGCGGTGTGGCGCAGAGCTACATCATGTTTGAAGTCAGTCAGTACGACAGTTATGCGTACCTGTTCAACAAGCCCACCTTCATCAGTCTGTCGCCAACAGCACAGCCTGGTACGCTGCCCATCAAGGGCATTCGCATCGGCATCAATGGTGCAGAGGCCAAGGTGGGGCAGGCCTACATCCCGCTGGATGTGACGGTATCGAATGCCAACTACAACGCGACTACCGGTCAGTTGTTGTCGAACATCGGCACCGTAATCGGTCTGGAGAAAGGTCCGGATTCGGATCTGTTCTTCCTGACCTTCGAGCAGATTGGTACTCAAACGCATGCCTACACCGATACCACGGTGTTAAGCACGGCTACGCCGGTGGATGCGACGCCTGTTTCCGATGTCGGTTATCGCCTGTTTGAGGAAATCGATGCCAGCATGTCCAAGATCACCGGTGTGCCGCGTACCACCACTTCGGTAAAGGCCACTTACGATCTGGTGAAGCAGCAACTGCCCACCGTAGAAAACATGGATGGCTTCCTCAGTGCGCATCAGATCGGTATCGCGCAGCTGGGTAGTTCTTATTGCAGTGCCTTGGTGAACGACAGCACGCTGCGTGCGGCTTTCTTCCCAGGCTTTAACTTCAGTGCGTCAACCCTGGGTAACAGCACTGAACGCAATCTGGTGATCGATCCATTACTGGCCAAGACCATCGGTACCGGTCTCGCGACTCAACCTGCAGCGGCCAATGTACGCGGTGAGTTGAACAGCTTGATGGATACGCTGTGTCCGGGCGGCACCTGTTCGGTAAGTCGTGCACCCATCGTCGTCACAGCGGCATGTACAGCGGCGCTGGCCAGCGGCGTCACCACGATTCAGTAACACATCGGCAACTCAGTTTAGAGAATTGGCAACAGCAAGGCTTACGAGAGACTCATCATGATCATTCGCAAGAAAGCACCGCAAGCGCTGGGACTGAACGAGCCGTTGCGTCACAACGATCACAAGCGCCCCTCCACGCGCCGCGATTTCATCGCGCAGGGCTTCATGACCGGCGGTGCCACGCTGGTGGTGCCACCGCTGGTGGGCATGATGATGAATCCCGGCAAGGCCATGGCGTTGTCCGCCGATGTTTGGCGCAACAACATCTGCAACATCCAGCAAGGCGCAGGCAAGATACCGTTCATTTGTTTCGATCTGGCCGGCGGCGCCAACATTGCCGGTTCCAATGTGCTGGTCGGCAATCAAGGCGGTCAATTGGATCCGCTATCCACCGCCGGTTATTCCAAGCTGGGCCTGCCGGGCAACATGTTGCCCAACAGTTCCACCGGCACCTTTATCGATACGCAATTCGGTCTGGCCTTTCATAGCGATAGTGCCTTCCTGCGTGGCATGTTGATGACCACCTCGGCCACCACTCGCGCCATGGTCAATGGTGCGGTGATTCCAGCGCGTTCCGAAAACGACACCGGCAACAATCCGCACAACCCCATGTATGGCATTGCACGCGCCGGTGCACGCGGCGAGTTGCTGACCTTGATCGGTTCGCAGAGTTCGGACTCGGGCGGCAATTCCATGGCGCCGTCCATGCTTATCGACAACACCATTCGTCCTACCAAGGTGGATCGTCCCAGCGATGCCACCGGTCTGGTAGATACCGGCGAATTGTCGACGTTGTTCCCTAGTGCCGCCGATACCGTGGCGGTGATGGAGTCTATCGAACGCATCAGTCGCGACAAATTGGCGGTGGTCGATACCAAATTGACCACCGATGCAGCACTTAAACAGCAGGTGGATTGCAGCTACGTGAAGGCCGCCGATCTGGCGCAGCGTTTCAGCAGTCCTTCAGTGTTAGACCCGACCAAGGACGCCAACATCACCAGCATTTTCTCGACGCTGGGTGGAATTGCCAGCGATGGCGAGTTCGGCAAGACCGCTGCGGTGATGAAGCTGGTGGTCGATGGCATGGCCGGGGCGGGCACCATCACGATGGGCGGGTTTGACTATCACACCGGCGATCGCGCCACGGGTGAAGCGCGCGATTTCCGCGCGGGTGTGTGCATGGGCGCCTGTCTGGAATACGCGGCGCGCACCGGCAAGCCACTGATGCTGTATGTGTTCAGCGATGGCTCGTTGAATTCCAATGGCATGATCGATAACTCCACCGGCGGTCGCGGCAAGGGCCAGTGGACTGGTGACAATCAATCCACTGCGGCCTCGTTCTTCCTGGTGTTGAATCCTGCCGGCAAGCCGCAGCCATACGCGGTGGGTCCGACGCCGGCGGCACGTCGTCAGCAGCTGGGTTACTTCCGTGCCTCGGGCGATGTCGAAACCTCGGGCAGCCCGGGCGCCAACTCGGTGGTGACACTGGTGGACATGGTGCTGCTCAACTACATGGCGCTGCATGGCGAGCAAAACCAGTTTGCCAGCCGTTTCCCCAGCAGCGTGCTGAACTCGCAGATCGACGGCTCGATTGCCTTCAATCCCATCGTCAACGGTACGATTTAACTCCAATACGTCACCGTCTCTTCCGGTAGGGGCGGGTCTTAGACCCACCCCTACAAAGTTGATTGCATCGGTTAACATGCGCGACATTCCTCGGCCGGTGCGCGCATGTCACGTTTCGTTTTAGAACAACAACACACGCTGCCCTGTTTTCATCTCGTTAAGCGAGCGCACCGCGCATTGCTGAGCGCTGGTTTATTGCTGTTGTCGGCGCTGCATCCCGTGCTGGCCCAGGAGGCTGCCCCAACCCGGCAAGACCCAGCGATCGCCGCCACGCGGCCACGCGTAGGCTTGGTGCTAAGCGGTGGCGGCGCACGCGGTGCGGCACATATCGGTGTGTTGAAAGTGCTGGATGCCTTGCATGTGCCGGTGGACGCCATTGCCGGCACCAGCATGGGTGCCTTGGTCGGGGGGCTGTATGCCTCCGGTATGACGCCTGCCGAAATCGAAACGCTGGTGAATTCATTGGACTGGCAGGACGCATTTCGCGACCGCCCGCCGCGGACGACTCTGGGTTTTCGTCGCAAGCAAGACGATCGTAATTTCCTGGTGCGTTATTCGCTGGGCGTGAGCATGGAGGGTTTCGAGCTGCCCACCGGTCTGGTGCAAGGCCAGAAGCAAACGCAGTTGTTACGCGGTGCGACCCTGCCGGTGGCGGGTACGACTGACTTCGATAAATTGCCCACGCCATTCCGCGCCATTGCCACCGATCTGGAATCGGGCAAGGAGGTGGTCATGAGTTCCGGTGATCTGGTCACCGCCATGCGCGCCAGCATGTCTGCGCCCGGTGTGTTTACACCGGAAGAAGTGAATGGTCGTCTGTTGGTGGATGGCGGCTTGGTCAACAACCTGCCCACCGAAATTGCACGCGCCATGAATGTCGATGTGTTGATCGTGGTGGACGTTAGTTTTCCACTTTCCAGTGCCGATGAGCTGACCTCGCCCCTGGCAGTGACCAATCAAGCAGTGGCCATCATGGTACGCAATCGTACTTTGGAAAAGCGCGCGGCGCTGCAGCCCAGTGACATCGTGATCGATCCAGAGCTGGGCACCATGAGTTCTGCGGATTTCGCGCGCGTGGGGCGTGCCTTGGCTGCGGGTGAATCCGCAGCGCAGGCTGCCAGCGAACAACTCAAGACCTTGTCCATGAGTGAAGCTGCGTACTGGCAGTACCAAGCCGCACGTTTACCGAAATCATTACAGACACCGCGCATCAATTTCGTCCAAACGGATGTCGAGTCGGCGCGTTATGCAGAAGCGGTGGATGCGGTAATGGAGGATTTGAAGGGCCAGCCATTGGATCGTGTGCGCGTCAACGATGATCTGGCCAGCCTGTATGCACTGGATCTGTTCGAGTCCATCGATTACTCGCTGGTCAATCGCAATCAGCAGAGCGGTTTGGAGTTCCATCTCAAGCCCAAGAGTTGGGGACCGAACTATGTGCGCGTCGGCATCAATCTCGAAGATGACTTCGCCGGTAACAGTCGCTACAACCTGGCCTCGCGCTTGATCATGACCGATCTTAATAACCTGGGCGCCGAGTGGCTGACCGATGTACAGATTGGTGATCGGCCGCGCTTTGCGACTGAGTACTATCAGCCGTTGTCATGGCGGCAACGCTACTTCGTTGCGCCGCGGCTTGAATACGGCGTGCGCAGTCTGCCCTTGCTCAGCGATGACGATAAGGAACTGGCCGAGTACCGTGTGCGTAATGCCCTGGCCAGTGTTGATATGGGGCGCGAGCTGGCCAACTGGGGCGAGATGCGCGTCGGCGTGCAGCGCGGTTTCGGTTCGTCGCGGGTGTTGATCGGTGATCCGAATTTGCCTATCGAGCGCTACAACACCGGCGGTTACTTCGCGCGTTTTTCTTACGACACACTGGACAATGTGTTTTTCCCAAGGCGCGGTGCGCAGGTCACGCTGCAGTGGAATGCAGAACGCGCAGCACTGGGTGCCGATCGCAGTTCTGACAAGGTGTCGGTGGAGTGGCAGATGGCCAAGACCTTCGATCGCTACACCATGATTCTGTCCACGGACATCGGTTCCAATCTGACCGACGATCCAGCTACACACGATTACTTCACGTTGGGCGGTTTTCTGAATTTATCCGGCGTGACTACGGGATCGTTATCCGGACCTCACTATGGCATTGCGCGCCTGATCTACTACAAGCAGGTGGGGCGTGGCGGTAGCGGTGTGTTGCAGTTGCCGGCTTACGCGGGTATTTCCATTGAGGCGGGTAACACCTGGCAGCGCCGCAGTGATGCCAGCTTCGCCAACCTGCGCCACGACGGCAGCTTGTTCTTCGGTGCGGATACGCCGTTGGGTCCGCTGTACTTGGCGGCCGGTGTGGATGATCGTCGCAAGACGGCGTTCTATTTGTTTCTGGGCCGCTCTTTCTGAGCAGGCTTCATCTAGTGAGATTGATATGAGCGATGTATCTGATGAAACGCTGTGGGCATTGAAGACGGCCTTTTGCTACATGCCCAAGGCCATCGAGGTGAATCGCTATGATCATGGCGATCGCGTCGAAAAAATCCTGGCCGACATTGAAACTGTGCGCGCTGCGTTGTTGGCGCAGGGAATTGATCCTGAAGAAGTGTACGGCGAGATGAATCCAGACAGTACTGGACCCTCCTGCCTGTGATTCGAACTGATTGCAGGGAAAATCCTATCTTTGACACGCCCACGTACTGCAATGTGGATAGTGCGGATCAAGAATTGATGGCCTTGAGTCGATAAGCGATTTCCGCCGGAAATCGGTTGAATCCGTAAATGAGTCAATTGTGATGGGCTCATCAATGCTGGCCATTGTCGGCGTGTCGTGTCGTGCGGACGCCTATACTCCGCTGCGTTTCGACTCTCTCTCAAGTTCAAGGTGTTATTGGTTTGTCGCGTTTCTGGCGTTTCATTTTTCTATGTGTGCTGGCTTGTCTGAACCTGAATCAGGCAATTGCTGCGGCAAGTGATACGCACCCGGTAACACTCACTGGCAATTGGTCCTATCACTGGGGTGAACTGCCACGCACTGCAAGTGGTTGGGCTTTCGATCAAGCTGCGTGGCAAAGCACCTCGGCTCCAGAAGGCATCGATGGTCGTGGCGCAGCACGCACCTTGTGGTTGCGATTGCAATTACCGCAGGGGGCCTGGCGTGATCCCTATCTATTCATTCCCAGCGTCGATCTGAGTACCCAGGTATTCGATAGCGAAGCATTGCTATACCAATTCGGTGATTTTGACGCACAGGGGCGCAGCCGTTTCCTAGGTTGGCCCTGGCACTTGGTGTCCGTACCTGTTAATGACCTGGGACAGGTACTCTACTTCCGCGTGTACTCGGACTATGCCGACATTGGTTTGTCGGGCGAGGTTTTGCTGGGCGAACGTGCCGAGTTGTTGCAGCGTGTTTATGCGCGCGGCTTCGCCGGATTGGTGTTTGCGCTGGTGGTGTTCATTGTCGGTTTCATCAGCATGTGTCTGGGGTTGATCAAGCGCGATCACGGTGTGGCGCTGGCCACGGGCATACTATCCTTCGATCTGGCGCTGATGATGTTCGCAGAGAATGAATTGACCCAGGTGGCCTATTTCGCACCCTTGCTATGGCGCTATGTAGCGGCCTTCAGTTACTTCCTGGTGCCGGCCTTGCTGGCTTGGGTGGTATTGGAGTGGCGTAAGCAAGCGCCGCCGCGCAGTGTGCGTCCGGTGATCTGTTGCAGCGTGTTGTACGCGCTGGGTGTATTGCTGGCGTCGTTGGGTGGATTCAATTTCATCAATGCTTATCCTGCCTTTGATGTGCTGTTCATCGTGTTGGTGCTGGCGTTGCTGACCGATAGCCTGTTGCAGATGCGGCGCGTCGGTGTGGAGGGCGTGTTGGTCGCCTTGGGGATGTTGACGGTGTTCGTATCGCTGCTGGTGGACATGGCCAGCGCACATGGTTTGATTCAGTGGATCGGTCGTGCCGGGCAGTGGGGCCTGGCGTGCTTCGCACTGTCGTCGTTGGCGGTGTACCTGGTGCGTGACTGGCACCAGCAAATCGAGCTGAATCGACTCAAACATTCTCTGGAGCTGCAAGTGGCGGAACGCACCTGCGAATTGCTATCCAGTCAGCAGCAGCTATTGCAGCTGGCCAATGAAGATGCACTGACCGGTCTGCTCAATCGTCGCGCGTTCATGGCGCGCGCCATCGAAGTCATCAAGCAGGCCATGCAGCAGGGCAGGCCTTTGTCGCTGGTGTTGTTCGATGTGGATCATTTTAAGCTGATCAACGATCAGCATGGTCATGCGGTGGGCGATGAGGTGTTGCGCGCCATTGCGCATGCGGTACGCGATAATAGTCGCGCCGAAGATTTGCTGTGTCGTTATGGTGGCGAAGAGTTCGTCATGCTCATGCCGATGACGCATGCCGACGTTGCCGAACGCTATGTGCAACGTTTACGCGCAGCCATCGCTGAGTTAAGGCTCGACAAGCCGGCAGGGAATCAAGAAAGGCGTGCGCTGCAAGTGAGCGTCAGTATCGGCCTGGTGGCGTTGGGCGATGCCACACAGCAAGCGCTCGATCCGGTGAAGATGCTGGATCAGATTCTGTCGCAGGCGGATGCCGCCATGTACAAAGTGAAGAACAACGGCCGCAATGGTGTGGAATTACGGCACGGTTTATGGGCCAGCGATACGGCGGCGTGGCTGGCCGCGCGCCGCATTACCAATTAACTAAATTACTAGGCGTCCTTGTCATTTTCGATCAAGGCGTAGGCCGAGTGATTGTGGATGGACTCGAAGTTCTCGGTCTCCACGGTGTAGGCGCGAATGCGCGGTTCATTGTTTAAGCGCACGGCCAGGTCGCGCACGATGTCTTCAACGAACTTGGGATTGTCGTAGGCGCGTTCGGTAACGAACTTTTCATCGGCGCGTTTGAGAATGCCGTATACCTCGCAGGACGCCTCCTGCTCAGCGATATCGATCAATTCTTCCAGCCACATATGCTCGTTGATGCGCGCCGTAAGCGTGATATGCGAGCGCTGATTGTGCGCGCCGTAATCGGAGATGGCCTTGGAGCAGGGGCACAGACTGGTGGCGGCCACGACTACTTTCAGCCATAGCTCGGTCTTGCCATGTCCCTGCTTGTCGACAACATGCTCGCCAATCAACGCAGCCTGATAATTCATCAAGCTTTCCACGCCGCTTTTCGGCGCCTTCTTCATTACGAAGAAGGGAAACTTCATTTCGATATGACCCACTTCTGCATTCAAGTGCGTGGTCATTTCCTTGAGCATGGCGCCGAATGAATCCACCGAAATCTCGCGCTCATGCTTGTGCAGAATCTCCACGAAGCGCGACATGTGCGTGCCCTTGAAGTTGTGCGGCAGCGCCACGTACATGTTGAAATTGGCGATGGTGTGCTGTTCGCCGCCGGAACGGTCTTTAACACGCACCGGATGAAACACATCCTTGATGCCGACCTTGTTGATCGGAATGCGGCGCGTATCGGCGCGGTTCTGCACGTCCTCGATGGTCGAGGTCTTTTGGGTCGTCATGGAAACTATATCTCTTGCGATCAGCCGCCCGCAGCGCGGGCAGGGGCAGGCCACCAACGGCTGATAGTGGTGGTGATTGTCTGAATATCAAGGCCGGCAGCCTCCAGGCAGTTCTGGCGTGAACCGTGTTCGATGAAGCGATCGGGAATGCCCAACTGCAATAACTGTGGCTTGTGACCGTGGGCATTCAACAATTCGGATACGGCGCTGCCGGCGCCGCCCACCACGGTGTTTTCTTCGACGGTGATAAAGGCCTTGTGGCGCCCGACGAGTTTCAAAATCAATTCTTCGTCCAGCGGCTTGATGAAGCGCATGTTCACCAACGTGGCGTCGAGCGTTTCGGCCACCGGCGCGCAGAAACCCACCATGGGCCCCCATGCCAGAATGCACAGGCCGCTGCGGCCTTCGCGCATTACCTGCGCCTTGCCGATGGGCAAAGCGGTCATCTCACGTTCGATATGCGCACCGGTGCCCTGACCGCGTGGATAACGCACCGCGGCGGGCGAGCCCAATTGCACCGAGGTGTAGAGCATTTGCCGACATTCGTTTTCGTCGGCCGGCGCCATGATGGTCATGTTGGGAATGCAGCGCAGGAAGCTCAGATCGAAGCTACCCTGATGGGTGGCGCCATCGCCACCCACCAAACCGGCGCGATCCAGTGCGAAAGTCACCGGCAGATTCTGCAAGGCGACATCGTGAATCAATTGATCGTAGGCGCGCTGCAGAAAACTGGAATAAATGGCTACCACAGGGCGCAAGCCATCGCAGGCCAGGCCGGCGGCAAAGGTCACGGCATGTTGTTCTGCGATGGCTACGTCGAAGTAGCGATCCGGAAAGCGTTTGGAATATTCCACCATGCCCGAGCCTTCGCGCATGGCCGGTGTGATACCCACTACGCGTGGATCTGACTCAGCCATGTCGCATAGCCAGTCGCCAAATACCTGCGAGTAACTGGGGCCGCTGGCTTTTTCCTTGAAGATCACGCCGCTGACCGGATCGAACGGACCCGGGCCATGCCACTTGATGGGATCGGCTTCGGCGGGCGCATAGCCCTTGCCCTTGCGCGTGACCACATGCAGGAACTGCGGGCCTTTCAGCTCGCGAATATTTTTCAGCGTGGACACCAGGGCATCCACATCGTGGCCATCTATCGGGCCGATGTAGTTGAAGCCCATTTCTTCGAAGATGGTGCCGGGCAGGATCATGCCCTTCATGTGCTCTTCGGAGCGACGCGCCAGTTCCCACATGGGCGGTACGCGCTTAAGAATTTTTTTACCGCCCTCGCGCAGGTGCGCATACAACTTGCCGGAGAGCATGCGTGCAAAATAATTGGAAAACGCGCCGACATTTTCCGAAATGGACATGTCGTTGTCGTTCAACACCACCAGCAAATTGGTGTCCAGTGCGCCAGCGTGATTCAAGGCCTCAAAGGCCATGCCGGCAGTAATGGCGCCATCACCGATTACGGCGACGGCGCGCCGCTGGCTGCTGGTGCGTTTGGCAGCCATGGCCATACCCAGCGCGGCGCTGATGGAGGTGCTGGAATGGCCCACGCCGAAAGTGTCGTACTCGCTTTCGCTGCGGGTGGGGAAGGGGGCCAGACCATCCTTGTGCTTGATGGTATGCAATTGATCGCGACGACCAGTGAGCACCTTGTGTGGATAGGCCTGATGGCCCACATCCCACACCAGTCGGTCTTCTGGGGTGTCGTAAACGTAGTGCAGGGCGATGGTGAGTTCCACCGTGCCCAGTCCCGCCGCAAAGTGGCCGCCGCGCTGGCTGACCGTTTCGATCAAGAACTGGCGCAATTCCGCCGCCAGCGGCTTGAGTTGCGTGACCGCCAGCCGGCGCAGATCTGCGGGCGTATCAATGGCGGACAACAGGGGGAAGGAAGAGGACTGAGTCATTGGCGGCAAGTGTACTAGAACCGCTCTGCTGCGGCAGGTCGGGCTTCGGGTGAATTGCTCCTGTTCCAGAGCAAGAAATTTTCTCTTTTTGTAGGTCTTATCGTCTTGTCGGTCGGGTTTTATACCCGACTCTTTCTAAGAGTCGGGTATAAAACCCGACCTACAGTGGATCGTGCAAGGCGACCGGTTAGTGCTGACGCAGCACTAGCCACCCGGCCAGATCGCGCAGCAGATTGGCCCGCTCGCCAAACGGAGTCAGTGCAGCCAGGGCTTCTTGATGCAATTCGGCCACCTTGGCGTGGGCAACTGGCACGCCAACCACCGCCGGATAGGTTAGTTTCAAATGTGCCTGATCGGCGCCGGTGGCCTTGCCCAATAAGGCAGGATCACCCTCGATATCCAGCAAATCGTCCTGAATCTGGAAGGCCAGTCCGATGCACACCGCATAATGGTCCAGGGCGGCATGATTTTCAGTGCTTAGTTCGGGTTGGCAGGCCGCTGCCATCAGTACGCAGGCGCGAATCAATGCGCCGGTCTTACGTGCGTGGATGTCGGTAATGCTGGCCAGGTCGGGGGAGGTGGCTTCACTCCGTCCCTCGGCTGCCAAGTCCAGTGCCTGGCCGCCTGCCATGCCGGCAGTGCCGCTGGCCTGCGCCAGGATGCGTACCAGCTGCAAACGTACATTGGCATCGCTAGGCAGGGCGAGATCAGTGGCCAGCACTTCAAAGGCCAGCACTTGCAAGGCATCGCCGGCGAGAATCGCGGTAGCCTCGTCGAAGGCGCGATGGCAGGTGGGACGACCGCGCCGCAGATCATCATCGTCCATGGCTGGCAGGTCGTCGTGGATCAGTGAATAGGCGTGAATCATTTCCACCGCAGCGGCCGCGGCCGTGACGGTTTGCTGGTTCAGACCCAGCGCTGCCGCCGTGGCATACACCAGGGCCGGCCGAACTCGCTTGCCGCCACCCAGCACGCTATAACGCATAGCGGTGTGCAGGCGGCTGGGACTGCTCGTAGCGGCGGGTAAGTAGCCATCCAAGGCGGTTTCAATATCGGCTTGCCAGCGGCTCAGGCAATTAGCAAAGGGAGAGGTCATGGCGGTCGCTGTCTCAAGCCTCGTCATCGTCAGTGGTGAAGGGTTCGGTTTCGTTAGTTTCGCCGCCGCTTTTGCGCAGCAAGACCTCCACTTTTTGTTCGGCCTGCTGTAGCGCGGACTGGCAGCTGCGTGTCAGGGCAATACCGCGTTCGAATTGTTTGAGCGACTCATCCAGCGACAGCTCGCCTTGCTCCATGCGCGCGACAATCTGTTCCAGTTCGGCCAGCGATTTTTCGAAATCTGGTGCGTCCGCACTGCGGGTTTTCTTGGTCATGATCGATGGCCGGAAATTCGGGAGGGCGGCAAGTGTGCGGAGCAGCGCGCTCAGCGTCAAATTTCGAGCGACTGGCCGTCGAATTGACAATTGATAATGGACAATTGACAACGCCTGAAGCCGTTCTTTGTCTTCGTTATCAATTGTCCATTGTCAATTATCAATTTAATGCGCAGCGCATTTGAGTCGTTGTCGGCATACCGAATCAACTGGCAATGCTCCTTGTTTCGGGTGCTAGAATCCGCGCGCTTTTCTCCCAGCGGACTCCCCCACAGCAATGGCCCAGTCTTATAACGCAGCCGATATTGAAGTCTTGAGTGGCCTTGACCCGGTGCGCCGCCGCCCGGGCATGTACACCGACACCAGCCGCCCCAATCACCTGGCGCACGAAGTCATCGACAACTCGGTGGACGAGGCGCTGGCCGGGCACGCCAAAAAAATTCAGGTGACGGTGTACAAGGATGGCTCGCTGGAAGTGGTCGATGACGGTCGCGGCATGCCGGTGGACATTCATCCCATCGAGAAGGTGAGCGGCGTCGAGTTGATCCTCACCCGCCTGCATGCGGGCGGCAAGTTCTCGGACAAGAACTACGAGTTCTCCGGCGGTCTGCACGGTGTGGGCGTGTCGGTGGTGAATGCCCTGTCCACCTTGCTGGAATGCCGCGTGCGACGCGGTGGCAAGGAGTACCTGATCAGCTTCAACGACGGCCGCATGAAGTCGCCGCTGAAAGTGATCGGTGAAGTCGGCCAGAAGAATACCGGCACCACCGTGCGCTTCTGGCCGGACCCCAAGTATTTTGAAATAGGCAGCTTCGCCATCCCCAAGCTGCGCCACGTGCTGCGCGCCAAGGCGGTGATGTGCGCCGGCCTGCACATTGTGTTCATCAATGAAGCCACTGGTGAAACCGAAGAATGGCAGTACACCGGCGGCGTAAGTCAGTACCTGCAGGAATCGCTGGGCAACAGCGAATACCTGCCGCCGGAAATGTTCACCGGCAAGATCGAAGGTCAGCTGGAAGGCGCGGAATGGGCGGTGGCCTGGCGCGTCGATGAAGGCGAGCGCATCGAAGAAAGCTATGTGAACCTGATTCCCACCGCGCAGGGCGGCACGCATGTGAATGGCCTGCGTCTGGGTCTCACTGACGCACTGAGAGAATTCTGCGAGTTCCGCAACCTGCTGCCGCGCGGCATCAAGCTGGCGCCGGAAGATGTATGGGATGGCGTGAGCTTCGTGCTGTCCACCAAGATGAAAGAACCGCAGTTCGCCGGCCAGACCAAGGAACGTCTGTCCTCGCGTGAAGCGGCGGCGTTCGTTTCCGGTGTGGTGAAGGATCAGTTGGCGCTATGGCTCAATCAGCATCCGGATTCCGGCGAGAAGATTGCCCAACTCGCCATTCAATCCGCGCAGGCGCGCTTGAAGGCTTCGAAGATCGTCGCTCGTAAACGTTCGGTGAGTGGTCCGGCGCTGCCGGGCAAGCTGGCCGACTGTACGGCACAAGATCCGGAACGCGGCGAGTTGTTCCTGGTGGAAGGTGACTCCGCAGGTGGTTCGGCCAAGCAGGCGCGCGATCGCGAGTTCCAAGCGGTGATGCCGCTGCGTGGCAAGATTCTCAACACCTGGGAAGTGGAGTCAGGCCAGGTGTTGCAGTCGCAGGAAGTGCATGACATCGCCGTGGCGCTGGGCGTCGATCCCGGTTCCGAAAAAGTGGATGGCCTGCGCTATCACAAGATCTGCATCCTGGCCGACGCCGACTCGGATGGTCTGCACATCGCTACGTTGTTATGTGCGCTGTTCCTGCGCCACTTCCGGCCGCTGGTGCTGGCCGGCCATGTGCACGTGGCCATGCCGCCGTTGTTCCGCATCGACTTCGGCAAGCAGGTGTTCTACGCATTGGATGAAGCCGAGAAGCAGGGCGTGCTGGATCGCATCACTGCGGAGAACCCGCGCGCCAAACCCACTACGATGCGCTTCAAAGGTCTGGGTGAAATGAATCCGCTGCAATTGCGCGAGACCACCATGGCGCCCGAAACCCGTCGCCTGGTGCAGCTCACCATTGAGGCGGCTGACGATACCGATCAGATGCTCGACATGTTGCTGGCTAAGAAGCGTGCGAGCGATCGCCGCGAATGGCTGGAAGACAAGGGCAATCTCGCTCAGATCTAAAAATTGACAATTGATAATTGACAATGGACAACGCCAGAGGCGGTTCATTGTTTTCGTTATCAATTGTCCATTGTCAATTATCAATTGGATTTTATGAGTCCCAATCAACCCACTCTGAACTTCGAAGGCATTGAACGTCAGCCGTTGCGCGCGTTCACCGAGAAGGCCTATCTCGATTACTCGATGTATGTGATCCTGGATCGCGCCTTGCCGCATGTGGGCGATGGCCTGAAGCCGGTACAGCGCCGCATCATTTATGCGATGAGCGAACTGGGTTTGGCGTCCACGGCCAAGCCCAAAAAATCGGCGCGTACCATCGGTGATGTGATCGGTAAGTTCCATCCGCATGGCGATAGCGCTTGCTATGAAGCGATGGTGTTGATGGCGCAGCCATTCTCGTATCGCTATCCGCTGGTGGATGGTCAGGGCAACTTCGGTTCGCCGGACGATCCCAAGTCGTTCGCAGCGATGCGTTACACCGAGTCCAAACTCACCAAGTATGCCTCGCTGCTACTCTCCGAATTGGGACAGGGCACGGTCGACTGGACGCCGAATTTCGATGGCACCTTGGATGAACCGGCATTGCTGCCGGCGCGCGTGCCGAATCTCTTGCTTAACGGCACCACCGGTATCGCCGTGGGTATGGCCACCGACATCCCGCCGCACAATCTCAAGGAAGTGGTGAATGCCTGCATTCAGCTGCTCGATAACCCGGACATGACGGTGCGCGAGCTATGCAAGTACGTGAAGGGGCCGGATCTGCCTACCGGTGGTGAGATCATCACGCCGGCCAGCGAATTGAAGGCCATGTACGAGTCGGGCAACGGCACGTTCAAGACTCGCGCCGTGTATGAAATCGAAGATGGCGAAATCGTCATCACTCAGTTGCCGTACCAGGTGTCCGGTTCCAAGGTGCAGGAGCAGATCGCTGCACAGATCAATAACAAGAAGCTGCCGATGGTCACCGATATTCGTGACGAGTCGGACCATGAGTTTCCGACGCGCATTGTGATCACACCGCGTTCCAATCGCGTTGAGATCGAACCGTTGATGGCGCATTTGTTCGCCACCACCGATCTGGAGCGTAACTATCGCGTCAACTTGAATGTGATCGGTCTCGACGGCCGGCCGCGTGTGATGGATTTGAAAACATTGCTCAGCGAGTGGCTGAGCTTCCGCACCACCACCGTCAAGCGTCGTTTGAACTGGCGTCTGGAGAAGGTCGAAGCGCGTCTGCATATCCTCGATGGTTTGCTGATTGCTTACTTGAATCTCGACGAAGTGATTCGCATCATTCGCACCGAGGACGAGCCCAAGCAGGCCTTGATGGCGCGTTTCGGTCTGACCGAGATTCAAGCTGAAGCTATTCTGGAAACCAAGCTGCGCCATTTGGCCAAGCTGGAAGAAATGAAGATTCGCGGCGAGCAGGACGAGCTCAGCAAGGAACGCGATGCCTTGCAAAAGCTGTTGGGCAGCGAGGCCAAGCTCAAGCAGTTGATCAAGGAAGAACTCCAAGCAGTGATCGATGAATTCGGTGAGAAGCAGCGTCGCAGCAAGATTGTCGAACGCGCCGCCGCACAGGCCATCGACGAAACCGAACTGGTGGCCAGCGAACCTGTGACTGTGGTGCTCTCGGCACGCGGGTGGGTGCGCGCTGCCAAGGGACATGAAGTCGATCCGCAATCGCTGGGTTACAAGACTGGCGATGAATTCCGAGCAGCCGTCAGAGGTCGCAGCACGCAACAGGCCGTGTTCCTGGATAGCACCGGCCGCACTTACAGCATCCTTGCGCATACGCTGCCTGCCGCGCGTGGCCATGGTGAACCCTTGTCGGGGCGCATCGATCCGCCGGATGGTGCCACCTTCGCCGGTGTGATGATGGGCGACGCCAACGATCGTTGGTTGCTGGCCACCGATGCGGGCTACGGCTTCATCGTCAAGACTGAAGAGTTGCTGTCGCGTAATCGTGCAGGTAAGGCCGTGCTCAGCGTGCCCGAAGGTGCGAATGTTCTAGCGCCAGTGGCCGTGCCTGCCAGCGACAAGGCGCTGCTGTGCGCCGTGAACAACGACGGAAAGCTGCTGGTATTCCCCGTCAGCGAATTGCCGGAACTGGCTAAGGGTAAGGGTAATAAGATTTTCGGTGTCGACACCAAGCGCTTCGAGAAGCGCGATGAGTTCATGGTGAGCGTGGCCGTGATTGCACCTGAACAGAGTTTGCTGCTGTGGTCCGGTGAAGGCGATCGCAAGATGACACTCAAGTTTGCCGAGCTGAAGGACTATCGCGGTGAACGTGCGCAGCGTGGTGGCGTGTTGCCGCGTGGCTGGAGAAAGGTTGAGCGGCTGGGCGTCGAGTGATGTGTAGGTTGGGCTGAGTCTGCGAAGCCCAACTTCTTTCAAGCCTTACCTATGTATGAGGATGTTGGGCTTCGCAGACTCAGCCCAACCTACGAGTCAGTTCCTGGCTTCCATAAAAGCCATTTTGGTTTACTTGAAAAGTTCATCTGCAATCTGGGTTACAAGGCGCTCCATATTCGCGTCCATACGATTGCAGAGCAAGGCAATCGTCGTTTGATATTTTGGAAATCGGACAAAAGCAGAGCGTGTCCCGATGGTTACACCTGTATGAAGAATGGCGTCATAATTTCCGAGACGTTTGTGTTCAAGCCCGAAAGCCGAATTGATAGGTGTGCCGTTTTGAAGAGATCCCTGGGCTTGTAGCTCCGCCATGAGGCCTAGATCACCCACTTTGGGTGAGTAGAAATTTTCGGCCCACCGCTCGAGATCAGCGATACTAGTCTGAACACCTGTTGGACCAAGATGTGCCGCATAGAGTGTTGCGTGGAATGCGCCGCTGTCATCGGCTTGGTAGGGAATCGCACGCAGCGTATTGTTATCCGTGGCGGATGCTACGTAGTTACTCTGCTTCATGCCGAGTGGAATAAAAATTTGATCACGTGAGAAGGCAGACAGAGGTTGACCAGAGATCCGCTCTACAGCAACTGCGGCGAGCAAATAATTTGTATTGGCGTATTGCCATGTAGTGCCTGGCAATGACTGCGGTCCGCCAGTGTCGATTACAGCCTTGAGTTGCTCCGCTCGACTTGCCGAGTCGTAATCTGGCCCGCCCTGACGATTGTAGATATCTTCGTACTCTGGCAAGCCTGAAGTGTGAGTCAGCAATTCGCGAAGGGTGATCGGGGCGTAACTAACGGGTAATTCGGGAATGATTCGACGAATGCTTTCATCGAGTGACAATTTCTGTTGGCGAGCGAGAATCAGGATGGACAGTGCTGTGAATTGTTTTGAGACGGACGCTATAGCAAACACTGACTGCGGCGTTATCGACTGATGACTCTCGATATTTGCCATTCCAAAGCCTGCTAGATAACGGCGACCAGAGTGCTCAAATACCCCCAATGAGCAGCCGGGAACCTGTCCTTGAAATCTTGAAAAGAGCGAGTCGATAGATGCTGTGATTTGCGGAGCAAAGTCACGCGATGCATGAGTTGCTTGACCCGTCGAACACGAAACTACGCCACTAAGCACTGATAGCAATAACAAGCTTGAGCGAATACTCATGGGATTCACCTAACTGAGGTTAGGTTTTGTGACTGTCTGCAACTCGCCACGCAGCATAACTTCCCGCTTCGGTACCCTGAATTTCACTGGGTATTCTCCATTTTATCCATGTTCTATCGACCTCTTGCTTTGTAGCACGCTGTAATGTCGAAAGCCAAATCCTGGGCGGGTGGTCAGCTACATGATCAGCTTGACTGAGGGTGTTTTGGGCAGGCCCGGCAGGCTTTGCAAAATTTTTCAGCGCAGTCACTTGGGTTCAGTGGCGATTAGTTTCGTCGTCTTCGCTCAGTAGATATTCGCCAAGGGGATAAAGGGTTAGCCATTCTGCTCGAATTTCAGCCAGCGCTGGAATGACGCAACAATCAAGTTAAGCGAGCGTTGTTTGTTCGTTGCGTGCCGTTGTTCACAGTTACGGCTCTAATCGAAACACGGGATATTGTAATTATTAATATCATATCATATGATATTAATAACCGAGGTGGTGTCGTGGAGCAAAGCTGTGGATCGTGCGCGCAATTTTGGCTTTTTGATCAAAGACCTCAGCCGTCTTTACACCAAGCTGTTTGAGGAGCGGGCCGGTGCGTTGGAATTGACGCTGCCGCAGTGCAAGGCGCTGGTGTACCTGGCCAAGAATGAAGGTGTCAGCCAGATTCGTTTGGCTGAATTGGCCGATATCGATCCCATGACGCTGGTGCGCATTCTCGATCGCATGGAGGCCGATGGCTGGATCGAGCGTCGTGCACATCCCACCGATCGTCGCGCCCGACAGCTGTATGTGAAAGCCAAATCCAAGTCGGTGCTGGATCAGATCTGGAAAATTGGCGAGCAGATACGCGGCCAGGTCTTTGCTGGTTTCAGCGCCGAGCAGCGCGATGTGTTTTTAGAGTTGCTGGAGCGCGCACACGCCAATCTGCTGGAACTCAAGCCGGCAACGCCTGCAGAGAAGCCTGCGAAGGAACGCGTTGCTTCTAAGTCCACCCTGTCTACCCGCAAAGTTGTGAGAGCCAAGTAATGAGCGCCAGTATCGAAACCAGGCAGAGTGAAGGCTCTACCGATCAAGTCAGTGCCGAGACTTATACCGCTGCCAAGCCGCAACGCCTGCGTACGGCCTTGTTGATTGTTGGGCCGGTGGCAGTGTTGGCAGTGGCAGCCGGTGCGTACTTGCTCAGCGGTCGTTATGAATCAACCGATGATGCGTATCTGCGTTCGGCGCAGGTGGCCATCAGCGCCAATGTGCCGGGACGCGTTATTGAATTGAACGTGCACGACAACCAGCAGGTGCACAAGAACGATGTGCTGTTCAAGCTGGACGATGCGCCGTTCAAGATTGCTGTTGCCGAGGCACAGGCACAACTGGGTAAGGCACGCTTGCAGGTGGAATCGTTGAAAGCCACTTATCGTCAGCGTCAGGCCGACGTTGCGGCGGCCAACGACACTCTGGCGTACCGACAGAACGAACAGGAACGTCAGCAGCGTTTGTTGGGTAAGGGCATTGCTTCGCAGGCGCAGTTCGATGCCGCAGCGCATGCATTGGATAGTGCCAAGCAGCAATTGAGCAGTGCTCAGCAACAGATTGCTTCGGTATTGGCGAGTCTGGATGGCAATCCCAATATTCCGTTGGCGCAGCATCCGTTAGTGATGGAGGCGCAGGCGCAATTGGATCGAGCTCAATTGAATCTGTCTTATGCCGCAGTGAAAGCACCTGAAGATGGCGTGGTAACCAAGGTCGAACAATTGCAGGTAGGCAGCTACATCAATGCCTCGACGCCGGTGTTCGCGCTGGTTTCGACTACCGATGTATGGGTGGAAGCCAATTTCAAGGAAGTGCAGCTGGCGCATATGCGTCCCGGCCAGGTCGCTAAGATTGAAATCGATGCGCTACCGGGCAGAGATTTCACCGCCAAAGTAGTGAGCATGAGTCCGGGAACCGGCAATGAGTTTTCGGTGTTGCCGGCTGAGAATGCCACCGGTAACTGGGTGAAGGTGGTGCAACGTATTCCGGTGCGCTTGGAGTTGCAGGACAGTGCCGGTCTGGTTGCGGCACAGTCGGGTTTGAGCGCCACGGTGAAAGTGGATACCGAATACAAGCGGAGTTTATTCGGACGCAATCAGGAAGCAGCGACCACTGCCGGAACTTGATCGATGTCCAGCGAATTGACAGCCGATGCGAAATCCATGAGCGGTGCCAGTGCGCACCGCGGCTGGATCACTGTGTCCCTGATGTTGGCGACGACGATGCAGTCGTTGGACACGACGATTGCCAACGTCGCGTTGCCGCACATCCAAGGCAGCATTGCAGCCACGCAGGAGCAGATGTCCTGGGTGCTGACCTCGTACATCGTGGCGGTGGCCATCATGACGCCGCTCACCGGTTGGTTGGCGGGACGCATCGGTCGTAAACAATTGTTTCTGGCTTCGATTGCCGGCTTCACCGTCGCATCGGTGTTATGTGGTCTGGCACAAAGCCTTACGCAGATTGTGTTATTCCGCTTGTTGCAGGGTCTGTGTGGCGCAGCGTTGGTACCGATGTCACAGGCCGTGCTGCTCGATATCAATCCGCCGGAACGTCATGCCAAGGCCATGTCGGTGTGGGTGATGGGCGTGACGGTCGGTCCCATTCTGGGCCCGGCTTTGGGTGCGTGGTTGACCGATCATTACAGCTGGCGTTGGGTGTTCTACATCAATGTGCCCATCGGCATTTTGTCCTTCTTCGGTATCAGCAGTTTCTTAAGTGAAACCAAGCAACACAAAACCGGTTTCGATTTCCTTGGCTTTGCTTCGCTAGCCATCGGCATCGGCGCCTTGCAGCTGATGCTGGATCGCGGTCAATTGAAGGATTGGTTCAGCTCTACCGAGATCTGGGTGGAGGCTATTGTCACAGTGATTGCCTTCTATGTATTCGCGGTACATAGCGCGACCACGGCGCAGCCCTTCATCAATCTGAAAATTTTCAAGGATCGCAATTTCAATACCGGCAGCGCCTTCATCACGCTGGTAGGTGTGTTGCTGTTTGCCACCCTGGCTTTGATGCCGCCGCTGCTACAAAACCTGCTCAACTATCCGGTGATGACGGCTGGACTGCTCACTGCGCCGCGCGGTTTGGGCACCTTGCTGGCCATGTTCTTCGTCGGGCCATTGATCAGGCACACCGATGCTCGAACGGTGATTGCTGTGGGGCTGGCGGTCACTGCGTTGTCGCTGTGGCAGATGTGCGGCTTCTATGTGGGCATGAATAACAGCTTGATTGCCTGGTCGGGTCTGGTGCAGGGCATCGGTATCGGCCTGGCCTATGTGCCGCTGGCTACGGTGACCTTCGCTACGTTGTCGCCTAAATTTCGCAATGAAGGCGCGGCGGTATTCAATCTGCTGCGCAATGTCGGCAGCAGTATCGGTATCGCTGCGGTGCAGGCGATTTTTGTGCGTAATACCCAAATTATGCATGCGCGTTTGGTCGAGCATGTAACGCCACTGGCTGCCTCTCAGTTGAATCTGGATTCCGCTCAAGGACTGGCCGGCCTTAATGCGCGCATCAATGCGCAGGCGACCATGATCGCCTACAACAATGATTTCAAGTTGATGTTGTGCTTGAGCATTGCGGCGATTCCCTTGGTGTTTTTGTTCCGCAAGGTGCAGGCCGGTCAGTCGGCTGCGCCCGTGGTGGCCGATTAAGTCGCCGGTATTGAGTGAGCTATAGGTGATGTCGATGAATTCTTCAGTAGCCAGTTGTGTACAGCGTGTTCTGAGACGCATGGCATTGCCCGTGCTGGGATCGGCCATGTTGACGGCTTGCGCCGTGACGCCAGATTTTCAACAACCTTCTGTGCCGATGGTGACGCAGTACACCCAATCTTCAAGCGATGCTACAAGTGCCGAAAGTGCATCAGCTCAGCAGATTGGTTTGGGTCAATCGCTTCCCGTGCAGTGGTGGACACTTTTTCAATCGCAGCAATTGAATGCGTTGATCGAACAAGCCTTGGCTGGCAATCAATCATTGCTGGCGGCGCAAGCCAGCCTGCAACAGGCACAGGCTTTAAGCGAAGCGAAAACCGGTGCGCGTTATCCGCAGGTGGATCTGCAAGGCGGCATCGGTCGGCAGCGTTATGGATCGCAATTCCTGGGTTCCATTACACCGCCGCCGCCCTTTACGTATTTTGCAGTGGGGCCGGCGGTGAGCTACACGCTGGATTACACCGGTGGTGTGAAGCGAGCTATCGAACAACAGCAAGCATTGGCGGAGTTTCAACAACATCAATTGCAAGCTGCATACCTGGCACTGACGGGTAATGTGGTGATTCAAGCCATGACCATCGCTGCAACGCAGGCGCAGATCGAATGCCGTACAAGAGCTGCTGGCCGATGATCGTCGCAATCTCGACATGATTCAAAGCGCCTTTGATGCCGGTTCGGTGAGTCGTGTCGACGTGCTCAGCGCGCAAAGTCAGGTAGCCAATGATGAAACCTTGTTGCCGTCACTGCGTCAGCAGTTGAGTGCAGCCCGGCATGCATTGTCAGTGTTGATGGGACAGGCGCCTGGCAATTGGCAGGCGCCGATATTTCAGCTGACTAACTTTGAGTTGCCCGCCACCTTGCCGGTAGCTTTGCCTTCAGAGCTTGCGCATCAGCGTCCGGACATTCTCGCTGCGGAAGCGCAGTTGCACGCGGCTACCGCTGCGGTGGGTGTGGCGACAGCGAACCTGTATCCGCGCATCACTTTGAGTGCCAGTTTCAGTCAGCAGTCTTTGGAAGCGGGTGAACTATTCAATGCTTCCAATCGCGCCTGGAGTTTGATCTCCGGTCTAACCGCGCCGATCTTCGACGGTGGACGCTTGCGTGCTGAACAACGCGCCGCACGTGCGCAGGTACAGGCTGAAGCGGCGCGTTATCAACAAGTGGTACTGCAGTCCTTTGCACAGGTGGCCGACGCATTGGATGCTTTGAGTCACGATGAAGAGTTGTTGGCTGCGCAGCGACAGGCTTCGGGCATTGCCGAGCAGAACCTGTCACTGACTCGCGATAGTTATAGCGAAGGCAATGTAGGCGTACTGCAAGTATTGGACAGCGAACGCGCCTATCAACAAGCCAAGCTGGGTTATGTGCGCGCCCAGGCGCAGCGCCTGCAGGATACGGCGCGATTGTTTTTATCGTTGGGCGGTTCGGCGCCGCAGGCTTCGCTGACTGCGGTGGCGGTTGCGACGAATTAAGCGGGTTGTAGGCTGGGATAAAATCCCAGCCTCTTGTGAGTTGCAGAGGCTGGGATTGCATCCCAGCCTACATACAACGCAATAGCGCTACTTTTTAGAAGTCTTGATGCGTTCCAGACACACATCTTCTTGAATGATGGTGTCCTTCGGCATGCGCTTGAACTGCGCAGTAAAACTCCACGGCTTGGAGTAGTACTCCGAGTCTTCAACGGTGAACTGCGCATTGATGGTCTTGCCATCCTTGCTCAGGTCCCAGCGTTCCACCAAGTGCATGTCCATGCTGTGCGGCAGGCCGGCGGCATCGAGCAGGGTGGTATCGTTGAACAGCACGGTGTCGATCACCAATGTGTCCTTATCCCAACTGCCGGTGCCGAAGCCGTGATACAGCGGCGCATACATGTTCTGCTGATCGTGGCTGATGTTCATGTCGACGTAGCGGAACAGACGATTCCACTGGAAGTTGACGTACACCGTATCTTTTTCCTGCTGGATCTCGAAGGGCATGCCCATGAAATAACCGCGCGGCACGCCAGGCGGTTGGCAGCGGGTGGTGTCGTCGAAGCTCAAATCGCCGGCTTTGCGGGCGGCAACTCTTTCGTCGTACAGCTTTTTGGCGTCAGCGGTTAACGGCGGCAACTTGCCTTCACTGGTCATCAGAGCAGTGGGCGACTTGGTGGCTTGCCAGACACCGGTGAAATCCGGAGCGGCTTGTGCTGTCGAACTCAACGCCAGTGCAACGCCGGCGCATATCAACAATGGGCGAGTGGTCATTTGAATTTATAGCCTTCGTTGAAGTTGTCCGAGTTTTCTTCGCAGACCTGCTCCTGAATGTGCAGATCCGGACGCCAGTTCCAGGTTACGATTTTCTCGCCCGGCTTTTCATAGGCATCGCTATGGAAGCGCACGGTGTATTCCATGACGCGACCGTTGTTGATGCGGCGGAATTGCTCGGTAATGTAGAAGCTGGGGGGCAGGGTGACGCTGTCGACGCGCTGCTTGAAGTGATCGGTCTTCACTACCAGGGCGTCGCCTTCCCAATGTCCCAATGAAAAGCCCGAGTAGCTGGGCGCGATGTTCTTCGGCTGCCGACCATCCAGATAGATGCGCCGGAAGCGATGGTTTTCCTCATTCATCAGCGTGACCTGGCTGGCCGTCTGCATGATCAGGTTTGGGTAACCGCCGCCGGTGCCAAAGTAACCATCGGGAATGCACAGGGTAGAGGCATCCTTGTTGGCCAGTGCGGCCTGACCGGGCGCCTGCGAACCTTGTTTGATGGTGGACAGAAATTGTTGCTTGATCACCGGCGGGGTATCGGTGATGCGCTGGCGACCGGTCCAAACACCGTTCAATACATGCGGATCACTGGGTGCGACGAAGCTGGCAGGCGCTTCTTTGCCGGTGCCACCGCCCATACCTCCACCAGCAGGGCCGCCGGCACCGCCTGGACCACCGGCGCCCATGCCTTCGGGCGCAGCGCCGTTAGGCGGCGGCCCACCCGGTTGCTGGGCCAAGCTCAGACTGAGCGGCACCAAGCCGGTTAGTAGTGTTGCGATCAATACTTGTCTGGCAGTCACGTTCGCCATGGCTTTAGGCACTCCCCCTGAAATAGTTTTTAATGTGCCGGTTAAACGGCTGGCGATGAGCTGAGCACGGTACCGTCGCTCAAGGTCACGCTGCTGAACGAGCCGCCGGGTTGTCCGTCGACGCGTGGGCTGATGCTCACGGTGATCTTGTCGCCGGATTTCAGCGATTTATAGGTCCAGCCATTACGCGCCATGTGCGAGGTGGAACCGCCTTCCAGTTCCCATACGGTCTCGACACCCTGGGCATCGGTGACTACCACGTAGAGCCAGCTGTGCGGATTGGTGAAAGACCATTTTTTCACCGTGCCCTGCAGCATGACCTTCTTGGTCGAGTCGAACATGGCGGTGGAGTGGTGGGCTTGGCTGCTGTTCACGCCCAGGCCAAACAGACTTAAAACTACGGCCAGCGTGGCCCATTTGCGGATACTCATCACAATCCCCTCTGCGTTAACGGTCGGCCACACATTTGTGACCGGCGATGCCTGTGCATCATGGCTCAAATCCAAGTGCGGCGATTGTGTGCATGGACAGCGCATTGCACAAGACGGTTCACCAGGCGGGACTGCAAATGTTTGTCGATGGGATGATTTGTCGGATTGCTGGCATCCACAGACTGGAATGACTCGGCTACCATGCATGGCTAAAGCCACCATTGGCCTCACTTGGTCCGACTGATCGTCCCGCATGACTGAACCTGTGCCACCTACATCCGATCCCGCGCGTCGCAGCCGTTCCGGCCGCAGCATGACTTTCTGGCGCTTGCAGGGCTACCGTCTCGCCGTGGCACTGACGGCATTGTTTCTGGAAGTGTTGTGGCGCACCGGGCGTATTCGCGTACTCGGTGAGGAGCGTTTGCAGGCTTTGATCGACGAGCATGGGGCGGTGGTGCCCGTGTGCTGGCACCAGCATCTGCTGTTGGGCGCCCGCTATATGGTGGCGCGGCGTACCAAGAATCTGCGCATTGGTTTTCTCATCAGTCCCTCATTGGATGGCGAGGCGCCGACAATGCTGGCGCGTTTGTATGGCGCCGAGGTGATTCGCGGTTCGGGCACCTACACCGGCCCGCAGGCCGTGCGAACTTTGTACAAGCAGGTAAAGGGCGACAAGTTATCGCCGCTGATCACGCCGGATGGACCACGCGGTCCGCGTTTTGAATTCAAGGGCGGCGCCATCACGGTGGCGCAGCTGTGTGGCGTGCCCGTGGTGCCTCTGGCTTATGCCGCCCGGCCGGCCAAGGTGTTGGGCACCTGGGACAAGTTCGTCCTGCCGTTTCCTTTTTCGCGCATCGTGATTGCCATTGGCGAGCCCTACATTCCACCGCGTAGAGCAACACCGGAAGAGGCAGCCGCCATGCAACAGGATATGGCGCAGCGTCTGCATGCAACCTATCGCCAGGCGGCAGAGGCGCTGGTCGGCCGTTAATCACTCAAGGCTCTTTCCGGGTGTGCGGCGTCGATGCGGTTTGTTCCATGCCAAACAGGGCATGAGTTGTTCATCGCGCTGCATTAGGGAACAACTTAAATTGTTCTGTTTGCGTCTTCGTTATACTGCCGCTGCTTCCAGTTCCGATTGGCGATTGGAACGGTTGCTATCTCCTGTCTAACAATAATTAACGTTTTCAAACTCAGGGGCGGGTCTTGAATCTATTCACGCGTTCTCGCATTCAAGCAGAGGCTCCCAACGGTGTTGTGGCAACCGGTGGTCATCTGCTGCTCACCTTGTTGAAAGTGTATGCCCTGTGGTGGCTGGTTTGCTTCGCGGGAAGATTGGGGTTGTTCGTCTGGCAGCATGCGCGGCTCAGCGATCTGGGCATCGCCATGCAGGGAATGGCCTTCGTACATGGCTGGCGCATGGACACCATCGCCTTGGGTTATCTGTTGGTGCCAGTGGTGCTGGTGCTGACGTTGATGCCGAATGCCATGCGACGTCCTGCAGCAGGGTTGGTGCGTGGCTGGGCGTTGTTGTTGCTGTTGCTGTTCACTTTCGTGGAGATCGCCAGCTTTCCTTTCTTTGCCGAATACGATGTGCGGCCGAACATTCTGTTCGTCGAATACCTGAAGTATCCACAGGAAGTGGTTTCGATGCTGTGGAAGGATCAGAAGCTGAGTCTTGGCATCGCGCTGATCACTATGACGGCATTGGTATATGTGTTCGTCAAAGCGCGTGCCCTGGTGGGCGTGCAGGCGGTGCTCAACTCTCCTTGGTGGCAGCGTGCACTCTGGTGTCTGCCGTTATTGGCGCTGTTGTTCTGCGGCATTCGTTCTACCGCAGGACGTCGTCCTGCCAATATCTCCGACGCGCTGTATTCCACCAATCGTGTCGCCAACGAGATTGCCAAGAATGCTTTCTTCAGTGTGGCCTATGACATTTTTCGTTCCAGCAGCGAAAGCGCGCGCGGTGCGCCCAAGTATGGCGAGATGAATATGGATGAAGCCTATGCGCGCGCCTATCGCGTATTGGGGCGCACGCCTGAAGATGCTTCCCGGCCGTTTCTTCATACCATCGTGCCTTCACATCCTGCCGCCAAGCCGCGCAATCTGGTGGTGATCATTGAAGAGAGTATGGGGGCGCAGTTCGTCGGCTTCAGTGGTGCGCAACACAGTCTCACGCCTAACATCGATGCCTTGGCGCAGCAAAGCATTGCCTTTACCGATTTGTATTCGAATGGCACGCGCAGCATTCGCGGCTTGTCGGCAATGACCTCCGGCTTTCTGCCTGTCATTGGTGAAGGTGTGGTCAAGCGACCCAAGAGCCAGCAGGGCTTCTTTACGCTGGCATCGTTACTCAAGCCCCTGGGGTATCACGCCAGTTTCATCTATGGTGGCGCAGCGCGCTTCGATGAGATGAAGACCTGGTATCTAGGTAATGGCTTCGACGAAGTGATCGAGCAGAAAGATTACGACCATCCCAGTTTCGTCAGCACCTGGGGTGTCAGCGACGAAGATCTTTTCATCAAGGCGAATGAAAGATTCACGCAATTGCAGGCAAGCGGTAAACCATTTGTCAGTGTGGTGTTCAGTTCTTCCAATCACACGCCTTTCGAATTGCCGGAAGGCAAGATCGAATGGGAGCCCGATGTGCCGAAGCAGTCGGTGAACAACGCCATCAAGTATGCCGATTACGCAGTGGGACGTTTTTTCGATCTGGCGCGTCAATCTTCCTACTACGCCAACACCGTGTTCGTTTTGGTGGCCGATCACAACGTGCGTGTTTATGGTGATGATGTGATACCGGTGCCCGGCTTTCACATTCCCGGTTTGATTCATGTGCCGGGTGTGGCGCCGCTGCGCCATACCGAGTTGGCTTCGCAACCTGATTTGCTGTCCACTGCGGTGGGTATGATCGGTGTTGAATTGAAGGCGCCGATATTGGGCAACTCCATCTTTACGGAGCATCGTCCATTTACATTAATGAAGTTTAATGATGATTACGGTTTTCGACGCGGCGATGCTGTGGCGGTGCTGCGACCGGACAAACCGGCGGCTACATATCAATTGGTCGATGGGCATCTGATCATGAGGCCCGATGATATTGAGCTGGAGCGCGATGGTCTGGCATTGCTGCACGTAACCGAAGATCTTTACGAAAAACGCCTGTTCAATACGGGTGGAAAGTGACGAAAATTGTGCGCAGCACGAATTTTTGAGCGTGCAATAAAAAATTCACGAAGATTGTGCATGCACGAATGTTGCACAGTACCTTTGTTGGCGGCGAATGATGACGCATGAGACGCGCTGATATTTGTAATGACTAGTACGCATTGCTGCGGAACCAATGTGACCTGCAAGCTGTCAAGCCGTCATCTGTTTCAGGCATCATTGTTCTTCTATGCCAGACAATCTAGCTCGCGTCTCAATAGCGCAATCGCAATTCGCGGCGTCTTCGCAACCGTTTCCTGCCGTGCAATTGTCGGTAGTCATTCCTGTCTGCAATGAAGCCGAAAATGTCGGCCCTTTGGCGCGCGAAATTCATACCGCGCTTGCCGGTAAGGTGAGCTTCGAAGTGTTATTCGTCGATGACGGCAGTACCGATGCGACCGTCAGCGCCGTCATGAAAGTGCGTGCCGAGTCCGTACCACAGATTCGTTTGCTCAAGCATTCGCGCCGCAGCGGCCAAAGTGCCGGTGTGCGCACCGGTGTGCGTGCCGCACGCGCGCAATGGATTGCAACGTTGGATGGTGATGGTCAGAACGATCCGGCCGATATTCCCAAACTGCTGGCTGCATTGCAGGAACGTAATCAGGATGGCCAGTTGAAGCTGGTGATGGGCAATCGCACCACGCGTCGCGATACCTGGCTGCGTCGTCTGTCGTCGCGCGTGGCCAATGGTGTGCGCGGTAATTTGTTGCACGACGGCACGCCCGATACCGGTTGCGGCATCAAGCTGTTCGAGCGCGAGTTATTTCTGGAGTTGCCGCACTTCAATCACATGCATCGTTTCTTGCCGGCGTTGGTGCAACGCGCCGGTAAGCGTGTGATTTCGGTGCCGGTGGCGCATCGACCGCGCATGCAGGGCATATCGAAATATGGGTTGAACAACCGTTTGTGGGTGGGCATCGTCGATATGGTCGGCGTGATGTGGCTGATCA
Organism: Steroidobacteraceae bacterium; assembly: GCA_049840395.1. GTDB lineage: Bacteria > Pseudomonadota > Gammaproteobacteria > Steroidobacterales > Steroidobacteraceae > CAILZL01. Next base: position 779,808 of record JASGLD010000001.1, read on the forward strand.
GAAGGCGTGTGGCAGTGCAAACGGTGGCGGAAGAATAGTCAGCTGTTGGTAGCCGCGATGAACGCTGTACTTTGGAATTTTTTCGGGCTGGTCATTACGCCCTGGAAGTTGGTGGGCTACTTGGGCACCGGACTGTTTGCCGGACGTTGGCTGGTGCAGTTACTGGCATCGCGTCGACAGGGGCGACCGATCATGCCTGCCTTGTTCTGGTACATGAGCATCACCGGCAGTTTGTTGCTGCTGTTGTACTTCGTGTTCGGTAAGAACGATTCGGTGGGAGTACTTTCCAATCTGTTTCCATTTACGGTGGCGCTCTACAACTTGTACTTGCATCGGCGCACTGAGCGCAGCGTTACAGAGCGTCAGATCACCGGCCACAAGGTCGTCGAACAAGAATGAATATCAGTGAGCGGTTGGAGCGCGGATGCCGACAGCTCTGGCGTCCCGGTCAGCATTCGCCTCGTGACACCCAGCTGGATATCTACTGGCTACTAATCCTCGGCTTGTTGTTGATGGCGGTGGGCATCGGTCTGCGTGATCCCTGGCCCGCCGATGAGCCGCGCTTCGCATTGATCGCACGCGACATGGTGCGTAGCGGTCAATGGTTGATTCCCATGGTGGGCGGCGATACCTATGCCGATAAGCCGCCGGTGTTCTTTTGGTTGATCGCCAGTGTGTACTGGCTGACCGGTTCCTTACGTATCGCTTTTCTATTGCCCTCGTTGCTGGCATCGCTGGTCGGCGTCGTGCTGGTTTATGACCTGGGCCGCCGTCTGTGGAATCGCGAAGTCGGTCTGGCTGCCGGTCTGTTGTTGCTGGGCACCATTCAATTCGTGTGGCAGGGCCGGTTGGCGCAGATCGATGCCGTATCTTGTTGCTGGATCGTGCTGGGTTTATATGGCTTGTTGCGTCATCTCTTACTAGGGCCTAATTGGCGCTGGTACTACCTGGGTTGCGCCGCAGCCGGGTTGGGTGTGATTACCAAGGGAGTGGGTTTTCTACCTCTATTGATATTGATTCCTTATTTTTTGTTACGCGGTACGTGGTCGCCGCGTCCGATCTTGTTATCAACCGGACAAAGCGCCTGGCGTTGGGCGCTGGGGCCAGTGGCCATGCTGGCAGCTATCTGCCTGTGGTTCGTGCCCATGATGTTGGCTTCGCTCAGTAATCCAGAACTGGCAGCCTATCGCGATGAAATTCTGTTCAAGCAAACCATCGATCGCTATTCCAATTCGTGGATCCACGTTAAGCCCTTTTGGTACTTCTTCACCGAAGTGATTCCGCCGCTATGGCTGCCGGCTTCTGCATTGATTCCCTGGGCGGTGCCCAGTTGGCGTTCGGCATGGCGTGAACGCGATCTACGCATTGGCCTGTTGTTGAGTTGGGTGTTGCTGGTGGTGTTGTTCTTCAGTTTCAGCACCGGCAAGCGTGGCGTCTATGTGTTGCCGGCTTTACCCGCGTTCTGTTTGGTGCTGGCGCCGGTGTTGGTGCAACGCTGGTCGGGTGTGGCAGTGCGTCGAGTGCTGTTCGGGCTGGCTTCACTGGTTGGGGCCATCTGTTTGTTGGGTGGTATTTATGCGCTGCTCGCGCCGGCACTACGCGCCAAGGTTTTACTTCAATACGGCATCGATGCACCCGCTCCCTTGCTCAGTATCGGTATACCGGTCGTCTTGTTGTGTTGGCTGGCGCGCACCCGTAATGCGGGTTTGGCCTGGCTGGGTACCTTGGCGATCGCCCTGGCCGTGGTCGGCCTGTGGATCAACCCAGCCATGAATGAGATACGTTCCAGCGAGGCTTTCGTGCGGCGGGTGGAAGCCGCGACGCGTAATGTAACGGAGCTGGGCTGGGTGGCCTATGGCGAGGAAAACCTGTTGATGGCGCGCCGTCCCATCGTCAACTTCGGTCACGCCCGTTGGCGTGAATGGGATCAGGAAGCGGACGATGCTGCTGCTTGGTTGATGGCTCGGCCAGGCCGCCAATTGTTGATTGATGAAGCGGTACGGCAACGTTGTTTCGCTCAGGTTACCGGACCCACCATGCAAGATGGTCTGGGGCAGCCCTGGTTTCTGGTGGCAGAGGGCGCTGAGTCGGCCTGCGTCCAGCGTGGTCATGTAGATGCGGCGCTGCTTTATGATCCGCCCGGATTGCCTGCTCTGCACTGACGCGCTTATTTGTTCGTTCAGCCATCCGCTGAGACACTCCCTGAATTACCCATTGCAAATGCGGCGCATCTGTAGCTTACGTTAGTAAGGGTGTGCAACAATGCCGTAAGGTCCCGTTTTGATTGCAAATGAATATCTAACGGGAGACGGGGCCTTGGCATACGTCGGGAGATGGGTTTGACGACTGCTGAATAGGAAGACGACAGTCGCCACCGATCGCGGGCGATGCCTGGACGGCAGCGATGACAAACAAACTTACCGGCACATCGGCAACTGATTCCGTTACGCAGGATTTTTCTGCGGCTGCCGGCCATGGTGAGTTATCCCGTCTTTCACCCGCCATCACACGTCCCATCAATCAAGCCGGCCATCATGCCGGTATCGATCCCATGCTCACCAAACTGGCGGTAGAGCTTCAAGCTGCCGAGCTGCATGGGAATGATGAAGGTTTGCGTAGCTCCCTGCAGAGCATGCGAGATTTATTACAGGCCGATGCGGTGTTCGTGGCGCTGTTCGACGAGCGCCGCCAATTCATCGACCGAGTGTTGGGCGCCAGCAATCTCTATGCCGGCTGTAATCCCGAAACGCTGACCGGCGAGGTCATTCCCTCCAGTGCCGAGTTATGCGAACGACTGGATGCGCAACGTCTATTGGAATTACGCAGTACCGCCAGCGGCCGCAGTCATCTCGACTTGATGGCGCGTTTCGCCGCGCTGCATGTGAGTTCGGCGTTGCTCGCGGGCATCTTGGTGCAAGGGCGCGCGGTGGGTTTCATCGCGGTTTGCGCCACGCATCCGCGTTCGGGTTGGGATGCAGAAGTGCATCTGCTGCTTAAATTACTGTCCGCCAGTTATGCCTCCGGACTGGAGCGCTGGAGCATGCGGCAGGAGTTTGCCTACCTGAAATTGCGCAACGACCTGGCCATGGAAAGCGCTCACGATGGCCTGTGGGACTTCGATTTCGAACGCAACTCGTTGTACCTCTCGCCACGTTGGAAGGGCATGCTGGGCTACAGCGATGAAGAATTGGTCGATGTGAAAGATTGGCGCCAGTTCGTGCATCCAGACGATAACGAGCCTGTGGAGCGCTTGCTGCGCGAGCACCTGGCCGGTCAGACCCAATACTTCGAGAGCACGCATCGCGTGCGCCATCGCAGCGGCGAGTGGCGCTGGGTGACGGCGCGCGCCAAGGCGCTGACCGGTGGTGATGGCAAGCTGCAGCGCCTGGTGGGCGTAGAGCTGGATATCACCGAGAACAAGCTGTACGAGGAAGCGCTGTTCCGTGAGAAGGAATCGGCGCAGATCACCTTGCAATCGATTGGCGATGGCGTCATCACCACCGACGCGCATGGTCAGGTCGAGTATTTGAATCCCATTGCCGAGTCGTTGACCGGCTGGCGCGTGGAAGATGCGATGGGGCGTTCCATCGACGAAGTATTCCGCGGTTTCCACGAAGAAACCTGCGAGCCTTTGGAGAATCCTCTGGCAGTGGCGATTCGCCGTACGCATTCGATCAAATCAGTGCGTCCCACCTTGCTGATTCGCCGCGATGGTAATGAGCTGTATATCGAGAGCTGTGCTTCGCCCATACGCGATGGCGCCGGTTCGGTATCCGGCGGCGTGCTGGTGTTCCACGACGTCAGCGAGAGCCGCGAGCTCAATCGCAAGTTGTCGTACCACGCCAGTCACGACATTCTCACCGGCTTGGTGAATCGTCGCGAATTCGAGCAGCGCCTGGATCACGCCTTGAAGAGCGCACGGGCGCGCGAAGCTTCCTATGCCATCTGTCACGTGGATCTGGACCAGTTCAAGATCATCAACGACAACTGCGGCCACAATGCCGGTGATGCGTTGCTAGGCCAGGTAGGCGCTTTGCTGAAATCCAAGGTGCGCTGGCGCGATACGGTATCTCGCCTGGGCGGCGATGAGTTTGGCATCTTGTTGGAAGCCTGCAGCATGGATGAAGCCATGCGCATGGCCGAATCGTTGCGCGAGGCGGTGCGCAACTATCGTTTCAATTGGGAAGAACGCACCTTCCGCATGGGCGCCAGTATTGGTGTGGTGCCAATCACCGCTGACAACAGTGACGTGGCCGCCATGCTTTCGGCCGCCGATGCGGCTTGTGCCGCCGCGAAGGAAGCCGGACGCAACCGCATCTACAGCTTCCAGGAAAACGATCTGGATCTGATGCGTCGCCGCCGTGAAATGCAGTGGGCTGCACGCATCAACAATGCGCTGGAAGAAGGTCGCTTTGAAATCTTCCGGCAGATGATTCTGCCGCTGCAACGTAACGAACCCGGCCTGCACTATGAATTGCTGCTACGCATGCGCGATGAGCAGGGCAAGATTATCTCGCCCGATCAATTCATCGCCGCCGCCGAACGCTATAACATCACGCCGGCCATCGACCGCTGGGTGATCGAGAATGCCCTGCGCTGGCTGGTGTCGGAGGCCGATGAGCGCGAGAAGCTGGCCATGTGTTCCATCAATCTATCCGGCCAGAGTCTGGGTGACGACAAGTTCCTGCCGTTTGTGATCGATCAATTTCATCGCAGCGGCATCGATGGCGCCAAGATCTGTTTCGAGATTACCGAAACTGCCGCAGTGGCGAGCTTCTCGCAAGCCAATCGTTTCATTCAAGCGTTAAAGGAATTGGGTTGCCGCTTCGCGCTGGACGATTTCGGCACGGGCCTGTCGTCGTTCGGTTACCTCAAACATTTCCCTGTGGACTTCCTCAAGATCGACGGCAGCTTCGTCAAAGAGTTGCTGCATGATCCCATTGATCGCGAGATGGTGCGCTCCATCAACGAAATCGGTCATCTCACCGGTAAACAAACCATTGCCGAGTTTGCCGAGAATCAGGAGATCATCGACATGCTGCGTAGCCTGGGCGTGGACTATGCTCAGGGATATGGTGTTTCCATGCCGCAGCGTGTTTTGAAAGTGCAGAGTGACGAACGCGCAGGTGGTAAAACGCCACCGGGTTGAAGCAAATCCGACTTACTCCGGCGCCACTACTTCGTACCCCTTGTCGATAAACTGTTGTAGCAGACCCTTCTTGTCGAGCAGCACGCTGATGGGTTTAGTCGTCAGACTAACTGCGTGTTTTTTCAATGCAGCTTCCGCAGCCTGCATCCAAGCAGCTTCCATCCGTGCCGACTTTGCCTTGATTTTGGCGAATGCCTGCGGGTTATTACCCTCAGCTTGATTCAAATACTCATCCATGCAGGTCTCGCCATTTTCTGCGGTATAAGCCAGCTTTTGCAGAGCCTCGATGTTACCCGTGGCCCAGGCGCTGGCGCGCGCCTTGTTTACTGCCAGATCATGCCCGAAGTACTTCAACCCCAGATCAAAGTAGCGTTGTTCGACCTCCGCTGGCATCGCCTGTGTTGCCGTCAATGCACCTTTCAAGTCGCTATAAAAAATTTCCGGACCCTTTATTTCGAAACTTTAATGTGGTTCTGCTCGGCCATCTTGATCACTGATCGCGCAATGCTCGCAGTGGTCAATTTCTGTTCGTTTCTGGCAGCCCTGCCTTGTAATTCAATCAGCGCTGGCATAGGCCTGGTTCGATCCAGCATTTTTTCATCGGGCGCATACTGCATGCGCAGGCGATTGAACTGCATGTAGCTGTCTGCGCTCAGTACCTGCTGTAGTGTCTTGCTGCCTGGCAGCATGACGCTGTGTGTCAAATTGATTGGATGCATCAGCAGCGACAGTACGCCGATATTCAATTCGGCCGATTCGGGCAGTAGTGCATTGACCCGATTCATGAGCTGTTCCAGTGGCTGGGTATTCCAGGTGACTTCCTTGGGCAGCATGGCTACGGTTCCCAGAATCCACAATACATGCTCGCCTTTGCGGACCTGCCACAGCGCGGGGCCGGGCTGTTCTCCGGTAATCACCACTTCATCCAGCGCGGCGATGGCTTCGGCCTGAGCGGCAGCGGCTGTCGTGCGATCGGCATCGGTCATCGCGGCTACTCGTGAATCCGCAGGTCCCAGTAGCGAGTCGAGTTGCGCCAGTGCCGGTGTGCTGATGAGAAGTATTGCGGTTAGTACTGGACTATAGCCAATTCTCAATCTTCTCGAGTTCACCCAATGTTCCTCAGGTCTGTTCAATGGTGTAACCGGCATCCATAAAGCGTCGTAGATATCCGCCACAGCCGATCAAGTTGCGGATGGGGATGGCGGCAACGGTATTGCGATTTGCTTTGATCGATGACTCGGCTGTTTCAAACCAATGTTGCAGAGTTTCAATCTGATAAAGCAAAAAAAGTGGATTGCCCAAGGTGTCATCGCGACAAATGGATTCGCCCTGTGTACTACCGGATTTACCTGGCTGCTTCTCGTACTCACGCATGGTTTCTAAGATGTCCATGCGGCCGGCGGCCCAGAGGCGTGATTGCTGCTTGATGGCTTGAATATTCTCCAGATTCGTCACCAGTGCCTGGAGCGATGCGATTTCTTGCTGTGCCATCTTGTTTGATTTTCGAACGTTGCTGTAGAGGTCATGCAAATACAGTGTGGATTTGATGAGCTTGAGATGTTGGTGAGCGGCGATGGTGATCAATTGCTTATCGATGGCCGAACTGGAAAGCTGGTGTTGCTTTAATGCCTTGGCCTGCAACTGAATGCCCGCCCAGGCGGGTGTGTAGCGTTCGTAAGTGGTGGGGCTGCCGGTATAAAGCTGGCTTAGTTGGCTATAGCGCTCATAGAGTTCTGCCGGCAGAACTTGGGATAAAGACTGGTTCGCCTTGCTTTTCTTTTTTATCTGCCCGGTAAGCAGCAAGCTAAGTCCGCTGATCGGGTTCCATGAAACACCTACCTCGCTGGACAGGATTGCAGGCTTCTCTTCCAAGACTTCTTCAAGCTGCGGTGAATGCCAGGTGATGTCGTCGGGTAGCAACGAAATGGTTGGCAGCACCCACAGAGCGTGGCCGTCCTTAGTGACTTTCAGAAGTCTCGGGCCAGGTTGTTGCCCTGTAATGATGATCTCATCGTATGAAGTGGCTCGTTCTGGGTGGCTGGTCATGTCTCGGACTTCAGCCGCACGAGCAGATTGGAGGAATAGCAGGGCCGACATGGCCTGCAGAACAAACAGACTGAATAATTGCGATCTTTTCGCGCTTGCCTCGACTTTGGCGAAGGAGTTTTTCCTGCCTGTCCGCATCATGCTTTGACGCTCCCTGTTAGCCGGAGAGAATTAATTAATTTGAGAGATGCTGCCACTTCGGTTGCGAATCATCTCCATCATCTGTTTCTGCTTGTCGATATCGCTTTGAAACTTCTTCTGCAGTATCTGCATTTGCGCAGTATTGAGATACGAGGCGGCGTCGCTAAGCACCCGTTGTTGAGTTGCTTCCAATCGAGTGAGTGAGGTCTGCATCGCAGTAAGGGCGTCGATGTTGCCGGAGGAACTGGCCGAACTAGCATTAGGACGGGGATTGGTCGCTTCGGTGGCGCTCAAATAACTGTCGAAGAATTTCTGTCTCTGGCTGGCGCTGAATTCGACATTGGCGAGCGCCATGTTGCCGGCTGTTTCGCTTAGCGCCCGGCGCGATGAGGCCTCGCGTTGGTATTTGATAAAACCATCCGCGACGGTTTCACCAAATTCGGCGGCTATGGCTGCTTTCAAAGTGGTCTGTGTGCTGCCTGGGCTTGGATTGGTGAGCATGGCAATCGATTGATTGGCCATTAATTCAAGCAATTGATCTACCGAGGGTTCATCCAGGCCCAGCACGCTGCCGAGATCGCTCATGCTCATCTTCAATCCCGAGATCATATTCTTCTTATAGGCCTCCTGCTGTGCAGGATCCTTCAGACGCTCACGCAAGTTGGCCGTGATCGAATTAGTCGCGGTCGAATTAGATGAGGATGGGGCGACATTGGCCGCAATCGTGGCTGTAGAGCTTAAGGATGAGCTACCAGTGCTACAAGTGCTGCTGCCGGTCGGTATGACTAGCGGAGTGCTGCTGGTGATGGTGGGATTAAATAAGGCTTTTTGGGTTTCTGTAGGGATGGGCGCCGACTGATTCGCCGCCCGAGTCTCGTTCAATTGCTTGTATAGCCAGATGTTGGTGAGTAAAGAGCCCGTGCATACGGTCAACAACAATCCAGATTTTAGAGATGCCATGATGTTCTCCATTCATCGTCGATGTGCACTAAATCCATCAGCATTCCAATCGTAGTCGATTGAGCCTGCGAGAAACTCATAAGAAGAAATAAGAACTAGTTGTCTTGTGTAGCCAGGATGCCCCCGGCTAGCGGAATGAGTAGGTTGTGCTGGGCAATGCACCTGCGAGCTTGCCGGTGCATTGCTGAGACGATCTTGCGCGTTAACTTTTACTTGGATGCAGCGGCGCCGGTCTGCGGCATCATCACGGCCTGCCATACCTTGTCTTGGATCAGGTACTTGCGTGCCACTTGCTGGATCTGTTCCGGTGTCACTGCCTGGACGCGTTCAATCTGCGTGCCGAAATCCTCGGCATTTTCCTGGTCGATTTCGGGAGAAACTACACTCGCCAGAAGGATGTTCGATTGAAACATTTTTTGCAGCGTGGCGATTGTGGGGGCGACGGCGCGTTGCAATTCATCGGCGGATACCGGTGTGTTGCGTAGATCATCCGCAATGCCGTTGATGGTGTTGAATAATCCCTGCGCCTGCTCGGGTTTGACAACGGAGGCAACCAGCATATAGCCGTAGTCGGTTACATTGGGTGAGGCGCCCAGGGCCGCAATGGCGTTATAACCGGTGCCGCTGCTGGAACGAATGCTTTCCAACAGTCGGTTTTTCAGCACTGCACTCAGCATATTGAGCGCTGCAAGTTCCGAACGATTGCCACGACCTACCGGCATCGGCCAGGCCAGAGCCACGCCCGCTTGATCGGCATTGCCGGTGTGTATCAGGGCTACGGGTGATTGTGTGGCGGCGGGGAAGCTAAAGGTACTGGCAGGTAACATCCGCACGGTGGGAATAGGGCGGTTGTCGATGGCGCCTACTGTTTTGGCCGCAGCTTGAATAGCCTGATTCTCATTGATGTCGCCGACAATGTTGATCTGCACGGCGCCGCGCAACAATTGCGGTTCGAGCCAGGCGCGCAGATCCTGTACCTGCATGGCCTTGAGGCTGTCGAGACTGGGTGGTGCCCAACGGGGATCCTGATTGTGCAGGTACCACGGCAAGATGATTTGCAGATAAGAGAGCGGCTGCGCCTGCAGTTGCGGCAGCATCGCCGAGAAGGAATTCCGTGCCTGTTCAATTGCGTTGGAGTTGAAGCCGGGCTCGATGAGAAAGGCAGTCAAGTACTGCAGCTGCGTATTGATATCGCTGGCGTTGGTCTTGCCAAGCAGCAACAAGTCGCCATCCGTGCTAACAAGATTGACGCTGGCAGTTTTGCCGGTCATCACTTTGCGGATATTCAAAGCATCGATTTTTTCCAACCCACCTTGCACGGTAACGCCGCTGAACATGGACGGTATTGGTCTGTTTTTGTCCATGGCCAGCAGGCCGTTGCCCACCTTCATGAGTACCTGTACTTCGCCTTTGGCGAAGTCGGTTTTGCGCACGCCCAGTACCACACCGTTCTCGAAGCGTACGAAAGTGGTTTTTTCTTCGGCCGACTTTATGGTGGAGGCGACCTTGCCGGGTGTGCCAAAGTTGGTATAGGGCCAGATCAGTTCTTGGTTGGTAGTAAATTGCGTTGCATCGGCCAGGTAGTTGCTGGAATCGTTATAAGTGCTGGCCAGCATGGCTTCGCTTCCTGCAACCGATTTGTCGCCAATCATGGCGATGATCGGGCCACTGCCTGAAAACAGATCGCGCAGTGCCTGGGCGACTACTTTAACTGTGGCACCCTGTAGCGCTTTCTCATTAATTTGCTGCACGTATTGCGGACTGTTGAATACCTTGTTGTTGGTTGTCGCAGCGACCAGCAGTGCCGCCAGTGCCGGTGTGCTGCGCGTGTCGGCACGTTCTACGGCCACTTTGTTATTGTTGCGAATGTTATTGATGGCTCGATCCAGTTCCGCCTGAGTGACGCCCTGCTGCAAGGTCACGTTGAATACGCCATGCGCTTCCCGCCAGGCAGTGCGCCACTTCTCCGGTGTGGTGGTGACGGTCAGATCGGTGACTTCGGCGGAGCGGAATACGCTGTTCTTGCTGACGCGCGCTGCGGTATAGGGCGCATCCTTGCCTTGCGCAAGTTTGGCGAGACGCTCGTTGAGAATACTTAGCCCAATATTGTCGAGGGTGTTCTGGCGATGACGAGCTACGCTTGCAGAGGAGCTGTCATAGGGCTTGATCCAGCTACTGGAGATTTCGGTGGGTAAGCTGGCGTCGGTATAGATGTGCGTCAGCATGCCTTGCTGTTTGGGCGTGCCAAGATCGGGATCATCCGGTGTCTTGCCGGCTTTCCAGCTGCCAAATTTCGTGCTGATTTTCTTCACGAGCGTGGCGCTATCGATATTGCCTACCACCACCAGCGTGGCGCGCTGTGGCTGGTAATAGGCGTTGTAGTAGCTGCGTACCAGCTTGGCATCCGCGTTAGCAATGACTTCGGGTTTGCCGCCGGGTAGGCGATCCGCGACCCGCTGCGTCGGCAAGGCAACCTTCATGGTGGATTGTGCGGCGCGCAGGGCGGCGCCATCGCGCAGGCGCTGTTCGGAGAGCACTACCCCGCGCTCAGTGGCCAGCGCGGCGTCGGTGATGCTCAGTTCCGAGGCGATCTCACGCAGTAGCATCAAGCCGGTATCGACACTGGTGTCATCGGATTTGGGTAGATCGAATTGATACACGGTCAAGTTTTCGTTGGTCATGGCGTTGGTATCGGCGCCAAAACGCAGGCCCAATCGTTCCAGCGTCTTGTTGACTTCACCGTCGGCCATGTTCTTTGAGCCGCGAAATGCCATGTGTTCCAGCAAGTGCGCGATACCCTGTTGCGCATCGCTTTCCTGAATCGAGCCGGCGTCGATGAGCAGCCGCATGGATAGCGCATTGGCCGGCGTATTGTTCTTCATGATGGCGTAGCGCATGCCGTTGGGCAGCGTGCCGAAGGTGACGGCTGGATCGGCTTGAAGATCGCTGCTTTTCTGCGGCCACTGTGCTTTATATGGCGCCGCTTGCGCGCCTTGAGAGGCCGAGAATGTAGCAACCAACGCTAGCGTGACCAGGTTCCTGCGAGTTTTTAACCACGTGTTCATCATGTTTATCCTTGTGTGTGTTTTATCGAGGTCTTTATTACTAGGCTTTCTGTCTACCCAGTTTGAGGATGCGATGGGTAAAGTCGATGTCGGGCCATTGTTGCAGGCACAAGGATCGGCACAGCCAGGCCAACAACAGCTGGCAGGCGCACAGTGCGAGCAATACATTCGTTGCCGGCAACTGCGTAGTGATATACCAACCCAGGCAGTACATCAGAATGATCATGCTGGTGGTGGCCAGGGCCATGACGGGCAGGCGTTTGTAGGCAGCTGTCTGCACGCAATCCAGTAACACCGCGTAGCTAAGTGCGATGGCGGCAAGACAGGCCGATAGAAAACGCACATTGGCGACTAACACGCCGTCTGCGACAAAGGTGTTCATCAGAAAACGTCGGGTGGTGAATTGTGTCAGTCGCAGCAACAACACCAGCGCCAGAAAAGCGCCCAATACCTGCCAGAGTTTCTGCTCGCAGAGCTTGAACAGCCCCAGCCGAGTGGCGCCATGTTTCAGCCATAGGCGGCGCGCACGCAGTGCAACGTTCTGCACCACGGGCAAGGGCAGCAGTGCAATCAACAGCGGCGACATGAGATTGAGCAGGCCCATAATCGAGAACAACAGAGAGAATGGCCCGCCGATCTTGGCGGTGGGGTCAATGGTGCGTGCCACCAACCATTGCGACCGGGCAATGGGTAAGGCAATTGCGCTGATCAACAGCACCGCCATGAAGATCAGCGGTCGCACATAGCTGCGTTCGAATAGATGCATGTGAATGCTGTGCTGCAGGGTGCTGTGCGTGGTATCGCCGTGATGCCGGAAGCTCATCCTGGGTAACCAGCTGCTGCTGACGGGGCCGATGCGACGCACAGTCAAGTACCAGGCGGTGAATAACAGCAGGGCTGCCAGCATGGTTTGGCGGGGCCAGTTATCACGCAGCCATGTGACCGTGTGTGTCCAGGTGTTGGTACCGGTGAGCTGGTACAGCACATACACAACGACGATAAATGCAATGGATTTTCCGGGGCCGGCGCCCGAAGCCAGGAACATCACCATGACCACCAAGCCATTGAGCAACATCAAATCGGTTGCTAGCCGCGGCAGTTTGATCAACATGGCTGCAAAATCAGGAGAGGCCAGGAACTTCAATAACTCTGCAGTAGTGGATCCAGATGCGATCAGAATCAGGAATGCCACACCAACCAAAACAGAGAACAGTGCCAGGCCGGCCAACATGATGAGGATGCTGGCGACCATTTTCAGTCGGAAGTAGGGCGTAATGCGCAGCGTCTTGGGCGCCGATAGATGTCGCAAGTTGATGCCGCTGATGAGTAATGATGGAATCATTGAACCCGCAGATATGGCAAACAGAAGTACGGAGTACTTGTTGGGCGTTTTGGCTTGATCGAAATATAGAATCAATCCCGAGATGATTATGCACAACAGCATCAGTAGGTTGGTCTTGTAGTGTCCGGGCTTATTTGCCCAGATCAGCCAGGTATTACGCAACACGCCTTTCATTTGTGCAGCTCCATGAAGATGTCTTCCAGGGTGAGCTGTTCAATTTCAACCTGCGCATTCAGGTGCTGTGCCAGTAAGTTTTGTTGCGCGGCATGCCAGTCACGCACCACCAGGCTGGCGTGTTGACCATTGATGCGTTGCGACAGGGTGTGCGGAATCGCCAAGGTTGCAGGCAGCTCGCGTGCGGCGCGGATATGGAGACGAACCACCGATTCCTTCAATGCGTCCTGTTCGCCATACCAGATCAGTGCACCATCGCGCAGTATCCAGATGCGCGAAGCGGCGCGCTCCAGGTCGGACACGATATGACTGGAGAGCAGCACGGTGCGTTGTCCATCCTGAGCAATTTCCAGTAGCTGCTGCAGAAAGGTACGACGTGCGATGGGATCGAGACTGGCCACCGGCTCGTCGAGCACCAATAGATCCGGGGTATGTCCCAGCGCCAGCAAGGTCGACAGCTTTTGTCGTTCGCCACCGGAGAGTTTTGCAATCGGCCGCAGCAACGGAATTTCCAATCGGTCGGCCAATGTCTGGATCAACTCGTGATTCCAGCGCGGGTAGAACGAGGCCGTAAAGTCGAGTTGCTGTCGTCCGGTAAGATCGTTGATCAATTCGTCTGTCTGCGGCACGTAACCGATGCGAGCCTTGGTCGCGGCGGACAGCGACAGGCTGCGATCGCCATAAATTTCGCAATAGCCCTGTGTCGGACGGCTGAATCCCAGCAGCGTTTCCAGCAAGGTGGTCTTACCCGCGCCATTCTTGCCGAGAATGCCGATGATCTCGCCGGCCTGTGCCTGCAGACTGATATTGCTCAGCAGACTACGCCCGTCGATGCGCTTGCTAATGTTGTGTGCGGCAATTGCCGGTGCCGTATTCACATCAGACATCCTCGTCCTCCCAGTGTTTTTTCATCAGTGCCTGCAGGTCTTTGTGACTGAGCTGCAGCTGCTTGGCCGATAGCACCAGATGCTCCACCTGTGCCTCGATTTGTTTCAGGCGCTGTGGCAGCGGCGATTGATTGTGCTTCTGCGCCGCAACCGTCATGGGCTTGCCGCGATTGCGTTCCAGCAGTCCTTCGCTCTCCAGCAAGGTATAGGCCTTGGAGATGGTCATGGGATTGACTGCATGCTCCATGGCCACTTCGCGAATGGAGGGCAATTCGGTGCCGGGTGCCAGCTGACCGCTGGCCACCATACGCCGCACCTGTTCCACCAGCTGGCGGTAAATGGGAATGCCGGATTGTGGATTCAGAATAAACACGGCGCTGGCAATCGCTGTCCCTGATTGATGCAATCGAGTGTTGTATTCGATTGTTGTAGTAACTGCATTAGTAAACTAATGCAGTTATCCACTTCGGTCAAGCCACACCGGTTTTGCCGGCCTTCTGTTACATTCGGTTCAGTTTACGGTGGAGGCTCGATGATGCGGCGCTGCTTGATAATCCTGCTGAGCAGCTGGGTCGGTTCTGTGGCCGCGCAAGAAGTCGCGCCGGCAAGCGCCCCGCCTGAGGTCGATGCAGCGCTTGAAGAACTCGTCATTACCGGCATGCGTACCGGTCCGCGTTTGTGGCAGATCAGCAAGGATGATCATGTGCTGTGGCTGCTCGGTGTACCCGATGCCTTACCTAAGGACACGACCTGGCAGTCGCGCGATGTCGAGACTGCCGTCAACGAATCGCAGTTGGTGCTGGCGGGTATGAATGTCAAAGCGACGCCGGGTTTGTTCAGCATGCTGCCTTTGTATCTGCAATTTCGCCGCATGGTACGACTGCCGGAAGACCAGACACTCAAGGACTGGTTATCGGCTGAGTCGTATCAGCGCTTCGTCACATTGCAGAAGCGTTACCTGCCCAAGGAAAAAGATCTGGATCAGTATCATCCCAGTTATGTGGCGCAGCGCTTCTTGCGTGCGGCGCGCGACGCGGCCGGGTTGAACGAGCGCATCAATTTGCAGGAGGAGGTGCTCAAGCTGGCCAAACGTCACAACGTGGGGGTGGATCGTAAAACACTGACCGTCGACAAACCCAGCGCTACCATTAAAGAAGTGCTCAAGGAGTTGTCGCAGATGCCACGCGATAAGGAAGTTGCCTGTCTGGAAGCCAGCATGGCGCGCTTGGAGACGGATGTCGGTATTTACAAGGCGCGCGCCAATGCCTGGGCGCTGGGTGACGTGGAGGCTTTACGCAAATTGCAGACTCGCGAACGCAGCGCTTGCTGGGAAGCGCTCACCAGTTCGCCACGTCTCAAGCAATTGGAGCAACAGGTCCAGGAGTACTGGTTCAATACTGCATTGAAGTCGTTAGCCGGCAATCGATCCACTTTCGGCATGCGGCCCATCGACGAATTGTTGGGTGAGGGCGGCATGTTGGTGCGTTTTCGCGCGGCGGGTTATCAAGTCAGTGGTCCCTGAGTGCTATTTAAGCGCTGACAGGGCCAGATAGAGTTGTCGGTGCTTACCCACTGACGATGGGATGGGACGCCGCTTTCGGCAGTCATGCACCTGTACTAGGGTTCGCGGCTATGTTCCAATGGGTGTTCGCAGCCAGGCGTTGCGACCGTTTTCAGTAGCGTGTTCGGGACACGCTGCATTTGTTTCGGGATTTTCATCGGGAGAACAGCCATGAGCTTTACCTTACCTAGTTTGCCGTTTGCCGTTAACGCACTTGCCGCCAAGGGTATGTGCCAGGAAACCCTGGAGCTGCATCATGGCAAGCACCACAACACCTATGTCGTCAACTTGAACGGCTTGGTTGAAAAGAATCCTGCACTGCAGGGCAAGTCGCTGGAAGAGCTGGTGAAGCTGTCCTACAACAATGCCGACTTGGTGGGCGTATTCAACAACGCCGGTCAGGTGTGGAACCACAATGTGTTCTGGGAATCGCTGTCGCCCAACGGCGGTGGCATTCCGGGCGTGTTGGAAAAGAAGCTGGTCGAAGATTTCGGCAGCGTCGATAAATTCAAAGAGACCTTCAAGACCAATGCACTGGGTCAGTTCGGTTCTGGCTGGGCCTGGCTGGTGCTGGGTAACGACGGCAAGCTGAAAGTGGTCAAGACGCCGAACGCCGGCACGCCGCTGGCTTCTGGCGAAGGTAAGGTGCTGCTGGTGCTGGACGTGTGGGAACACGCGTACTACGTGGACTTCCGCAATCGTCGTCCGGACTTCACCGACAATTTCTTGAACAACCTGGCCAACTATGAAGCCGCTGCTGCGAAGCTGCAGAAGGCTTGATAGAACAGGGCTGATGATCGATGTATGGGCCGGTTTGTAACCGGCCCTTCTTATTTGAAGCGTCTTAACTTATCGGGATTGCTCTAGTTGAAATTGAGTCGCGAATGATGGCTTGACTGCGTTCAGCCCGCATCGCTAAATGCAAATCGCATCGACAGATCCACAGCCTGTACATGCTTGGTCAGGCCGCCGACGCTGACGAAGTCAACGCCGGTCTTGGCGATGTCGCGAATGGTTTCCAACGACACATTGCCCGAAGCTTCCAGCTGCACGTGGTAACCCTTGCGTTCGATCTTGATCTTCACGGCGCGTACCAGATCGTCCAGGCTGAAGTTATCGAGCAGGATGCGATCGATATCGGTCTTCAGTGCTTGTTCCAGCTCATCGAGATTTTCTACCTCGATTTCCACCATACGCTCTTCGGCAGTGGTGCGTGCCTGTGCTACGGCTGCGGCAATCGAACCGGCGGAAATGATGTGGTTTTCTTTGACCAGAATGGCATCAAACAATCCGATGCGATGATTGGTGCCACCGCCGCAGAGCACGGCATATTTTTGTGCGCGCCGCAGGCCGGGCAAGGTCTTGCGAGTATCTAAGATGCGGCAACCGGTATTGGCGATGGCGTCCACATAGCGGCGTGTAATGGTGGCAGTGCCTGAGAGTGTTTGCAGGAAGTTAAGCGCGCTGCGTTCGCCGGTAAGCAGGGTACGCGCCGGGCCTTCCAGCTCGCACAGCAAGGCATTGGGTTTCATGCGTTGCCCGTCGATGCAATGCCAGGTGACCTCGATGCTGGGGTCGAGCTGGCGAAACACTTCGTCGAACCAGGCGGTGCCGCAGATGACCGCTTCGTCACGGGTGATCACCCGGGCCTGTGCACGGGTGCTGGCCGGTACCAGCGAAGCAGTCAAATCGCCGCTGCCGATGTCCTCGGCCAGTGCAAACGCCACCTGTTCACGTAGGCCGGGAACGGTTGCATCAAGGTAATTGCTGGCGAGGACGTTGCGTTGATTGCTCATAAAAACAAAGCCCTAGACGGGCTTTTGGCGGTTAGGTAAGTCACTTATGGTGATTGGTTATGGGCGGCTGCCGTAAAGCGTTTGAAGAATAGGGAAGGGCTCCCCATAATTCAACAATACACACGACAAGATTCGTGGCCCGATTCCAGTACTCGAGGTAATCCCGTGGACGTAGTTGAACGCATCAAATCCCAGCTTTCCAGTAATCCGGTGCTGCTGTACATGAAGGGCACGCCTGACTTTCCGCAGTGCGGCTTCTCGGCCACCGCGGTGCGTGCTTTGAACGCCGTGGGCGCCAAATTCGAATCCGTGAATATTTTCGAAGAGCCGGAGCTGCGCGAGGCGCTCAAGCAGTACTCCAACTGGCCCACCTATCCGCAGTTGTATGTCAACGGCGAGTTGATCGGCGGTTGCGACATCATCGTTGAGATGTACAACAGTGGTGAGTTGCAGAAAGTTATCAGCGAAGCAAAGAACTAGTTGTAGGGGCGGGTTCGGCGGTCTTGCGCATCTACCCGCCCAGCATCAAATTTCTAATGAGGTCAGGTTTAATTGAATTGGCCTGAATTCAGAGGGCGGGTTACAAACCCGCTCCTGCATCACCGCTAGGCAATGAAGCTTCGTACATATTCTTGAAGCGATTGCAGATCATGCAAAACAAATCCGCAGTGCGTTCGGCATCATAAGCGGCGGAATGGGCTTCGCTTGAATCCCACTCCATCCCGGCAGCGATGGCCGCTTTAGCCAGCACGGTTTGTCCGAACGCGACGCCACCCAGTGTTGCAGTGTCGAAGCACGAGAATGGATGGAAGGGATTGCGCTTGATATCGCAACGCGTCACTGCAGCATTGAGAAAATTCAAATCGAAGTAGGCATTGTGTCCCACCAGCACGGCGCGATTGCAGCCCGTGTCTTTTACGGCTTTGCGAATGTCGCCCAACAAACGTGTCAATGCTTCCTGTTCCGGCAAGGCGGGACGCAGCGGATGAAATGGATCGATACCATTCACTGCGAGTGATGCCGGCTCCATGTTGGCGCCGGCAAACGGCTGCACGTGATAGCGCCAGGTTTCACCGCGCTTCAGTGAGCCGTCTTCCTGCATTTCCACCAGCACGCCGGCGATTTCCAGCAGTGCATCGGTGTTGGGATTGAAGCCACCGGTTTCAACGTCAATAACAACGGGTAAGAATCCACGGAAGCGCTGCGCTATGGGCGATTTGATTTTCTTCTCGGCGTTCATGCCTGAGCCTCGCCGCGGAACCGCCAACTGATATTTTCGCCGGCGCGCATGGGCACGAGTTGATCGTCGCCATACAGGTAACGAGGAGGCGGCGACCAAGTAACGCGTTCCAGTACGACTTTGCCCGGATTACGCGGCAGGCCATAGAAATCCGCACCGCGTTCGGAGGCGAAGGCTTCCAATCGATCTAACTGACCGGCTTGTTCAAATACTTCTGCATACAGCTCAAGCGCAGCATGTGCCGAGAACATGCCGGCGCAACCGCAGTCGTTTTCCTTGGTGTGCTTGGCATGCGGCGCGCTATCGGTACCAAGAAAGAAACGTGCGTCGTCACTGGTTGCAGCAGCGACCAATGCTTGACGATCTTCTTCACGCTTCAAAATGGGCAGGCAGTAGAAATGCGGGCGAATGCCGCCCTGAAAGATGGCATTGCGATTGTGCAACAGGTGTTGCGGCGTGATGGTGGCGCCGACACCGGCGCGCGCCTGCTTGACGAAGGCGACCGCGGTACGGGTAGTGACATGCTCGAACACAATCTTGAGTTTCGGGAAGCGTTCCGTCACCGGCGCCAGCACTTGATCGATGAACGCGGTTTCGCGATCGAACACATCCACATGGCCATGCGTGACTTCGCCATGCACCTGCAGTACCAAGCCCACTTCCTGCATGGCTTCCAGCGCGGGATAGATGTGTTCGATGGCCGTCACGCCGGCATTGGAGTTTGTGGTCGCGCCGGCGGGATATAACTTGCAACCGAAAACAAAGCCGCTGTCCTTGGCTTTGCGTATTTCGGCCGGCGAAGTGCTGTTGGTGAGATATAAAGTCATCAAGGGCTGAAACTGCAGCCCGGCAGGCAAGGCTTGCAAGATACGTTGGCGATAAGCATCGGCCAGTTCCACCGTGGTCACCGGCGGCTTGAGATTGGGCATGACAATCGCGCGCGCGAATTGCCGTGCAGTGAACGGCAGCGCGGCTGCTAGATGCACGCCGTCACGCAGGTGCAGATGAAAGTCGTCGGGACGACGCAGAGTCAGGGTCTGTATATCGCTCATGCTGTGAGTTTATCGACGAGCAAACTTGAATGCTCGCGTGATTTGCAAAAGGGGTTAGACAATAGAATCAATTGAAGCCATGTCGGCTGACGAACTCCACCGCCCAGCGCACGCCAAAGCCGGTGATTTCGGTGGGGATATGCGCCAGGCCGCCGCTTCTGCTGGCGGAAGACATATTGATATGCACCCACGGCACGGTGTCCGGCACAAAGCGATTCAGAAAGCGCGCAGCAAGAATGTGATCGCCCTTGCTGTCCATCGTGCATTGCATGACATCGGCAATGGGACTATCCAGATCGCTGTCGAAATCAGCGTCCATGGGGAAGCTCCACACGCGTTCGCCACTGGCGCGGCCTGCGTTCTCAATCGCATCGCGTAACTCACTGCGATTGCTGAATGCGCCGCTCATACGTTCAGTCAACGCCATCACACAGGCGCCGGTGAGTGTGGCGAAGTCGATCATGAGTTGCGGCTTGTCCTTGGCAGCCAGCGTCAGCGTGTCTGCCAAGGCCATACGGCCCTCCGCATCGCTGTGCACCACTTGAATGGTGGTGCCGTTCGCAGCGGTGATGACTTCCTGCGGGCGATAAGCATTGGGGCCGATTTCATTTTCAGTGAGCGCCAGCCAGCAATTGATATCGAAGGGCGCTTTAAGTTTGGTCAGCGCCAGCAAGATGCCCACCGCCACCGCCGAGCCCTGCATGTCGGTGTGCATGTCGTACATGCTCTTATGCGATTTCAAGTTGATGCCGCCGGTGTCGAAGCAAATGCCCTTGCCGATCAGGCATAGCTTGCGTTTGTTCTTGGCCTTCTTACCGTTATGTTTGCTGCGATAGCTCAAATGCAGAATGCCTGCATCTTTATGAGCATTGGCGCGAGCCACGGCCAGAAACGCGCCAGCTTTGAGTTTCTTCAATGTGGCCAGATTGAGAAACTCTGCTTGCCAGCCCTGACGTTTAGCGAGGGTTTGCAGTGCTTGGCGGTAACTGCCGCAATTCAATTCATTGGGTGGCAGCGTTGTTAGCCAGC
Source organism: Steroidobacteraceae bacterium (assembly GCA_049840395.1). Taxonomy (GTDB): domain Bacteria; phylum Pseudomonadota; class Gammaproteobacteria; order Steroidobacterales; family Steroidobacteraceae; genus CAILZL01. The sequence goes on from JASGLD010000001.1 coordinate 800,250, forward strand.
GAGCCAGATGATTGCCCGCTTGAGTTGCGATGGTCTCGGCATACAGCTTGGCGGGACCGCCTTGCAGCAGGGTGATGGCTTTCAACGCTGGCGGTGTGGTCTTGGACTTGTACGATGGCAGCGGCGCAGTAGCCGCTAATACCACCGCCAGCATCGAATTGAGCAATGTCTGTGTAGCCGCCGTGTGAAAACCAAGGGTGCTCAATGCCAGCCGCTCCACCGGTCGGGAGCCAATTTCCTTCCAGGCTTTGCCTAGGGTTTGCAGCTGTTCGAAGGTGCTTGCCCCTTCCTTTGCAAAAATTAACAAAACCGCTCCGCCTGTTTCATTGGCGCTTAAATAGAGCGAGGTAGGGGGAGAGTGGGTTTGGGCAGCCTGATACTGTCTTAATAATTCCGGGCTACGCTGACACTGCCTTAGCAGGTTTTCTGCGGTTTTTTGATTGGCGATGACCAAATTAAGGTCATGCTTGGTCATGCTTTGCGCCGTCATAGGCACATCTAGGTAACTAATTTTGGGCGTGTTTTCCGGGGGGAGCAGAGCGGCCATCGTTTCTTGACCCTGTCTAGGCAAATCACGATGATACCCGCCCACGTAAAACCCTGCCCGCGTGGCCCATAGTGCTGAGAAACGCCTAATGACGGACAACACCAAATTCCAAGATGTCGACCCCCAAGAAACCCAGGAATGGCTGGAGTCGCTTGATGCGGTCATCAAGGTCCACGGTGCGGAGCGAGCGCATTACCTGTTAGAGCAGCTGGTGGAGCAGACCCGACGTTCGGGTGCCTACCTGCCGTTCAAGCCGAACACCGGTTATGTGAATAGCATTTCGGTAGGCCAGGAAAAAGAATATCCGGGCGACCGCGCACTGGAACGTCGCATCGAGGCATACATCCGTTGGAATGCATTGGCCACCGTAGTGAAGGCCAATCGCGAAAGCTCCGAGTACGGTGGTCACATCGCCACCTTCGCGTCTTCTGCCACTCTTTATGAAGTGGGCTTCAACCACTTCTGGCGCGCGGCTTCCGAACAACATCCCGGCGATCTGGTATTCGTGCAAGGTCACGCATCGCCCGGTATTTACTCGCGTGCCTTCATGGAAGGTCGCCTTACCGAAGAACATCTCAAGTACTTCCGTAAGGAAGTGCAGAGCGAGAAGGGCCTGAGCTCTTATCCGCATCCCAAGTTGATGCCGGATTTCTGGCAGTTCCCCACAGTATCGATGGGCCTCGGCCCGATGATGGCCATCTATCAAGCGCGCTTCCAACGCTACATGGAAAATCGCGGCATGGTGCCGGCCACCGATCGCAAGGTATGGGCCTTCCTCGGTGACGGTGAAATGGATGAACCGGAGTCGATGGGCGCGCTTACGTTGCCGGTGCGCGAAGGCCTCGACAATCTGGTGTTCGTCATCAACTGTAACTTGCAGCGTCTCGACGGTCCGGTGCGCGGCAATGGCAAGATCATTCAAGAATTGGAAGCCGCTTTCCTCGGCGCCGGCTGGAATGTCATCAAGGTGGTATGGGGCTCGCGTTGGGACCCGCTGCTGGCGAAGGACACCAAGGGCCTGCTGCGTCGCGTGATGGAAGAGTGCGTCGACGGCGAGTATCAGAACTTCAAGGCCAAGGGTGGCGCATACACCCGCGAAAATTTCTTCGGCAAGTATCCCGAGCTGAAGGAAATGGTCGCCAACATGTCCGACGACGACATCTGGCACTTGAATCGCGGTGGTCACGATCCGCAGAAGGTGTTCAACGCCTATGCGGCAGCGATGGCGCACAAGGGCCAGCCCACCGTCATTCTGGCCAAGACCGTCAAGGGCTTCATGATGGGCCGTTACGGCGAAAGTCAGAACATCACTCATCAACAGAAGAAGCTCGACGATCAAGCATTGCGCGAAGTGCGCGATCGCATCGGCGTCGATATCAGCGACGATCAGATTCTCAACGCACCGTTCCAGCGTCTGCCGGAGAACGGTCCTGAAATGAAGTACCTGCACGAACAGCGCAAGAAGCTGGGCGGTTACCTGCCCAAGCGCGTCGATGCAGCGCCACCATTGAAAGTGCCGCCGCTGTCGGCCTTCGACGCGCTGCTGCAAAGCACGGGCGATCGCGACAACTCAACCACCATGGCCTTCGTGCGCATCCTGCAGGTGCTGCTGAAGGACAAGGAAATCGGCAAGTACGTGGTGCCGATTGTTCCGGACGAAGCACGCACCTTCGGTATGGAAGGTCTGTTCCGTCAGGTCGGCATCTATTCTTCCAAGGGCCAGCTGTACACGCCGCAGGATGCGGATCAGTTGATGTTCTACAAGGAAGACAAGAAGGGCCAGATTCTCGAAGAAGGCATCAACGAAGGCGGCGCTGTGTCTTCGTGGATCGCTGCGGGTACGGCTTACGCCAACCATGGCGTGAACATGATTCCGTTCTACATCTACTACTCGATGTTCGGCTTCCAGCGCGTCGGCGATTATCTCTGGGCTGCCGGCGACATGCAGGCGCGTGGCTTCCTGTTGGGTGGCACTGCCGGTCGTACTACGCTGGCCGGTGAAGGTTTGCAGCATCAGGATGGTCACAGCTTGCTGGCTGCATCGACCATTCCGAATTGCGTGGCCTACGATCCGACCTATGGTTATGAGTTGGCCGTGATCATTCAGGACGGTATGCGTCGCATGTATCAGGAGCAGGAAAACATTTTCTACTACCTGACCTGCATGAACGAAAACTACTCGCATCCGGCCATGCCGGAAGGCTCGCAGGAAGGCATCCTCAAGGGCATGTACTTGCTGAAGTCGGTGGGCAAGTCCAAGACCAAGGTCACCTTGATGGGCGCAGGCACCATCCTGCGCGAAGTCGAAGCAGCTGCTGCCATCCTTGAAGATGAGTTCAAGGTCAGCTCGGATATCTACAGCTGCACCAGCTTCTCCGAACTGCGTCGCGAAGCCTTGGATGTGGAACGCTGGAATATCCTGCATCCCACCGAGAAGAAGCGCGAGAGCTATGTCACCAAGACACTGGCCAAGGCCAAGGGTCCGTTCATCGCTTCCACCGACTACATGAAGGTGGTGGCCGATCAGATCCGTCAGTGGGTGCCTGGCAATTACGTGGTGCTGGGTACCGATGGTTACGGTCGCTCCGATGGTCGCGCCGCACTGCGTCGTCACTTCGAAGTCGACAAGCACTATGTGGTCGCCGCGACGCTCAAGGCGCTGGCGGATGAAGGTCAGCTCGACGCCAAGGTCGCGCAGGCTTACATCGCCAAGCACATTGACGCCGACAAGCCGAATCCGGCTTCTCTGTAATCTAGTGATGACCCTGCAGCAGCCATGTTGCAGGGTCAGCTTCATGACCCAATCCGACTCAAACAAGATTCATAGTTGAACAGTCATGGCCCAAGACATACACGTTCCTGATATCGGTGATTTCAAAGACGTTGAAATCATCGACGTGCTGGTGAAGGTTGGCGACAAGATCGATGTCGACACGCCGCTGATCACCATCGAAACCGAAAAAGCCACCATGGATGTGCCCAGCACTGCTGCTGGCACCATTGCCTCGCTCTCTGTGAAGAAGGGCGACCGCGTTTCCAAAGGCACACTCATCCTGGCCTTGGAAGGCGGTGCAGCGGCACCGGCTGCTGCGCCTAAAGTGGAAGCAGCCTCTGCGCCACCTGCTGCCGCAGCGCCAACGACTACCAGCGAACAAGACATCACCGTTCCTGACATCGGTGACTTCAAGGACGTTGAAGTCATTGAAGTGCTGGTAAAGGCCGGTGACAAGATTGAAGTGGACACCGCGCTGGCCACACTCGAAACCGAGAAGGCCACGATGGATGTGCCGAGCACTGCCGCCGGTGTAGTGAAGTCGGTGGCTATCAAGAAAGGCGACCGCGTCGGTAAGGGTGCGTTGATTCTCAAGCTGGAAGTGACGGGCGCTGCGCCTGCGGCTGCACCCGCACCTAAGGCTGAAGCGCCTAAAGCCGAGGCACCAAAAGCTGCGGCTGCGGTCAGCGCACCGGTTGCAGCACCTGCAGTTGTAAATGCGGGCTCGTTGCCAGCAATCAACGAAGCGGGCTTTGCCAAAGCCCATGCCAGCCCCTCAGTGCGTCGTTTCGCACGCGAGCTGGGTGTGGATCTGTCGCGCGTCAAAGGCACCGGCGTTAAAGGCCGCATTGCACCGGAAGACGTGAAGGCCTTTGTGAAAGCCGCTCTGGCTGGCGGTGCTTCCGCTGCCGGTGGCGCCGCACTGCCGAAGATTCCCGAAGTCGATTTCGCCAAGTTCGGCGCCATCGAAGTCAAACCGCTGGGCCGTATTCAAAAGATTTCCGGCCCACGTCTGCATGCTTCATGGGTGAATGTGCCGCATGTGTGGCAAATGGACGAGGCCGATATCACCGATCTCGAAGATATGCGCAAGAAGCTCAAGGACGAAGCCGAAGCCAAGAAGATCAAGCTCACACCGCTGGCTTTCATCGTCAAGGCTGTGGCCAATGCAATGAAGGAATATCCAACCTTCAACACCTCGCTGGATGCATCGGGTCAGAACCTGGTACAGAAGAAATATCTCAACATCGGCTTTGCGGCAGACACGCCCAATGGTCTGGTGGTGCCGGTGATCAAGGATGTGGATCAGAAGGATGTGTACGACATCGCGCGTGATCTGGCTGCGTTGTCCGCCAAGGCGCGTGATGGCAAGTTGAGCGGCGCCGATATGCAGGGCGGTTGCTTCACCATCTCTAGCCTCGGTGGCATCGGTGGCACTTCGTTTACGCCCATCATCAATGCACCAGAAGTGGCCATCCTCGGCGTATCCAAGTCGTCGATGAAGCCGGTGTTCAATGCCAAGAGCGGCGGCTTCGATGCGCGTCTTATCCTGCCGTTCACGCTGGCCTACGATCATCGTGTCATTGATGGTGCGCTTGGTGCGCGCTTCACCACTTATCTGTCCAAGCAATTGGCAGATGTGAAGACGCTGCTGATGGCAGTGCCTAAGTAATACGGCTCCTCCTAACCCTCCCCCGCGAGCGGGGGAGGGTAGGGTGGGGGCAAATCGCCCACATATCTACTATTAGTTTCGGACCTTTCATGGCTAACCAAGACATTCTGGTTCCCGACATTGGCGATTTCAAAGACGTTGAAATCATCGACGTGCTGGTGAAAGCCGGCGACAGCATCGAAGTCGATACGCCGCTGATCACCATCGAAACTGAAAAGGCCACCATGGATGTGCCGAGTACGGCCGCCGGCAAGGTGGAGTCGCTGGCAGTGAAGAAGGGCGATCGCGTTTCCAAAGGTTCATTGATTCTGTCGTTGTCCGGTGCAGCTGCTGAGCCCGCCAAGGCAGAGCAGAAAGCAGAAGCCAAGCCTGTCGCAGCGCCTGCACCCGCAGCTGCTCCAGTTGCAGCACCTACTGCTGCACCGGTCAGCGCTGCCGCTGCCTCCGGTAACTATGATTTCGATGTGGTTGTACTGGGTGCAGGTCCTGGTGGGTACACCGCTGCCTTCCGCGCTGCCGATATGGGCATGAAGGTCGCGTTGATCGAACGCTGGCCGACGCTGGGCGGCGTGTGCTTGAACGTGGGCTGCATTCCCTCCAAGGCATTGCTACATGCCGCCAAGGTCATCGAAGAAGCGCACGAGATGGAAGAACACGGCATCGTGTTCGGCAAGCCCAAGATCGACATCGACAAGCTGCGTGGCTTCAAGAACAAGGTGATCGGCAAGCTCACCAGTGGTTTGTCCGGCCTGGCCAAGCAACGCAAGGTGGAAGTCATCACCGGTGTAGGCCAGTTTGCCTCGCCGCATGAGCTTGAAGTCATCAACGGCGATGCCAAGCGCAAAGTCAGTTTCAAGAATTGCATCATCGCTGCCGGCTCTGAGCCGGTGAAGCTGCCGGGCTATCCCGACGATCCGCGCATCATTGATTCGACCGGTGCGCTGGAACTCAATCTGCCCAAGCGCATGTTGGTAGTGGGCGGTGGCATCATCGGTCTGGAAATGGCCACCGTATACGAAGCGCTGGGCGTGAAAGTCAGCGTAGTCGAATTGATGGATGGCCTGGTGCAGGGCTGCGATCGCGATCTGGTGAAGCCTTTGGAAAAGCGCGTTACCAAGCGTTACGAAAAGATCATGGTGAAGACCAAGGTCACCAAGGTCGAAGCACTGAAGGAAGGCATCAAGGTTACCTTTGAAGGTGAGCAGGCCATCGAACCGCAGATCTACGACAAGATCCTGTTGTCCGTGGGGCGCGCGCCCAATGGCAAGAAGATCAATGCCGAAGCGGCTGGCGTCGTGGTGACTGATCGCGGCTTCATCACCGTCGATAAGCAGCAACGCACCAACGTGCCGCATATCTTCGCTATCGGTGACATCGTCGGCCAGCCCATGCTGGCGCACAAAGCCACTCATGAAGGCAAGCTCGCTGCCGAAGTGGCCTTCGGTGAAAAACGTTACTTCGATGCACGCGTTATTCCTGCGGTGGCCTACACCGATCCGGAAATCGCCTGGGTGGGTCTCACTGAAACCGAAGCCAAGGCCAAGGGCATTGCCTATGAAAAAGCGTCCTTCCCCTGGGCGGCCAGCGGTCGTTCACTGGCGCTGGGTCGCGATGACGGCATGACCAAGCTGCTATTCGATAAAGAAACCCATCGCGTAGTGGGCGGGGGCGTGGTCGGTCCTAATGCCGGTGAATTGATTGCCGAAATCGCGCTGGCTATCGAGATGGGCTGCGATGCGGCTGATATCGGTTCGACGATTCATGCGCATCCGACCTTGTCGGAAACCATTGCGTTCTCTGCCGAAGCCTTCGAAGGTACGCTGACGGATTTGTATATTCCGAAGAAGAAGCATTGATTACTGCGCGCCAGTAACGGCGCAGATTGAGTCGATTTACACAAGGCCGGTTGCCCAAGCAGTCGGCCTTTTTGCTTTTTCGTTTCACGAGGATAAGAATTAACACAGCTCCGCTGTTTTAATGTTTAGTGTGAATTGGAGGGGTAGGCATGAAGGAATATGTGGTTCGTTGTGTGTTAATCAAAGCGGTGCGTTCGTTGCTTCTGGCTTGGATAGTCATCTCGTCCGCTACAGCTGCAGCATGGTCGCCATACAACGAACAAAAAGCTGTCAGCGAGATGAGGAGCAGCACGCCAGCGGAGCCCGATCATTTGGTTCCATTTGTGTTTGCGGATGGCAAAGGTGCTTATGACACAAGACCGCCAAGGCTCGACGAATTAGATCTTGCGTGGTGTGAGGTATCGTATAAAGCGGATCCATCTTTCTCCGATACGACGGCGTGGTGCCTGCAGGAGGATGCAGGTCGATATCAAATAACTAGTTATAGTGCTAGTAGGGATGATGGTTCAGATGATTCCAAGCTCCAAAAGAAAGCATCGGCATCAATTTCCAAAGAGACGGCTACGTTGATTCAACAGATTTGGATTAATGCGCTATTGCAGGCCAGGTATCCAAAGTCAGCGCCGCTTGGGTTGGATGGTGCCTACTTCTACTTCCGTACCCTGGTACGCCCAACGTATTTACAGTTGTTTGCTTCAACATACTCACCTGGAGCGGATTTGCCCCCTCGATGGATGGTGGATGCCGGCGAAACTGTTAACGAGTTCGTGTTGTCTGACAGCCGGGATGAAAAACGTCTGTCGTTGTATCTCATTGCGCAACGCAACAAGTTATTCAATTACCTCCGTAAGACGGCGAAGAATTGAAGTGTTTCCATCAGGGCGACTTAAGTCTTCATCTTCGCCACCCACCACACGCCGCCTATCACCAGAGCCGCGCCGATAGCCTGAGTGATTTCAAATGATTCTCCCAACAGCAAGACCGCCAGTAGAATGGTGAAGATCGGCCCGAGCGTGGAGATCATCGAGGCTTGAGCGGTGCCGAGGATGCGAATGGACTCAGCCACCAACCAGATGGGCAGCGCAGTGGAGAACACCGCCATAGCGATGCTGAGGGCATGCACCTGCCAGGGTTGCTGTAGAGCATCAGGCGAACGCAGCAATAAAAATTGGATCAGGCTGAATAAGCATGCGGCGCCCGTGGCGTAAGCAGCAACGCGAGTCGAGCCCAGGCGTTGAATGGCGGGACCGCTGAGCATGAGATAGATGGCATAGGCTAGGGCGCTCAAAAAAACCAGCACACAGCCCAACGTCACGTCACGGCCACCCAGTTGCGCATCATGCGTTACGGCTAGCACGATACCGACATAGCACATGGCCAATGGCCACAGCATATTGCGCTTGATTGGTTTGCGTAAAACTAACGCAGATAACACCAGCACCAGCGTGGGATATAGAAATAGAATCAATCGCTCCAATGCCGCCGTGATGTACTGCAGGCCAAGGAAGTCCAGGTAGCTGGCGGCGTAGTAGCCTACTAAGCCGAGCAACAACAGCATGCCGACATCGCGACGGTTCATCCGCATGGGCTTGCGCATCTCAATTGAAATTCCCATAGCGGCAAAGAAGGGCAGGGAATAACCCATGCGCAGCGCCAGCAGGGTCTCAGCATCGACGTGATACTCGTAAGCCGCTTTGATGAAAATGGCTTTGAACGAAAAGCCAAGCGCGCCGATACAGGCGCATATCAAGCCAAAGCTGCGGGAGTCGCGAAAGTTCATTAACTAATTATGAGGGAATAGAGGCGGTAAGCGTGACAGATCTCAATGCACGGCGTGTTGCGAGTTGGTGAATCCGGCATCGCCAATGGCGATGGGACAATAGCGACTACCCGAATAACGGCGCGTGGTTGTCGCTATGTGTCCAAGCCGTCGCCCAGCCGATGATCTTGTTAAGAGCCTGTTCTAGTTTGTTAACCGATATCCGGATTGTTCGAGAGTCTATGAGCCGTATTCACTATTTCTTTATATCCGTGTTAGCGGCCGCAACCGTATTCGCTGCGGATGCGCCCAAGGCGAATCTTCACCTGACTATGCTGACCAAGGTCAATCCAAACGGCCTGGCTTTATGGGATATCACCAATGCCGCCATCGGCGACGATGGCGAGATAGATGCTAAGCTGCTTAAGGAGAATGACTGGAGCAAGTTGTTGGCGATCGGTAGGGCATTGGAAGAAGGCGGAAAAACACTGGCGAATAGTAATGGCATTATCGCTGCGCTGCCGGGGGCTAAGTTGCAGGATGAAGCTAATGAAGGTGCAGCCACAGCGGCCGATGTGCAACGCTACGTCAATGCCAAGCCGAGCGAATTTCGTAAGCAGGCCTTGCAATTGCAAGAAACTGGCTTGAGCATCGCTCAGGCAGCATCCAAGCGCGATGCCAAACAGCTGAGTGCAGTGTCGAGCGCGCTGGATGGCGTTTGCGAAGGTTGCCATACGGTTTTCTGGTATCCGCAGCAGAAGAAATAAACGAACGTTGATATTGGTCGTCGTAGCATCAAGCAGGCATGGCATGCAGCTAAGGTATTCCTAAACCCTTATCTCCCTATCTAAAAACTTCAATTGTGCTGATCTTGGTCGGCGGCTAGGGTGGCCGACGCTCGGCGCCGTATGGCGCATTCAAAATCACAATGGAGACCACGATGCGTCACCCTGGGGTTTCAGTCATCTCGCTCGTCGCTTTGCTTGCCTGTTGCGTCGCACCGGCTGCACATGCCGCGCAAAAAATATCCTGTGAAGCCTTGGCCAAAGTAGTCATGCCGGATACGACTGCAACGACGGTGCAGGAAATCGCCACCGGTACTTTCAGGCAGCAAAGTGACGCCAATGCCACGGCGCCGCAAGGTGCTATGGCTGCTGGCATGGGCGGTGGTGCACCGGGCGCGTCTGCTCCGGCGGTAGGTGGCCCGCCCGGCGCGGGCCTGGGTGCACCGGCAGCAGGAGGTCCTCCCGGCGGTGGCGCCATGACCGGCTTGCCCAAGTTCTGTCGGTACGCTGGCGTGATTGCACCGAAGATCAACTTCGAAGTGTGGCTGCCTTTAGAAAATTGGAATGGTCGTCTACAAGGAGGCGGTAACGGTGGTCTGGCCGGTTCCATCGGCTACAGCGGTCTTGCCGAAGGCATCAAGCAAGGTTACGTGACGGTGGGCACCGATACCGGTCACGCCGGTGATGGCACCGAGTGGATGAACAATCAGCAACAGGTCATCGACTATGGTTCGCGCGCGATTCACGAGATGACTGTACGGGCCAAGACATTGATCGCGGCGTTGTACGATCAACCTCTGAAGTACGCATACTTCGATGGTTGTTCCACCGGTGGCGGACAGGCGTTGATGAACATTCAACGTTATCCCGGCGATTACAACGGCGTGGTGGCGGGTGCATCCAACTTCAATCAAACCAAGTTACGCGCCGGTGGCCATATCTGGACTTGGTATGCACTGCATGAAACACCGCAGAGCAATATGAGCTCGGCTCAGTTGAAAATGCTTAATGAAGCGGTGATGGGCAAGTGTGATGCACTAGATGGTGTGAAGGACGGCATCATCAACGATCCACGCAAGTGCAGCTTCGATGCGGCAGCGCTGGTCTGCAAGGCCAATCAGAACGGCGATAGTTGTTTGAATGAAGCGCAGGTCAAAGCGGCTAACAAGATTTACGCAGGTTCGCGTAACCCGCGTACGGGCGAAGCCATCTGGCCTGCTTACCAACCGGGTAGCGAAACGGGTTGGGGTGTATTCAGCAGCGACAGCCCGTTCGGCGCGGCCAGCACTTTCTATCGCACAGCCGTGTTGCACGATGAGTCTTTCGACTTTCGCAAGTTCAACTTCGATACCGATGCCGAGAAAGCGGAAGCCGGCTATGCCTCGATTCTGGATGCCACCGATCCCGATCTGCGTCCCTTCCAGAAGCTCGGAGGCAAGGCCGTCATCTATCACGGCTATGTCGACTCGATGATCTCGCCACTGGCTTCCATCCAGTACTACGACAGCGTGGTGGACTTCTATGCGAAGCAGAACGGGAACAGCAGGACCAACGCACTAAAGGAAGTACAAAGCTTCGCGCGCCTGTACATGATGCCGGGTGTGGGGCATTGCGGTAATGGCGCAGGTCCAGACAAAATCGAAAGCATGAAGCTGTTGCAGGGTTGGGTGGAGAAGGGCGAGGCGCCAACCAATGTAGTTGCTTCCAAAGTCAGTAATGGTCAGACCACCATGACGCGTCCGCTATGTGCCTATCCGCAACAGGCGGTGTACAAGGGCAAGGGCGACACAAATGTGGCTGCCAGCTTTGAATGTCGCGCTCCGTAGAGTAAATCGTCCGACAACTTCGTAATAAGAAAAGGCTGCTGATTTAATCGGCAGCCTTTTTCAGCTGGTAGAGTTGTGCGTTTATTTTGTGTCGGACTTGCCGCCGCGCAAGAACACGGCATCGCCCGTGTCATGCAACACCTGGTGCTTTTCCTTATCGGTAAGCTTCTCGGTAGATGCCACGATGCGGCCAACCAGCTCGTGATACGTGCCAGGCGAATTGCCGGCATCCGATCCCCACAACACATGATCGGCACCATACACATCCACGAGTTTGCGCACGAAGCCAGAGGTCGGCACCTTGGCGGCATCGAATGAATCGAGATTGATGATGGTGTACTTGAGATAGATGTTCCTCTGCTTCGCTAGTTGTGCGTAAGTGGCGTTAATGCCGAAGTCCGAACTTTCCGCCTTGGGCGATAGCACATGATCCACGACCACGCGCACTTTGGGATAAGTCTTGGCCAGATCAATCAGGATGGGCACAGCAGCAGTGCTGTCCTGACTGGTCACCATGAGGTCTACTACTGCACCGGCGTTATTGGCGACCTCCCACACTTTGCGAGCCTGCGGCGAATTCAACCAGGGCAAGGAGCCATCAGTCGCAAACGAACCGGTTAAGCGAATGCCGGCCGCCTTGCGTTTGTCGATCATGTCGCGTAGCTGCGTGACTGACTCGGGCTTCTCGGCATCCAGAATCACAATGGCGCGCAAGCGATCTGGATGCTCGTTGGAAATATCGAGTGTGTAGCTGTTGTCCGTACCATAGGTGCCGCGCTTCTGTACGGCGGCAATGGCGGCCACGCCTTCTTCATCCAGCCACTTCAAACCGCGCTTATCGAAATCGGGAACGATGCGCTCGCCCTGCGGTCCGCTAGCCATGCCCCCAGGTGCCCCTGCAGCGGGTGCACCGCCCGGCGTCATACCTTGATTGGCCGCCATGCCATTATCACCTGGCATCGGCATGGTTTGAGGTGACTGTGGATACTTACTGGTGTCATCCGAAATCGGATGCATATGACCATCGAATAATTTGAAAGACAGAACATCGGCCATGGTGTCCTGTGACATCAGAGATAGGGCCATGGTAGATGCGATGGCGGTGGTCAGGATCAAGCTCCGTCGTGAAACCCGAGCATATGGCGTCATGATTTTTCCCTTGCAAAAATTGATAGGCGTTGCCGCAAACATTTGAACAAGACAACACATGTCCTGCTAACGACATCAGAACAGGCGATGTATACGTCACTGCTATGCTGCTGAGAAATGCGAAATTCAGTGTGCTGCTATAACTCTGTCGTGGCGCAAGTAGGGCCAACTTGTCGGACGTTAAGCATGTTTAATTAGAACTCGCTACGTCGCTGTTGGAGGTATGCGAAGAACAGCGTTGATCGCCGGGACTGTCTGAATTCGCATCGTTGGCGTATGCTGCCGTTCATCCTGAGGGGACTGACATGCATACCAATAATCTAAAGAGACAAGTACGCCTGGCTACGATGGGTCTGCTGGCATTGACGGCGGGTAACACCACGCTGGCGCATCACTCGGTGGCGGCCTTCGACATGCAGAAGACCATCACCATTCAGGGCACGGTGGAAAAACTTGAGTGGACCAACCCGCACATGTGGCTGTGGGTGATTGTCACCGACAAGGATGGCAAAGCCGAGTCGTGGGCATTGGAGGCGGCGTCGCCGGCCAACATGCAGCGTCGCGCCGGATGGACCAAGCGTTCGGTGACGGCCGGCGAAAAAGTGCAGGTGGATGTGCATCCGTTCCGCGATGGCCGTGCCGGTGGCTCCTTAACCAAGGTGGTCAAGGCCGATGGCAGCGTGCTTGGCAGCGGCGGCGGTAATGGCAATGCCACGCGCACTGCCGAAGATTAAAGCTGAGTATTAAAGATTAGAAGGCGACCGTTAGCGATCGCCGCATTAAAACAGCGCCGCCCTATTTAGCAGGCGGCGTCAAATCCGGAATGTTATTGCCGTCCGCGTCCGTAGTGAGTCGCGGATTCTGCTGGCAAAAGTATTCCTGCACTTCCCAATCGCGATGGCGTTGATATACGCGCGTATAGCTCCAGGGTTTGGCGAGCTTGTTGGGTGCATCGATGGTGTATTCGATGGTCAGCGTGTCGGGAGCAGTCAGACGCATGCGCTCGATCACATGTGTGGTGCTGTCGGCGGCCACACCTGCCGCTACTTGCACTTCAGGTAGTAGCCCTGTCGTATCCACTACCAAGGTATCTTTCTCCCAGTGACCAATCGAATAACCGGCATAGGTCAGATCCGGATCTTCCGGATGTTTTCGACCATCGGTGTAGATGCGCCGGACCAGGCCATCGAATTCCATCAGCATGGTGACGCGACCGGGTGCAAACACGAATTCGAATGGATAGGGTTTGGACATGATGCTGGGCACGCCAATGGGCATGCAGGTCTCGCCGGTGGCGACGCGCGTATCGGCCGGCACTCCGGGTTTGCGGACGGGGGCGCCGCCGCCGGCACCGGCTTGCGCGGTGGCGGCCGGTGTGAAGTTGTAGCCCCATACGCCTTCAGTGAAATTCGGTAGTTTGCCGAGAGCCGCCCAGTCGGACTGCTGCGGTGCGGCTGCATGGCTGGTCGCGCCGAGCAGTGCTGTTACCAACAAGGTTTTACATGCGAAGCGAATCGGTTGCGTAAGCATCGACACAGACATGGTTATCCCCGACTGAAATTATTAGACGTTATGGGTCGCAAGGTCTACTTGCTGGCCTGTTCGCTTACGCTGAGCGAACAGGCGCAGAGCATTGGCCGCTGAGTTAGCCGATGAAGTCTTTCTTACCGATCTCCAGGCCGTTGTGACGCAGGATGTTGTAAGCCGTGGTGACATGGAAGTACACATTCATGCTGGCATGACCGAGCAGGTAGTCGATGCCTTTGAACTCGCGGGTATTGGGGCCCATCTTCAGCACGATGTTCTTGTCTTCGGTGCCGTCGACTTGTTCTGGCTTGAACGATTCGAGGAAGGCAATGGTCTTGGCCAGACGCGCCTTCAAATCGGCAAAGCTGGCTTCGTTGTCTTCGTACTTGGGAATCTCGGCATCGGCCAGGCGTGCTACGCAGCCCTTGGCATTGTCGGTGGCGATCTGCACCTGACGGATCAGATGGAACATGTCCGGGGCCAGGCGCGCCGTCAGCAGTGCGTTGTGGTCGATCTTCTTGGAGTCGGCATACACGACGGCCTTGTCGAGAATGACATCGAGGTTCTTCAGCAGACGGGTGAATACCGGCACCGAGGCGCGATACATGGAAATGGCGGGCATGAGAGTCTCCGTTAGTAATCGTTGGATTGTTATGCGGGTGCAGTCGTTGCGCCCGAAAATAAGACCAAATAAATGTTACTAGAGTAGTAACTTACGGCTTATGCGGCAAGGCCAGATACTCCTTGGACTGCATTTCGGTCAGGCGACTTAAACAGCGCCGAAATTCGAAGCTCAGCTGCGAACCCTGGTAAATTTCTTCAGGTGCGGTGGCGGCGGATACAAACAGTTTTACGCCGCGATCGTAGAACTCATCCACCATGTTGATGAAGCGTCGCGCTGGATTTTCCATTTGCGCACTCAGCTGCGGCATGCCGGTGACGAATACCGAGTGATAGCAGCGCGCCAACTCGATGTAATCGGCCGGTCCGCGCGGGCCTTCGCATAGCTCTTTGAAATCGAACCACAACACGTCGTCGGCAATGCGTTTGACCTTGAGCTTGCGATGATTGATTTCCAGCGAACCGTTTTCGGCATGGCTGCCTTCTGCCAGATGCGTGAACAGCTCCAGCATCTGCGCCTGCGTATCGCCCTGGCGTTGATCGAACCAGGTGCGGGCATGCTCGAGATGACGTAAGCGGTAGTCGATGCCGCCATCGACATTCAGTACGAGCGTGTTTTCCTTGATCAATTTAATGGCTGGCAGGAAACGCGCGCGTTGCAGGCCATCCTTGTACAACTCATCCGGTGCACAGTTCGAGGTGGCTACCAACGTGACGCCACGATCGAACAGGCCGCGCAACAGGTTGGACAGCAACATGGCATCGGCGATATCCGATACATAAAACTCATCGAAACACAGCACGCGTGTCTTATGCGCAATCTGTGCGGCAATGATGTCCAGCGGATCGGCGCGGTCGCGATGGCGTTTCAGTTCTTCATGCACGAATTGCATGAAGCGATGGAAGTGACTGCGTTGTTTCTGTTTGAACGGCAGGCTGTGAAAGAACATGTCCATCAGCCAGGTTTTGCCGCGACCGACGCCGCCCCATAGATACAGGCCGGTTTCCAATTCCACGTCTTCGTCGCGGTTCAGCAGATTCCGCCAGAAACTCTTGGGTTTGATGGCTTGTAATAAGCGACGACGCAGATCGTCCAGCTGTTCAACTGCCTGGCGTTGTTTGCTATCGGATTGATAGCCCAAGCGCGCCAATTCGCGTTCGTACAACGTGACTAACGAGTCGATCTGCGCGGCTTGCGCCAAGGCTTGAGTTTGCAGATGAGGATGAGTGTCGCCGGCCATCGTTACAGGTCTTGATAGTTAGGTCCGGAGCCGCCTTCCGGCGGTGTCCAAGTAATGATGCCGTAGGGGTCTTTGATGTCGCAGGCCTTGCAGTGCACGCAGTTGGCGGCATTGATGCGCAGCTGCTTGCCTGCGCCGGCCACTTCCACCATTTCATACACACCGGCAGGGCAAAAGCGTTCGCAGGGATTGCCATATTCGCTGGCGCAACGCGTGGCGCAAATGTTCGTATCCGCTACTTTCAGATGCACCGGCTGGCTTTCTTCATGCGCATTGTTGGCGAAGAACACCGACGACACGCGGTCGCGCGGCGGCAGCTCACGAGTGATCCAATGACGATCAGGGCTGGTGTAATCCTCCAGCTTCTTAAGCTGATTGGCATCGAGACGATTCTGTAATGTCCAAGGTGTGCGGCCACCGGTCAATGTTTCCAATGCACCGTTGGCAAAGCCCCACCAAAAGCCTTTCTTGAAGCCGGGTTTGATGTTGCGTACCTTGAACAATTCCTGGCCGCCCTCTGACGCGCGCCAACGCGCATCGAAGCCGGCGGTCGCCTCGGTCTGGGCCAGATGTTCTGCAGCGCACATGCCGGAACGAATTGCCTGATGGATGCCCTTGATCTTGGGCACATTGAGCGTGCCGCCGGCATCGCCAATCAACAAGGCGCCGGGCATCTCTAACTGCGGCAGCGATTGCCAACCACCGGCCGCAATGGTGCGTGCACCGGCCGATAAGATCTCGCCGCCTTCCAGCAGAGATTTGATCGAGGGGTGGTGTTTGAATTGTTGGAAGGCTTCGAAGGGTGAGAAGCGCGGGTCCTGATAATCCAGACCGACTACGAAACCGATGTACACGCGATCCTGATCCAGGTGGTACAGGAAGCTGCCGCCATAGGTGCTGCCATCCAATGGCCAGCCGGCGCTATGTTGAATCAAACCCGGTTGCACACGGCCGGCCGGCAACTGCCATAGCTCTTTGAAGCCCAGACCGAAAGTCGGCGGTGATTTGCCGGCATCGAGTTTGAAGCGTGCAATCAGTTGCTTGCTTAACGAACCGCGTGCGCCTTCGGCCAGAATCGTGGTGTTGGCCAGAATTTCCACGCCCGGTGTGTAATTCGCACCTTCACTGCCATCGGCATTCAAACCCATGTCGCCGATCTGTACACCGCTTACCGCGCCGGCTGCGTCGTACAGCGGCAGGGCTGCGGCAAAACCCGGAAACACATCAATGCCCAACTCTTCGGCCTGCTGGCCCAGCCACGCGGTGAGTTGTGACAGCGACACGATAAGGTTGCCCTGATTGTGCATCTGCGGCGGCACCGGCAGGCGATACGAGTTACTGTGAGTCAAAAAGCGGAATTCATCCTGTCGAGCGGCAATGGCCATGCCCGAGTAACGCTCGCGCCAACCCGGCAGCAGCGTTTCTAGCGGACCAGGCTCAAGCACTGCGCCGGAAATCGAATGCGCGCCCAGGGTCGCGGCCTTTTCCAGAACGCAAATATTGGCCTCGGGTTTGAGCTGCTTGAGGCGGATGGCGCAGGACAACCCGGCCGGCCCAGCGCCGACGATCAGGTAGTCATACTGCATTTGCTCACGTTCAGTCATTTCTCGGTGCCAGCGCGGACAGGTGACCAGTAAGTGTAACCGAGGGTGGGTGCCGCTGGCTGAGGAATGCTGCGGGCTACCCTGATTTGCGGCATTTTGCGATCAGATAGGGTTTCAGAATATCCATTCCCAGCCGATGCCTGATCTAGCGAAAAAGCAAGAAATTCGAGAACTGGTTCACGCATGAAAGACATCCTGGCGCAGCGCGGTAAGCGATTGCTCTGGTTGAGCATCACGCTGTTATTGGCGTGCATTGCCTTGATCGTGCTCAGCGGTCGGCAATTGGTGCAGCGCTTCGCCTACATCGAACACCAGCAGGCGCTGGATCAGGCGGCACAGATCGAGCGGGCGCTGCAGGCGGATTTGAACCAGCTGCGTATCAGCACCCGCGACTACGCCGAGTGGGACGACGCGCAGGACTATGTACGTTCGCACGATGCTGCATTCGAGCGCGCCAATTTCCAATATGACACCTTGGTGGGCATGCAGGTAGATGCGGTGTGGATCGTCGCCGACGATGGCCGCGAATTGTTTTCGGCGCAGATCGATCCGGCCCAAAACAATGTAGTGCAGCCGGCCAGTGCCACGGTGTTGAATGCGCTGCGACCCTATGTAGGTAAGACGGAACAGGTTAATGCCTTGCCGGCTTATCGAAGGCTGTTATTGATCGACGGCCGTTTACTGGCCTTCGCAGCCGTGGAAATCACTCGCTCTGATCGCAGCCAAGCCACTGGCGTCACGCTGATATTTGCGCGCTTTCTGGATGCAGATGAAATGCAGCGTGTGCGCGACACCAGTCAGCACAATGTGCAATTGACCTTGCTGAGCAATCCCGCCCTGGCCACCGATAGTCCCGAGTTGTATCAGTGGGCCACGCATGCACCCTCGGATACCGATCTGCGCGTGGCGGCTCTCGATAACGAACAAATGAGCGTTGCGGTGTTACTGCGCAATATCGCCGGTCGCGCCGTGGCGGTGCTGGCGTTGGTCGAGCCGCGTGAAATTACCTCGTTCGGTCGCCGTAGTACCTGGACATTGCTGGGCGCATTGATAGGCATCCTGGTGTTGGCAGGCGGATTGATCGGCGCCCTGGTGACAAGCTTGCATAACAAAATGCGCAGCCATCAGCGTATCCAGCAGCGCTACATCAATATCATCAATGGACTGGACGAACTGGTGCTGTTGATCGATCGCCAGTCGTTAGCAATCAAGCAGGCCAATCCGGCGTTGTTGCGACGTGTCGGCTGCAGCTATGAGCAACTGTTAACCATGCCGCTGGCCAAGGTGTTTCGCAATTTGCGCGTGACAGCGAATATGGATGATCCCAGTCCGGGCAATCTTCAGGAGTGCCAGCTGCAAACTATCGGCGGTGAGCTGGTCGATGTGGAAATCACCTTGAGCAGACTTGCGGATCAGAACGACGAATTGCTGTGCCTGTTCGGTCGCGACGTGTCCAGTCGCAAACAAGCCGAACTGGCCGCCGTGGAGCATCGCCGTAAATTGTCGTATCTGGCCAATCAGGATGCACTCACCGGTCTGCCGAATCGCTTGTATCTGCAATCGCGTCTACCGCGCTTGCTGCAACGTCTCAGCGAAGCGGAAGGGCTGTTGGCCGTTTACTACGTAGACATGGATCAATTCAAGAACATCAACGATTCGCGCGGTCATCCGTTTGGCGATGCCCTGTTGAAGATCTTCTCGCGCCGTCTACGCGCCGCAGTCGGTTCTCACGATGTGGTGGTGCGCATGGGCGGCGATGAGTTCGTCGTGGTGGCTTCGCTGCTGCCCAATGTTGCGGCGGTGGAAGCGATCGCCGCTCGCCTGGTGGTCGCCGCTAAAGCGCCGGTGGTGGTTGAAGGGGTGACATTGAATGTCTCGGCCAGTATTGGCGTGGCCACCTATCCGCAGGATGCGCTCGACGCCGACACTTTGTTGAAGCATGCCGATATCGCCTTGTACCAGGCCAAGGAAGCCGGACGCGATACTTATCGTCTGTTCCATCCTGATATGAATGTGGAACTAGGCGAGCAGGTGGCGATGGAGCAGGCGTTGCGTCATGCGCTGGACACCGATCAGTTATATGTCGAGTTTCAGCCACTGGTGCATCTAAGCAACGGCAAGTTGGCGTCGATGGAAGCATTGCTGCGCTGGCGTCATCCCGAATTGGGTTTGATTCCGCCCTCGCGCTTCGTGCCGGTGGCGGAGAAGGGTGGTCTGGTGCTGGCGCTGGGTGAGTCGGTGCTGCGCAAAGTGATGGCGCAATTGCGGCAGTGGCAGGACGAAGGCATCCAACTGTGCCCGATAGCCGTTAACGTGTCGCCGTTGCAATTGCAGAACGGCGATCTGCCCAATGTAATGAATGCCCTGTTGCTGGAATTTGGTGTGGATGCCAAATGGTTGACTTTTGAAATCACCGAATCGGCAGTGCTGCGTCACTCGCAAGAGACCGTAGTGATGCTTGAGACCCTGCGCATGTTGGGTTCCAAGGTGGCCATCAATGATTTTGGCACCGGCTTCTCGAATCTCAGCTATCTCAAGATGCTGCCCATCGACACGCTCAAGATCGATAAGGGCTTCGTGACCGACATGCTGACCGATAGTAGCGACGCGGCCATCGTCGGCGGTGTGCTCGACATGGCCAGAAATCTGCGTCTACATACCGTGGCGGAAGGCATCGAGACTGAAGCGCAGATGCTGAAACTGCGTGAATTAGGCTGCACCTACGGGCAGGGCTTTTATTTCTCGCGCTCGCAATCTGTGGAAAATTGCCGAGAACTGCTCAAGGGTACACGGGATGTCAAACAGTTCACCGATTCCTTGTTGCAGGTTGCGGTGGAAGAGCAGAGCGAAGTTGCGTAGTAGGACGCACACGCGTGTGCGTCCTACGTTGTCGGTAGCAACGACTCGCCGAATTTGATGAAGGCAGTGACTCGATCCGTCGAGTTTTCCAAACTAATCAGCCAGCCGTAACGATCGCAAATACGTCGCGCCAGATACAGGCCCATGCCATGACCGCCGGTGCGTGTGGTATAGCCGCGTTTGAATAAATGTTGCAGCTGCGCCTCGGGAATGTTTCCTTGATTGCTGACCATGAAGCCATCGGCGTTCAAAGTGCATTGCACGCGCTGGCCGCCGCTATGCTGCAGGGCATTGCGAATCAAGTTGCCGATCACCATGGCTACCATGCTATCCGGTGCGGCAACGCGCACGGTTCGCGTCGATTCGATTTCTAAAGTCAGTGCCTGTTGTTGCGTAGTGGCTTGTTGATCCTCAACGATGCGCGGCAGCAGGGCATTCAAGTCGCAGACGACGTCGGCGCCTTCATCGCGGCGCTCTTCGCGCGACAGCAACAGCAGCGCATCGGTGAAGTCGGCCATTTCACGTACGGCACGTTGAATGCGTGCCAGCGCTTTCTGCGAATGCGTGCGTCCCGCATGCTGCTCGATCAACAACTCCACTGCGCCTTGAATAACGGCCAGTGGCGTGCGCAATTCATGACTGGCGGTGGCAGTGAAAGATTGCTCGCGTTCCACGAAGCCATCCAGGCGCTCCAGAAAGGTATCGATGGAACTGGCGATGGGGGCCAGTTCGTTACCAACGAATTCATTGGCGATACGCAGCTGTCGTTCGCCCGGATTAATATCGCTGAGACGATGCGCCAGTTGTTTCACCGGATCGACCAGGCGGCCGGAGAGCGTATAAGCCAGCCAGGCGGTCAGCAGAATGGTGGTAATCACGCCCACCGCAAGAATGCCGGCGGCAATGCGTTGCTCCACCAATTGCTTGGTCATGTCGTAGGTGATGTACAGACGACCGAACTCGGTATCGAGCACCTGCACGCGCAGGTAACGTTTATCGATGCGCACGGGGCCATAGGTGCCGGGCGCGTAGCGGGCGATTTCGCGCGGTAGTTCGGCAATGTCGCGCGAGCGGTAGATGCGCAATTGCGCGGACTGCAGCGGTTCGGTACCGGGATCTTGATGCAGTCGTTGTAAGTAGTGACTCAATTCGGCGGAGAGCAGATCATCCGTGACGTTCTGTTCCAGGCGTCGATTGGCCAGCAGTGCCCATACCGCCAGCAGCAGGCCGGCGATGGTCACCAGCGCCATCATGGTGCCGGCGATGCGTTGTCGCAGATTCAATTGCGATAGATGCAGGTTACCGATACGAATATTTGACCAGAAGGAAGGCATGGTCATCACGCCGCGTCGTCCGGATCGACAAACAAGCGATAACCCGTGCCGTGAATGGTGTGCAGCAGCCGCGGTGCGAAACCCTTGTCGATGGCGCTGCGCAACGTGTGCATATGAGCGCGCAACACATCGGCTTCCGGCGTTTCACTGCCCCATACTGCGGTTTCGAGTTCTTCGCGTGTGACGACGCGATGAGTGTTCTGCATCAGAATGGATAGCAGACGGCGGGTGGTGGGATTGAGTTTGATCGGTTGGCCGCCGCGTTCTGCCTCCAGCGTGTTGAGGTCAAACTTCAGATTGTTGACGGTGATATGCGCCGGCGGCACCGGCGGCGCATGACGACGTGCGAGCGCCTTCAAGCGCATGGCCAGTTCCACCAATGAAAAGGGCTTCACCAAGTAATCGTCGACGCCGACATCGAAGCCGGTGACTTTGTCGGATAGCAAGTCCTTGGCGGTCAGCATCAGTACCGGTGTTTGCAACGCCAGTTCACCGCGCAGACGGCGGCATACTTCCAGACCATCCATGCCGGGCAGCATGACGTCCAGCACGATCACATCGAAGGCCTGATTGCGTGCCTGGGTCAGTCCCTGCAAGCCGTCGCCGGCATGCGTGACCACATCGCCGCGTGCGGCAAAGTAGTCGCTGATGTTCTCAGCAATGTCGTGGTGATCTTCAACGAGCAGAATGCGCATGAGAATGTTGGGATGACAATCAATGGTTGATGACACGAGGTCCTTGTAGGTCGGGTAGCGCTGAAGACAGCTAACCCGACCTACAGGGATGCAATTCAGAACGCGACCTGAGCAGGTTCTATTCAGCATGCCATTGTATCGGTACTGACCGCAGTGTCACACGCTGGTCACGTCAGCGTCACATGGCTGTCGCTTGCGGCGCGCAAAGTGTGCAGCGTCGGCCATCCCCATGGCGACCGACAGGAGGCATGATGGCAGTTTGGTCAGGTTCTACACGTGCAAATCGCATGATGGCCCTGTGTCAGCGTGGCTTTCATCGTGCCGATGCAGCGGAATATCGGTTGTGTCTGCGCATGAATCGCGCCTGCCAATGGCCGGGTGTGCGCCGCATGTTTGCGGTGATCAGCCGTCTGGGCGATGGCGTGTTCTGGTACACGCTGATGCTGTTTCTGCCGGTAGCCTATGGTGAAGCAGGGCTGTATCCGGGGTTGCGGATGGCGCTGGTCGGTGTAATCGGGCTGCTGCTGTACAAATATCTCAAGTCGCGTCTGGTGCGTGAACGGCCATATATCACTCTGGCAGGTGTGGTGGCGGGTACACGGGCATTGGATCGCTATAGTTTTCCCTCCGGTCATACGCTGCATGCCGTGAGCTTCACGGTGCTGGCTGTTTATAGTTTCCCAGCCTTGGCCTGGCTGTGCATCCCGTTTGCGGCGCTGGTGGCAGCCTCGCGAGTGGTGCTGGGCTTGCACTATCCCAGCGATGTGCTGGCAGGCGCAGGGATTGGCGCCGGGCTGGCAGTGGCCAGCATCAAGCTGCTGCCGCTTTAAGCCGGCTTTGCAGGTCTTTCCAGAAGCAGCGTCGCCAGCAAGCGGCGCTATTTTCAAACTTAATTAACTTGCCTTTGCGGCTCTGTCGCCAGTTGCCATCAATGGCTGCTGCGCATGGTTATTCCTGCAGCCCCGATTAACAAATATTTGCACGGATGCCGAACCGTTGGGCGATGCAATCTGCTTTCATGCTCGTCTAAATCAGCGTGTCAATTCATGTGTTGAATTGATGTGTTGAATGGTTTGGCCGACGCAACTTTTTGTTGATGTCGGCCATGGTGCAGGCCCATGCAACGGGCTTATCAACTGGGGTGATGTCGCATGCGCCGGGTAGTCCCGGTTACCGCATCGGCAAGGAGAACAATGTGACCAACAAATTTTCATTCCTCGTACGTTCGGTAGTAAGCGCAGCACTGCTGGCCACCAGCATCGCCGCCTTGGCGGCCACGCCCACCGAACAGAACGCTATCGTGCAGGCAGGCACGGGCGGCCCCGAAGCGCTGACCTACAAGAAGGTGCCGGTGCTTAAGCCGGGCGAAGGTCAGGTACTCGTCAAGATTTATGCGGCCGCGATCAATCCGGTGGATTGGAAAGGACGCAGCGGTATCGTCGGTGTGACACGTCCCGCAGGCGCACCTGCTGGCGAAGGTCAACCTACAGTGACTGCGCCGACGCCGGAGAACACCAAGATTCCGGGTAGCGACGTTGCCGGTGTCATCGAACAGCTCGGCCCCGGCGTCACTCAATTCAAGGTCGGCGATGCAGTGTTTGCTTCGGTAGGTGGCGGGCGCGGTACGGTTGGCGTGCTGAATGGCGGCTATTCCGAATACGCCTTGGCCAGTGTCGGCAGCGTGATTGCCAAGCCCAAGACCATGACCTTCGCGCAGGCCTCCGGTCTGGGTACTGCTACGGGTACCGGCGCAGGTGCGGTAACGCGCGGCGACGTCAAAGCCGGTCAGCGCGTATTGATCGGTGGTGCGGCTGGCGGTGTCGGCAGTGCCGCGACGCAGATGGCGGTAGCGCGTGGCGCGCATGTGATTGCCATTGCCTCCGGCAAGCATGAGAAATATCTGAAGTCGCTGGGCGTGGCTGAAGTCATCGACTACACCAAGGTGCCGAACTGGGAAGACCAGGTGAAGAATGTCGATGTCGCCATTGATACCGTCAGCGCCGAGAACGCCACCAAGGCCATCAAGACCCTGAAGAAGGGCGGCAAGCTGGTGAGCATCGTTGGTCGCATTGATACTGCGGTCTGCACGGCTGCCGGCGTGGATTGCGGCAGCAATCAAATGGCCGGAATGCCTGGCGGTGGCGCTCCCGGTGGTCAAGGCGGTGCACCTGGTGCCGGCGGCGCTCCTCAAGGTGCGCCAGGTGGTGCTCCTGGTGCAGCACCCGGTGGTGCGGGTGGCCAAGGTGGAATGGGTGCTGGCGGCGGTGGTGGCGGCAACAATCTCACTGAAGTGGTGCAAATGGCCAATGCTGGCAAGTTTGTCATCAACGTAGATGCCACCTTCCCACTGGCCAAGGCCTATGAAGCCCAGGAAGAAAATCGCAATGGCGGCACGCAGGGCAAGATCGTCTTGATCGTGGATGCGGCCAACGCCAACAAGAAATAGTTTGAACAAGCAGGCCGGTGGTGTTGCCGCTGGCCTGTAGTGGGGCATGTTTGTTTTCTACAGCAGGAGTTTCTATGAAATCCAATTCATCACTGGTCCGTGCCGCCGTTGGCGCTGCCATTCTGGCGGTCACCGCCGGTGTGGCCTTCGCCGCGACGCCTAAAGAACAGAAGGCCATCGTAATTACTGCCAATGGTGGTCCTGAAGTACTGAAGTTGCAGAGCATTCCGGTGCTTGAGCCAGGCAAAGATCAGGTTTTGATCAAGGTGTATGCCGCTGCAGTGAATCCGGTGGATTGGAAGATGCGTCAAGGCATGGGCGGCATGGGTGCCGGTGCGGCTCCTGGCGGTGAGGGCATGGGTGGTGGTGCACCTGCTGGTGCTCCTGCCGGTGGTGCGCCGGGTGCAGGCGGTCCTCCTGGTGGCGGTGAAGGCATGGGTGGTGCGCCTGCGGGTGGCGGTGCCGCCGCATTTAGCCCCAGCGTTCCCGGTATGGACGTTGCCGGCGTAGTTGAAAAAGTCGGCCCTGGCGTGACTACTCTGAAGGTTGGTGATGCCGTGTTTTCGATGATTGGTCGCGGTGGCGTGACTGGTCTGAACGGTGGTTACTCGCAGTATGTGGTGGCGCCTGCCGCCAATGTGATCAGCAAGCCGAAAAATTTGAGCTACGCGGAAGCTGCCGGTCTCGGCACAGCCGGCATGACTGGCGATCGCGCCATCAATACCGCTGACATCCAGAAGGGCCAGCGCGTGTTCATCAACGGCATCGCCGGTGGTGTGGGCAGCGCGGCGGCGCAGGTTGCCAAGGCCAAGGGCGCTTATGTGATCGGTACCGCTTCGGCCAAGCACAATGCCTACTTGAAGAGCATTGGCGTGGATGAAGTGATCGACTACACCAAGGTGCAGTTCGAAGACGCCATCAAGCAACCCGTGGATGTGGCGATTGAAACCGTGGGTGCGGAAACCGCCACTCGCGCGCTGAAGATCATCAAGAAAGGCGGCAAGCTCATCAGCGTGGCGGGTTCGCCCGGTGCAGACGCTTGTGCGGCGGCTGGTGTGGTCTGCCCGGCGGGCGGTCCTCCTGGTGCCAACGGCCCAACCGAAGGCCAGTTGCTGGCTGAAGTAGGCAAGCTGGCCAGCGAAGGCAAGTACAAGGTGAATGTGGATGCCTCGTTCCCCCTGGACAAAGCAGCGGATGCTCAGGAAGAAAATCGTAATGGCGGCACCAGCGGCAAGATCATCATTAACGTGGATGCAGCACAGGCCGGCAAGAAGTAATCTAAGGATTGATTGCTGATCTCAAGCCAGCACCGAGTAATCGGTGCTGGCTTTTATATTTCTAGTATCTTTTCGATGAGTTTGTTGTGAAGTGCGTAGATTGTACTGCGAACGCTCAGCCATCGTCATACCCGCGCAGGCGGGTATCTAGTAAAACCAGTTTCTAACTGGATGTCCGCCTGCGCGGGCATGACGACCGGCTTAACTGTCGATTTAATAGCGCGCTACGTCCTTACTTGCTTGGCGGAGCAACGCCCGGCTTAGACAAACGATGACGCACGACGCCCTTATCCAATAAGGACTCCAGCCGATCGCTCATCCCGCCAATGGCGAATACTTCTTCCAGATCGGTGCCTGCTGCTTCAGGTACCGCGCCATGAATCTTTGGCGTACCCGACAAATGTACCGTGATGCCCGGATGTTCCAGCGTGCCGGACATGCGCTGCCGTGCGGCATGCGTCAGGCCATGTTCAATCGCATAAGGGGTCTGCATGGCGCTGCGCTGAGTTTCGAGTTGCATTGCAGTGATGCCATGCTTTGCACAACGCTCCAACCAATATTGAGTGGGTTGTTGTGTGGTAGCAGTAGAGATGATAGCGGTGATGTTTGAGTCCGATTGCTCGGACGATGCTATGTCGAATAGTTTGCGTAGTGCGGCAGTGTTGTCGACAGGCTGCGCAATAAACAACCAACCATCGCTACTGCGATACAAGTGCTGATGCCAGGTTTCAAGCAATCGTCCCCATTGATGCAGCGTGGCTGTCTGTGCCAGCGATGCCTCAGCGCGTTGACCGATACCCGTGCGAGTACGATGGAATAGCGCCAGGCCTGTTGCAAACGCACCCAGAATACCGGTGCCGTAATCGTTGATCAGGTAGGGCAGCATCACTGGACTATCCGAACCGCCATAGGCATTCATGACACCCGCTGCTGCCTGTGCCTGCGGTTCATAACCGCGCCGTTCTCGCCAAGGTCCCTTGGCGCCGTAACAAGTGATGGCGGTGTAGACGATGTTCGGTTGATGCTGACGCACGCTGTCTTCGTCATAGCCATAGCGTTTGGCGGTGGGTTTGGGGAAGTTGGATAGAAATACATCCGAGCGCTCTGCCAATTGCAGAACGGCCGCGCGACCTTCCGGTGAGTTGGCATTGATCAACGCCGACTTCTTGCCGCGATTCAAATAGTCATGCAAGGCCACCGACAGCGCATTGGGATCGTTGATCTTGATGACTTCGGCGCCGAAGTCGGCCAGCCAGCGGCCGACAGATGGGCCTGCAAGAATATTGGCTAGATCAAGCACGCGAATCCCAGCCAATGCTTGACGCAACGAGTCATCAGTAACGTTTTGGATGGCTCGTACTGCGCGCGTCTTACCTAGAACTTCATCGCGATCCTGATCAGGTAAATGCCGCGCATGCTGTATGGCTTCTTGGCTTACCGAAAGATTGACCGCATAGCCCGGCTGATCGAGCGGACCCAGTTCCGGATCGTTCACCGTGGCTACCGCACCGGAAGCACGCGCCGCTTCACTGGCCTGCCATTCGGGCAGATCACGCATGCGTGATAGCGGCAGGTGATGTTGAGCTGCAAAGTCTTCCCATTCTGCGGCCGTGCGACTACGGAATAATGCCGCCATCCTGGCACGGAACAACTTGTTGCGCTCGATATCCTTGTCGTTGATGACATTGGGCTCTAACAAACCGGCTTCGCGTAGTTCCTGCGTCATATTCACTGCATCGAGCAGCCAGAACAGAAAGCGCGGATTGTTGGCGTTGAAGAACACATGTCCATGCGCACAGGCGTAGATACCGCCACCGTTGATGATGGTGTAGTTGGGAAAGGTATCGGGCACGGCCGGTCCCAATAGTTCGATGGCGCCATCGAATAAAGGCGCTTCGATATGCTGGCCACGTCCGGTTTTTTCACGCGCGATCAGCGCCATGACAATCGCGGTGGCAGCTTGGAAGGCGGCAAAGTTCGAGGCTAGAGGCAATTCGTTGTAAGGAGAACGATCTGCTGTTAATTGGCCGGCAGGGCCCTGCAAGTTGTACAGGCCGGCAGCACTGCTGACGATGCCTTCCCATCCTGGTATCTGTGAGCGTGGATCACGTTCCGAAAAACCGGGCAGTGAGCAGGTGGTCAGTTGGGGATTGGCAGTTCGTAATGCTGGTAGGTCCAGACCAAGACGTGCCATGACCCCAGGACGAAAATTTTCGATCATGACATCGGCGCCGGCAATCAAGGCACGTGCCTGCTGCAGGTCGATAGGATTCTTGAGATCCAAAGTGACGCGCTGCTTGCTGCGATTCAAAAAGGCATCGTCGCGCGTCGGCATGGAGAGTGAGCCCGGCCTATTGATATGAATCACTTCGGCGCCGTGCTCCGCCAACATCAATGCGGCCAGCGGACCGGCGATGTAATGTCCAAAATCGATGACGCGGATATGGCTGAGGGCGCCGGTATTCGAAGTGCTCATTGCTTATTCCAAAATTGTCAGCGCGCGACGATAGGCAGAAGCTGTTTTAATTGCAATGACTGACGCCCTGCAGCCAAAGTGATGTTCTGACCGATTGACTCGACCGATTGACCCGAGCAACTAATAGGGGGAAGTACATGCTGACCAGACGCAATTTCTTGAGTGCGACAGGCGCGGCGGCTGCGGCCAACTTGTTGTACAGGACGACGTGGGCGCAGCAAGCCAGGAGGCAACGCATTGATGTGCATCATCACATCCTGCCGCCGGAATATGTGCGCTTGGTCGGTAGGACGGCCATCGGTGCGCCGGCGGCCAACAAGCAGGCGCCGCTATGGACGCCCGCCGATTCGATCAACGGCATGGATCAGTATGGTGTGGCCAGTGCGCTGACTTCCATCAGTGCGCCGGGCATCTGGTCCAACGATCGCAGCAAGGCCAAGCGTCTGGCGCGATTGTGCAATGTTTATGCAGCGCAATTGATGACGGATTATCCGGGGCGATTTGGTGCGTTTGCCACCTTGCCATTGCCGGACATCAAAGCCAGTTTGCAGGAACTGGACTATGCCTTCGATACCTTGCATTGCGACGGCGTGGGCCTGATGACCAACTACAACGATCGCTATCTGGGCGATGCCGCCTTTGTACCTTTGTTCGATGCGCTGAATCGTCGTAAGGCCGTGGTGTATGTGCATCCCACTTCATGCGATTGCGATCTAGGAGTAATGACTGATATCCCCACCGGCATGATCGAGTTTCCGCATAGCACTACACGTGCGGTGGTGAGTTTGTTATTTAGCGGCACCATCAGTCGCTGTCCCGATATCAAATTTATTTTTTCGCATGCGGGCGGCACGATTCCATTTTTGGCCAGCCGTATTCAAGGCGTGGCGGCATCCGATAAACAATTCGAGCAGCGTGTGCCGGGTGGTGTGTTGCCGGCGCTTAAATCGCTTCACTACGATACCGCAGGATCGGTTAATGCTTTTGCATTGCCGTTGTTGATCAAGTTGGTATCGGCGAAACAGGTATTGATGGGGACGGACTTTCCGTTTTCGCCTGCGGGGATCAAATCGGTTGTTGAGGGGCTGCAGGGGCTGGGATTGTCGGAAGGGGAGTTGGGTGATATTCAATGGAGCAATGCGCAGCGGTTGTTGCCGCGGTTTGCTTAATTGACTTCGCTTGCTGATTTCGCTCGTTCTGAGTTTGTTGAAGGTTTTTGCCCCCACCCTAACCCTCCCCCGTCGAACGGGGGAGGGGATCATGAGTTACATGTGCTAGTGCAGTGAGTAAGCACTTACTCAATTCGCCATGCGGCCGCCATCGACGGGAAAATTTGCGCCGGTGATCCAGCTCGATTCATGTGAGGCTAGAAACAATGCACACCAGGCAATGTCTTCGGGTGTGCCCAGGCGTTGCATGGGATACAGCGCGCGCAGCGCTTCTTCAGAGCCCGCTTTACCGGCGCGCGCATGATCGGTGGCGGGTGTAATGACTTGTCCGGGCGAGATGGTGTTGGCGCGGATGGCCGGTGCACCTTCCAATGCCAGCTGTCGTGTCATAGCGAGCACTGCGGCCTTGCCGGCGCAGTGCGCCAGCATGCCGAATACTTTCGAGCCACGGAATGCCGATACCGAGGCAAAGTTGATGATGGAGGCCTGACCGCTTTTTAGCAGGTACGGCCAGGCTTGCTTGCAGGCCAGGAATACGATGTCGGCTTCACCCACCAATGTCGGTGACCACTGTTTCTCGTAATCCATCTCGGCGCAGGTGGCCATGTGCGGCATGATGGCCGCGGCGTTCACCAGGATGTCGATGCGGTCATGTTGCTGTGCGGCACTATCGATAAAACGTTGCACGTCGTCGAGCTTGGTGAGATCGCAGGGGTGCACACTGGTCAATTTCAGTCCTTCCGCCTTGGCTTCATCTACCGTCGTTGCAGCAGTGGTCGCATTGATATCGCAGCCGTACACCACCGCACCGTGACGCGCGAACATCAGCGCGATGCCCTTACCGATGCCGCCACCGATGCCAGTGACCAAGGCAATTTTTCCTGCGAGACGCTGGTTGTTGGTATTCATGTGGCGACAGAGTTGAAGTTGCAGTCACGTAGAAGGGTTTAAGCATCCATCATGGCATGTGCGGCGGAGAGGGACATATACGGAATACGAATGCCGCTATAGAAACCGCGAATCAACCCACATGCAATAGCTGAATTAGACTGGATCAGGATGCGCGATTAATTTGCTATGCCTTTTGTAGGTCGGGTTTTAACCCGACATCTTCGGAATGTCGGGTTAAAACCCGACCTACAAGATTTCATAGAACACGGTGACCAGGAGATAAAACCATGAGCAATCTAGAATTCTGGCATCACCATGTCGGCGTCAGCGTGCCGGATATCGAAGCCTCCATTGCCTGGTACGACAGAGTGCTGGGTTTCAAGGTGGTGCGGCGCCTGCGCATCGAGGCCATTCCCGCCAATATCGCCATTCTCAGGCACGCGGCCATGCATGTGGAATTGTTTCAGGCGGATAACGGCAAGCCGCTGCCGGCGGATCGTCTCGAACCGGACTCGGATGCGCGTACGCACGGCAATAAACACATTTCTTTTGCGGTAGATGACGTGCCGCACTTTGCGGAAGAACTGCAACGTCGTGGTGCCGACATCGTCTGGATGAAGAAGCATGCCAACGGCGCGAACATGTTCATTCGCGATAACGCCGGTAATCTCATTGAGTTCC
The DNA here is from genome assembly GCA_049840395.1 of Steroidobacteraceae bacterium. Taxonomy (GTDB): domain Bacteria; phylum Pseudomonadota; class Gammaproteobacteria; order Steroidobacterales; family Steroidobacteraceae; genus CAILZL01. The sequence goes on from JASGLD010000001.1 coordinate 831,438, forward strand.
TGCAAGCGCCACGAGAGCAGAATTTTGTGGCGGAGTTGGATTGATTGCCCCCACCCTTACCCTCCCCCGTGGAACGGGGGAGGGGATAGGACAGGAATCAAATCGGCGCGGCGACTACTTCCAGCATTCTGGCCGTCAGTGCCATGGCATCGCCGGCGCGTTCGGGATGCTGTTCCCATTCACCGATTTTCAATGAGCTTTCCACGATGAAACGGCAGCGCTCGTAGCGGCGCTGCATGAACTCATCGAATAAGGCCGGTAACGACGCATTACGTGCCAGCAACTCGCCCAATACCACGGCATCTTCGACTGCCTGTGCCGAGCCCTGGCCCAGATGCGGTGTGGTGGCATGCACGGCATCACCGATCAGTATCACGCGTCCACGATACCAAGGGGGTGGCAGACTCAATGACTCCAGCGGTCGATACACCACCTGTGAGGCATCGACGATTTGATCGCGCAATCTGGCCACCATGCCGGTGCAGCCATTGAGGCGGTCACGAAAAATATTCGCCAGTTGATCTTGTGGATGTCTGGGATTGCCGGGCTCGGCCTGCACCAGCCAGATATAACCTGTGCTTTGGGTGAGAGGAATGAAGCCACAGGTGCCGAACGGCAACCCCACGCCGCGACAGTTGATGGCATGCGTCAATTCAGGCGGGCGCGCCACGTTGTAACGCCAGGTGCCCTGCCCGGTGAAACGCGGTTGATGTTCCGTGCCGAATAGATGCGCACGCACCTGCGAATAAATGCCATCGGCGCCGATCACGATGTCGTATTCGCCGCGAGTGCCATCGGTGAAGGTCACATGCACCGCGGTATCGTCCTGTTCGATGTGCGTGAAGCTGGTGCCTTGTCGTATCTGCGCACCGGCTTCTCTGGCCGCATCGAACAATACCTTGTGCAATGCCGGACGGGTCAGCCCCAGACGTGCCGGATAGTTGGGACCTGCCAGCCTATCGCTTTGCAGCGTTTTCAAATGATTGCCATGTAGATCTTGAAAGGTGACATGGCCAAATGGATAACCCACCGCCACAGCTTGATCGGCAATGCCCAAGGCAGTCATGGCGCGGATGAAGTTGGCCTGCACCACGATGCCGATGTGGTAGACCTTCCAGTCCTGATGGATTTCGGCCACTTCGGTTTTGATGCCGAGTTTCGCTAAGGCGATAGCGGCAGAGAGACCGCCGATGCCGCCGCCGATGATTAGTGCATTACGAACTGCGTGCATGGGTTAGGGAGTTCGAAGAAATGAGGAATGCCCCCACCCTAACCCTCCCCCGTGGAACGGGGGAGGGGACTGGAGGTGTTGCGCTGAAGGTGAGTTCTACACATAGTTTTAACTGCTTCAGTTAAGAGAGGTTGGATGCATTCAAGAAAGTGGTGATATGGGTTCAAGCAGTAGCAGATGTTTTATTTTTAACCCTCCCCCGTTCGACGGGGGAGGGCAGGGTGGGGGCATCTTAAAAATCAATGCGCAGCAACACGTTCATACCGATACCGTCCCAGCGATGCCAGCAACAACATCACGCCTGTCATCGCACACAGCAGCACATAGCGCATGGGTCCATAGTTACCGTAGTCATCATGCACGATGCCCATGGAGAGCAAACCAAGTCCCACGCCCACATTGGCACCGGCCATGATGATGCTGAAAATCGCACCATAGTTTTTCAGGCCAAAGAAGCGCGATACCAGGTAGGCGCCGATACCGAATTCCGAACCTTGTCCCAAGCCCAACATCATGGCGCCAGGAATCAGTAATGCCGTGGAGGTGGTGGTGTGGATGACGCCCACACCCGCCATGGCGATCAGGAAAAACGGCAGGGCAATCTTGGGAGAGTTGAAACGATCCAGCAGAAAGCCCGAGGACAATTGTCCGATCATGCCGCCGATGTACACGGCCGAGATGGCATTGGCGGCGTTCTGCGGACTGAAGCCGCGTTCGGTCAGCATGGGAAAGCTGTGCGCAATGGTGCCGACAATCGCCATCGGCGATAAGGTCAAGGCTATGACAATGGTCCAGAGCGTGCGCGTGCGCAAAGCCTCCTTCCAGGTCAATCCAACATGATGGTGGGCGTGCTCATCGACTGTGGCGGGTGCAACCGCCGTAGCCGCTGCCGTGTCCGCGCTGCCATGCAATTCGCTCTCAGCTTGTTTGCGCTGCGGCTCGCGCAGGAAGAAGTACATGATGGGCAGGCCGTAGAGCAGGATGATGCAGCCCATGCCCACATAACCCATGCGCCAGCCATCGTCGCGAATCCAGATGCGCACGAACTGCGGCACGATGGCCGCGCCCAGGCTGGAACCGGCGGCGATCATGCAGCCGATGACGATGCCGCGATAACGGTCGAACCACATCGACACCACCTTGGTATAGGCGGTGTAGGTGTGCACGGAACCGCAGGCGCCGATGATTCCGAACAGTAGAAGCAGCTGCCAAAGTGCGTGTACACCCCACATGGCGAACTGGCACAGTCCAAACGCCAACACGACGGGCAGCGCCACGGCGCGCACGCCCCAGCGGTCCATGGCGCGACCGCTGAACGGCAGCAGCAGGGCGACGATCCAGGGCGGTACCAGCATGATCGCCGAGTAGGTGGTGCGGCTGATGCCGAAGTCGCTGGTAATGGGTTCGATGAACAGGCTGGCGGTCGCCGACACCATCGGCGTCGTGCCGATAAACATGCCCACAGAAGCGGCCGCCGCCGCTGTCATCGACGCGCGCGTAAACTCGTGGTGGCGCAAGGTTAGTCCCCCGTTTTATTGTGGGTGTATCTAACGCCTGTTTGTCACGGCAGGGAAATCGCCTGTGTTTATTCGAGTATCAATACTGCGAATGGCGAGCCGGCCGCCATCAAATAGGCTGGGATAAGGCTGCCTTGGGATCGGTTCGAATATTAACAGCCTGATCGTATAGGTTGGGAGCGGGGGCTTATGAAGACGCTGGCGTCGGTGGATTTGAATCTATTGGTGGCTTTCGATGCGTTGATTACCGAAAGGCATGTCACGCGCGCCGCCGCCAAGGTGTGGCGTACCCAACCGGCGCTGAGTCACTCGCTGCGCCGTCTGCGCGAAATGTTCGAGGACGACATTCTGGTGCCCACCGCCGATGGTATGCAGCCGACTGAACGCGCGTTGGAAATCCACCAGGAAGTCAGCGAACTATTGATTCGTCTGCAGGCCACGTTGTCCGGACCGACCACTTTCGATCCTGCTACCTCGACCCGTAATTTCAAACTGGCCATGTCGGATTCGGTGGCGCATCTGGTGCTGCCGCGGCTCACGCCGACGCTGCGTCAGGAAGCGCCCGGAGTTCAGCTGCGCATCACGCGCTGCGCGTCAGTGGAAGGCTTGACGCAGATTATTCATGGCGAATCGGAGTTGGGTGTGGGGGTGTATTCCTCGCCCAGTGCGGGCCTGCAAACTCGTGATTTGCCTCTGGCTTTGCAACGCTACGCGGTGGCCGATGCCAATAACCCGCGTTTGCAGAATGGCACCATGAATATGGAGGACTACCTGGCTGCGCCGCATGTGGCCGTGTCACTGGATGCCGGTCCCGGTCGACAAACCGACACCGTGCTTCCCGTGTTGGGATTGAAGCGCCAGGTGGTGATGGTACTGCCCAGTTTCACCCTGGTGCCGGCCGTGGTGCGTGGCACCGATCTGGTTGGTCATTGCAGCCGCTGCATGATCGAGCATCTGGATTATCGCCACGAGCTGGCCGTATTCGAACCGCCGGTGCCGCTGCCGCATGACACGGTGCGTGCGGTGTGGCGTCGCTCGGGATCGGATGATGCCGGTCTGCGGTGGTTGATCGAGTTGATTGTCAGGACAGTGGCGCACTAAGGGGTTGGTCAGCGTCCTCGCCAAGGTCTTTTGCCTCGTCCATATCAACCAATTTGATACAGGCATTCGGCCAATGAATTTCCGGTGATTCGTCACCGGGAATAGACTCGCCACTCTGAATTCATGACTGTGGGTGCAATCCCAGTCGAAGCCCAGTGGAGTGAAGATGACCTTTGCAGTGCGACGCATCGTCACCGGACATGATGAGACCGGCAAGTCCATCATCGTCTCCGAAGGTACGCCGCCGAATGTGCTGACCAAGGGCACGGGCGTGGATTTCATCGAGCTGTGGCATACCCGCGGCGCGCCCACCCACATCAAGGCCATCGAAGCCGAACCCACCAATGGTCCATTGATCACCGCGCCGCCGGAGATGGGCACGCGTTTTCGCATCAATGTGCTGGAGCCATTTCACTTTCATAAGTTGCCACCCAGCACCGATGGTCGTGCGCCCGGCATGCACCGGACGCGTTCGGTGGACTACGGCATCGTGCTATCCGGCGAGGTGTACCTGGTGCTGGATGACAGTGAAAGATTGCTCAAGCCGGGCGATGTGGTGATTCAACGCGGTACGGATCATGCCTGGGAAAACCGTTCCAATGCGCCAGCGGTGATTGCTTTCATTTTGATTGATGGTCAGTTCGATACCGGCTTGCATGAGGCTTTGGTTAAGAACGAACGCATGGCTTCGTACAACGCCAAGTTAGCCGTGCATCAGGCTGTGCAAAAGCAATCGTAGTTCTGTAATCAGCTATCGAATCACATAGAAGTCGGAGTCAGTCATGGTGTTCGATCCCAAGCGCGGTAACTATTACCGCATGCCCATTTTCTTCGGTCCGACGCCGGGACCGCGGCAATGGCCGGATACGTTGCAATGCGATTTCAATGTGGCGCCCAAGCGTCGCATCATCGGCGCCAGCTTCTTGAGCAATGCGGATCAATTGCAATCGTTCCTGCCCACTTGCTTCACGTTGTGGGGCGAGCCCGTTGTCACTGTGGAAGCGCAGTACATCACCGAGATCGGCTGGCTGGCCGGACGCGGTTACAACATGTGCGATGTGAAATTCAATGTGGTGTACCAGGGTGCCGGTAAACCGGTGCATGGCACGCTGGTGCTGGTGCGCTTCGAAAGCCTGTGCGATCCCATTCTCAGCGGTCGCGAAGAACTGGGGCATAACAAGCTATGGTGCGATATTCCAGAATTAAAGATTCTGGATGGCCGTTACTCTTTCAGCTTGAGTTGGTTGGGTTATCAGTTCCTGCATGTGTCGGTGAGTAACTTGAAGCCGGTTGAACAGGCATCAAAGCCTAATCCACAGCATCAAGGTTTGTTGTCGTACAAGTACATTCCCAAGACCGGCGAGTGGGGTGTGGCTGATGTCGAATACGCAACGCTGACGCCGCCCGCGCAGACTGGCAAGACTCTGAGTTCATTGAAGGGTGAGGGCAATATTGCTTTCGTCAAATCCACCTGGCAGGACCTGCCGACGTTGCATCACTTAGTGAATGCTTTTGAGTCGTTGGAAAATCATGGCTGGCGCGGTGGTTACTTGCAGGATGCGGAAGGTGGGCATTCTGCGGCGGCGACTTACAAGTTGGATTGATTGTTGTGCCTGCTCTTGCCCCCACCCCAACCCTCCCCCGTGGAACGGGGGAGGGAGTATGAGTCAGCCCTCAATGTGTCTATTCATATGCGGGCATGAACTGGAAAGGGAACGAAGGCACATTCGTTTGAAAGAGAGCCGCTTACTTTGATTCCCTCCCCCGTTCCACGGTGGAGGGCTAGGGTGGGGGCCTGCGATGTTTCATTTTGCTAAACGCTAAAAGCGTTAACAGGATTCAGATAAACCATGTCGAGCACACCAGTGAACACACCAGTAAGTGCACAAGTGCAATTGTTGATCGATGGCAAGTGGCGCAATGGCGCGAACGGCCAAACCAAACCCATCATCAATCCCGCCACCGAACAACAGATCGGCACGCTTGCTGTTGCAGAGACGGCCGATCTGCTCGACGCCGCACGTGCGGCACAGAAAGCCTTTCGCGGCTGGGCCGATACCTCGCCTTTGGATCGGGCCAACATGCTGCGTGGCACCGCAACGCTGTTGCGTCAGCGTGCTGCCGAGATCGCCAAAGTCATCACCGCCGAGAATGGCAAGACGCTGGCCGAAGCCAATGTTGAAGTGAACTGGGCCGCCGAGTTCTTCGATTGGTTTGCGGAGGAAGGGCGTCGTACCTATGGCCGTGAAGTGCCGGCGCGCTTGCAGGGTATGCGGCAAGTGGTGACACGCGAACCTGTGGGGCCGGTGTTGTTGTTGTCGCCGTGGAACTGGCCATTGATTACTGCCACCAAGAAAGTGTCGGCCGCATTGGCTGCTGGTTGCAGCATCGTGCTCAAGCCGGCCGAGGAAACGCCTTCGGCATTGGTGCATCTGGCCAATGCCTTGATGGACTCGGGTTTGCCGCCCGGTGTGTTCAATCTGGTGTACGGCAATCCGGCGCATATTTCGCAAACACTGATCGATGCCCCGGAGATTCGTAAAGTGGCGTTCACCGGTTCAGTGCCCGTGGGTCGCTTGCTCAGCGAACAGGCAGCGCGCCATCTCAAGCCCATCAGCTTGGAGCTGGGTGGTCATGCTCCCGTGATCATTTTTGAGGACGCCGATATTGAGAGCGCAGTGAAGAAGATCATGCCGATTAAGTTCCGCACCTGCGGTCAGGTGTGCAGTTCGCCGACGCGTTTCTTCGTACATCAATCGCAGATCAAACGTTTCTCGGAATTGCTTGCCGAAGGCGCATCGCGTCTGAAAGTGGGTAATGGCGCTGAAGCAGGCACCGAGATGGGCCCATTGGTGACTGCACGACGTTTGGCCAGCGTGACTGCCTTGGTGGAAGACGCAGTGAAAGCCGGTGCGCACATCGTTACCGGTGGCAAGCGCATTGGTGACAAGGGTTACTTCTTCGCGCCGACGGTAATGACCAACGTCAACGACAGTGCCGCCATCATGCACGAAGAACCCTTCGGTCCCGTGGTGCCGATGACGGCCTTCAATACTTATGAAGAAGTGGTGGCGCGCGCCAACAGCGTGGATCTTGGCTTGGCGGCCTATGCTTTCACCAGTTCACTGGCCACCGCACGTCGCATCGGTCGCGATCTCGATTGCGGTGTGGTGGGCATTAACACTCTCGGTGTGTCTACCGTGGAAGCGCCCTTCGGTGGTTTCAAGAATAGCGGTCACGGTAAGGAAGGCGGCATTGAAGGTCTGGATTCTTACCTGGTGTCGAAGTACGTGGTGGAAGCGATTTCATAACAAGCAGAGGCAGCTGTATTGAGCAGCTGCACGGGGGCGATATGAAACAAAAAGACACTCACGACCGGCAACAGTTGCTGCGTCGTGAATTTCTTAAAGGCGCTAGCTGGCTAACTGGCGCAGTGTTAATCGGCCAGAACGGCTTGATCAGTGAAGTGCTGGGTGCGGATGCAGCTGGCGCAATCAAGTCGCAGAACATTAGCGGCCTCTCGGGTACACCCATATGGCGCGGCGACAGTGCTTATGAAGTGGCGCGTCAGAATGCCATGTGGGTTGGGAATAAGCCCAATCGTTTTCCGTCAGTCATCGTGTTTCCAAAAGACGAGAAGGATGTGGCTGCGGCCATCAAGTTCGCGGCGCGCAATCGCATCAAAGTCGGTGCGCGTTCCGGTGGACATAGCTGGGCTGCGCCGCATGTGCAGAATGGTTCGATGTTGATTGATCTGTCCGCATGGAATACCGCCGTTGTGGACGCGAAAAACAAAACCGCATGGGTGCAACCTGCAGTACGCAGTCAGGATTTCGCCAATGCTTTAAAGCCGCATCAACTGGCCTTTCCTACCGGGCACAATCCCGACGTAGCCTTGGGTGGGTTCCTGTTATGCGGTGGCTTCGGTCGCAACAGTCGGCAATGGGGCATCGGTTGCCAGAACATACTTGAGGTCGAATGCGTTAACGCGAAAGGTGAATTGATTCGCGCCACTGACAAACGCAATGCCGACTACTTCTGGGCAGCCTGCGGCGGTGGCGCCGCTGTTCCCGCGGTAGTGACGCGTTTGAAGGTACGTGTTTATGACTTGCCCAAGGTCATCCACCAACGTGTGTACGTCTATGACATGCAGGACTTCGAGACGGTAGTGCGCTGGGCCATTGAAGTGATGCCGCAATTGCCCGACTACGTCGAGCCCATGGTGTATCGACGACGTTACGATGAAGCCACCGGCGGTTGGGCCGATGACACGATTCAGATCATTGCGGTGAGCTTCGGTGACAGCGTGGAAAAAGTGGAAGCGGGTCTGGCGCCGCTGGATACTTGTCCGGCGCTATCGCGTGTCAAATCAAAATCATTCAAAGACATCACGCTGGATCAAGCCTTTGAACGTTCCAATGGCGTCGATCCCAAGGGCATTCGTTTTGCCGTGGATGGCATGTGGAGCGATGCCGATGCCGCGCAGCTGGCTGCGGCGTTGAAGCCCATGTATGAAACCGTGCCCACACCACGCACCTACATTTACTTCGCCATGTGGGGACCGGTGAAGCCGGCAGCAGATCTCGCCATGTCCATGCAGGCACGCGTGTACGTGGCGGCGCATACGCGCTGGGACAAACCCGAAGACGACGCCAGGATGTATGCCTGGGCCACCGAGCACATGCGCCGCCTTGAGCCGCTGTCCATCGGCAGCAAGCTCAATGACGATTCGATGGTGAGGCGCAAGTCGCGGTATTTCTCGCAAGCGGCGGAGCAGCGTCTCGCCGCAATACGCAAACGCTACGATCCTGATGGCGTGTTCCAGGGGTTCCTTGAATTGGGTGCGCCGGTTTAGTGACAGCCGGTCTCATTTGAACCAACGGCGTACCTGCTTTGTAGGTCGGGTTTTATACCCGACATTCCGAAGATGTCGGGTATAAAACCCGACCTACAAAATTGATCTGATCATCCGAACGTTATGTCCGTGTGTCCGGGTGACAAGAATCGCAAAGTGACTTGAGCCCTTACGGGGTTGGCATATATTCCCCGCAACGGGATTTACTGCCCGTTCGATTAACTACCTTGCGGGGAATTTATGCGTACGTCTATTCAAGTTCTGGTTGCTGCGGCCATGCTCGGTAGCGCCTCTCTGGCCCTTGCCGAATCCGGCATCAGCACCGAAGAAGAGCATGTGCTGCGCGGTTTCTTCGATCGCCAGTCGCCAGTGATCGCCGCCACCAAGCTGGCGCTGGAGAAGGGCAGCACCGATGCGGTCAAGAAGTACGCACAGAGCGAATTGGACATGTATCAGAAGGTCGGCACCGATGTGGCCGGTCTGTATACGAAGTTCCAGTTGGTGACTACGCCCAACCCTAATCTCGAATATCGTCCGCTGGAAGAAGGTAAGTCGCGCGGCGTGAGCACGCTGACCAATGGTCAGACCTATTCGACTACTGGCATTCTTGAAACCTTGAAACGTCCTCTCGCACAAGCCGCTGCGCCTGCGCAGCCTGTACAGCAGATCGACACTTCAAAATGCAAGAGTCCCACCGTGCCAGGCTGCGGTCCTACCATTGCACCGGGCATCGATCTCAATGCACTGGCGGGCAAGGAATTCGACAATGCTTATCTGCTGCTGACCGTCTATGGTCACGATGCCATGATGCGTCACTCCACCGATGAGTTGTTATTCGACAAGCGTAATGCTGACATGGAGGCCTTTGCGAAGAACACCATCAAGCTGCTCAGCAAGCAGTCGTCCACTGCCGATGGTCTGTACCGTGGCACTGCACGTGCTGAAGGCGGTGCAGCGGGCGGTATGAGTGCCGGCATGGGTGCAGGCGCACCTGCTGGTGCGGCGCCTGGCGGCAAGAAGCCGGAGTAATCGAGAAGTAATGGGCGAACAGGCGTATCAATATGCCTGTTCGCTTTCCTGCCATAGTCTTAACAGGCCCTAGGCAGGATGAAAACGCTTCACGGCCTTGAAGCAGGCCAGCACAAATAGAATCAGCAGTATTCCCTGAGCGATTGCGAACGGTGGTTCATTGCCCTGTGGCGCCAGTGCATGCAGCGCCGGAATTTTCAGGAATGACTGTACCACCAGTACGAATGAGTTGAAGTACAGCGCAATCACGGCGCTGACCACATAAATCCAGCGCCAGCTCCCGACCAGTTTGAATCGGTAGCGCGCCAGAATGGCGGCGGCAAGAATGATCATGGAAAGGGCGCCTACACCCAGTGCCGGGGTGAGGCCGTTAAACGGGAACATGAAGCCGGTGATGCTGGTGGCGACGGTGGTGCTGAGAAACAGCAATGTCCAACCGTCCATGCGTTTCGATGTGCACAGGCCCTGCAATACCACCAGACCTGAGGCGATTCCGATCAGGCTGATCAGCACATGAATCAAGGTGAAGGTAGTCATTTTGTAGTCTCGTTATTGCATTTGCCGGCGCCATTACCGGCAAGCGCAAGCGATCCTACAGGGCGCTCAGCTCAAAAGTCACGCCGGTCTTCAGGCCGTCTTACCACACCGTCCGAGTCTTGCCGCCATCGATGACCAAGGTTGCACCCGTGATGTAACTGGCTTGATCGGATAACAAGAATGCTGCGGTGGCGCCAAATTCTTCCGCGGTGCCATAGCGACCCAGTGGAATGGATTGATGTTGTTTGGTGATTTGCACTTCTAATGGCTGACCTGATTTCTCGGCATTACGTTTATCCATGCCACGCACACGATCGGTGTCGAAGCGTCCCGGCACCAGGTTGTTGATGCGGATGTTATCGCCCAGTTCGATGGACAGAGTTTTCACTAGACTGACCACGCCGGAACGCAGCACATTGGAGAGAATCAGATTCTCCAAAGGTTCCTTGATGGAGCTGGAGGTAACGGTGAGTATCGAACCGCCCTTATTCTTGCGAAGTTCGGGCAGCACGCCGCGAATCATGCGAACAGCGCTCATCAGCGTGAGATTGAAAGCTTTCTGCCACGCTTCATCGTCGAAGCTATCGAAAGTGCCGGGCGGTGGGCCGCCGGCATTCACCACCAGGCCATCGATGCGGCCGAAGTCCTTGAGCGAATCGGCCACCCATTGCGTAATGGAATTGCCATCGCTGGCGTCGAGTACGTAACTGCGCACAGTGGCGCCGGTGTCTTTGCGCAGTTGCTCCGCCGCGGCGTCGATATCGCTGCGTGTGCGGCTGGCTATCGAAACCTGTGCGCCTTCTTTGGCCAAGGCCGAGGCAATGCCATAACCCAGGCCCTTGCTGGAGGCCGCCACCAGAAAGACCTTGTTGTTCAGTCCCAGATCCATATCGAAAAGCTCGCGAGTGAGTGAGATCGCGAGCGTAATACTAGCCGGCCCGTGCCGTCATCCTTTCTTGCCGCGAAAGGTATCCAGCGACTTCATGTGGGGGTCCAGCTGTACATTCCAGTTGGGTTCGTCGACTTTGAGATGCGGCGGCGTGTTGTGCGACCACAGCAGCGAGCCGAACTTCCATTCCCAGGCGCGTGGCACCCAGTTATCGTCGAGATAGTCGGTATCGGCGTGGTACTCGGCTTCACCGCCGAAGGGACATTTGACGTAGTAGTACAGCGCCGACGAAGTGCGATGCCGCGACAGACCGCCGCGTACGCCGGCATCGGGTATCCAGCCTTTCTTTTCCATGATGTTGGCGCCCAGCATCAATTCGTCGATGTCTTCGACGCCGAAGGCTGCATGTATCCAGCCGCGCTTGCCCTGCGTGATGGGCAACTGATTGGTAAACAGGAATACGCTGTGATGTTCGTTGGTGCCATCGGCACGCGCGAAGGCGCCCACGCCATTGAAGTGATCGGACAGACGAAAGCCCAGACGATCGCGGTAGAACTCGATGGACGCCACATAGTCGTCGGCAAAATACACCACGTGATTGATGGTCTTGGGCAGGGCGCGCACGCGCCACTTGCGATGCAGATTCAGACGTTGAATATTGCCCGGCGCATTGACTGGATCGGGCTGCGAGATCACAGGGCGTTTGCGCCATACACGCAGCGCCATCGGTGTGCCGTCATCGGCGGCGAAGTGCATGGTGCCGTCGGAATCGGTAAGCAGCTGACGGTCCGTACCAAGATTTTCAGCCAGCGTTTGCAGAGATTCAGCGGTATCCACGCCCCAAATAGCTTCGCGCAAACCCTGACCGGTAAAGTTAGCCTTGGGCAGGCTGGGATCGTCCTTTGACTTCACCACGACTTTAGAGCCGGATGCCACTTCGAACACGCCCAGCTGTGGCTGCACCGATAATGGCCGCAGACCGAAGTCCGCCCAGAAGCGGCAGGCCTGGGCTACATCATCCACTCCGAAGACCAGGCTTTCGATACCCAGGATTGGCATGTTCGACTCCGATTAAGAGAGCGCAGGAGCGCACAAAGTACCGAATTCTAGAAGCCGGCACTGCGCCGAGCCAATGCGTTGCATTGATGCTGCGATTAGAAGAATGCATGCAAATACTGGCATGCGGCGCTACTAGACTAAGGCGCTTGGGGGCTTTCGATTTTCAGTATCCCTTCAGCCCTCGTCATTCCCGCGCAGGCGGGAATCTAGTGAATAAACGTTTTTCAACTGGATTCCCGCCTGCGCGGGAATGACGGAGGGTGATGCGAGTAAATCTGAAGCGGCATTGCAAGTTCCAAAACAACCATGTCATCCGAGCATGGCAATTCATAACTCAGGAGGGTGGATATGCGCAGCAAACATTCGGCACAGCGTCGACGCGTGGTGCATCTGTTGGGAGGCGCTGCTGCAGTGGGCCTATTGCCGCTGCACCTGCAGGCTGCCGAGGTCAACGTCAAAGACCTGTTCGATGCGCATGTGCACATCATGACCAAGGACCCGGTGCGCTATCCCTTCAGTGAGGAGTACAAAACGCTGACGCGCGATGTGGCATTGATCTCGCCCACCGCAGAGAGCTTGTTGCCATTGCTGCAGAAGCATGGCGTCAAGTATGCGGCGTTGGTACAGCACGATCCGGTGTACGGCGACGACAATGGCTACATTGCAGATGCTGCCCGTAAAAATCCCAAGCAACTGGTGGCGGTGGGGCGTTTGAATGCCGGTTATCCCAATGCAGTTGAATTGATGCGTATGTGGGTGAAGCAGCGCGGCCTGGGGGGCTTCCGCGTCAACGGCGCTTCGGGCATGGGGCCCACTGGTATGATCGGCGGGGTCAAGTGGCTGGAAGAACCGGCCACCATGAAGGTGTGGGATGCGGCGGTGGAATTGCAGACGCCGTTACTGCTGCTGTTGAGCGATGCCAATCGCGACGATGCATTGGCGGCATTGAGACGTGTAATGAAGCAGCAGCCGAAGTTGCAGCTGGTGCTGGATCACCTAAGCGATTTCAATGGCAAGGACGAGAACGCGCCAGGTGTGGTGCCGACTTCGTTACTGGCCGCGGCGTCGATACCCAATCTGTATGTCAAAGTCAGCACGCATAACTTCCGCCGTCTGGCGCTCAACAAGGGCTCGCCGCAGGCTGCGATGAAGAAACTGGTCGCTGCCTTCGGTGCGAATCGCATCGTGTGGGGTTCGGATGTGGGTAACACGCCAATTGACTACGCGACCATGGTTGCCATGGCCAAGAGTGCGGTGTCGGAATTGTCCGTGACCGATCAGCAGCTGATACTCTCGGGTACGGCACGGGCGTTGTATCGACTGGGTTAATTGGAATACGTTGCAAAATGACGCGTTAAATAAATACCGTCATGCCCGCGAAGGCGGGCATCCAGTTGGAATATCTCTTACTGGATGCCCGCCTTCGCGGGCATGACGGTGGCTTCCTTACTTGTATTACTTATTGGTGGGTGAATCCCAGTGGCGACCTATTGCTGCTCCGGTAGCGGAGCATCCGGATCAAGTGGCTCTTCACCGGTGCGTGTGCGCAGGCATACGCATGAATTGATCGTCGATGTGCACTGCCATATGGTGGTGCGCAGTGCAGTCGACTTCATGCGTGAGGCGGCGCCCACGGCTATTCGCACCATGGGCGAAGGCAACAGCCTTAGCGCCGAGGTACAGCGGCGTCATGTGGCTGCCATTCAATTGCCGCTGTCCGATGTGCCGACGCGGCTGAAGTTGATGGATGAGGCCAACATCGACATCCAGGCGCTCTCGCCTTCACCGGCGCATTACTACTATGGCGCACCGGCTGAGGTTGCCGTGGCGGCGCATCGCATGGTGAACGATCACATTGCTGCCACTGTGGCAGCACATCCTGATCGCTTCGTGGGGATGGGCGTGGTGCCCATGCAAGCGCCCGAGCTGGCCATTGCCGAGTTGCGGCGTGTTGTAAAGCAACTGGGTTTTCGCGGTGTGGAGATCGGCACTAATATCAATGGTGAAGATCTATCTGCGGCGCGTTTCCGGCCGTTCTTTGCGGCGGCGGAGGAGTTGGACGTATTGATCTTCCTGCATCCGGTGGGATTCACCGAACCGCGTCGCATGACCGACTACTTCCTCGACAATGTCATCGGCAATCCGCTGGATTCAACCATTGCAGTCAGTCATCTGATCTTCGGCGGCGTACTTAAGCACTATCCGCGTCTGAAAATCTGTGTGGCGCATGGCGGTGGTTTTCTGCCTGCTTATGCGGGCCGCATGGAGCATGCCTATCACGCGCGCGAAGATTGCCGAGTCGATATCGACCAACCACCATCGCACTACCTGCGTAAGTTGTACTTCGATTCCATCGTCTTTGATGCGGCGCAATTGGAATACCTGGTGCAGCGTTACGGCGCCGACCGCATCCTGCTCGGCACCGACTTTCCTTACGATATGGCTGAGGCCGATGCGGTGGGTTTCATCGAGTCGGCAAAGCTCACCGATGCACAGCGCGCCGCCATTCTCGGCGGCAATGCGGCACGACTATTCGATATTCCGTTGAAGATTCCTGCGCGGTAGCGTGGCAACAGAAATTGTTTCTCTGACATGGGGTGACTTATGAAGTGGACGTCCTTCGCAAGGACTTCCAGGTTCTAACGCATGATGAGTCTTCGCTGCATTGCGGCAATGGTTAAGTCACAGCATTCTTGATGGCGACTCGGCAGCAACGCCAAGTTTGAGGCATTCCCATTGTTGTGATTGTTGCTGTTTAGTTACGCACAGACTTGTGGGTGTCAATGAGTTTGCCTTTTCCATGCGCATGGACTACAAACGCTGTCCATTCCAATTATTCGTACACTGCTCGCTCAATGGCTGAAATCACCAGAATTACACACCCACAAATGGACCTGTCGGAGAAAATTATCGTTGGCACAATGTCGGTAGAGGAAGCGTTGGCCGAAATTGAGGATTTTTATGCGGGCACCGTGACCAAACTGGTGCTCTGGGATATTTCAGCCGCCACCATGACGGCACTCGATGCCGACGACATGTCGCGCATTTCCGCAGCTGTCGCTCGGCATGCCAAGTTACGCGCAGGCGGCAAGAGCGCAGTGGTGGCTGCCACCGATCTCACCTTCGGTTTCAGCCGCATGTACCAGGCCTATCGCGAAATGAATCATGTAACGCTGCCCTACAAGAGTTTTAGAACCCGCGATGAAGCCATCCAGTGGCTGTGTTCGGATAGCACCACTTAAGCGAACTGCATGGGTGGTCTCATGAGGCTACCTGTCCGCGCCGTTCCAGTGGCGCACGGAAATCAGTACAGTCACATGGTAAGCATTTCTTGATGCGGGTGATTTACATGATGGGCGTTGCATGAGTTCGTTGGCGCAGGTGGCCATCTTCCTCGGCGCGGCGGTGCTGTTCGTGCCGCTATTTCGCTGGCTGAAGTTGAGTTCGATTCTCGGTTATGTCGCCGCGGGTCTGGTGATCGGTCCATGGGGCATGGGCTTGATCAGCGATGTGGAAAGCATTCTGCAAGCCTCCGAATTCGGCGTGGTGATGTTGCTGTTCGTCATCGGTCTGGAATTGCAGCCCTCGCGTCTATGGGTACTGCGTCGGGCGGTATTCGCAGTGGGTAGCGCGCAGGTGGTGTTGTGTGCGCTGGCCATCGCCGGCGCGGCGTATTGGTATGGCGTGAATCGCCTCGGTGCCTTCGTAGTGGGCTTCGGCTTGGCCCTGTCTTCCACCGCCCTGGTGTTGCAGGTGTTGGCCGAGCGCGGCCAGCTCAAGAGCAATCATGGCCGTGCCGCCTTTGGCATTCTGTTGTTCCAGGATCTGGCGGTACTGCCTATGTTGGCCATGTTGCCGCTGGCCACTCGTAGCGCACAGTCGCTGAGTTCCTCTTTGTTGGCGCTGGGTAAGTTGCTGGCCGTCATGGCGGTGGTGGTGATCGTCGGCCGGGTATTGCTGCGACCGGTGTTGCGCTTGGTGGCGCGTACCAAGGTCACCGAAGTATTTACGGCTGCGACGCTGTTGATCGTCATCGGCATGGCATTGATCGTCAATGCTGTGGGCTTGTCGATGTCATTGGGTGCCTTCCTGGCCGGTGTGTTGCTGGCAGACAGCGAGTTCCGTCACGAGTTGGAAGCCGACATCGAGCCCTTTAAAGGTTTGTTATTGGGTTTGTTCTTCATCGCCGTGGGCATGTCGGCCAATCTGGGTTTGTTGTTTCAAGAGCCCGGCGCCTTGCTGCTGATCACCTTGGTGTTCATGGCTTTGAAGTTTGTAGTGATTGCCTTGATCGGCAAAGGATCGCAGCAGCCGCGCGATTCGGCCTGGCGTCTGAGTCTGTCCTTGGTGGCCGGCGGTGAATTCGCCTTCGTGTTGTTTACGCTGGCAGTGAAGCAAAGCATTCTCGATCCGGAGATGGGCGATTTGCTGATTCTGTCGGTCACGCTCTCGATGATTCTCGGGCCGCTTTTACTGAGCGCTTATGACGCCACTCTGCATCGTCGCTTTGCGCGCGGCGATGAGCGTCCCTTCGACGACATCGAAGCTCAGGAAGGCAAGGTGTTGATTGCCGGTTTCGGTCGCTTCGGCCAGATCGTCGGTCGCGTGTTGCGAGCGCGGCGTATGGGGTTTACTGCCTTGGATTCCAGCCCGGCAAATATCAATTTCATCCGTCGTTTCGGCAGTCATGTCTACTACGGCGATGCTTCGCGACTGGATATGTTGCGCGCTGCGGGCGCCGAGCACGCGACGGTGTTGGTGCTGGCCATCGACGATGTCGAGGCGTCATTACGCACCGCTGAAATCGTGCACCAGCATTTTCCTGCGCTGAAAATTTTCGCACGCGCCCGTAATCGTCAGCATGCCTTTCGTTTGATGGAGTTGGGCGTGCACGAAATTATTCGCGAAACTTATGCGTCCAGTCTGGAGATGGCCGAAGGCGTGCTAGAGGCCTTGGGTGAATCGGCCAGGGCAGCGCGCAGCACCGTGCGTCGCTTCCGCGAACATGACGAAGCGACTTTGCAGAAGCAATTTGAAGTTCGCGATGACGATTCGAAAATGCTGGCGACGGTGAATGAATCGGCGCGACAGTTGGAGCAATTATTTGAGGCTGATGCGGTGGATAGCTCTGCTAAGACGCCCCCGCCCCAGCCCTCCCCCGCAGGCGGGGGAGGGTGAATGAGGTCATCGACTTTTATTACAAAAATGATCGACGCTTGTAGCATCACGAAAATGCATTAGTCGATTTGGTTTGTCCGCCACTCATTGATTGATGTGCGTATACAGCGATAATTCTTAACCCTCCCCCGTTCGACGGGGGAGGGCAGGGTGGGGGCAGCGACGTTTGATGTGGCACTATTCCAATTTCAGCGCCGCTTCCAACAACGACAATCCCTCATCCAGCACTTCAGTCTGAATAGTCAGCGGATACAACAGACGAATGCTTTCCGATTGCGTGCCGCAGGCGAGCAGGATCAAGCCCAGTGCATGCGCACGCTTGGTGATTTCACTGGCTTTTCCGATAGCCACATCAGACTTACCGCGTTGCTGCAACAGATCGAAACCCAGCATCGAGCCGCGTCCACGAATGTGACCGATGGGCAGCAGATCTTCACGCTGCGCCATGGCCAGCAGGCGCTGTCGTGCGCGCTGTCCCAACAGGTCGGCGTGTTCCAATAACTTCTCATCCTGCATGATGGACAGTACTTCCAGCGCCGCGACGCAGCCGAGCGGTGAGCCGGAATAGGTGCCACCCAGTCCACCGGGTGGCGGTGCATCCATTACCGCAGCGCGGCCCGTGATTGCCGACATCGGCAAGCCGCCGGCCAGTGACTTGGCCATCACCACCAGGTCAGGTTGCACATGCGCATGCTCGATGGCGAACATCTTGCCGGTGCGACCGAAGCCGGTTTGGATTTCATCGACGATCAACAGAATGCCGTGTTCGTCGCAGAGCTTGCGCAGCGCCACCAACAATTCGGCGGGCGCCGGATGAAAACCACCTTCGCCCTGGATAGGTTCAATAATGATGGCGGCGACGCGATGCGGGGCTACATCGGTTTTGAACAAGGAGTGCAGGGCATCCAGACTGTCAGTCACGCTGACGCCGAAATGCGGCACCGGAAAAGGTACGCGGAACACCTCCGGCATCATGGGGCCGAAACCTTCCTTGTAAGGAACCGTTTTACCGGTGAGCGATAGTGTCAACAAGGTGCGGCCGTGAAAGGCGCCGCTGAAGGCGATCACGGCGGAACGGCCAGTGGCGTAACGTGCGATCTTGATGGCATTTTCCACGGCCTCCGCGCCGGTGGAAAACAGAATGGTCTTGGCCGGTTGCGCCACCGGCGCCAGCGCATTCAACTTCTCCGCCAGTTCAATATAGGGCTGGTAACCGATTACCTGGAAGGCTGCGTGCGCATACTGTTCCATCTGGCGCTGTACGGCCGCGACGATACGCGGATGACTGTGGCCGGTGTTGAGCACGGCAATGCCGGCGGCAAAATCGATCAGGCGGCGGCCGTCGGCGTCCCACACTTCGGCATTGCGGCCCTGGGTGATGAAGAACGGTGTGGCGGTGTTGACGCCTCTGGGAATGGCTTGTAACCGTCGTGTGGCGAGGTCGCTGTTACTCATGAAATGTTACTCATGAAATGCATCCATAGTCATCGGGAGCGCCGGCTCCGGGCAAAGTCGTGTGCAACAGTTTATCTACAAACAGGCGCCCAGATGTCCTGGCAACTAGTTTACGCGGCCGGAATAAATTCGCCATGCACAACCCTGCGGTTTAATTGAAGGATACCGATGCTTTAATGTTGTAAGGTGACTTGGCGGCGGCGGTCTGTAGTAGGCTGCAGTCTGAGTGCGATCTATTGTGGAGTTGCCATGAAATCAAAGAAGCGAGTTGCTTTGCCGGTTGCGGATGGGGCCTTGTCCTGGGCCAAGGATCGTTTCAAAGAAGCCAAGCAGAAAGTGCAGTCGGTGAAAGAAGTGCTGCATGCTGCCAAGGATTTGTTGAAGGCCGCCAAGAAAGATCTGAAGGAAGCGCGCAAGGCGGCTAAAGCAAGCAAGCCTAAAGTGACCAAACCAAAGACGACCAAAGTAGAGGCCAAGCCAGCGAAAAAGTCTGCGGCAAAGCCGGTGGTCGCTAAAACCAAAGCTGCGCCAGCCAAGAAGAGCGCCGCTAAAACAGCCGCCAAGGTCAGTAAAGTTGCTAAATCTGCGGCCAAACCCGCTGCAGCCAAGCCCGCGGCAAAGCCGAAGGCAAAAACGGTGGCTACCAAGCGTGCAGCACGCAGGCCAGCAGCCAAGCCGGCGAATGCAGCGGTGACAGAACCTGCTGAAGTTGCCGAACAACCCGTCATGGATGTCGCTACCAAATCCAGATAGTTCTGCATCCGTGATCGCTAGTGATCAGGCAGCAAACCGGCAAATCTCCACAGCGGTAGCCGCACTATCGCTGGCTGCCTTCGGTAGCGCGATTTCGCAGCGCGTTACCGATCCACTCTTGCCGCGCCTGGCGGGTGAATTCGGTTTGACGTTAGGTACAGTTTCATGGGTGATCAGCTGTTTCACCCTGGGTTATACGCTGTGCCAATTGTTCTTCGGTCCAGTGGGCGATCGCTACGGCAAATTTACCGTGATCGCCTGGGGCGCGGTGGCCAGCAGTCTGGCGGCATTGTTATGCGGTTTGGCGCCGGGTCTATCGTTGTTGTTACTGGCGCGCATGGTGGCTGGCGGCATGACCGCTGCGATCATTCCGCTGGCCATGGCCTGGATTGGCGATGTGGTGCCCTACGAATCGCGTCAACCGGTATTGGCGCGTTTTCTGATCGGCCAGATTCTGGGTGTTTCCGCCGGGCAGTTATTAGGTGGCCTGTCTGCAGACTATCTCGGCTGGCGCACACCCTTCTTCGTCATCTCGATCTTGTTCATGAGCGCCGCGATAGTGTTGTTTGCCGTGCGTCGACGCTTGCCGGCGCATGCACTGGCGACCGGCGACGTGCAGGGTCATCCGCTGCAGCACATGTGGCGCGAATTCACCTTGGTGCTGCAACAGCCTTGGGCGCGCGTGGTGTTGCTGGCCACGTTTCTGGAAGGCGTGGTGGTGTTTGGCGCGTTCGCGTTCTTTGCCGCGCACCTGCATAACACCTTGGGTGTATCGCTGACCGCGGCGGGTTCGATGGTGATGTTGTTTGGTTTCGGTGGCTTTCTGTTCGCCGCTGCATCGCGTCAGTTGGTGCAGCGTCTGGGCGAAATCGGCCTGTCTTACTATGGTGCGATCATCATGTTGCTGTCGCTGTGCAGTATCGCCTGGGCGCCAGGCATATGGCTGGCCGCACCGGCGTGTTTTGCCATGGGGCTGGGCTTCTACATGCTGCACAACACCTTGCAGACCAATGCCACGCAAATGGCGCCGCAGCGACGCGGTGCGGCGCTGGCGGCCTTTGCTTTCAGCTACTTCCTGGGCCAATCCAGTGGCGTAGCGTTGGCCGGCTCGTGGGTGGAACGCATCGGTACGCGCACGATCATTTTATCGGCGGGCATCAGCGTGGTGTTGGTGGCCGGGTGGTTTGTCCGGGCCAAACGTGTGCAGCTCGGCAGCGAGGCTGCGTCGGAGTAGCATTGCTTCATATGCGATGACCAAGAGCATCGCGCCGCTGATAGAACACTGTGAATTAGTACGAGATGTGTCGGGGGATCTGTGTTTCTCAAGAACGCATGGTATGTCGCGGCCACGCCGGATGAAGTCAGCACCCAACCCTTGGGCCGCATGATCTGTGGTGAACGCATGGCGTTCTTTCGCGGACCCGATAGTCGTATTGCCGCCGTGGAAGATTTTTGCCCGCATCGCGGCGCGCGTCTGTCCTTGGGCTCGGTGTGCGATGGGCAATTGGTATGTGGTTATCACGGTCTGGTGATGGGCTGTGATGGCAAGACGGTATCCATGCCGGGCCAAAGAGTCGGTGGCTTCCCAAGTATTCGCAGTTATCCGGTGGTGGAGCGCTACGGCTTTATCTGGGTATGGCCGGGCGATGCAGCACGAGCCGATCCAGCCACGATTCATCAGCTCCATTGGGGCGACAATCCGGAGTGGGCTTATGGCGGCGGGCTGTATCACATCGGCTGCGATTATCGGCTGATGATCGACAATCTCATGGACCTCACCCATGAAACTTATGTGCATGCCAACAGCATCGGTCAGCCCGAGATCGACGAGACGCCTTGCAAGACCCATAGTGAGGGCGATGAAGTCGTCACCAGTCGCTTTATGCATGGCATCCAGCCACCGCCATTCTGGCAGATGGCTTTACGCATGAGCGGCCTGCCCGATAATCAATCGGTGGATCGCTGGCAGATATGCCGCTTCACGCCGCCCAGTCATGTGATGATCGAAGTGGGTGTGGCCCTGGCCGGGCAGGGCGGTTACGACGCGCCGGATGCGGTGAAGGTGTCGAGCATTGTGGTGGATTTCATCACCCCCGAAAGCGAAACCTCGATCTGGTATTTCTGGGGCATGGCGCGCAAGTTCAAGCCTGATGATCCTGAGCTCACCGCAGCACTGCGCGCCGGGCAGGCCAAGGTGTTTGCCGAAGATCAGGCGGTTCTGGAAGCGCAACAAGCGAACTTGCTGCTGCATCCGCAACGTCGCTTGTTGATGCTCAACATTGATGCCGGCGGCGTGCAGTCACGCAAAGTGTTGCAGAGGTTGATGGCAGCGGAGCAGGAATCGCCGGCGACTTAGTTTGTGTTCGTGGCTCAGTTCCACACGCCTGACTTGATGAGCCGGCGCTCGATATTGCTCGCATTGATGGTCGGACACTTCTGCGTGAACACCTGTGTGTCACGTTCGCCCTGATCCGCAATCGACACCGTCAATTCGCGATTCGAGACCATGCTGGGTACGAAGCTGCCCAGGTAAATTACTTTTCCAGGTTCCACCTTGAAGGGGAGTTTGCTCAGCGACGAGCTGGATGACTGGGTTCGTACCGCGCGTTCGCCTGGGTTGGCCTGGGTAAAAGACCATTTCTTGAATTCGTATTCGCCTGCTTTGAGTTTCAGCGCATACAGGCGACCGAAGCCATTGCTGAAGTCGCTGGGCACGTCCTTAAGCAATTGCTCATGAGTGATGAAGGCTTTTTGATCCGAAAACGAATTGCGGCCCACCTGATTGAAATGAAACCAGATACCGGTGGGGTCCGAGGCCGATCCCGTTATAGGAGTTGTGGCTGAGAACAAAACCAGCCCAGCTGCCGGATCGTTAAGATCGCAGGTGATATTGATGTTCTTCAAAAAATTGGCGCCCCAGGAATTGGCCAGCGATAGCAGTGTCAGCGCGGCGCAGCGAATGAGGAATTTCATAAATATTTCCCGATGAGATGTGCCTAGCATAGGAGTGTCGACAGGGGTTGTCACCATGACTAGGTCTTGTCCATCAGCTCACGTATCCGCTTGGCCAATTCGTCGAAAGTAAATGGCTTAACAATCAGTTGCACGCCAGGGTCCAGTCGGCCGTGATGGACAATCGCATTCCTTGAATAGCCCGTGGTGTACAGCACCTTCATATCAGGGCGTATTGCCAGAGCCAGGTCCGCCAGGGATTTGCCGCTCTTGCCCGGCAAAACAACATCGGTAAACAGCAGATCGATTCGTGGCGCTTCATTGACGATGACCAGTGCTGTGTCCGCATCGCCAGCTTCCAATACCTGGTAGCCCAGTTCGGATAACACCATGACGCTGTACTTTCTAACATCTTCATTGTCTTCCACGACCAGTATCACTTCGTCGCGACCGCCGCTCGGTGTGCTGGTGATCGGGGGCGATTCCTTGCCGGAAATTTGTCCCGTATAGCGAGGGAAGTACAGTTTTACGGTGGTGCCGTGGTCGATCTCACTATAGATCGTCACATGCCCGCCGGATTGTTTGACGAAGCCATACACCATGCTCAGGCCCAGCCCCGTGCCGCGACCCACCTCCTTGGTGGTAAAGAAGGGTTCGAAGGCATGCAACAGGGTTTGTTCGGTCATACCGCAACCGGTATCGCTGACTGCCAGCATCACGTACTGACCTGGAATGACTTCCGAATCGATTTGGACATAGCTGGCATCGAGTGCGGTATTGCTGGTCTCGATGGTGAGCTTGCCGCCTTCCGGCATGGCGTCTCTGGCGTTGACGGCCAGGTTGATGATCACACTCTCCAATTGATTCTGATCCACTTCAGTGGCCCATAAACGTGAGGCCAGCACGCCTTCCAGTTCGATGGTTTCACCCAGCGTGCGATGCAGCAGTTCGGTCATATCGCGCACCACCGAATTGAAGTCGAGTGGTTTGGGTTCAAGCGGCTGACGCCGCGAGAAGGCCAGAAGTCTTGAAGTGAGATGCGCCGCTCGCTGTGCGCCTTGCAGCGCCATCTCAGTGCCGCGTTTAATCCGCGCTTCATCGGCAGGCTTGGCGCGACGAATGGTGTCCAGTCCACCAATGATCAAGGTAAGTAGATTGTTGAAGTCATGTGCGACACCGCCGGTCAATTGACCCACTGCTTCCATTTTTTGCGATTGGCGTAGTGCTTCTTCGGTCTTGGTGCGTTCGGCTACTTCGTTGCGTACCCGTTCTTCCAGATTGCTATTCAATTGTTGTAGCGCTGTCTCTGCGGCGCGGCGTTGTTCCAGCTCTCGTCGCACTGCCTGTAGCAGGCGTAGATTATCCATGGCCACCGCTGCCGAGCCGGCCAGGCCTGATATCAATTCCTCGCAGCGTTCGTCGAAAACGGCGACGTTCGAATGACCGAAGAATAAGCCACCCAGCACTTCGCCTTCGGTGGATTTGACCGGCGCGGCCAGGTAGCTTCGTACCGGCAAGTGTCCTTTCGGCATGCCATGGTGTGGTGCGTTTTTTCCATAGCGAGAGTCCTGCGTGATGTCATCGGAGCGAACGATGCCGGTACCTTCGAAAGTAGGCGCAAATACCGCGGTATTACGTGGCATCGGAAAGTTGGCAAATGCATCCTGAGCAACACCCGACAGGGTGTAAAGGGTATAACGTTCGCCGGCTTCGTCTTGCACGTTGTAGAAGAAAGCGCCGAATTCAGCGCCAATCAGTTCGACGCCGGCATCGGTAACGGCTTGGACTAGCGATTCTGTGCTGGTGTCGCCGGCAACCAATGCCGCCGTTCTATTGAGAATAGATAGTGCGCGTGTCTGTTCCTGCAATGTTTTTTGCTGGCTGAGTAATTTTTGCTCGGCCGCTTTTTCCTGGGTCAGATCGATCAGCACGCCGGCAAAAATCTGCTCACCTGTTGCCGTTTCCTCTACTCGGCCGCGCGATAGAACGGTGCGCAGCCCGCTATCGCTGCCGAGACGATATTCGGCTTCGAAGGGTACTTTGGTTTCTACCGTTTTCATGACCAGCGCCACTGTCCGGTCTCGATCTTCAGGATGGATGCCCTCAATAAAGCTCTGCAGTGGCAGTCCCTGTGTGGCACTTTCCATCGAAACCCCAAAGGCTTCTGTCAGTGGTCCGTAAATGCGCAGCGAATCTGTTTTGAGATTCCATTCGTAGACTGCCACTCGACCCGTAGAAATGGCACGTGTCAAACGTTCCTGAGTCAATTGGTAGCGTTGTTCGCTGGCCATCAAGGCGCGGGTGGCTTCACGGCGTACGGTGGCCATTTGTATATTGGTGTTGATGCGTGCCAACAGCTCGCGGGCCGAAAAAGGCTTGATCAGGTAATCGTCGGCACCCGCTTGCAAGCCTTCCACCTTGGCCTCTTCACCGGCTCTGGCCGACAATAGGATGACCGGAACACCGGCAATGTTGGGTTGAGTTCGAATGACTTGCAGTAATTCGAAGCCGTTCATGCCGGGCATCATGATGTCGGTTAGTACCAGGTCGAAATGAGCAGAACCAAGCGCGACAAGAGCTGCCTCGCCATCGGGCACGGCCTGTACTCGATAGCCCTCTGTGGTTAACAGGCGGCTAACGTATTCACGCATGTCCTGATTATCGTCTGCCAGCAAGACGTGCTTGCCGTTCGGGGCGGACGAACCGGGTTCCAAACTGGTTTGCGCTGAGGCAGGTTCATTTACATTAGGCAGCCAATGTAGTGCTTCTTCCACGAAGGCAGATGATTTGGTAGTGATGCCACGAGCCAATGCCGGTTTTATTTGGTCGGCGGGTAAGTGGTCTTTTCCGAAGGGAATGGAGACAACAAAAGTCGATCCTTGATTGACTACGCTGCTGACACGAATGGTGCCACTGTGTTGTTTGACCAACTCGTTCACTAGCGCCAAGCCTATGCCGGTGCCTTCAAAACTTCGTCCCTGCGATTGCTCAACTCGATGGAATCTCTCAAACAAGCGCGGCAGCTCTTCCTGAGGAATACCTATGCCTGTGTCGGTGACGGCGACCTCTGTAGCATCACCATTTTGCGAAACAGTCACAGAAACGGTAATTTCACCGCTCAATGTATACTTGAAGGCATTGGAGAGCAGATTGAGCAAAATCTTTTCCCACATGTCCTGGTCTACATAGGGAAGTTGCGGCAGCGCTGTAGTGTTTACGTTTAGTTTCAGACCTGCTTTTTCAATAGCCGAACGAAAGCTGGAAGCAATTTCAGCGCTGAGCACCGACAGATCGGTGGGCACGAAAGCCGCTTGCGTGCGGCCTGCTTCAATGCGCGAAAAATCCAGCAGGCTGTTGACCAGCCTGAGCAGACGCAACCCATTTTGATAAGCCAGCCTGGCCTGTAGGCGAGCGCTCTCCAAGGATTGCACATGTGGCGAAAGCAGCTCTTCCAATGGTCCGAGCATGAGTGTCAGCGGTGTGCGGAATTCATGGCTGACGTTGGAAAAGAACATGGTTTTGACGCGATCGAGTTCTGCCAGCGACGCTGCGCGCTTTCGTTCCTGCTCCATCGCTCGAACCCTGGCCAATGCTGCGCTCAGCTGACCGGTCAACAATTCGACAAAGCCTCGATAGGCATCGTCTAAACGACGGTATGGATTGATTGCGGTAATGAAGAAGCCCGCGACTTGTTCTGTGCCTTGATGAGTAATGGGAATGAGCAGCGCCTCGGTTGCCGGTTTGTTCCAGGTGCCCGTTGGCAAGGCGCCAAATTTTTCGGCCAGGTCGGTGATTAGTCGAGTGCTTTTATGTTGCTGTAGATCTTGTATCTGCCAGATGCCGTCATTCACGGCAATAAGTGCGGGCGCAGCGGCATGACCGAATTCGATGCCGGATGCGGCAACCAGGCTGGCTGAAGTTTGTTTCTCGTCAAAAATATAGGTCAACGTAAAAGGCAGATCGGTCTGGTTGGTGTTGAGCTTCGTCTGCACATCGGCAAATAGCTCGGCTTCATGAGTCACTTGGTTGAAAGAGAAGGTGCGCAATGTATCCAAGCGCCGTTCATTGATGACGCGGTCGGTTTCTTCCACCACCACGCACAGCAGGCCTGCCTGCGCTCCGGCATCGTCGAATAATGGGCTGTAAGAAAAGGTGTGATAGGTTTCTTCAGGAAAGCCGCTGCGTTCTAGGAAGAGCAGCATGCCCTCGTTGTAGGTCGCTTCGCTGGAAGTCATGACGCGGTCTGCCAGTGGTTGAATGTC
This sequence comes from Steroidobacteraceae bacterium, assembly GCA_049840395.1. GTDB lineage: Bacteria > Pseudomonadota > Gammaproteobacteria > Steroidobacterales > Steroidobacteraceae > CAILZL01. Next base: position 858,256 of record JASGLD010000001.1, read on the forward strand.
CTTCCATATTTCCTTCCAGACCAGTGATGCCGGTTTACCTAATGCCCAGGGATGTTTAATGCCGAGAGTGGGGCTGTAGGCATCGTTGTAAAAGAACGCCAGCTCCTTACCCCAGCCCAACCACATCTGATATCGCGAAGTCAGCAAGGTGCGCACAATGGATTTAAGACTTTGCGGCCAGCTATTGGGATGACCCAGAGGACTGGCTTGCCAATCGTGACGGCGCATTTCCAAGGCCATTGGGCCATCGCCTATGAATGGATCCGGACCTTGTATTTGTGATTCGAAGTTTATGGAGTCCAATGTCGCACCAGTCTGTGAGGCAAGGCCTTAAGGATAGCGTGCGATCCGCTTTTAACTTGGATGATTGCAAAAAGAAGCAATTAACCGTTTGCTAGCCGGTTCCTTTGTTTTCAGGGACTTGAGCTTGAAAGAGTGCGTTATTCGATATGGGTAAGAGGGCTCCTACAGAGAATTCCAATCTGGTCTGACAAGTGGCTGCAGGATGAGATACGTGCGCTTAACTGGAAGAGGGCTACTAGGTATCAATGTTGAGAAGGTTGCCCGGTATGGTTGTTGGTGAGTGACCAGAATGAAACGTTCTAATTCTTTTTCCCTGGCATCAGAAGATTTGGATATCTATGCGACTTCGGTGTCGAGCAATCGCTGCGGTTTCTAAAAATTACTAGATCAACTTGGTTGCCATTGTTCATTGGCATGATCGCCGCCAAGCGAGTTGATGAAGTGGTTGACAATTGGTCAGTCTGCGCCAGCAATGTTGTTTCGGTCGAATTCGCCATTTCAGTGATCCAAGTAGGTGACAACTTAAACTGATTGGATTGATAAATTGTGATATCTCTGGGGTATGCACCCCGATAGATGAGTGCCGCTTGCAGCATGACAGCCGATTTCTTCGCTGATAATGTAAAAGCCACAGAGTGCTTTTTAGGCTAAGAAAGGGGCGGTTGAGCGAAGCCGAACATAAGAAATATGTTGACTGGCTAAATCAATCGCCGGCACACCTTGCTGAGGTTGTGCGTATCGAACAGCTTCATGGATTATTGAAGGTTTCGCTTTCCTGGAAGCCGAGCGGTTCTTGATTTGACCTTACTTCGCTACTCTGCGGTTCAGGTTCTCGAATGGAGATTTATTTTGCAGACGAAGAGGTTCTCCGAAAGATATCTGCCCGCCAGCGAGAGCTTGAACTACGGCTTGCATACGTGTAGCCACGCCGTAACGCTGCTTTGCCCGCTCCACATAGGTGTGTACCGTTCCCTTGCTCAGGCGCAGTAGTTGTCCAATGCTCCAGTCATCTTTCCCTTCTGCTGCGAGTGATAGACATTGCCGCTCGCGATCGGTCAGCTTCACTGTGGTTGAATTCTTCCAAGGCGCTTGTTCTTGCATTAGTGCCACGAACAGATGGTTGGCCATGAGTTCTGCGATCCGGTAATTCCAGCTATCGACCTCTTCTTCGGCTGGCACAACGGAACAGGAGGCGCGCAGGCAACCAGGCATCCATGACAGATGGATCGGGATGGTAAATCCATGGGCTATGCCAAATTTTTCTGCCTCTAATAGAATTTTTACCTGCGGGCCTGTTACAGGGTGCGTGCGAAAAGCGCCGTCCCAAAAAAAAGGCAATGGGTCTTGTTCGGCGCGTTGCAAAATGGGATCAATGTCATACAGTTGTTGCTCACTGTAGATTTGCATCCATGCGTGCGGATAGTTATGTACCGTGATCGCATGCGGCGGCGGATTCAACGGGTCGACATGCGAACAAATTGAGAAATAGCGAAACCCCAGTTGTTCCATGCCGTCCTGGAATCTTGCGGTCAAGATTTTTGTGGCGGCGCCTGCTTTGCAGCGTTCAATGAAAGATTGAACCAAGTCCTGTTGATTCATAGCGATCCATGCGGCTGAGGTGGGTGACTGTTGTACACGACTTTGATGAGCAGCTGCTTAGCGCTGGTATCTATGTCTACTTTAAATATTTGTACGTCAAATGACCCCGTTAGTTCGGCAAAATTGTGTTGGCAGGACGGGAGGTTTGTGCATAAAAGTTTTATTTGAAAATTTTTACTCGGTTTTTATAGGTTATTTTTAGTCATAAGTATTTCCCGTTGGTGCTGTCTGCTTGGTGCAGTCAATCGAATTTTTAATGAGTGCCGTCGTGGCCTTTCATGCCCGCTTCGTCAGGCTGATGGGCCATACGTCGCAATACGCGAGAAGACTTCGAGCTGAATCATCTATCAGTCACGAGTATGCCTCAGGCGCGCGATACTTATGCATATGATCCATTGTTCTAATTGGCAGCTTGGTTAGTCGATATCCGTCAAGGCTATAGTCTGGGTATGCCAGGGCGAGTGCTTGGTTTTGGCGACTTCGGTTTTTTGCGACATGCATCGAAAAAAACTTCCATGCACGCCGTCTACTGATCAGGCGACTGCTCGTGTATGGGGAGTTGGGACACGCTGAATCACGGTCGGATTTTTACCGGCCATATGACCGAGGCGACCGTGTATGTCTTCTGAGATCGAGTCCTGCCTGGATGCAGATTCCAAGCTTGGCGAATTGCGCCGTGTGGAGGATTGCAGCTTCGAGCATCGTTATGACGAGCTCGGCTTGAGTAGTGCTCGAGTGAGCCTTGTCACTCAGACTGGAACGGCATTGTTTTCCGCTTTGACTCGGAGTGTGGATGCACAGGAATTACATGCGAATTCTGTAGATAAGTATGCTGGAGGTACGCGAAATACTGAGTGTGCCTACGAGCGCATCAAGTCTCGTTTGCGACAACTCTGGAAGCCAGGAGAGCTGCTACAAATTGGCCGGCTGGCTGCAGAATTACGCACCAGTAGCACCCCGGTACGTGAGGCGCTAACCAGACTGGCTGCAGAACGGGTCATTAGTTATGTGCCGGGTAAGGGGTTTTTTTCCAAGATCTTTTCCAAAGAAGAGGTTGCTGAGCTATACCTGACCAATCAGATGTGCATCCTGACATCTATTGGGCACTGGCCGAAACGATCAACGGCAGTCGAGGATGTAGAGAAGACAACCCATTCAACTGCTATGCGTATCGCCAAAACCAGCTTCGATGCAGCCGAGCTATTTGCTTGGATTGCCGCGCTGTCTGGTATCGACGAGATTGTGTCCATTGTTGCCAACATCAATGATCGACTACATCAGGTGCGTGAAGCTGAAAAGTTAGTCATCGACAGCGTGGATGAGCTGGCGGCCATCGATGTGTTGTCGCCCACGCTACGGCCGGAAAAAATCAGCGACGCCGTTCGGCAATACCACGCAATACGATTACAGAGGCTCCCACTGGTTTATAAGGAGCTGCTGTCAATGTCGTATGAAAAACGTTAAGAGCATCGCTTGGCGGGTGTGGTAGCGAACGCAGCTATTGGGTTGATAGTCGAGTGTTTTTTTTCAGTTCCTCTTCAACATCGGCACGCATGACGCGCTGCAGTTGTGCTTCATCTAGTTCGTTTTCCCATTTGGATACCACTACGGTAGCCACGCCGTTACCGACCAGGTTGGTGAGCGCTCGTGCTTCGGACATAAAACGATCAATGCCGAGAATGAGCGCGAGTCCTGCCACCGGAATGCTGGGTACGGCACTCAAGGTTGCGGCCAATGTGATGAAGCCGCTTCCGGTCACTGCCGAAGCGCCCTTCGATGTGAGCAATAGCACGGCAAGCAAGGTGAGTTGATGCCCCAAGGTTATGTCGGTATTGGTGGCTTGCGCCACGAATACGGCGGCCATGGTGAGATAAATGGCGGTGCCGTCCAGATTGAAAGAGTATCCGGTAGGAATCACCAGGCCCACCACCGGCTTGGAGCATCCGAGTTTCTCCATCTTGGCCATCATGCGCGGCAGCACGGATTCCGAAGAGGAGGTACCCAGTACGATGAGTAACTCTTCCTTGATATAGGCAATAAAGCGCAGGATGCTGAAACCCGCCCAGTGCGCAATTGATCCTAGGACGACGAAAATAAACAGCAGGCAGGTGAGATAAAAACTACCCATCAACTTAGCCAACGGTAGCAGGGCGCTGACACCGTACTTACCAATGGTGAATGCCATGGCACCGAAAGCACCGATGGGCGCCAGGTGCATGATGAAGCCGACGACAATAAATAATGCCTGTGAGAATTGTTCGATGAGCGTCACGACTCCACGCGTCGTCTCGCCTGCGGCTGATAGTGAAAAACCTATCAGCAGCGACACCAGCAGCACTTGCAAAATTTCGCCCTTGGCGAAGGCGTCAACCATCGTGGTGGGAATGACGTTCAATAGAAAATCTACTGTGCCCATGGATTTCGCTGCAGAGGCATAGCCTGTTACTGCCTGTGCGTCCAGGGTGCTGGGGTCGGCGTTCATGCCGACACCAGGCTTAAGGATATTGACGATAATCAAGCCGATGGCCAAAGCAAGAGTGCTTACTACTTCGAAATACAGTAGGGCTTTACCGCCAACACGCCCCACCTTTTTCATATCTTCCATACCGGCAATACCGGTTACCACGGTACAAAAAATGATCGGCGCGATCATCATTTTGATGAGTTTGATAAAGCCATCGCCCAGCGGCTTCATTGAAGCGCCTATTTGCGGATAGAAATGACCTAACGCTACCCCACATGCAATGGCGAATAGCACCTGGATATACAGGGATCGATATATTGGCTTTTTCATTTTCTTTATCGGAGCGCGCGTGGTCGGCTCAGATCTGCGATTTTAATATGGCCAGGTTTGTCGGCGCAGCCGCCTATATTCTGCTGCATATATATAACTAGCGTCGACACGATTCAACGTAATCGGTGTTTTGCATTCGTCTGGTCGGAGCGTCCCTTATTTAGGACGAGGGTGATAAGTAGCTGATTCCTGCTTATTGAGCTGGTTGTTAGCGGGCGGCGTCCGCACCCTACCAGGCACGGTTTGGTCTTAGGTTGGATTTGATTGGCCGGAACTACTGATCGGCGTTATTGAGGCAGAGGGCAGCTGGCCGGCAGCTGCCTCCTGTTCTTCTGCACGGCAGTACAGTCGCCTCTTGGGAGATATGCGTGAAGAGTTGGTGGGCGAGGCGGGCGGAACTATTTCTTCAACTCAAACAGCACCGTGACATTGGCGCTGAAAGTCAATTCACCCGAGGCAATGGGTGTAGGTGCAGCTTCAGCCGCCATGGCGCGTACCATGAAAGCTTTGGGTTGCGGCTCGTAAGATTGAAAGGTTTCATTGATAGAGACGATGCGCGCCACTTTATAGCCCGCGGCGGTCGCGTATAGATTGGCGCGCTGTACCGCAGCCTGCATGGCCTTGGTGCGTGCTTCATCGCGCGCCGGTGCATCGTTGTCCAGTGCAAAGCGGATGTCATTCACTGTATTGCCGCCCGAGGTCACCAATGCATCCAGGGTGGCGCCTACCGTGTCCAGCTTGGTGATCTTGGCGGTGACTTGATTGGACACGGTGTAGCCGGCCAGCACTTGTCGGCCGGAGTTATCGTTGTCTTTTACGTAGTCGTAACGTGGGTTCAACGAAAAGTTCGAGGTCTGTATGTCTTTGTCGGCGATACCTGCGGCTTTCAATGCCTTCATTACGCCGGCCATGTTGCGCGCGTTGGCGGCGACGGCTTCCTTGGCGGTCTTGGCTTCGTTCTGTACGCCGGCGGTGATGTAGGCAATGTCCGGTTGGCGTGTCACGTCGCCATTGGCCGTGATGCTCAGCGTGGTTTCCGGCTGGATGGAATTGGGATTGATGGTTTGTGCGAATGTAGGGGTGGCCAGTAACGTAAGCAGGGTACAACCGACAGCAAGACGATTCATGGCGGAACTCCCGGTGTGAGTATGGGCAATGTGATTTAAGACGCTGAGCTTGACTACGGGTTCAATTAATAGGTAACGATTCTGTGTGATGACATAGCTAGCTCATATTCCGCGTCGGCGAGTATTGGCTCGCACGACGCGGTCATGTTCGGCGTAGGTTGGGTGCCGCACCCAACATTCCATGATGCTGGGTGCCGCACCCGGCCTACGACAAGCGATGGCAACTTACCGCAGTGTCGCCACTCGTCTGGCTTGTTCTTCAAACTGCGCCAGCTCCGCCTTGAATGCGGCAATGCGTGCATGTTCCTGCGCGACGACTTCTGCAGGTGCATTGGCGACGAAGTTGGCGTTGCTCAATTTCTTTTCGCACTTGTCCAGCTCGGCCTGAGTCTTGGCTTTGCGTTTGTCGATACGCGCCAACTCGGCGTCGATGTCGTCGATGAGTTCTTTCAGCGGTGCATACAACGAACGGCCGTCAACAACTTGTAATGCAGTAGGCGGCAACGCAGCTTCGTCTTTGACTTCAACGATGCTGTTGATGTTGGCGGTACCGAGCACCAGCGTCAGGTTGTCTTGAATCGCCTGCCAATCGCCGGGTTGTGCTGACTTGAAGTACAGCGTGACCTTGCGTGACTGCGGCACGTCCAGCTGACCGCGAATTTGACGCGGGCCGAGAATGGCGGCCTTGATCGGCGCGATGGCGCTGTCGGCTGCAGCGTCCACCGGAAATTCGCTGAGCTTGGGGTAGGCCTGCAACATGATAGTGTCGGCTTGCCTGCCGGCGAGAGGCGCAATGCTCTGCCAGATTTCTTCCGTGATGAACGGCATGACTGGATGCAACAGACGTAGATAGGCTTCGAACACTTGTACCAGCGTCTGACGCGTACCACGCTTCTGCTCTGCAGTAGCCGTGTCGGATTGCAGCACAGGTTTGCATAGTTCCAGATACCAGTCGCAGTATTCATACCAAGCAAACTCATACAACGCCTGCGAAGCCAGGTCGAAGCGATAGGCCTCGAATTGCTTGCGTACTTGTTCGATGGTGTTGCCCAAGCGTGAACGAATCCAACGATCCGCTACAGAGTATTCGCACTTGCCGGTTAAGCCATTGTCCTGGCCTTCGGTATTCATCAACACATAGCGCGCCGCGTTCCATAGCTTGTTGCAGAAGTTGCGATAGCCATTGATACGACCGAGATCGAAGCGAATATCACGACCCTGCGTGGCTAGCGCCGCAAAAGTGAAGCGCAGCGCATCGGTACCGTATGAAGGGATGCCGGAAGGGAATTGCTTGCGCGTGGCTTTTTCGATCTTGTCCTTGAGATGCGGTTGCATCATGCCGCTGGTGCGCTTGGCCACCAATGCCTCCAGCTCGATGCCATCGATCAAGTCCAGTGGGTCGATGATGTTGCCCTTGGATTTGGACATCTTGTCGCCGTTTTCATCGCGGATCAGACCGGTGATGTACACCTCCTTGAAGGGTACTTCGCCGGTGAACTTCAGGCCCATCATGATCATACGGGCGACCCAGAAGAAGATGATGTCGAAGCCTGTGACCAGCACGTTGGTGGGATAGAAGGTTTTTAGTTCCGGCGTTTGATCTGGCCAGCCCAAAGTAGAGAAGGGCCACAGTGCGGAGGAGAACCAGGTGTCGAGCACGTCATCATCCTGCCTGAGCTTCGAGCCCGCGCCGGCTTGCTGCTGTGCATCGGCTTCATTACGCGCCACGTAGATCTTGCCATTCTCGTCGTACCAGGCCGGCACACGATGACCCCACCACAATTGGCGACTGATGCACCAGTCTTGAATGTTGTGCATCCATTGGTAGTAGGTCTTGCTCCAGTTATCGGGCACGAACTTGATGCGACCGTCTTCCACGTACTTGATGGCGGGTTCGGCCAGCGGCGCGATGCGCACATACCATTGGTCGGTGAGCCAGGGTTCGAGCACGGCATTGCTGCGATCGCCGCGAGGCACGGCCAGTGTGTGTGGGTCGATCTTCTCGACCAGTTCCAACGCTTCGAGATCGGCAACGATTTTCTTGCGCGCCGCAAAACGTTCCAAACCTTGGTATTGCGTCGGCACCGCATCGTTTAAATGAGCGCTGGCATCGAAAATGTTGATCAAGGGCAGGTTGTGACGCTTGCCCATCTCATAGTCGTTAAAGTCATGTGCGGGCGTGATCTTCACGCAGCCGCTGCCGAACTCACGATCCACATAGTCATCCGCGATGATGGGAATCAAACGATCCGTTAATGGCAACTTGATCTGCTTGCCGATGAGATGCTGGTAACGCTCATCTTCCGGATGCACCGCCACCGCCGTATCCCCGAGCATGGTTTCTGGACGAGTGGTTGCAACGACCAGGTAGCCCGAGCCATCGGCCCCATTTCCATCAACTAGGGGATATTTGAAATGCCACAACGAGCCTTTCTCCGGCTCACTCAACACTTCGAGATCGGAGAGGGCGGTGTGCAATACCGGGTCCCAGTTCACCAGGCGCTTGCCGCGATAGATCAAATTCTCTTCGTAGAGTTTGACGAACACTTCGGTGACAGCCTTGGACAGGCCTTCGTCCATGGTGAAACGGTCGCGCGACCAATCCACCGAGTTGCCGAGGCGTCGCATCTGCTTGTTGATGGTGCCGCCGGATTCGGCCTTCCATTCCCATACGCGTTCGACGAATTTTTCGCGGCCCAGGTCGTGACGATTCTGGCCGGCGGCGTTGAGCTGTCTTTCGACTACCATCTGCGTGGCGATGCCCGCATGATCGGTGCCCGGTTGCCAGAGGGCATTGTCGCCGTCCATGCGATGCAGGCGGGTGAGGGTGTCCATCAACGTATGCTGGAAGGCGTGGCCCATGTGCAGCGTGCCCGTCACATTGGGCGGCGGAATCATGATGCAGTAAGGATCACCCTGGCCTGATGGCTGGAAGTGACCCGCAGCCTCCCACTTCTGGTAAATCGGCGTCTCGATATCGCGGGGGGAATAGGATTTATCCATGGTCTCGGCGGGCGGCGGCTGGCAGCTGAACAAAAGGGCGCGAATTATAGCTTTCACATCGCGTCATAGCTTGAGATTTGCCCGGAATTCAGTACCTTTGCCGGCCTCGGCCAAGGGGCCTAATCCGAGCACAGGTATCCGTCGATGATCAAAGGTAGCGAAAAGCGCAGCACCCAGCACCCCGTCAATCCGTTTTTTGTCGATCGCTGGTCGCCGCGTGGTATGACTGGCGAAGCGGTGAGCGAGGCGGAATTGCATGGCCTGTTCGAGGCGGCCCGCTGGGCTCCTTCGGCCAACAATCAGCAGCCCTGGCGCTTTTTGTATGCCCGCCGCGATACGTCGCACTGGGATACTTACGTCAATCTGTTGTTCGACGGCAATCGTCTGTGGGCGCAGCGCGCCGGCGCCTTGTTGTTGATCGTTTCGCACACCTTCAACGAAGCACTGAAGAAGCCTTCCAGCTCAAACTCCTTCGATGCCGGCGCTGCCTGGCAGAACCTGGCCTTGCAGGGCTATCACTCGGGTCTGGCGATTCACGGCATGGGTGGCTTCGATAAGGAACGTGCCCGCGAGCTGTTGAAGATTCCCGAGATTTATCATCTGGAAATGATGGTGGCAGTGGGCCGTCCCGGTCCGGTGGATCATCTTCCCGAGGGGCTGCAAGCTCGCGAAACGCCTAATGATCGTCGTCCGTACAACCAGACGGTGTGCGAAGGCGTGTTCTCGCTGTAAAGGATTGCGGAAGGGTGCGGTATCGCGCCCTTCCGGCTTGCTAGGATGGCAGAAGATCAATCCTGTGCTTACTTCCGATGCTTGCGAATGAACTTCAACACCGCGGCATTGAACACATCCGGCCGTTCCCAATAGGCCGAGTGCCCGGCTTCATTCACGATCACCAGTTCGCTCTTGGGTATGTGTTTGGCAAATAGCCGAACCACCGGTGGTGGAGCGATCAAGTCAGCACCACCGCCCATCAACAACACCGGAATGGTGAATTTCTCCAGCGCTTCCAGCGTGATCTTATTGGCATAGGGCTGATTGATGCCGCCCTCGCCATTGCGTGAGGTTTCCTGATTGTGAGTCCAGATATCGGTGCCTTCCGGATTGGCCGCGCGATACGAGGGGCTGAGTTCATGGAAAGCCTCGGAGAGATTTTCATAACCCGGTGGGCGCAGATTCTTGGTCATCTTGCTGAATTCACCACCGGATGCGCCAAGGATGCTGCAGGCAAGTACCAGCGACTGCAGGCGTTCCGGATACGAAATGGCGAAATCGGCTGCCACGAAAGCGCCGCCTGCCGAAGCCACGGCGTGAAATTTTTGGATGCCCAGTACGTCGAGCATCTCCAGCACATCGCCAGACCCCGTGCCCGGTTTATCCTTCGGACCGCTCTCCGACCCATTGAAACCACGTCGCGAATAACCGATGACGCGATAACCGGCCTTGGCGAATACGGGTTGCTGGTACTGCCAGACCTTGCCGCTGCCGGTGAAGGGGTGGAACAAAATGATCGGCGTGCCGCTGCCGCCGGTATCCCAGTAGTACAGGCTCACGTCCTTCAACTTGAGCATGCCTTCTTTGGCCGGCACTTGCGCCGGCATGGGAATGGGCACCAGGCCTGGATCTTCGGTAGCGGCTTGCGCGCTGTTGGTGACGGCATCGATGCCGGTGACAACCAAGGTGCTGGCTGCAAGCAGAGCGCCGCCTTGCAGCAAACGACGGCGATCTAGCGAACAATCAATCTGGTCTGGCGTAGTCATTATTGTTGTTCCTTGAGATGTCTTGTTGGTGAGTCGATGACGGAATGATTCATTCTTAAACATTTCTCACCGGTCGCCTAGATTCCCTACTGTGGGAATTTGTAAACGGCAAGCTCGTGTATCGCGCATAGGTGCTGTAGTGACTACTCGGCAAACAATTTCAATGGGTCTAGGTTGTGCTGCGCCAGACGCACAATGCGAGTTTCAAAATCGGGTTCCGATGAAATCAGAAAATCGCCGCGTGTGATGCCCGCCAACAATATTTGCGCCGCATGCGCAGCGGGCGCAGCGGCCTGTGGGTGCACTGCGATAGCTTGTTCATGCGCGGGTCTGGTATCGGTGAGGCCAGGACAAAATACCGAGTAGCCGATACCGCGTGCCTGCAAGGCATGACGCATTCCATAGGCCATGCCCAGTATCGCGCCCTTGCTGGCGATGTAGGGCAACAACATTTGTGTATCGGCATTGGGCACGATGCTCAACGATGAAGCCGTGTCGACAATGTGGCCGCTATCACGCTCGAACATGCCGGGTAGAAAGGCCTGATGCATGCGGATGTTGCCCAGCACATTGATATCGAAGGCACGTTTGTAGATTTCCAGATCGACGTTATCGAGGGTACCGCGGGCAAACTGACGTGCGAAGGCATTGTTGATCAACAGATCGGGCGTGCCATGGGTTTGCGTGATGTCGCTGGCCAATGCGGCCACCTGTGCGTCGTTGGCAACATCGCAGGCATAGGCGTAAGCCGATCCACCGCGAGTGGTGATGTCGGTCGCAACCTGTTGTGCAGCAGCGGCATCGATGTCGATTACCAATACCCGCGCACCCACAGTAGCTAGCGCATCAGCCGTAGCCTGGCCGATGCCACGAGCCGCACCGGTCACTAAACAAAGCGTTCCGTTGAGCAGCATAAGATGTCCCACGACAAGACTGGTGATACAGTCGCCAAACTATAACGTGCCGTCTTGTGAAGATATGTTTATCGATGCTCGGCTGCTTATGTGAGTCGAGCTAATAAATCCTTCCTTCTTGTAGGTCGGGTTAAAACCCGACCTACAAGAATGTACTCCAAGCGACATTCTCAAAACTCGCTCCTTGCGCCAAGGATGCAGTTTCAAAAACAGGCGCAGGGGATGAAGCATGAGCGTTGTTGAACCCGTGAACGAAGTCTTGCCTGCGGCCAATGCGCAGGTAGGCGCCGATCCTTACAAAGAGCGCACCGGTCGGCAATGGTGGCTGGTCGTTGCGTTGACCTTTGCCGCCATCATGGCGGTTATTGATCGCACCATTCTGTCCTTGCTGTTCGATCCGGTGAAACAGGATATGGGTTTCACCGATACGCAGATGGCCATGGTGTTTGGCTTCGCCTTTGCGATTGCCAATGTGTTGTTCACGCTGCCCGCCGGCTTTTTAGCGGATCGCATCAGTCGCCGCGGTTTGATTGCCACCGGTGCCGTAGTGTGGTCGATCATGACTTCCACCTGCGGCATTGCTGCCAATTTCTGGCAGTTGTTATTGGCGCGCGCCGGTGTGGGCTTTGCCGAAGGCGTGATTCATCCCTGTTCGTTTTCGATGTTGCGTACTGCCTTGCCCAGCGAGCGGCGCGGCCGCGGTTTCGCCGTGTACGGCATGTCGTTGATGGTGGGCTCGGCGCTGGGTTTCATCGTCGGCGGCGTGTTGATCAAGATCATGTCCAACAGCGGCATTACTGAGTTGCCGTTGATCGGTGAAGTGAAACCCTGGCGTCTGGTGATGTTGACGTTGGGCGTGGTGGGTCTGCCGTTCGCGTTGCTGATGGCGACTATCTGGGAGCCGGCGCGTCAGCGTGGCGGTGAACAGCAGGGCAGCATTGCCGAAGCTCTAGGCCACATGAAAAAGAATTGGAAGGTGTATGTGCCGCTGCTGATTTATAGCGCCACTTTATCGATGCAGTCGAATGCCTATGGCGCCTTTGTTGCTTCCATTCCCCTGCGGCGCTGGGATATTCCGGTCAGTCAGGTAGGTGCCACGCTGGGTCTAATGATGTTGTTTGCTGCGCCCATTGGCTTGTGGGTCACTGGCATCATGATGGACAAGCTCACCAAGACCTCGGGTCGGCGTGGTCCGGCCTTGGTGGGGGTGGTCACCATCTTTCTGGTGTTCTTGAGTTCTGCTGCTGCGCCCATTGCGCCGACACCGTTCTGGTTTTACGTGCTGGCTTGTGGCGTGTTCCTGGTGGGCGGTACCGGCTTTGCCATCACCGGCAATTTGATTTCCATGGTTACGCCGTCGCGCAATATGGGTAAGACTTCGGCGGTGCAATTGTTCGTGTATGGCATCGTCGGCATGGGTAGCGGACCGGCGATTGTCGGCGCGGTGTCCGACAATTTCTTTCCCGGCAAGGGCGGCATTGGGCCGGCGATGAGCGTGTGCTGTGGTGTGTTTACGTTGGTGTCGTTTCTGGCTATGTGTATTTTGTTCTTCACCATCGGCACCCAGCAGGCTGAGACGGAGTAGCGGTATCTTTGCCCCTACCCCAACCCTCCCCCGTGGAACGGGGGAGGGGGCTGAATTGGGGAACGGAGCAATATGATTATTCATGCTTCGCATTCCCTCCCCCGCAAGCGGGGGAGGGTTAGGGTGAGGGCAACGCCCTTGCGATAAGGCGCAAACAGTGAGCTATTCCGACGCCAACATCAGAAAGATCGGCAGTGTGGCCGTCATAACGGTCGGCAATCCGCCGCCTCATACCTCTGCGCCCGGCACTACCGTCACCGCGACAGCGCGTACTGCATTGAATACGGCGCTGGATGAGTTGCAGAAACTGTCGAACATCAAGGCCGTCGTGTTGATGTGCGAAGTCGGCCATGTATTTAGCGGTGCAGATATCGACGAAGCGGTGCTGCCGTCACCGCTTGATCAACAGCAGGTCTTGGCGCGCCTCGAACAACTGCAGGTGCCGGTGGTGGCCGCAATGCGCAGCGCCGTCATGGATGGTGGGTTGGAATTCGCTCTGGCATGTCACTATCGCGTTGCCGCACCTAATGCTCATTTTGCCTTCTTAGCCATCTCGCTAGGTCTGATTCCAGGCGCAGCAACCGCGCAACGCTTACCACGCATCATCGGCGTTGAGAAAACGCTGGAGCTAATCCTTGATGCCAGACCGGTGAATGTCGATACCGCGCTGGAGTGGGGCTTGGTCGATGCCCGGATCGAAGGCGATCTCTTGCAAGGCGCGATGATTTTTGCCGAGCAGTTGATCGTCGATGGCAAAGGGCCGCGACGCAGCTGCGAATTCAACGTCAATCCGTCGACTTGCAGCGCTGAAATCCTGGATCGGTTTTCGGCGCAGGCCAGCGCGATGTATCCCAATCGCATGGCGCCCTTTACCGCCATCAAAGCCGTGCGTTCCAGTCTCGATATGCCCTTTGAACAGGGCCTGGCAAGCGCAACCGAATTGGCCGATCAAGCCAAGGCTTCGCTTGAATCCAGGGGCGCTGTGCATGTATTTCGTGCCGAACAGCAGGTGCGGCGTATTCCCGGTTTGCCGCTCGATACGAAGACACGCGGTATCAAGCGCGGCGGCATAGTGGGAGCGGGTGCCATGGGCAGTAGCCTTGCGCTTGGTCTTGCCAATGCCGGCATACCGGTGGTGTTGCTGGATACCACGCGTGAGGCCCTGGATCGCGGTTTGTCGGGTATCGATCTTCACTATGAGTCCCTGGTGAAGCGCGGTCGCCTTACCGCTGCCGAAAAAGATCAGCGCATGAGTTTGATCATCGGTTCGCTCGACTATGTCGATTTGCAGGAAACGGATGTGGTTGTCGAAGCTGTATACGAAGACCTGGAATTGAAGCGGCGGATTTTCAAGAAGCTTGAGCAGTTCACTCGTGCTGGGACGGTTCTAGTTACCACTACTTCGACGCTGGATATCAATCGGATGGCCGGTGCTGCACGTGTGGCCGATGTAGTCGGTATGTATTTCGCTGCGCCGGCGAATATCGCGCCAATACTGGAAGTAGTGCGGACCGCGGCTACCTCGACAGAGGCCGTTCGCACGGTGATGGATTTGGCCAGGTCCTTGCGTAAGTTGGCAGTGTTGATAAAAACAGATAATGGTTTCATCGGCCAGCGCATGATGCAGGGCTATGCGCGCGAAGCACAACGTATGGTGTTGGAAGGCGCCGTGCCACGCCAGGTGGATTCGGTGTTGGAGCAATGGGGCATGTCCCTAGGCATTCTCGCTTCGGCAGATCTAACGGGCCTTGATGCAAGCATCAAAACATATGAGGCACAGGCCATGCGCTCTGCCGAGGCGGGCTGTCAGGCGGATGTCGCCTTGTATGAGGCCGGTCGGCTGGGGCAGAAAAACGGCAAGGGTTACTACCGTTATGAAGTCGCCAGTCGCACACGTCACGACGATGTCGAAGTGTCGATCATTCTCAAACAATACGCCGACAAACTTGGCATTGTGCAGCGCCAGCACACGCGCGAGGAGATCATTGAGCGCTGCTTGTATCCGCTGTTGAATGAAGGATTGCGATTGCTTGAAGAAGGTGTGGTGCTAAGAGCGGGCGATATCAATGTGGTGCTGACCGCCGGTTATGGCTTTCCGCGCTATCGCGGCGGCCCGATGTTCTATCTGGATACCATCGGCGCGCAGACCTTGCTCGATGGCATGCTCAAATATCGGCGGCAGTTCGATGTGTCGTACTGGCAACCCGCGCAGCTACTGCTCGAATTGGTGGAGGCCGGCCAGACCTTGGACGACTGGCAACGTGCGCGTCAGTAGTACGCAAATCGCAGAGCCGGAACAAATAAGAGCCAGAATAAATTTATATCTTTCCCTCTCCCGCTTGCGGGAGAGGGCCAGAGATAGGGCTTTTTAATACTTAGTCTTAGACATGATGGCCGCGCCATCCATGCGTTTGAACTCGATGCGATAAAAGTGTTGCGGAAAAGTATCGGTGATGGTCACACGATGTGCCTGCTGTGGCCCCATGGTGCGTGACGCCGGCAGCTGCCCCTCGCCGGTATACATGCGGTCGACGGGCGTACTGGTCTTTTCGATTTCATAGTAATTCTGCAGTTTTGGCTGTGCCGCATCGTAGGCAAACACGGAAGGATACTTGTGCGCATGCAGCGGTTCGGTTTCGCCCGGTTGAATGGTGACTTCGAGAACACGCACATGGTCGTCTTCAAACAACACTTTGTGAATTTTTGGGGCGGCGGTCACCGCATCCAAAGAATCAGGCCATGGCCATGCCGCATTCATTTGCGCGCTGACGCCGGCGCCGCACACAAATGCGCCGCTGACCATTAAAGCGATTTGATAGGTTTTCATTTGTCCTCCGCCTGATTTGAAGCATTGATTATTGGTTGCGAATTGGAGATTGCGAGCGAGAGTGAATTGCACCGACCCCAAGCGTATGCGTTCCTGTCGTTGCATCATCATATAGGGCATGCTTGAAATAATGCGATAGGCTGTCAGGATAACGAGAGTGTTCGACAGGGGGTGCATCATGATGCGAGCGGGCTACGTTCTTGCAATGACTCTATTCTGTGCGACTTCGAATACGCTGGCAGAGGAGTCCACAGCACGCGCAGCGCCTGCCTTGTATGTCAGCCCGGCCGATCTGCTGGCCAGCATCAACGGCAATGCCGCCACCAATCTCACAAAAGGCGTACGTGTGGCGCGCGCCGGTGATGATCGCGTCAGTATCGATGTGCTCAAGCGCACCGGGCCTGAGGAAGGACCGGTGATTCATGCAACGGTTACCGAGATTTATCAAATTCTTTCCGGTGGCGGCACGCTGGAAACCGGTGGCGTATTGGTGGCAGGTAAGCCCATGCGCAATGCCGATGGCACACCGACCAATCCGGAAAGCATCGGCCCCAGTGTGCGCGGTACGAACATTACCGACGGCGAATCTCGCAAAGTAAAGGAGGGCGATGTCGTGCTGATTCCTCCTGGTACACCACATCGCTTCACGGCATTGGATGGGCAGGTGACCTACATGGTGATCCGTTACAACCCAGGCTGGTTTGCTCAATCGAATGCCAAGCCCTGATAAAGATTGGAGAACAATATGGGTAACGATCGACGCGAATTGATCAAGCTGGGGCTGGCCGGGTTGGCGGGTATCAATACGGCTGATGCGCTTGCGGCAAGCTCGTCAGCAGGGCGTGTGAATACTCAAGCGCCGTTTCCATCTGGTCTTACCTACGCCACCTTGATGCAAGGAGAGGTCGCCACGCTGGCAATCAGAACGACACGTGGTCTGCTCAATATGGCTGTAGTGGAGCGCGAGCGCAGATTGGGTTTGCCACAAACCACAGATGAGTTGATCCAGCGTCGCGGTAATCTCAATGCGTTGACCACGCTGACCAATGATGCCAAGTTGCCGGCGCGCTACTTTGTCGATGCCGCCAAGGCGACTTTCGGTCCCTGTGTGATGAATCCAGACAAGATCATCTGTCTTGGACTTAACTATCGCGCACATGCGGCTGAATCCGGTCAAGCTGCGCCAAGCTCCCCGATCTTGTTCAACAAGTACCGTACTTCCTTGAATGCCCATGGCGGCACCATTCGTGTTTCATCCGAGTCCGCCAGCAAGTGGGATTACGAAGCTGAGCTAGTTATTGTCATGGGCAGAGGCGGGCGCAATATTCCAGAAGCCGCTGCGCTGGATTACGTGTTCGGTTACTGCGTCGGGCAGGACTTTACCGCGCGCGATCTGCAACAACTTACCAGTCAATGGATGCTGGGCAAGTGCGGTGATGGCTGGGGGCCGATTGGTCCCTGGCTGGTCAGTGCGGATCAAGTCGATCCCGACAATCTGGATATTCAATGCAGCTTGAATGGCGAAGTGCGGCAGTCCGCCAATACGAACATGATGATTTTCAATTGCCGGCAGATGATCAGTTACATCTCGCGGCACATGACCCTATCGCCGGGTGATGTCATTTTTACCGGTACGCCGGAGGGCGTAATCAACGGCTATCCCAAAGACAAGCAGGTATGGATGAAGCCCGGTGACAAGTTGGTAACCAGCATCGAAAAGTTGGGCGAGCAACGTATCTCATTGACCTGATGCGGAATCTGCTTACGATTTTTGCGCGACATAACGCGAGAAGCGGCCTGTAAGGCGAGGTTTGTACTTAGCAAGTTGTGATCGCGGCTGTCGTTATATTGCGGCAGGACTCCCCTGAGCATGGATGCCTCTCCCCCTCCAAGCCCCAGCCCACAAGCCGGGGCTTTTTTATGCCTGCATGAATGGCATTACCGGTTCTTAAATATTGTCGGTTGATGCACCCACTCTCGATGTTGCGTCTCGGCTGTCTCTGCCTCTTAATAGACTGGTACCGCCATCCTTAAGAGCAGAGCGAGATGTTATCCATCGTCGATTCGAAATGGGTGTTGTTCGTCAAAGTCACCGAGCTGGGCAGCGTCACGCATGCGGCCGCTGCCTTGGACATACCGCAGTCGGTGATCAGTCGTCAGATCGGCATCCTCGAGCGTGAGTGCGGTGCGCGACTGTTTCGTCGCACCGGTCGCGGCGTGGTGTTGACGGATTTTGGCGAGCAGCTGTTCCCGCGTGTGAAAGTGCTCATCGCCCAGGCCGATCAACTGTCGGACGAAATTCGCACCTCCAGCGGCGAGCCGCTGGGCGATGTGCGCATCGGTGTGCTGCCTTCTGCGGTACCCAAGCTGGTTGGACATCTGCTTAATGCGGTGTCCGAACGGTTTCCCAAGGTGCGTTTGCATTTCACCGAAGGTTCCAGTGTGCAACTGGAGGATTGGTTGAATCAGGGCCGTCTTGATTTATCGCTGCTGCTGCGCGAAGACGAAGTCGAGCTGCCTGATGAACCGACTCTGCGTAAATTGTCACTGTCATTGATCGGGCCGCACGGCAATCCCATCACCGAACAACCGGTGCAATTCGATCAACTGGCCGAACTGCCTTTGATACTGCCTGGTGAGCCGCACCTGCTGCGTGCCCGGCTTAATGCATTGGCAACGCAGCGCAACATCAAACTACAGGTCGCCGTGGAAGCGGATTCGATCCAGCTGCAGGAGGAACTTGTTGCTGCGGGTGCGGGCTATGCCATTGTTGCTGCGCATGCCTTGCCATCGGAACTATCGAAGCGGATCAGCACAGCGCCCATTGTTAATCCCGAGTTACATCGACGCGTGGTGCTGAGCACCACGTTATTGCGTCCACACACACTGGCAACGCGTGCAGTATCGCAGCTGATTATCGAGCTCAAACCGAAGGTGTTCACTTAGGACGGCTGTATCTCATGTCTCCTCCCCCGCAGGCGGGGGACGACTGTGATGCTTCGGAATCCCTGGCGAGGGACATGGATGCAGGAGGTAGAGCAACGCAGGGAGCAGTTGCCGAGGGCTAGGGTGGGGGCATCTTAAGCACGAGATTTCGCAAGTTCGCAATAGCTGCTTTGCTTAATCGCCACTGGCAGCCTGCTTCTCTGTTTCATACCTTGCCTGCAATAGTTAACTTGGCGGGGGAAGGGCATGGCAACGCGGCGCGCTTTTTTGCAGGCCATGGCAATGCTGAGCGCTGCAGCGGAAGCTGTGTCACTTGACCAACAGGTGTCTGTCAATCTGCCCGCCAAACAGGTGCCTGCAATTCCACTTCATACGGTCATTGTCGATACTCGCTTCGAAGCAAGCATCGCCTTCGGCGCAGAATCACAACGGCTAGGTACTTCAGTGAATGTCACGCGGGGCGATGTCACGCGTCTCTGGTACCAAGAACTGCAACCGCTCTGGCAACAGTCGCCGGTGGCCATTGCCGGGTTGACGGCGCATGGCCCGTTATTCTGTCTGGAACGCTGGGCCTGGGATCACGGCATGCGCGTGGTGTTCAGGGCCGATCATCTGCATAAATCGAATGGCGTCATCGAACATTCTTTGTCGTGTGCAGAAGCACAGTCGTTGCTGCTTGGGGATTTTAATCGAGCAGGCCCGGCCTATCCCATTGCAGCGGCGCGTGCGGCGCATCAATGTCCCCGTGGTGCGTATCAAGTGCTCTCACCAGAGGGAGTGGTGTGCAGCGTTCAAGATCGCGAGCCGCTGATCAGCTGGGTCATTGCCCCCATCGAACGTGCATACAAAGTGGAGGCATGATGCTGCCACCGGGAATCAATCAAAAGACTTGGAGTTCGGCGTTGGCCGAATTTCGCAAAGCAGTGGGTGAGCAATGGGTGTTCACCGCCGATGAAGACGTGGCCCTGTATCGCGATGCTTACTCGCCGTTGTGGAATGAACCGCAGGAACGTTTGGTATCCGCAGCCGTGGCGCCGATGGAAGTGGCGCAAGTGCAAGCCATTGTGCGCACCGCGAATAAATACCGCATTCCGATTTACACCATCTCGACCGGAAAAAATCTGGGCTACGGCGGTTCTGCGCCCAATCTATCGGGCAGTGTGGTGTTGGATCTGAAACGCATGAACCGCGTGATCGAGGCGGATGACAAGCGACACTATGCGATAGTGGAGCCGGGCGTCACTTACTTCGATTTGTATCGGCACCTGCAAGAGAAGAACTTGAAGTGCTGGATCGACTGTCCGGATCCGGGTTGGGGCAGTCTCATCGGCAATGCACTGGATCATGGCGTGGGTCATACCTGGTATAGCTATCGCGATCACTTCAACAGCCACTGCGGTATGGAAGTGGTGTTGCCCAATGGCGAGCTGTTGCGTACCGGTATGGGCGCGTTGCCGGGCGCCAATACCTGGAGTGACTTCCGTTACGGTTTCGGTCCGTATGTCGATGGTTTATTCGGACAGGGCAATTACGGCATCGTGACCAAGATGGGCTTTCACTTGATGCCGGAGCCCGATGCCTATTTGTCGCGACAGGTGTTGGTACCGCGACGTCGCGATATCATCCCGCTCACCGAGATCGTTAACGAGTTGGAATACGGCGGCATCATCGGTATGCCGGAGTATCTCAGTCCCCTGTCATTGTTTCGCTATGCCGAACAAGACTCCGGCCTGCTGAATATTTTCAAACAGCCAGATGTGTGGACCAGCGATGCATTGGATCGCTACGCGGCTTCAAAAAAAACTGCGTTTTGGTCTTGCAACCTGCAGTTCTACGGTCCTAAGGAAGGTGTCGAAGCGAATTGGCGTTATGCGCAGGCCAAGTTTGCCAGGGCCATTCCCGAGGTGCGCTTCGAAGAATTGGAAACGCTACGCTTTCCGCTCACAACTGACCAAGCTGAAGCTGCGCAACACAAGGTGTTGGTGGGCATTCCTAACATGAATATTTTTTCCTTGGGTGCGCGTTCGCAGATGAATCCCAACCCGCGCGATGGACATCTGCTGTTCTCGCCCATCATTGCCCGCACCGGCGAAGCCGTGCTCGAAGCGCAGCAAGTCTTCGCACAAGCATTGGCGGGCACGGAGCTGGAGTTTATTTTCAATCCCACCACTTCGCCGTACACCTGGATCAATCGCGCCTTTGCCTTGGTGGCAGGATTTCCGGTGTCGCGTTCGGATCAAAGCGTTAATCAGAAATCGCGCGAGGCAGTGGAGAAGCTCATCAAGATCGGCGCCGAGCATGGCTATGGCGAATACCGCACGCCGCCGCTGTTCCAAGATCGGGTGATGGACACATACAGTTACAACAATCACGCGCTGAAGCGTTTCGCTGAAACCTTGAAAGATGCGGTCGATCCCAACGGCATTCTCGCTGCCGGTCGCAGTGGCATCTGGCCGAAGCATCTGCGGAAGGGCAGAGTATGAAGCGCGCAGTCTATATAGAGCTCACCACGGCTTTGCTCATGACTTTTTCCGTGCAAGCGCAGCAAAAGGATGTGGTCCAAGTAAATGTGGTCAAGGGTGAGAAGGTTTATCAAACCTGGTGTGCGGCTTGTCATGCGCCCGGCATCGGTAATCCCGGTTTGAGCATGAAGCCGGGTGCAGATGCGTTGCGTGCCAAGTACCAGGGGCAGTTACCGCCGATACTTGCCGAAAGAACCGATTTGACGCCTTTGTTCGTCTCGATATTTGTGCGCCAGGGAGTTTCGGTGATGCCGTTCTTTCGTAAAACTGAAATCAGCGATCAGGAGCTGGCAGACCTGGGCGCCTATCTGTCGCGTAACACTACTCAGTAGCGTACCGACTGGGTCGCGGTCATTCTGGCGGCGTTAAGTCGACATGCTCCTTGCCGTCCACATCGCGATTGCGATTGTTCTGCGAACATTCGGCCTCCTGCACATGCGATTGACGATCTAGTGTGTAGGTTATGGTTCGCGTAAACGGCGCTGCCAGTACTTTTGGATCGGTTAACGTGATCTGGTATTGCAGTCTGTCCTTACCGATCAAGCGAAAGCGCTCTACCGCCTGCATGGCGCCTTCATTGGGGACGCGCGGCGCCAGTGTCACCTGCGGTAAAAATCCGATGGTATCGACTACCAGTGTGTCGTTCTCCCAGTGACCTACTGAATGTCCGTAGTAGGAGGGATCGGGATCGCCATGCTTGCGCCCATCCATGTAGATGAAGCGCACGCTTAAGTAGTCTTCATCGGCCATGATGAAGATGACGTCCTTGGAATAAAAGAATTCGCGGATACGTTCAAACGGTCCATCAAGCGGTTCACAGTTGGCATTGCCAAGCGAACCAGGATCAATCGGTCCCATCGCCGCTACCTTGGCAGCCACCGTGGGTACATAGACAGGCGCAGGTTCGGCGCTGCCACGAGGCCCACGCACCGGCAGCCACATGCCACCTTGAAGATCCGGCCACTTGGCAAGATCAGTCCAGCCATGTTCGGTGGCTGGCTTGGTGGAAGCGCCACCTTTATCAGCTGCCGATGCGGCAACGCCAATCGTTAGTAAGCAGCTCGCGATACCGGCCACGATGTATGTTTGCATTGGCAATCTCTTCAAACTGACTCAGTTACTTTGAAGGGCTGCAAGGGCGCAATGAACTGCGCCCTAGGCAAGTTGTGAGCCTCACTCGCCAAACGCCAATAGTTGGTGCGTCACTTAGATTTGCTGCTGTTTGCTTTCTGCTGAGGCTGCTTTACGGTTGGATCATCCGGGCGCTGGCCCTTGGGTGGCGGTGCCGAGCTGAACGCGGCTGGCGGAGAGGCATCCCAGTGATCGGTGATCTTGCCATTGTGTACGCGGAATATGTCGATGCCTTCACCGAACATGGTCACCATCTCGCCATTCACGGTGGCCATGTTGGGCATCTCGATTTTCTCGCCCTTGGTAAGTGGCTTGCCGTATTCCTTTTCCCAACGGCTTAGCTGTTCTTCATAGGTTGAGCATTCGCGTTCCATGCGCGTCGCTAGATGACCATGGTTGCAGTAATCCTTGCTGACGTATTTTTCAAACGCCTCACGCGGTTTACGTTCCACCATCATGGTGTACACCATATCGAAGAGAACTTTTTTGTTAGCTGTTTCGGCGGGCGTCTCGCCGAACGGGCCTTCAGGACCGGTATCGCCTTTCTTGACGGTGGTGGGATCTATCTTGGCGGCTTGTGCTATGCCGGCCAGCGATACAATGAGTAAAGCAGTAGCAATCTTTTGCTTCAACATGAGTTTCCCCCTCAGTAAGTTTTTTATTTCTGCTTCCGACTATGTGCCGATAA
Source organism: Steroidobacteraceae bacterium (assembly GCA_049840395.1). Lineage (GTDB taxonomy): Bacteria > Pseudomonadota > Gammaproteobacteria > Steroidobacterales > Steroidobacteraceae > CAILZL01. The sequence goes on from JASGLD010000001.1 coordinate 881,455, forward strand.
TTTATTGCGCTACGTTCATGGCAATGTAATTATCAATTGCACGATGATCATTATGATGAGTGGCCTTATTCGATAACAATAGGCCCGTCAGGTGGGCCGGGGGGAATGGCATGCGATCATTTGTTCCAGCATTTATGTTGGGCGGTGTCACGCTGTTGATGATGAGTGGAACACCTACTTATGCAGCGGCAAATGGCGAACAAGGACGAACCTGGCAATCGATAGCCAAATTGCCGAACTGGCAGGGCGCATGGGCGCTGGATCACGATACGTTTGAACGCGGCGTGCAAACGGTGACCAATCCTTATAAGAATCCTTATTCAGCACCGCTCAATGCCAAGTGGGAGGCCTATCGATTAGCCAACGCAGCGGCCAATGGCGGTCAAGGGCCGGCTTCCGGTACGCGCAATAATGCCACCAAGTGTCTGCCAGACGGCATGCCGGCACTCATGAGTGCACCGCATGATTTCATGTTCCTGTTTCAACCCGGTGCGGTGGTGATCATTGCCAACGACGGCGAGAATCGCGTGATTCATACCGACGGTCGCGCTCATCCGGAAGATCCGGATGAGACCTGGGAAGGTCATTCCATCGGTCACTGGGAAGGCGATACGTTGGTAGTGGATACCGTCAGCATCAAACCTGTTGCTGAAGTATTCATGGGCATGCCCAATGCTTCCAACAAGACGCATGTGGTGGAGCGCATTCGCCTTGATCCAAAGGACAAGAAGCTGCATCTCAAAGCCACCGTCAATAATCCAGATCAGTTCACTCAGCCCTTCGAGTTCGAGAGCACCTTCCAGCCGCTAGCCAACGGCATGAGCGAATACGTGTGTCTGGAAAATAACCGCGATACCGATCGTGGCGAAACCGATTTGAAGCTGCGTCGCGAATAAGGAGACTGCCATGAACATGAAAGCAGTTTGCTACGTGCTGGGTTTGTCGTTATTGGCGTTGCGCGCCGATGCACATCATTCCGCTGCGATGTTCGATCACGACAAGACACTGAACTTGGTTGGCACGGTGGAGAAGTTCGAATGGACCAGTCCCCATGTGTGGTTGTGGGTGGTGGTGACCGGTGAAGACGGCCAGCCGGTGACCTGGGGGTTGGAGGCGAATGATATAGGCGGTATGTCGCGAATCGGTTGGACCAAGCGCACCTTGGCGGCAGGTGACAAAGTGAAAGTGGCGCTGCATCCGCGTCTGGATGGTCAGCCTTCCGGTTTCCTGCAAGCGGTGACTCTGCCGAATGGTTCGGTGTTGAGTGCCGGCGTTTCCGGCGCACGAAAATTTGTCGACCCTAATGCGGCTGCTGCGCCTTAAGGAGATGCATATGAAATTCAAACAAGCGATCCTGAGCGGCTGCCTTGGGTTGGTGGCGTTATGGTCATGCACCAGCATTGTTGCCGCGGACGATGCGAGTCGCACAGTTATTCTCGAAGGGCCGGTGCGCAACATTGATTGGTCAGGCAAGCAACTGCGTTTCACGATGGGTTCGTATGATGGTCATGGCGGTGCACCCGAATGGATTGTATTGGGGCCTGCACCCGAAGAGCTATTCAAAATAGGTTGGAGCAAAACTTCCATCAAGGTTGGCGACGTGCTGGATGTGGTGGTTCATCCTGCTGCTGATGACAGTCGCAATGGTCAATTGATGCGGATTATTTTTCGCGATGCCAGTACTTTGGAGATCAGTGCGCGCGGCACCACGCATATAGTGCCGCACGAGGCATTTACGCGAACCACTACGCCCAAAGGCGATCCCTTGCAGGGCTACTACGGCAATACGGTGGTATTCAAGGGCAAGAACTACGAAGGGCACGCCTGGTTCAACGCCGACAATACCGTCACCATGTTCAACCGCGATCAACAAGCAGACGGTACCTGGACCATGCGCGTGGTGATGGGCACATACTGGTTGCAGCGCTTGCAAGACAAGTACATCAAGTGCTTTTTCTTTGAGCGCAGTACGCTCGGCCCGTTCTGTCATTCCCCGGTCGACTTCGAGCAGCCCGGCGACAAATGGGAGATCAAGATGCCCAGCGGTGACAGCGAGATGCGCGAGATCGTCGTCGGGCATCAATAGCGTTGAGGCATCGGTTTCGCCTACAGATCATCTGCGATCTATGCGGCGCAATCGGTGATAAAAATGTTTCAACAAGCCGAGGGGTTTTTAAAAAAGACGCCGTCCTGAACGGACGGCTCCGATTTATTGCTTGGTGCCAGAAAAGGACTCGCAGGCTCCCAAGAAAAGGCTTTATTTGGCTGATTTTATATTGCAGGTGATCTTTCGTACCTCCGGAGATAACCCTAAATATTGACGCGTAGGTTGAAATTGCGCCAGGCGGGTCAGTTTTGGATGCAAGCGAACATTCAAAATCTCAAGGCAATGCTGATAGAAATTCCGGTGTGGATTTATCTTCAAGCGAAGTTAGTGCCAATCGGCACGCAAAATCTGAGCGATTGCTCCATGCGTATTTCATGCTTCGTCGCAAGACGTTGCTACTGCAGGGGAGTGAGGTGAGCAGTCGGAAAGAGTCAAATGGCGAAAATTGAAATGGGCGTTGTGTCCGCGGGTTTAAGAAAGTAGAAATGCTCGATCTATGCCTTAGATTTGCTATCGAATTGCAGTCTCGCAGCTAAGATTTCGTTTGAATAGACACGTATCCAATCATACAGAAAGCTCATTGTTTGTAATAAGCTGGCTCCTAAACTTGTTAGGGAATAAATAACTATTCGATGAGCGTTCCGCATCGTTTCTGTTCTCAAAATGAGTCCGTCCCGTTCCAGGCTGCGCAATTTCAACGTCAACATGCGCTGAGAGATGCGGCCCTCGATACTTATTGCACCGATAAGTAGTTGCAAAGTGCTGTATCGGAATGACCCGGTACGCAAGAGAAGCAATATTAATGAGCTCCACCGGTCGCCTAATCTGGTGGGAATTTCTCGCATCGGTTGGTCTCGTGCTGCCCCTGTGCTGTTCATTTCTATAACTAGTGCACTAAGAGAATTGAAGCACGAGTCCGATGATGAGACGTCGCCGCTCTTACGAAGTATTTTCTCAACCGTTTTAATGGTTTTTTCTGGTTCGCAATCCGTGATCAAGTGTTTTTCTGACGGTGGTTCAATCATGATGAATATCGTTGTTATGGCAGGTTTTGGCTAAGTAATCGTTGAAAAATTTATTCACTATAAGAATATCTTGTTTCTCGTTGCCTCGGTTTGGCTGGTGTGTGTTGTTTTCACTAAATTAATGATGGCGTCAATGGTCCATGCTGTCAGTGCAGTTCAGGACATTGAGGTGCACTTGATGATGTTTTTGCGTTTGTGGATGGATGCTGCTGTGGCTGAGCGGAATATTATTTGTTCGAATTTTAAGAAGGTCTGGAGGGCGTTCCTGCGTGCCCAGAAACAGGTTCTATAGGTATGAGCGGGGGGGAGAGATGCTCCTGCTTCTAGGTCAAGGTGTCGACAGTTTAGAAAGCAACAACATTATTAACGGGATTGAGAAATGAAACTAAAAAGCATCTCGCTTTCCGTAGCGTTTGGATTGATTGGAATTTCGGCGAGTCATGTGGCGGTTGCACAGGGTTCCTTGGTAACGCAAACGGTATGCGCTCGCGTTTGCCTGAAGAAATTTGTGGATGAGTATGTGGCGGCAATGCTCAAGCGCGATACTGCAGCCATTTCCATAGCCAGCAATGTCAAAGTGGCTGAGAACGCCGCGATTATCAGGCTGGGTGAAGGCATGGACTGGAAGACCGGAAAGAAATTCTTCTCCACGCCGTCTTCCACTCAGTATGTGGCCGATACACAAAGTGGCGAAATTGCGCGCATGGGTATTATAGATTTGGATGGTCAGCCAGCGTTCTATGCGGTGCGCCTCAAAGTGGTGAATAGCAAAATCACAGAGATTGAAACCCTGGTGGGACCCGAGTCACTGGCCCGGCCGTTTCAACCAGAAGGCTATCTATGGCGCGAGGCACCCTTCATCCGAGAAATTCCGGCGACTATTCGCTCCTCACGGGCACAGCTTTTAAAAACTGCCGGGACCTATTGGGCTGTTGCTACTACGACGCACAAAGGCGCGGACGTTCCTTACAGTGTTGATTGTATTCATGTGGAAAATGGCATGAATACTGATTGGGAGCGTCCACTCGATAGCATTGAAGCAATCACTCCGGAAGAGAATCCGGTATCCATGTTCGATGGCCGCATCTGGACCTGTGAGCGTGAAGTAAACCTCACCACACGCAGCTTCGAGAAAGCGCGTGGTCTGCGTTACCTGGTGGATGAAGAACGCGGCTTGGTGATGGCCTGGACCATTGTCGACAAAGTGACTGGCAATGCCGGCGGCGGTGGTGGCATGACGCAGAGCGTAAACGGTGTACAACGTACTGCGCCGGAATACGGCCCGCCTTCACGTGGCGCTGATGGTTGGCCTGCACAAGGTGGTCCTGGTGGCGGTCCGGGCGGTGCTCCCGGTGGCGGCATGGCGGCTGGTGCACCCGCTGCCGAACAGCCCTCGCTATATCACGCAGCGTTGGTGCGCATCGTCAACGGCAAGATTCATCGCGAGCAATTCTTCCAGGTCAACGTACCACGTAATTCCGCTACGCCATTCTGAGTTGCTGGTGTAACCAGAGGAACTTTTTGTGCGTACGATTTCATCCTATGCGCCTACAAGGAAGTGGGCGCATAGGTTCTCGGTCTTTTCAAAGATATTCATTCGAGAATGAAGAAGGGCCGATGCACAGGTCAAAATGCACTTGGTGACGTGATGGTGCGCTTCGTGAAATTACCTTGCCGAGATTGAATCTATTCCGCACTAACTGCGCTATAACGAAAAAAATAATTAGCGAGCACACGACGGTTCATTGCGATTTTTGCATCGTCTCTGTGCTGAGTATTAGTCCGTCCCGCTCAAAACTTGGTAATTAATGCCGTTTTCAGGCGGCGCTGCGCGGATTACTCGGAATGTTGTGACATCGTGAATTGGCGATGTCAGTGCAATGTATCTGGTGATTTTGGCTATCCCGCGTTGACTATCTAGTACGACTTACATAGCGACAACGATATCGTGCTGATTGATTATGCGGATTGGTCGCCAACGTAAGTGCCATTCCGTGATTCCCCGGTGCAGTTCATTATATTGGGACTTGGAACTGCATTTGTCCTGAGCGTACAAGGAATTGTTCTCGACAGAAGTTGAACGCAGTCTATGTAACGGTTCAAGGCAAAACGTTCCGGCGTCTGTGTCTTCTGCTTCTGGTCGGAATTAAAAATACATCAGAACAAAGTTTCCAAACAGATAAGGGGATATAGATATGAGAGGTATATTGGTTGGCGTCGCTGGCCTGACTTTCGGTGCGGGCGCATTAGCTCAAGGTACAGATGGTGCGAGCGCGGGGCTGGAACTCGAAGAAATCACAGTAACGGCGGAGAAACGCGAAGTAAATCTGCAAAAGGCGGCCGTCTCCGTCACTGCTGTATCGGGCGAATCGCTGCAAAGAAAAGGTATTTCAACACTCGATAAAGCGATTCAAGAAACCGCCAGCGTGAAAATTGCCACGAGTCCACAAGGCGGCACGGGCGCAAGCATTTTCATCCGTGGCGTTGGCAGCAATTTCATGGATCCTGATCGCGCTGCACAGCCGGCAGTCGCGATCAACGTCGATGGCGTGACCAATAGCACGCCGAGCGTGGTGCTAAGTTCAATGTTTGACGTCGATCGCGTCGAGGTGCTGCGCGGTCCGCAGGGCACTTTATACGGCTCCAGCGCTGAGGGTGGCGTGGTAAACATTGTGCTTGCGAATCCAAAGCCGATTTTTGAAGTCAAGGGGCGTGCCCAGGTGGGCAACTACAATGCACGCGAAGTGGAGGGGATGCTCAACGTTCCTCTAATCCAAGACAAACTTGCATTGCGTTTCACTGCCTCCAATAGCAAGCGTGATGCGTATATCCGGGGTCCTGGCTACTGGACAACTCCTTACACCTGCGCCTACGCGGAGAATCCGGCAATGGGAGCCGGCGCAAACGATCCGAATGCCTGTGTGGGCGACGCCACCAGCGGATTCGGCGAAAAGATTGTGTATGCAGCAGATAACTACGGCGCCACTAACACTACCTCGTATCGTGTGAAAGCGAAATTCGATCCGTTCGATGGCCTGTCAATCATGGGAACCTATGAGAGGACCAAACTGGACGCCACAGATGTACGCCGAGTGCGTGCTTCGGATTGGCTGGCCGGACGAGAGTTCTATTCAAATCTCACGGTTGCCAGCGATGGCAACGATACCTCTGCCAATCACATTGTCGAGACCAACACGAATCTTAAAAACTCGTACAAACTGGACATTACCGCTGATCTCGGCAATTTCGCGACACTGACGCTGCGTCCAGCGCGCACCAAGGAAGATCCTACTGCGTCTGCTGCAACGGTCCCATCCATCACTTCGACCCAGGATACTTATGAGGCGGTGCTTTCGTCGAAACCGGCATCGCGGTTGATCTGGACCGGAGGTGCTTACTATCGCGAACTGTCGCAAGACGTTTCACCGAATGGATCGACAGTGACCGCTGCAATCAACGATGGTCGTTTGTCGACCTATGGCAAGGGCAGGCCGTTCGAAGAATGGAATGTGTTCGGTCAAGCCACTTATCCGATAGTCGATACATTTCGCTTGACTGCCGGCGCGCGCTATTCGAATACCAAATCGACTTTTATCTATCAGCTATACAACACCCCTGGCATTGCCCAGAACACGATAGTGCCATTGGCGAGCATCAGCGATCGCGGTACCTATAGCGTAGAGAATACCGATCGTACAACCACCTGGAAAGTCGGTGCGGAATACGATGTGGCTCCGAAATCGCTTGCCTATTTCACGATTTCCACGGGCTACAAGGCGGGCGGTTTTGGTTTCCAGGATGCGGGTGTGCCGGTGTTCACTCCCAATCAGATTGTTTTGGCAACCTACGAACCGGAGGACTCGACGACTTTCGAATTGGGTAGCAAGAATCGTTTCTTCGATGACCGGCTGCAGTTGAACGGCGCATTGTTCTACAACATCTGGAAGAACATGCAGATCAAGAACTCCAGTGCCTGTTCAGTGGCTTTTCCGAATTGTACCGGTCTCGTTGCGGCAGAAACGACGCAATCGACACTTAACGCGGATAAGAGCAAGCAGTACGGCGCCGAATTGGAAGCCACCTGGGTGGCTACTGCCAATGATCGCATCAACTTGAGCTTGTCAACCTTGAAAGGAACCTATGGAAACGTGTTGATTACAGGCTTCGGCGGCGCTAAATACCAGCTGCAAGGACATCGCATGTCAAATACGCCGAGCTTGTCCGGCAGCTTCGGTTACGAGCACGTGTTCGTTATCGACGATAAAACCAAGCTGACTGCAAAAGTCGACGAGCAATTCTCCACCCGATATTTCAATACGCAGGAATATTGGCTTACGGGGGTAGAAGTGCCTGGCTACGGTAAAACCGATGTCGCGTTGACTCTGGCGCAGGATAACTGGAGCTTGAATCTCTACGGTCGCAATCTCACTGAGAAGGTCCAGAATCTGTTCGCTCATCCACAGGGCTATTCACCTTCAGAGCCACGGATTTATGGCGTAGGTATCTCAGTGTCGCTATAAGTCGCTGGTGATCTCAGAAAGGAGTCCGGAATCCGGGCTCCTTTCTATTTGGATCGATTGTCTTGGATATAGACCTAATTGGTTAAGGTGGTGGACATGATGCGACGATTCACAGCGTTAGTGGCAATGATTGGGGCATCGGCCAGCATATTTGCCGCGCAACCGACCGACATGGATGGGGCCAAGACAGCCAATGGGAAAGTCGTGGTTGATTTTATAGAGACCCTGTTCAATCGGCATCTTGGCGAACAGGCGTTCGATAAATATGTGAGTAAAGACTACGTCGATCATGGTTACCTGGGTGCCGGCGCTGCGGCGCAAAATACTCGATCTGATATGAGGCAGGGATCTGATATGGGGCAGGGAATGAGTTCGACCGCTCCACCAGCATCAAACAAGCAGAGCGGGTTTGAACGCAGTCGTTCTGCAGAGGCCGCCATGGTAGCCAATAGCCAAATACACATGGAGGTCAAGAAGGTGCTGGTGCAGGGCGATCTGGTATTCGTGCAAGCCCATGGTACAAACGGGCAGTCACCAAACGGTGATCTCATGTGGGTGTTATATCGGGTTAAGGACGGCAAGATTGTTGAGCACTGGGATACGCACAATGAAATACCGGCTAATCAGGTCGGTAAGCAATGGTAGTAAACCGGCGGCTTTGCCGAAGATGCGATCAAGCGGTGGTGCCTCCGCCTTCGGCAGGTAAGTGAGGTAGATTAATTTTGAATCGCGCAATGAGACTATTGCACTGACTTGCTGTTGCTATCGCAAAACTGAAAAACCCATACGGTTAGTATGGGTTTTTTTATTTCTATGACGATGTTTGTAGTGATGCGCTGCGACGTGCTGGATCTTCACCGCAAACAACCGCGCCGAAGGAATCTGCAAGTTAAAAGATTCGCGAGGCATTTTCAGGCAAGGTGCGCATCACATCTTGTTCGCGTGTGATCTTGCCGTCGACAACTCGCATCAACATGAAGTGCGCCATGCTGTAGCCTTGTCCGGACATCGCCTGCTGCATACCCTTGGTCGACATGCCAATAGGCCCGCTGGAAGGACCTTCGATGGGACTGCGTGCTGCGCCGCCCGCGCCCATGCCCTGTGCTGCTTGTTGCGGAGGACCGCCCTGAGCACCACCGGCAGGAGGTGAGCCGCCAGGCGCGGCGCCCATGCCTGCAGCCATGCCTTGCTCAGGAATCATGCTGCCGGCGGCGCGCGAGGGATAGTCCACATTGGTGATGGTCAGGATCAGTCCACGTTCTTCATCTACTACGAAGTGGCGTTGCCGTGCCGCCTTCCATGCGGTGGTGGTGAGATAGGTCTCGCGTGCACAGGTCCAGATACGACCATCGGCCTGCGGTTCATAAGCCTTGGCATTGTTCATCTGGGTGATCTCACCGGGATTGAAGGTACGTTCCCAGTTGGTGTTCATGCCGTTCTCGAAGTGCCAGCAGTCGGCGGCATAGGGCACCTTGCTGGCGTCATGCGAAGTAGTGGACACATCCCAGAAAGTATTGGCCACCTTGACCAGCGTGTCGCGTGAGCTGCGTGACTTGGCAGGCACATCGCGGATGTACGGCGATTCACGATAGATCATGCCGATGGGTTCGAAGGCGGGGCCGCCTTCGCCGTCATGCACCAGCAGGCTTTCCACTTCACTGATCTGGTTGTTCTGAATCTTCAGACGTAGTGCAAGGATGGCATCCTCACCATTGTTATCCACCACACCCATGTAGCCGGCTTCCTGCGACTTGGTGTCGGAGACATACTGCGGTTGCGATTTGAAGCTCTTGATGCCTTTCCAGCTGGGGCCTTCGCCCAGTTTGACGGCAACGCTGTTCTCGCTCACTTTGATGTTGGTAGCGGCCTTCACACTGGAAGAATCTTGTTTCACCAGCGCTGCGGCGTAATCGCTCACGAATTTTTCCAGACAGCTGCGATCGCAGTTGTCGGCAGCGTGCGCGTTACTCAGCGCGAACAGGGCCAATCCCGTCGACACTAGATATTGCTTGTTCATGATGAGTCTCATTAGTTGATTTAGTGTGTTACTTGCTCGATGCGGCGCCGGCTTTTTTCGCAGCAGCTTCTTTAGCTGCCGCAACATCGGCGCCTGGTCCCCATTGCAGCCACTTACCTTGGTTATTCACATAGACGGCTTCCAACCCGCCACCAGGCTGACCATCGCGACGCGGTGTGTACAACACGGTTGCTTTGTCGCCCACTGCGAAGGTCTTGGCAGTGAAACCATTGCGGATGAGTGTGTTCGGCGAACCCAATTCATAACCGGCTTCGGCGGTGCCGCCTTTTCCGTCACTAACCACCAGCCACAGGAAGGCATGTGGATTGGTCCACTGCCATTTCTTGACGGTACCAGCGGTCTGGGTTTTCTTACCGGCATACACAGCTGAGGAATGATGTGCCAGAGCTGCTGCACTGAGCACGCTAGCCAGCAATGAGATTGAAACGATCATGGGTTTTTTAAGTCTGTTCATGGCAGCTCCTTACTTGACGATGCCGGTGCGACGGAAGCAGTAGTCTTCTTTCACAATAGTGCCGGCAGGAGATTTGTCGAAGGTCAGCGTGGTTTCCCAGGGCTGGGTAAAGATCTTGGGATCGGTGATGGTGACGCGCAGCTCAAGACGTTTGCCGTCATCGATCAGACGATAGCGTTCTACCGTGACTAACTCATCGCTATGCGGCAGTCCCGAATCGTCAAGCAGCGTCTGATCGTTGAACTGATTGGTGTCCACTACCAGCGTGTCGCCTTCGTACTTGCCCACCGATTGTCCGAGGTAGGTTGGACCGATGCCGTCGAAGTGGCCTTCAGCCATGTAGATCGTACGTGGCAGATGATTCCATTCATGCATGATGGCCACGTGACGCGGGCCTTGAACGATGTCGAAAGGGAAGGGCTGCATCGCCAGACGTGGTATTCCCGGTGGTACGCACTTGTTGATGCTGTCGTAGGTCTTGTCGCCCTTGGTCTTGGCGGCTTGATTGTCGGCGTATAGCTTCTTGCCCTCTTCAGTCAGGGGTGGCTGCTTGCCGTCGCTGGTCGTCAATGCGGTGGGCGTATTACTGATCTGCCAAGGACCGGAAAGATCGGGTGGACCACCGGCAGCGGTCGATGCCGGCGATTTTTCACCAGAGGAGCAACCGGCCAGTACCAATAGCGACAAGCACAAAGTGCCCAGTGAGTTTCTTGCAAGTGTCATTATTAATTACTCCTTGAGCTGTGCCGGAATGTCGACCTGGCCGTTGACCAGTTGAAAACGTTCGTAGTTTTCTTCGCATACGTTTTCGTACCAACGCAGATCGGGGCGCCATACTTCACGGAACACCTGCTTTCGAGTCTGACCATTACTGGTGATCTCCACCTCACGCACCAGATGCCAGGCCTTGCCGGATTGTTCTTTGTGAACACGTTCGACTACGTGTTGATCGGAAGCCTTGCCGTCGTTGCCGATGAAGCCAATGGAATCGACTACCAGCGTGTTGCCTTCCCATTTGCCTACAGCGTGACCATTAGGTTGTGGCGTGAGATCTTTTGGATGTTCGACATTCATGTAGATCTTGCGCACATCCATGTCTTCTTCTGAGAGCATGACGATCATTTTCTGGCCCATGATCCAGAAGTTGCTCATGCCGCCACCCGCGCCTTGCAGGCGTTGTACCGGTGCGCACTGCAAGGTGCTGGCGCTGGAAGGCGGTGGTCCACCGCCCATACCACCTGGACCTGGAGGTCCGCCCATGCCTGCGCCGCCGGGCCCACCACCAGCAGGACCACCCATACCTGCACCACCGGGTTGACCGCCGGGATTGCCAGCACCATCGGCACCACCAGGGGGAGGCGCACCACCACCTGCAGAAGCACCGGGTAGCCACACACCTTCGAAGTCGCGCGGGTCGCTGGGTGGAGGCGACAGTCCATCCGGTGTGGTGTCTGCTACGACACTGCCTGATCCATCGAGACCGCCACCGGTGGGTGGCGGTGGAATGTTTTCGTTCTGCGCCAGCAATGCCAGCGGTAATGCCAGCGTGGCGGTCAGCCATCTTGTCTGTCGTGATTTCATGATTGCTCCCGTTATGAATCCAAGGGCCCGCCAAACTCAGCGACGGAACGGCGAAGTGATGCCGATCTCTTGCAGGTTCATGAACATCTGATCGCTTTGCACCTGACCTTCGGCGATACGCGCAAGCTGCATCACATAGAAGGTAAGTGGGCGGTAATAAAAGATGGGTGTCTTGCCGTTAGCTTCATTGGGCGGTGCAGGACGTGGTTGCGGGTCATAGGCATCTTGCAACTGGTAATTCACCACCACGCCTTTCTCTACATCTACCAATGGGATGCGTACATTGCGGCTGTCACGTCCCAGCCCGCCACGACATGGGCTGCCGCCTAACGGCGTCTCCCAGTTTTCGTAGTGCATGCAGGTTTTGGCATTTGGTATTGCGGCGCCGGCGTCGAGTCCCCAAGTGATGCGTGCGGCCTTGAGTAATTCAGCGCGCGAGGTACGTTTGGCTGCCGGAATCGTTACATCCAGTGACTTGGATGTCTCAGCCATTAAATCCGGACGAAAGTGTTGTCCGGCAATCTTGTCCGAGGTCAGCATGGCTTCCGATTCGGCGATGCGATTCTTCTCGATCTTCAAACGTACGGCATAGATGAAAGGCTCGGCAGCGCGCATCTCTACGGTAGTGAGCAGTAGCACTTGGCCTGCGAAGGGATCGGTGAACACCACTTTATTGGTGCTGTACTTCTCAATCGCCAGCCATGCGTTGTCGCCAAGCGAAAGTGCGTGGCTGTTTTCGGCTACGCGCACTGCCGGCGTGACTTCAAGCGTGGCGGGATCTTTCTTCGCCATTGCCGCCATGTACTTATCCATGTGACTACGCAGGCAGGCACTGTCGCAGTCCTTGGAACGATCCACTTCCGGTACGGCAGCCATCATTCCCGGCGGCCCCGCTTGTTGACCGCCGGGTGGTGGACCGGCATTGGGCGCGCCTGTACTAGGTGCGCTTTGTGCCATGGCCAGACCGCCGGACAACAATGCCGGCAACACATACATGCTACGCAGCAGCGTTGTGGGAAAAACAGAATCAGCAGACATGGCAACCCCCGTTATGAGTTATCAAGTTAGAAAAAAATCGAATGCCGGCGCATAATTGTCACCGGTCATGTCATTAGCGCTTTGGATCGCGACCGGTGTCGTTACTTGATCCTGTGCCGAGACCCAGGCCCTGCGGCGGCGGTGTCAGGTTCACGTGACTATTGCCCTGGTCATCGACGACTTCGCGCGCATCGCCCGGACGGCATTGCCAGGTTTCCAGGCGCGTACCGCCTGCACCTGCCTGCATGTTGCCGGCGCTGTTGCTGGTGCCGGGATATTCGCGCACCAGTACCCAGGGTTGAGTCAGGCGTTCTGCATCGGTCACCGTCATCGTCACTTGCAGACGATCCGGTGCCAGCAATTCATATCGCTCGCGCACCTGCATGTTGCCGCTGTTGGGAACGCCATAGAACAGATCATCTTCGGGCGCGAAACCCAACGTATTCGATGACCAGTGTTTGATCTTCCCACCAGCCGATGGAATGCCCCATGTAGGCAATGGCTGTGTTAGTGCGATCGAGCTTGGCGGGATGCGTGCGACCATCCATGAAGATTTCGCGTGTCTCGCCGCCGACATCGAGCAGGATGCTATTACCGGGTTTGAAGAAGAACACCGGCGGATACGCAAACCAGATTTGTCGCGGCACGCCATTGGGCCAGCAACCGGCGAACTTGAATTCACCTTTGCCGGCTTGCTGATTGCGAATGTAGGCCTGAGCCGCTTCAAGATACTGCGGCTTGAGCGGTGGCCAGATGCTGATGCTTTCGTAGTTGACCACCTTGCCATCGTAGTCGCGATCCGATTGCCAACCGATGCCCCACAACTTCGGCAATGATTTGATCGAATCGCGTGTCATGTTGCGCGTAAACCTGGCATTGGCAGGCGCCGGTTTGCGCAGGGCAGGGGCGACGTTGAACGCTGTGGTAGTGGTGTTGTCCGTTTTCGGCAGACAGAAGCGTGTGGCCCATGAGGCTTCCGCTGCACGTCGATAACGGGTGGTGAACGTCCAAGGTGCATTGAAGTAAGTCGGCGCTTCCATGCTGAGGGTTTTTTCCAGCGTGTTCTTATCAACCAGCCGATAACGTTCGACGATGCGTAGATCTGGATCATTACCCAGACCATAGAACACACTTTTGTCTTCACGAACATGCCGGGTCTCGATCACCAGCGTGTCGCCTTCCCAGGTGGCGACGGGGTCGCCGGTGATGATGTAACCCTCGATAAGATTGTTTGCCTTCGCTGCGCGTTGCAGACCCAATGTTTGCGTAGCGCGGATCACATCATGCTGCTGAATCATCACATTGGCAGGGCCATACAGGAACTGCAGCGGATAGGGATACCAGGCAAGACGCGGCATGCCTTCCAGTTCGCAGCTCTGCGATGGCGGGTCCACCGCCTTGTCGAGAATGTCTTGAATGGCGGCTGCTACTGGCGCGCGATACTCAGACTTCAATGGTGGTAACTTCAACTTTGCGAGATAACTCAGTTCGTCATCCGGCGTATTCACCGGTATCCATTGGCTACCGGTGAATGCAGGCAAATTTTTCAGCGATTCCCAAGTGGCGCCAGGCAGTTGCAGCTGTGCGCCCGAGGGCAGCACTGGACGCGGTCCTTCCTGCGCCTGAGCGAGGCCATGCAATGACAGGCTGATCATTAACGAGATAGAGCAGCGCAGGGTATGCAATTGCATGCTGCTCATCTGATGGTGGTCCCGTCAGCAAAGGTCATGCTGACGAACTGACCGCCTTGTTGACCATCCTTAAGCGGTCGATAGGTGATCAATACCTTACGGCCGACAGTCAGATCGTCCTTGGTCAGGCCCATGTGAATGAACGATTGCGTGGAGCCACCTTCAAAGCCCCATACTTTTTGCTCGCCCTTATCATTGGTGACAGCCACCCAGATCCAGCTGTGTGGATTCTTCCATTCCATGCTGTACAACGCACCTTCGAGGGTGCGCTGCTGTGTCATATCAAACATGGCGTAGGAGTGGTGCGCAGTAGCGCTGTGAATTCCTAGCGCACCGAGCAGACCGACCGCCACCGATTGCGGGATGAAGCGGGCCATCGCGTCCTCGCAGTGTTACTGTGTTGCACCCGGTGGAATATAGCCGCCGCTCGGCGGGGTCAGATCCAGCGAGTCATTGACCAATGGCTGGTCGCAGTAGGCCACTTCACCCACCAGTTCCGAACTCGGCCGACGCGCATAGGCCATGGTGTAGGTGTAGGGTTTGGTCAGAGCCACATTGCTGTTAATGGTGATCTGAACTTCCAGCTCATTCTTATTGAGTAATTTCCAGCGTTCGACGATGTGTACATTGGGATCGTCGAAGGCCATGCCGTAAGTAATTTCATTGGTAGGGTCGTAACCGACGGAATCGATCACCAGCGTGTCGCCATCCCAGCTACCCAGGTTCTCACCTTGATAAGTCGGGAACAGCAGATTCGATTTAGTGTGTTGCTTGCGATTCAGATACACCGGACGGAACGTGCCGTAGCCACCGAACACCGTCATGTACTCGGCCGTGGCCGAAACAATGAAGCCGAAGGTCATCATGTCCGGCATGCCGGTGGGTTTGCATAGACGATTGCGGCCCTGAATCACTTCACCTGCTTTGTCCTGGCGCATCAGCTCAGCACGCTTGGCCTCATAAGCAGCGGTGAATGGAATGTCGCCTTGCTCTGGCACCGGGCCACGTTTTGCGGAACGCAGGATGCTCCATACACCTACGAAGTTTTGTAGTTTCGCAGGCGCAGGCTTGGGTGCGCCATCAACTTCACTGCTACGACCAGGAGCGCCAGGAGAACCGCCGCCACCCGCGCCAGGTGATGGTGGATTGGCTTGCGAAAAGCAAGCGCTACTGATCAGCAATGCAACAGCACTGCTCATGACGGCGAGTTTGATGCCACCTGGTTTGTTCATCCAATCATCCTCGGCTGGATCGTATTCTGGTTAATCAAGAATCAGTGGGAGGTAGTGCAGTTGCTATGTTCAAGGAGCCTTGGGTGGTTCTGCTCCTGGTCCAGCTGGACCACCTCCGGGGCCTGCACCGCCCGGTCCACCGCCGAGGCCCATCGTCCTGCCATCGGATAAAGTGATCTTGACGAGGTTGCCGCCATTGCGACCGTCACGCAGCGGGTTGAGTGAAACAGTGACCTTGTCGCCGGGCTTTACGGTGTCTTTGTCCCAGCCACTGCGCACTAGTTGATTGGGCCCGGGAGCTTCGATGCCCCAAAGCTGTGGCTTGCCCTGTGTGTCATTGATGTAGACCCACAACGTTGCATGAGGATTGCTGAATTGCCAGGTGCGTACTACGCCCTCGGCGGATACCACCTTGTCGTGATCGAACATGGCCGAGCTGTGATGAGCAGTGGCGGAATAAGTGCATAAGAGCGCCGTGCTCACTGCAATCGCAGTAAACACCCGTGTTGGCAATTGACTCATTGGATCAACCCCGGTTATCTAAAATTTATCGTGTCGTCAGCAATTCAAGAATGCTGTGCTAGATGGGCATAGTGAGCATGTGTGGGGTTTCGCTCAATATCGCAAAGTGTCGTTTGAGCATGCGATAGTGCACGTCGAGACAAACTAATGTGCAGACGATATTGGGCAGGTCGCATCAGCATCGTTACATATGCGTAACGATGCTGATGCTGGTTATTTCCGGGGATTTGACGCGAGGTAGGCGTCGTTGTTACACAGTTTTATTCAGTCACCGGTTTCAAATGTGGCTGCAATAACGTTCAACATCGTCAGTTGCATCGGCAAGATTCAGATCACGTAGACCCTCATTTGGAGAGTCCAAGATTTCGGGCACGGTCAAATGGTGGATCAACGATGGGTAGATCCTGATTACTATAACTAGGAATAACGAGCTGGATATTCTCATTTGTTAAAGTTGTACCATCAATGAATTTCCAAGAATTGCCATCATCATCAGATAGTCCAACGTAATAAGTTTTTTGGGATAAAGTTTTCCCGTTTGCATCGGTTTCCGAATTTAAGGGCAAGAAGGCGTATCAATATTTTCCGTCAACAATGACCTCAGTTGGGGCAGAAAAGTCGAAGCGCGTATATCTCCAGTCGGCTTTTTTTAGATTCTCAAAATATAATGATTGTGCTCGTGGAAAATAACCTATCTCGTGATTTATAGCTTCGTACTCTTTTATGGCGGAAAGCGAGATAACGCAAATGGCATCAAGCTTTTTCATGCAGTCAGCAAGACGTTGTGCGTCTCTATTGAGAGAGCTAGGTGCTGTGGGTTGCGCGGCCCAGACTGCGAACCAGAGGCCAAGTGCAGCGGTAAACAAAAACACTTTGCCAGCTTGCAGTCGGATTGATGTCGGAGTGGCTCGATTCGTCATGGTAATTCGCTCCTTTATTTCCATTGCGATGTTAAAAATGGCAATACCGATTCCACGGATCTGGAGTCCTGACCAAAAAATAGAGTCCTAGACATCCATCTTCTCTATCTTTGTCTTGAATTTTTCTTTCGCGGCTAATTCTCGTATTTTCGGCCGGAGGATTTTATTATTATATTTATTGATGGCCAACGCGACATTGACACCAACTGTACCACCCATCATTGGCCCCGCCCAACTCCAAGCCTTTCCAGGCCCAAATAATAAGCTGAGTAATGCGGAAATAATTGCGGAAACCAACGCACTAAAAACAACAGGCTTAAGTCCTAAGATAAGTTGTCTTCCACCAGAAGTTGCGACTTGATGCTTGGCATTTATAAGAATTTTATTTTGCACGTCATATGATAGTCCGGATAATTCTGGATACGTTTTTTCCAATCCGGTGATTTTCATAAATTTCCCTTGGTGAAATAATTTCATAAATCATATTTGTGAATGCTTATCTGGCGCTACTTATAAAGATACTGCGCCCTTAAATCCTGAAGAACCGTCGCTGCTAGTTTTTTTATTTCCGTATAATCGTCACTATTGCAAGTGGGATTCGTGAAGAGCAGTTCGAGTTTTCTTTTGACGGTGATGAGGTTTTCGGCTTGTATATAACTGGACTCGTAACTACCGATACGAGAGTCGAATTTCGTGGCTTTCGGCAAAGTGCTGATCTTCAAATTAGAAGGTAAGGTAAGTACGGTTACCTCTTCGCGTGCGCCACCGCTACATGCGAAAGCTAGAGCGCGATTCGGTAACGCCGCGCCAGCAACCAAACTTGCAATGCCGATTGGCGTACCGATGCCCAGGTTGTCGTTGAAGGCGCCTGGACCGGGAAGTGTTATGCGCCCCGGTAGATTGAAATCCGACTCATAGCTGAACCATTGCGTTAAATCGTGTGCGTCTTCGAACTGAAAATCGGCGGTGCCATTTTGGCCGGAGCGCGCGAGTAGTGTGTTAGCGATTTGCGGCAGCTGCGGCTTGGGCAAGGCGTCTAAGATGACGCGATGGGCGAGGTCGTAGGCACCCGTGGCGGTGACGCTGTTTTTACCTGTGACGGTGCCATCGGTAGCGATGGTTGCCGTGGTCTTCACTGAGATCTTGTCGGTTTGGTTGCCGAGCAATGGCGTTTTCATTAAAGCGGACTTGCCATCTCCGCCGCTTGGTACCAGTACGGTCTTGCCGGTTGAGCTGTCGGGTAAAACACCGAAGCGAGCATAGCCCGAGGTTGAATCAACGAATAGTTGAAATTCAGGGAGATAGGTCATAGCGTGATTGAATGCGCTGAGCACTGCGACCTTAGGTAAGGAGTAATCGTTGGTGCCGTTCAGCAACACCGGACTGCTACTGATGCCTTTCGCAGCCAGCAAAGCTTCTAGCAATACCACGTGGTCTTTGCAGTCTCCATAACGTGCTTGCAGGATGGCGTCGGCGTCGTGGGGTACGAAGCCGCCGACATTCATGAATATCGCGACATAGCGAATATTGGCACTAACCCAGCGGTAAATTGCCTCCGCTTGAGCGCGGCGATTCTCGATACCTTGCGTGATTTTATTGGCTTGTTGTTGAACGGCCGGCGTCACTTTGGCGGCCGGAGTCGCGCCGATCATGTAAGCACGAGCAAAGTCATCGTAATTTTTCAGGCTGGTGGCAGCTACAAAGGGACTTACATCCTCCATGCCTACCGAACCCGGTTCTGCGAGAGTCGCTGCCTGCTTGCTCAAAGTCCAATGCCATTCGCGTCCAGCTCCTGCGCCCTTAACCTCGCCGCCTGTCAGTCCATTGCTATCAATTTTCAGATCGATGCCGGCGGCGGTACGCAGTGTCAGTTCGGCGTTCTCATATTCGGCAGTTTTCGCAAACACCTCTTGCATTGAAAATACGCCGGGAAGTTCTGGTTTCAATTGCTCGCGTCGAATACGCATGTTCAGCGTGGAACCAATTTCGACTTGCGGGAAGATAATGATCTTGAGCTTGTGATCGCTGAAGGTGGGAGCGTTAGCGCTGGCCGGCAGTTGCTGCACGATGATCTTGTCGGGTGCAACATCAATGCGCTTGCCATCCGTTGTCGAGGTGTAGGCTTCGATTACGTCAAGCTTTTGTAAGGAATCGCTGAAAGATACCGGCACTTGTCCTAAAAGTGCTACGCCCTGAGCATCGTTGATCTTGACGCTGCTTGATTCTTCGTAGGTATAGAGTCCGTCGGTTCGCACATCGTAGGTTATAGCGTCTTTAACTATAGTGAAGGGTGCTGCAACGACAGAAGAAGCTGCTCCAAGAAGAGTGAGCGTCAATGTTATCTTTAAAAGATAGGCGATAAGGTTCGAAGAATTCATAACTTATTTCCATATACAAATGAGTGGTTTTCAGAAAATAGCTATCTGTTCATGCAATACTTAGTGCTTTATTAAACTGGCGATTCGCTACTGGAGTCGCTGATTAATTCATCAAATTCACGTGCTTGACTTTGTTCTAGAGAGGGCTGGGCTCTCAGTTTGCAATAGCGCTCCATGCGGCATTCGTCTAGAGAATGTTCTCCCCCACGCGCGACAGAGGAATGTATTGGTAGCCATTACTTCGCGCATCCGAGCTTCCTGAAGAATTATTTATCCTAAACCTCATCTTGAGTCTGGATGTTATTTATAAAAAACTATAAGAAATCAACGCGATATTGTTCCGGATTGATAGTGATCTAAATGAAAGTATCGAAATAATTGCTCGCAATCATTGTGTGGTAGTTTTATCAAGTTGCCACCATGTCGCCAGCTTCATGATGTCTTCATCCAAGCTGCTCTGCTCAGTTTCAGTAAACATTCGTGTATGGTGTAGGTTCACTAGATCAGCTTGGTTATTAATATGTTGTTGGCGCCTAAAGAGCGTCTGGCTAGATAATTGAGCATGTGTGAGATGTAGATCAATACCGGAAAGTGTCGTTTGAGTGCACGACAGTGCACCTCGAGACAAACTAACGCACTATTGATATTGAGTGAGTGGTAATAGTATTTGTTACTCGTGTGTAACATTTTGGATGGGTAATTAGTTGTCTGCCTTCGGTACTGGCTATGCAACCTGGAATGCTTTTAGAAACTGCATATGGCTGTTACTTAATTCGCAGTTTAAGTTCAGGGATTAGATCAATATGCGTTTGATACTTTCATCTTGTCCAACGGCTTCGCTTGAGAAAAGTGTCTTAGTAATGCTCCTGGTGGTCGGACTATTGTGTGAGCACTGGATTTTGAATGCACTGGGCATTTATGGATTTGGTCAGGTCGGGTTCCTTGTGCTGTTGGGTTTATTCCTGTTCTTTGCGCTCCCTCACAGGGCAAAACAATTTGCTGAGCTGGTTGAAGATTGCGGCAACAGTTTGCACATCGCCTACGCCGATAAGAAATTCAATGTATTGCTCGATGAAATTCGATCTGTACAAATCGTGCCGGCGCCACGCTCCACATATCTCGTAAGACTGATTCTGAAAAAAGTCAAAGGTAGACCTTCCTCTGTGAGATTTTATGGGGCGTTGCCGTCCGAACATCCTGCCATCCGGATGGATTTGGAGAATCTCAAAGATCGAGTGGAAAAATCACATGAGCGTGTGACCTAGCTCCGATCCGATGAGATCTGGTTTATGAATGGTCGGTTCTTCATGATGTGGCGCTGCCAAAAATTGCCTGGAAGCCTCAGTCACCCTGATTCGAGGGTGACTGCATTGAATAACTGATGACTATTAAGCGGTCAGTTACTTGGCCGGTGCCGGTGGTGCCGAATTCGCGGGCGGTGGGTTGCCGCCGGGAGGCGGTGCACTGCCCATGGATTTTTCCATCGCCTGCATTTCCGCCAGCGTGATCTTGCAATCCTTGTTGGCGTCGATGGTGGGAGGCGGTGCGGTGGCGGTGAATTCCGCCGGCAAAATGTAACCCTTGCTGTCCTTCTCGATCATCTTGTATGAGGAGGGTGGCGCATTGGCGGTCTGCCACTCTTCATTGGTCAACTTGCCATCACGATTCTTATCGATCGAAAGGATGATGTCGGATACATCGTAGACTTTGCAGGCAGAACCCGCAGGTGCAGCGGTGGTATAGACGGGATCTGCAGCCAGTGCGTTCATTGATGTAAAGAGGAACACGGCGGCTAGAGCGTTATATTTCATACAATATCCGTGGTTTAGTTGTTTATGGACGTTAGAGGCATGTCTGGGCAGATGAAAATAGATTTGGCGGTGCCAGACACTAAGAATGCATCCTATCCATGTTTAGCATGTTGTTGTGCAGCCAATCTCCATGGCCAAATGACTATTTAGTTCAAATGCATGTGGATGTAACGAAGTGCTACTTGGTTGATGCACTGACGTCGAATTTATCAAGCCTGCAACAAGCAATGCCGTGTTAGAAAGAGTGGATTGCAGATGTGGATTCCTGCAATTCGTGCTTCCTTAGTTGCAGTCCATTTCAAAACGGGAGGCTCAGGTGCCGTGATCAGGTAGGGTGATAATTAGAAAAATAACTTTGAACGCTCAACAAGAAGCGCCTTTGTTCGCCTCGATGCCTAAAATATAACTAGACCGATATGACTATTGCAGCCCTGCCCAATATTGTTGCCGATATCGGTGGCACCAATGCTCGCTTTGCCATTTGTGAGAGCGGCACATATGAAATTCATGATGAGCAGCAATTGCGCTGTGGAGACTTTTCGAACATAGATTCGGCGATACGGATCTATCTTGAGCTTGTCGGAGAGCGCAGGCCACTGGGCGAGGCAGCGATCGCCATTGCAGCCCCTGTGATGGGAGATGAAATTGCATTAACCAACAACCATTGGCGTTTTTCTGCAACCGCAATGCGTAAATCGCTTGGACTGAAGCGCTTGATCGTGGTCAACGACTTCACTGCGCTGGCAATGGCAATCGGCCATTTACCTTCTAGAGATCTGGTGCAGGTGGGCGGCGAGGCGCAAACGTCAACTGCGCCGATTGCCTTAGTGGGGGCGGGCACCGGGTTGGGCGTATCCGGCCTCATTCATGCCGGCGATCAATGGATTCCGTTGCAAGGGGAAGGTGGGCACGTCAGCATTGCGCCGGGAGATGCGCGTGAAGCGGCTGTACTCATGACACTCTGGCGACGCTTCAAGCATGTATCCGCAGAACGTGTATTGTCGGGTACGGGTCTCGTAAATCTCTACACCGCATTGTGCGAACTGGATGATGTTCCCATCCTTCCGTACCGAGCTGAACATGTAACTGAGCACGGAGTGAGTGGTAGTTGCGCTCAATGCAAAGAGGCGCTATCGATGTTCTGTGGTCTTTTGGGAAGCGTCGCAGGAAATCTTGTGTTGACGTTGGGAGCGACGCAAGCAGTCTATGTGGGAGGGGGAATCGTACCGCGCCTGGGGCAATACTTTCTTGAGTCGCCCTTCCGCAGTCGTTTTGAAGATAAGGGACGCTACGTTGACTATTTGAAGCCAGTGCCCGCGTACGTGATACATAGCCCGTACCCGGCATTCATCGGTTTGTCGCGGTCATTTGTGACGCCTGGTCCTAGATTCGAGGTGTCTGAGTAAAGTGTGATGTGGAGCGTTGGTGTTGCCCGACCTAGCATTTGCAATCTGGATTCTGTCGAAACAGCGGGTTCATGACATCCAGCGAACGGGATGACACAAGATTGCCGTTAGCGTATTGATCGTCGTATTCCACTAGCTTCACGCGCCAACTTCTCAATGCCGGCCCAATCGCCACTCTCCATCAACTTGGCAGGCGCTACCCACGATCCACCCACGCAGGCCACATTGGGTAGCGCCAGAAAATCCGGTGCGGTTTCGCGCGTAATGCCACCGGTGGGACAGAAGATCACGTCGCTGAAAGGCGAGGCCAGCGCCTTCAACATGCCGATGCCACCGGCTTGCATGGCGGGAAACAGTTTCAATGCGTTGAAGCCTTGTAAGCGCGCGGCAATCACTTCTGCCGGTGTCATCACGCCGGGTAGTAGCGGAAAGTTGACGGTACGCGAGGCATGCGCCAGTTCCGGTGTCAGGCCGGGCGATACACCGAACTGTGCACCGGCACGTTCAGCAGCTTGAAAGTCTTCGGGCTTGGTCAGCGTGCCCACACCGACGATGCCATCGGGTGCGGCTTTGCGCATGGCCTCGATGGCGGCCAATGCCACTGGGGTGCGCAATGTGACTTCCAACACGCGTAGACCACCGGCGCACAGGGCCTGGGCCAGTGGCGCAGCATGCTCAAGCTTGTCGATGATCAACACCGGTACGACTGGAGCCACTTTCAGAATGTCGCGAATGTTCATGGTGGTTGTCTGTTTACGAGAGGGTGAGATTTTTTAAGAGTGATTGCACATATTGTTGCCCCCACCCTAACCCTCCCCCGCGAGCGGGGGAGGGGATGGAAGCGGTGAGTTCGTTGCATTGCCTAAACGTTCTAAATCTCATGTGCATAGAGATTACGGAGGTTGCTAAACCGATTACATCGCATGCATCTCTTAAAACCCTCCCCCGTTCTACGGGGGACGACTGCATGGATGCAGGAGGTAGAGCTACGCAGGGAGCGGTTGCCGAGGGCAGGGTGGGGGCGCTCAGGAAGGTATTGCAAACGATGCTGCGCACTCTAAATTCCAAAACTGCTGGCGCCGGCCTCGGCATCGCCGGCTACATTGCGAAAACCGTTGAATAACTCACGACCCATGCCGTGCGCGTTATGCGTCAGATCGGGTGTTTGTTCCTGACGCGCCTGCCATTCTTCCGCAGAGACGCGTACTTCCAGAATGCCGCGATGACTGTCCAGATGAATCACGTCGCCGTTGCGCACGTGACGCAGTGGACCGCCATTCAAACACTCGGGCGTGACATGAATCGCGGCGGGCACCGTGCCCGAGGCGCCGGACATGCGGCCATCGGTGACCAGCGCCACTTGCAGACCCTTGCTTTGCAAAGAACTCAACGAAGGCGTGAGTTGGTGCAGTTCGGGCATGCCATTGGCGCGCGGTCCTTGATAGCGCACGACCACTACACAGTTCTGCGCCAGACGGCCTTCTTGGAATGCCTTGACCACATCCAGTTGATCGTCGAACACCAGCGCGGGTGCCGTGATCACGCGATGTTCGGGCTTGACTGCCGAAGTCTTGATCACCGAGCGACCGAGATTGCCCTGCAACAGTTTCAAACCGCCATCGCTGCTGAAGGGATTGCGGGCGGGACGCAGCACATTCTCATCGCCGCTTTTTTCCGGCGCGGCGCGCCAGATCAGTTTGCCATCGTGCAGGAACGGTTCCTGCGCATAGTGATGCAGACCATGGCCCATCACCGTGTTGACATCGCCGTGTAGCAAACCGGCTTGCAGCAGTTCGCGAATCAGAAAACCCATGCCGCCGGCTGCGTGAAAATGATTCACATCGGCGCTGCCGTTGGGATACACGCGCGCCAGCAAGGGAATGACATCGGACAGATCGCTGAAGTCATCCCAGTTGATCAGCACGCCGGCAGCCTTGGCCATGGCCACCAGGTGCAGGGTGTGATTGGTCGAGCCGCCGGTGGCCAGCAGACCGATGATGGCATTGACGATGGCGCGTTCGTCGATCATTTCAGCCATGGGCAAATACTCATCACCCAGGCTTGTCATCTTGGCAATGCGTCGCGCCGCTTCGCTGGTGAGCGCATCGCGCAGTACGGTGTTGGGTTGCACGAAGGCGCTGCCCGGCAGGTGCAGACCCATGATCTCCATCAGCATCTGATTGCTATTGGCGGTGCCATAGAAGGTGCAGGTCCCTTCGGTGTGATAGCTCTGCGCTTCCGACTCCAGTAGTGCGTCACGGCCCACTTTGCCCTCGGCAAACAATTGTCGAATGCGCGCCTTCTCCTTGTTGGGAATGCCCGAGGGCATGGGGCCACCCGGTACAAAAATGGTGGGCAGATAGCCGAAGGACAGTGCACCGATGAACATACCGGGCACGATCTTGTCGCATACGCCCAGGCATAGCGTGGCATCGAACATGTTGTGCGATAGCGCAATGGCTGTGCTCATGGCGATCACATCGCGGCTGAACAGCGATAGCTCCATGCCCGGTTGACCCTGTGTCACACCGTCGCACATAGCCGGCACGCCGCCGGCGAACTGCGCCACGGCGCCGGCCTCGCGCGCGGCGAGCTTGATCAATTGCGGATAGCGTTCCAGCGGCCGGTGCGCCGACAGCATGTCGTTGTAAGCCGAGACGATGGCGATATTCGGCCAGTGGCCGGATTTGAGCTGTTGCTTGTCGCCGGCTTCTGCTGCCGCAAAGCCATGAGCGAGGTTGGTACAGGCCAGTTGTGCACGCGCCGGTCCCTGACGACGCGCATTGTGCATGTGCTGCAAGTAAATTTGCCGTGCGTCACGACTGCGTTCGGCAATGCGAGTTGTTACCGCCGCAACTGTTGTGTTCAATAGCATTACAAGTGTTCTCAGGTTTACCGGACAACTTTACTATAAAAATGTAATCGTTTACATTTTGGTCAACCTGCATATTTTTGCTGTTTTCTTTCCTAAGTTTGATGACCCTACCTACCTTCGATCTCATTTTGGCTGGCGCTGCTGGAGACCTGTCGATTCGCAAGCTGCTGCCGGCTTTATACCGCCGACATCGCGCGGGGAAGTTCAGCGATGATTCCAGAGTGATCTGTTTGGTACGCAGCGACGGTAGCAGGGAAGAATTCCTCGATACTGCGAAGCAGCGTCTGACCGAGAGGCTGGGAGAGGAGTTCAGCAGCTCGTCATGGACGGCATTTTCCCGGCATGTCGAGGTATTGAAAGTTGATGCGATGCAGTCCGATGACTTTCTAAAGCTGAGGTCTTTGCTCTCGGGGCGAGACGATCACATCAGAGTGTTTTTTCTTTCGACGCCTCCTTCGCTATTTGTGGACTATTGCGCAGGCTTTAAAAAAGCCGAAGTGGTCACTGCTAAGTCGAGAGTTGTATTGGAGAAACCTCTGGGCTATGACCGAGCATCCGCTCAGCTTATTAACAATCAGGTTTCAACTTTTTTCGCTGAAAATCAGATTTACAGAATTGACCACTACCTTGGAAAAGAACCGGTACAGAATTTGATGGCGCTACGCTTTGGCAATGGTGTTTTCGAGCCGATTTGGCGTCGCGGCAGAATTAAAGACGTACACATCACGGTTACCGAAAAAATGGGCGTCGAAGGTCGGGCGGCTTTCTACGATAGGACCGGTGCGCTGAGAGATATGGTGCAGAGTCACCTGTTGCAGTTGCTATGCATCATTGCAATGGAACCTCCTGTAAGCGGCGATCCTGATGATATTCGAGATGAAAAACTAAAAGTGCTCAAGGCATTGAGACCGCTGGCGGGAAGTGCCGTCACAGAAAGTGTAGTGCGTGCTCAATATCGAGCCGGAGCAATGGGCAATACGACAGTCTGCGGATACCGAGAAGAGAGAGGCGTGGCTCCAGACAGTCAGACTGAGACTTTCGTGGCAATGAAGCTCCATGTTGAAACTTGGCGATGGGCGGGCGTTCCGTTCTATCTACTGACCGGCAAGCGTATGACGGATCAGGTGGCGGAGATTTCGATCGCGTTTGAAGATGTTCCTCACGCCATTTTCGAGCGTGAAGCGGCTGCCTATGCGGGAAGTCGACTTGTTATTCGCCTTCAGCCCGATGAAAACATTACGCTGACCTTGCTGGCAAAGACTCCAGGCGAAGGCGTGACCTTAACACCGGTCAATTTAGGGCTGGATCTAAGTGGCTCAAGGAAGGAAAGATCTATGGATGCATACGAGCGTCTTCTAACAGACGTAATAAATGGCAATCTGACATTGTTTATGCGTTGGGATGAACTGGATGCGGCATGGAAATGGATTGATCCTATTCAAGAAGCCTGGGCAACCGATGTCAGCGGCCCGTTGACATATGAAGCAGGAACTTTTGGCCCCCTGGGTCCATCGCCTATTTTAAATAGATTCGTGCAACAAGATTCGCAATGAACGGGATGGAAGTAGGTTTCGTCACAATTGCAATCCATCGGTCTATATTGTCCAGATTCTGAACTTGGTCGCCGCGAAGCAATATAATAAGCGGCCAATGTCAAACACTGACAAACGCTGAGGAATAACGAAAAACCAAGTGCCACCCATCGGTCGGTGAGTGCTTGGCAACGGGTATTTTCTTCAAATGCATTTCGGCGTCACGAAGCGCCAGATTGCCCGATTGAATCGGCCTGCTGTCTGCCAGCATGATTCTCGCCCTGCCATCCTCGCTGCCTGAATCGGCCTGGATGAATTAGAACGCGCTTATAAGTCAATCAATTAGGACGCACCGAGGGGCGTGAGGCGACGTGGGGGATCGCTATCGGCGACATTCCGATAGATCGACTGGGCCACGACAGCTTTGTCGGTCGACAACCAAATGCTGAAAAAGATTTTGACGCAGAGCCATTGGCTTCTGGGAATTACGCTGGGAACCTTCCTCGCGTTCTCCGCGCTTACCGGTGCGCTGATGGCGTTCGGTCCAGAGCTGACAATGCTGTTTCAAGGTGGCTATCAAAGAATAGATGCGCAGCCGAGCGGTCAACTAGATCCAGTGGCGCTGTATTCGAAGGTGCGTGCCGACCATCCTGAGCGTACACCCCAGCAACTATTGATGTTTGCGGACACTCAGCGTCCCGCAGTCGTCAAGTTCGCTGCCCTCCCGGGTGGCACAGGTCCGATGGGCCCTCATCCACAAAGCAGAGTGCTGAATCCGTACACGGGCGAGTTGTTGCCTGAAAAAACCTTGGGTACCCGAGTCGAATGGTTCATGACCTGGTTGCGTGAAATTCATCAAGGGCACTGGGGCGCACCAGGAGGCTTTTACAAAGTTATTGCCACCTTGATTGGACTAGCAACCGTGATGCTGTTCTTCATGGCGTTGTCTGGTTTGTATCTACGCTGGCCAAAGGGGATTGCAGCGCGCAAGTGGCAAACTTGGTTCAAGCTCAATACCAAGCTAAAGGGCAGGGCCTTTCTTTGGAATCTGCATACCGTTCTTGGTACTGCAGTGTTGCTTGTGTACTTGGTGTTTGCTCACTCCGGCGCATTTCAGAATGGTGAGATGAGTTGGTACGGCAGCGCGGTGCGTAGTGTCTTGGGCGTGCCTCAACAGGTAGGGCCTCCGGGCGGGGCTGGCCCTGGACCTGGTGGTATGGCTGCTGGAATGGGTGGTGGTCCGGGGCCGGCTCAAGGAGCAGGTCCAGGCCCAGGTTCAGGGATGAGTGGCGGTCCGCCTCAAGGTGGCTTCGCTCCCGGCATGCAACGCGGGCCGATGAATGTACGAGTCTATTTCATGACAGAGGATAGCTACATCAACGCCGATGGCACCGTGGTGAACGCCAAGAGTGCCCAAATTGATGTGGCCCGCAGCGTATTGATGAACCAGACCGACATCGCCAAACCCGCAACCTTGGGTGCGAGTCTCGCTGCGAATAATCAGAACATCCACGAAGGTCGCATCTTCGGTAAGGCGGGCGTATTGGTAATGATGGTCGGCGCGCTATGTATGCCGGTGTTCTATGTGTCCGGCTGGATGATGTACCTGGATCGCCGACGCAGGAAGAAGGCTTCGGCCAAATAGTCATCCTCTTCACTTAATAAGCGGCATATCGGTTTGCTTTTATCTTTACGACATTAACTGATGGCAGGAGAAACAATGAGATTACTACAAGGCAAAGGCCAGCTTGGCATCTTGATGGTCTTATCGCTGGCGACCGCGGCGGCATATGCTCAATTCTATGAACGTCCTCTGATTCAGAAGGGCGTTACCGGAACGGATCAGGAACCCACCGGCAACCGTAACCAGACCGGCCCGGCTAAGATTGCCAATCCTCCGGTCGACCGCTCTGCCGATTGCAATGCCAAGTGTCTTACCGATATTGCCGACAAATATTTTGCAGCGCTGGTCAAGCGTGACTTTACTGGCTTGCCCACCGCGCCCAATCTGCTGGTGGCTGAGAACAGTCATGCCACGCGTATCGGCGCGGGCGTATGGAAGGTGCTGGAGAAGCTCAATGCCAATCGCACCTACATCACCGATCCGGTGAGCGGTCAGGTACTGGCACTCACTACCTTTGAGATGAGCGCCAAGCAACCGGTGATCTATATCACGCGCTTTAAAATCGAGAACCGTCTGATAGCCGAAATCGAATCGATGGTGACACAGGACCTCAATGCCGCTCAGCATTTCCGTCCAGACAATGTAGCCACTTTCGATCCGGTCGCCATGTCGGTGGTACCGGCAGACAGGCGCGCTACACGCGAGCAGCTGCTGGCGATGGCAGGCAGCATGTGGACGGGGCGTGGCGAGAAAGTCACGGCCGCCAGCAACTGCATGCACTGGGAGAACGCCGATAAGCTGACGCGCTTCCGTTGTGGTGCGAATGAAGTGGCGCCGATCGGTCCAGCGCATACGCATCGGAACGTGCGCCACACCATGGTGGATACTGAACGCGGTCTCGTGGTGACTTTCGCATTGAAAGACACCGCGCCAAGTATCAACAGTGACCCACCCGATGATGAACGCACTCCGATTTTCTATCAGCGCCCATTGACGCTGTACTTTCTGGCTATCAACAAGTACGAAGCGGGCAATAAGCTGACTACCGAACACAATTTCATGAATGCGCAGGAAGCCAATCTATCTGCAGTGTTTGTTGAATAGTCATTCCCCCGCAACCGCAGAGAAGTCAACAATGGACTATTCAAACTTTCCAAGTCATGCACATCGGCCTTGGGGTAAGCACGCTGCGCTGATCGCTGGCTTGGCATGGCTTGCTCTCGTCGGTGTGCCCGCACAGGCACAGGCTCCTGCGTCAAGCAGCACACCTGCGGGTGGTTTCAGCATGCCGACCCAGGTGCCTGAAACCCAGCAGGAGGCCGCTGCGAAGGCGGTGGTGCTGAGCTGGTTTCGCTTGGTTTTCATGGAGGGAAAGGCAGCTGAAGCGTTTGAGAAGTACACGCATCGTGAATTCGTTGAACACTCGCGGCGTCTGCGCGGCGACTACGGTTCGACGCTCAAGGCGCTGTCGATGATGAAGCCGCGCTCGCTCAATCCTAAAGCCTTGGTCAACGATGAGATCGTGCTGGTGCAATCCGAAATCGGCAACGAAGTGTTTCGGGTACAGAACGGCAAGATCACCGATCACTGGGATGTCAATCAGTGATCTGCATGTGTGACCTTATCTAGTGAAGTAAACCAGCAAGGCTCGCCCGTTAGCCAGGCGAGCCGTCGAATTGATTGATGTACACGTAGTCTATGAAACAACGAGTGGCTCCCATGTATACCGCGATATCGAAAGTTGCAAGTGTGTTGCTGCTCGCCGCGCTGACTGCCAATGCGCAGGCTCAACAGGCTGTCACCATGCAGGCGGTGGTGATGCAGGACGGCAAGGTATCGTTGCGTGAAGTAACCAGGCCCACGGCGAAAGCGGGGGAAGTATTGGTAAAGATACGTGCGGCCGGTGTGCACCCCATTCATTGGAAGATGGCTAGCGGTTACTCGGGTCCACCTCGTGCCAGTAACGCTCCAATTCCCGCGGGTGCGCCATCTATGCCACCGGCGAACAGCGCGCCTCGCGTTGTAGGCGCAGACTATGCGGGGGTGGTTGCGGCGGTAGGCAGCGGCGTAACTACTTTTAAAGTTGGCGACGCGGTGATTGCCAATTCAGGCGAAGGGTATGCCGAGTATGCCGTGGCTAAAGCCGAAGATGTCGTGCTGAAACCATCTAAATTGAGCTTCGCAGAAGCGGCCGCGCTGCCAGGCGTGGCGGTCACCGTCTGGAATTCGATTGTCGATGTGGCAAATATCAAGGTTGGACAGAAGATTCTGATTCATGGCGCCGCCGGTGGTACGGGCTCGTCTGCAGTGCAGATTGCCAAAGCGCGCGGCGCCTATGTCATCGGTACTGCCTCCGCCAGGAATCATGATTACCTGCGTTCGATCGGCGCAGATCAAGTGATCGACTACAACACCGAACGTTTTGAAGATCGGGTCAGCAATGTTGATGTGGTGTTGAATACCGCCAATCTTGAAACTGCTACGCGTTCCATCAAGGTGGTGAAGAAAGGTGGATACCTCATGTCGATTGCCGGTATTCCCGATGAGCAGGAGTGCGCGGCCGCTGGCATTACCTGCGCAGTGCGCGATATGGAAAGTCCGACCAGCTCGCCACGGGTGATGCAGGAGATTTTGCAACTGGTGCAGGCGGGTAAGTATTCAGTCAATGTTGACAAGACTTTTCCACTCAGTGCCTATCAGCAAGCTTGGGATTACGGCAAGCTGGGACACACGCGCGGCAAGATTGTGCTGACCGTAGGAAATTGATGGCGCGCGGTACGAGCTCGTCGGCACAGGTGAGGGATGGCGTGTTGTGATATGCGCAGTCGCGAGCAGGGATAACCAATGGAAGTGGCCTCAACTACATCGCCAATTGAATCCCAGTTGCATCATTCGTTACTTCGTATAAATCATGGGAACGCATGGGCTGGAAGAGCCCGCGGCGTTCGTCATCTCGCTGCATGATGGCAAATGACACGCACACCACCCGCACTTTTTTAAAGATGGTTGTCTGCCGACGGTAGGTTGGCAGCTTGAAAGATAGGTTTGATAGATGAGCAAGAAAAGTATTGTCGTAGTGGTGTTGTTGATCGTGGGCGGCGTGTTCGCTTACACAAAATTCCGTGCCGGGGCGCAACCTCCGGCGCCGCAGCGCGCACTGGCGCCGGTAACCGTGGCCGATATTGAACAGACGGTGCTGGCGACCGGAAAGTTAGAACCCAAGGCGCTGGTCAGCGTGGGCGCGCAGGTGTCGGGTCAGGTAAAGGTATTGAATGTGAGTGTCGGCGAAACAGTTAAGAAGGGACAGCTGATCGCCGAGATCGATGCAGAGCCGCAGCAGAACGCCATGCTGAGCGCCAGTTTAAGCATCGAGAATCTACAAGCGCAGCGCGCTGCACGTCTGGCATCCCGTCGTCAGGCTCAGTTGTCTTTTGATCGTCAGAAAAAAATGATCGATTCCGGTGTGATCGCCAAGGCTGACTTCGATTCAGCACAAATTGCGCTGGAATCCGCCGATGCAGATATCGCTGCGCTGGATGCACAAATCAAGCAAGCCACCACGCAGATGAATATTGCCAAGGTGAATCTTGGCTACACCAAGATTGTGGCGCCGATGGATGGCGTGGTGGTGGCGGTGGTGACCAAGCAGGGTCAAACTTTGAATGCCAACCAGTCTGCACCCACCATCATTATGGTGGCCAAGTTGGACATCATGACGATTAAGGCGCAAATCTCCGAAGCAGATGTGGTGAAGGTACAGCCCGGTCAGACAGTGTATTTCACGACGCTGGGCAATCCCGATCGTCGCTACTACGCCAAAGTGGGACAGATCGAACCTGCGCCAGAGTCGATAGCCAATCAGAGTAATAGCACCGGCACCAGCACCACCAGCGCCATCTATTACAACGCACTATTTGACGTGCCCAACACAGATGGCACTTTGTATCCCTCCATGACTGCGCAGGTCTATGTGATCACAGGACAGTCCAAGCAGGCATTGACCATTCCGGCTGCTGCTTTAGGCAATAAAGATGCAGCGGGATTGTATTCAGTACAGGTGGTCGACTCGGCCGGCATCGTCACGGCACGTAAGGTTAAAGTTGGCATCAATACCAAGGTGGTGGCGGAGGTGCTGGAAGGACTCAAGCCAGGGGAACAGGTGGTCATCGGTGAAGCGACTGCCGGCGGCAACGACAATATGATGATGAGGTTCTGATGAGCGAGCCGCTGCTCAAATTGCGCCAGTTGACTCGCGAGTTTCCCGCTGGCGATGAGATGGTTGCGGTGCTGAAAGGCATCGATCTCGATATTCATGCCGGCGAAATGATTGCCATCATCGGCGCTTCCGGCTCCGGGAAATCGACGTTGATGAATATTCTCGGCTGTCTGGACAAGCCCAGTTCTGGCAGTTACCAGGTTGCGGGGCGAGAAACTGCCGAGATGCAGCCGGATGAACTGGCGCAACTGCGTCGCGAGCATTTCGGTTTCATCTTTCAACGCTATCACCTGCTTGCCGATCTGAGCGCGCAACGTAACGTAGAAGTGCCGGCGATTTATGCGGGTAAGGAGCCGCTGGCCCGCCATGCACGAGCACGCGCAGTACTCGAACGGCTCGGCCTGGGGCATCGTCTCGACTATCGACCGGGACACTTGTCCGGTGGTCAGCAGCAACGCGTGTCGATTGCGCGAGCGTTGATCAATGGTGGCGAGGTGATTTTGGCCGATGAACCCACCGGCGCGCTGGATAGCGCCAGTGGCGAAGAAGTAATGCGAATCCTTGAAGAATTGAATGCCGAAGGGCACACCATCATTCTGGTAACGCACGATGCGCACGTAGCGCAGCATGCACGGCGCATTATCGAAATCAGCGATGGAGAAATCACCGCTGACCGCATGGTCGGCTCTAGAGAGCAACCGGTTCGTCAGCGCATCATGTCGCCGACACAGAGGATCAGCGGTTGGCGTGCGCTCACCGAGCGATTCGTCGAAGCCTTCCGCATGGCCACCATCGCCATGATGGCGCATCGCATGCGCACCTTCCTGACTATGCTGGGCATCATTATCGGCATTGCGTCCGTGGTATCGGTGGTGGCGCTGGGCACTGGCGCACAGCAGAAAATCCTGGCTGACATCAATAGTTCCGGAACCAACACACTGGAAGTATTTGCCGGTCGGGGGTTTGGCGATCTGCGCGCTGCAGCCGTGAACACGCTCACTGTAGCCGATGGCGCTGCACTGACCACACAACCCTTCGTCGATGGGGTAACGCCCCAGGTATCCACCAATCAAACGGCGCGATACCGTGAGATTGCTGCTTCAGCGCAGATTACGGGCGTGGGCTCTGAATACTTCCGGGTCAGGGGACGAAAACTTGCGACTGGAAGCCTCTTCGATGCGGCTGCCGAGCAGGAAGGGAGCCAAGTCGCGGTAATCGAACAGAGCACGGCTGACAAGTTCTTTGCAGGCACGAATCCTATTGGGGAGGTCTTGCTGCTGGGCAGTGTTCCGGTGCGCGTGATCGGGGTGTTGGAAAAAAATCAAAACGGCATGTTCAACAGCAATGTGGTGCTGGTTTATGCGCCTTACACCACCGTAACTTCGCGACTGATCGGCAGCAATCGCTTGCAGAGCCTGACGGTGCGCATTGCCGACAGCTATGAACCGAAGGTAGCTGAGGCGGCGGTGCGTAAGCTACTCACCATGCGACATGGTGAGACGGATTTTATTATCCAGAACAGCGACAGCATTCGTGAACAGATCACCCGCGCCACGGGTACGTTGACGCTACTGGTGTCCGCCATCGCAGTAATCTCATTGGTGGTGGGGGGCATCGGTGTGATGAATATCATGCTTGTCTCAGTGATCGAGCGTACCCGCGAGATCGGCGTACGCATGGCAGTGGGTGCGCGTCAAACCGACATCATGCAGCAGTTTCTCATCGAGGCGGTATTGGTGTGCCTGGTGGGTGGCGTCATTGGCGTGACCATTGCCTGGCTGATTGCCGTGCTGGTCGAGAAGTTTGCGCCAAGCGTGTCCATGCTGATTTCAAGTACCTCAATGATCGCCGCCTTCGCCTGTTGCACCGCTATCGGTGTGGGCTTCGGTTTCCTGCCGGCGCGTAATGCGGCGCGGCTGGACCCTATCGAATCGCTGGCCCGCGATTGACGATGGTAGAAGTGGCGACAGTGCGAATTCCTTAATTGCCTGTGAGGGCTTACAGAAATTAAAAAAAACAGGTTCTTAAGAAGTTCAAAAAACGGTGCTGTTCTATTTTTTGAGCCGTCCGCTTTTGGCTTCTATGCAAGGCCGGGGATTTAATGGGATACAACAATATGGTTAGAAATCTAATAGTACTTGGCGCTGCAATGTGTCACTTTGGATGTACTAGCCAGCCTTTGGATTCAAAAAACAAGTCCGCACTTGTGTATTCAAACACTACGGAAATCCCATTGATATTTGGGTCATCTGTTTTTGTCAGTCACGTAGACGGGGTTGCTGTCGATTACTCAAAAGGGTACGTGTCGATTACGCCGGGTCTTCGCCAGCTACGCATCATATCGGTAAGATGTATTTTTCCCGTGGCCGTTATTACTTGCATATCCGGTATGCGCTCGGCTGAGGTCGAATACAATTTCGTAGGTGGCGAAGCTTTCCGCATCGAGGGCTGGCCTCCAGCATTGGTCAGACTGGACTAACCGCTGCATCGGATCGCAGTTAACTTCACGGATCCAATCACATTAGACTGAATATTTTCAAAATGCTCTGATTACGGGTGTTCATTAGTTGGAGTACATCGAATTGCAGGTCGCGATTGATACATCAATGCTTGCGATGCTGCGCGTGCTCACCTAGTCTAATCGCATGCACAGCAGGATTAGCGTTCGGAATCTTCATAAAAGCTACGGCCGCGTCGCCGCCGTGCGTGATGTTTCCTTTGCAGTGGCGGCCGGTGAGATTGTCGGTTTGATCGGCATCAATGGCGCCGGCAAGACTTCAACACTGGAATGCCTGCTGGGATTACGCGCAGCCGATCAGGGTGAAATCGAAATCTGTGGTATCGATGCGCGCCGACGTGCCGATGTGGCATCCCATATCGGTGCGGTGCTACAGATCACGGCATTGCAGGACGCACTGACGCCACGAGAAGCATTGCATCTGTTTGCGTCGCTGCATGCTGCACCTACACAGTTAGAGTTACTCGATCAGTTCGGTCTGAGCGACTGTGCCGATCTGCCTTTTCAGGTGCTATCGGGCGGTCAGCGACAACGACTGGCTTTGGCATTGGCGTTGATCAACCGGCCTGATGTGTTGGTGCTCGATGAGCCCTGCGCCGGCCTTGATCCGGGTGCGCGTCAGCAACTGCATGGATTGATTCAACAATTGCGTGGGCAAGGCCGGGCTATCCTGCTGAGCACTCATGATCTGGAAGAGGCAAGGATGCTATGCGACCGCATTCTGGTCATGCATCGCGGTCAGCTGATTGCCAGTGGTACGCCGCAGGAGTTGATGACGAATACCGGCGTCGGGCAGCAGTTACGTGTGGTCAGCGAGCCTATGTTGAGTGAACAGATGCTGTTGCAATTGCAGGGCGTGCAGGCCGTCTTGGCAGAGGCGGGCGGTTGGTTGCTGCAGGTATCCGATCCGTTAGTGACCCTGCCGGCGTTGCTGACAACATTGACGCAGCAACAGGCGCAGTTGATCGAATTGCACTTGCAATCGGCCACTTTGCAGCAGGCCTTCCTGGAAATGACTGCAGTGGATAAGTCCCGATGAATGGCTTTCTGTATTCGTTGCAGATCAGCTTAAAGCTGTATTTCCGCAATCGCATGGCCATGCTGTATGGCTATCTGTTTCCTCTGTTGTTTCTGCTGGCGTTTCGGGTGTTGTATCGCTATGAAGCAGAACCGCTGCTCAATCATGTCGGGCAGTTGCTCACCATTGGTATTCTGGGCGGCGCTTGTTTTGGCTTGCCTACCACGTTGGTAAGCGAACGTGAGCGCGGGGTATGGCGTCGTTATCAGTTGATGGCGCAACGACAGCGCATGCTTATCAGCAACCTGGTGGCGCGTTACTGCATTCTGATATCGGCCGTGCTGCTGCAACTGCTGTGCGCTATGGCGCTGGGTATGCCTTTGCCAATGCATCCCTTGGCGCTATGCATTGCATTCACCGTCGCCAGCTTTACATTCCTGGGTGTCGGGCTGGTAGTCGCCGCGCTGGCTGATACGGTGCCCGCAGTGCAGGCGCTTGGGCAGTGTCTGTTTCTGCCCATGCTGATTTTAGGCGGGGTAGCGGTGCCGGTGAGCGCCCTGCCTGAGTGGACGCGGCAATTTGCATTGTACTTGCCAGGCATCTACTCGGTGGCTGCTTTGCAGCAGGCAATGATGGGGGCTCTAGCTGGCAAGGAACTGCTGGCATTGTTGCTGACAGGATGCTGCAGCGGCGCGGTCGGTGTGTTGCTGTTTCGCTGGGATTCGCAGCAACAGTTTCGGTATCTACCCCGCAAGGGATGGCTGGCATTGGCATTGCTATGCTGGGTGGCAACCGGTTGGTATTTTCAATCGCACCGCGAAGCGTCGGCTGCACTCGTTGCCATTCGCTCAGTGAACACCGATGTTGAGCCCTGGCGGCAAGTAGATCTCAATGACATCGATGCGCAGATCGACTTTACGCAATTGCCACCCGATAACGGCATCGTCACACCCATTGCCGCGGCCGATCAGTTGCCAGAGGGCGAAATCATCAATTCGCTCAATCGCATCGCCAGTGGTCTCGATCAATGGGCACCAGCTCTTGAGGTTGATCGGTTACAGCGCGTCCGCAACTACTTGTTGTTGATCGGCACATTGGATGTATTGCAACAGCCTACCGAGGCGTTTGCACCCAGCATTGTATTCACGCGCATGCAACAGGAAATGTCGAGCCAGGATCTGCAGAAAATCTTGTTCTGGATTGCTACGCATGTACAGGAGGGGAGTGTGGCAGGATTGGATCAATTGGCCTCGCTGGGCATAACTGGTCATGCCGATGTCGTTGAAACTCGCAGCCGAGCCGCTCTCTACGCAGTCAAGTTTTTGGCCAGACTACGGGGAACCACTGCGGCCGCGCGTGCCTGTGATAGCCAAGGTTCGTGCGTCGCTGAATGACTGCTACATTGTCTGGCGGTGATGTGCTGCTGTTTGCTAAGGAATAGTCAGAACCAGTTTGCCGCGAGTGTGTCCCTGACGTCCGTCCTCGAATGCCTTTTCAATATCCGCCAATGGATAGGCCTTATCGACACGTACCTGGTACTTGCCTTGGTTGACCAGATCGGCAATGTTTTGCAGCACGCCTCCAATAGGTGTTGCGCCGGTCATGGAGCGACCTGCACAGGTAACACCGGCGGCCTGACAATCTGCATCGGAAGGACGCCCTGATACGCTAACCAGTTGTCCACCTTTCTTGATGATGGGCAACGAACGGGTGGCAGTGTCTGCATCGCGAGTGTTCATGACGATGTCGATGTCTCGTACTTTGTTTTCAAATTTCTCGGTGGTGTAATCGATGGTTTCATCTGCGCCCATGGAACGCAGATAGTCATGATTAGCTTTGGAAGCGGTGGCAATGACATAGGCGCCACGAGCTTTGGCGATCTGAATCGCCGCAGAGCCCACGCCGCCCGCGCCACCGTGAACCAGCACGCGTTGACCCTTGCCAACCTTGGCCACATCCACGAGCACCGCCCATGCGGCATAAGCCACTGTTGGAATGCCCGCAGCCTGTTCAAAGCTCAGCTTGTCGGGTTTGCGCACCAACGCTGCAACAGGCGCAACTGCATATTGCGCATAGGCACCGCGTGAATCGAGAAAGGCGATCACCGCGTCACCGACTTTCCAGTTAGTTACGCCAGGCCCGATCGCGGTAATGATGCCGGCGGCATCGAAGCCCAGTACCGAATCTGGATTGCGCGTGGTTGAGCCGCCGCCAGGTCCACCGGGAGGAGGACCGCCGGCCATACCTGTATTGGGTGCGCCGGGAGGAGGACCGCCTGCACCCATTCCGTTTTCACCACCTGGCGCTCGCCAGTCCACTGGGTTAAGTCCAGCTGCGCGGACCTTGATGAGGACTTCGTCGTTAACGGGTACGGGTTGCGTGACGGTCTTAACGACGGTCGTCGTGCCTGTATGTACTGCTCCTTGCATGGTCGCAGCAGAAGCCACGCTACAGCAGCTTATTGTGCTGAATACTGCGCTCACTACCGAACGAGTTAACCAGGTCATAAACGATATGCGTGAGTGAGTCATGTCGTACTTGTTTCCTTAAGGGCGTCGATAAATACGAGTTGGGTAATCCTCAGTGACGTATAGGCATCAAGCGCCGGTAATGGAGACGCCGAACCTCATGCCGTGCATGAGGTCGCGTAGTCCAGAGCCTTATTAAAAACAGGTGATTAACGAGCCGGTGTGCTGCCTGCCGGAGCATTGCCTTGTGCGCCGCCGGGCGGTGGTGCGCCACTTGGACCGGCATTACATACCCAGATCATCTCCTTGGTATTGAGTTTGCCATCCTTGTTTTGGTCGGCCTCTGCCTGCGGCATACGGGCGGTGAGTTCAGCGACGGTCATGTCCCCGTCCTTAGCTGTATGCAACATGCTGAAGATAGATTCGCATACGCCAGTCGCTTTCCATTCGGCCAACGAGATTTTTCCGTCCTTATTTGTGTCGGCTTCTTGAATGAAGGGCGTGAAGTCGAATTTAGTAGTGTTCTGCGGCGGCGCGGCGGCGGGGGGCGGTGTTTGGGCAAGTGCAGAAGTCGCGGCAAATGCGACCATGAGAATGCAATTGGATAATTTCATGAGTACTCCTGAGTGACGATTATCTGACCTGTTCTACGGTCCCTTGATGGGTCGCTGTCGTTCTGGGTCACGGAAGAGCTACTACCTTTGCAGGTGTATTTTGAAGTGGCAAGAAAACAATCACCAAGTGCACTGGAGCGTTTCGAAGTGCCACTGTCTGTTGTTGTTGGACGTTAACCTCTTGCTCAAGATGGTGGCATGCGCGTAGAAAGTTGAATAAATAGTTGCATTGAGATTGCGTCGTAGCATTGTGCAATGCGACAAACCAACGAATTAAAGTGGGATAAGAATATGAACCACCGATTTCGGGGCTTTCTTTTGATGCTGTTGTGCGGGCTGATAGTGCCTGGCTGCAGCAATCAGTCCGAAAATCCTTTGCCCGTTTCGGAATTGGCGAGTCGGGTATCTCCGTCGTATCGCTTGAACACTGTATATAAGGGGAGTGTGCTCGAAAGCTTTTTGCAGCCAAGCTATCGAGATCGGCCAATGGCGCGTATGTGGTTTCCGGATGCCGGTGCGGGCCTGGATGAATTCGATACCATCGGCAAACAGATAAAGGCGCTTGCCGAAGGCGGCTTCGGCGGCGTGGAAGTAGCCATGCTGGCCGATGGCGCGAATTTCACGAACGATCAGTCGCGTCTGATTGGCTGGGGAACAGATGCCTGGCGCAAGCTGCTGAAGAAAGTCCTCAAAGCAGCCAACGAAGTGCCTGGTGGTTTCACGGTTGATATCACCATCGCGCCACATTGGCCATTGATTATCAGCAGTATCGATCCGAACGATGATGCCGCCGTACAAGAGGTGTCACACACCGTACAGAAGTTGACCACTGAGCAGGTTGGTAGTGGCAAAGTGAAATTACCGTTGCCGACGATACGGCTACGGGATGGAATCACGGCTGCACCCGCTGCACCGTTTATCTTTACTGATACTTTGGTGTCTGCCGTACTGTTAAAAGTCGCCGCTATCGACGCCAAGGGCAATCCGCAATATGACCTCGGCTCGCTGATTGATCTGACTAACAACACCCAAGCAGTTGCAGGCGCCGGCTATGCGGCAGGCGTGCCGGATGCCGCTGCGGCGAAAAAGTACGGCTTCGACTACCAACAGGTGGTGGAACTATGGGGTTCGGAGCCGGCGGCAAGTGCTGATCTGAGCAAGAGTTTCAATCGCAAGGTCGACGCTGAGGGTAACCGTGCTCGCATGAAGGATTGGCAGTCGGTATATCAAGCTGATCTATCTGCTGCTGATACTCAATTACGGGGTTATCAGCCCAGTGCGGGGACGACTATCAAGCCTGGCGACTATGTAGCCGTGACTATCTATCGTCGAGGCACCGGCCAGGTCATGTCGGATGGTGGCTTCGGCGGCATTGCGGTGCTGATGTATGGCCGCACTTACACCACGGATTACTTCTCTAAAGAAGGTGTCGACGCAGTGTCGTGGTTCTGGGAACAGAAGATCCTCGACGA
Organism: Steroidobacteraceae bacterium; assembly: GCA_049840395.1. Classification (GTDB taxonomy): domain Bacteria; phylum Pseudomonadota; class Gammaproteobacteria; order Steroidobacterales; family Steroidobacteraceae; genus CAILZL01. The sequence goes on from JASGLD010000001.1 coordinate 922,515, forward strand.
CGAATTACGCGCAATGCTTAAAACAAACAAGTCGAGCATCTTTGAAGACTCGATAGAAACTGCAGCTTCTACTGCATTCTGGTCGCATTCACTGTCGGACAAGCTCAGGGCGCGCAACTATTGATATGCCGTGCAGATGCCCGCTGTCGTGGCGTTGGGCGCCACATCTTTTACCGACGCGACGCTAGCCGCCCGCATCCACACCGATTTCAGCAACACGTTGGGTAAGTTGTACGAAACCGAGCACCTGCAGCCAATCAGCCAGTGGGCCAAGAGCTTCGAATACACCTATCGTGCCCAGGCCCGTGGTGTGACCGGTGTCGATCAGTTCTCCTCGGCAGCGATTGTCGATATTCCGGAAGGAGACAACGGTACCAAGGGCGATGGCATTCGCCAGCTGGCCGGTGCAGCGCGTATGGAAGACAAAGCATATGTATCAATGGAAGCGGTCACTGGCTTCGGTAACCTCATGCTCAACTGGGCGGATGTGTTGACTGAAGTAACCCAGAATTTTTCGCATGGCGTGAACCACGTCATCCTGCACGGCTCACCGTACAACAAGACGTGGAATGGTTACATGTCCAACTGGAGCGGCTGGCAGGCGTTTGGCAATAACTTCGCCGAGTCATACACCTATCGGCAAATTTATTGGGAGGATGTGGCTTCTCTAAGTGGCTACATGGCGCGTAATCAGGCGGTGTTGCGCAATGGCGTAGCAAAGGTTGATCTGGCGGTGATTGGCAATGGCTCGGGCAATTCGTTCCAGAATCTGCTGGACAACGGTTATTCGTACCACGTCGCCAGCGAAGCCATGCTCAATCTCAAGTCGGCCACCGTTTCCAATGGACGTCTGTACGAGAATGGACCTGCTTATAAAGCCATGATCGTGGTCGGTTCATTGAATGATGGCGCGGGCGGCACTGATAACACCGATCCAATGGGTGGGCCTGAAGGCTTAGCACAGGGTATGAGCGCGGGTGCGCCTGATGGCGGTTCGGTAGGGCCAGCCAGTGTTGCAGCCAGCTTTGAGGAAGAACCGCCTCGCTCCTACAGGGTCGCATTGATAAAGAAGCTGCAATCGCTGGCCGAGAGCGGCTTGCCAGTCGTGCTGTTGAATATGACTGCCAAAAGCGTGTCTGGCACCGAAGCGGGTGATAACACCGATGCCGCGCTGGTGGCGGCGTTAGAGCAATTAAAAGCGACAAAGAATGTGGTTCAGACTAGTACGCGTGCCGACGTATTAGCGGCACTGAAGCGTTTACTGATCAAGCCCGCCGCGTCATATGATCAGGTTGCGCTGGAAGCCACTCACTACGTCGATAAGCTCGATGGCTCCGACTATTTCTATCTCTATAACAACACCAACCCGCGCAATGGCGGAATGTTGAATGTGGGGCAGAACCTGCGTTACAAAACCGGTAAGGCTGTGACAACCGACGTCGTGTTGACCGGTATCGGTATTCCATACCAACTGAATGCGTGGACTGGCGAAATCAGACCCATCGCGCAATATCATGTCAATCAGGACGGCACGGTATCGACACGCATCAATCTGCATGGTGGTGAGTCGACGATAGTGGCATTACTCAACAAAAACGTTGGTAAGGCTGCCGCGGGCGTTGTCGAGGCATCGGGTGCAGAGGCCATATACCGAGACGGCTCTATGTGGTTGCGCAGCAAAATTGCCGGTGAGCATACAGTGGTGCTGGCAGACGGTAACAAGAAAACCGTTTTATTTGGCGAGACACCTACGTTACTGGACCTCGGTATGGCCAAGTGGAATCTTGAACTACAGAGCTTTGGCCCTGATTACACTAATGCCAACAAGCAGGGCAAGATCGTTACTGAATTCGATACGCCCTATGCGATGTATAAAGATCCGAGTGCGTCTACAAAGACCACGATCAATTTCCAGAACATCTCATTAGGTAGCTGGAGTGACTTGCCAGCCACCAAGCAACAATTGGCTACGCTGGGCGTCAAATCGATGCTGAATGTATCGGGCATTGGCCGCTACACCACCAGTTTCGATCTGCCACCAGACTGGAGCAATGATACAGGTGCAGTGCTGAAGCTGGGTTACGGTCAGGATCAGGTGACGGAAGTTGTCATCAACGGAAAAAGTTTGAAAGGCTTTAATGTCATTGCGGATGAAGTGGATCTCGGTGGCTACCTGCAACCCGGTAAAAACAATCTGACTATCAAGTTGGACACATCGTTGTTCAATCGTGCCGTGGTGGAATCCTTGGTGTTCAAACTGCCGGGGCGTCAGATCAACGGTAACAAGCCTGTCGGCTACGGCCTGAAGTCGGCGACCTTGACGCCCTACACGGAAAAGCCTCTATGACGCTTTCAGGTCTGTGGTGGTGAGGAATGACAGATATGGGCATTCTTAGAAACAAAAACAAATTTCAGGCTGCACTTTGATCAATATCTTTACTGATTCAGGAGCACCGGTAAAACCGGTTACGGCTTTGTCTGTGTTTCTATAAATCGATCCAACGGAATAATTATGCGTAAGTTCCACCGCTGGCTGATGTTGGTGTTCGGTATCCTTATTGCTTATTGGGTTGTTTCCGGTGTCTGTCTGGCGGTAATTGACATTACAGACCGACAACAGGCGTGGGCGGGTGATGGCGGCGGACCGGGCGCTATCACGCCTGACCATGTAGCGGGAATGCCGATTGAGACTGCTCGCGTATTGACTCGGGAAGACTTGCGTCGCATGACGAGCGTAACACTGGCGGTGGCTCGCGAGCAGAGACCCGTCGCAGATATCGCGATGCTTGAACTCAGCTCCGATCGGCAACAACTACGTGGCACGCTGAGCTTCACGGATTCCGCGGTGCGGCCTATTGCCGTCAATATCGACACGGCAACCATCATTGAAACAAAAGCAGAGGAATCCGCGAATCTACCGCCGGGCAATGGTGCTACGACGAATTGGCATTCGAGCGTAAAGAACTGGCATCGCGGCAACATTGGCGCCGGAAATACGCTGGCTACGATTGGTATGCAGTTGGGGTTGATAACCGGCATTGCGCTGGTTTTGCTGAGCGCCAGCGGCTGCTACATGTATCTCACACTCTATGCAGCGCGTCGCCGTGTAAAACGGACCGAATTCTTCTGGCGCGATACGTCCTTCTGGCGACGACTGCATCGCTGGATATCGATAGTCATGGCGGTGTTTATTCTGAATCAGGCCATTACCGGTGCATTGCTTGAGTGGTTCAACCTCACCGATGAATCGCGCGCCGTCATGGTTGGTGGCGCTCCTGCATCGTTCACAGATGCTCAGTTACTCAGCACCGTTGATGATGTGTGGCGGCGCGTGCAGCAATCAGTGCCAGATGCCAAGGTCATCGGCATGGTACTCACTCATAACGGCGACAATGTTTTTGCGCCGGTACTCTTCGGTGGCGAACATCCCGGGGCGATCGGTTTCCGCCTGACTGAGAATGACTACATCTTTGGTGTGGCAGGTCAGGTCGGCCCGGGTGGTGCAGCTGCGGATTCACATAGTTGGATGAAGCGCGTCCATCGCGGAGATTTCATCGGAGTATTTGGTGGCAGGTTTATCGCTCTGTCTGCCGGTCTGGCCATGGCGTGGTTGCTGATCTCGGGTCTGGTTATGTATCTGCAATCGCGAATTCGCAGCAAGCAGGTATTGAGTGGCGGTGCCTTGTGATCAGAGACTGGTCATTTTTTGGGGAAATCATTTGTAGAAGGCTGGCAGTGCTGTGACGTTGGCTGTCGAAAAGTATTTTGGTTAGCAAGAGCGTGATTAGCCAGAATGGACATTGGGCTACGCGTATGCCCATTACTTCCTCTGCAATTTATTAATGCTGACTTTCGTTTGGATTGTTGTGGTTAATGCATCTCAGCTTGTAAAGCCTTCTGGGGTGGCCAGAAAGTGGACGGGATCGGAGAGAAACCTAGTCCTGTCAGGAAATGGAGATCGAAAATGATGCGCAGAATCTGGACAGGATTGGAGTTCATTGGGCGTATTAGTTGGGCCGGGCTGAAGCTTGTTGGGCGCTGGTCGGGGTCTGCATTCATTGCGTATGCATTGTGGCTAGTCTTGTTTCGAACAGGGCCATGGAGTGTTAACCCTCGCGTAGGCATGGTGGCATTGATCGGTGCGATTCTTTCCGGTTTCACTTGCCTCCTCATGCGCCACCCGGATCAGCGGAAATGGCGCTATTTTTTTGCCGTTGTCGGAGTAGCCGCTCTTCTCTTCTATGGCTGGACTAAATGGGAGCCACTCCAGGGATATCGTATGGAGACAGTGCGTTTCGACAATCAGGACGTGCATCTGGTCGGAACGCTGTACTTGCCTGAAAAGCCTGGCAAGTACCCTGGTATGGTCATACTAAGTGCTTCAGCGCCAACCCCGCGTAGCAGCGACCGCATTCTTGCTCTTCCCTTTGTGAGAAGAGGTTTTGCCGTGTTGGCCTTCGACCGAAGGGGAATTGGCGAATCCACAGGTAGTTGGGATGCGGTGAGCCCCGACGCACCGCCACGCGATCTTGAACCATATGCATCGGATGCGGCTGCCGCTCTTGAATTTCTGAGGAAACATTCCGAGATACGACCGGATGCTGTTGGTTTCATCGGAATGAGTAAGGGGGGAGAGTATGCGCCGCGGGCCGCCGTGCTTAGTGGGCATGCTGCGTATTTGTTGACTATCTCGGCTTCGCCGGCGACTGATTATTCTATAGCGAGCTTTCAGATGGGATTTGACACCAGGCCCTATTTGCTGAGTAACGGGTACAAAGATTTTGATCCAATGACCAGTCTGCGCGCTCTTGGTATTCCAAGCCTATGGATGCTTGCCGGCAACGATAAAGCCATGCCGAATGATGTGACCATTTCACTGCTGGACGAATTGCGTAAGAGTCGCAAAGATGTTGAGTATCGCGTTATTCCCGGCGCATCGCATGGGTTGATCGACGGACCAGCCAAGTCGACATGGAATGCGATCGACCCGTGGCTAGCGAGGGTAACCGGATCATGAATATAGCCGGGTGAGCTCAGGGTCGCGGGATCGAGGGTATAAAACTATTGGTTAGGGTTGAGAACTAATCATGTCCTGAGATCGCCTTTCATACAGTAACGCACGTGGTCGCAGCCGCTTGTCTGATTTGTTTGAGCATTAACTTTGGCAGAAAGTGTAGGACTAGTATGCGCGTTGTCGTTATAAATACCCTCGATCCCGCGAACCGGCGATGTTCTTCATTCATCGCGGTGACTTTATCGGCGTATTCGCTGGGAGATTTATTGCGTTGGCAGCAGGTCTGGCGATGATTTGGCTGCTGATCTCGGGTTTAGCGATGTACTCGCAATCGCGTCGACGCACATCAACCACTCTTGCGAGTGTTTAATCCGTCTAGTAGAGACTGCTTCGTCACGCGCCTCACTAAAACGAGAATTCAAGATGGAAGAAGGAGTGAGCAGGGAGGGACCTGCTCACTCCGGCACAACACCAGGCACGAAGACAGAGTGCTTGGGGCCGTTTCCATCCATGGCAAAGTTAGTCTGCACTTTAATGCTTTTTATTCAATCGGTTTGCATCGAATAGATGCAGCAGCGACCTGAACTGCACGCTGGCATCTTTAAGTGCATTGGCATGCACTGAGCAGTGTCATGTCAATGGCACTTACTTGAGTACTCGATCAAGCGCTTCAGCAATAGCCGTCATGTTCTTGATCGTAGGATGAACCGGGACAAATTGTCCTGACGATCTATTTTTTACCGTATTGATGACTCCATTCATCCATGGGTCTTTCGCGCAGGCATCGTGGTTTCGCGAAATCTTGGAGGCTTCAATCAACATTGAGCCGGAGCGCTGTGCCGCTCGTTTGGTAAGGTCCGAAAGTCGGCGCGCCAACTCCCGGCTTTCGCGCGTCTGCGCTTCCGAAAGCGGTAAAGCGGGACACAGCGCTCCATCGGGCAGCACCCTTGGGTAGTCAACGAAAACAACCAGCGCGCTCGGTGCTCTGCGATGTATTTCCGTAGCGATGCCTGCCATCCGCGTTTCGAGCGCTGCATAGGCTTCTTCGTTTGGAACAGAGCGTGGTGGAGGGCAATTTCCGGCGGTAGACGCAGCATTCGCAATGCTTCCACAGGTGGCTGGAACAGGCATGAATGAACCGACGAAACCGATATCGTTGCCGCCGATGGTGATGGTTACCAAGCGGGTGTCCGCATCCACTGCATCAACCTGGGCGGGGAGCTCATTCCACGGGCCAAGGATGTTCGCCGTCGTTGCGCCGCCACAACTGACATCGACCAGTTGCAGTTGACGACGACGCGCAAGCTGGTGTGCATAGTTGTCGTTCGATCGTTGGCAGCGATTAGCGGGTGTGTCGGCTGAGATGCCGATTCCGGGGCCTGCTGCGTACGAACTGCCCATAGAAACGTATTTTGAGCCGGACGGCATGCTTATCCGCTGCTGTGATGGTCCTCTCACGCAGCCAGGCAACGTTACGAGCATCAGTAAGGAAAGCAGTACAGCGTTACCATTTGGCTGCATAACATCCCCCGTTAGTGTCTGATATCTGCTTGAAGCAGTTATTCGATAATAGTTAGCAACATCCTGCCGTGCTGAATTAGTTCAGCACGGCAGTAGCGGTCTTAATGAAGCGGCAAATATTCTGACTATTTCTACGGAACGATGGAATAGTAAGGTTTACATCCCGCGATATCTCGCTATTCATGGATGCGGCATAACTACTCCACGAATACAGCAGGCAATGCCGCTTCCTGTACGGTCATGAACAGGTGATGAGCGGAGATCGTGTTGCTGCGTTTGAACTTGGCAATCTGCATGACGGTGAATGTGACGGGCCCCTGGTAGAAACGGGGTGTGCGTTCGTCGTCTGGCGGGTTGGGATTTTGGTATGGCGACGCATCCTGAAGTACGTAAGTAAACACCAGGCCATGTTCTACATCAATTAAGGGGTGGCGCACCGCGCGCTGTGCGTTAAACAAGCCGCCGCGACCGGGCTTGATGCCGGTGGAACAGGTGAATTGCGGCAGACGGTCAGCATTTTCCCAATGAATGCAATCGCTGGATTTAGTGATGGTGGCGCCACCGAACCACATGGCATCGGCAGCCTGCGTCAATTCCTGACGGGTCATTCGATCTGCCGTCGGTACGGCGGTGAGTAGTGTGCTGTCGAATTTTGCGATGTTATCCGGTCGGAAGTGTTGTCCGGCATTGGTGTCCGCAATCACCATGGTTTCAACTTCTGCCACCAAGCGATTTTCAACCTTCAGACGTAATACATAAATGAAAGGTTGCTGGGCGCTTTGCTCGAGGGTGCCGATGGTGATGATGTTGCCGGAGATGGGATCGGTGTAGTAGTGGCGATCCGGTCCCAGCTTTTCCAGCACCTTCCATAGGTTCTCGCCAATGCGGCTGTAATGACCGTTTTCGGAGACCAGTAGATTTGGAGCAACCCGAAGCGGCGTGAAGTCGCGCTTTTCCAGAGCACTCAGGTACTGTTTAGCAATGTCGGTGAGGCATTGTGCATTGCACTCCGTAGAACGATCCGCCACGGGCATGGGCGCTGCAACCGGAGCGCGTTTCTCCGGGCCTTGACCGGGCTCACGACCCTGACCTTGCATTGGCGGCGTGACGATTTGAGCAACACATGCCAGCGGTACGATTGCCAGCAAAATACCCAGCGGGAGATTGATGTGTCTTTTTGCCATGTTTTACAGCCTCTGTTCTGCTGTTTAGATATTCAAGGTAAGGCTGGCGAGCGATGCTACTGAAGATTGCAAGGTACAGGGGGCGAGTGCAGTAAGAATTGCGTTGAGCTGCACTTGGACATCACGAAGTGCTACCGAAGACCATTAAACCTTTGGCATGGATTTATTTAAATACAGCACTTTCAGATGATCCTGGTGATGCTGGATCTTTGTGTGTTGAAGCGCTCGCTATGTATCGTGTGTTGCTTCGATGCGGGGAACGATGTTGGCGCTAATTTCCACAATGGATAGGCTTTCTGTCGGGACTGAAGGAATCAGTATCACGTGGGGCGTCGTGAGCTTTAATTTGCACAACACAGGAGAAGTTATGACTAAAGTGGGCAAAACAGTCGCGTTGATTACGCTGGGGCTATTTGGAATTCCTACATGGGCATCCGGTCCCACCGACATGAAAGGCGCAGATACGCCCAATGGTCGCGTGGTGCGCGAATTTGTGGACATGGAGTTCAATCAACATAAGCCCGGCGAAGCATTCGACAAGTATGTGCACAAAGATTACAAGAACAAATACATGGGCGGACCGCAACTGATTCAGAACAACAATTTCGAAGGACAGAAGGCGGCGGAAGTACGAGTATTCGGTGGGCCCATGTCGGCCACTTTGTCGCTTCAAATCAAGAAGGTCATCGCGTCGGAAGATTTCGTATTTGTGCAAGGTCTTGCGAAAGGTAAGCCCGACGCTACCGGTGATCAGATCTGGATGCTGTTTAGACTAAAGGATGGAAAGATTATTGAGCATTGGGACTTGCATGCCGAACTGCCCGCGAACAGCGATCCAGAGCTGTATTACTGATCCATTGTTGATAGGGCAGGCGCCACCGATGTGGTGGTGCCTGCGCTGAGTAAAAAGTGAGTGTTAGTGCCAGTGCGGGTGTCCAATTCCGCCTATCAACGATGAGCGTCTCCTCAACGCTCCCGGCATAACAGCCACGCCACAAGTGGCTAGTTCGACCAAGTGCATCTGGGCGTACTGAATTGCCATCAGCGTGCATTGATCGATTTTCACGTCAACAGCACCATGAGCACCTGGTTTTCTCAATTACGGCAGGGGGTTGGAGTGGGTTCGGAACTACGACGAATCGTGCGGTCAACATGGCTTGTTGCAACATTCGGTACCTTGAGCTGCACAGCAGTCGTTGCTCAACAGCCTCCTCCTCAAGAACCTGTGAACAGCAACCTGCCTGGGATGACCTGGCAATCGCTGGCCTCGTTGCCTGATTGGCTCAATGCGCAATGGACACCCATTGGTATTCCTAGCAATGAGTTGGCCCTGCTTAAGAAGCTCGCATTGCCACCCATCAAGCCTGAGTTTGTTGACGATGCCAAGGCCGAAATCGCCAGCCTGATCAAGGGTGAGACTGCATTGCCGAGTTCAGAATGTCGGGCCGAGGGACAGCCCCGTCTCGGGTGGTATCCCTATCCATTGCAATTCATATACGGCGCTGGAAACGTCATGATTCAAGAGGCCTTCCAGGTGCGGGCAATCTCGGTGGCCGGGGGTACTCATTCCGCCCAGCTGCGTGATCCGAATGCCTTGGTTGGTCTCCCGGTAAATGGCGATGTGAAAGGGCATTGGGACGGTGAAACCCTGGTGGTGGATACGGTCTCGGTACGTGAAGACATCAATACCTTTTACGGCATTCCCAATGACCCAGATCTACACGTCGTAGAGCGTTATCGACTGGTCAATAAGAACACGCTCGAGCGTGAAACGACGGTCACAGCACCGCTGTATTTCAGCAAGCCGTGGGTCTATCGCGTGACTTATAAGCGTGGGCCGGCCGGCAGCCTTGCCAGCACATTCTGCGAACCGAAAGGCGGCTGGTTCTCAGCGACGGAATAAAGTGCAAGCAAATATGAAACATATGAATAGAAATTCCATTCGCGTCGGACTGGTATCTGCGGGCATTGTGCTGGCGTGCAGCCTGAGTGTGACGACTGTGTCGGCACAAACTCCGTCGCAAAATTCGGTGCAAAAGACATTCACGCCGAATATGACTTGGGAGTCGATACAAAAGCTTCCGAAGATTTGGGGTGTGGGCTGGGGTTCGCCGGAGTCTTATGACGCGACGCAGATTGTCTTAACCGCGCTGACTTATCCACCGCTGAAGCCCGAGTATCTTGCCAAGTCAAAAGACTATGTGCAGCGGATATGGGATGGCAAAGCAGAGTTCAAGCAGGCTGCCTGTGCGCCGAATGGCATGACCCGGTCTATTTGGTACACGTTTGCACCAACGTTTTTATTTCAGCCCGGCAACCGTCTTCTGATTGGCGCGGCAGGTGAAGTGCGTGAAGTGTTCATGGATGGCCGAGCCCATCCCAAGAACATTGATTCCAATGCCGCAACGATCAAGTACAACGGGCATTCAATTGGTTGGTGGGAAGGCAATACGCTGGTGGTCGACACGGTGGGCGTTAATCCTGGCCATGAACTCTATTACGGTGTCGCGTATGGCGGCGCCAGCCACATCGTAGAACGTTACGCGCTTCTAAGCGCAGAAAACATGGAGGTCACCGTTACGGTGGATGCGCCGGCTCGCCTGACTACGCCATGGGTTTTTAAGAAAGCCTACACCGCGCGCGGTGGCGGCGCTGCCAGCAGAGGCGGTGGTGGTGGCGGTTCGCTTAGCAGCTCTCAATGCAATCGTGAAGATAGCCGCCAGAAGGTGGATGCCGAAGGCAATCTGATCTTGGATCTCACCCCGCCGCCGCCCATCAAATAGGCGATCGATTCGACAATGTGGAGTATCGAGTATGTTGATTAGAGTAATACCGAAGTGGCTGATAGCTGTTGTGGTGGGACTCATGTCCGTCACTGCTTCGGTCAATGCGCACCATTCGTTCGCTATGTTCGACGGCGACAAGCTGACCAAAATCGAGGGCACCATCTACTCGGTTGAGTGGAAAAATCCGCATGCATGGATCTGGATCGCGGTGCCCAACGCCAAGGGCGGCACCGACGTCTGGGGCCTTGAGGGTACTTCGCCCGGTCAGTTTGCGCAGCAAGGATTCACCAAAAAGGACTTCACCAAGGGTGACAAAGTGGTAGTCGAATTGCATCCACTGAAGGATGGCCGCAATGGCGGTCAATTTCTTCGGATGACTTTTGGCGACGGCAGACAGGTAGGCAGTCTTGAGACGTCCGTGGACATCTTCAAGCAGAAGGGCTACGTGAAGTAATCCAAATAGCTGTCGCGGCCATGTCAGCAAGATGTGGCTGCAAGACTTGAGAACTAATCTTTCAACAGGGGTATTTATGAATTTTTCTTCAACTGCACGCAGTGTTCTGGTTGCGACTTCGCTGTCGGTCGCGATGTTTGCCGGACCTGCAATGGCCGCATCCAGCAAAGCGCTGTCCAATGCAGAGTTGCGTGAATTGCAAACCATGGTGCAGCGTGAGAAAGATGCGCGCGAGGTCGCCAATATCATGGGGCTGCGCGCCGCGTGGAACGCCATGGGGCAGGGCGATAAAATTGCGAATTTATTTGCAAAGAAGCCGGCAGATGTCAGTTTCTCCATGAACGGTAGTCACATCCTGGTTGGCTTCGACAAGATCAAAAGCGCTTTTGGCGATGATGCGACGCGTAAACAGCGCGGCCTCGAAGGCATGATCAAGCTCTATCCGCAAATCGAGAACAAACCGGAAAACTTTGGCGTTGGCGATGTCCGCATTCATAGTCTGGAGTCGCCCATCATCGAAGTGGCTGAAGATGGACAGACTGCCAAGGGTTTCTGGCAGACCAGTGGTCCTGCGCTTGAGGTCGCCAGGGGTAAGCCTGCAGCGACGATTGCATGGGAAAATTACGCAGTTGATTTCATCAAGGAAGACGGACAGTGGAAGATCTGGCATCTGCACAACATCACGCTTTACTACTACGATCTAGACAAGCCGTTTTCAGATCAGGTCGCGGCAACCTTGGCGCCCGCGCAGGGGCCGGGTGGTCAGGCTGCACCGGCTTCAAGCTACAAGGCGTGGACGCCGACTACGCCGCCAAATCAGATCCAACTGCCTCAACCTTACAAAACGTTCAGTGAAACCTTCAGCTACGGTCCTCCTGCTGTGGCTAAGTGATCCGTCAAGAGACGATTGATCTCTAGATTGTTTGACTAGATCCCCGACCTGCATCTCTCCGGCTGTGCCCCCTCACAGCTTTGCAGGCCGGGGATCTCTCTTTTCTGCGTTTTGCAAGCAGGCAGTATGGAGAGTTTGATTTGCGATTCTGCAACAGGGACAAAAAAATACTCAAAAAATCCGTGTTTTCACGACTAATGTTATTAATGTGATCTGTGGTTTTTTTTCGTCAATGTTGCGCAATTGTTGAAAAGGACGGAACTAAAAATTCTGCGATTGATGCCTAAAGTATCTGTTCAAGCTATCAACATGCACTTCATAGCTTAGACGTTAAACATCATTGCGGCTTTTGCTAAAAATCGTCGGCCCGTATTGGTACTCATTGAATCAGCGATACGGACATGGTCAGCGCTGTTGTCGGCATGGACGTTGACAATGCGTTTGCAATTCATTTAAGCCAGCAATTACTTGGGGGTCTCATGAAGAAGTTCCTATGCGGAACAGCCAGCACATTTTTAGCAGTCACACTTGGTTCCGCGTCGGTTGCGCAGGCTCAGGAAGTGCTTGAAGAAATCGTAGTGACGGCACAAAAGCGTGAAGAGAATTCGCAGAAAACTGCGATTGCGATCTCAACGATTCAGGGCGAGGAGTTGATTGATCGTGGTATCAGTCAGCTTGACAATGCGCTGACAACAATTCCCGGCGTTGCTATTCAACGTCAGGGTGGTGCGGGTGCACAGATTTTCATTCGCGGCATCGGTACCAACAATGTCGATAAGTCCTATTCGGCTCAGCCTTCAGTAGCCTTAAACATCGACGGCGTAAGCTCCAGCAATGCGCGTAACGTAACCAGCTCGATGTTCGATGTTGAACGCGTCGAAGTGTTGAAGGGCCCGCAAGGTACGCTGTATGGTGCATCGGCCGTCGGCGGCGCAGTCAATGTGGTTCTCGCTCAGCCGGGTGCTGAGTTTGCCGCCAAGGTTCAGGCCCAGGTCACGAGCTACAACGGCCGCTCTTTGAATGGCATGTTGAATCTACCGTTAACCGACTCGCTGGCTGCGCGCCTTACAGTGGGTTACGACAAGCAAGATACTTGGTTGGATACGCCCGCTCTTGGCCCAGTCGCATCGGACGGCGTGAGATATCCCACCGACAATCCGGGCGGTTACGACAACCAGTCTGCGCGCTTGAAGCTCAAGTATTCGCCATCGGATGTTTTCAGCCTGACGGGTTCGTACCAACACGAGCGTAACAAGTCCACGGCGATCCGTTTTGTCAGCCTTACGGATTTCACCACCGGCAACCCCTTCTATGCGCCGCCATTCACCAGCCAACAGGGCCCAACCACGAACTACGATTATGCCTACGATCGGAATTCCGAAGTTAAGAACTCCACTTTTGGCTTGGATCTGGAACTGACACTAGGCAATTTCGCACAGTTGACATTCCTGCCTACTTGGAAGGTGTCAGAGCGCGTATATGAAGACGCGAGCCCAAGCGAAGTGACGGCGGCTGGGCAGGTTCAATCGCCCAAGGAACGTCAAGACTCCTATGAGCTGCGTCTGGCTTCCTTACCTGATTCTTCCTTTAAATGGACTGTCGGTAGCTTCGTGCAAAAGTCCAGCTATGCAGCAAGCAGCGATACCATCGTGGTCGGGGAAACCAATGTGAATACGGTAACCGGCCAGCCGCTGACGGCTCAGCGAGTTCAATCGCGACCTTACGATCCATGGTCGGTGTTCGGTCAGGTCACTGCTCCGATTACCGATGCATTCCGTGTAACCGTAGGCGGGCGATATTCGCGTGACGAGAAGGAAATGAACGCGCGCAACTATCAGCGCTTCATCAATACCGACACCAATACTAATGTCGCAGGTGCGCCAACTGCATTGAGCCCGGAATATTCAGCGAGTCTCAAAAAGTCTACGTTTACCTATAAGGCAGGCGTGGAACTGGACGTGGCGCCTGATTCAATGCTGTATGCGCAGGTGGCAACTGGCTATAAGGCAGGTGGTCTGGTCAATCTGGGCATTCCCCAGTCGTTGAATGACTACGTCATGCCGGCGAGATACAAGGATGAAAAATCGACCTCGTATCAACTGGGTAGCAAAAATCGCTTCCTCGATAACTCCCTGCAAGTGAATGCAGAGGCGTATTACACAGTGTATGACCGCATGCAAGTCCAATACTTCAACACTGCGGATACCAATGGTGATGGCGTTCTCGACAACGTGCTGCTGATCGGCAATGTGGGTTGTTTGAACGACGCCACGACCGGCAACGTGTCCACTTGTAATGGCGCTGCATCCAAGATGTATGGTCTGGACGTCGATACCATCTGGGCCGTGTCGGCAAATGGTCGTCTGTCAGCAAATCTGGCTTACATGAAGGGCAAGTATGGCACTTTCGATATCGTGGTATTTGGTGCGCCGCGAAGCGCCACCGATCACACGATGGCGCAAATGCCGGAACTGTCCGGCACGCTCAGCTACAGTCATGAGTTCCGTATTGGCAATGAGCTGACTATTACACCGCGCGTCGATGAGAAGCTCACATCGTCTTACTTCAATACCTTCGAACATTGGCTCGGCGGCTCGGAGACGGATGCTTACAATCAGACAGATCTGTCTGTAGCGTTTGCATACCGCAACTTCGCTGCCAATGCGTTTGCTCGAAATATTGAGGACAACGCGATTGCGCAATTCGCGCACCCGCGCGGCTTGTATGTTGCTCAAGGCCGAACCCTGGGCGCAAACGTGAGTGTTTCGTTCTAATCAATCGGTGAGGATAGACCCCGGCAATTGCCGGGGTCTATGGCGCCTGGAATAGAATCAAGCACGAGAGGCGCGAGGTACGTCCTCAGGTACTCCCATCCAGTGCTCCAATTCTTCAATTCGGTTGCGGCTGACCGGGAAGGTCATACCATTCTTTAAACGCAAGCTGTAATCGCCCCCGGCTTGACGTAAAAGCACATCAATTCGGTTGAGATGTACGATGACCGATCGGTGTATGCGAAAAAACATCTTTGGATCAAGCTTCGCCTCAAGAGATTGCATACGTGTGCGAACCAAGTGGGTCTTTGCGCCGACATGCAATTCGACATAGGGTCCACTGGCTGTGATGTATTCGATGTCGGTAGTAATCACCATGCGGACCTGCCCGCGTGATTCGATGGCAATCCGCTCTACGTACTCGGCAGCCTGGTGATCTTCTTTCGATGTGGGGCGGGCGGCGTTCAGGTAGTCCAATGCTTTGCGGAAATTTACGCCCATTTCAGTGGAGTCGCGCATTTCGTGGAGCGTACGTGCACGTTGAACGGCTCTATCGAAACGGTCGTCGTCGAACGGCTTCAAAAGATAATCAACGGCAGCGAGGTCAAATGCATTGACGGCATAGTGATCGTACGCGGTTACAAATATGGTAATCGGCATCAGGTCCGGTCCAATTTGTCGTACCACGTCAATTCCGCTCAGGCCGGGCATTTGCACGTCCATGAATACCAGGTCAGGAGCCAGTTCTTTTATTGCTTTAACTGCATTCAGTCCATTGACCGCCTCGCCGACGATGGACACCGAGGGCATGGCCTTAAGCAATTCCTTGATGTGCTCCCGCGCCAGAGATTCGTCATCGACGATCAGGACTCGAAGTGGATTTTCTGATTTCATGGAGTGCGCACCGAAGCGGTTTCGGTATGGAAGGGAAGAGCGATCGTTGCCACTACGCCACCATCTGGATGGCCGGCAAGCGATAGTGATTGTTTGTCGCCATATGATTGCTGCAGTCTGGCTCGGGTGTTGCGCAGCCCAATCCCAAATCCATCCTGTTCTTCACTGATTCGAGCGGTGGGCTGAAGGGCGCCATTGTCTTTGATTTCGACTATCAGCATGTCAGCGCTTTTATGCGCGAAGATGCCGATGCTGCCAACGCCGTCCGTTTTGGAGATTCCGTGTTTGATTGCGTTCTCAACCAGCGGTTGCAAAATCAGTCGAGGTAGTTTGGCATTCAATATTTCGGCGGGGATGCCTTCGCTGACAACCAGCGTGTCTTGGAAACGGGCCTGCATGATCTCGATGTACCGTCGGATGAATGCCAGTTCTTGTTCCAGCGTTACTTCCAGTTCGTTGCCTTCAAGTGTGTCGCGCAGGAGATCAGACAGACAGGCAATCATCCGGCGTGCGTTGCGTGGATCACGTCCAACCAACGACGAAATGGAGTTTAATGTGTTAAACAAAAAGTGAGGATTGAGTTGAGAGCGCAGTACATGGAGGCGAGAGTCTGATAGTTCAGCGCGCAGATGGGCGGCATGGGCGCGCAGGGCACTGGCCTGCTCGTTGCGAGTGCGGTAGCGTGAAAAGTAGTCATGCGCAAAACCTGAGGCCAGCACCACCAAGTAAATGACAAACTCGTTCATGAACCAAAAGCGCTTGGCAATTGGGACGCTGTCATTGTGTACCACGGGTTCAGGGGGCGACATACCGGGCGCACGAAGCCATTCGGCTTGTTCTGCCCTAACGAAGGTCATGAATTCCGACATCAGTACTGAGATGACCAGTCCAAGTGTCAGCAGAAAAACCAACGACAACAACCAGCGTGGACGATCGAGGCTATAGCGTCGGGTCAGGCGAAACACAAATGGAGTCAACATAGCCCAGACCAGGCTTTCAATAAACGCAGCCGTTAAGGGCGCAATCACATTAAGCCGGTTGCTGGTGGCCTGGGAGGTGGCATCGTTTATCAATGCGTTGATGAACGTTAGGACTGCGATAAAGCCCCAGAAAACCCAGATCGAAACTAATTCATTGCGCTTCAGTTGAGAGGAAGCGCCGTCCATTGGATAGGCTAATTCGCTATCGCCGGCAAAGCGGGCATCCGTGTCGTCTTCATTGGGAAGGCTATTTCGTTCGGTAATTTCCATTCGATGAGCATATGCCAAGCAGAACAACAATCAAGTAGGGGCTGCCTGTGTCGAGGATGAGGGATTTCTAGGCTCATTGCCGATTGCCTCGCGATCTTTCCAAGAAATATTTCACGAAATGCACTTGGTCGTATCGAATTGCAACTATCGTCGTTTCAACTGCATGCCATCTCTCTTCGCGTAAGTCATCGCGGTCTTATGTGATGTCGCTGTTGTTCATTAATTGGTACACGCAATGGATAGGAATTAGCTCCAGCTGCATTTGGGTGGCACGAACGGTAGCCGGGAAATTGCTGAATGCGTTGATAATTCGTGCCATGAATTTGCGAGTCGATGTCCAGGATCAGGAATGTATGCATGTTGAAAATGATTGCCAGGAGCTACTGAATAATGAGTAAGTCTCCTTCACCGGGGTCGGTCACCAAAGACTGGTTTCATGTAGTCGGCAGTACCTTGCGTATTGCCGTTGGCCTTGGCGTCCTTGCCGCATCTTCGGCAGTCGCACAGGCAGCCGCTGAGTCGAATACCAATATTCCTCCCAATGTATCCGGCCCAAAAAACTTCGAAGGTGTTTGGTGGCCTTCAATGGACTTTGGTGGACCTCCGCCTAGCGGTGGTCAAGCACCTGGTGGTGCTCCGGGTGGCGGTCCACCCGCTGGAGGGCCGCCTGGTGGTGCGCCTCCCGGCGGTGGTCGGGCGGTGGAATTAACGGGTTCAACTCTGCAGTGCGCTCCTATTCGTCGTATGAGTGGCAGCGGTGGCGGTATGACCACCTTGATTATTCAAAGTGCAGGGCAACTGGTTATGGTGTCCGAAGAGGACATGGATATCGCCCGCAAGGTTTACATGAATGTAAAACACCCGGAGAAAGTGACACCGCAACCCAATGGTCATTCCATCGGTTACTGGGAGGGCAACACCCTGGTAGTTGATAGCGTGGGTTACTCGGATAAGGACGGCAGTGACTCCGGTCTGCATATCGTTGAACGCATCACCAAGACAGGTAATGCCCTGCAGAGCGAGGCGACCACCACTGATAAGAGCGGTAGCGTGCGGAAGTCGACTCAAAAATGGACTTGGCGCCCTGATCTGCAATTCAACGAAAACGTGTGTGAAGAGGGGTTTGACCGTTATCAAGTAATTAACGGTGAGTTGGACAATCCCAACATCCCCCCTGGCCGTGAGAGCAACCCGTAATGATCACTAGGCATAATCAATCCAATCAAGCACAACGTGTGTCGTCGCTCGCTGTTACAACGTTTCTGCTGAGCTTGGTGGCAGTATCCGCTGTCGAAGCGGCGACTCCCGATATCACCGGGCCATGGGAGATCGCTGGCAAGGTCACCTCTTTGAAAACGGTAGAAGGCAAGGCACCGCCTTTAACTGCCGCTGGCCAAAAACTCTACAAGCAGAACCAGTCGCGTCCGGATAGCGACCCCATAAAAGCCTGCTTGCCGCCGGGCATTCCGCGAGTGCTTACGCAAAAGGGCTTCCCATTCAGCATTGTCATTGGTGAATCTATTGGCGGGATGATTCTGGAGTGGAATCACTTGCCGCGTCCGTTATACATGAACGTGGATCACTTCGAGAATGTCGGACCGACTTACCTCGGGCAGTCGGTTGCGCGCTGGGAAGGCGAAACCTTGGTTATCGATACCAACGGGTTTAACGATCTCACTTGGCTTGACGACTCCGGCCTGCCACACACCGACGCATTACACACTGTTGAGCGTCTTCGTCTTAAGGACGCGAATACCCTTGAGAACACCATCACTATCGAAGATCCAACGATCTTCAGTAAGCCATGGAAGACCGTCCTCACTTTCACGAAGCGAGCGGGCTACATCGTCAAGGAAGATTATTGCTTTGGTCGGACCGGCCAGGGCAAGACAGTTTCGAAATGAACTATCCCGGTATTCGTTTACCGGGACCGATTGCGGAGTAGACAAGTATGAATATCAGAATGAGTGCCGTGGCCGTAGGTGTCGCGGCGATGATCGCCGGTCTAGGCGCCAATGCCCATCACTCTGTGGCGATGTTTGATCAGGACAAGAAAGTCTTTATCGAAGGCACTGTCAAGGAATGGCAGTGGACCAATCCCCATGCATGGCTGCAAGTGCTTGCGCCGGATAAGACCGGTGCGATGGTTGAGCAGGGATTCGAAGTGGGTGCACCGAACACACTTATACGCGACGGCTTTCGCAAGGACAGCTTCAAGCCAGGTGACAAAGTCAAAGTTCTCGCTGCGCCCCGTCGTGATGGCTCTGTGGGTGGATTGTATTGATGTGCCCGTACCGCCGCGGGTACTTGGTTGGTCTTCGGGATGGGGCCCAATAGCGTGCCGCCTCCTGAGTGCAAGGACTGAACATTTTTCGCTCCAAAACTTGATACCCAATTTTTACTGGAGAGTTTGAGATGAAGCAGATGCTTTTGGCCGTATTGGCGACCGTTGCGATCGGTAACGTGTCAGCTGAGCCGACAATGACCCCGGGTGCTAAGAGCAATCCCAATGTGGCGGTTGCACTGGGTTACATCGATACCGTATGGGTGAAGCACAAGCCAGTCGAAGGCTTCGCCAAGTATGTGGCCGCTGATGAAGTTCATTATCCAGGCAAGCCGGGCGCCGGCAATCCGGAAGCATTGGCCAAGTTCCTGGCTGGCTTTCCCAAGCTGACCTATGACGTAAAACATGTCTACGCCGATGGTGACTATGTAGTGGTGCATTCATTGCTGACGGGTGTGCCGGGACTGGGTACGCCGGTGAACAGTCCGCAACCCGGCGCAAAGCCCATGAGCAAGGTGGGTGATGAAGTGGTTGATATCTTCCACATCAAGAACGGCAAGATCATCGAGCACTGGGACACGGTTGAGCCGGTTGGCGACACTGCCGAAGGCTTGTTCTAGTTCAAGTAATCACCTCCACGCGCTCAGGAACGGACTGCAGCGACCTCGCGGTCGCGCGCAGTGAACGACTCTCGGTTATCTCGCGTGGTTCATAGTCGGGCTCGGCAAGGGATATCGAGCCACGATCGATAGTCGTCCAGCGCTATCAGCCGGCATTGCGGCTGATAGCCGCTGTTGCGCGGATTTCCATATTTATCGTGATTTCACCCTATCTTGTATATCACCGCAGGCTGGTTGGCGTTCTGCAGCTGGTCAGTCTATGCGCGTTTCTACCCTGGTCGATCGCGCCAACACAGGCGGCCGATAAAAACATTGTCGTAGTCAGCACCGACACACCGCCAACTATTGATGGCCGGCTGGATGAGGCGGTTTGGTCGTCTGGCGCAGTAGTAGATGAGCTCACTCAGATCGACCCCGTGGAAGGGGCTGACCCAAGTGAGAAAACACTGATCCGCGTACTGTACGGGGTCGATGCGATATACATCGGTGCGCGGCTATACGACAGCCAGCCCGAAGGCATCACAGCAAATTATCTCAGTCAGGGATCCGCCATCAGCGGCGATGACCGATTTGAAGTACAGATCGATCCGTTTCTGGACAGGCGCAGCGGTTACTCATTCCAGGTCAATCCCAATGGCGTGCGTGCCCAGGGCATCTATCAGAACATCACCTCGGTCAATCTCAACTGGTCGGGCATCTGGTACGTGGCAACCAGCCGCGATAGCGAGGGCTGGATTGCCGAGATCGCCATCCCATACAAAAGTATTTCCTTCGATCCCAACTCAAGCAGTTGGGGAATCAATTTTGCTCGCGTTCTGCAACGCACGCATGAGACGCAGTCATGGACTTATTACAACCGACGCTATACGCCGGATAATTTCGGTACGGCGGAGGGACTGGTCGGATTGCGTCAGGGGGTGGGTCTTGATGTAACGCCGGCGCTGGTTGCTACCACGGTGCGAGACGATCGAATCGACGTCACCACCAACAAAGTGAAGCCTTCGTTGAATGTGGTCTATCGGCTCACGCCTGCGGTGACTGCTTCGGCGACAGTGAATACCGATTTCTCGGCTACTCAGGCGGATAGTCGGCAGATACAACTGTCGCGCTTCGGTCTGTTCTTTCCGGAGAAGCGCGATTTCTTTCTGCAGGATGCGGATATTTTCGAATTCGGCGGCCTGATGCAAAACGGTCGTCCGTTTTTCTCACGCAGGATGGGACTGGGTTCCGATGGCGACGAACTGGCCATTCGTGCCGGTGGCAAGATCACAGCGCGTATGGGGCGGTGGAATATCGGCGTGCTGGATGTCAATCAAGAACGAGGCGATGGTGAGGGCAATACCAATCTGGCAGTGGCGCGAGTGACCGGTAACTTTGGCGATCGCACCACGCTGGGAGTTCTTGCCACCTCAGGGAATCCGGAGAATGGCGAACGCAGCAACCTGGTGGGCGCCGATATGCATTTCTTCGACACCAGTACATTCGAGAGCAAAACTATCGATGCACGCGCCTGGTATCAGAAAATAGACAATACGCCGACAATGCGTGGCGACGATGCCTTCGGCGTGTTGTTGGGCTCGCCCAATCAGAATGGCTGGCAAGGACTGGTGCAATACACCGAGATTGGCGAAAACTTCCGACCGGCACTGGGCTTCGTCAATCGCACCGGCATGCGTGAAACCTATGGTTATACCGGTTACAAATACCGTCCCACAACCGGCGGCGTCCAGCTGATCAGCACCGATATCAACGCCAGCCGCACCACTGACTTGCGCAACGTCGTTCAGTCGGAAGCCATCAATAGCAAGGTGCTGTCATTGACCAGTCGTGCCAACGATCAACTGTCATTGAATGTGAATAGCAAGCGTGAAGTATTGACTGCGCCATTCAACTTGCCGTTCGGCAATGCCGTGCCTGTGGGTGACTATCGCTTTACCATGACATCGCTGGTGCTACAGACGGCGGTCGATCGTAAGTTGAGCGGCTCACTGGACATCGGTGCGGGTGGATTCTATGACGGACAGCAGCAGCATCTTGGCTCCTCGCTGACTTGGTTGCCATCGCCGCATTTTTCCGGTGGCTTGAGTTACGACCAGACCAATATCAAACTGCATGAGAGCCGTTTCACAACCAGGATCTATAGCGTGAACGCCACTGTGGCATTCAACTCGGCATGGGCGTGGTTCAACCTTGTGCAGTTCGACAATGTTTCGCGCCAACTGGGTCTGAATAGTCGCTTGCGCTGGATTCCCAAGCCCGGCGCGCAGGTCTATGTCGTCGTCAATATGGGTGCGATCAATGACGACATCGCTGGCTGGCAGCGACAGGAGCTGAATGCGGCTATCAGTGCCGGTTATACGATCCGGTTTTAAGCCGCCGACTCGCTATTGTTCTAATAACCGACCGATACAAATTGCCGAATGTGGTCCCGTGTGTGCAGTTCATCGAGCAGTGCGCGGGCGCAGTCCGCATAGGAAATCTGACTGACATCGAAATAGCGTCGTGATGCCAGATCGGTCACGACTAGATGTTCATCGGTGCGCGTACGATACGTGCCGTGAGACTTCATATGAATTTGCATACGTGCGGCTGGAACCACGGCGGTCCAGTCCAGCGTGGTGTTTTCTCGATAGGCGTCCCAGCTGGCGTGAACATTCTGATAGTAGTGACGGGTTGTTTCCTGGAAGTAGTCGGTATCGACCAGGTGTTTTCCCGTGCTGACCTTAGCACCTGAGCTGCCTACCAGTCCGATGACGCGTTGCACACCGGCTCGTTGGGCGGCGTACAGAATGTTTCTGATTTCATCCGCGTAGGTTTCTGGATGTGCCAGCCGGGCTGGAAATATCGTAATGATTGCGTCGGCTGCATGAAAAGCTTGCAGCAGCACCGTCGTGTCGCGATCCGAACCCTTGAAACGTTCGACACGCACATCGCAATCCGCCGTGTCGGCATGGGGGGCAATGGCGCGTAGCGTGTGGCCGCGTAGCAATCCTTCTTTGATCAGTTCCTTGCCGAGGTTTCCGGTGGCGCCAACAATCGCAATAATCATAGTGAATCGCTCTAAGGATATCTGACGGTCAATAGGCAAGCGTGACCAGCTCACGGTGGTGGCTGGGTTGCTCGATTTCGTCAGCGATAAATGCGGCGAAGTCTTCCATCGACAGGGTGCTGACATCTTTGTAAGCCGTGTTGGCTGGATCTGAGACCAGCAGCATCTCCTTGCTTACACGGTATTGGCGGGTTACTTCACCATAGGGGTAAAGCTCGGCAGGGGGCGCCACGAGCAGCCAATCCAAATCCAATTCGTTGCGGAACAGGGCGGCTTCTTTGGCGAACACTGCTTCGATGTCATAGAAGTAGGGATGAGGAGGTTCGGCTTCCAGCATGCTGCGGCCATCGGGTGCACGAAGTGCCTTGTAGTTGCTCAGTGCAATCAACCGTGGCACACCGGCTGCTTTCACTGCGTCGATGACATTCCGGTTGTGTTCCAGATAGGCATCGGGATTCTCGCGAGTCGGCGCGGTGGCCAGCACCACTACATCGGCGCCTGTTACACATTTCAGTATGTCGTTGTAGTCAGAGGTGTCTGCAACGCTTGTTTGAATATCGAGTCCGCCCAGTACCACGGGTACGCGCGCTGCGCGGCGATTGACTCCAGACACCTCATGACCCTTCTTCAGCAATTCACCTGCGATTCGTTTTCCTAATCGACCGGTAATACCGATAATCAAAATCTTCATGTCACGTCTCTTGCAATTTCATCCGATTGGGCTGCCACGACTAGTGAAGCGCCGATGAGGTGGCTTGATCATTGCGAGGACGCAAGCTCGCGATGAGTGCGCCCCCCGCAAAGACTATGGCTACGAAGCCAACATATTTGAACGCGGGCATCACGCGGCCATCGCTGTATATGGCCAGTGCAGTGACGGCGGCCGGGCCCAGCGATGTGCCAAGCGATAGGATGGATATCCAGATGCCGATGCCGCGTCCACGCATGCTGAAACTCAGTTGACGCATTGCCCAGGTGACCATGGTGGGCAACAGCATGCCGCAGCCGATTTGATTGATGCTGGTGAAGACCAGAAAGGTATTGAGGTCATTCGCGGCCGACATGCCAATGAAGCCGAGTGCGATCAAGAAGAATTCCATCAGCAGCAGTCGGGAGGTCGACAGCTTTGAAACTTTTTGAAAGACCAGCGTGCCGACGGGTACGCCAATACTCGCGCCCGCAGTGAGTAAGCCGATGGTGGAAGAGCGGTTGATGCCCAGCTCCCCAAGCGCGGTGCTCATCTGGATCTGCACAATGTAGAACATCATGCTTGCCGGCAGCGTCAGCAGATAAATGCCCAGCATCTTCGACCAAGGAAAGGCTGACCAACTGCCCGCATTGACATTACTTTCGAGTTCATCGGGTCGCGGTTCCCAGGTGAATAATATGATCAGCAGCATGAGCGGCGCGGCGCTGAGATATACCAGGAACGGAGCGCGCCAGCTGATATTGCCCATCAGTCCACCCAGTGCGATTAGTCCAACCGCTGAAACCGAGGCGACCGCTGTCTGATAGCCCAGCCATTTGTCGCGTTCTTCGCCTTTGAAGTAGTCGCCGATCAGTGTGGTCGATACGGTCATTACAATGGCTTCAACGACCCCCAGTCCCGCTCGCGCGATGATCATTTGTGGGATCGTGTTCAAAAAGTAGGGAGCGACGCCAATCAGTGCATACAAGCCGATTGCCCATATCAACAGATTGCGGCGTCCAATCAGATCGGCGAAATAACCGGCGAAGGGGCAAACCACCGCCACGCAGACGGAGGGTATGGTGACGATGAGCGGTCCCCAGAACTCGACGCCCGGTACACCTTGGTAGTTGGCAATGATTTTGGGAATGACTGGAGCAAGGATGGTGACGCCCATGGCGCCCAGCGTGCATTGCAGCAGTAATACGATGGCCTGTAGCGGGCCGGCTCGTCTTGAATCAATCTGAGTCATGATGATTCCGTTGCGACATTTGTCTGTACTGATTGGTTATGGCTACTGCGATTACTGTTACTTCGGCAACGCATGCTGGCCACGAATCTGGAACCCTTGCTCAACGATTGCAACCGTCGTACCGGGTTGTCCGCCACCCACGCATAGCCGATAGTGACCGGCACCGACTATCCGATTGCCGTCGATAGTGACATGGCTCAGATCGCGTGCATTTAATACAAAGTTCACTTCACGGCTCTGCCCGGCTTGCAGATGCAGTCTGGAAAAGCCGCGTAACGCGCGTAACGGCGCACCGGGAAGCGCAGGAAAGCATAGATAGAGTTGCGCCACTTCATCGCCGTCGAGAGTTGAGATGTTACTGACCGTTGCGGTTACGCGCAGCGTTTCGCCGGCAGATAGCGAATAGTAGTCAAGCTTTAACTGAGAATAGGAAAATCGCGAGTAGCTCAAGCCGAAACCGAAAGGGTAGAGCGGTTCATCCTTAAAGTAGCGATAGGTTCGGTTCGACATGTCGTAGTCGGTGAAGTCAGGGAGTTGCTCAACGCCTTTGTAGATGGTGATGGGCAAACGGCCAGCAGGGTTGTTGAGTCCAGCGAGCGTTTCGGCGATCGCGGTGCCACCTTCCTCGCCGGGATACCAAGCTTGCACGATGGCGTCTGCATGTTCGGCCGACCAATGATCGGAGATCGGGCTACCGCTCATCAGTACTACGATTAGTGGCTTGCCGGTGGCTTTAACTTGCTGCAGTAGTTCGACTTCAATAGCGGGCATGCCGAGATCGGTTCGGTCGCCGCCCTCAAAACCCGGCACATCCGTTTTGATTTCCTCATTCTCGAGTTCTGCCGTAATGCCGACTGCAGCGATGACCAGCTCGGCATCGCGCGCAGCAGTGATGGCTTTATCAAGTGCGTCGAATGGAATGGGCAGCCAGATCAATTTGCAATGTTGCTCAAGGCCGGGCAGCAGCTCAATCGCAATGCTATAGCGGCGATTCCGTTCCAACTTGATGCGCGCCAGGGTGGCGCGAGGTGCATGTGGTCCGGAGTCATCAATGAGCAATCGGCCGTCTAAATACAGTCTAATGCTGTTGCCGGATACACCGATGTCGAATTCCCCTGAAACATCTGGTGTTAGAACGCCGGACCAGCGCACTGGTGAGTTTTCAGGAACGCTTGCTGGTCGAGTTGTAGCGGTGCCGTCGTACACCAATGTGGGATCGATGCGCTGGAGGATGGGCTCGCCCACGGGTTCATTGCCGAGGTAGAAGCCGACGTCCAGCCCCGTTGCACCGGAGGCAGTGCTCAAATATTGAGACGGAACAATCGCTGGGTCGCGCAGAAAAGCCGTTCCCGGTTCAAACACAATTTCGCAATTTGCAAACTGCTTTTTTAACCCCTCCAGCATGGTAGTAGCTGCTGAAGGAGTGCCGTGATAGCTGCCCAGTAACACCCGCAGGCTATCTGCCAAGGGACCGATCACAGCGATTTTTCGTACATGGTCGGCTATTGGCAGGATGCCATTGTTCTTGAGCAGCACCATTGATTTTCGAGCGCTGTTTAGGGCGAGTGCTCGATGTTCAGGCGAGTCCAGTGCGGTGGTTGCAACCTGTGGTTGGGGCGCTATTGCGGGTGCGTCGAACATGCCCAGCCGAAATCGAATTGAAAGGTTGGCCTGCAGTGGCGCATCCAGATCGGATTCGCTTATCAGGCCCTGCTCAACGGCCTTGAGAATATTGGAATAGTCTCGACCGAACATGAAATCGAGCACACTGGTCAGGCCGGCGCGCAGTGCGGCCGCATAAGCTGCAGGTTGACCGTCGCGGTAATGATGTTGTTCGTCGATGAGGCGCACGCCATCGCAGTCCGACACAATCTGACCGGTAAAGCCCCAGCTACCTTGAAGACGTTCGCGTAACAGGAATTCGTTGGCGCAGGCGGGAATACCGTTGATTCGGTTATATGAAGCCATCACCGCAGCAACACGGCCATCAATCACGGCCTCGCGGAAGGCGGGTAGATAAGTGTCTTCCAGATCATGCGGTGATACTTGTGCGTCGAATGCATGCCGTCCACGTTCGGGGCCGCTGTGCACGGCAAAGTGTTTGGCGGTGGCCCCCACTTGAAGGTAATGCGGGTGTTTTCCTTGCATGCCAGTGATGAATGCCACGCCCATCTTGCCGGTGAGGTAGGGATCCTCACCGTAAGTTTCCTGACCTCGTCCCCAACGCGGATCACGAAAGATATTAATGTTGGGGGAGTAGAACGTCAGGCCATGGAATGGAATGCCGCTCTTACCACTCGCCGTTGCAAGCTGATGCTTTGCTCGGCCTTCGCGACCGATCGCGGTTGCTACTGATTCAACCAATGCGGTGTCGAAGCTGGCGGCAAGGCCAATTGCCTGAGGAAATACCGTTGCGATGCCGGCAGAAGCAATCCCGTGTAACGCCTCGTTCCACCAACTGTACGCAGGAATGCCCAGCTCTGGGATGGCGGCGGAGTTGTCAACCAGCTGTGATGCCTTCTGTTCGAGAGTCATGCGTCTAATGAGATTTCTCACACGCATGGCAAGGGGTAAGTGGTGATCGAGGTAGGGCGGCGTGATGGTAGACATTCTGAGTTATCGAATTCTGCTCGGCATCAAGTATGTACTTAAGGATTATATGTCATACAAAAAAACTGCTCTATAGGCGGCAATGTCGACAGTTGGGGCGGATTTTTTGGATGAAAAACAAGAAAAATACGAATATTTGTCGGATAAATGTCAGTGAAAAGCCCTGGGTAGATGTTGAGTTAACGGAAGACTTGCCAGTTGTCGTCTTCTGGTCATATTATTATATCATACATAATAATTAATCGGCGGTTCTGATCCGAGCCGTTGAAACGTGAACAAACCTGCATAGAACAATAGGGGAACGCGCCATGCGACATCTGCTGCAAGTCTCAACCATCCTTGTTGCTGCAACCGCTACGACTTACGTGCAGGCACAAGCGCCCGGCGAGGCTGCGACGCTGGAGGAAATCATTGTCACTGCGCAGAAGCGTGACGAATCGCTACAGGATGTGCCGATCGCTATGACGGTGGCGACTCAGGAGCAGATTGTGCGAGATCAGATCTATACCTTTACTGATTTGCAGCGAGTGACTCCGGCGCTCGAAGTCAGTCAGACCTTCGGTGGTGAGTCAACCGGTGGTGGTCGCATCCGAGGTGTGGGTACCAACGTGTTCAACCCGACTGCCACCGGTTCAGTGGCGATTGTGGTTGATCAACTACCGCAGGGAAATGTGTCGTTCCCGCAGGTATTTGATCTGGCCCAGGTGGAAGTGCTGCGTGGTCCGCAAGGTACGCTGTTCGGTCAGACAGCTTCGGCAGGCGTCATTAACATCACCACGGCAGCACCCGACCCATCGGCATTTGCGGCCAAATTTGGCGTGGCCTATTCCGATAAAGGGACGCTGGGTTCTGAATTCGGTCAGGCGGTTGTGCAGGGTGCTGTGAATCTGCCGGTCACTGATGGTTCCGCATTTCGTCTAGCGACTTTTTTCAAGCAGGAAGAAGGGTTACAGCGAAACATGTATCTGCAGCGGGATAACAAGATCAAGGATTGGAGTTTTCGAGCCCGCTACCTGCTTAAACCCACCGATTCGGTTTCAATCAATTTGATTGGTGACTACAACAAGGATGACAAAGACGGTACCGATTTCTTTGCGCTGGCGAAGGCGCCCACCAATCCCGCCTCTGCGGCAGTCCAATCCGCCTGTGGTGTGACTATTCTGGAAAGCGCCCAGCAGTATTGTGCTGCGCGTATGCCAGAGGAGAGTATTAAGAATTTCGGTGTGTCGGCAATTGTCGATTGGAAACAGGATGGGTTCTCGCTGACTTCCCTGACTGGATATCGTGATCGCAAACGCGATCAACCCTACCTCGACTACACGCGTGCAGTGGGCGTGCCGTCTGCAGTCGATCAGCAAATGCGCGATGTGTCGGACCAGATTACGCAGGAGTTACGCATCAGTTCGAATGGCGATACCTCGCTCGACTATGTGGCCGGCGTATTCTTTTCGCGCTACCACTATGAAACCGAGCCGATGAGTTATCCCTTGGGCGTAAACACTGCACCGGTGGGGTTTAGTGTCTGCAATTTTACCGGCACTGTGTGTCCGGTACCGCCAGCGTTTGCCTGGCAAGATAGCAAGGTATCTTCGCAGGCTGTGTTTGCCGATCTGACCTATAAATTGGACGAGATGTGGACCGTATTTAGCGGCCTTCGTTACACCAAGCAGAAATCGGACTATTCCGTGGGGAGAAATTCGCCGCCGACGAATTCGGATTCCGCTCGCGATAGTAAAGTGTCGGGGCGCTTGGGTGCGCGTTGGCGTCCAAGTGAGCAAACGATGATTTACAGCTCGGTGTCGCTTGGATTCAAAGGTTCTTTGATTGAAGTGAACGCCAACCCATCCGTCGCGACAGTGAAACTCAAGCCGGAAGAGCCGCTATCATTTGAGGTGGGGGCTAAATTCAGTCTCTTGGATAATAGGCTGGCTGTCGACACCAATGTCTTTCACACCACGGTTAAGAATTTCCATGGACAGGAGAGCTACTTTGTCGGCACCCAATTGGTGTCTGTGTCAAAGAACATCGACAAAATAAAGTCGCAGGGATTCGAAATTGATGTGCTTGGGTCGTTGACCGAAAGCCTGTCGCTGAACTCCGGATACATTTACAACGACATCAAGTATCCCAGTGGCTACATCGGTGACGATGGGGTGAATCTGGGTGGACTACAGTTCCTCTCCTCACCAAAGCACAAGTTTACCTTGTCCGGCGAATATGCCATGGGCATCGCTAGCAGTGCTGAGATGTTTATTACACTGAATGGCGTCTACAAATCGGACTTAAGGCTTGCTGCTCGTAGCGGCGATGCCTATGTGTATCCAAGCCATATCACCATTGGCGGTAGTGTCGGTATTCGGTCAAAGGATCGAAAGCGCAGCTTGTCGTTGTTTGGTCGTAATCTCACCAATGAAAACGAGCCGATTGCCTATTTAGCCAATACTTTCGCTGGAGCGGCCGATGGTGGTGTTCGCGCGTGGCCGGCCGGTGGGGTGACGGTTAGAGAAGTGGGCGTAGCGCTCGATCTTAGTTTCTGATCGGTTTATTGCTCATATTTCGAAGCCCCATGGTAGCTAGAAGCTGGCCATGGGGTATTTGAGTTAGTGAATAGACGATGTCATTTGCGCCGCTGTTCAACAACGCCACTATTTTTTGGGGAGGCGAAGGTGGCCGGACATCAACTTAAGAATAGAGACCGGTAGCTTCTGACCCGATGCAACGGAGGTCTGTGTGCCTCGTCCCTGTGTAACGCCTTCCCAGAAGCCGCTGGCGCCGGAAAATTCGC
Source organism: Steroidobacteraceae bacterium (assembly GCA_049840395.1). Lineage (GTDB taxonomy): Bacteria > Pseudomonadota > Gammaproteobacteria > Steroidobacterales > Steroidobacteraceae > CAILZL01. The sequence goes on from JASGLD010000001.1 coordinate 952,569, forward strand.
CTGTTCCGCCAACGATGATATTAATCAATTGATCCTTGCGTTCGCCTGTGGTGCTATCGGTGAAGACGTTCCCCACGACTGCATCGTAAACAAATAGCGTACCGGTCTTAAGTGTATAAATGCAGAACAGTGGATTGGTATCGGCGGTCTGCGATTTTACTAATTCGATTAAGTGAGCGGGTATAGGGTTCGCCTTCGCTTCCGCATAACCCACGCCACAGGAATACGAAGCCTGGCCAAATGGTTCAATGTAGCCAATGCCAGAATGCCAAGTCACCCCGCCGCCGGGCCATTGTTGGTAGAGTCCGGAGCCTGCTTCAAAAGTGACAGAAGTAGGCACGATTTTGAATTCGACGGCTCCTGCTTGGCCAATACAGAGTGTGCCTAAAGCCAGCGCAGCCGCGAGGAAAATGGAGGAGGACTCTCTTCTATTTTTCATGTGATCTCCTAGCGAGTCTAAGGGAAATTGAAGTTAGCGTAGGGCGGTAGTCTGAAACCGTGATGGCGATAAAAAGATCGGCACTGCCGGCTTCTAGTTAGTTGATTGATGAAAGTGACAGGACTACTAATTCTAATGTGTATAAAATATTAACTTCGAAAGAGCGCGTCAATAATCACGATAAATACTGAATCCTTTGATTACTTGACAGCTCAAAAATGAGTAGTCGTTGAGCCAGTGATAGCCATCATTTCGTAGATTAGGACATGAGAAAGAAAACGCCGAGACAACCGAAACGCAGGATTAGTGTGCAGAGCACTTCTCCAAAAGGGTTGGCCCAATTGCATGGTTCAATCATTCGTGACCTGGGCGTATCAATCATTGGCGGTGAGTATGCTGTAGGTGCTGTGCTGCCAAATGAAGAAGCCTATAGCGAGCGCCTGAAGGTTTCGCGCCCGGCATTCCGAGAGGCTGTGCGCTATCTGGCGGGAAAAGGCCTGGTTGAAAGCAGGCGCAAGCGTGGCACGGTGGTGTTGGCTCGCGAGAATTGGAATTTGTTGGATCCAGATGTGCTTGGCTGGTTTTTTGAAGCTACTCCAAGTACCCAGTTCATTCAAAATCTGTTGGAATTGCGGTTGATAATCGAACCTGCTGCAGCTGAACTTGCCGCTCGAAGACGCTTGCCGAATGACATTGTCAAGTTGCGCGAATCTCTAGAGGCAATGCGCGTTGCTCCGTTTGCCTCGCCTGAGGGGATGCTAGCCGGCTCAAATTTCCATCGCGGTATTCTCGAAGCTACACACAATGAGGTGCTGCTATCCATGTCCAGTAGCATTGATGCCGCCATGCAGTGGACCCTCAGCTACCTTCAGGAACATCAGTCAGGATTGCCTGACGCGTTTGCATTGCATGCGCAATTGCTTGCAGCCATTGAGCGGCAAGACACCGCAGCAGCCGGCGAGCTTATGAGGACGATGGTGAGGACATCGCAAGAAAATGCAACTCGCGCCGCCAGCACTGCTGCAGACCACACGCTGCAGTTGAAAAGTAAGACTGTCAAAAGTCACAAGGCGGTCGCGCGTGGCTAGGAAGTCTCCTAACTATCTCAATGAAGCTGGGCACTTTCCGGTGGAGTCTCGAACTATCAAATCGGTCGGCAATATTTTCTTCACCACAGTCGTGTGGCCATTCACCAATATATCCAACAACATTCCCGTTGCCTCACGTCCCAATTGAAGTTTTGGCTGGGCGACAGTAGTTAGCGCGGGATCGCAATATCGTGCGAAACGAATATCGTCGAATCCTATTACGGATACATCCTGTGGGATTCTCAATCCATGCGCTTTTAATGCCCCAATCGCGCCTATTGCCATTTCGTCATTGCAACAAAAAATCGCGGAAAATTTCAGTTTGCTTGCAATCAATTGTTCAGTCGCACTCAACCCCGATTCAATCGAGAAGTTCCCAGACATAGTCAGGTCTGGATCAATCTTTAGACCCGCCTTTTTCAACGCAAGGTCGTAGCCGTGCTTTCGATCGACGGTCAGCGGGCTGTCAATAGGTCCGGCAATAAAAGCAATTCGTCGATGTCCCAGGGATACCAAATGATCGACCGCCATTACCGCTCCCTTTACGTTATCCACGCCGATACTATTGATCGCACGGTCTTTTACACATTCGCAGGCATTAACCACCGGTAGCGGACCGTCGACACGAATTTTAGGGATATGAGGAATCAGAGTAATCAGACCATCGGCTTGCCTCGCTTCAAGGATATCGGCATACGCCTGCTCTCTCGCTACATTGTGTTGAGTGTCACCGAGCAATAGAGAGTAGCGCCGTTCGTGGGCAACTTGCTCAATGCCTCGGATAACCTCGGCGTAAAACGGATTGCTGATATCGGGCACCAAAGCGATGATCAACTTGGTCTTGGCGGTACGTAAGTTTCTCGCTTGAGCGTTGGGTTTGTAACCCAGCCGCCTGACGGCATCCTCTATCACTTTTCTTGTCTTACTGGTGACGCGTTCAGGCTGCTGGAGCGCGCGCGAAACGGTTGCAATTGAAAAGCCTGTTTCGGCAGCAACTTCTTTGATGCCAAGTTTTTCCTGTTTTATGGTCATGTCGAGTCGGCAGTCATTGTTTTGAAGTAGTACAAATTCCAGTGTAACACTCGTTGCTGTGCCGGCACCTGCTGCAGCAGCCGGCAGCCATTGATTCCTCTTGCGTCTCAAAATGTAATCGTTTACATTTTTGGCGCTCGGATGAAATCATGGTGCGAAAATTAGTCTCGGGCGGGGGATGAAATGGCGGCATGGCCATGTTCACGGTTTGCACCTCGGTAGCACGAGCGACATTTACATTCGATCCTCGTTCCACTTAGTGTGGAAGTGATGGTGACGAGAGAAATTCATACAAAAGCCAAAATTTCGACGGTTTTGTAGCTACAACTATTTTTGGTTTTTGACAAGTTGCCCGTCCGGCAACTTCTTTTCAGTCAATTTGAAGCAGATTGGGAAATAAATTTTGGAATTGTCCACTAGGAACAGACAGCACTAAAAATGTAAACGATTACATTCGACGCGAATAAATGGTTAGAGATGTATTTGAATAATTAAACATCGGGGAGTCGTATGAGTATCAGAACAAATCTGTTGATCGGCGCCGGCACTGCGGCGATAACGTTAGTCCCAACAATTTCTCAGGCGCAGGAAAGTGCAGGCTTGCAGTTGGAAGAAATTGTGGTGACTGCGCAGAAGGTCGAGCAGACCGTGCAGAAAGTATCGCGCGCCATTGATGTAGTTAGCGCAGAAGACATCAAGAAAATCGGCGCCGTATCTTTGGATCAGGTGTTGAACACTGTTCCAGGCTATGCACTCGCTGGTTTCCAAGGTCAGCCTAGCATGCGCGGCATCGGTAACGACCTTATGGATACAAGTTTAAGTCCGCCGCCTGTGGTGGTGAATGTAGATGGCGCCGGCGCTACTGGTGGTGGACGCGGCCTCGGCGATAGCGGTCTAACTGGCGCTTTGTTTGATATCGAACGCGTGGAAATCGTTCGTGGTCCATCAGGAACAATGCAAGGTCAAAATGCATTGGGCGGCGCAATCAATGTAATTACGCGTAATCCAAAGCTTGGAGAGCTGGATTTCAATGCCGGCTTACAAGTTGGAAACTATAAATCGCGTACCTATACCGCAGGCGCAAGCATTCCCATTGGCGATACCATCGCGCTTCGTGTGGCTTACCAGAATCAATCGCATGATCCATATGCTTCGACTACCTGCGTAAACACCATCATATTGGGACCGCCGGGAACCGCGCCAACCTGCAATGCAGGAGACAAGTTTGCTACCTACGGTTGGCAGGATTTGCGCAATGCACGCGTAAAGATGCTGTGGCAGCCTAGCGAAAACTTCAAGACGACCCTGGCGGCCTCGTTTACGCAGGACAATGCAGCAGGATCGAATACTGATGCAACGCTACCCGGCAATCCAAAGTGGAAGGATCCTTGGAATCTTGAATTGGCAAGCGGGCCGCTCATCCGGCCAGTTCACAATAAGGGACCAAAATCCTATCGATATTCTGGAGAAATTGTCTGGGATACGAAGTACGTCACCGTGACGGCACTTCCTACCTATACCACCAGTAAGCCTCAAACCTGTACAACGACAGCTACTTGCCAGACGGACTCCCGGGTCAGCGCAGAATTGCGATTCCAGTCGGCGCCAGGCTCAAAGATCGAATGGCAGTTTGGACTGTATACGGACCGGTTCTTGCTGAAGAATCTTGGTTGCGGTGCTCCGGGTGGAACATGCGACTCGGTCAGCGCGACTGACCCGACGTTGAACATTAACCAGGCAGCGGTACTGGCGGACAGCGTCGGCGCAGGTCTGGTTAATCCTGTCTTCGTTTCGTCGAACAACAGTGCTGGCGCGCGTGATAGTAAGTCCGCTTATGCAAGCATTGTTATCCCACTAACAGAGTCGACTCGCCTGCGAGCAGGTGCCAGGTATGCAAAGGATAACTCCAGCTCAAATCCGTTGGGGTACATCGCTGGCATTGGTCTTCCTGGTAATAACATCAATAACGCTCTATTCACGATATATACGAGTACTACGTCGAGTGCGGTCGTTGCAAGCAATCAAACCTATGCACAGGCTAGTGCATATGCTCAGAATGCTGTTTCGACAAGTGGCATTGCTCCAGCTATCACTTGCTCAAATTGCACCGTGACTTTCAGAAATGGCCCTTACTCATTTGATGGCAGTTCCTCGCCAATCAATTGGAACGCAGTATGGGAGTGGGATTCTACTGATACATCCATGATGTACGTTGGTTTAACGACCGGCTATCAAGCAGGCGGCGTGCAACAAAACAAGATACCTTCGCAGACCTACCCACCTGAAAAGGTGCTGCAGTACTCGATTGGTAACAAGGCGCGTTTTCTTGATAACACCGTTCAATGGAATACCGAAGCGTACTACTATCAGTTCAAGGACTTTCATGCACAGTCGAACGATTACACCGGCGCAGTTATCACGGTTAACGGCGCAAACTATAACGTCGTAGATCTAACGCCTTATGTTGGCGGTGCTAGAAACGTAACCCCAGACCCGATTCTGACCTCAGCAGAAGGGCGTAACACTCTGGGCAGTCGCCCGGCGCTCGTTATCATTCCCCATCAGATGTCTATCGGTCTCGAAAGCACGGTTACCGCGCTTGTAACGCCAAAGGATCGTGTCACTGCGAATATCACTTTGACGCAGAATCGCTTTGGTAGCTATGTAACTTCCGGTGGCAAGAATCTCACTGGTACTCAAGTAGCTAACTCGCCTAGTGTTGCCGGATATATTACTTATCAGCATACATTCAATCTTTTTGGCGGCACGTTAAGTCCGCAGGCTACGGCGCGTTACACCGGAGGCACGCCGGTGACCAACGAACGCTATGACGGCAATACATTAATCGAAGCGCAGTTCCAGGATGCGTATTGGAAGTACGACGCCAATATCGCTTGGGAAAGCAATGGTGGCCATTGGGGAGCCAATTTGTATGGCAACAACCTGGCCAATACCGCAGAGAATCGTGGTAAGCCGCCATTTGCCAACCCACCGTCGTTCGTTCCGTTTTTGCAAGGCACTGTTAGCCCGCCTCGCACCTTTGGTGCGGGTCTGAACTACAAGTGGCTGTAATGCAAAAGGCATATAGGCATTGAATGTGAGTTGCTTATGGTCGATCGGGTTGTAAGGAAGGAATACTTCCATTGAAAGCAATCAACTTCAATGAAGGTTTGGCCACGACGCGCTGCACAAGTGTTCGTGTCGTGGCCTTAATGAGCTCTCGGAAAGAGGGTGGCAGTCTGTTATCCCCTTCGGACGGCCTGAATGTGAGTGGAAGGTTCTTCTTCCACTCACTTCTTTTTAATAGAGTGACCTGTATGAAGGACTGTGCAGGTTGGAATCGCATTCCGCGAACAAGGCATCTTTACAGAACGGCTTTGCACTTCAAGAGTATGGGTTACCTTTCCTACGGACCAACAGCATGAGAAATACAACAATCCGCCTCGGCCTGATGATGTTCCTCGAATTCTTCATTTGGGGTGGGTGGTTCGTAACATTGGGAACATTCCTGGCCAAGACATTCTCGGCTACCGGAAGTCAAACCGCCATGGCTTTTTCCACGCAGTCGTGGGGCGCGATCGTGGCACCATTTATTATTGGTTTGATCGCCGACAAGTTTTTCAATGCAGAGAAGATTTTGGGCGTGCTCCACTTGATTGGAGCCGTCTTGATGTATCAGATGTATGCCGCGGGTAGCTTTGAACAATTCTACCCTTATGTGCTCGGCTACATGGTCGTGTACATGCCGACTTTGGCGTTAGTTAATTCTGTCTCATTTAGACACCTGACGGACACTAGCAAGGAATTTGGCAAGGTTCGCGTTTGGGGCACCATCGGTTGGATCGTCGCGGGCGGCGCCATCAGTCTTTTCGGTTGGGACTCGGCCGACGAATCAGCAGCCGGAGCGCTAAAAAATACATTTTTTATGTGCTCGGTGGTCTCCTGCCTATTAGGTTTGTATAGCTTCACGTTGCCGAGCACTCCGCCGCAGCGTAGTGATACGGAGATGTCCGAGAAGCTCGGACTAAGCGCATTAAAGTTGCTACGAGATCGCAACTTTGCAGTGTTCGTACTGGCGTCGATACTGATTTGTATTCCACTGGCATTCTACTATCAGAACGCCAGTCCGTTTCTCACCGAATTGGGCACTGCAAGTCCAACGGCAAAACTATCAATCGGCCAAGTATCCGAAGTTCTCTTTATGTTGCTGCTGCCGGTGTTCCTAGGCAGGTTCGGAATAAAGAAGACGTTGCTGCTAGGCATGATTGCCTGGGCGGTCAGATATCTACTCTTTGCTTTGGGGGCGAGTAGTAATTCGGTGTCATTGCTAATCCTAGGGATTGCAATGCACGGTCTGTGCTATGACTTTTTCTTTGTATCGGGACAAATCTACACCGACGCGAAAGCAGGTGCTGCAAGCAAAAGTTCGGCTCAGGGGATGATTACCTTGGCGACCTACGGCGTGGGTATGCTGGTCGGTTTTTGGGTGGCTGGAAAGATATCCGATATGCATGTCATTGGCGCGACGCACGATTGGTATCAGATTTGGCTGGTCCCATCCGCGTTGGCGGCAGTGATCTTTATCTTATTCCTCATTGCATTTAAGCCTGAGCGGGTACGTGCTGATTAATTGTCAGATCCTTTGACTTGCAAAGCGGTGTTCAATTGAATCTTAGTGACTTCGGAAAAAGCCCAATCAGGATGGGAATGATTGGCGGCGGTGATGGTTCGTTTATCGGGGCCGTTCATCGAGCGGCTGCTGCGTTAGATGGGCAAATACAACTGGTATGTGGGGCGTTGAGTAGCACGCCAGAGAAGGCTGCGATCTCTGCACGAAATGTTGGAATATCTGAGTCGCGTAGTTATTCGACGTGGGAATCGATGTTGGCGTCAGAAGCACAGCTGCCTGCCAACGTAAGGATGCAATTTGTGTCTATTGTGACGCCCAATAGTACGCATGTGCCGATCGCGTCAGCTGCGCTGCAGGCCGGCTTCCACGTGATGTGTGAAAAGCCGCTCGCTGTCACCTTAGAAGAGGCAGTGCAGCTGAGAAAGATAGTGGAATCGACAGGAAAAATACTTGGTGTCGCACACGCGTATACAGGCTATCCGATGATCAAGGAGGCGAGAGAGATCATTCGGACTGGAAAACTGGGGCGTTTGCGTAAGGTCATCGTGGAGTATATGCAAGGGTGGCTTAGCGAAGAAAATATTGTTGACGGAAAGGGACACTGGCGCAGTGATCCGGCGCGTGCCGGCATCAGTGGGTGTATGGGCGATATCGGAACGCATGCCGCGAATTTGGCGGAATACGTTACGGGATTACAAATCGAAGCCGTGTGTGCGGAGTTGACCAACTTCGTGCCGGCGCGCGCGCTCGACGACGATGGCTCGGTACTGATGAGAATGTCGGATGGAGTCCGTGGGACAATCAGCGCTTCACAAGTGGCGGCAGGTGAAGAAAACAATCTAACGATTCGCGCCTATGGGGAACTAGGTGGAGTTGAATGGCGTCAGCAAGAGCCAAATACGTTGCTATTGAAGTGGCTACATGAGCCTACTCAGATCATCCGGACTGGTGGAATGGTTGGCAGTGCTGCAGCTGCAAGTACTCGATTGCCGCCGGGCCACCCCGAAGGGTTCTTTGAAGCCTTCGCCAATCTGTATCGAGGATTCGCCGGGGCGGTGGCTGCTCACGAAGCGGGTATGGCGACCAAGATAGATTCCACTACCTTCCCAGACGTCGATGCAGGCTTGCGTAGCATGGCGTTCTTGCAAGCCGTTGTCGAAAGTTCGCGCACTGATAAGTGGGTGTCACTTGAGATGGGCGCTGCCCATGGGAAAAATTGAGATGGGTATGCAAGCTATCAAAGGACCGGCGCTTTTTCTTGCCCAGTTCATGTCAGATGCGGCGCCGTTCAATAGTTTGCCGGCGATCGTGCAGTGGGCTGCAAGCCTGGGATATAAGGGCGTGCAAATTCCCACCTGGGATAAGCGTTGCTTTGATTTGGAACGTGCCGCCGAGAGTCAAGCGTACTGTGATGATGTCAAGGCGGTATCCGCAGCTAACGGAATTGAAATCACCGAACTGTCTACGCACCTTCAGGGCCAGCTCGTTGCCGTGCATCCCAGTGTCGATGACCTGTTTGATGGGTTTGCGCCTGCCGAGTTTAAGGGCCGCCCTCTAGAGCGCGCTGCGTGGGCGGTTAATCAACTCAAGTTGGCTGCACGTGCGAGCAAGAGATTGGGGCTGAAGCAACACGCGACTTTTTCGGGAGCGTTGCTCTGGCACTTGGTTTACCCATGGCCACAACGTCCACCGGGATTGGTAGAACAGGGATTTGCGGAACTGGCCCATCGCTGGCTACCCATCCTTGATGCGTTCGATGCTGCAGATGTTGATCTCTGTTACGAGATCCATCCCGGAGAAGATTTGCACGATGGAGCGTCATTCGAGCGCTTTCTTGCTGCGGTGGGAAATCATCCGCGAGCAAATATTCTTTACGACCCCAGTCACTTCGTGTTGCAGCAGCTCGACTATCTTGACTTCATCAAGCGCTACCACTCACGCATCAAGATGTTTCATGTCAAAGATGCCGAGTTTCGTCCCGACGGTAGAACCGGTGTCTATGGCGGCTATGAAAACTGGTTGGATCGCGCTGGACGCTTTCGTTCGTTGGGCGATGGGCAAGTGGACTTCAAAGCCATCTTCAGTCTGCTGACTCGTTACGGCTTTGATGGTTGGGCGGTGGTTGAGTGGGAGTGCTGCTTGAAGGACTCTGGCGATGGCGCGCGCGAAGGCGCGCAATTCGTCGCTGATCACATCATTCGTCCTCCTGACAAAGCATTCGATGATTTTGCGGGTGCATCGACCGACGCCGAACGTAATCGGAAGCTGCTTGGCATTGAGTAGTTGCCATAGTCGTTTTAAACATTAGCCGAAATTTCAGTATTTGAGAGCAGATTGAGCAATGAACATTAGTAAACCTAAGTGGGCGTTGATAGGCGGGGTGGCAGCGGTTGCCGTCGCTATCGGTGTCGTTCAGTCGCAACAGGCGCCTGAATCTACCGATCCAGGTGCGCCGCCACGTAGCAACGGTCCAGCAGTAGGCCAAGCCAGTGCCAATGAAACGTTGGCGGCTCAGATGCTTAGCCAAGGAGATAGCAATAAAGATCAAGTCTTATCTCCTGATGAGCTAATGAAGCTGACCGAGAGTTGGTATGAGAAGTTATTGAGTGGCAGTACTGAGGATCTCGGACAGGATCTATTCAGTCGTCAGTACGCCAATGTGCTTGATCCAACACCGCGTGGCGGTGGCGTAATGAGCGCGATGGCGAACAGCACTCAGCCTGCTGCGCTGTTTATCGCATTGGATGCTGATAAGGACGGAGTGCTTGGCCGTAGTGAATTGAGTGATTCTTTTCAACGCCTGTATGCCAGTTGGGGCGGGACAGAGGCGTCGGCACTAAGTGCGCAACAGATCAAGAGTGGCCTGGATACCGTTCTACCGCAGTCAAATGCGGGTGGTCCGGGAGGAGGTCCAGGCGGTGCGCCACCGCCCACTGCATTGGCTCAAGAGTCTACATCGCCAGGAGATTTTTCTGCCAAGGATCCCGTGCTGGGTCTGAGCCCGAAGGATGAGCAGAAGCGCTTGGTCTTACCTAAGGGCTATCGCATGGATCCGGTGCTAACCGAACCAGACATCGAAGAATCCATGGCGATCTCGTTTGATGGCAACGGTAGGATGTATGTGGCCGAACTGCGTACCTACATGCAAGACATCAATGGTACCGGTACCCTGTTGCCGAAGAGCCGCATTTCCCGGCACGAGGATCGTGACGGCGACGGAATCTATGAGACGCATGAGGTGTTCGTTGACGGACTGGTGTTTCCGCGTTTTGTGTTGCCGCTCGATGGCAATAGCATTTTGACGATGGAATCCAACAAGACCGACATCTACAAATACACTGACACCGATGGCGATGGTGTAGCCGACAAGAAGGAAGTGTGGGCGACTAACGTCAACAACACCAACGCCAACGTCGAACACATGTCGTCCAGTTTGTTCTGGGCGCAGGACAACCATCTATATATCTCGGCCGCCGGCTTTCGCTTCCGCATGAAGCCAGATGGCACCTCAGAGCGCGAAAGCACTGCTTCGAACATGGGGCAGTGGGGCATCAGTCAGGACAACTATGGACGATTGTTCTTCCAGGGCGGTGAAATCGGTGTCCCTGTGCAGTTCCAGGCAGTGCCCGCGTACGGTTCTTTCGTTAATGACGATTCCTTCGAGAAGGGTTACACCGAGCCATGGGGCTTGAGTGCGCCGGGCGACTTCCAGGGCGGCATGAACTATGTGCGTGACGATCAAAGTCTGAAGCGTGTCACTGGCGCAGCGGGTTCGCAGGTATTCCGTGGCGATCGCCTGCCTAAGGACTTGCAGGGCGACTACATCAGTGGTGAGCCGGTAGCTCGCATCGTGCGCCGTTCAAAGATCACCGACATGGAAGGACTCACTAAGTTGTCGAATATGTACCAGGCCCAGAAGTCTGAGTTCATTCGTTCAACGGATCCCTTGTTCCGTCCTGTTGAAATGCAGACCGCACCGGATGGCACGATGTACATCGTCGATACCTATCGAGGCATCATCCAGGAAAGTCAGTGGACAGGTGAGGGTACTTACCTGCGCAAGAAGATTCAGCAATACCAGCTGGATAAGAATGTTCGTCGTGGCCGCATTTGGCGCCTAAGTTATGACGGCATTAAGCGCGACACGACGCGTCCCCGCATGCTGGATCAGAAGGCCGCCGAACTGGTACCTTACCTGGCTCATCCCAATGGTTGGTGGCGCGACCAGGCGCAAAAACTATTGGTGTTGCGTCAGGATAAGTCTGTGGTTCCGGCGCTGACCAAGATGGCGCGTACCTCCACGGAGTTAGGTCGCATTCACGCTTTGTGGACGCTGGAGGGCCTCAACTCGCTGACGCCCGAGTTGGTGCGCAGCGCGATGGCCGACAAGAATGCACGCATTCGAGCCGCTGCAATTCGCGTCAGTGAAACGCTGTATAAGAATGGCGATAAAAGTTTTACTGCTGATCTTGCCAAACTGGCGCGCAGCGATGTAGATCAGAAAGTGGTGATTCAAGCCATGCTGAGCATGAACTACCTGCGCATGCCGGACACCGCTAACGTGGTTCGTATCGTCACTGCCAGCAATACTTCAAAAGGCGTGCGCGAATTCGGCAATCAGATTCTGACGCCACGTGCGGCCAGCATGATGGTCGATGCGGCTTCGCAGTTCGCGGGATATTCGGCGACTGAACGTAAGATTCTGGAAAGAGGACAGGAGGCGTACGCGTCGCTGTGCGTAACTTGCCATGCCGCAGATGGCAAGGGCACGCCCGTTCCGGATACCACACAGAAAATGGGCGCATCGTTGGCCAGTTCTACGGCGGTGCAAGGCGACCCTCGCTACATCGTTAACGCTTTGTTGCATGGCTTGAGCGGCACCAAGGGAGATGGCAAAACCTACCTGGGCACCATGGTCGGTCTGGGCGTCACAAACTCGGATCAATGGAATGCAGATGTGCTTTCCTATGTCCGCAACAGCTTCGGTAACGCCGCTTCATTCGTCACTGCGGAAGACGTGGCCAGTATTCGTGCCGCGACCAGTGGTCGTACGCAGGCTTGGCCGATTCCAGAGCTATTAAGCAATACGGAATCCATCCTGGCTTACTCACCGAGCTGGAAACTTAGCGCCAGCCAGAATGCCGCCATGGCTGGCTATGCAATCAACTCAACCGGTACGGTGAGCTGGACTGCCGGACAGCCGCAGGCCGAAGGGCAATGGTTCGGTATCGAGTTCCCGCAGGCCACTCGTTTGGCTGGCATTGAACTGGTCGCACCGACTACGGGAAATGGTTATCCACGCAAGTTCACGGTGGAAGTATCCGACGACGGTGCTACTTGGCGATCGGTACTCAATAGCGCAACCGGAACCTCATCTGCTGTACGCATTGAATTCGCCGCGGTAACGGCCAAGCACCTGCGCGTAAAGCTGTTGCAACCTGAAGGTCAGGCTGCTGCCTGGTCGATTCAAAAGCTGCGTGTGTTCTCGCCTGCAACGTCGGTAGCAAGCAAGTAAACACGACACATTGATATAAGTACCCAAATGAGAAACTAAGGGGCAGACAATGATCAAGCCAAACAAACTATTAGCCATGATGCTGACTACCTTGTTGGTAGCAGGTTCAGCAACCGCCGCCGACAGTGGTGCAAAGAAGAAACGCATTCTGTTGGTTACGACTTCGGTGGGTTTCCGCCATCCATCCGTGCCGTATGCGGAAAAGGCACTGCGAGATATCGCGGCGCAGTCGGGTCAATTCGAGATTATTTCTACGTCCGATAGCCCGGATTTTCCGGTGTACCCAGCGCCACAGGAGTTCGAATTGGCGGGTAGAGCAGATGCCGGTCCTGACATGTCAGCGATGGGTATGGGCGCTGGACCTCCGGGTGCGCCTCCCGGCGCCGCGCCGAATGCTGGTGGTCCACCCATGGCAGGTATGGGCCAGGGTGCGGGTTCTGATGAGACCACTGAAAAAGTTCGCAAAGTATTGGCACAGTACATGAGTGTTAAGGCACTCAAGACTTATGATGCTGTGTTCTTTGTAGTAACCAACGGTGAGTTGCCCTTGCCGGATGCGCAAGGCTTCCTGGATTGGGTCAAGGCGGGTGGTGGCTATATGGGTAGCCACTCGGCCACCGACTCTCTGCATGGTCTACCCGGCTACATCGAGATGGTGGGCGCGGAGTTCGATCATCACGGTAAGCAGGAAATCCTCAAGCTAACCAACGATGATTCAAAGAATGTCCTCACCAAGGGTTACACGCAGGGACTGGTAGTCGATGACGAGTGGTACCTGTTCAAGTCTGGTTACGACCGTAAGAAAGTGCATTCGTTGGTCAGCATGACCGAGCACCCCAATGACAAGACAGCAGGGCACTATCCCGTGTCTTGGTGCAAGTCCTACGGCAAGGGACGCGTGTTCTACACCTCGCAAGGTCATCGTCTGGATATCTGGGATGCCAATTGGGTGGGTAACGACGGTCAGCGCACCAACTCCAAGGAGGCCGTTGCGGCCTTCCGTTCCCAGATGTTGGAAGCCATGCGTTGGACTACCGGCCTGACCAAGGCAAGCTGCGAACCCTAATACTGAGCCAAGTGAGACGATAGTTGCTTGTCGTCTGTGCATCCTCTGTCGCACCCGCTGCGACGGAGGATCTTATTTTCAAAGTCTTGAATGAATGTCGATCCGATTCCGATGAAGTACACCCAGTATCTATTGTCCACGTTGACTGTTCTATCCGTTCCCGCAATACAGGTTGTTCACGCCGCGCAAAGCGAGATTGCGGACACGCTTGAAAGCGTCACCATTACCGCATCGCGCTCCGGTGTGCCATTGAGCCAGTTAGGTGGTACGGAAATTGATCGTAAACGCATCGAACAGTCCCTGCCATTCTCGATTATTGAAACGTTGAATGAAGCGACGGGTGTTACGGCTTTCGACAAAAGTGGTGCGGGGGGCAGCAGCTACATATCTATTCGTGGTGGTGAGCCCAATTACACTCTTGTAATGCTGGATGGCGCCAAGGTGAATGACCCAACCAATAGCCAAGGAGGTGCATTCGATCTGGCGCAGCTCGATCCAGCTGTACTGCAGAAAGTTGAAATCTATCGTGGTGCATTGTCTGCCGTGCACGGTGCAGATGCCTTATCTGGCGTGATCAATCTGCAACTGCGGTCCCTTGCAGAGGGTGAGATGCTACGTTCTGCCACGTTGCAGGCCGATTCAAAGCAAGGCGCCGCCATCAATGGCACTTTCGGAGCGGGTTGGAACAGCGGCAATGTGTTGCTGAGTGCCGGTTGGGCGGATAGTGGCGAATTGAGCGGGCTATCCACACGCGAACGCAAACAGGTGTTAGGGCGTGTCTCACAGGATGTGGGGCTTGTGCGTTTGGCGGGCATGGCATTGCGTAGCGATACCGAACGTGAAGCATTTCCTGAAGATAGTGGCGGCGAGCGCTTGGCGGTCAATCGCAAGCTCGAAAACAGTGATGGGCAATTGCAGTTAGCGAAATTGGATCTGTCGGCTGCCAACGCCGAGGTCATCCGACCGCATCTCAGTGCCAGCTGGTCACGCCAAACTGCCGATACTCAGACACCGGCAATCTTTCCCGGCGTGTACAGCTATGTGCCGCCCATCAATGCCGATACCGACTTTCGCCGACGAGAAATCGTTGCGGATGTGGCAGTGGCGATCAACTCGCAACTGACGGCTGTCGTCGGCGCTGGCCACATCAAGGAAGAGGGCAGTAGTCAAGGTAACGTCAACTACGGAATTCTGATTCCCGCCAACTTCGATATCGAGCGTGCTACCCATAGTGCGTTCGCCGAGCTGACCTTCAAGCCCGTACAGCAACTCAGCCTGACCGGCGGGGCCCGTTACGACGATCCTTCACAACAAGAGGCAAGTTGGACTGGCCGTCTGTCTGCTCGTTACCAGCCAGCATCGACATGGCCAGCTATCTACGCCAACGTCTCGAACGGTTACAAGCTGCCCAGTCTGTACGCGCTCGCGTATCCGTTAATCGCGAATCCAACGCTCAAGCCAGAAAGAAGTCGTGCCTATGAAGCGGGCGTGCAGCACGATACCGGCGATGTTCACTATCGTCTGGGTTACTTCCGCACACGCTTCACCGACATGATCGATTTCGATCCTGCGCTGTTCACCAACGTGAATCGTTCATGGGTGGTGACACAAGGAGTCGAGGGAGATGTATCGCAGGTACTGACCGAGCAATGGAGCTGGTCGGCGAATCTGACCTACATGGATGCATCTGCCATCGGTGATGCCGTGCTTCGTTCGAGACCGCGTCTGCAAGGTCGAGCCACCATTGATTGGCAATTCGCATCGCAATGGCGTGCCTGGACAGCGCTGCGTTACACCAGTGAGTTTTACGACAGCTCGGTGCCCACAGGTGTGATCAAGACTGAGCCCGCCACCACTGTGGATGTAGGAGCGGACTATCGTCTTGGTTCCCACCTTCGGTTCGCCACGGTACTCAAGAATGTGCTCGATGAGCATTACGAGGACTCAGTCGGCACAGCTGCACCGGGCAGGCTGGTGCGGGTCAGTATCACGGCATCTTTCTGATGAATTCTGGCGAGAAAACTTGCTGGCATGCGATTACTTGAGAGACGGTGACAGTCAAAGCGGTGAAAGTGATGAGCGACCTGAAAGCAACAACTACTCTTAAGCGTCGTGAGTTCGTCATGGGCGCAGCTGCGGCAGCGAGTGTCTGGCTATTGCCTGCACGTGGTATTGCGGCGCCTCGCACTTCTATGAACGGCGTTTCGGTTGGAGCTATTTCCTATAGCTTTCGTGGCTTGCCGTCTTCCGCCGACAAAGTGCTCGACTATTTGTTGCAGACAGGCCTGAATACAGTTGAACTCATGGGCGATGCTGCCGAAGAGTATGCCGGCGCTCCTGCAGGCGCGTCGATGGCGTCACCACCGCAAGGAAGGGGCGGTGCGGAGGGTATGCCGGAAGGACCAACATCGGATGGCCCTTCGCCAATGAGTGCCGAAGAAATGGCAGCCATGCAAGCGTTGCGCGCCACAGCCAATGCCGAGAAGTCAAAGTGGCGAAAAACTGTAGACATGCGTTCCTATAAAAAGCTGCGCAAGCTATACGATGATGCCGGTGTCAGCATCGACATTCTCAAGTTGGGCGATGCCAGCTGGTCAGATGCCGATATTGACTATGCCTACAAGGTTGCAGAGATTCTGGGTGCACGCGGCATTTCATTCGAAATGGAAGACAAGGCGGCGAAACGCATGGGTGTGTTCGCGGAACGTCACAAGATGTACAACGCCATGCACAATCACGCGCAATACGGCCAGAGCAGTTTCAGCGCAGAGCCATTGCTGGCGTACTCCAGATATAACATGCTGAACTTCGATGTCGGTCACTATGTCGGAAGTACTGGTAAGTCGCCGCTCGAATTCATCCGGCAGCATCATAGTCGTATTACGCATCTGCACTTGAAAGACCGTAAGACGCCAGCCAATGGTGGTGCCAATGTCGCTTGGGGAACCGGCGATACACCTATCGGTGAGGTGTTGCGACTGCTGCAGGCGGAGAGATACCCGATCCCCGCCATGATTGAACTGGAATACAAGGTGCCGGCTAGTTCGGACATTCTCAGTGAAGTGAAGAGATGCGCAGAGTACTGCAGGGAGCAGTTGGGGTAACGATCGTTCCTTTCGAGTCGCCCGCAGCTCACTCTCTCATTATCGACTTTACGTCGAGGATTTATGTATGAAGAGTCAATCGGCTTCGCACAACGCTACGAATATTGATATCCGTCGGCGCACATTCATTGAGAAGAGCACGCTGGCCGGATTGTCATTGCTACTTGGCGGACAATCGACGTCTGCGGCAACTAAGCAGGCGGTAATCCGCAAAGTCATTCCGGCATCAGGCGAACAGATTCCAGTGATGGGTGCGGGCGCTAGCTTCTTCAGCAATCTGTCCGTACGCGATGTACAGGCACTGCTTAAGAACCTGTACGATCAAGGCGGCACGGTCATTGATACGGCTGCTTACTATGGTTCGGGTGGCAGTGAGCGCTTCATCGGCGAAGCGCTGCAGAATCTGAAGATAAGAAAAAAGATATTTATCTCGACGAAGTTCAACGCTGTCGGTCATGATTTTGGGGAAGGCGATACGATTCACGGCGCCGAGAGTTTTGAACGATCTCTGAAAAATCTTCGCACTGACTATGTCGATCTTCTGGAAGTGCACAAACCATCGGGCGCTGAGCTCTTGATGCCGTTGATGCAGCGCTACAAACGTGAAGGGCGTGCCCGGTATATCGGCGTGACCACCTGGCTGCGCAACGAGCACGAACTGCTGGTGGAATACATGCGTAAGTATCCACTGGACTTCATCCAGGTGGACTACTCGCTGGGCAATCGACATGCCGCCGAGACCATTTTGCCGCTGGCTAAGGAGCGTGGTATGGCGGTAATGGTGAACGTGCCGTTGGGTGGGGTGGGCGATTCGTTGATGAGACGTGTTTCTGGCCGGCCACTTCCAGATTGGGCGGTAGAGATAGGCGCAAGCAGCTGGAGTCAGTTATTTCTCAAATATGTGGTTTCACATCCGGCAGTGACTTGCGCGATTCCAGGCTCTACCAAGTTAGAACATTTGCTGGACAACCAGCAGGCTGGCCTTGGCGTATTACCGGATGCAGGAGTACGCAAAAGAATGGAGAGCTATTGGGATAATTTTAATTAGTCAAAAGTTGTTTTCTCTAGCAACGATTTTGGTTTCAGTATGTTCTTTATAAGAGTCAGAATAAGAAACTATGAGCGCAGCTCCAGTTCCTTAGGTAGAAGCGATAGCAATTCTGGCGTGAATTCGCCGCCAACTAAAATGAATGCCATCCGACAGAATTACGGATTTGCCATTTCGAATTGCTGATTCCGCAGCGTGATGACTACTGCTTGCCATGTGCCGCGCCGCATCCTTTCAATAGTGCTTCAGACAGAGCCGCAGCGATACCGGCATTCAGGCTGCGTAGCTCATTTCAACGAATGGACGTTACCGTCCATCAGTGGACCAATTTGTAGAGAAACTAAGGTCCTTTGAAAAAGGACGCCGTCCTGAACGGACGGCTCCGATTGATCATCTGGTGCCCAGAAGAGGACTCGAACCTCCACGGATTGCTCCACTAATACCTGAAACTAGCGCGTCTACCAGTTCCGCCATCTGGGCATTTTTCAGATGATCTTGGCAGGGCTGGCCTGCACAAGGCGCGCAACTCTACCGGCGAGAATTGCGAGTGTCAATGCGTTTGCGAACGTGGCAAAGTGCATGCTGCGACAACGCGCGTAATACTTGGCATCCCGCCATTTTCGCGTTGGCCGATGTTGGCAATAACACCATGAAACGTAGCCGTTCGCGCCCGCGCAATGTAGCCGAGACGCCGCCTGTACGAGCGGCGAAGCCTGCGCGTAAACGCGTTGCACCCGTGGCGGACAAGCCAGCGGCCGCTGTGGAAACCGATTTGCTGGGCCAGTTGCGGGCGGCGGGTCAGCCACTGACGCTGGAACAGCTGCTCACCTTGAGCAAGCGCTCCGGCAGGTCGGCCGCAGCGAAGTTGCAGCGTGAGCTGGAAGCCTTGGAGCGCAGCGGCGAAGTGGTGCGCAATCGTCGCGACGAATACTGCCTGCGTGAGCGTATCGGCTTGATCGTGGGCGTGGTCAGCGGTCATCGCGATGGTCATGGCTTCGTCAATCCAGACGATCGTTCTGCGCCGGTATTTTTAAGTCATCGACAGATGCAAGAGGTGCTGCACGGCGATCGCGTCTCGGTGCGCGTCACCGGTCATGATCGACGCGGTCGGCCGGAAGGCAGCATTGTCGATGTGCTGGCGCGCGGCACGCAGGAAATGGTCGGACGTTTGTATGCCGATCATGGTGTGTACTTCGTCATACCCGATAACCCACGCATCAATCACCGTATCTTGGTGCCCGCTCCGCAGTTGCATGGCGCGCAGGCTGGGCAGATCGTGCTGTTGAAGCTGGTGGAGCAACCCAGCCGTCACGCACAACCGGTGGGGCATATCACTCGCGTGCTGGGCGATCACGGCGCGCCGGGCATGGAAACTGATATCGCCATTCATGCGCATGGCCTGCCCAATGATTTTCCTGCCGAGGTGTTGGCCGAAGCCAAGAAGTTCGGCGCCAGTGTGTCGGCGGCCGCCAAGCGGGGCCGGCTTGATCTGCGTGGTCTGCCGCTGGTGACCATCGACGGTGAAGACGCACGCGACTTCGACGATGCGGTGTTCTGCGAAAAAATACGCGGCGGCTGGCGTTTGCTGGTGGCCATTGCCGATGTCGGGCACTACGTCGGCTTGAACACGGCCTTGGATGCAGAGGCTTTGGATCGTGGCACCTCGGTGTACTTCCCCAATCGCGTCATTCCCATGTTGCCGGAAGCTTTATCGAATGGCCTGTGTTCGCTCAATCCCAAGGTGGATCGACTATGCATGGTGTGCGAGATGCGCGTCTCGCCGGCAGGCAAAGTAACTCGCGCCGAATTCTTTGAAGGGTTGATGCGTTCGGCTGCACGCTTGACCTATACCGAGGTCGCCGCCTTCCTCGCCAATCCCAATGCCTTGAATACTGAGCAGGCGCAATCGGTGGCTGAACCCTTGCATAACTTGCATGCGGTGTTCAAAGCCCTGTTCATTGCGCGTCAGGAACGTCACGCGCTGGAATTCGACTCGCCCGAGTTGAAAGCGCGCTTCGATGAGCAGGGCAAGATTGCTGCGTTCGTCGAGATGTCACGCAACGATGCGCATCGCTTGATCGAAGAATGCATGATCGCCGCCAATGTGCAGGCAGCCAAGTTTCTCAAGAAGCACAAGATCCCCACCTTGTATCGAGTCCATGGCGCGCCTGAAGAAGATCGTCTGGAGAAGTTGCGCGAGTTCCTACGCGGCTTTGCCATCAGTCTGCCCCAGGATCGCGATATCAAGCCGGAGGATCTGAGCGCTGTGTTGAAACGCGCCGCTGAAAGTGAGGAGGCACGTTTGATCGAAACCGTAGTAGTGCGATCCATGCCGCAGGCGGTGTATCAGCCGCAAAACATCGGTCACTTCGGTTTGGCATTGGCCGAGTACGCACACTTCACTTCGCCCATCCGTCGTTATCCAGATTTGCTGGTGCATCGTGGCATTCGTCACGTGTTGCGCGGCGGCACGGCTGAAGATTGGCCGGAAGCGTGGAGCAACATGGATGCACTGGGTCAGCAGTGTTCGACATTAGAACGACGTGCCGATGATGCCACTCGCGATGCCATGTCGTGGTTGAAATGCGAGTTCATGCAGAATCGCGTCGGTGAAGAATTCGATTCCATGGTCACCGGTGTGGTGGAGTTCGGTCTGTTCGTGCAGGTGAAGGGCATGCAGATCGATGGCCTGATTCACGTCAGCAGTCTGGGTACCGACTACTTCAGTCGCGATAAGTCGGGCTATCGCCTGGTTGGCGAACGCAGTGGCAGAGTGTTCCGCTTGGGCGATCATTTGAAAGTGCGTTTGATCAATGTGGTGATCGACGAACGCAAGATCGATTTTGAATTGGTGCAGGCACGCGGTGGCTCGGCCATTCAACAATTCGGTGGCAAGCCGGGCAAATTTGGTTCGGGCAATAAATTTGATAAGCAGCAAGGGCGCAATCCTTTCCGGCGCCGGAGAAATTGATGACTGAAGCGAGTTGGGTGTTTGGCCTGCATGCGGTGCGCACTTTGTTGCAGCGGCATGCCAGCAAGGTTGGCCAGATGCTGGTGGTCAAGGGACGTGAAGATGCGCGCATGAGCGAGGTGTTGAAGCTGGCGCGCGAACATCAGATCAAGGTGGAGTTTCGCAGCAGCCAGGAGCTGGATCAGCTGGCCAATGGCGAACGCCATCAAGGTGTGGTGGTCAAGCTGCAAAAAATAGACAACCTGGGCGAGGGGGCACTGGATGAACTGCTTGATCAAGCCGGTGCTGCTCCCTTTGTGCTGGTGCTGGATGGCGTCACCGATCCGCATAATCTGGGTGCCTGTCTGCGTACTGCCGATGCGGCCGGTGTGCATGCGGTGATCGTGCCGCGCGATCGTGCTGCTGGATTGTCGCCGGTGGTACGCAAGGTGGCTGCCGGTGCGGCTGAAACTGTGCCGCTTATTCAAGTGACCAATCTGGCGCGTACGCTGCGTTGGCTTAAAGAACGGGGTTTATGGATTATCGGCACCGATGATCAAGCGCCCACAGGGTTGCACGCTGCAAAACTCACCGGTGGTTTGGCGGTGGTGATGGGCGCCGAGGGCGACGGCATGCGACGTCTAACGCGCGAACATTGTGACTTGCTGGTGAACATCCCCATGCAGGGCGTGGTGGAGAGTTTGAATGTCTCGGTGGCGACTGGCGTCATGTTGTATGAGGCAGTGCGGCAGCGGAGTGCCAAATAAATTCCGTCGAAGACGGGCGCAATGAATTGCGCCCCTACCTGAAGTGCATGCCGTTCTTAACGTAGGGGCGTGCCACATAGTCAATATGGTCACGCCCGTTCTCAATAGGCGTTAATAATCTTCATCATGATGATTCGCCACATCATGATTACCCGGCTGTTGGCTGAAACGCTCGCGGGCCGCAGTAATCTCGGTCTTATGCTCGCGAATCCACATCATCAGATTGTCGAGTTGTTGCATCAGTCCCATACCCAGTGGCGTGATTGCGTATTCCATGCCGGGAGGATGGGTGTTGGTGGCGTGGCGGCTGATCAGGCCATCGCGCTCCAGGGTGCGCAGACGCAGGGTAAGCATGCGCTGCGAAATTTTGCCCTCGGCGCTCAATGCGGCCACCAGACGTCGCAGGGTGGAATGGCGAAACGCACCGGTACGCAGCAACAGCATCAGTAGCGTGCTCCAGCGATCGCCAAGGCGCGCTGGAATTTCCCGTACCGGCTCGTCGCGGTTGACGCCATCCCGATCCATGGCCTGGGCGAGGTCCTGCAAGTCGTTAAAAATACGCTCACTATCCGGCAGGTCGCCGGCCAGTTGCAGGGCTTTACGGACATTGCGTAGTTTGAGATTCAGATCGGTCATGGGCAGTCGTTGTTTGTTTTCTACTCGGGCTATTGTGCCTGAGATATCGGTGTAACGTCAGTCAGGTGAACACTGTTCAACCTATTGCACCAATTTACTGAATGAATGGTTTGAGCAGCGGCGCCAAGCATAAATTTCCCAGGCTAATTCTTGCCAGAGAGAGCTTTCTGCAGGGGGCGGCACAGGTGCAAGGCGTGCAGCGTCTGCAACGCTGCACGTCCGGGCGGCTGATATCGGAACGGTAGCCGCGTTTGTTGGGATTAATAGCCCACAGTGAAACGTTGGCGCAGGTGTTTGCCTTGTTCCAGTTCGTCCACCAGGGCGATGGCATAGTCTTCCATCGAGATGGAGCTCTTGCCGTCGGCGGCCACCAGCAGTTGGTCGGTGCCGAGACGGAATTTGCCGGTGCGCGGGCCGGGTTCGAAGAAGCGCGACGGCGACAGGAAGGTCCAGTCCAAATCGGATTGCTTGAGCTGGCTCAGGAATTCACCGCCAGCCTTGGCTTCAGGCAACACATGCGGCGGGAAACGCGGCGAATCCATTTCTTTTACGCCGGGGGCGGTTTCCAGGCTGCCGGCGCCGCCGACCACCAGGTAGCGCTTGATGCCGGCGGCTTTCACTGCTTCGATCAGGCCCTGATTGTTGGTTTCTTTGAATTTGCGAGCGCTGATGACGGCGTCGCAGCCACGCAAGGCCGCAGCCAACGCGGTGGAATTGTTAGCGTCGACGGATTGCGGCGTAACGCTGGATGCAGGGGCAATTTTGCTGGCATCGGTGGCCAGGGCCAACACTTGATGACCGCGGTTGACCAGTTCAGTGAGAACACGCGAACCAGCGGTGCCGCTGGCGCCAATCAAAGCAACTTTCATTGCAACTCTCCAATTAAGTGAATCAGTGGTCAGCCGGCATTGCGCTGGCTGACCGGAAAACAAGCCGGGAAATAAGTACTAGGCCTTGGGTGGCGGCGGCAGATCGAAGTTGATGCCCTGCGAAGCCATGAAGCCAAAGGCTTCGCCTTCGCGCTGCATGGCGCGTTGAATACTGGGGCGTGCCTTGGAACGCTCAGCGTGAGCCGCAAGATTTTTGTAGCCGCTGCCATCGAAGCCGCCAAACAGAGCCTGATCCCAGGTCCACCACACATGGGCATCCAGGATCGACCAGGTGTCGCCCAACAGCCAGGGCTGATTGCTCAAGCGGGCTTCAAGGATATCCAGATGTGGTTTGATCAAATCGTTGAACTGGCGCCAGGTCTGCGCACGGCCGGCATCGGGTTGAGCGCAGAACACCTGCGGCAGCACCACGCCGGTGATCAACGGTTGCACCGTGGAGTTCAGCCAGGCCAGGTCGGACTGCAGCAGTGCTTCTTTGAGCGGGTCGGCGTAGGTAGGCAACAGCTTGGCCTGCGGATAGGTCTTGTTGAGGTAATTCAAAATGGCCAGTGTTTCGGTCAGCGGCTGTCCGTCGATGGTCAGCGTCGGTACCTTGCCCTTGGGATTGAGCTTCAAGTAATCCGGTCGCTTGTGCTCGCCGCGCATGAAGACCAGCAGCTGCGTTTCATAGGGAACGTTCAGTTCTTCCAGGGCAATCATGGTGACGCGGGCAGAGGTGCCGGGAAAGAAGTACAGCTTCAGATTGGCCATCTGATTCTCCGAGATGAGTGCGGACTGGATGTTATGGACTGTGTTTGGCTTGTTATCTCTACACCGTAATCGGTGCAGCGGGGCGCGATGATTTGCGAACTGCGCTGCTACGTCAACCGTTACTGCAAGATAGAAAACGCCACTTTTTTGTGCCTCAAAGCAGCGTGCGGAGCGCGGGCGATTACAGAACTATGTAACTGTAGGACTGTGGCCCGCCAGCACGGCATGCACCTCGCTGATGATGGCCAGGGCAATGGCTTCGGGGGTGATGGCGCCGATGCTCAGTCCTACCGGCGCGTGTAGGCGGGGCCGTACCCGCTCGATGTCCGTGCCCAGATCGCCAAACAGTTTTTCGCGGCGTGCAGCCGGACCGAGCAGGCCGATGTAAGGAATAGGGCAGTGCGCCAGTTGTTGCAGGTAGCGCAGATCCGACTCCAGGTGATGGCTCATCACCACCGCCGCTTGATATTCGTGCAACGACAATTGCCGGCTTAGCAATTCGGGACGCGCCAGCACAATCTGTTCGGCATCTGGAAAACGTGCAGCAGTGGCATAGGCCGGACGATGATCGTAAATCGTCGCTTTCCAACCGAGAAAATGCGTCAAGGCAGCCAGCGGTTGCGCATCCGGTCCCGCGCCCAGCACCAGCAAACGCGGCGGCGGGCTGCCGCTCATGATGAACACCTGCAGGTTCTCGACGCTGTGCAAGGCAGGGCTGCGCGGTTGGCCGAGCAAGCTGCACAAGTTGGTTAGCAGTGCAGGTGCGATCGGCAGGTTCAAGGTACCGGTGGGTGTGACGATTGAACCATCGGGTAGCAGCAGTGTTCCAGCAGGCAGTGCCTCCTGGCCGGATCTGACGATCAGTGCCGCTTCAGTAGCTTGATTGCGTTGCCAGTGTTCATGCAAGTGAGCCAGCGGTTGCCAGTGATTAGCGTGACTGACGGCTTGCAACAAAATATCCATGGCGCCTTCGCAGCCGGCGCCCAAGCCGAACAATTGATCGTCGGCGCTACGCATATCGTATTGCACGATGCGCGCATTCCTGGTGTCGGCCACCTGTCGTGCATGCTCGCGCAGATCGCCTTCCAGACATCCGCCGGACAACAATCCCGCGTACTCACCGTTTTGTGCGATGAGCATTTGCGCGCCGGCTTTGCGATAAGTGGAACCGGCGGTCTGCACGATGGTCGCCAGCACCATGGTGCGCTGCGCCTGACGTTCGCGCAGAAACAGCGGCAGCAGCTGTGCAAAATGTGTGTGTATCAGCATGCGAGTGATAACTAAGATAACGACCAGCGGTGTGCCCAATAGTAGTTGTGGAATAATTGTGGTGAAGTATCGCGCATCAGCTCAAGCCGGTGCATCATGGCAAGGCTGCATAGCGCGCTGCAAGCGCTAAAACGTAGCGCCCAACCAACCGAAAAATAGCGCGCATGCGCAGTGGTGGAGAGCGCGCATGAGTACAGGTGGGATCGCAACCGACCCGAAGCCGGCGGGCAATATCGACTTCGATGTCGAGTCGATTACCGAAGCGGTGTTGCAACAGATCAACGGCACGCCGTCGCCGCGTCTGCGCGAAATCATGGACGCGGCGGTGCGGCATGTGCACGCGTTTGCACGCGAGATCAATCTCAGCCGCGATGAATGGCTGACGGGCATCAATTTTTTGACTGCAGTAGGTAAGACCTGCACGCCGGAGCATCAGGAATTCATTCTGCTCTCCGATACCACGGGTCTGACCACGTTGATGAATTTGCTGCAGGATCAACGCGGCCAAGATGCCGCAACGCGTGCCAGTGTGCTGGGGCCATTCTATCGCGAGCAGGCACCGTTGCTGCCATTGGGCGATGGCGTGGCCAAGGTAACCACGGGGCCAGAGGCGGTGATGTATGGTCAGGTGCGCGATCCACAGGGCAATCCGATTGCCAATGCCGAGGTGCATGTGTGGCTGGCGGATGCTGAGGGTCAGTACGACATTCAAGCGCATGGTCCCGATGTTGTCGATCTGCGGGCGCGTTTTATTACGGATGAGGCGGGGCGCTATTGGTTTCGTACTACGCAGCCGGTGGGTTATTCGGTGCCCATGGGTGGGCCAGTGGGTGAATTGATTCGTGCCACCGCACGTGCAGGCATGAGGCCGGCGCATATTCATTTTTTGATTCGTGCCGCGGGTTATCAGCCATTGGTAACGTCGGTCTATTTCCAAGGTGATCCTTATTTGGAAACCGATGCGGCTTTCGGTGTGACACGGGCGTTGGTGGTGGAGGTATTACCGCCCAGTGATGCGGCTCCTATCGTGGATCTGCCTCGCATTGCTTATGACTTCACCTTGGTGACGGATGGGGTTTGAACGATTGAGGTTGCCGTGGTTGGAGGGTGCTGAAGAGGAGCGGGTGAAGTTGATGAGTGCATTAGTCTCCTCTAACCCTCTGTTGCTCGTTGGGAACTGGTACTTGCTCAATTCCTTCAACCCTCCCCCGTTCGACGGGGGGCAGGGTGGGGGCAAGTGAAGATGGCACATCGCTATTTTTGATGCTGATTAATTGGAATTGCTGACCGATTCGTATGAATAACAATCTGTATCTTCGTTTCAAGAATCAACACTGGCGTGGTGAGCAACCTTTTATCCGCGGCATCGATGGCGCTGTTATCAGCTATGCCGATATGGATGCGCGCTCTGCCCAATTGGCTAACGCCCTAAGAGCGTTAAATGTTCAAGAAGATGATCGTGTCGTGGTGCAAGTGGAAAAAAGTGCTGCGGCGCTATTGTTGTATCTCGCTTGTCTACGCATCGGCGCTGTATATGTGCCACTGAATAACGCTTACACGATTGCCGAGCTGGAATATTTTATTGCCGATGCTGAACCATCCTTGGTGGTTTGCGCGCCGGATAAGCAGCAGCCTGTTCAACGGATTGTTGTGACGCTTTCAAGGTGTGTCATCGCAACCTTGAGCAGCGACGGCATGAGTGGTTCGTTGGTGGCACTGGCCGATGTTCAGTCCGATCGCTTCGATACTGTTGCACGCGGCGATAACGATCTGGCCGCCATTCTTTATACCTCGGGCACTACCGGCCGCTCTAAAGGCGCCATGCTCACTCACGACAATCTGGGTTCCAACTGCTTCACGCTGAAAGATTGCTGGCATTACAGAGCCGGCGATGTGCTGTTGCATGCGCTGCCGATCTTTCATACGCATGGCTTGTTTGTCGCCACCAATGTCACGCTGGCCGCAGGCGCGAGCATGATCCTGTTGCCGAAGTTCGATCCTGGAACGATTCATCGTTTGATGCCGCAGGCAACAGTGTTGATGGGTGTGCCGACTTTTTATGTGCGCCTGCTGCAAGAAAAGTGGTTGGATAGCCAGGCGACACAGCACATGCGTTTGTTCATCTCCGGTTCGGCGCCGTTGCTGGCTGATACGCATCGCACCTGGCGTGAGCGTACCGGTCACGCCATCCTTGAGCGCTACGGCATGACCGAAACCAACATGAATACTTCCAATCCCTATGAGGGCGAACGTGTACCGGGTACGGTGGGACTACCCTTGCAGGGCGTGACGGTGCGGGTGGTGGATCAAGAGCGGGGCATGCCGCAGGGGGGCGATGCCATCGGCATGCTGGAAGTGAAGGGGCCGAATGTGTTCTCCGGCTACTGGCGCATGCCGGAGAAAACCCAGGCGGAATTTCGTGATGATGGATTTTTCATCACCGGCGATCTGGGCAAGATCGATGCGCAGGGCTATGTACACATCGTCGGGCGTGGCAAGGATCTGATCATCACCGGCGGTTTCAATGTCTACCCTAAGGAAGTGGAGAACGAGATCGATGCCCTGCCTGGGGTGGAGGAGTCGGCGGTGATCGGCGTACCGCATAACGATTTCGGTGAGGGTGTGACCGCTGTGGTGGTGGCGACGCAGCCGATAGAGGTGTCCTTGAATGAAGCGACTGTGATAGCGTCGCTGAAGCAACGGCTGGCTGCGTTCAAGGTGCCGAAGCGAGTCATTTTTGTGAATGCTTTGCCGCGCAACACCATGGGCAAAGTACAGAAGAATGTTTTGCGTGATACTTATCGCGATATTTATCAGCAAGTCGGCAATTAGGTTTTGAGGATTCGATATGAGATTGGTTACTTTCGATCAAGCCGGCCAGCCAACGACAGGATTGCTGTTGCAGGATCGAGTCGTCGAGCTGGCCGTGGCGGCCAAGCACTGTGGCGAAAAACTGGATGCCAGCTCAGTGCTGGCCATTGTTCAAGCGGGCGATACCGGGGTGCAGGCCCTGCGGCGTATTGCGGCACGTGCCGGCGAATTCGCTGCCGTCACTCATGCTTTAGCGTCGCTACAAATGCTGGCGCCCATTCCGGTGCCGGCGCGCAATGTGTTCTGTGTGGGGCGCAACTATGTCGATCACGTCAAGGAAGGCTATTCGGCGCAGCAGGTTGAGGTGAAATTGCCCGAGGTGCCGCAGTTCTTTACCAAGGCCACGCATGCGGTCAATGCGCCACAGGGCGATATTCGTCTCGATGCCAAAGTTACCCGCCGCATGGACTATGAAGTGGAACTGGTGGTGGTGATCGGCAAACGCGGCCGCGATATTTCCAAAGCCCAGGCTTTTGACTATGTGTACGGCTACAGCGTCGGCAATGACATCACCGCGCGCGATCTGCAGCGTCGCCACGACCAATGGTTCAAGGGCAAATCATTGGATACGACCTTTCCATTCGGTCCATCATTGGTGACGCGCGATGAAATCGCGGAAGTCACGGCTCTGCAATTGTCTTTGAGTGTGAATGGCGAAGCGCGTCAGCAGGCCCATGTGTCGCAGATGATTTTCGACATACCGGCGATCATTGAATCGCTGTCGGCTGGTTTGACGCTGGAGCCTGGCGACATCATCGCCACCGGGACGCCGTCCGGCGTGGGCTACGCGATGAATCCACCGCAGTATTTAAAAGATGGCGATCTGGTGGTGGCCGGCATTACTGAACTGGGTGAGCTGCGCAACAAGGTCGTGGCTGTGTAATCAAGAATTGAGTTGATTGGGGGATCAAATGAAGAACAAAAAAATTATTACAAGCCAATGGGCGATGTTGCTGGCTGCAACCTTATTGGCATCGGGCTGTGGCAGTAAGCAGAACACGGCGCAGGAAATCGTCATCGGTGCGTCGTTACCGCTAAGCGGCGCGCTGGCCAGCTTCGGCAGTTTCCAGCAATGGGGTTATCAACACGCGGTGGATGAAGTCAACGCCGCCGGTGGTATTGCCATCGACGGCGTGAAGCATCAGGTGAAGCTGGTGCTGCGCGATGATAAATCCGATCCCAATGCGGTATCGGCCAATATTGATTCGTTGATCTCCGCCGATAACTCCAATGCCTTGTTGGGTTCGTGTACGCCGCCACTGGTGATTGCCGGTGCCATCGCAGCGGAGCGTAACCGTACGCCTTTCGTCAGTGGTTGTGCACCGCTGGTGTCCTTCCGAGCTGCCAAGCAATGGAACTTCGCCTGGGATATTTTCTTCAACGATCCGCAATTGGCGGAAGCGCCGTTCACTGCGCTCAAGGATTTGAACATCGAGACCAATCGCAAGGTGGTCATCCTGCACGACAACAGCGCCGATGGCACGGTGGTGGGTGGGCAGCTGTGGCCGGAGTTGGCCGGCAAGTATGGCTATCAAGTGATCGACAACATCGAGTTCCCCATCGATACCACCAACTTCGATGCCTCCTTGCAGCGCGCCAAGAACAGCGGCGCCGATGTGTTGTTGGTGGATACCATTACGCCCTTGATGGTCTCAATTCGTAAGCAGATGGCGGCGCTGGCCTATACGCCGAAAGTAGTGGTGATGGAGAAGGGCGCCGAACCGGCACAGTTTGCCGAAGCCGTGGGCAAGCTGGCCGATGGTGTATTAGTCGGTGGTTATTGGGACCCAAGTTTTCCTTATACCGGCGCGCGCGAGCTGGGCGAAGCATTCAAAACACAAACCGGTCGCACGGTCAGTCAGCACATTGCCGATAGTTATACCGCTGCGAAAGTTCTGCTCGATGCGATTGCGGCGGCGGGCACATTGGATAAGGACAAGGTCAATGCCGCCATCGGCAAGACCGATAAAACCTATCCGGTTGGCCCAGTGAAGTTTGGCGACAATCATGGCGCCGCACTCGATATGGTGACCACGCAGTGGCAGGGCGGTGAAGTGAAGGTGGTGTGGCCGAAGGAGCGCGCCACGGCTGAGCTACTGTTTCCGGTGCCGTGAGTTCCAAGGCAATTGAAATCGGGACGCATTAAATTGCAGGGCGTGATTTATCACGCCCATCCCTGTTAACAATCTCATTACAACAACTGATTCTCTAATCGTTGCTCGCAGTCGATTCGCATGTTTGACGCATCAGCCAACCTTACCCCAATTCTTCAAGCGCTACTCTCCGGCTTATTGATCGGTGGCTTGTTTGCTCTCGCTGCAGTAGGTTTGTCGCTGGTGGTGGGCGTATTGCGCATCGTCAATCTGGTGCATGGTGAATTGGTTTTACTGGGCGCTTATGCGGCGTATGTGCTGGTGCAACTTACCGGCATGAATCCATTGTGGCTGGCGCCGCTTGCTGGAGTGGCAGTGGCCGTACTGGCCTGGCCGCTGCAACATTTTCTGATTCAACCCATCGTCAAGCAGCGCGAAGAAGTGCCGCTGCTGACCACTTTTGCCTTATCCATCATTGTGCAAAATCTGTTGGTGTACTTTGTCGGCGCCGATACGCGTTCGTTGGATGGCGGTTTGAGCGGCAGCAGAGTACAGCTGGCGGGGCTGACCTTGCCCACCGTGCAACTGTGGTGCTTTGCCATCGCCATGGTGCTATGTGTAGGCGTGCATGTGTTGATTGCTCATACCGGTTTGGGGCGCCGCATGCGTGCCAGCGCCGAGGACTCACTAGCTGCTGGTGTGGTGGGTGTGCCGGTGCAACGTATGTACGCCATCACTTATTGTCTGGCGGCAGCGGTGGCCGGTGTGGCCGGCGCTTTGTTGGCAACGGTATTTTCATTCACGCCCGCGTCCGGCGTTGAATACCTGCTCACTGGTTTTGCAGTGGTGGTGCTCGGTGGTTTGGGCAGCATCAAGGGCACCGTACTGGGCGGTCTGCTACTCGGTGTAGTGGAGTCGTTGGGTGCGTGGTGGCTGGGCGATGGTTATCGTCTGTTCATTGGTCTGGTAGTCATTCTGTTGTTGCTGGCGACGCATCCACAGGGTTTGTTTGGAAAGCGCGTATGAAGGGCTGGCGACATTTTTCAGTCATGCAACGCCAGTGGCTAGCGGTAGTGCCCTTGTTAGTGTTGATATGGGCTGCGCCACTCTTGATGAATGCCTACTGGCTGCAGTTTGCTTATCGCGGTCTGCAACTGTTGGCATTAGCCACTGCCTGGAATTTGTTGGCCGGTTATGGCGGACAGGTTTCATTGGGCACGGCGGCCTTTGTCGGCCTGGGCGCCTATGCCATGTCGTGGTTGGTCAATCAATGGCAGCTCTCTTATTTATGGGTGCTGCCTTTATCAGCCTTGGTCGCGGCTGCGTTTGCGCTGCTGGTCAGTCCCGGCATGTTTCGTATGCGCGGTCTGTATTTCACTATCGGCAGCCTGGCGCTGTCTGAAGCACTGCGCATTCTGATGGTGAACAGTCGTCTCTTCGGCGGTACCCGCGGCATCATCGTCGATGCACCACCGCCCTCATTCGTAGAGTTGTATCTGAGCGCTGCGGTCATTGCCTTACTGACGCATATGATTGTTCGCCACATCCTATCCAGACCGGCAGCGTTGGCCTTGCAAGCCGTGCGTGACGATGAAGATGTGGCGCGACAGATGGGTGTGCGCAGCTTTAGCGTCAAATTGAATGCATTTGTATTGAGTGCCGCAGTGATGGGTGCGGTAGGCGGTTTGCAAGCCATGAAGTTAGGCGCCATCGAACCCTATGGCGCCTTCTCATTAAGTTGGACTATCGATACCACTGCGGTGGTGATCATCGGCGGCATGGGCACGCTATGGGGCCCATTGCTGGGTACGCTGGTGTATGTGGGTTTGAGTGAATTGTTGCGCGGCCTGCCTGAATTGCACATGGCTATTACGGGCGTGTTCCTGTTGCTGACTATTCGTTTTGCGCCCTCAGGCTTGGCAGGCGAATTGACGAAGCGACTACACCGGCGCCAAGCATCATGACTACTACATCGAACACCGCGCCTGCATTACGTGTGACCGGTCTGACGCGTCGCTTTGGTGGCGTGGCGGCCGTCAATGCCGTGGACCTGCAATTGCAACGTGGCGAATCGCTTGGGGTGATCGGTCCCAATGGTGCAGGTAAGAGCACCTTTGTCGGCTTGATCAGTGGTGCACTGGAAGCCAGCCAAGGGCGTATCGAATTGTTCGGTGCGGACATCACGCGCTTGCCTGCTGAGGCGCGCACACGTCTGGGGATCGGTCGCACACACCAGATTCCACGGCCGTTTGCGCGCATGACTGTGCGTGAGAATTTGCAGCTGGCTGCCTGGCAGGTGCATGCGCATGATTCTTTGTCGCAGGTTGAACAGCACTGTCAGCAGATTCTTGAGCGCACTGGCTTGATGGATGTGGCCGATCAAGTATCCGGTGCGCTGCCCTTGCTACGCCGTAAACGCTTGGAGCTGGCACGGGCGTTGGCGCTCAAGCCTCGTATTCTGCTGCTGGATGAAATCGGTGCAGGTCTGGTAGAGGCCGAGGTGCAGCAGTTGATCGAGTTGATTAACTCGGTCAAGCGGGAAGTCGAATTGATTCTATTGATTGAGCATGTGATGGACGTGATCACGGCTTGTTGCCAGCGTACGGCCGTGCTGGCGCAGGGCAGCCTGTTGTTGCAGGGCGAAACGCGTGAGGTGTTGCGTGATGCACAAGTCGCGGCGGTGTACCTGGGAACAGGCGCGACTAGTTCGGTGCCAGCGCCTGAAGCAGCGAGTGATGTCGAAGCGCCAATCTTGCTTGAAGTGCAATCCATGTCCGTGGATTACGGCGGGGTGCATGCTGTACGCGATGTAAGCATTGTGGTGCCACAGGGCAAGGTGGTGGCTTTACTGGGTGCGAACGGCGCAGGCAAAACCACCTTGGTACGAGCGATTAGCGGCGCCGTGCCGATGAGTGCCGGTGCGGTGCGATTGCGAGATGAAAACATCACCGGCCTGCGCTCAGAACAAATCGCTGCACGCGGCATTGCTCACTGCATGGAAGGCCGGCGTATTTTTTCCAGTCTTAGCGTCGAAGAGAATCTGTTGCTGGCTTTGCCGGATAGTGCGCGGCATGAACGTGAGCTGCGGCTGCAACAGATCTACGCCACGTTTCCCGTGCTTGCCGAACGTCGGCACAAGCCGGGCACGGCCATGTCCGGCGGTCAGCAACAAATGTTGGCGATTGCCCGCGCCCTGATGCTGCAGCCGCAACTGGTGATTTTCGATGAGATTTCGCTGGGCCTTGCGCCTATCGTGGTCGATCAGTTGTACGAGGTGCTGGCGCAGCTGCGTGCCACCGGTATGTCGATATTGTTGGTTGAACAAAGCGTGGATCGTGCCATGCGGCTTGCCGACTATGCCTATGTGCTGGCGCAGGGGCAGGTGCGGCTGCAGGGCAGGCCGGTTGAATTGATTGATTCCGCTGCATTGCGGGCTTTGTATGTTGGAGAGGCTAGTTAGAGTGTCTTTTCGGCCTTGGCTTTTGCTGCTTGCCGTCAATGTCTTGCGTGCGGCATCTCCGGGACCGCCGTAGATCCATCCATGGAGGCTGCGGTTCGGCATCCTGCCTCACACGCTCCCTGCGATGCCGCACGCAAGACATTGACGGCTGATAGCTCATACCAAGTTCTAGATCGAAGAATTAGCAGATCGACTCAATGCGCATCGCATAGCGGGCATCTTGTCTGCGGCAATACTTGATGCGATAAGTGCCTTATAAATTCAGCTGTTTCTATTCAAATTTCGCACGGGGATATCAACATGATTCGGAATCAGCACCAGCGCCGGATGGGCGCGCGATGGGTCGGTATTGCGGCCGCTTTGTCACTCGGTATGGGTATGGTTGGCTGCGTCAGTAATGGTGCATCCACTACCTCTGCTGGCAACGCACCGCAATGGCTGGAAGCTAACAAGGTCAGTCTTCGCTACCAACTCACTGGCACCGGTAAAACCATCGTGCTGATGCACGAGATGCAGATGAGCATGGAAAGCTGGGATGACGTCCTGCCGGCCTTGCAGCCGGGTCATCGCATTCTGCGTTACGACCTGCGCGGCTTCGGTATGTCGGAAAAGATTCGCGGCAATCTGACCATTGATGATGAGGTGGCGGACCTGCTCGGTCTGCTCGATACACTGAAAATCACTGAGCCGGTGACCTTGATCGGTGGTGCGGTAGGCGGCGCTATCGCGCTCAAGTTCGCATCGGTGTATCCGGCGCGAGTCAAGGCGGTGGCGGTAACCAGTCCTGCGGCCTACATGAATGCGCAACCTGAGCGTCTGACGAATATCGACGCTACTGCCAACAACGCGGTTCGCAATGGCATCGATACCGCAATGAATGCGGTGTATCCCGAGTCGCTGCGTACGCCTGCGGGTGTGGCCAAGTTTCGCGCCCTGGTGCTGGCCAATGATCCAGGCAGTCTGGCTGCCACCACCAAGATGATTTACTCCACGGGGTTCAAGGACATTTTGCCCAAGGTGCAATGTCCTGCATTGGTGGTGGCCACGGCCTTGTTCCCGCGTTCAGTGGAGTCGTTCAAAGAATTGTCTGACGCCATGCCCAAGGGGCAGTTTGTGGTGCTGCAGACCGGTCACTTCGCTTCATTGGAGTCGCCTGCAATGGTGGCGCCGGTGCTGACCAAGTTCCTCAAGGATGTAGGTGGTTAAGATGATCAATAAATCAGCTCTCTTTAAATCTACTTTGGTCGGTGGCGTGCTGGGCATGATGCTGGCGTCGAGTGCCAATGCCGAAGATAGATGGATCGAAGCCAATAACGTCAGCCTGCGTTATGAGTTGAGTGGCAACGGCAAAACGACAGTGGTGCTGTTGCATGAAATCGGCATGAGCATCGAAGGCTGGGATGAAGTCGTGCCCTCACTCAGCAAGGGATACAAAGTACTGGCCTATGATCAACGCGGTTTCGGTCAATCCGAAAAGATTCGCGGGCCAGTGACTTTGGCAGATGAGGTAAACGATTTACGTGGCTTGCTCGATGGGCTGAAGCTCAACGAACCGGTGATACTAGTAGGTGGCGCCATTGGCGGTTCGATTGCCGTGAAGTTCGCGGCGCAGTATCCGGATCGCGTCAAAGGTTTGGTGATACTCAGTCCGGTGTTCCGTGCGCCTACAGCCAGGCTTGCTGGCGCGGCGATGCCTGCAGCACCTGCACCCACTGCGGCGCCTGCTGCTGGTGCGCGTCCTGCGACGACGGATACGGCAACGCTGATCGAAACGCAGGGCGTGCGTGCCTATCTCGAACAGCAACTGGATAATTTGTATCCAGCGGTATTGCGTACCGATCCAAAAAGATTGGCGCGCTTCTATGGCATTCAAATGGCCAGCGATCCCACCAGTCGTGCTGCCATCGTGCGCATGATTTCGCAGAACGGCGATGTATCCGCAGACCTGCCCAAGATCGCCTGTCCCACCTTGGTAGTGGCGACTTCGTTGTTCCCATTGGGACCAGCAGCCAACGTCAAACCCATTGCCGATATCATTCCCAAGGCGCGCTTTGTCGATCTGCCGACGGGACATCTGGCTGCGTTGGAGTCGCCGGAAATGGTGGTGCAGATGTTGACCAAGTTCTTTGCGGAGATTTGATTGCGTCATGCCGATGCAGAGCTTGCCCTCGACCTGATCGAGGGCCGGCATCAAGTAAAACAGAGTTGACCGCTAGTGATTCGATAGTGGTCGGCTGAATCGCAATGCATTTGCGATTAGTTAGCCCAATCTTCGTCCTTACTTATTCAATCAGCTGACATCCTCACGTTCTGCTGTTGCAGTGACCACTAACAGCGGTAGCAAATAAAAAAGGCGCGTACCAAGGTACGCGCCTTTTGTGTTTCGTCTAAACGAATGGATTATGGCGTTGCGCCCGGCGCGCCACCAGGAGGCGGGCCGCCTGCGCCACCACCGGGAGGAGGACCGCCGGCACCGCCGCCGGGAGGACCACCGGCGCCCATACCAGGTGCGCTTACGTCGGAGCCGCCCAGTGTCTTGCCATCGGCGAAGGTCACGCGACCCATCGAGCCACCATTACGACCATCTTTCAACGGACGTGCAGTGACGGTGATCTTGTCGCCGGCCTTCAGAGATTTGTTGTTGATGCCTTGACGCATCAATTCACCGGGAGCGGTGCCTTCCAGACCCCAGATGACCGGGTTGCCGTCTTTATCTGAGACGGGCTTGCCGTCTACTTCAGTGACGTACACCCAAAGCCATGAGTGCGGATTGGTCCATTCCCAAGTACGCACGGTGCCTTTCAGTGTCACCTGCTTGTCCATGGCGAACATGGCAAAGGAATGATGCGCACTGGCAGTGGCTGCAACGCCGACTGCAACGGCTGCTGCGATTAACAAACTAGTCTTCATGGTCTACCCCCTATAAGACAATAAAAAATAATTTAAGCGATACATTAGAGTTTCGTGAGTGGAAATCCAAGTCAAATCTTCTTAAGCGCCACTTGAAATACCGATGTTTTCCGTCGTGTACCAAGCGATGAACCAGCCAACTTAAAAGTGCCTCTCTACTTCGATATTCATGTCGTTTCAGCAGAAGAGCATTTGTATTGTGATTACAAATTAGTACCCAACATCAAATCGGTTCATTACGCGTTTCGTATCCTGAGTTCGCACTACTGCGTTACTGCAGCGCTCGAGTTGCCTATCGGTTTGCCGTCTTCTGAAGTTGCTCGTCCCATTGAGCCGCCATTGCGGCCATCTTTGAGCGGACGGGCGGTAACGGTGATCTTGTCGCCTGCTTTGAATGACTTGTTGTGCATTCCCCAGCGTGTCAATTCACCGGGCGCCGCGCTTTCCAATCCCCATACCGCCGGGTTGCCATCCTTGTCCACCACCGACTTGCCATCGACTTCAGTGACGTATAGCCACAGCCATGCATGCGGATTGGTCCATTCCCAGGTGCGTACCGTGCCTTTCAAGGTCACGGTACGGTCCCTCTCGAACATCGCAAACGAGTGATGAGCCTGTACTTGCTGTATGCAAAAAACGGCCGCCATTCCTAACAGAGCTATGGCTGCTTTGTGTCTTAATGAGTTCATGTTGCCCTCACCTCAAATGGTCGGCCGTATTAGTGACAGCGTGGTATCAGACTGGTGGTGGCGTCAGATTGATGAAGCCATTGCTGTCGCGATTGTTCTCGGTGCAGTAGTACTCAACCATGCCGTGCTCGGAGAGATCGTAAGTACGGGTGAAGTTCCAGGGCTTGGTAAAGGCAACCGAATCGGTGACCGTAAAGTCGATGCGGAATTTCTTGGGGCTTTCGCGATACAAACGCTCGACGATTTTCTGTGTGCCTGAAGTCTTGAGGCCCATGAAGTATTCGGACTTGTTCTTCATGTTGACGGTCTCGACCACCAGCACATTGTTTTCCCAGTAGCCGATGGAGTGACCGTTGAAGGTGGCTTCGCCGTCTGCCGGATGCTTGCGACCATCGGTGAAGATGCGACGTACGCTGTTGTTCTCCGGCAGGATGATGATTTCGCCCGGCGTATAGATGAACTGGAACGCGAAGGGCGCGCCCATCAAGCCCGGCATGCCATTGGGAATGCAGGTGTTGGAATTATTCACCACGCCATCGGCAGGGCCGCGTCCGCCATTGGCGGCGCCATTCGACATGCGCATGGCTTCCCATTTGTCATTCAGTGGGGCCATGTTGACGTTGCTGCGGTCCTGGCCGGTGGCTGCGGCCATACCCTTGCCGAAAGAAGCTTGATCCAGACCCCAGGCGCCGGTCCAATCGGGCAATTTGGCAATCGATGCCCAGTTCTCGCCCTGTGGGCCTTTCTTGTTGGCTGGATTGAATTCCAACACCTTGGTGTTGTCGGGCGTAGCTGAAGCTGTGGCTTTGGCATCCGCCGCATAACTATGACTTGCTACGCCAAGCTGCAGTGCAAGGCCTACACAGGCGGCAAGGTGGGTTAGCTTTAATGGCATTGTTGGTTCCTCATAGGCAACCGTGTCACCGATTGCCGCGACTCATAAATTCGTCAAGCACTCGATTTACGGTGCTTGACCCCCCGATCAATAAGCGTGCCTGCTTTTAAAGGCTGGCGAATATATCGCATTGGAGGGAGGCATAGTCAAATTGCGATACGAGAGGATTGTATTGCAGTACATCTGCTAGTCTTTCGTCACTCTATTCGTCACTGAATCCATTCCGCTGGATCGTGATATTTGTACTGGATGGCGGTTGATGTGTATTGAGATATTGACCAAATTCTACTTTGCTGACATACATAGCGGGCCGAGTTACACAAGATGATTCGCCTTGTCACATCCTTCGTTATTGCATGCGGTGTGCATATCAAGACTTCCAATTCAGGTTTTTCGCAGAGGGGATATTGCATGAGCAAGCAACGCACGAATGCTGGCGTGGCGAAGTTGGGTGCGATGGTTTTTAGCGTGCTGTCGCTGTGGTCATTGCAGACGTTTGCCGAGAATTACACGCCGCCTTTGATGCCGCTGGTGCTGGGCAATCCTGGGCAGGTCGGGGTTGGGCCGGTGATCGACAAGATTGCCTTTGAAGGCAACAGGAAGATCAAAACCGCCGAGCTGGAAAAAATCGTGCAGCTTAAAACCGGTACGCCGCTCTCCGCCTCAGTGGTCTATCCGGAACTGGAACGCATCACCGAAGCTTATAAAGCGCAGGGTGGCGCCTATGTGCAGCCAAGCATTCTCGAACTCTCGCTCAATCATGCGAAAGTGATTTTTCAGATTCATGAAGGCGTGACACCTTCGGAAGGGCCCGAGTCCGCGCCGCTGCCGAAGAACATGCAGAACTTCTTGGGCAATACCTTGGTGTGCGCCGCCGCGCAGACTGGCAACGATCTGTGCAAGCTGTGGCTGAATAAAGATGGCACCTTCGTGATCTTCGATCCCAATGGCGCTTACACGGGCAAGTGGGTGGCGGGCAAGACACGCGCCGATGGCCGCACGCCCATTTGTCGTTTCTGGGATCTCACCGATTTTCAATTGCCGGATGAATTGCGTGGCAGCGGCATGATGGCGCCTGCGCCTCAAGCAGCGGCTGCAGCCGGTATGACTGCTGCGCCTGCCGCCACCGCACCGCGCAGCGCGCGTATTTGCGAAACCAAAAACTTCCGCACTATCTGTACTGTTTATCCGGACGTCAGCAAGTTGAGTCCGGAACTGCAAAGCAAGGCCGGTCGTTCGCGTGTGCAGATAAATCATGAAGAGGGCAGTTGCTATGCGCATGGTCCTCACGCCATCGGTGATGTCTGGTTCGAATGGGATAACTATTCGCCGGGTCAGGTAGGCCTGGATCGCGAGATCCTGCTCAAGGGACAGCAGTAGTCACAAGGGTCAAAACAGCTACAAGCGTATTAGCAGACCCACCAATCACCGATACAACGACAGGAATTCATCATGTCATTCGTCAAATCCATTCGCGCTTGTCTGACCTTGCCTGCGGCAGTTGGCGTTCTGCATGCCGCCAGCAGTGCTGCCGCAGACAGTCCTTTGACTGCTTACTATGGCAATACGCTGCTGTGTCAAAACCAAAGCAGCAAGGCCATCTGTCATATCTGGTTGAATCAGGATGGCAGCTACTTCCTGATGTACGACCGCGGTGTACAGGCCGATGTGCCCACCGGCGCCAAGGGCAACTATCGCATCGAAGGTCGTCGTGGCACCTATGAACTAAAGGGCGCGGCCGGTGCCTACCAGGTGTGTTTGCAACCGAATGCCGTGGATGGCAAGCAATTCGCCATCGAAACGGCCGGTGAAATCTATGCCGGCAAATCCTGCTACGTCCTGCCTGAAAAACAAGTTGGCGATAGCTGGATGCAATCCAGCGGCAGTCAGCAGTACAAGATGTGGCTGGTGAAGGGGCACGGCTAATCCTGGCAGCACTGTTTTCTAACGAGGCAAATCATGGTCACACTGGTAGTCAACGGTGAGCGACACGAACTGGATGTCGACCCGGAAATGCCCCTGGCATGGGTGCTGCGCGACAAGCTCGGGCTCACCGGCACGCATGTGTCGTGCGCGCTGGGTGTGTGCGGCGCGTGCACTGTGCATGTGGATGGTGAAGCCATGCGCAGTTGTGTATTGCCCGCCAGCAGTCTGGAAGGTCGCAGCATCACTACTATCGAAGGATTGTCGAAGGATGGTTCGCATCCGGTGCAACAGGCGTGGATTGTCGAAGACGTGGTGCAATGTGGCTACTGCCAGTCCGGTTTCATCATGGCGGCGGCAGCGCTGTTGAAAAACAATCCGGACCCCACCGATAAGGACATCAATGACGGTTTGAGTAATGTCTGTCGTTGCGGCACCTATGTGCGAGTGCGTAAAGCGATTCACCTGGCCGCTGCGTTGCAGAAACGGAGTCAGCGATGAGCACCACTGACATGAGTTTGCCTGCGGTACGTCTCGGCCGCCGTGATTTTCTGAAGAGCGCGCTCGCCTCGGGTGGTGTGCTTGCTTTGGGATTCAATGCGCTGGGTCAGGTGGTCCAGGCTGCGGACGCCGTACGCGATGTGATTGGTCCGAATGTTTTCGGCGCCTGGTTGATGGTGAGTGAGGACAATGTCATCACCCTGGTCAGTCCGGAAGTCGAATATGGTCAGGGCACTGCTACTGCCAATGCCATGTTGGTGGCGGAAGAGCTGGATGCCGACTGGACCAAGATCAAAGTCGTACCCAGCGACGCAGCAAAGTTGTACACCAATCCAGGTTCAGGCCGGTTGTCCACCGATGGTTCTTGGGGCATGCGCGGTCGTGTCGATCAGATGCGTCTGATTGGCGCCAAGGCGCGAGTGATGTTGGTACAGGCGGCCGCAGCGCAGTGGGGCGTTCCCGCAAGTGAATGCACCACGTCCAACAGCATCATTGCGCACGCTGCTTCGAAGCGCTTTACCACTTATGGCTTGGTTGCCGCGGACGCGATGAAGTTGCCCATACCGGCCGATATGCCGTTGCGTACGCCGGATAAATGGCGCTTGATCGGTACCTCGGTGCGTCGTCTGGACATCGTCGAAAAGTGCACCGGCCGCGCCAAGTACAGTGTCGATCTCAAGTTGCCCGGCATGCTGCATGCTGCCTTCAATCGCTGCCCGATCATCTGGGGCGGCACTGTCAAGAGCGTCGACGACACCGTCGCTAAAGCACGCAAGGGTGTGCGACATGTATTCAATGTGGGTTATGGCGTGGCGGTGCTGGCCGATGATCCCTGGACTGCACGCAAAGCTGCTGATGAATTGCAGATCACGTGGAATGAAGGTGAGGCTGCCAACTTGAGTTCGGCCACGATAGCGCGCGACTACGCGCGTGCGTTGGATAACGATGCCGGCGTTTCCGCGCGCGATAACGGCAATGTAGATATGGCTGCCAAGCAAGCGGGCGTCAAGACAATCAGCGCCGATTACACCGTACCGTTCTTAATGCATCAATGCATGGAGCCTACCGGTTGTACTGCCTGGGTGCATGATGGCATTTGCGAATTCTGGACACCGACTGCGGCCATGGGCGTGCTGGTACGCCATGCACATGATGTGTTCGGTTTCAGTGAAGAGCAGGTCAAAGTGCATCGCGCCGAATTCGTCGGCGGTTCGTTCGGCCTGCGCGGCCGTGTCGATCCGGATCTGGAGGCGGCGCAGTTATCCATCAAGGCCGGCGGTGTGCCGGTACATGTGTTGCGTCGTCGCGAAGAAGATGTGCAGCATGGCTGGTTCCGTCCTTATCAGAAGACCCGCATTAAGGCGACGCTGGATGCCGGCGGCAATCTGATTGCCTGGAATCACAAGGTGGCAGTGCAGAGCATCAATGCGCATTACTCGGACGAAGTGATTCCCTTCGGCGTGGATATCGGTCCTATCAATGAAGAGACCCGCAAAGAGAGCGCGTTCTTCCGTCTTCCCGTGGATTTCTATGCCACCGCCGGTTCGCCGCATAATCTGTCGTATCAGATTCCCAATCTGCGCGTAGTGGGCGTGCAGATGGAAGTGCCGGTGCCGGTGAATCATTGGCGTTCGGTGGGGTTCTCGGGCAATACCTTCATCACCGAAAGCATGGTCGACGAGTTGGCAGTCACTGCCAAGAAAGATCCCTTCGATTTTCGACGCACTTTATTGCGCGATAAGCTCAGACCGCTGGCGGTGCTGGATGCTTTGGCCGCTGAAATGAACTGGTCTGCGCGGCAAACAAACAAACGTGGCACTGGCTGGGGCGTTGCCTATGGCGAAGGGTTCGCGTCGTACTGCGCCATCGGCGTGCTGGTGACGGTGCGCGGCAAGAAGCTCAGCATTGATCGCGTGGTGTGTGTGTACGATCACGGTATCACCGTGAACCTGGATCAAACCGAAGCACAGGTGCAGGGTGGTTTGATTGATGGACTGTCCGCAACCATGTTCGGTGAGATCACCATCGAGAAGGGACGCGTGCAGCAAAACAATTTTCATGATTATCGCTTGTACACACTGGCCAACGTACCGCCGATTCAAATCAAGGAAGTGGTTAATAAAGAGAAGTCCGGCAGCATTACCGAGATCATCACGCCTACCGTCATGCCGGCGGTGAGCAATGCGATATTCGCGGCTACCGGACAGCGCATACGTGAGCTGCCATTGAAGAAGCATGGTTTTGAAATCTGAAAAAGGCCAACCGCTTTGCGATTGGTCTTAATTTTTTATCTAGTTGGGTTCATCTGGTTGGAGTGACTTAGAGAATGCTTGCCGAACGCTTGAATCATCCGGTTTCCACTGCCGAGTTGAAACGTCGCTGGAAGGCAGTGCGGCAGCGCATGCATGATGAGAAGATCGATGTGCTGCTGATGCAGAACAACAACGATTTCATGGGCGGCTACGTTAAATGGTTCAGCGATCTGGCAGCCTACAATGGCTATCCATTGACCATTGTATTTCCGCGCGAAGCAGGCATGACGCTGGTGGCGCAAGGCCCCATCGGTATGGATCGGCAACCACCGCGCGACGATTTGGATCTGCGTGGTGTGGATCGTGTGCTGGGTGTGGCCAGCTATGCGTCTGCGGGTTATTCGTTGAATTACGATAACGAAGCCACCGAGAAGGCATTGCAGGCATATCGCAATGGCACCATCGGCCTGGTCGGCACCGGCACTTTGCCGAT
Organism: Steroidobacteraceae bacterium; assembly: GCA_049840395.1. Taxonomy (GTDB): domain Bacteria; phylum Pseudomonadota; class Gammaproteobacteria; order Steroidobacterales; family Steroidobacteraceae; genus CAILZL01. The sequence continues at coordinate 995,840 of JASGLD010000001.1, forward strand.
GTCGTTGATCGATCATCTGCGCCGCAGTTTTACACAAGCCAAGTTTGTCGATGCATCGGATCTGGTGGATCACATCAAGGTGATCAAGAGCGCCGAAGAAATTGATCTCATCCGTCGTTGTGCTGCCATGCAGGATGCCTGTATGGATGCGGTGTTCAAGGCCATCAAGCCAGGTATGCGCGATCTGGAAGCAGCCGCCGTCGCTGAGCAAGTGGGTCATCAATTCGGCAGTGAACAGGGTTTGTTTCTATGCGCCTCCACGCCCATTGGCGTACCCGGTCCGTTTGGTCCACGTCGCTATCAGAACAGAGTGATCAAAGAAGGCGATTACTTTGCCATCCTGGTAGAGAGCAGTGGCCCCGGTGCGCAGTACTGTGAGTTGGGACGTACCTGCGTGCTGGGTAAGGCGACGGATGCAATGAAAGAGGAAATGGACTTTGTGGTGCGCGCTCAGCAGTTCACCGTCGATCTGTTGAAGCCCGGTGCCAGCTGCACGGATATCTGGAATGCCTACAACCAGTTCATGCGCGACAACGGCAGACCGCCTGAAGAACGCCTGTACTGTCACGGTCAGGGCTATGACATGGTGGAACGTCCGCTGGTGCGTTACGACGAAACCATGAAGATCGCCGCCGGCATGAATCTGTCCTGTCATCCCACTTATGCGAACGCCACGGGTTTCCATTGGTGTTGCGACAACGTGCTGGTGGGGCCGAATGGCGGAGAGCTGATTCATCAAGCGCCGCGTCGATTGATTGAGTTGGGATAGCTGCTTGGTGCGAGTTTGATGGCTCGCGCCAGTGACGATTCAAGCCAATGTGGCGATTCAAGAAGTAATTGAAATAAGCGCCTTCATCATGCGGCGCTGAAACATCGGGGAGATCAAATGAAGTATTTCAGAGCGTCATTACGCAGCTTGAGCCTTGTGCTAGTTGCATTGGGTGGCCTGCTGTCGCAACAGAATGCAGTTGCTGCAGATGCCGCTGCACAGACTTATTACTTGTTTGTATTCAGTAACCCAGCCGCGGGCAAGGAAGTTGAATTCAACAAGTGGTACGACGAGCAACATGCACCGGATGTCACCTCGGTTCCCGGCTTCGTCAACGGTCAGCGGTTTGAGCTGGCGCCTCGGCAGCTACGTGCCGTTACTCCGGAGTTGCCCAAGTATCTGGTGGTATACAAGATCGTGACCAAGGATTTGGCTGCGGTGTATGCCGAGGTGAATCGGCGTGCAACCAGCGGTGAAACTCGGATGAGCAATACGGTGGACATGAAATCCTTTATCAACCGAACCTATCGCACCATCCGTCCCGAACTGAGCGGCAACAGCAGCGACGCAGGCAAGGCTGCGGGCGCCAAGCAAACTTACTATCAATTCGTATTCGGTGAAGCGGCTTCGGAAGCGCAGGATAAGGAATTCAACGATTGGTACGATCAATACCATGCGCCGGAAATTCTCAAAGTGCCGGGCTTCGTATGGGGCCAGCGCATGATGTTCAGCGATGTGCAGTTGAATTCAAGCGCCGCCGGATCGAAGTACCTCATGTCGTTCCGCATCGAGACCAACGATCTGAATGCCACTCTGGATGGTTTCAGTGCCGTGGCGCCGAAGATGACCATGAGCAAGGCGTTCGGCACCGCTCTTGGCTACACCTACAAGGCGATCGGTCCACAACTGGATGGCGAAAAGATTCGCGCGTCGCGTAAGAAGTAATGGATTCTAGCATCGGTAATGCTGATGCATTCTCGACGCGGTTACGATAACCGCCAGTTGCTTGTGGAGGCGACGCATAGGTCGCCTTGATCGAAAAAGAAAGGGCCGGACATGTCCGGCCCTTACAACAATCAAGTTACGGAAGACGCGCTTACTTGCTGCTGACTGCTGCCGCTTTAACCGTGCGGCTGCGCTGCCACCAAGTATCCAGATCCGCGGTGATTTCGGCAGTCTCGCTTAGTAACGCATCCGGAGCTTCATCCTTGCTCTTTTCCAATGCTTCGAGATCGGCGAAGGTGGGCAGGCCCAGGCTGGCGCGACGCGTGTTCTCACGTTCCAGGCGGCCGGCATCCTGTTCCTTACGTTCCTGTTGACGCGCTTTCAGATTCAGCGAAATGCTCTTCTCCTTGCGTAAAGCATCGTAGGCGCCAATGTTCTTCAGCAGGTTCTGATAGTTAGCGTCTTGCATGACACGTTGATTGTGCGTGCTCACCAAGCTATCGAGGATGGGCTTGAAATCATTGCTGCGAGTAAATTTGGCCGGACGGATGCGATCCCAAGGCAGGGCGCTTTCCTGAGTGCTCTCACCCACGTCGTCGACGCTGATCGCTGAGGGCAGGGAGATATCCGGCTGCACACCCCGGTGTTGCGTGCTCTCGCCGGTAATGCGATAGAACTTGCCGGTAGTGATTGTCAGCTGACCGAAGCCCGGGTCCTTACTGTTCGCTGCGAAGCGATCCAGCGGATAAACATTCTGTACCGTGCCCTTGCCATAGCTTTGCTGGCCGATTACCAAGCCGCGGCCATAGTCCTGAATGGCGCCGCTGAAAATTTCCGAAGCGGAGGCGCTGTAGCGATCGATCAACACCGTCATCGGGCCATCCCACGCCACCGTGCTATCGGTATCGTCCAGGGCTTCGATCTGGCCGTCGGTCTGGCGAACCTGCACCACCGGACCAGTGTTGATGAACAGCCCGGTGAGGCCAATGGCTTCCTGCAGATTGCCGCCGCCATCGGCGCGCAGATCCATGACCAGTGCCTCCACGCCCTGGGTCTTTAAATCGTCGATCAACTTTTTGACGTCGCGAGTCAGGCTGCGATAGTCGGGCTGGCCATTCTGCGCTTCATCGGTGTTCTGATAGAAGCTGGGGACGGTGATGACGCCGATCTTGACGTCCTTGCCGTCGCGCTTGACCGTGCGGATGCTCTGCTTGGCGGCCAGCGTTTCCATG
>JASGLD010000002.1:0-372412 GCA_049840395.1 Steroidobacteraceae bacterium
TATGGATGCGTCGCGTTACTGTCTAGCCGCGTTAACGCCTAAAATTAAATTTCGGTAACACACTCGCTATTCGGCTATTTGCGACGGTCGATCCGTTGCCAGGTGTGACGGAAATCAAAGGCGCCGCTGTTGTAAGGATCGAAGCCCTTATTGATCGCCGCCTTCATTTGCTCCTGCACTTCGTCGAGCAATTGCAAGTCAGATGGTTTGGCGTCTACTGGCGCGTCCGCAGTCGGCTTTGAGCTGTCCTGCGGCTGAGGTGCAGTAGTCTTCTTCAGCGGAGCGGGTATCCGGGAAGCCATTGTTCAGTTCTCTGAGAGTTAGGTTTTCTTAGAAATAAGGCGAGTTTGAACAGAAGCCGTAGGACAAAGATACATAACTACATGCGAGTATGGGCGTAGGTTGCTGAAAATGCGAGCTTTCTCACAATGCTTAAGCCTTTAGGAGTGACGTGGGTGGGATTCAACCCCAAGAACTCAGCCTTGAATGGTGGGCTCGCGTCGCAGGCTGCGCTGCGTAGGCGGCGAGGAGGGTGCAGGGTTGCCGGTCAGTTGGAATACCAAACGTATCAGGGCAACACATACCGCTGGCCCCAAGAAAATCGTCCAAGCAGCGAGACGTGGTACAGCCAGGTCAATGAGCACAGCCCCATAAATACCACCGATGCCATCGGCGCCGTAGACGCCGAACAAGCGGGTGCCCACCGCATAAATCACTCCTGGCACGATCAATACAGTGAGAGCGATAACGAGCAGCGCAATGAGCAGCTCGCGACGTAAGGAAAAGGCGCTTCGATTCATGACCTTCCAACTCTGCCAGTTTGGAGCATCTTCCAGTAAAGTGCCGCCGCATTGCAATTCCTGAGAGAACCTTTGAGAACATCTATGGGCGAGCACGCTGCAGTGAAAACTTTACGAACGGCAGTTATTGGCGTCGGTTATCTGGGGCGTTTTCACGCTCAGAAGTATCGCGAGCTGCCTGGGTCGGATTTGATTGCGGTGGTGGATAATTCGCCGGAAACGGCGCAGAAAGTCGGCGCAGAGTTGGGTGTCGCTGGTCTGTCCGACTATCGTGAGTTGCTGGGCAAGGTAGATGCCGTGAGTATCGTCGTGCCCACCCCCTTGCACTTTGCCGTCGCAGAGACGTTTCTGGCACAGGGGGTTCATGTGCTGGTGGAAAAGCCGATCACCGAGACGCTTGAGCAGGCGCAGAAGCTGATCGACTTGGCCAGGCAGAACAACTGTGTGCTGCAAGTCGGTCATCTGGAGCGGTTCAATCCTGCCATCCAGGCCGCCACCAAGATCATCAGCACGCCGCGTTTCATCGAGTCACATCGCCTTGCGCCCTTCAAGCAACGCGGCACCGATGTCAGCGTAGTGCTCGATCTGATGATTCACGACATTGATCTGATTCAGGAGTTGGTGGGTCGGCCTATCGCCAGCATTGATGCGGTGGGAGCTCAGGTGTTTTCGCAGGACATCGACATTGCCAATGCGCGCATTCGTTTCGAGGGCGGCTGCGTTGTCAACACCACCGCCAGCCGCGTCAGCCTCAAGCAGGAGCGCAAACTGCGTATTTTTCAGGACGACGCCTATTTGTCGGTGGATCTACAGCAGAAAATTCTGACCACCATACGCAAGAAAGAAGCAGGGCCGGTCGAGTCGCCTGCACAGGTGGACATTGGTGAACAGTCGTTTGAGCAGGGTGATGCCCTGCGTAGCGAGATAGAGGCCTTCCTGCATGCCGTGCGCAGTGGCACACCGCCTGTGGTAACCGGCGAGGATGGCTTGCGTGCGCTGGCGACGGCCATTCAAATTACCGAGTCGGTGACGCGGCAATTGGCTTCGCGGTGAATGATGGCAACCAGCGCGGCATGGCTGCGCTGGTTGGAATAGCCATCAAAACTCTGGCTTACCCTTGCGCCGCCGCTTGCCATCCAGGTTGTCATTGATGTCGTAATCGTCGAAATCGGATACCTGTTCGGCAGTTTGTTTCTGCTCGCGATATTTTTCCAACTTACGCCAGGCAGGCTCGCCCTGCGGCGCAGCACCGCGCTTGGGACGTCCCAAGTCCTCAATCATAAACTCGTAGTTGGAATCGTCGCCGTCAACGCCGCTGATGTCGGCGTCTTCATCAAATTCATCGGATTCGGATTTCTCGCTCATACAGCAGACCGTGTTGTCAGGGGCGGGGAAGCTGTTGCGTAAATTTATATTGGGAATTCTTCAGTCGTGCAAGCGCTACTTATGCATTAAAGCGACCTAGGTCCGTTTAGGCTCAACAGACCCATCCTAGCTGCCCACCAGCTCGTTCAACTGGAAGATCGGCAACAACATCGCCAGCACGATGAACAACACAATTCCCGCCATGATCACAATCATCAAGGGGCCGAGCAAACCCACGAAGGCGCCCAGCACGGCATCCATTTCGCGCTCCTGATTAGTGGCGGCGCGATCCAGCATGGTTTCCAGTTCGCCGCTGGATTCGCCGCTGGAAATCAGGTGAATCATCATGGGTGGAAATTGTCGGGTAGCGCCCAGCGAACGACCGATGGGGGAGCCTTCGCGCACTTTGATCGCCGCAGACTGCACGGCGTCGCGCATGGGCAGGTTACTGACTACTTCGCCGGAGATACGCATGGCATCCAATACCGGCACCGCGCTGGAAGTGAGCGTGGCGAAGGTGCGCGCGAAGCGCGTGGTATTCGTGCCGCGCACGACGCGGCCCAACAGAGGGACACGTAACAGGAAGGCATGGAAGCGCCGTCGGTTGTCGGGGTTGCGTAGCGAACGGACGAACAGCACGCCCGCGACCACCGCGAATATCAGCAGCCATAGGCCCCAGGCGCGCATGAAATCCGAGAAGCCGATCAGCATGCGCGTCATCAACGGTAGTGAAGTCTTGGCGTTGTCGAACTGCTTGACGATTTTCGGCACCACGAAGGTCAGCATCAACATCACGATGCCCGAACACACCACGAACAGCATGGCGGGATAGAGCAGGGCGTTGATGGTGCGACTGCGTAGCTGCTCGCGCGATTCGGTGTAGTCGGACAAACGCTCTAATACAGTATCCAAATGCCCCGACTGTTCACCGGCGGCTACGGTGGCGCGATAGATTTCCGGGAAGGAGCTGGGGAAATCGGCCAGGCCTTCTGCCAGAGGATGGCCTTCCAACACCTTGGCGCGCACGCCCATCATGATGCTGCGGATGTGCGGATGTTCGGTTTGTTCCGACACCGCTAGCAACGATTCATCCAGCGGAAGTCCTGAACGCACCAGTGTCGACAACTGTCGTGTGGTCAGGGCCAGTTCACGCGCATTCAAACGTTTAGTACGCGTGCGGCTGAAGCTACGCGCGGCATCGCTGCGTGCTTCACGTCGATGCACTTCTTCGACGCTGATGGGCAGTAAACCGCGCTCACGCAGGATCTGGCGTATCTGCTTGGCAGAGTCGCCTTCTTCGACGCCCTGACGTTCCAGGCCGGAGGTGTCGACGGCGGTGTATTGAAAGGCGCCCATGACTATCTCTTATTCTGCTCAGTCTTCGCGCGTGACGCGCAGTACTTCTTCGAGCGTGGTCAGGCCGCTGAGAATTTTGGCGCGTCCATCGTCGCGAATGCCCGGCGTCAAGGTACGCGCATAACGTTCCAGCTCGTGTTCGCCCGCGCCGTCGTGAATCATGGTGCGCATGGTGTCGTCGACTGAGATGAATTCATGGATGCCGGTACGGCCTTTAAACCCTTGCGTGGCATCGGCGCGTGGTCGATACAGCGTGACCGGCGGCGCGTCGGCAGGAATGTTGAGCAGACGACGCTCATAGTCGCTGGCGAGGTAGGCTTCACGCTGATCCGGATTGAGTACGCGCACCAGACGTTGCGCCAATACGCCTAGCAAGCTGGAAGATAGCAGGAAGGGCTCGATACCCATATCGCGCAGACGAGTGACCGCGCCTGCTGCCGTATTGGTATGCAATGTCGACAGCACCAAGTGACCGGTGAGCGAGGCCTGCACAGCGATCTGCGCCGTTTCCAGATCGCGGATTTCGCCCACCATCACTACATCCGGGTCCTGACGCAGAATGGCGCGCAGGCCGCGTGCGAAAGTCATTTCCACTTTCACGTTCACCTGCGTCTGGCCGATGCCATTGATGTAGTACTCGATGGGGTCCTCGACGGTCATGATGTTGCGGGTGTTGTCGTTAATGCATTCCAGAGCGGCATACAGTGTGGTGGTCTTACCCGAACCGGTGGGGCCGGTGACCAGCACGATGCCGTGCGGTCGGTGCACCAGATGATCCATCAATGCCTGGGTTTCCTGCACCATGCCCAGCGAGGTCAGATCCAGACGACCGGCCTGCTTATCGAGCAAGCGCAGCACCACACGCTCGCCATGACCGGCAGGAATGGTGGACACGCGCACATCCACTGCACGACCGGCAACACGCAGTGAGATGCGGCCGTCCTGAGGCAGGCGTTTTTCCGCGATGTCCAATTTGGACATCACCTTGATACGCGATACCACCAACGAAGCCAGCGCGCGCTTGGATTGCAACACTTCGCGCATCACGCCATCGACGCGCAGGCGCACTACCAAACGGTTTTCAAATGGTTCGATGTGAATGTCCGAAGCATTTTCCTTCACTGCCTGAGTGAAGATGGCATTGATCAGTTTGATGATGGGTGCGTGATCGTCGCTTTCCAACAGATCCGAAGGTTCGGGCATTTCCTGGGCGAGATGCGCCAGATCGACATCGTCTTCCAAACCGCCGACGGCTTGTTGCGCGGCGTTGTTACCGGCTTCGTAGTGATTGCGCAGCGCCTGATCGAATTGTTCGGCGTCCAGTCGCTGCACCACCAGCGGCAGATTTACCAGACGACGCACCTCGGCAATCGCAGCGGGCGCCACGTCGGTACGACACAGCACTTGTGCCTGCGCATCGCCGATATCAGTGACCAGCACGCCATGTCGTTTCGCGAAGCTGAAGCTGATGGCGGGCTTGACCGCTGTCACCGTAGTGGGCCGGTCTTGCAACAGGTCGGGTGATGCACTCATGTCACGGCTCAACTTACTTTGCGGCGCCATCGTTTAACGGCGAAGTAGTCAGGCCACCGCCGGAAGATTCTGCAGGCGCAGGTGCTGGCGGAGTCGTCGGCACAGCCTGCATATCCGGCAGTATCGGCTGCTTCTCGCCCGGTTGCAGAATCACCTTGCCGTCATTGCGCTGCTGTTGCAGATCGCGAATGAAGTTGTACTTGGCACTGGTTTCGATGGTCGATTGCACGCCATTGCGCAGAATGGTGGGTTTGATGAAGACCAGCATATTGGTCTTCACCTTCTTGCTATTACGCGCCTTGAACAGATTGCCGATGATGGGAATCGAGCCGAGGATGGGTACGCGCGATGTGCCTTCGGTGACATTGTCTTCCAGCAGGCCGCCCAGCACGATGGTTTCGCCGTCCTCTACCATCACTTGGTTTGCGATGGAACGCTTGTTGGTGATCAAACTGCCGGCGTCACCTGTTTGCTGGGTCAGCGACGAAGCTTCCTGAGAGATCTTCAGCGAAACCGAAGTACCCTTGTTGATCTTGGGGGTAATGGTGAGTTTAGTGCCGACATCCTGACGTTGAACGGTGGTGAAGGGATTTACCGTTGAGCTGCTGGTGCTGCCGCTGGTCCCCGTAGAAGTGTACTGGCCGGTGATCAATGGCACTTGTTGCGTGACTTCGATCTTCGCTTCCTCATTGTCCATCGTGATGATCGAAGGAGTGGAAATCACATTGGTACTACCGTCCTCCTGCAAGGCGCGCAGGATGGCTGCGAAACTCGCGCCCGAATCAACGATACGGCCGATGGCTGCAGTTGTACCGGTCGGCAGGGAGGTGTAATCGCCGGATGCCGCAATGCCCGCCAGAGTGGAGATGGGCGTGCTGCCGCCATTGAAGACAGCTGCCGGAACATTGGAGCCGGAGCTGCCGTACAGCGCCCAATTGAAGCCCAGTTCGGCAGCCTTGGTTGCGGAAACTTCCACCACGATTGCTTCGACTAGGACTTGCGCACGACGCACGTCCAGTGAATCAACAATGGTCATGATCTGATCCATGATCTTGGGCGGCGCGCTCACCACCAACGCATTGGTGGCTTTGTCCGCCCAGATGGAGACACTATTGCTGGCCGCGCTGGCTGCAGTAGCGGCGGCCGCATTGGCGGCGACGCCGCCCGGTGCGGCAGTGCCGGTCACCGATTGCGTGATGCCGCTGATCTGCGCCTTCAGGCTGGTGGCCAGGGTTTCTGCATCGGCGTATTCCAGATAACGGGTTCGGGTATTGCCGCCGCTTTGCAGTGGCGTATCCAGCCAGGCTATGAGCGTCTTAATACGTAGGCGTGCAGCTTTGTCGCCGCTGACAATAATGCTGTTGGTGCGTTCGTCGGTGACGATCTTGAGCGGTTGCATACCGTCTGTGGCCTGAGCCGCCGCTCCGGTGGTGGTATTGAGGGAATTAAGCGTTTTATAGACTTCGGCTGCAGTGGCATTCTGCATTTGAATGATTTCGTAGGTATAGGCCTCATCGCTGGTTTTATCGAGGCGCTCGATGATACGGATCATGCGATTCACGTTATTGGCGCGATCGGTGATGATCAGCATATTGGAATTTGTGTACGCACTGATGTTGGCATATTGCGGCATCAAGGGACGCAGGATGGGCACCAGCAGCGCGGCACTGACATTGCGGACCGCCACCACTTGCGTGACCAATTCATCCGAGGTGCTGCTGACATTGCCGGGCAGATCGTTGGCAGGCACCTGCTTGGCATTGGCGTTTGGAATAATCTTGATGACGTTGCCTGCGGGTACGGCCACAAATTGGTGTACTTCCAAAATCGAAAGATAAAGCTGGTAAAACTCTTCCGGCGTAAGGCGCTGAGAGGACAGTACGGTCACCTGTGCCTTCACACGCGGATCAAGGAGAAAGGTTTTGCCGGTGGCGGCCTGGACGTAGGCGGTAACTTCGGCCAAGTCGGCGTCTTTAAAGTTTGCGGTAATGGTCGCGCGCGGATTCGCCTGCTGTGCTTGAGTGCTGAAACCGGTGCAGGTCAACAGCAGTGCCGCCATCATGGCTGTCAGCGCACGGCATGGTTTCGATGCGCTGGAGCCGAACATGGCGTTACGTAGAGAGATGTTGCTCATTAACTGATCCTGTTTATTGCGCACGGCCGCTGCCGGGTGTGCCGCCATTGCGACCACGCAGACCTTGGCCACCCCCGCCACCTCGATTGCCCGGGCCATTGAAGCCACCAAAGCCGCCTTGCTGCGGACCATTGGTGGAGTTGGTCGAGCTGCCGGCATTTTCGGCTGCCGTGTTGGCGTCGGGTACGCTCGGTACGGAAACTTGTGACATATCTAACGCTATCTGTTGGGCAACCCCATTGCGTTCCAGTGTCAGCAAGGCCGTGGTTGATGAAGTAAGAGTATTGAGAATTTCACCGCTGCGATTCGGATCGTCCAGTGTCGTGCCATTGATGGACGTCACCAGATCGCCGGCCTGTAATCCCAGCCGGGCAAACAATTGCCGATCACGTCCCGGATAGATACGAAAACCTTTTAGAGCGCCATTGGTGAGTACGGGTTGTGCCCGCAGCAGCTCGCCCAAGGAATTGGGATCATTGGCCATGCGCCGAATGTTGTCCGCCACATTGTTGGCGGGCGTCGTAACAGTTTGTGCCACCGGTACGCTGGCGGTGCTGGGATTGTTGCGAGGCAGCAGTATGGTTTCCAGGGTGCCATTGCGATCGATAATCACCCGATCCGTATAAACGGAATGCAGACGCGGGCCGCCGTTGATCACGCCGCCCACCCGATAGAATTTCGCATTGGCTGCGGTCTCGCCAACGATGGCAAAACCTGCTTCTGGGTCATCCATGGCGATCGTTCCGGCCAACACCAGGTTCATCTGTGTCTGCGGCAGATTGTTAGGATCGGCCGGTCCACTTTCTGGCGCGGAGGCGATGCCGAACAGATGTGCATCGGCAATGCTTTGCGGGTTGATGGTGCTGGCGGCTGGTGTTGGGTTGATGGCCGCCGGTGTCGGTATGGCATTAGCGGGTACGGGACTGGGAGCCAACACTAGCCAGGTGAAGCGTGCCGCCTGCCAGGCAATCCCTACCACCGCCAGTCCTGCCACTACCTGAGGTGCATGGCGGGCGCCCAATTCCACCCACTGCGGGCCGCTGAGCGAGCCGAGCTGTTGCGCTAGAGCGCCGGGTGATTTGAGGAGTGAGGTCATGGCTGGGTTTTTATAAAAGACTATAAAAGACTCTAGAGGACTAGCTTAACCTGTTCACAGCAAAAGAAATTGTTTCAATTCGACTACAGGTCCGCAAGAGGGCTTGTCCTTTATTCGTATAACTTGGCATAGCGCTGCGGGAACGAAAGTAGACAAAAAGCGGGCAAAGGCTGATCAAGGAAGAGGTGCTCCGGCCGTTAGCGGTGATGAGATCGTTGGTAATGTATGGATTCGGTTGGGTTGGTCAGTTTGACGGCTGTCCATTACAGTATTTGGCGGTTCCGGCGGTAAGACGCGTTTATTTGAAAACGCGGCTTGTTTTGCATCCCCGGGGCTCCTATATAGGTAATCGATAACTGTTGAACGGCACATGAGCGAACACCAACCTGATTCCGAACGCGGTCTGGTCGTAGAGGAGGCTGCGCCTAAATTAAAGCGCCCGCCGCTCTACCAAGTCCTGTTGCTGAACGACGACTACACGCCGATGGAGTTTGTCGTGGAAGTCCTGGAACAGGTTTTTGGCATGGATCGGTCCAACGCCACCCGCGTGATGTTGGAAGTGCATACCCGAGGTAAGGGGGTATGCGGTGTATATACGTATGAGATTGCCGAGACCAAGGTGGCACAGGTAATGGCCTATGCGCGTCAGCAGCAACATCCGCTGCTGTGCACGATGGAGGAAACCTGAGCTGGATCATGGTGTCGAATCGGCAATTGCGAGAGGGTGAGTGAGTGTTAAGCAACGAACTTGAACTTTGCCTAAATGAAGCCTTCCAGGCCGCCCGGGAAGCCCGTCACGAATTCATGACGGTAGAGCACTTGCTGCTCGCCATCGTCGACACCCCCAAGGTGCGCGAAGTGCTACGCGCCTGCGGTGCGGATGTCGCCCGTCTGCGCAAAGAGCTGCAGGAGTTCATTGATCAAACCACGCCGCGTCTGAAGGAAGGCGACGACCGCGAAGTGCAGCCGACCCTGGGTTTCCAGCGCGTGTTGCAACGCGCGGTGTTCCACGTGCAGTCCAGCGGCAAGAAAGAAGTCAGCACCGCCAATGTGCTGGTGGCGATTTTCAGCGAAAAGCATTCGCATGCCGCCTACCTGCTCTCCATGCAGGAAGTGGCGCGTCTGGATGTGGTCAATTTCATTTCCCACGGCCTGTCCAAGGTGGGTGACGAGACTGCGCCCAAGGATAAGGAAGAGGTGAATCCGGAAGCGGCGGAGCGCGATAGCGAGGGCGGCTCGGCGCTGGAAAAATACGCATCCAATCTCAATAAGATGGCTATTGATGGCCGCATTGATCCCTTGATTGGCCGTCATCAAGAGGTGGAGCGTGCGGTGGAAATTCTATGCCGCCGCCGCAAGAACAACCCGCTGTACGTCGGTGAGGCCGGCGTGGGCAAGACCGCACTGGTCGAGGGCCTGGCGCGCTTGATCGTAGAAGGCAAGGTGCCGGAAGTGCTGGCCGACTGCACGGTCTATTCGCTGGATCTGGGTTCATTGATCGCCGGCACCAAGTACCGCGGCGATTTCGAGAAGCGCCTGAAGTCGGTGCTGTCTGAGCTCAAGAAAAATCCAGGCGCGATTCTGTTCATTGATGAAATCCACACGGTGATTGGCGCCGGCGCTGCCTCGGGTGGCGTCATGGATGCGTCCAATCTGATCAAACCGGCCTTGGCCAATGGTGAATTGCGTTGCATTGGTTCGACCACCTACGCCGAATACCGCGGTATCTTCGAGAAAGACCACGCCCTGGCGCGGCGCTTCCAGAAGATCGATGTGATGGAACCCAGCGTGCCGGAGACCATTGAAATCCTCAAAGGTCTGCGTTCGCGCTTTGAAGAACATCATGGCGTGCGTTATGAAGACGAAGCCTTGAAGGTGGCGGCGGAGCTGGCGGCTAGGCATATCAATGATCGTCAACTGCCCGACAAGGCCATCGATGTGATCGATGAAGCGGGCGCGCGTCTGCGTCTCAAACCCGTCGGCCAGCGTGAGAACGTGGTGACCGTCACCATGATTGAAGATGTGGTGGCGCGTATCGCGCGCATCCCGCCGAAAAATGTTTCGACCTCGGATCGTGACCTGCTGAAGAATCTGGAAAAAAATCTCAAGTTGGTCATCTACGGTCAGGACGCGGCTATCGAATCGTTGTCCTCTGCTATCAAGATGGCGCGTTCGGGTTTGAACGATCAACGCAAGCCGGTCGGTTCCTTCCTGTTCGCCGGTCCCACCGGTGTCGGCAAGACCGAAGTCACCCGCCAGCTGGCGCTGGCCCTGGGCGTAGAATTGATCCGCTTCGATATGTCCGAATACATGGAGCGTCACACGGTGTCGCGTCTAATCGGCGCGCCTCCGGGCTACGTGGGCTTCGATCAAGGCGGTCTGCTCACCGAACAGATCAACAAGCACCCGCATGCCGTGCTGTTGCTGGACGAAGTGGAAAAGGCGCATCCGGATGTGTTCAACCTGCTGCTGCAGGTGATGGATCACGGCACGCTCACCGACAACAATGGTCGCAAGGCGGATTTCCGCCACGTAATCATCGTGATGACCACCAATGCCGGCGCCTTTGAAATGAGTCGTCCAGCCATCGGCTTTGTCGCCAGCGATAACACCAGCGATGGGATGGAAGCCATCAAGCGGCTGTTCTCGCCGGAGTTCCGCAATCGTCTCGATGCCACCATCCAGTTCAACAGTCTGGACAACCGCACCATCCAACGTGTGGTGGACAAGTTGTTGGTGGAAGTGGAATCGCAGCTGGAACAGAAGGGCGTGCAAGTACACATCGACGACAGCGTGCGTGAATGGCTGGCGGTGAAGGGCTACGATCCGAAGATGGGCGCCCGTCCGATGGCGCGACTCATTCAAGAGTCGATCAAGCGCGCGCTGGCCGAAGACCTGTTGTTCGGCAACTTGGTCAATGGTGGCCACGCCTATATCAGCGTGGGCCAGGATGACAAGCTCAAGGTGGTGACGCGTCCCAGCGAAGAGCCGGCGTTGCTCGAGTAGTCAGGCAATCTCTCGCCGTAAAAACAACAAGGCCGACTTTACAGTCGGCCTTGTTGTTTAAAGAAGGAATTACTTAGCGGGCGCGATACACGATGCGACCCTTGGTCAGATCGTACGGTGTCAGTTCCACCGTAACGGCATCGCCGGTGAGGATGCGGATGTAGTTCTTACGCATTTTGCCGGAAATGTGAGCGATGACGACGTGCCCATTGCTGAGCTCGACCTTGAATGTGGTGTTGGGCAGCGTGTCGATCACGCGACCTTCCATCTGAATGGCATCTTCCTTCGACATGTATCTCGCTAATTTTGACTAAAGAAACGGTTTGGGCCGGAAAAGGCGCGCGAATTGTGCATAACTGCGCGTTGCAATGCAATGTAAGACTGAGGCCGGGGCTCAAGCCCAGACTAACGACTAGAACTTAAGCGACATGCCGGTGCAATAAATCGAGAAACTCGCGGCGTGAAATTTCCCGTGCGCCCAAGCTGGATAGATGCGGCGTGGCCATCTGGCAGTCGATGACCGCCACTCCTTGGTCAAGCAGCCGCTCGCACAACATCTTCAACGCAAATTTCGACGCGTCCGTCACCCGGCTAAACATGGATTCCCCGAAAAATACCCGGCCTAGCTGTACGCCATAAAGTCCGCCCACCAAGTTGCCGTCCTGCCAGGTCTCCATGGAATGCGCTAGTCCCAGGCGATGCAATTCCAGATAGGCCATCTGCATTTCGCGCGTGATCCAGGTGCCCTCCGGGCGTAGCGAGCGATCGCCGCAGCCCGCCATCACCGCAGCGAAGCTGCTGTCGAAGCGCGCATCGAAACCGCGATTGCGCGCGCTCTTGGCCAGGCTGCGCGAAACTTTGAATTCTTGGGGCAGCAATACCGTGCGCGGATCGGGTGACCACCACAGGATGGGCTGGCCATGCGAGTACCAGGGGAAGATGCCGCGCCGATAGGCCGCCAGTAAACGCTCGGGACTCAAATCGCCGCCGGCCGCGAGCAGCCCGGGTGGATCGAGCAATGCCTGTTCCACCGGCGGAAAAACCTCCGGTGAATCGTGATCGCTGAGCCAGTGAAGGTGATGCATGGCGGCAGGGTACTACGCCGATGCCGGGTCATTGCGATGAAACGGCATGTGCTGGCTGGCTTGTTCGCGATATTCCTCTATCGCTTGGCGTTCCCAATGCAGATGATCGGCCAGCGCCCGGCGGAACTGCGCATCGCGCACATAGTGCGCGGAGTAGGCCAGAGTCGGTTCGAAACCGCGCGCAATTTTGTGTTCGCCCTGCGTGCCCGGTTCGAATAATTGCAACCCGCGCTCGATGCAGAACTCGATGCCTTGGTAGTAGCAGGTTTCGAAGTGCAGGCTGTCGAAATTAGCCTGCGCGCCCCAGTAGCGACCGAACAAGGTGTCGTGGCTGAGAAAGAAAATGGCCGAAGCTACGGGCTTACCTTGGTATTCCGCCAACTTCACCATCACCTGATCGGGCAGCGCCTGCGCCACGCGTTGCAGGAATTCAGCGCTGAGATAGTGCTCGTGTCCGTGTTGATGAAAGGTGTTCTCAGAGAACGAAAACACGGTGCGCCAGCGTGCAGCGTCCAGGTCCGCGCCGCTCAAGGTTTGATAGCGAATGCCATATTCCTCCAGCACTCGCCGCCGCTCGCGTTTGGCTTTCTTGCGCTTCTCGGCGCGAAAGGTGGCGAGGAACGCTTCCATGTTGGCATAGCCGCGATTGAACCAGTGAAACTGACAGCTGCTGCGCGGTAGCCAGTGTTGTGCCTGCAATGCCTCGTAGTCTTCGCTATTGGGGAACAACACATGTGCGCTGGATACCCGCAGTTCTGCACATAAATCCTGTAAGGCCATCAGTAGCTTGTTACGAGTCTCCGGTGCGGCACGGTGCGCCAGTAATAAACGCGGGCCGCTGGCGGGCGTGAACGGAACCGCTGCAGTCAGCTTGGGATAGTAGTGTTGCCCGGCCTGCTGGAAGTATCGATCAAAGGATTGCGCCCAACTGAAGTCGAACACGAATTCGCCATAAGAATGCGTTTTCAAGTACAGCGGTATGGCGCCCAACAGTTGCGCAGCCTCATCAGTGAGCAATAGATGCTGTGCTGTCCAACCGGTATCGCTGTGCGCGCAACGCGTATCTTCCAGCGCCGCTAGAAATTCATGACGAAGAAAGGGTTGTCCGTGCAGATCGAGTGCATTCCACGCGGCCGCATCGACCTCGTGAATGGAATGCAGGATGCGGATGGGCATGTCAGTGGTGTAGTGAAAGGGGCGCGATGAACCGCGCCCCTATAAACGCATCATGCGATGTAGGTTTAATGACCTGCATCGACCAGGTCGAGATATTTGTCGGCATCGAGTGCAGCCATGCAACCCGTACCTGCAGAAGTAATGGCCTGGCGATACACATGATCGGCCACATCGCCCGCGGCAAATACACCGGGTACGCTGCACGCCGTGGCATTGCCATTGCTGCCGCCTTTCACCACCAGGTAGCCATTGTTGAGTTCCAGCTGGCCCTCGAACAATTGCGTGTTGGGCGCATGACCTACGGCAATGAACACGCCGGTGAGATCGATGTCCTGCTTGGTGCTGGTGGGTTCGCCGTTGTCGGTAGCAGCAACGCGCAGGCCGGTGACGCCAGCATCATCGCCCAGCACTTCGTCCACGGCGTGATTCCACAGGATTTTCACCTTGCCTTCCTTCTCCTTGGCGAACAGGTGATCCTGCAAAATCTTTTCCGAACGCAGCTTGTCGCGACGATGCACCAAAGTTACGTGATCAGCGATGTTGGACAGATACAGCGCTTCTTCCACGGCAGTATTACCGCCGCCGATCACAGCCACTTTCTGATTGCGGAAGAAGAAGCCGTCGCAGGTGGCGCAGGCAGAGACACCGCGACCGCGATATTCCTGTTCCGAAGGCAGACCCAGGTATTTGGCGGTGGCGCCGGTGGCGATGATCAGGGCATCGCAGGTGTAAGTTGCGTTGTCGCCTTCCAGCACGAACGGACGCTTGGACAGATCCACCTTGTTGATGTGGTCGTTGACGATCTGCGTGTTGAAGCGTTCGGCGTGCGTGCGCATGCGTTCCATCAGGCCCGGGCCGGTCAGGCCGTGGGCATCGCCCGGCCAGTTGTCCACTTCAGTGGTGGTCATCAATTGACCGCCCGTTTCCATGCCAGTGATCAACAGCGGCTGGCGATTGGCGCGTGCGGCGTACACGGCCGCCGCGTAGCCGGCCGGACCGGAGCCGAGGATGATCAAGCGCGAGTGAACAGGGGCCGTCATGTATACTCCAGAAGCAAATGGGTCGAAGCGTTTGCGCCCCTACCGAGCGTGAAATTCAACGATGTCGCCGGCAGGCAGCATTGCCGGCCAGGCGCGTCATTCCTGTCAATATTCGCCCGGTAATTTTTAGTCCGAGCGGGCAGAGCATGGTATGCGACCCAGGGGCAACGCGCCAAGCCGTCCGAATCCATATGGTGTTGTGTCAGCGCCAAATCAAGCATGGGCTTGATGCCGATTGGTTGTTAGTAAAGTCAGTTTCAATACGAGTGAACGAGTGAGCGGTTCAGCAACGCAGACAAAAGGTTTGAGCGGTCTGGTGTCACGTGCGCTGCGCGAGAGCGCCTTGTTCGTGCTGGGCGCGTTGGCGCTGATTTTGTGGGTGGCATTGCTCAGTTTCGACGCCGCCGATCCCTCGTTCTACACCACCGGCGAACCTGGCCCGGTGGCCAACTGGATTGGCCCGGTGGGCGCCAGCATCGCCGGCTTCCTGATGGGCTTGTTCGGTAAGCCGGCGTTCCTGTTTCCAATCATGCTGGGTTTGAGTGGCTGGGTGGTGTTTCGCGGCGAGCATGCCGTGCATAGCCGCGCTTCGGCAGCGTTCCGTAGCGGCGGCTTTCTACTCACCTTGCTGACCAGCTGCGGGTTGGCCACTTTGCACTTCTCCAGCGAGGGCTATCCGAATAGTGCAGGCGGCGTGCTGGGCAACATCATCGGCAATGGTCTGTTGCAGAGCTTGAATATTCTCGGTGCCACGCTGTTGTTGCTGGCGCTATGGCTGGCTGGCGTATCGCTATTCGCAGGGGTGTCCTGGATCGAAGTGATGGATCGCATCGGTCAGTGGGTGCTCAAAGCCATCGAGTGGTCGCAGGCGCGCTGGGCCGAAGCGCAGGACAAGAAGGTCGGTCGTGAATCCAAAGAGGCGCGCATGGAAGTGGTGCGCGAAGAACAGAAGCGCGTGGCCAAGCGTGCGCCGCCCAAGATTGAAGTCGCTGCGCCCAAAGTCGAGAAGAGCGAGCGCGTCGAAAAAGAACGCCAGGTGCCGTTGTTCGAAAGCGTTGCTGCTACCGATCTACCGCCGCTGTCATTACTCGACGATGCGCCCGCACGTCAGGCCAGTTACTCCGCTGAAGCACTGGAGGCCATGTCGCGCTTGGTGGAGTTGAAGCTGCGCGATTTCGGCGTCGAAGTGGAAGTGGTGGCCGTGCATCCCGGTCCGGTGATTACGCGTTTTGAGTTGCAACCCGCTTCCGGCGTGAAGGTCAGCCAGATCAGCAATCTCGCCAAGGATCTGGCGCGTGCGTTGTCGGCAGTGAGCGTGCGTATCGTCGAAGTGATTCCCGGCAAGTCCACCGTGGGCTTGGAAATTCCCAACGAGAAGCGTGAACTGGTGACGTTGGGCGAGATCATCAAGTCCAAGGCCTATGACGACATGGTTTCGCCCCTGGCGCTGGTGCTGGGTAAGGACATCAGCGGTGCGCCGGTGGTGGCCGATCTGGGACGTATGCCACACCTGCTGGTGGGCGGTACCACCGGTTCGGGTAAATCCACGGCGGTGAACGCCATGGTGCTGTCGCTGTTGTATAAGGCCACCGCCGAGCATGTGCGACTGATCATGATCGATCCGAAGATGCTGGAACTGTCGGTGTACGAAGGTATTCCGCATCTGCTGTCGCCGGTGGTCACCGACATGAAGCAGGCCGCCAATGCGCTGCGTTGGTGTGTGGCCGAGATGGAGCGACGCTATCAATTGATGGCTGCACTGGGCGTGCGCAACCTCGCCGGCTTCAATCGCAAGGTGAAGGATGCACAGGAAGCCAAGCAGCCGATTCGCGATCCCATTCAGATGAAGCGTCTGCCACCCGATGGCACGCCGGAGATGGTGCCGTTCCTTGAGCCCATGCCCTTCATCGTCGTCATCGTCGATGAGTTGGCCGACATGATGATGATTGTCGGTAAGAAGGTCGAAGAACTCATTGCACGTCTGGCGCAGAAGGCGCGCGCCTCGGGCATCCACTTGATCTTGGCCACGCAACGTCCCTCGGTGGATGTGATCACCGGTCTGATCAAGGCCAATATCCCGACACGCATTGCCTTCCAGGTATCCGCCAAGGTGGACTCGCGCACGATTCTCGATCAGATGGGCGCGGAACAATTGCTGGGTCACGGTGACATGTTGTTCCTGCAACCGGGCACCTCGGTGCCGGTGCGTGTGCACGGCGCCTTCGTGTCCGATGCCGAGGTGCATCGTGTGGTCGGTGCGTTGAAGAGCGCCGATGGTCCGACTTACATCGACGAAATTCTCGATGGTCCCACCGGCGCCATTCCCGGCATCTCCGGTGAAGAGGGCGAAGGTGAAGAGGGCGCCGATGCCGAGCAGGACGAGCTGTACGACGAAGCCGTCAAGATTGTCGTGGAAAGTCGCAAGCCATCCATTTCCTATGTGCAACGTCGCTTGAAGATCGGCTACAACCGCGCCGCACGTATGTTGGAAAGCATGGAAGCGGCCGGCCTGGTCAGTCCCTTGCAGTCCAATGGCTCGCGCGAAGTATTGGTGCCGGCACCGAACCAGGAATAGCTTGCACGGTCTGCCTGGTGGGACGTGATGCATCACGTCCTCTACTCAACTCTCATGGTCTTAGCTCAATGAATAAAACGATGCGTAAGCCAAGCCGATTTCTCGCTGTCTGCATGTTGTCGCTGTGCGCATTGACCGCAACGGCGCAGACCGAAGTTACGGTCGACAGTGGTTATGAAACCCTGGATCGTTTTTTCAAAGGTTTGCAAACGCTGCAGGCCGATTTCACGCAGACCGTGCAGGACAGTCGTGGTCAGGTTGCAGATAAAAGCAGTGGCAAATTGGCGATCAAGAAGCCGGGCAAGTTTCGTTGGGACTATGCCAAGCCCAATGAACAGACCATCGTGTCGGATAGCACGCGCATCTGGTTGTATGACCCGGAACTGGAACAGGTAACGATTCGCAGAGCGGATCTATCGCTCAATGGCACACCGGCGATTTTGCTTTCCGGCGAAGGAAATCTACGCGATAGCTTTGAAGTGGAACATGTCGAACAGCGTGACGGCATGACCGTGATCAATCTCAGCCCGAAGCGTAGCGACACCGATTTCAAACTGGTGCAGATTGCACTGCGCAAAGATCAGCTGGTGGCGATGTCGCTCACCGACAAGCTGGGGCAGACAACGCTATTGCAGTTCACGCAATTCAAACGTAACGCAACCTTGTCAGACTCGCAGTTCAAGTTTTCGCCGCCCAAGGGTGTGGATGTCATTGATAACACCGGCGGCGCCAAGGGAAAATAGCGATGTTGCACGATCTGCGCTTCGGCCGGTTCTGGCTGATCTTCGGCTGGGTATCGGTCATAGCCGCCATGTATCTCAGCCTGGTGCCCATGACGGTGATGGAACTGCCCAATTGGAATGACAAGGTGGAGCACTGCACGGGTTACTTCCTGTTGACCTTTTGGTTCTGCGGTATTTATCCGCGGCAAAGCTATTGGAAAGTGGGTTTGGCCATGCTGGGCATGGGACTACTCGTTGAGATATTGCAGGGCGTAATGAAGATGGGCCGCCATGCGGATGTCATGGACCTCGTGGCCGATCTGGTCGGCATTGTTCCCGCGTTGTTGCTGGCGTTGACGCCCATCGGTCGCTGGCCGCGCTGGTTGGAAGCGCTGGTGCCGCGTCGCCGCTAGTACATTATTCGTATGAGCGATACAGCGACTTCTCTCGATACTCGACCGTTGGCGGATCGCCTGCGGCCGCAGTCATTGGCAGAAGTGGTCGGTCAGGAGCACTTGCTTGCGCCCGGTAAAACGCTGCGACGCATGCTCGATGGTCAACATCTGCACTCCATGATTCTGTGGGGTCCGCCCGGAACCGGCAAAACCACCTTGGCGCGTTTGATTGCGCACAAATGCGATGCAGAGTTCATGGCGCTGTCGGCGGTGATGGCGGGTGTTAAAGATATTCGTGCTGCTGTTGAGCAGGCGCAGCTCATTCGTGCCGGGCAGGGCCGTCGCACGCTGTTGTTCCTGGACGAAGTGCATCGCTTCAATAAATCGCAGCAGGATGCCTTCCTGCCCTGGGTGGAAGACGGCACCGTGGTGTTCATCGGCGCCACTACCGAAAACCCTTCGTTCGAATTGAACAATGCATTGCTGTCACGTGCGCGCGTGTACGTGTTGCGCTCACTCGATGAGGTGCAATTACTCAAGCTGCTGCAACGCGCGGTTGCTGTGGAAGTTAGTCGTGGCGTTGATTGCACAGTGGCCGATGGCGCATTGGAGTTGATCGCCAAAGCCGCCGATGGCGATGGTCGACGTGCACTCAATATGTTGGAGCTGGCATTGGATCTGGCACAGGGCGAGGCCCCACCTAACTTGTCATTGAGCATTGCCAATGAAGTCTCCGCCGGCACGTTGCGTCGCTTCGATAACAAGGGCGATGCCTTCTACGATCAGATTTCCGCGCTGCATAAGTCAGTGCGTGGCAGCGACCCCGATGCCGCGTTGTACTGGTTCTGCCGCATGCTGGATGGTGGTTGCGATCCACGCTACATCGCGCGGCGTGTGCTGCGCATGGCCTCCGAGGACATCGGTAACGCCGATCCACGCGGTCTGACCATGGCGCTGGAGGCCTGCGAGGTGTACGAGCGCCTGGGTTCACCCGAGGGCGAGCTGGCTCTGGCTCAGGCCGTGGTATTTCTGTCCTGCGCCGCCAAGAGCAATGCCGTGTACATGGCCTATAACGAAGCCATGCAGGACGCCAAGAATTCCGGTTCGCTGGACGTGCCCATGCATTTGCGTAATGCGCCCACACGCTTGATGAAGCAACTGGGTCATGGCGAAGGTTATCGCTACGCCCACAATGAACCGGATGCCTACGCCGCGGGTGAAAAGTATTTTCCAGATGCCATGCCGGTGCGACAGTATTACCATCCCGCACCGCGCGGTCTGGAGATCAAGATCGCTGAGGCGCTGGAAAGATTGCGGCGGTCCAAAACAGGAAAGAATTGAATTAATCGTTAACAGGAAAGACTTGAACTGATCGTTCCTTTCCCCGTTCGACGGGGGAAGGACAGGATGGGGGTGAGTTTTTGCCCCCACCCCAACCCTCCCCCGTCGAACGGGGAGGGCACAAACAAATCCTTGAAATAGACATCATGCTCGACTCAAAACTGCTCCGTACCGAAACCGACAAAGTCGCCGCCAATCTCAAACGTCGTGGCTTCGAACTCGACGTCGCCAAGCTTCAGCAGCTGGAAGAACAGCGCAAGAAGTGGCAGATCAAGGTCGATGAGCTGCGTAACGAACGCAATCAGAATGCCAAATCGGTAGGCATGGCCAAGGCCAAGGGCCAGGACGTTGCGCCCTTGCTGAAGCAGGTGGAAGACCTGGGCAATCAATTGGCGCAGGCCGAAGCCGAGTTCGGCACCGTGCAAGCGGAACTGGATCAGTTGGTGCTTACGCTGCCCAACACTCTGCACGACAGCGTGCCCAATGGCAGCGATGAGAACGCCAATGTCGAAGTGCGTCGCTGGGGCAACCCGAAGCAATTCGAATACACACCTTTGGATCATGTGGCCATCGGTGAAGGCTTGGGCCTACTCGACTTTGCCGCCGCCGCCAAGATCACCGGTTCTCGCTTTGTGGTGATGCATGGCCCGCTGGCCAGACTGCAACGTGCGCTGACGCAGTTCATGCTTGATCTGCACACCAGCGAGCATGGCTATCAGGAAGTGTATGTGCCGTACATGGTCAATGCCGCGTCATTGCTCGGCACCGGCCAGCTGCCGAAGTTTGCCGAAGACCTGTTCGGTTTGAAGGGCGAACATGGCTACTGCCTGATTCCCACCGCCGAAGTGCCGGTCACCAATCTTGCGCGCGATGAAATCATTGATGCCGCTCGCTTGCCGATTCGCTACGTGGCGCATACGCCATGCTTCCGTTCCGAAGCCGGTTCGGCCGGTAAGGACACGCGCGGCATGATTCGCCAGCATCAATTCGAGAAAGTGGAAATCGTGCAGCTGGTGCGCCCGCAGGATTCGTATGCCGCGCATGAGCAACTGACTTCGCATGCCGAAGCGGTGCTCAAGAAACTGGAACTGCCGTATCGAGTCATGGCTTTGTGTTCAGGCGACATCGGTTTCGGTTCCGCCAAAACCTACGACCTGGAAGTGTGGTTGCCGGGTCAGCAGAAGTATCGCGAGATTTCTTCCTGCTCCAACTTCGAAGCCTTCCAGGCGCGTCGCATGCAAGCGCGCTGGCGCAATCCTGAAACGGGCAAGCCCGAGCCGTTGCACACCTTGAATGGTTCAGGCCTTGCCGTTGGGCGTACGTTGGTGGCGGTGATGGAAAACTATCAACAGCCGGATGGCAGCATCGCTGTTCCGGATGTGTTGAAGCCTTATATGGGTGGGGTGGAGAAGATTCGGAAGGCCTAAAGCATTGCGTAGGTTGGGCCGAGTCCGCGAAGCCCAACTTGTTATGAATGGATTGATGCGTGATTGATGTTGGGCTTCGTGGACTCAGCCCAACCTACGTGCTCCAAACATTCTTAAAGTGAATGTAGATGCGATTCGGTAAGAGTATCGCGACATCGTCTAAGGAAGTTTATGAGTACGATCTCAATGAAGGACAATCAATTAAACAAGGTTCTGCCTAGATTGGTGAATGTTTTAGTTGCGGTGATCTTCAGCCTTACACTCTTTGGATGCCAGACGGAAGTTAATGTTATCGAAACCACGATCTCTTCCGATGGCCAGATCACCGCTCAACTCGTCCGAACAGAAAACTTTGGACCGGGACAGCACTCGGGTCAAATCACCGTCAGGTTGAAAAGATTGGAGGCGGATGACTATATGGATGTTGCTATATTCATTGATGATAATCACAACAATCCGACAGTTAAGGCCTCTTGGCTTGATGCTCGGCATCTGAATATTGAATTCATGAAAACAACTATTGGATTTCAGGCAGTGAAAGTAGGAGACGTAAGTATTAGCTATCACGAGATCGATAGCTAATCTTCGCGAAACGAATGAGTTCGTAGGCTGGGATGAAATCCCAGCATTCTTAAATAACGATCTTAAAGAAGCTGGGATTGCATCCCAGTCTACCGCTGAATTCCCGGTTGAACGCGTAAGGCGTAACAACTCCATTGTAGGCCGTGTGCCTCACCCGGCATCTTGAATGTTGGGTGCGGCACTCAACTTACATCAAGATTAATTTTTCAAATCGGCGGCATCTTCCAGCCACCCGTCTGCTTCTCGATATAACTCAACGCCGCAATAACGACGTCATCGCGCCACGGTTGCGCCACCACATGAATGCCCAGCGGCAACCCCGGCGATTCCTTTGAAGTGCCGACGCGCACCACACCGGCGGGCCAGCCGGTGGTGTTGTATTCGCTGGTCATGCCGCCATAACCCGCGCCGGTTTCCACCGGCAGTACAAATTCAGCCGGCACTTTCTGCACGGCGCGCACGGTGACCGGGCAGAGAATCAAATCATATTGTTCGAACCACGCCAGCTGTTCGCTCTTGATGGCGTCGAGTTGTTCGCATAGGCGTGTGAATTCGGCGCTGGAAACTTCCTGGCCGGTCAAACTCAATGCAGGCGATGCCTGCAGTGTGCCGTGCTTCTTCAGCATGCGACGCATGAACTCGCGATCATCGGCGTTGCCGAATGCGGTGCGCGTGTCGACCAACTCCTTGAAGCGTGGCGGTCGGTCTTCGCGTACCTCACAGCCGAGTTGCGTGAAATATTTGACGCATTGTTTGACGATGGCCTGCACTTCGCTGCTGGCCTGGATGGTGCCGTTATCGGTGTACCAGGCCACGCGCAATTTGCCGAGATCGACTGCTGCAGGATCGCCCAGCGGCACGGGCGCCATCGCAGCATCCTGCCAATCGCCACCCATGATGATGCGCAGAATCAATTCGACATCGGCCACACGTCGCACCAGTGGACCGATTTCCTGAAAGCTATCGAAGGGTCCGCCGTAATCGACGATGTGACCGCTGCGTGGCACGCGACCATAGGTGGGTTTCAATCCGACGATGCCATTGGCGAAGGCCGGGCCGCGAATGGAGCCGCCATAGTCGGAGCCGATATCGAAGTAAGCGCCCGCTGCCGCAACAATGGCGCCGGCACCACCGGATGAACCTGAGCACAGATAGGCCGTGTCATACGGGTTGTAAGTCTGTCCATGCAATAGGTTGTAGGTTTCACGTGCGCCGCCACCCAACGTGAATTCAGGCGTGTTGGTTTTGCCGAGCAAGATCGCGCCGGCTGCGCGCACGCGTGCTACTACGGTGGCATCTTTACCCGGAATGAAATTCTTGCGGCCCAGCGTGCCGGCGGTGGAAACCACGCCGGCGGTATCGAACGAGTCTTTCACCGTGAACGGCACGCCATGCAGTAGGCCCTTGGATTTGCCGGCTGCGGTCATGGCATCGGCTTCGGCGGCCTCGGCAAAGGCGCGCTCGCGACATTGTGCTACGACTGCGTTGATGCGTGGGTTGACCGCATCGATGCGTGCATAGCAGGCGGTGACAACCTGTGTGGAAGTAACCTCGCGATTGCGGATCATCTGGGCAATCTCACCGACCGACTTGCTGATCAGCTCGTTACCGCTTGGATTGGTCGGCGCTGCAGCCCATGCTGGCTGCAGCGTTAGTGCTGCACCGGTGGCAAGGCTGGCTTCCAACAGGTCACGGCGCGTCACTGAAGTCGACATCGGGTATGCCTCAGATGGCTTTAAGGATCGCTTTAAGGATCAAGGGTGCGTGAAGCTGCACACCGTTATGACGCAAGGCTTGCGGTTCACCCTACAGGCAATCGCGTCGAGCCATCGAATGCGTTAACCATTCCGATGTAGGCCGGGTGCCACACCCGGCATGGTGAATGTTGGGTGCGGCACCCAACCTACATACCCGTTACTTACAGCGGCAAGGTATCGAACGTCTCGTACACATTCCGCAGCCATACTTTCACGCGTTGTCGCTCCAGCATGCCAAGCGCATCGGCGGAGCTGCGGTCATTGACGGCGGCCCAGAAGCTGGTGTTGAAGCGATCAATCTTATTCATGCTGGTTTCGTGCAGTTGCGGCAGGTTGATCGCGTACGCACCGCTGGCCAATGCTTTTTGCATGGATGCCGATTTATCGAGATAGCTGAAGTCAGAGCCGCGTCCCTGGTTTCTGACCACAATGTAATTGGGCCGGTCGCCATAGGTATCGATCAAGCGCGACAACAGATCGACTGAATCCTTGCTGGAGTCGGTGACATGCCAGAAGTTGGTGGTCACCCCCATCTCTGCCAGTAGCGAGAGCAGGTCTGCATCCATGATCCAGCGCGATAGCGATGCCGCAGTTTGCGCGGCGAGGTCGACGATGACACTGGTGGCAGTGTTGTTCTGTGAGGCTTCATCGAAATTGCTGACGATCCGATCCAGCCCTTCATAGCCATCGACCACCACGGGTGAGGCATAGTCGGCATAGAAACGTGCGAACGAATTGTGTGAGCGATCGGTATCGAAGGCGGTGAACGGCTGGTTCTTGTCGATGTAGTACTGGGCTAACAGTCGAGCTGTAACCGACTTGCCTACGCCGCCTTTTTCGCCGCCGATGAAATTGAGTGAACTCACAAGAATGTCCTATGGGATGCCGGGGTAAATCGACCAGGGTAACTGGAGAAGTATAGGCATTCCGTCCTGATTTAAGTCATCAATAAGAATTGAATTTTTATCTGCACCAGGATTGATCATTGTCGGCAAGCAGTGGTGCAGTGAGTGTAGAGAGTGGCCGAGAAACTCAGCTCTTTTCATTCAAGTTATGAAGACGCTGGAGTAGGCTGGGATGAAATCCCAGCATGCCAAAATCCCGTTTTAAAAGAGCCGGGATTTCATCCCGGCCTACGGTCATGGCGATGCGCCCGACCAGTCTGCTTGCCTTAAGCTACGATTCTTGGAGTATGCTTGGACAATAACAAAAATATCAGCAGGTATTGCGCGATCAACCAGTCAACGTCGGGGGATGCGATGGTTAGGGGATCAGGGCTGATGCTGGGAGTATTGATGCTGTCTGCGCTGTTCGCAGGCTTGCCGGATCAGGCACAGGCGCATCATTCCTTCGCCATGTTCGACACCGGCAAGTGCCAGGTCATGTCGGGCACGGTTACACAGGTGAGCATGAGTTACCCGCATGTCTGGGTGTGGGTGATAAACGAGACTGAAGGTAAGGAAGTCACCTGGGCTTTTGAAGGGCCGGACCCTTCGACTTTACGAGTGCGTGGCTGGGCGCCCAACTCGATCAAGAAAGGCGACAAGGTAACCATTGCCTTCAATCCGCTGTTGGATGGCCGCGCCGGCGGTTCTTTCAAGCAATTGAAGATGCCGGATCAACGAGTGTTCGCCATGCCCAGCGCGGGATTGCCCGGCGAATTCAAGTGTGAGTTGACCAATACAAAATAATCTCACGGCGGTAAGCGGTATTCGGGGGAGTCATGAGGAAACAGGGGTTACTTGCTCTGTTGTTGACAGGCGTTTGGTGCATGCCAGCGGATGCGCATCATTCCACCAGTCAGTTCGATCTCGACACCGTGGTAACCATCAAGGGCACGGTGTTAAAGCTGCAATGGACCAATCCACATGTGTTCATCCAACTGCTGGTGGACGACGCGAATGGGCAGGCGGTGGAATGGTCCTTGGAAGGTCCCAATCCGGGTGGCCTTGCGCGCGTGGGGTGGCGCGCCAATTCGTTAAAGCCAGGCGATAAGGTCACCATCGTTTACAACCCTTTACGCATCGCCGGTCCCGGTGGTTTTGCTTTGGGTGTGATCACCGCGGATGGCAAGCAGATCGGTCAGACCGATGTGCAACAGATGCGCATCAATAACGCGAAGAACAAACTATGAAACGTAGTGCAATGCTTTTACTTGCCCTTGGTTTGAGCGGCAGCATTTGCTACGCGGCCAGCAAGCCGGACCTTTCTGGTGTGTGGACCCGCGATGCGCCATTCACCGTGCCGTCGCGTGCCATGAATGCCGAGCTCTATCGTCCGGACTACAAGAAACGCTATCAAGTTAGTTCGGCGGCAGTTGCGAATGGCACGCTGGATCTCGGTGCCAATTGTCAGCCGACCGGGCCGATTCGTGCCGGTGAGATTGGTCAGTTCGAAATTTTTAATGCGCCGAATAACCGCATCATCATCATTTACGAATTCATGTCGCAGGTGCGTCGCTTGTTATTGAATGGCAAGCAGCCTGACTACATCGATCCCACCGTCAATGGCCTGTCTCTGGCGCATTGGGAGGGCAGTACCTTGGTGGTGGATACGCAGGGTATCAGCGAGTTTGTGTATCTGGATCGCTCGGCGGGTCCGCATAGCGACAAGCTGCATGTCACCGAGCGCATATCGCTGGTCAACAAGGATCTGCTGCGTGTCGACTCCAAAGTTGAAGATGCAGATGCCTTGCTGCAGCCGTGGACTTTTAGCACCAACTATCGACGTGTGCCCAATGGTGAATTGATCGACTATGAATGTACCGAGAATCCACGCAATCCCATCAATGCCGATGGTTCGGTGGGATTTGAATTCCAGAAGACTCGTTGATTAGCTTGGGGCTGCGTCATACCCGCGAAGGCGGGTATCCAGTAAAGAAAATTATTCAACTGGATACCCGCCTTCGCGGGTATGACGTGATTGGGTTCAGTGAAGAAGTAGGTTCAACGATAACGCTTAGCAAGGGGAGAGCCAGTAGTGCAAGTCTTAGTAAGATGGGTTCTATTGAGCGTATTGGCGCTATCACTCACTGCTCAGGCGCAGTCCGGCAAATCAAAGCAGCCGACCGATCTTCAGGCATGGTCCGGTACCTGGGCGACATCACCTGATTCATTGGGCGGTTTGATGGCTGCATGTTGTATCGGCAAGGCCGACAATGTGCCGCTCACTGAGGCGGCGAGGCAGCAGCGCAATAGCTTCGTCAATCGCCAAGCCGCAGAGCGGTTGGTGATTACCAATTCCGCGTCCTGTACGCCGGACGGCGTGCCGGGCACGCTGTCGCATCCCATCCTGTTTGAGATTCTATTTACCCAGGGGCGCGCCACGCTCATTTTTGAAAATGGCGAGGTGCGACGAATCTGGCTGGATGGTCGCAAGCACCTACCGCTTGATGAACTCGGTGACAGTTTTGAGGGCGACTCCATTGGTCACTGGGAAGGTACGACGCTGGTGGTCGATACCATCGGCATGTCGCCGCGTGCCGATATCTTCATGGCCAACGGCATTCGCGCCACCGATCAAACTCACGTGGTGGAGAAGATGCGTTTGAAAGACAAGCAAACGCTGCAGATCGACTTCACGGTGACCGACTCGAAGATCTTTACCAAGCCTTATGAATACACCGTGTTGTATCAGCAAGTGCCCGGCACCTTTGAAGTAGGTTGTCAGACCAATAATCGTGATGACGGCACCAAGCCCGTGGATCTGTCGCCGCCCTAGCGGCTCACATGGCAGATTAGACGGCGGCTATTCGTTGTCACTCGTTGACTCGATAGCACGGCGGTCCTCTCGGCGCCGCTCGTCGGCTATCGTGCGTGGCACGCCATTACGTCTTTCGCCGGCGCGTCGCTGCAGATGGCGTCGATCATCAAAGTGTCGATACTTGCAGGTGCAATTTTCTGGATTGCTGCAGTTGGGCAGCGGCAATCTGGGAGCTTCTGCGCACAGGTAACGCTGCTGTTTGATGTGTTGGCTGGCGCGACAACAATATTGACCGGGTACCACACCCACGGCCCGCCATGGACTGCGCAAGGTGACTTGAAGATGGGGCGGTCGCGGCGCGGGCCTTTGCCAGCTACGCAATAAATTCAATGTGTGCACAAAGGGCTTTAGCAGCAGGCTGACCAAATTGGTGCGCGGAGCGGTGGTGATGCTTGGGCCGTGGCGGCTCAGGGGCATTGGGGCAAGCGGGGTGGTCATGGCGACTCCCTTTTAATTTGAAATGTCGGCACACAGCCAGTTTGCTAATAGCCATGCCGCAAACAGATGTACCGCGGACAGATGGTCAGGATTGCGCCACAAATAGCTTGAATGAGAAACCCTCCAAACGGAGGGTAACTTTAATAGTTGGATCGCTATACGATGACGGTAATAAGTCGCGCACTCGCTGGAAAAATTCCGTACGCCAATAAATATTGTTGTCAAATATCGCTACGTATCAGCAGTTCGCGTAGCGACAATTCGCTGACCGCCTGAGAGCGTGAACGCACGCCCAGTTTGTGTTTGGCCTGTTCGACGTAGCTGTGCACGGTGGTGGCGGACAGTTTAAGAATCGCTGCGATCTCGCTATCGGTCTTGCCGCGCGACACCCAACGCATCACCTGTAGTTCGCGCGGCGTGAGCTTGATCTGATGATTGGTTGTGCTCTTGGTATACAGAGCACGTCCGCATTGATGCGCGACATGTGCCAATGCTTGCAGAATGGCGCGACCGCTGGTGTCTAGTTCCAGTTTCTTGCCGGCGAAGCACACCAATGCCACATAGCCGCTCGGGCCATGAATGGGTACAACAAAGCCGTCATGCCAACCCTGTTGCTGGCCGATCTCGATTAACTTGTGCAGGCCGTCGGTGAGTTCTTCCTCGGCCCATAGTTCGTTCCAGGTGAAAGGGCTGATGCGACGTCGTGCTTCATGTAACAAGGCACCGTTTGCAAATATGGATTCGACGTGGCCTTTCACATCTACGGATGCATTACCGAAATAGAAGTGACTATTGATCTTGTCGCCGCGTACCAGGATGGCGCAGGCCATCACCGTGGGTAGGCCGAAGGCTGTGGATACTGCCGCGATGGCTGCAGCCAATTGACCAGGCGTAGCAATCGCCGGCAGCTGCCGTAGAAATTGTTCCAGGTAGGCAAAATGCGGCTGGATCATGGCGGTCTCACACAACTCCGCTAACAATCACCATACACCCGTAGATGAACAGCCACAAATCGGCGCTGCCGCTGCTGCCAGTGGCGAAAACAAGGGGCTTTTCTTGACGTCCCAACCGGCGGCTCCGTAGACTCCATGCCACTCATCGAGACCGGCGGAGGGAAAGGCCCTTTGATGCCGGGGCAACCGACGAGACACCCGCAAGGGTGGCTCGGAAAGGTGCCAACTCCTGCGGCCCCCTCACGGGAATGGCCGGCAGATGAGGCGCTATGCAGCTGGGCTGATGCCGGTTCGACCGGATGCGTCAAGACAACATGGCGACCTTTGCGGGTTCTCCGCAGGAGCTCCGATGGGATTGAATCCCGCCTGGTCATGCCGGGCAATGAACGGAGCTTCTTGAGTTAAATGTCGGTAGTTTCAATGTCGAGCGATGTCACTCACGTCGAGCAGGGCGAATTCCAATTGCCCGCCGCGCTGCCGCTGCATTTCGGCGGTGAATTGCAGCAGGTGCAAATTGCCTGGCGCTTGGAAGGCACACCCGATGCGCCCATCGTGCTGGTGTTGGGCGGTATTTCTGCCGGTCGGCTGGTGGTGGCCAATCATGAGCCGGCAGCAGCACAGGGCTGGTGGAAAGATGTTATGGGACCCGGTCGCGCCTTGGATACGCGTCACTATCGGGTGTTGGGCATCGATTTTCTGGGCGGCAGCGGCTTGAGCACCGGACCGAAGCCCGGACAAAAAGATTTTCCCAGCATCAGTGCCTTCGATCAGGTTGAAGTGTTGATGCAATTGCTGGCGCATCTGAAGATTGTGCAGTTGCATGCAGTTATAGGCGCCTCGTACGGTGGCATGGTCGCGCTAGCCATTGGCGAACGCGCACCGCAGTTGGCGCAGCGTTTGATCGTCGTCAGTGCGGCGCATCGTACTCATCCCATGTCCACTGCCTGGCGCAGCGTGCAGCGCGCCATGGTGCGTTATGCCGCGGCGCGTGGCGAAGGCGGCGAGGGCTTGCGATTGGCGCGCGCCCTGGCCATGGCCACCTATCGTTCACCGGCAGAATTCGTGCAGCGTTTCTCGGCTGAGCCGGATCGCACCGCCGAGGGCTTTCGTTTTCCGGTGGAGCAGTACCTGTTTTCGCGTGGCGATGCCTATGCCGCCACCTATATTCCTGAGTCGTTCGTGTGTCTGTCCGAGTCCATCGATCTGCATAGCGTCACGCCTTCTGCCATTACGACGCCCACCACCTTGGTAGCCATCCGCGAAGATCAACTGGTGCCTTTAAGCGATATGCAGGAACTCGCGGTTGAACTCGCGGGTCCGCATGAATTGATCGAACTGTCTTCGCTATATGGGCACGATGCCTTCTTGAAGGAAGTGGATGCCCTGCGTGCGGTGTTTGCCAAAGCGCTTGCTGCCTGAGCATGGCGTTGAGATTGAGTAAGAGATTGTCATGAGCCATAAATTACCCAAGGATGCCCAAGCGGCCACGGTTGCGGTGCGAGCTGCGTTGGACAGCGATACGCAGTTCGGCGCAGTGGTGCCGCCCATCCATTTGAGTTCCACTTATACCTTTGCGGGTTTTGGCGAACGGCGCGCTTACGACTATTCGCGTTCTGCCAACCCGACGCGCGATGCCTTGGCCGAAGCTTTGGCGGCGTTGGAACAGGGCGCGGGTGCGGTGATCACTGCATCGGGCATGGCCGCCGTGAATCTCTGCTGCCAGTTGCTCAAGCCTGGCGATGTGGTGATTGCGCCGCACGATTGCTATGGCGGCACGTATCAATTATTCGATTCGCTCAACAAGCGCGGCTTGATACAGACCCTGTTTGTCGATTATCGCGATGCAGCCGCTGTGGCCTCGGCCATGCAGCGCAAACCGAAGTTGGTGTGGGTGGAAACACCCAGTAATCCCTTGCTGCGCATTACCGACATTCAAAGTGTGGGTGCGCAAGCCCATGCAGCAGGGGCATTGTTCGCGGTGGACAATACCTTTCTGTCGCCGGTATGGCAGCAGCCCATCAAGCTGGGCGCGGATCTGGTGGTGCATTCGACTACCAAGTATCTCAACGGTCATAGCGATGTGGTGGGTGGCGCGGTGGTTGCCGCTACCAAGGAATTGCATGAGCAATTAGTTTGGTGGGCCAACTGCACCGGCGTTACTGCATCGCCGTTCGATAGTTATCTGACATTGCGTGGTGTGCGCACCTTGCATGCGCGCATGGCCGTGCATGGCGAGAATGCGTTGCTGATTGCCCAGCTGCTGGCGCGTCATCCTGCGGTCAAACAGGTTTATTTCCCGGGGTTGAATACTCATCCGCAACATGAGCTGGCCCAGCGACAGCAAAGCGCTTTCGGCGCCATGGTGAGTTTTGAGCTGGCGGGCTTGTCGCAGGTGCGTGCCTTCATCGATGGGTTGCAATTGTTCTCGCTGGCCGAATCTCTTGGCGGTGTTGAGAGTTTGATTGCCCATCCCGCCACCATGACTCACTCGGCCATCAGTGCTGAGGCGCGTGCTGGCGCAGGCATTACCGATGGCCTGCTACGTTTGTCGGTAGGCATTGAAGATTGGGACGATCTGGCGCGTGATCTGCACGCGGCATTGGAACGGGCGGCGCAGGCCTGATCTCGATCCATCGTAGTGGCGGGTCTGTGACCTGTCTTCGTAATTTTCCTTCTTAATTTTCATGGAGCAATAAAAAAGGGCGGGTCACAGACCCGCCCCGGCAATCATCTGTAACGGTGCGATATCAGGTCTTCGATGCCTGATAAATGCCTTCCACAGTGCTATCCAATTTTGCATTGAACTCGGCATCGCTCTGCTGTGCGTACAGGCCTTCGGCCAGCGCGCGTGAGAAGCTCGCCACCATGCCGTTGTTGCGCGACAGACGGGCGTTGGATTCTTCCTGCGAATAGCCGCCCGACAAGGCAACCACCTTCAACACCTTGGGATGCTTGATCAGGTCGCTGTAGAAATTGTCCTGTTCCGGCAGGGTGAGCTTGAGCATGACGGTCTGGTCCGCGCCCAGCTTGTTGAGTTCGTCCAGAATGGCGGCCTTCAGCAGCTTCTCGGCTTCGGCCTTCTGTGGCGACTTGATGTCGACTTCTGGTTCGATGATCGGCATCAAGCCGGCGGCAAGAATCTGCTTGCCCACTTCGAACTGCTGCTTGACCACGGCATTGATGCCGGCGGCATTGGCCAGCTTGATGACCGAGCGCATCTTGGTGCCGAAGATGTTCTTGGATACGGCTTTCTTCAACAGTGCATCCAGTTGCGGCATGGGCTTCATCAGCTGCACGCCGTCCTTTTCGTCTTCCAGGCCCTTATCCACCTTGAGGAAGGGCACCACATTTTTGTCGTCCCACAGATAGTCGGCGGTGGCCTTGCCCTTGATCTCACGGTCCATGGTGTTTTCGAACAGGATGGCGCCGATCAAACGCTTGCCGGTGAAGGCCGGGCTGGTGATGATGCGGCTGCGCATTTCATGAACTACACGATACATGCCCTCATCATCGGTCCAGGCATCGGGCTTGACGCCGTACAAGGCCAGCGCCTTGGGCGTGCTGCCGCCGCTCTGATCCAGTGCTGCAATGAAGCCGGACTCAGTTTTGATCTTCAGCTTCTGCTGTTCGAATCTGCTCACTGTGAATTTCCTCAGTGTTATGGAAGGCTGTGCGTATTGGGGCCGGCATTCTACATCCAATCCCTAGGGCATTCACTTAGACTGGGTTATCACTAAAGCTTAAAAATGCATCGAACCAGCTATGGCGAGGCAAATTCGCAACACTCGTAGGATGAGTCCGATGATGGCTCGATAAGGTCGGCTTATAGTGAACTGCATCGCCTCTTGGTTCGTCATGGGATGCTGCCCATCAGCCGATGCGATTTTACAAAAGTTTGCTATATCACCGGCTTTGGCAGCGTAGAGGCCTCAGGCAGCCCTCGCGTAGACTTTGTGGCAGTCGCATCCGGCGACGGAAATTTAAAGATTAGAGGGGAGCTCAATGAACAATCTATTTCGCCCGTTGCGTGGCAGCGTGATCATTGCCGCGGCGATGGTTTGTGGCGCCGCATTGGCACAGGCGCCCGCGCCGGGCGGCGCGCCGCCTGCAGGTGCGCCGGGTGCCGGCAGCGCTGCTGCGGTGGTACGCACCATCCAGGAGATCAAGTTCACCGGCAACAAAAAGCTAAGCACCGAACAATTGAGCAAGGCCATTGGCATCAAGGTAGGCGACGTCAACACCAAGGAAGCAGTCGGCGGCGCCATGGATAAGATTGGCGAGGCCTACAAGAAGATCGGCGCCGATCTTTCCTACATGGTGGACATCAGCCTGCCTGATGCGACTCACACGAGCATCAATTTCATCATCGATGAGAATGGCACCGGTGGTAACAAGGGCGCTGCGCCCAGAACCGGTGGCCCTGCCGGTGGTATGGGCGCCGGCGGTCCTCCCGGTGGCGCGCCACCTGCAGCGCCTACCAAGTAAATGTATGGATGTAGGGCGGGTCTGTGACCCGCCCTCTTTGCTAGGGAGAACAGCAAGTGTGCATGGCATCGTCTCTGGCGTCGCTTGCTTCGTCTCGCTACACTGATCGCATGCGCGCTCTTGATTTCAATCTTATCGACTTGCCGCTGTGTCATTCGGCACAGCAAGTCGCGCGCAAACAAAACAAACAAACGCTCAACTGACCGGAGCGGTTGTGCCGCTCATAGACGAGCGGCATCCAGGCTTTTTAAACATTCC
The DNA here is from genome assembly GCA_049840395.1 of Steroidobacteraceae bacterium. Classification (GTDB taxonomy): domain Bacteria; phylum Pseudomonadota; class Gammaproteobacteria; order Steroidobacterales; family Steroidobacteraceae; genus CAILZL01. Next base: position 33,287 of record JASGLD010000002.1, read on the forward strand.
CTCGTTCGTCTCGGCGGCTCTTATGCGGTCATCTGCAGAGGAATCGTTATGAGTCACGCTGTTAACTTCTCCGGCATCTGGGTGCCGTTGGTGACGCCGTTCGATGTCGACAATACCGTTGATCATCGCAGTCTTGCGGGCCTGGTCGAAAGTTTGGTGGATGCAGAGATTGCCGGCCTGGTGGTCTGTGGCACCACTGGTGAACCTTCGGCTTTAAATGAAGCAGAGAAGGCCGGAGTGCTTGAGACGGTGCTAAGGCATTGCAATGGTTTACCCGTTGTAATGGGTGTGAGCGGTATGACAGCGGTAGATGTCTGTACTCAGGTGCAGCGCTGGCAAACAGAATCGATAGCAGGTTTCCTGGTGCCGCCGCCTTACTACGTGCGGCCAACGCAGCGGGGCATTGTGGATTTTTACGCAACCATTGCCAGTGAGACTCAACTGCCGTTGATCGTTTACGACATTCCTTACCGAACCGGCGTGACTTTGCAATTGGATACGCTGCGTCGCGTGGCAGATATTTCGAATATTCGCGCTATCAAGGATTGCGGTGGCGATGCGCGCAAGACCCAGGCTTTGATTGCCGATGGGCGGTTACAAGTATTAGCCGGTGAAGATCATCTGATCTTTACTACCCTGTGCCAGGGTGGTGCGGGCGCTATTGCCGCCAGTGCGCATTTGCATCCCCACTTGTTTGTCGCTATGTATCGGGCCATATGCGCAGGACAATGGCAGATTGCGCGACGATTGCATCATTCACTAGCGCCGTTGATCGAATCACTGTTTGTTGAACCCAACCCAGCTCCTCTGAAAGCGGCATTGGCTGGTTTAGGGAAAATCCAGAATCAACTCCGGCCACCGTTGTTACGAGCGAGCGATGCGACGCTACAAGCTGCAACAGCGGCTTATTCTGCCGAGCCGCTCAAGTGTGGGGATGTTTGATACGGATACGGCAGGGTGAATGTGTGGATTGCGCGCCACATTGGCGCGCTGGTTCGGACAGTTGATTAGGCTGTTTAATCTTTATTGCGTAATAAAGACAGCGCGCCAACGAAAAAAAGGCCGGTATTTAATTTATTGCAAACGAATTTGGCTTGGCTTAAATTCGGATGAAAATAATTTTTATAAGCTTGGTTTTATAACTATTTAAACAAATGAAGCGTCTTTTTTTGGGGTTAACTAGTAGTTGAATCCTTAAGAGTTTTGGTCGGCCATGCCGGCTAAGAGTGTTTTTGGTGTCATCTTGCTCTGACGCAATTGATATCTGGTGCTCTGAACATAATGGAAGAGAAATGAATCATTCTCCAGAACGTATGACTATAAGAACCAGGTCGTTATTGTGTAATAGGCTTTCAATTACGACGATTTACTGTTCACTCTTATTAGGTGTTACAGCTTGCGGGGGAGGGGGTGGTGGCTCCTCTTCCAGCGCGAGTTCCAGTATCAGCAGTAGTGTTTCGTCCAGCTCCGCTAGCAGTATTTTTTCCAGCAGTGCTTCCAGTTCTAGTGCAGCAAGCAGTGTGAGCAGCAGCATAACGTCTGTTAGCAGCTCTGCCAGCAGCGTTTTCTCCAGCAGTGCTTCCAGTTCCAGTGCAACAAGCAGCGCGAGTAGCAGCATATCCTCTAGCAGTAGCGCTACCAGCAGCATGTCTTCCAGTAGTGCGTCGAGTAGCTCCAGTTCAAGTTCCAGTGCACCTGCGAGTTATACCGTAGGGGGTAGTGTTTCAGGTTTGGTTGGGTCGGGGCTGGTGCTGAAAAACAATGCAGGAAATAATCTTGCAATCAATGCCAGTGGTGCATTTGTGTTCTCTTCCACCGTGGTGAACGGCGGGACCTATGCTGTCACCGTGGCGACACAGCCGACCAGTCCTGCGCAAACGTGCTTAGTCAGTAATGGCGCGGGCACGGTCAGCGGCGCCGACATTTCAAATGTAACCATTGCCTGCACAACGCTGGTCGGGAAGTTTCTCTATATACCTAATACTGACTCTAACAATGTCAGTGGATACGCGATCAACGCGACGAACGGCGTCCTGACGGAAATCACGGGGTCTCCTTTTTCAGCAGGGGTTGGTGCTGTATTGGCTTCGGCAGAACCCACTAATAAATTTCTGTATGTGTCTAACCAGGGTTCAACCACAGCAACAGCAAATCTGTCCGCATATGCAATCAATAGTGTGACTGGCGTGCTGACTCAGTTATCCGGGTCGCCCTTTGCTTTCAGTTCACCTGCGCCCGCTGTCGGCTTGATGAATATTGGTCCTGTAACTTTTCATCCATCCGGAAAGTTCGGCTTCGCTCGGAACGGCGGCTCTACGGGACAACTATATGGAGTGGCAATCGACACTGTAACCGGCGCTGTTACGCAGACACCCGGAGCCCCAATTACAGTATCGAGTAATGGCTTGCAGGGGGTAACCTACAGTACGTCCGGCAATTACCTTTACACACATTATGGGGTGCCGTCAGGAGGGGTGGCTTTATACTCAGTCGATGCTAGTTCAGGAGTGCTAACTCCTATTGGAACCGGCGTATCCACCGGAGGTAGTAATCCAGCAGGTTTGACTATTGATCCATCGGGAAAACTCTTGTTCGTGCCCAATGTTCAGTCCGCGAATCTAGCCGCTTTTACGATAGATGTACCGAGCGGGGTGTTGACTGCGGTGGCGGGATCGCCTTTCTCTACTGGAGCTGGCAGCACGCCCACGGCCGCAGTGATACATCCGACTAAGAACTTTATGTACGTGGTAAATAGCGCTGCTTCATCAACTGTTCTGGCTTATACATTCAACACGACATCCGGTGTGCCAACTGCCATATCTGGCTCGCCATACTCTACAAACGGAACGGCTGCCGTAACTTTAAAAATGGAAGTCACAGGTCGATTTCTTTATGTGGCCAATCTAAATTCAAACACGATCGAAGGCTACACAATCAATCAGAGCACCGGCGCGCTGACTGAAGTGACGGGGGGTCCTGTTGCTACAGGCGTTCATCCAGTGATTATGGCTATCGATCAATCTGGTAAATACCTGTATTGCGTGAATAGGGGCGAGAACACGGTGTCGTCGTATGCAATCAACTCGAGTACCGGCGTATTGAGCCTGATTAATACCGTGCCTACAGGCTCGACACCGATTAATGGTGTGGTCGTTGGGCTTCAATAAAATCTCCAAGTGGTGGAGCTGCACTTGATGTTCTAAATTGCTCAACATGGCGCGCCTCATTGGCGCGCCGGTTCTGCCAATTGATTCGGATCTTTATAGCCGGCTTCACCCGGCAGCACATGGCGTGAGCCACCTGACTCATCCTGCACGACGTTGTTATTTTCGTTGCATGACCACATACGAATGCGCAGATCGGCAGGTTCGGTGACGCGCGTAAATTGGAATGTCACCTGCCAGGGTTTGCTAAGTGAGAGTTTGTCGTAAACAGTCATTTGATCTTCGATGACATCCTTGCTGATCTTGCGAATGCGTTCGATGGTGTTCACTTGATCGCTGTAAGCAGAGCCTGAGCGATCCCAGGTGCCTACTTTGTTATCCACGGTATGGACCACCAGCGTATCGCCATCCCAAAACCCGACTGAATCGCCTTCAAACAAGGCATAGGCTTCATCGCGTGGTGTGTGCTCGCGGCCATCGGTGTACACGCGGCGTACTTCGCTTTGCTCCTCGTTGAGCATCCACACCGTATTAGGCGTGACTGCGAACTCTTTAAGAAAGTGCGAAGACGCCCAGCGTGGAAAGCCTGCAGGGATGCAATTGGAGATGTAATCCCATTCGATGCCCTTGGCGCGGTCGGCCAGTACCTTACGTACCTTGGTTTGGTATTCCGGCGTCAGCGGCGCAGGTTGTTTGCTGCTGGCTGCGCTGCCGCCACGCACCGTCAGTTGCCCATCTGAACCGATCATATAGTTGGGCAGACCGGAGCCGCTGCCGGTCCACACGCCGGACCAATCCGGCAATTTGTCCCACTTGATCGGCTTGCCGCCATCGGCGCGTGCCTTCATGGTTTGATAGGCCGCCCAGGATTCGCTGAAGTCGGCGGTTTGGGCATGACTGGCCAGAGGCATGCCCGGTAGTACACCCATAACTGTGACCAGCAGTGATTTGAGCAACTGCGAAGTTCGCTTCATTTGGTTGGGCCTCCGCTATAACCCTGCGGCGCCATGATGATGGTGGTGCCATCGGTTTTGACCACATTGACGATCTGCCCGCCAGGGCGGCCGTCGCGAAGGGGCATGGCATTTACAGTGACTTTTTCGCCGGATGGCAGAGAGCTGCGTTTGACGCCGGCACGCAGCAAGGTGGAAGGTGGATTGGTTTCGAATGACCACAGTGACCCGTCGGCGTCGTTGATCACTTTCAACCAGGAATGCGGGTTGGTGTATTCGAAATCCATCACGGTGCCGACGATGGCGATGCGCTTGGCATCGTCGAACATGGCATGCGAGTGATGTGCGCTGGCAGACAGACTAAGGCCAAGCGCGGTTAGCAATGAGCAACAGACTGTCCGATTTTTGAGAACTCGTCGTAGCATGATTCCCCCTCTGGCAATAACTGATCTATTTCTCCGCGTCGATGCTATGCAGCCATTCCAGCACCGGTTTGGATACAGATTGATCGGCGGTGTTCACCGCAAAAATTTCCGAAAAATGATCGTGATTTTTGATCGAAAGAGTGGTTGGGCAATGGCCAGCCTTGCACAGTGCATCGTGCAGCAACGTAACGTATTCGGGTCGATCCAGCGGATCGCCATCGGCGGCTGCCAGTAGCAGCGGCAAGGTGGTTTTCTGTAAGCCGGGTAACGAGGACTGTGTCAATAACACAGCGGGATCGGGTGGCGGCGATGCGGGTGTACGTCCCGGTTGAGTGGCGACGATGGGGGCAATGTTGTAACTGCCGGAATGTAGAATGGCGCCGCGCAACCCAATCTCGCCTTGTGGATAGTATTCCGGGTGAGACAGATAAGCGGCCAGTGCGGTTGCGCCCATCGAATGTCCCCAAATGAAAATTCGATTGGGATCGCCGCCGTACTGCTTGATGTTGTTCTGCACCCACTGAATGACTGCGCCGATATTCTTTGCGCCGGTATCCCAACTGGTTTCGGCGCCTGAGTCGCGACTCATATTGACGCCGACATAGCCTTGAGCGACCGCCCACAGCAGTACATTGTCGTAAAACAGATAGCCTGCCACCTCGGTGCGGTTGCCCGGTCCGCCGGGCACAAAAATCAATACGGGTCGTGTCGTTCCGGAAGCAGCTTTGGACGTTGCAACATCCAGTTGATTGCGTGGCCGCGTGCCATAAGCAATGTCGCGCACGAAGCTGGTGTTCTTGTACGGCTCGCGCTCGTGTTGCGGCGCGTACAGTTTGGCGGTGGACTGAGGATCGAAGTTGATGCTGGCAGTAGTGGTGGGAACGGATGCGATATTCCCAGCCATTTGCGCGTGGCAGGACAGGGGCAGGCATGCTGCCACGAGCCAGAACTTGGATAGGAAGCGCATCGACAAACCCCCGGCATGATGGATTGTCGGACTTTCCCTGTCGCTGGTAACTGTGTTGTGACTGCGGCTGACTTGTTGCGGCCGAGCGCAGAGTAACTCAGATGCGAGTGTCGTCCAATCTTCCGTGCTGTTGAGCCGAGAGAGTTCGCTGGATGGAAAGATGTGCCGTTGGTTGTGTCGGCGTGTCTTGTAGGTCGGGTATAACACCCGACCTACAATTACGACTTCGCTGCGTGCCGTTGCTCTAATTCTCGCACCGCATCGGTAAGCGACAGATTGCGTCCCTTCAGCAGCAACGCAAGGTGATAAAGCAGATCGGCCGATTCGGAAATCAAATGGGCGTCGTCTTGAGTGGCGGCGGCCAGCGCTACCTCTACGCCTTCTTCGCCCACCTTCTGCGCCATGCGGGTAATGCCGCGTTCCCAGATGCGTGCGGTGTAGCTGCCTTCGGGCTTCTCGGCAATGCGTTGTGCGATCACGGCTTCCAGCTTGCTCAAGAAGCTGATGCGCTCTGCAGCGGTGACCGGTTCATCACCGAAACAAGTAATCGTGCCGGTGTGGCAGGTGGGACCAATGGGATCGGCGGTGACCAACAGCGTGTCGTTATCGCAATCCACATGCACGTCGATCAATTGCAAAAAATGGCCTGAGCTTTCGCCCTTGGTCCACAGACGTTGCTTGCTGCGACTGAAGAAGGTGACTTGCTTGCTGCTCAGGGTTTTATCCAGCGCAGCTTGATTCATGTAACCCAGCATGAGCACACGACCGGTGTGATAGTCCTGCACCACGGCAGGCAGCAGGCCGGCTTCACCTTTGTTCCAGTCGAGCAGATTCAGTGCGTTGGTATTCATCGCGATCTCTTTATTGTAGGGGCGAGGCAATGCCTCGTCCTCATCAAGCAAGGCCGGGCATGCCCGGCCTACGGAGTGGTTCCGCTTAAGGTCTTATCTCGATGCGCTCATCGCGCAGATAACGTTTCAGATCGGGAATGGCGATGTTGCCGCTGTGAAACACGCTGGCAGCCAGTGCGCCATCCACGCCCGCATCGTTGAATACATCGCGGAAGTGTTGCGGCGCACCGGCGCCACCCGAGGCGATCAACGGCACCTTGCAGATTTCACGCACCACTTTCAGTTGCGCCAGATCATAGCCGGTGCGTACGCCATCGCTGGCCATGCAATTCAGCACGATCTCACCCGCGCCACGTTCCTGTACTTCGCGCACCCAGTCGGTGGTGCGGCGTGCGCTGTCGCGAGTACGTGTGGGATCGCCGGTGAATTGATACACGCGGAAGTCGCCATCAATGGTCTGACTGTCGATGCCCACCACCACGCACTGCGCGCCGAAGCGCGAGCTCAAACGGCTGATCAGATCCGGATCGCTCAAGGCGGGTGAGTTGATGGAAATTTTTTCCGCGCCTTCACCCAGCACTTGCTCGGCCTCGGCCACCGAGCGAATGCCGCCGGCCACGCAGAAGGGAATATCCAGAATCTTCGCAATGCGTGTGATCCAGCTGCGATCCACGGTGCGGCCATGCGGACTGGCGGTGATGTCGTAGAACACCAGTTCGTCCGCGCCTTCGTCGCGATAACGCGTGGCCAGTTCGATGATATCGCCCACGACCACGTGGTCGCGGAAGCGCACGCCTTTAACGACCTGACCGTCGCGAACGTCGAGGCAGGGGATTATGCGTTTCGCAAGAATGGCCGTAACTCCTCAGCAGAAATCTTGTTTTCCAGCAGCGCTTTGCCGCTGATGACCGCAGCCACGCCGGCGTCGCGCAGTTCATGCAGATCGCGCGCGCAGGACACGCCACCCGAGGCCTGCCACTGCACAGTGGGGAAGCGTTTTACTGCGTCAGCATACAAAGCAACATTGGGACCGGTGAGCGCGCCGTCGCGAGCGATGTCGGTGCACAGCACATGCTGGAAGCCGGCGGCGACATAGCGCTCAAGCAGTGACCACAAAGTAACAGTGGAAGTATTCACCCAACCGTGCGTGGTAAGAAACGGTGTGTTGTGCTCGTCGATGCGCACATCAAAGGCCAACACTAATTGATCGGTGCCAACGGCTTTGCCCCAGTTGATGACTTCATCCGGGTTGGACACGGCCACGCTGCCGACGACTGCACGTTGCACACCCAGCGACAACAAGGTTTGCACACGCTCCAGTGTGCGCAGGCCGCCACCCACTTGCAGGCGGGCTACTTTCTTGCCGGCAAAGCTGGAGATCAAACCATGGTTGGCCTGCGAACCATCTTTCGCGCCATCTAGGTCGACTACGTGCACGCGTTCGGCGCCAAACGCCACATAGCGATCCAGAATTTCAACTGGATTGGTGCTGTACTGGGTTTCAGCGGCGAAGTCGCCCTGGAACAAGCGGACGCAGCGTCCGTCTTTCAAATCAATGGCGGGAATGAGTTGCATTATTTAGAACTGGGTTGGAAATCTAGCAGGAGCGCTGTGAGCAAGTGAAATGCGCATGATCTTTCAATCAATGTTCAAAAAATTCTGTAACAGCGAGGCGCCCGACTTGGCCGAACGTTCCGGATGGCATTGCACGCCGAACACATTCTCGCGCTGCACGATGGCGGAGAAGTGCTCGCCATAGGTGGTGGTCGCCAGCGTATCGTCACCCACCGGTGCGCAGTAGCTGTGCACGTAGTACACATAGTCCTCTTCGGTGAAATTTTTCAACAGAGGCGAGGGGCTGAGGATTTCCAGGTTGTTCCAGCCCATATGCGGCACGGGTAAGCCGTCGCGATCCGGGAAGCGACGCACGCGTCCGGGGAGCAGGCCCAAGCAATCGACATTGCCTTCTTCCGACGAATCGAACAGCAGTTGCATGCCCACGCAAATACCCAGGAAGGGTTGCTGCAGATTGATGATGGTGTCGACCAGATCGGCGCGCTCCAACCGGCCCATACAATCGGCAGCTGCACCCACGCCCGGCAGAATCACATGCGTGGCATTGCGAATCACCTGGCTGTCGGTGGTTAGTTCCGAAGGATAGCCAAGACGCTCGATGGCGTAACGCAGCGAAGCAATATTGGCGCCGCCGCTATCGATGATGGCGAGTCTGGTATTGGCCATTACAGCACTCCCTTACTGGAGGGCAGTTCCGTGCCTTCGATGCGAAAGGCCTGACGCAGTGCGCGGCCCACGCCTTTGAAACAGGCTTCGATCATGTGGTGCGTATTCTCGCCGGTAACCTTGATATTGATCGCGGCACCGAGGGTGTCGGATAACGATCTGAAAAAATGTGGGACGAGTTCGGTGGGCAGTTGCCCTACCTGATCGCGGCCGAACTGACCTTCCCAAACGAAGTAGGCGCGGCCGGACAGGTCGATGGCCACCTGTGCCAGCGATTCATCCATGGCCAATAGAAAGCCGTAACGACCGATGCCTTTCTTGTCGCCCAGCGCTGCACGCAATGCCTGACCCAGGGCCAGTGCACAGTCTTCGATGGTGTGGTGCTCATCCACGTGCAAGTCGCCCTTGCAGGTGAGTTGCAACGAGAAGCCACCGTGACGTGCGATTTGTTCCAGCATGTGATCGAAGAAACCCAGACCGGTTTCGATATGCACCGGCGTTTCCTGATCGAGATTGACCAGCACCTTGATGTCGGTTTCCTTGGTCTTGCGGGTGATCTCGGCCTTGCGCTCGCGCTGGGTGAGTCGTTCGGCAATCTCGCTCCAGGTCACGCCGGGGTTATCCGGTGTGGCGATACGCAATCCTTGTACGCCGATGTTCTCGGCCAGTTGCAGATCGGTCACGCGATCGCCGATCACATAACTATTGGCCTTATCAATGTCGTAACGCAGGTACTCGGTCAGCAGGCCGGTCTTGGGTTTGCGGCACTCGCAATTATCTTTGGCGAAGTGTGGACAGAAGAATTCGGCGCCGAAATAAATGCCCTGCGAATTGAACAGCTGACGAATGAAGTCATTCGTTACCACAAAGTCCTGTTGTGGAAAGCTGGCGGTGCCCAGGCCATCCTGATTGCTCACTACCACCAACTCATACCCGGCGGCCTGCAGCTTCAGCAGCGCGGGAATGACGCCGGGCAGCAGCTTCACTTTGTCGATGCGATCGACTTGCTGATCCGCCGGTTCTTCCACCAGCGTGCCATCGCGATCGATGAATAGAACGCGTTTCATGCCGATACCTTCAAGTTGTTCTCCGCCGCGGCGATGCCCTGCAGCAGGCGCGCATTCTGCTCCGGCGTGCCGACGCTGATGCGTAAGCAGTTGGCGCATTGCGGTTGCTTGCGTTGATCGCGCACCACCAGTCCTACCGATTTGGCGGCGTTAAATACGATGTCTGCGTCCAGGCATTCCACCAGGATGAAATTGGCATCGCTGGGGAAAACATGACGAATAAGTTTGGATTGCTTGAGTTGTGCACTGAGCTTGCCACGCTCGGCAATCAGGGTCTGAATCTGTTCTGCGATACGCGCACGTTGTTCTGTTGCGGTAGCCTTCAACACCATTTCAACCGTTGAAGTAGGAATGGCGTAGGGCGGCAACACGCGCGCCAGCACGCCAATGATGTCGGCGTCGGCAATGGTAGTGCCGCAACGTGCACCGGCCAGGGCATAGGCTTTGGACAGTGTGCGTAGGATCACCAGGTTAGGATGTTGTGCCAACACAGTGGTAAAGCTCGGTCGACCGGTGAATTCGATATAAGCCTCATCCACTACGACCAGTGCGCGACCATTGAGTTGCTTGCATAGCGACAGCATGGCCTCCACATCCAGCGCATTGCCCGGTGGATTGCCGGGGGAGCACAGGAACACCAGCTTCACTTTGTCGGAGCAGGCGGCCAGTACTTGCTCGGCATCAAGAGCAAAGCCATTGTTGCTGCGGATGAGGGGTACTTCGATCACGCCCGCGCCTTGTACTTCAGCGGCAACGCGGTAGAAGCCGAAAGTCGGTGGGCAGATGACGACGCTGTCCTGACCGGCGCGACAGAAGCTGCGAATCAATAGATCGAATGCCTTCATCGCTGCCGCGTCCACACAGCACTTGATCGCGTTGTACGCCGTACAACTCGGCCACGCGTGCATGCAATGCTTCGGCCGGAGATTCCGGATACAGATTCAAACCCAGTGCGGTGTCGTCGCCGCTGGCGCGCCAGGGATTTTCATTGGCATGCATGCGCTCGAAGCGATGATCCCATGCGGCATACACATAAGGTTGCAGTGTCAGGATTTCGGGACGAGCCAGTTTGAGATTCGGGTTCATGCTTACTTGCTCTGACTCAAGGTAGCCATGCGAATCTTCACCGCATTGGCATGTGCATCCAGGCCTTCCAAATCGGCAATGGTCACTGCAGTTGGGCCAAGGTCTTGCAGACCATTGCTACTGAGTTCCTGCACGGTCATGCGTTTCATGAAATCGACCAGCGACAGACCGCTGTAAGCGCGCGCAAAACCATAGGTGGGCAACACGTGATTGGTGCCGCTGCAATAGTCGCCCATGGTTTCCGGCGTCCAAGGGCCGAGAAACACCGAGCCGGCATTGCGAATCTGCGGCAGCCAGCTGCGCGCATTCTCCACCTGCACGATCAGGTGTTCCGGCGCATAGGCGTTGCTGACGGCGAAGGCGGCATTGAGATCCTTCACGACAATCAAGCGCGCATGTGCAAGCGCCTGCAGCAGGGTGTTTTCGCGTGATAGTAATGCGGTCTGACGATCCAGCTCCACCATCACTTGTTCGGCCAAGTCTGAAGAAGTGGTGACCAGAATCGATTGCGCATCGACGCTGTGTTCGGCCTGCGCCAGCAGGTCGGCAGCAACAAAGGCTGGATTGGCCTGCTCATCGGCAATCACCAGCACTTCCGATGGGCCTGCGGGCAGGTCCAATGCGGCGCCATGCGCATCGTTGGCGACCAATAATTTTGCCGCAGTGACCCAGCGATTGCCGGGGCCGAAGATCTTGTCCGTCTTAGGTACCGAGTCAGTGCCATAGGCCATCGCAGCCACAGCCTGTGCGCCGCCGATCTTGAATACTGTATCGATACCGCACAGTTTGGCAGCCACCAGCACGGCAGGATCGGCCGAGCCATCGCGACGCGGTGGTGTGCACAACACGCGTGTCGGGCAGTTGGCAATACTGGCAGGCACTGCCAGCATGATGACAGTGGAGGGCAGCGGCGCCGTGCCGGCCGGTGCATACAGCCCCACGGCATCGATGGCGCGATAGTGACGTTCGCAGATCACGCCGGGCGAAGTTTCCACACGCAGCGGTTCGCTCAATTGGGCTTCATGGAAGCGGCGTACATTGCCGATGGCACGTTTCAAGGCTTCCAGCTGCGTGGAGTTCAGTGCCTGTTCTGCGGTAGCAAACTCCGCTGCACTGACTTGCAGCGATTCCAGCTTGGCGCCATCGAAGCGCTCGGTGATTGCGCGCAGGGCTGCATCGCCGCCTTGGCGCACTTCATCAATGATGGCCTGAGTTTTCTGCAGCAGCTCCGCCGCATTCTCTTGCGCGGGACGGCGCAGCACCTCTGCCTGTTCGGCAGCGGTGAGCGCGGTCCAGTCAATGCGGCGGGCTTTAATACGGTTGGTCATCTAATTTCGATATCTGGCGGCAATAAATAGCAAGCGTCTTGCACTAACTAATCGTCATTCCCGCGCAGGCGGGAATCCAGTTTTTGATGAGTCGCTTCGCGACATTTACTTGACTGGATCCTCGCCTACGCGAGGATGACAGCGACAGTCAATGTGCGCTTCATCCGAATGGGTACCTCAGCTCAACATTTTCTCAACCGGCAACACCAGCATCGAACTGGCGCCAGCGGCTTTCAAACTTTCCAGCGTTTCCCAGAACACATTCTCACGACATACCGCATGCACCACGACTTTGTCGGCATGGCCTTCCAGCGGAATGATGGTGGGCGACTCGCTGCCAGGCAGCAACTTTTTGATCTGTTCCAGCTTGGCGCGCGGTGCATGCAGCATGATGTACTTGCTTTCCTTCACTTGTTGCACGCCTTCAACGCGCACCATCAAACGATGGATCCAATCCTGCTTTTCATCGCTGACCGCCAGCGGCGTGCGAATGATGGCGGCCTGGCTCTCCAGAATGGTTTCCACCTCGGTGAGGTGATTGGCGGTGAGTGTTGCGCCGGTCGAGACCAGATCGCAGATTACATCGGCGCGACCCAGACGCGGCGCGATTTCCACCGCGCCGCTGAGTGTGACGATTTCAGCCTGCACGCCATTCTGTTTCAGGTAACGACCCAGAATGTTGGGATAAGTTGTGGCAATGCGCTTGCCCTGCAGCGACTGCGCATTCTTATAAGAGAAGTCGTCAGGCACGGCGATAGACAGGCGGCAACGGCCATGATCCAACAGCATCAGCTGTTCGAATAGCGGTTTGAGGCCGCGAGCTTCAAACGCCAGACGTTTTTCTTCGATCACATTAAGACCGACGATGCCTAGATCGGCTACATCTTGTTGCACCAGATCCGGAATATCGTCATCGCGCACCAGCAATACATCCAGCGGCATGTTCTCGCCGTAGCAGATCAATTGGTCCTTGCCACGGCTGTACTTCAGGCCGCAACGAGCCAATAGATCCAGCGAGTTCTCGGTCAGTCGGCCGGACTTCTGAATGGCGACCTTCAAACGGGTTTGTTTATCCATGAATGCTGCTGCGGTTGAGTTCGGTGGAGGCGTCATTCCCGCGAAGGCGGGAATCCAATATTTTTGCGATGGGTTTTATAACGCTCAGGTTTAAGCGTGTTCGTGTTGCGCGTGATGTCGGCCGGGCTTCTGCTGCGCCAGGCGTTCGCTGACGATCTGATAACCGCCATCGCCGTTCTGCAGGCAACGCGCCACGCGGCCAATGGTGGTCAGGCTGACTCCGGTCTGTTTGTGAATCTCACGATAGGGCAGGCCGGACTTTAACAAGCCCACCACCGCCCAACGATCAGTCAGCGCCTGCAATTCCGCGGGCGTGCACAGATCGCGAAAGAACGCCCGGCATTCCTCAACGGACTGCAACGACAGAATGGCTCCAAAAAGAGCCCGCTCGGCAAGTGCTTCCTGCCGGGCGCTGATGGCGCGGTGTTCTTTCACTGATGGATGGTCTGGTCGGGGGGGGCGTACTAATGCGCTAGTACATTAGAACAGGCGAGGTGGGGTGGTCAAGCGGAATTTCGGGACGGATGCAACTTGTCGGTGTAGATCGCGGTGGATTATTCTCAAAAGTTGTAAGCTACAAATCAAAAAAAGCTAAGGAGTACCTCATGCAATTGATATCTGCAGGGGAATTTCAAGGACTTAAGTTCACATCAAGAATAATTATCCCCAAGGATATCGCGGCCATAGTAGGACGAAACGGAGCCGGTAAATCCCGCCTATTGCAAGCTATTGCAGAGGGAAAAGTCCATGTTATGCAGGACAGCGGAATTGTGCCTCGTGACCGTATACAACACCTCAAGATGGAGAATTTGCAGCCCAATCTCACTCTTGGATTTGACGCTGTCAAATATCGAGATGATGTAGGGCAAGCTATTGCTCGATACATCGCTAACCGAGGTAAGTTCAATATCGATCCTCAGAAGTCGATTGCATCTATTGGGAATTATCACGTTAGCCGTGGTGCTGGCGTTAGTGTTCATCTATTGGCTCATATTGTTTCGCAGGCAAGCTCTACGCTTGAAAAGGATGTGAATTCTCTTGATGAGCAGGATATTGCCGACTTCTTTCTTTCCGCTCCGGTAGCGAGTATGGGGTCGTTAGATGTGACTGCAACAATGCTAGGGTATTGGCATCGTCTAGAGCAGAATGTTTTGAACGAATTTAGAAACACTAAATATGGTACCGATCTTCCATATTGGACTCCCAGTCAGTTTGAAGAGAGATTTGGTCCTCCGCCGTGGGATGTATTCAACGAGTTTCTTAATTCTGCCTTGGATGGGCAGTACTACATAAAAGCACCGACACAAAAAAACTTCGCCACGTACGAGGCACAACTCTTTCGAGCCGATGGTAAAACTATTGATCCGAGTTGGCTCTCTTCGGGGGAAAAGACTCTAATGTGGCTCTGCTTAAGCATGTACGCGTCCGATACTGGCCGCATAGGTAATTCACCAAGGTTGCTGCTGTTAGATGAGCCTGATGCTGCTTTGCATCCACAAATGGTTCAAAAGCTTCATATGGCTCTAAATACGATAGTGCAACGATTTGGGGCGAGCATCATATTTACAACTCATTCCCCGACAACAGTTGCTCTCTTTGAGAGTGGGTCAATATTCAAGGTTTCAGAACAGAGCCTTACGCCGCTGCAAAAGGACGAAGCAATAGGTGAGCTTCTTGTTGGTGTAGATCAAATATTAATTCACTATACAAATCGGAGGCAGGTATATGTGGAGAGCCATCGAGATGCTGAGATCTATCGCGCTCTCTTTTATTTGCTGAAAATGTGGCGTAGGGCTTCTTCGCCATTCATCTCGCTTTCGTTTATTGCTGCTGCACCCAAGTTGGCGGCCGCGTCGGTTCGACAATTGTTGAATTCACACTTGGGTGACCAGGATGAGGGCGCTGTCACTGCATTTATTCAAGCCTTGAACGGGCAGGGAAACTGTACACAAGTTATAGGAACAGTTGAATCTTTGATAGAAGAGGGTAATACGACTGTTCATGGACTAATTGATTGGGACCTTGTTAATGAGCCTAAAAATCGTGTGCATGTGCTAGGTGATGGGCTGTTTTATTCCATAGAGAGTGCAATCCTCAATCCGCTAACGCTTGGGCTCTATCTACTTTGTAATTACCCAGAAAAACTTTTAGCACAAGACTACGGTCTGCCGGAGGTCTATGATCCGCTTTCTATATGCAGCAGTGCACAGCATTGGCAAACAATTGCTGATGGCGTGACAAGACGGGTTTTAAATATTGAGTCTGTCTCGCATGATGTACAGTGTGTCTTTCTTGGTGGGGAGCGATTATTTTTTGACCGACGTTACGTGCATATGAATGGTCATGCTCTTGAGGCATTGCTTAAAGAGATTCCAGCTTATCCATTTTTGAATTCTTTGGCTCGGCGACCCGGGCTGTTGGTGGATGTTATACATAAAGGAATTAGGCTGAGTCATGGTCGTTCTATGCCTATTTGTTTTTTGGAAGTATTTGGTGCTATTCAACTGAGTTGTTAGCGGCAGTCTGCATTCGTAAGTGCGTCTTTACGCGGTTCATTGAAGGATTGTTCCTCAGCATGTAGGGCGCATTCGCGAATGCGCCGTCAAAATGTATCAATGCATCATTGATTAATAGTTCTCTGATGGTGGGTTAGGAACCCACCCTACGGGAATTTTCTGGCAAATTTCTTGGGTTGAGCCACTCAGAATTGACCCGAAGAGCGAGGTCAGGCGGTATATTGGTCGCCCGATATCAGCCGCGATCCTTCGCCTATCCACGCCGATGACCCCAATTCTCCTCTCAACCATCAACGCCCAATACATCCACGCCTCGCTGGGTCTGCGTTACCTGCTGGCGAACTTGGGTGAGCTGCGTCCACAGGCGAAGCTGGTGGAGTTCACGCTTAAAGAACGGCCCATTGATATTGTCGAATCGTTGCTTGGTCATGAGCCGAAGATCATTGGTCTGGGCGTGTACATCTGGAATGTGGTGCAGACGGCGGAAGTAGTCGCCTTGTTAAAGGCGATACGGCCGGATGTGTTGATCGTGCTGGGTGGGCCTGAGGTCAGCTACGAATACAACGAACAATCCATTGTGCAGATGGCTGACTACGTGGTGACGGGGCAGGGCGATCTGGCGTTTGCGCAGCTGTGTCGTGAGCTGCTGGCGGGCGAGAAGCCGGCCGACAAAATCATTCGCGCCACGGTGCCTAAAATGGATGATCTGGTGATGCCGTATCACGAGTACACGGACGCCGATATCTCCAATCGCCTTATCTATGTGGAAGCTTCGCGCGGTTGTCCGTTCAAGTGCGAGTTCTGTCTGTCCTCGCTGGACAAGACAGCGTGGCCGTTTCAGCTGGATAAATTTCTGGGCGAGCTGCATACCTTGTACGAGCGCGGCGTGCGGCATTTCAAGTTTGTCGACCGCACCTTCAATCTCAATATCAAGGCGAGCAAACGCATTCTGGATTTCTTTCTGGAGCGCATGACGCCCGGTTTGTTCGTGCATTTCGAGTTGATCCCGGATCATCTGCCCGAGGCGCTCAAGGAATCTATCTCCAAGTTTCCGGAAGGTTCATTGCAGTTTGAGATCGGCATTCAAAGCTTGAATCCCGAAGTGCAGAGAAACATTTCACGCAAACAGGACGATGCACAGACCGCCGTTAACTTACGTTGGTTGCGTGAGCACACGCATGCACATCTGCATGCCGATCTCATCATTGGTTTGCCGGGCGAAACCATGGAAAGCTTCGGTAGTGGCTTCGACAGGTTGGTGCAGTTGAATCCGCACGAGATTCAAGTGGGCATTCTCAAGCGCCTACGTGGTACGCCTATTGCGCGACACACGGAAGCCTTCGATATACGTTACAACCCGCAGCCGCCGTACAACATTCTGTCCAACGTGTATATTGATTTCGCCACCATGCAGCGCTTGAATCGCTTCGCGCGTTACTGGGACATGATTGCCAATTCAGGACGGTTCGTGCGCACCCGCGCCGTGTTGCTGGGTGACGCGCCGTTTGCACGTTTTCTGGCGCTCAGCGACTGGATATTTGCGACCACGGGTCAGACGCATCAGATTGCGCTGGATCGTCTGTACAACTTGGTGTTCGATGGCTTGACCACCGTATTTGGCATTGATGCCGGTACGGTACGCGATCTACTCAGTCGCGACTACTACGAATCCGGCGCCAAGGGCTCGCCCAAGTTTCTTACGGATGCGGCCAAGCTTATTGCCGGCACAGTCGCGGCGCCGAGCAGCCATACCATGGCGAAGCGGCAGGCAAGGCATCGGCGCGATAGTGATGTGCAGGGCAATCAGGCGATGGTGGCCCAGTAGTCGATCATCTTCTGTCGCTGTGCCGCTGTGGGAGCGGCGCCACGTCCTGCCGCCAGGTTGTCGTTCAAGTTGTCCACCTTATTGGTGCCGGGCACGATGGTGACGATGGCCGGATTGGCCAGCACGAACTTCAAGAAGAACTGTGCCCAACTGGTCACGCCAATTTCGCCAGCCCAATTCGGCAGTGGCTTGCCGGCCACTTTGGAAAATAGCGAGCTGCCGCCGAAGGGTACGGTGCCGACTACAGCGACGCCAGCGTCGCGGGCGGCGGGGAACAGGCGTTCCTCAGCTGACCGGTCGCCAATCGAATAGCCGAAGTACAGGAAATCCGGCTTCTCACGTTTTAATAAAGTTTCGAAGGCGGCCAGATCCGGATTGCGACCATTGGTGACGCCGATGTAGCGAGTCACGCCTTGCGCTTTCAATTCGCGCAGGTAGCCGGTGTCATAGTCGGCGCTGTTCACGCCCCAGGCATACAGCAGGTCGAATTTCTTGGTCTTGAGCAGCTCCTGTGAATTGGCAACTGAGGCTTTCTGCTTGTCGGCGGGGTTCAGGGAGGTGAACTTGGTGGCCAGGAAGATTTTGTCGCGTACTTTCAGGTCGTCGATGATCTCGCCCAGCCGAGCCTCCCCCTTGCCGTAGCCATTGGCGGTGTCGATCATGCGGCCGCCACCGGCTACCAGGGCGGCGATGACGGCGGACATTTCCTTTTGTTTCACCGGATCGGGTGCGTAATCGAAGATCAGCGGGGTACCCAGGCCGATAACGGGCAGGACTTCGCCGCTGCTGGGAATTTTGCGGGTCAGCATGGCGGCCTGAGTTGCCCTTGGGGCTTGCGTTTGGGCCTGCAGGATTTCCGGCAGACCCAGGGTGACCGCACCTGCGGCGGCGGTCAGGATTTGGCGGCGCGAAAGTGGGGATAGCTCTAGCATGGTTCCTCCTGGCGGGCTCGCTGACTGGGCGGGCGTTCTTTGAATTTTGTTTTTTTGGTTTCTGAGGGGCCGATCAGAGGCGCAGCCTAGCTCGAAATCAGTGACACTGGTTGTGGGCATTTGCCAAGCCGCAGGCTTGGGGCAGGGCAGCTTTGGGCGAGTGGCCCGTCAAAACCGCCGCAACGCGCGTAAGCATTTCACTTTGCGAAATTTTTCAGTACACTTCGCGCCCCAATTTCCGGCCCGGATAAGGCGCAGCAGCGTTTTAGCCGGGTTTTAGTTATTCAAGGTTCTGGTTTTAATCGATTCCGGTCGATTTTTTTCGAGGCATTACAACTCATGGTTACGATCCGGCTGACCCGTCGCGGCGCTAAGAAGCTGCCCTTCTATCACATCGTGGTTACCGACAGCCGCAAGCGTCAGGGCAGCACGATTCTGGAACAGGTCGGCTTCTTTGATCCGGTTGCCAAGGGCAAGAGCGTCAAGTTGAACCTGGATCTGGCCCGTGTTGAGCACTGGCAGAAGAGCGGCGCGCAGCTTTCCGAGCGCGTGCAGTCTCTGGTGAAGGACTATCGCAAGCAGGCCGTTGCGGCCTAATCGATCGGGCGCTGACGATTCGAGCCGGCGCGGATAACCAACCGCTCTGCAGCTCATGACACAGCGCCTTACATCCTCCGTATCCGATTCTCCCGGCGACAATGAACGCCGGGTTGTGCTGGGCAGAATCCGGACAGCGGTGGGTTTGGCGGGCTGGGTAAAAGTCGAAAGCTTTACCGATCCTGCCGACAACATTTTGAGTTATCGCACCTGGCAGCTGCGCACCGCTTCAAACTGGCGCGCGCTGCGACTGCAAAACAGTCGTTGGTCCGGTAACGAATTGCAGGTGCAATTCGATGGTGTGGCAGATCGCAACGCCGCCGAATTGCTCCGGAATACCGAGGTAGCGGTGTTCCGCCACGAGTTGCCGCCGCCGGCAGCGGGCGAGTACTACCGCGACGATTTATTGGGGCTGAGGGCCTTTACGCCGCAGGGCGAATCTCTCGGTCGACTGGATCACTATCTCGACAGTCCGGCGCATCCATTCATGGTGCTGCTGGATCGTAACGAGCAGCAGGCACGGGTGGAAAACCTGGTGCCGCTGGTGAAGGGCCGGGTGATGAGCGTGGATTTCGCGCAGGGCACCATGGTGCTGGATTGGACATTGGATTGGGTTGAAGCATCGGGTTGAGGCGAGCGCTGATTGATTGGTTGAAAGTCGATGCAGATTGCCGTCATCACCTTGTTCCCCGAATTCATCGACGCTGCTATGCAGGTCGGTGTGGTGGGTAGGGCCTTGCAACGTGGGCAGGTCGCGGTAACGGCAACGACGCCGCGCGAGTTTGCCGACGATGCACGCAAGACGGTGGACGATCGGCCGTATGGCGGTGGTCCGGGCATGGTGCTGAAGGTAGAGCCGACACGTTCGGCACTGCGCGCCGCCAAGGCAAAGTTGCCGGCAGGCAGTCGCTGCATCTACCTAGGCGCCGATGGCGCGACGCTGACGCAGGCCAAAGTGGCCGAGCTCGCGGCGCTGCCGGGCTTGCTGCTGTTGGCGGGACGATATGAAGGCGTGGATGAGCGCCTGTTGAGTACTGAAGTCGATGAGACCATCTCCATCGGTGACTACGTGCTCTCAGGTGGCGAACTGCCGGCGTTGGTGTTGATCGATGCGGTGGTGCGGACGCTGCCCGGTGTGCTGGGCGATGCGGAGTCTGCGCAGCAGGATTCGTTCATGACGGGTCTGCTGGACTGGCCGCATTACACGCGACCGGAGTTGTTTGAAGAGATGCCGGTTCCCGACGTGCTGATCGGCGGGAATCACCAAGCGATCCGTCGCTGGCGTTTGAAGCAGGCCCTGGGACGCACCTGGTTGCGTCGGCCGGATCTGCTGGCGGCAAAGACGATGACTGCCGAGGAGCAGTCGTTGTTGCAGGAATTCAAGGCAGAGCACGATGCAAGTCGGGCGCTGCCGAATGAGTGAGAGTTTTTAGTTTTAGGTTTTGTGTAGGGCGGAATTATGACCAACATTATCCAAGCGCTTGAACAAGAACAGATGGGCCGTCAGATCCCGGACTTCGGTCCTGGTGACACGGTGGTTGTTGAAGTGAAAGTGAAGGAAGGCGATCGCGAGCGCGTGCAGGCTTATGAAGGCGTTGTGATTGCCAAGAGCAATCGCGGCGTGAATTCATCGTTCACTGTGCGCAAGATTTCGCACGGCGAAGGCGTGGAACGCGTGTTTCAGAGCTACAGCCCATCGCTGGGCGAAATCACCGTGAAGCGTCGCGGTAACGTGCGTCGCGCCAAGCTGTACTACCTGCGTGAGCGCACCGGTAAGTCGGCTCGCATCGAAGAAAAGATCGAGTGATCTAACCGCTTCACTGCGATGTGAATCCGAAGCGAGCGCCAGGCATGTCTGGCGCTCGCTTTTTGTTGTCCGCGATAAATGGCCACGATAAATATCAGGGCGGCGGCGACCTTGGCGATGTAGGAACAGGGGAAGTACGCTGTCGCTGCTGCCTTTTTCCCTGCGCGCCGTGATAAAAAGCACTCTTGCTCGATCGGCTTTCCTGACAGGACACAGGCATGCGATACATTTCCAAGTTCTTTCGTTTTTGCTGGCTGCTGTTGGACGGCATTCGCAAAGTGCTGCACCTCGGCCTATTGCTGTTGTTGTTCGGCTTGATCGTGATCGCCGCTTCACCGCAGATCCCCTTGGTGCCGCAAACCGCGGCCTTGCTTATCGAGCCGCAGGGTGAACTGGTGGAACAGAACAGCGGCGGACCTTTGGATCGTGCGCTGGCCGAAGCCTCGGGCGAGAAAGAATTCGAAGTGCGTCTACGCGATGTGGTGGAAGCCATTCGTCGCGCCAAGGACGATGAACGCATCAAGGTGATCGTGTTGAATCTCGATGGTCTCACCGGCGGCGGTGTTGCCAAGCTGGAAGAAGTGGCGGCGGCGTTGCGTGACTTCCGTACCAGTGGCAAGCAGGTAATTGCCATGGGCCAGTCATTCGATCAACAGCAGTACTATCTGGCAGCGCATGCCGATCAGATTTATCTCGATCCGCACGGCATGATTCTCATCGATGGCTTTTCTTACTACGGCCAGTACTACAAAGAGGCCATCGATAAGTTGGGCGTGAGCGTCAATGTGTTCAAGGCCGGCAAGTACAAGTCGGCAGTGGAGCCTTTCATTCGTCAGGACATGTCGCCGGAAGCACGTGAAGCCAATCAGCTGTGGCTGGGTTCGTTGTGGAAAACCTATCAAAACGCAGTGATCAAGGCACGCGGCTTGGAAGAAAATGCACTCACCGATTACGCCGAGCGGCTGTTGCCGGCGTTGCAGGGTACCAAAGGCGACATGGCGCAACTCGCCGTCGATAAACGCCTGGTGACCGAATTAAAGACTCGCGAAGAAGTCATCGCAGAATTGCGTGCCCAGGTGGGAGAGGATAGCGAAGATCATTCTTATCGACGTGTGCACTTTGAAGATTACCTGGCTGCAGAACACGCCGAACATCCGTTGGAGAATCGCGGCAGCAACAAGGTAGGCATCGTGGTTGCGTCCGGTGAGATCGTCGATGGCGAACGCACTGCCGGCACCGTGGGCGGTGACTCGCTGGCCGATCTGTTGCGCCAGGCGCGTTATGACGATGACGTCAAAGCCATCGTGCTGCGCATCGACAGTCCCGGCGGCAGCGTCATGGCGTCTGAAGTGATTCGTCGCGAAGTGGCTGAACTCAAAAAGGCCGGCAAGCCGGTAGTGGCGTCGATGAGCAGCACGGCAGCGTCCGGCGGCTACTACATCGCCATGGATGCCGATGAAATCTGGGCGAATCCCGCCACCATCACCGGTTCCATCGGCGTATTCGGTATCGTGCCCACCTTTGAAAAGACTTTGGGCAAGCTCGGTATCAACACCGATGGTTCGGGCACCACGTCGCTGGCAGGTGCGCTACGCAGCGACCGCGCCATGACTGAGACCGCCAAGAACATTTATCAACTGACCGTAGAACATGAGTACACGCAGTTCGTGGATCACGTGGCGCAATCTCGCAATCAAACCTTTGAAGCCATCAATGCCATCGCGCAGGGCCGTGTATGGGCGGCGGACGATGCCAAGACGCGTGGCCTGGTCGATCAGTTGGGCTTGTTGGACGATGCAATCAAGGCCGCCGCCACACGCGCGCAATTGCCTGAAGGCTACAGCCAGGAATATTTGGAAGTAGATCTATCCTGGCGTCAGGTACTGGCGCAACAGGTCAGTGCGCTCTCGGGCAGATTGACGCATGCCTTGGCGCCGGAGATGCGTCTGTTGACTGTATTGCGGCAGCAGCTGTCGCCACTGGAGCAGGAAGTACAACGCATTCAACGTTTTGCTACCACGCGCAATGTTTATTACTACTGCGCTTGCAGCATCAACTAGCTGGCGAATGCCGGTATGACACGCCGCGCTCAACAACCTGAAGCTGCGCCGACTGCTCAGGCGCAACTGCGACTGGACAAGTGGCTATGGCATGCACGGTTTTTCAAAAGCCGTTCGCAGGCCACTGAGGCAGCGGCCGGTGGCCTGGTGCATGTGAATGGCGAGCGAGTGAAGGCCTCGCGCGATATCAAGATCGGCGATCGTCTGGACATCACTCGTGATGAGTTGCGCATGGAAGTTATCGTGCGGACCCTGCCGCAGCGACGTGGTCCTGCCAGCGAAGCGCGGTTGAGCTATGAGGAGACCGAGGCCAGCATGCAACTACGTGAGAAGCAGCGCGAGCAACAACGCTATGCGCCGCCTGCGCCCACGCGTAGACCGGATAAGCATGAGCGACGCGCTTTGCGCAGTTTCAAGGGGTTTTAGATTTCATCGTAGTTGTATTGATGCTTGTGTGTGGCGAGGTTTGATATCGCTTTAGGAGTGCCCCCACCCTAACCCTCCCCCGTGGAACAGGGGAGGGAATTAAGAACGAGTCCCTACCAATGAGCCAACTCATTGCTGACGATTGGTCCCCTCCCTCGTTCCACGGGGGAGGGTTAGGGTGGGGGCATCCTTTAGAGCTGGCACATAAATTCAAGATAAGTTTCTAACTCAACATCCACCGTATCGGAATCCATATGAGTTCCACTCCTACTCACAACAAGCAATTCAAGTACTACGATTTGATCTTGGGCGCATACGTCTGTGTACTGCTATGCGCCAACTTAATCGGTCCAGCCAAGGTATCCACTGTGACATTGCCATTGATTGGCGATGTCACTTTTGTTGCCGGAGTGCTGTTCTTCCCGATCTCCTACCTCTTCGGTGACATTCTCACCGAGGTATACGGTTATGCACGCGATCGGCGGGTGGTGTGGGCCGGCTTTGGCGCATTGATATTCGCTGCCATCATGGCGTCGGTGATTGTGGCGCTGCCACCCGCTGCTGCATGGGGCGATCAAGAGGCGGTTAAAACTATTTTCGGCAGCACGCCGCGAATCGTTACCGGCTCCATCATTGCCTTCTGGTGCGGTTCGTTCGTCAACAGCTATGTGTTGGCGAAAATGAAATTGTGGAGTAATGGACGCTGGTTATGGACTCGTACTATCGGTTCGACCTTGTGTGGGGAACTTGTCGACTCGGTACTGTTCTACTTCATTGCCTTTTATGGGGTGTGGAGTTTCGATCAGCTGTTGCAGGTGACCACCACGCAGTATGTGCTCAAGACCAGTTGGGAAGTGGTGGTGACGCCGCTGACTTATAAAGTTGTGGCCATGCTGAAGCGCGCCGAGCAGCAGGACCATTTCGATCGTAATACCGATTTCACACCGTTTACGTTGAAGACCTAGGACATCTGGAGTTAAGTGATGATATTGAGCAAGAAGATCAACCTGGCATTGGGCATGGGTTTGTTGGCGATGCCGCTGATCGCCTCCGCCGACTGGTCCGGCAAGGGTGAAGTGGGCGCGGCACTATCGACGGCCAACACCGGCGCAGAAACCACGACACTGGCAGCCAAGTTCGATCTGGCCCGTGAAGACGCACAATGGAAGCATGCCTTCGGTGCTTCGACCATCTATACCTCGTCACTGGCCGAAGCCAGCGCTGATGAGCCGAATCCCAGTAAGGAAACTTCGGCGCAGCGCTGGGAAGCGCATGAACAGTCGGACTATAAATTTACCGAACGCAGTTTCTGGTTCGGTGCGGTGCGTTACGAGAATGACGACATCGGCAGCTTCGAGCATCAGACGGCGATCACCACCGGTCTGGGTCACAAGTTCATCGACACTGATGAGACCAAGTTGTCGGCGCAGGTCGGTGCCGGTTACAAGCGTTTTAAGAAGCGCACGGAATGGAACAGCGATGGCGATGCCATCGTTACGGGTTTGATCAATCTGAAGCAGACTTTGACTGCCAACACCGTGCTGCTCGACAAGCTGTCGGCTGAGTCGGGTTCCAGCAATACCTTGATTCAGAACGAACTGGCCTTGCAGGTGAAGATGACCGACGTACTGGCTCTGTCGCTGGGCTATCAAGTGCGCTACAACACCAAGCCGGGTCCGCGTGCCTATGGTGTGGGCGACTACGCTCACTCCGATCGTCTGCTGACAGCCAACCTGGTTTACGAATTCAAGTAATTCCCTTCCTGGCCTCAATGCACCCACTGTGCATTGAGGCATGACGCCGATGGCAGACAGGTCATATAAGTTGTAGGCCGGCGCTGTCTTGAACTTGTTATTTGTCTATGGCTCTATTCAACTTCACGGCGTAGTTCTCTGGAATTAATCATTGGGCAATCAATGCGCCGGCTTGGCATCAGCGCGCTATATCAATGCACGCTGAATCTCTATCAGATTTCGGGAGAGCGCCCGATGCGGTCATCGGCGATCGAAGTATTTTTGCTGGGTTTGAGTGCGTTGCCGGTGGTGGCGCATGCCGAATGGCTGGGCCGGGGTGAGGCGGGTGTGGCATTCGCCAGCAGCAATGCCAGCACCAAAACCAACACCTTCAATGCCAAATTCGAATTGGCGAATCAATTGGATCGATGGAAACACGCCTTCGGTGCCTCTGCTGTGTATGCATCGAGCAGGGATGAAAATAATGTACGCGCGCTGACTTCGAACCGCTGGGAAGCGCATGAGCAATCCGATTTCAATTTCAGAGAAGGCGGTTTCTGGTTCGAAAATCTTCGTTATGAATCCGATGAAGTGGGCAGTTTCGAGTACCAGGCCGCTGCAACCAGCGGTGTGGGTTACAAGTTTTTCGACACCGACGACATTAAAATTTCGGTGCAGGTGGGTGCCGGTTACAAGGCTTTTCGCCAGCGAGTGGTGGCGCCGGAGGTCTCAGAGGCTGAGCATGACGTGATCGGTTCTGCTGCATTCGACTATCAACAGTCGATGACGGTCAATACCTCGCTAAGCGAGAAGCTGGCGGTTGAAGTGGGCGAAACCAATACTTCGGCGCAGAACGATTTGGTTTTGCAGGTAAAGATGTCGGATGTGCTGGCGTTGGCGTTGGGCTGGCAATTGCGCTTTAACAGCAATCCCGGCATGCGCACTTCGACTGCTGCCTATGAACGTTACGATCGGCTGACGACAGCCAACTTCGTTTACGAATTCAAATAAGCGCCGCGTGTTTCATGCAGGTCGTTGCGGATAGTCGAACTCGACATTGCAGCCTTCACCTGGATGCAGTTCGCGCCACGCGCTCAATTCGAAATCGACGGTGACGATGCCGCTGGTGGGCATGCCATCGATGCTGCGCTCATGCGATAGCTCGTCGGCAAATTCGGAAATGCCCGGGTTATGACCGACCACCATTAAGTGTCCGACTGCGGCGCCATGTTCGTGAATGGCTGCCAGCATTTGCTTGGCCGAAGCCAGGTACAACTCTTCGGCCATCAGCAATTTTGCTTGAGCAAAACACTTGGCGAACACTTCAGCGGTTTGCGCGGCGCGAATGGCGGGGCTGCTAAGAATCAATTCCGGACGCAGCGAGCGTTCTTTCATACGCCGCGCCATTTCCCTGGCGTCCAGCAAGCCGCGCTTGGTGAGGGGGCGATCCCAGTCGCGTTGATCGGGCAGAGGGTTGTCGGCTTGTGCGTGTCTAACCAAGGTCAGTTGCTTCATGCAGGTACATCCACTTCGATGTTCAGACCATTGATGCGTACCGGGAAAGTTTGAATGGGTTCGTAGGCCGGTGGCGCGGTGACCGCGCCGGTACGCACGCAGAACGTGGCGCCATGGCGTGGGCAGACGATGTTGTCGCCGGCCATATGACCGCCGGCCAGGCTGGCATCGTCATGTGTACAGCGATCCTCCACCGCGAATAGTTCGCCATTCACGTTGCAGATGAGCAAGTAAGCAAAGCCCGCATCCACTTGTAGGTAGTCGCCAGGACCGATTTGATTCGCGCCCGCTACGGGAAGCCATGCCATGTGATTCGCCTGATCGCTTTTTGTTGGAATTACATCATGCCGGTCTGTAGGCGCGCCACTTCCGACATCATGGTTTGATTCCAGGGCGGATCGAACACTAGCTCCACTTCGGCGCGTTTGATAGTGGGAATAATCTCAACCTTTTCGCGCACATCTGCCACCAGCACCTCACCCATGCCGCAACCGGGTGCAGTCAAGGTCATGGCGATCTTGGCGATGCGTTCACCATCGCTGTCGGTAATGACCTGGCAGTCGTAAATCAAACCGAGTTCAACGATGTTGATGGGGATCTCCGGATCGAAACACAGGCGCATCTGATCCCACACCAGCTTCTTGATGTCTTCGTCGGTGGCATCCGGTGGTACCTCGATGGGCAGTTCCACTTCACGACCGATGGCATCGGCGTTCTTGCCGGCGATGCGGAACAGATTGCCTTCCACATAAACGGTGAAGCTGCCGCCCAGCGCCTGCGTGATGAAGCCGGTTTTACCGGCGCGCAAGGTCACCGCCACGCCGGCCGGCACAATGATGGCCTCGACGTCGCGTTGAATGGTGACCGGTTCGTGTTCGTGACCCAGCATGGCTTCTCGAAAGTTACTCAGTTGATATGGGCTTGGCGTCGTGATGCAACGCCGCTTCCAGGGTATGCCAGCACAGGCTGGCGCACTTCACGCGCGCCGGAAACTCACGCACGCCGGAGAGCGCACCGAGCTTGCCTAGCGACATCGGGTCGATGCCGGAGTCGTGCTTGGTGAGCAGCTCATGCACCTTGCCATGCAGCGCCTCGAACTCGGACAGCGACTTGCCACGTACTGCTTCGGTCATCAATGATGCGGAAGCGGTGGAAATGGCACAGCCGCTGCCTTCGAATTTCACATCGTCGATCTTGTCGCCGTTCATTTTGACAGTGACGGTGAGTTGATCGCCGCATAGCGGGTTATGGCCATCGGCATGCGCATCGGCCGGTTCGATACGGCCGAAGTTACGTGGATGCTTGTTGTGATCCACAATCACGTCGCGATATAGATCTTTGAGGTCCATGAGCGCCTCAGGTGAGTACTGCACGAGCACGACCCAGCGCGGCTACCAGCCGGTCGATCTCGTCGAAGGTGTTGTAGAAGGCGAACGAGGCGCGTGCCGTCGCCGGGATGCGATAGAACTTCATCACCGGCATGGCGCAGTGATGGCCGGTGCGAATGGCCACGCCTTCGTTATCGAGAATGGTGCCGAGGTCGTGTGGGTGAATGCCATCCATCACGAACGACACGACTGCGGCCTTATGCGGCGCGGTGCCGATGATGCGCAAACCTTCGACCGCACTGAGTTGCTGTGTGGCATAAGCCAACAACTGCTGTTCGTAAGCGGCAATGTTGTCCATGCCGATTTGATTCAGATAGCGCAGTGCTGCGCCCAGACCAATCGCACCGGCAATGTGTGGTGTGCCCGCTTCGAATTTCCACGGCAATTGGTTGTAGGTGGTCTTTTCGAAACTGACGGTGAGAATCATGTCACCGCCGCCTTGCCAGGGTGGCATGGCTTGTAGCAGAGCTTCGCGACCGTACAGCACGCCCATGCCGGTGGGGCCGCATAGCTTGTGCGCGGAGAAGGCATAGAAGTCGCAGTCGAGCTTCTGTACGTCGACCACGCTGTGCGGAATGGCTTGCGCGCCATCCAGCAATACGGGCACGCCGTGACGCTTGGCCACAGCAATGAATTTTTCCACCGGTACCACCGTGCCCAGCGCATTTGACACATGTGCCAAGGCCAGCAATTTGGTGCGGGGTCCGATCAACTGTTCGAAGGCAGAGAAATCGACAATGCCTTGGTCGTCGATGGGGATGACTTTAAGTATGGCGCCAGTGTGCTGACAGACATGCTGCCAGGGCACGATATTGGCGTGATGTTCCAGTGCCGAGATCAATATCTCATCGCCAGGCTGCACGCGCGGGCGGATGAAACTCTCGGCCACCAGGTTGATGGACTCGGTGGTGCCACGCGTGAAGATTACTTCCTTGGTGGAGCGTGCATTGATGAAGCGCCGTACTTCTTCGCGCGCACCTTCAAATTGATCGGTGGCGCGCTGGCTAAGGGTATGTACACCGCGATGCACATTGGCATGATCTTTCAAGTAGTAATTGCTGATGGCATCGATCACCATCTGCGGATGCTGCGTCGAGGCGGCATTGTCCAGGTACACCAGCGGCTTGCCGTTGATCTCTTGATCGAGAATGGGAAAGTCGCGGCGAATGCTCGCCACGTCCACGGTGCCCACGCGCTCAATCAGTGGTTTACTGGCAGCATTCATAGCTGCGCCTCCAGCTCCGCACCGAAGCGTGCATGACCTGCCGAGGTCAATTCCTCACGCAGGCTGGCAACAGGTAACTGACCGATGATGTGATCGGCAAAGGCATGGGTGAGCAGGGCGCGCGCCTGGGCTTCATCCAAGCCGCGCGAACGTAAATAGAACAGCGCATTGGCATCCAGCTGACCGACGGTGGCGCCGTGCGCGCACTTCACATCGTCGTTGTAGATCTCCAATTCCGGCTTGGTGTCGATCTCGGCGGTCTTGGCCAGTAATAAATTGCGACTGCTTTGTTGTGCGTCAGTCTTGCGTGCATGTTCGGCCACCACCACCTTGCCATTGAAGACGACTCGACCGCGCTGATCGGCGATGCCGCGATAGTCTTCATTGCTGTTGGTGTGCGGTACGCAGTGCTCCACACGCGTATGGGTGTCGTGATGCTGTTGACCGCTGGCGAACTGCAGGCCATTGAGTGTTACGGTGGCTTCAGCGCCTTGCAGGAATACATTGATGTCCATGCGACCTACGGCAGCACCGAAGTTGATTTGGTGACTGGTTAGTTGCGCGTGTGCAGCGAGTTCGGCGTGCAGCAAGCCGATATGAAAGCTGGCGGCGTTTTCGTTCTGGATGCGCACATGTTCCAGTTGTGCGCTGTCGCTGAGTTGCACCGTGGTCACGGCATCGTTGAAATGTGCCACTGCGCCGGTGCCAAGATACTGTTCGACGACGGTGAGCTGGCTATGACGACCGCCGCGAATGACGACACGGGGATGCGCCATCAGGCTGTTGCTGTTGGCGCTCCAGATGAAGTTGATGAACAGCGGTGCTGCAACGCGAGTGTTGTCGGCTAGTTCGATCAGCACGCCATCCTGAGTCAGTGCTGTATTGAGCGCCACAAAACGACAGGTTGTGTTGGCGCGGGTGTCTAGTGCTTCGCTGAGTTTGGTTGCATCGTTGTTTTGCAACTGTTTGAGCGAAGTGATGCGCAAGCCATCGAATTGCACGGTCGAGGACAGGTCGGCGCGGTAATGACCGTCGACGAACACTAGTTGCAAGCGATCGGTAGCCAGCGAGAGGTCAGCCGGCATAGCTGCATTAGCGTCGCCAAAGACGAACTCGCGTGCTTCCAGGCGGCGCAGGTTGGTGTACTTCCAGTTCTCGTCGCGCGTGGTGGGGAAGCCGCGCTGCATAAACTTGTCCAACGCTTGCCGACGAATCGGCATGGCGGCGCCCGCACTCTGTTCGAATGCAGCTTGCAAGCGCATCAACGAAGCGGGCAGAGCGGCAGAAGCCACGGCATTCATGCGCGTGCACCTGCTTGCTTGGCGTCGCTACCGGTAAGCCAGTCGTAACCACGCTTCTCCAGCTCCAGCGCCAGAGACTTGTCGCCAGACTTGATGATCTGACCGCCGGCCAGCACATGCACGTAGTCGGGCGTGATGTAGTCGAGCAGACGTTGATAGTGCGTGACCATGACGATGGCGCGTTCCGGGCTACGCAGGCTGTTCACGCCATTGGCGACGATGCGCAGGGCGTCGATGTCCAGACCGGAATCGGTTTCATCGAGCAGCGCCAGCTTGGGTTCCAGCACGGCCATCTGCAAAATCTCGTTGCGCTTCTTCTCGCCGCCGGAGAAGCCTTCGTTCACGCCGCGGTTGAGGAAGCTTTCGTCCATTTGCATCAGCTTCATCTTGTCCTTCACCAGGGTGAGGAACTCGAAGGCATCCAACTCAGGCAGGCCGCGATGTTTGCGAATGGCATTGAGACCGGCCTTGAGCAGGTACACATTGTTGACGCCGGGAATTTCCACTGGATATTGCAGCGCCAGGAATACGCCTTCACGCGCGCGTTCTTCAGGCTTTAGTTCCAGCAGATCTTTGCCATTGAAGGTGATGCTGCCGCTGGTAACTTCATAGCCGTCACGACCGGCCAGCACCTGCGACAGTGTGCTCTTACCCGAGCCATTCGGACCCATGATGGCATGTACTTCGCCGGGCTTAACTTCCAGCGAAATACCTTTGACGATCTGCTTGTCACCCACATTCACATGCAGGTCTTTGATGCTTAACACTAACAACTACTCCAATCAGAGGTATCAGGAGGTGGCCGTTCGAATTTGAAAACCGTCGCGCGGTCGGACCCGCGCGTCGAGCCTACAGGGATGTATTCACGGCGTGTTTTCAAATTCGAACGGCCACCTCCTGACAGGAATTCATCACTAACCGACTGCGCCTTCAAGACTGACTGACAACAAGTTCTGCGCTTCCACCGCGAACTCCATCGGCAGCTCTTTGAACACCGCTTTACAAAAACCATTGACGATCATACTCACCGCATCTTCCTGCGAGATGCCGCGACTGAGGCAGTAGAACAACTGGTCATCGCTGATCTTGGAAGTGGTGGCTTCATGCTCCACCGCAGCAGTAGGATTCTTCACTTCCACATAGGGGAAGGTATGCGCGCCGCACTTGTCGCCCATCAGCAGTGAATCGCACTGCGTATAGTTACGCGCGCCTTCTGCGCCCGGCAGAATCTTCACCAGGCCGCGATAGCTGTTCTGCCCATGACCGGCGGAAATACCTTTCGACACAATCGTGCTCTTGGTATTGCGGCCGATATGAATCATCTTGGTGCCGGTATCGGCCTGTTGATAATGATTGGTCAGCGCCACCGAATAGAACTCGCCCACCGAGTTGTCGCCGGTGAGAATGCAGCTGGGATACTTCCAGGTAATGGCTGAGCCCGTTTCCACCTGGGTCCAGCTGATCTTCGAATTCGCGCCACGGCAATCGCCACGCTTGGTGACAAAGTTGTAGATGCCGCCCACGCCGTTCTCATCGCCGGGATACCAGTTCTGCACCGTGGAGTACTTGATGTTGGCGTCTTTCAATGCCACCAGTTCCACTACGGCAGCGTGCAGCTGATTCTCATCGCGCATGGGCGCGGTGCAGCCTTCCAGATAACTCACGGTCGCACCTTCATCGGCCACGATCAGCGTGCGTTCGAACTGGCCGGTCTTGGCGGCATTGATACGAAAGTAAGTCGACAGCTCCATCGGGCAACGTACGCCCTTGGGTACGTACACAAACGAACCGTCGGTGAACACCGCCGAGTTCAACGCAGCGAAGTAGTTATCGCCCTGCGGCACCACGCTACCCAAATACTTTTCGATCAGTTCGGGATGGTTCTGAACCGCTTCTGAGAAGGAACAAAAGATCACACCGGCCTTGTGCAGGCGATCCTTGAAAGTAGTGGCTACCGAGACGCTATCGAATACGGCGTCGACGGCCACGCCGGCCAGGCGCGCACGTTCATGCAGCGGAATACCCAGCTTGTCGTAAGTCTCCAGCAACTTAGGATCGACTTCATCAAGGCTCTTCGGCGCATCGGTCTTGGCTTTAGGCGCCGAGTAGTAGGAGATGGCTTGATAATCAATCGGCGCGATCTTCACATGCGCCCAGTTTGGCGGCGTCATGGTCAACCAGTGACGATAGGCTTTCAGTCGCCATTCAAGCAGGAACTCCGGTTCTTTCTTAATCGCAGAGATCTTGCGAATCACATCTTCATTGAGGCCTGGCGGCACAGTGTCGGATTCGATATCGGTCACGAAGCCGTGGCGATACTTTTGTGCGACCAATGCGTCGAGGTCTGGGGCTGCAGTTTGTGTAGGACTGGACATGGCGTTACCGGGAGCGAGACATACGAGTGAGCGGCGCTTCCTGCGTACGTTTCGGGTTCAAATCAAAAGGCTGCAGTGCGGCGCGATCCAAGCCGGCCAGCTGCGATAGTGAGACATCATTCAAGGCGCGACGGATGGCGGAATTGACGCGCTGCCATGAATGGCCCACGTGGCAGCTGCCGGCAATCGAGCAGGTGCTGTGGTCACTGCTGCATTCGGTGAGAGCGAACGGACCTTCCAAGGCATCCAGAATGGCGGCAGCCGTGATCTGAGTGGCTGGCTTGGCCAGCTGGTAACCACCATGGCTGCCGCGGCCTGAGCTGACCAGGCCACCTTGATTCAGCTTCTTCAGCAGCTTGCTGACGGTGGCCGGACTCAAATGCGTTAACTCCGCCAGTTCAGTGGCGGTATATAGACGCTCATCGCGCGTGGCCAGGCAGGCCAGAATCACGGTGGCGTAATCGGTAAGTTTGCTTATGCGCAACACGGCAGTAGGCGAGCCAATCAAGGGTGGATTGAAGGGTGGATTGAATTGGGACCATTTTAGTACTGATTGGGGTGGGCTGTCACTCACGAGTCGCTACTTGCGGTATTGGATATCGCGTCCAGGCGTTGCGTGTCTCGCCCTGTTATGTAGCCACATTTGTTATTCTTATCAGCGATTTGCTTAAGCGCTTGAACTTGCTCCACTGTTCATCGCACTAACCACGTCAATACAGAGGCCGCATACAACACGTGTCTAACGGTAATTCGGAAAATCTGGTCGAGATTCGCGATGTGCACTACTCGGTGGGCGGCCGCGATATCTTCAAGGGACTGACGCTGACCATCCCACGCGGCAAGATCACCGCCATCATGGGCCCAAGCGGTACCGGCAAGACCACCTTGCTCAAATTGATCACCGGCCAGATTCGCCCCAACAAGGGACTGGTGCTGGTCGATGGCAAGGAAGTGGCCAAGCTGTCCCGAAGCGATTTATACGCGCTACGGCAGCGGATGGGCATGCTGTTCCAGAACGGCGCCTTGCTCACCGACATGACGGTATTTGAGAACGTGGCCTTCCCGCTGCGTGAACACACCGATCTTCCCGAAGAATTGATACGCCACCTGGTCATGACCAAGTTGCAGGCGGTGGGTTTGCGCGGCGCCCATGGTTTGCTGCCCCATGAGCTGTCCGGCGGCATGGCGCGGCGGGTGGCCTTGGCGCGCGCCATGGTGCGCGATCCCGAATTGCTGATTTACGACGAGCCCTTTGCCGGTCTCGATCCTATTTCCATGGGTGTGATCCTGCGTCTGCTGCGTAAAGTTAATGACGCGTTGGGCATCACCAGCATGGTGGTGTCGCATGACGTGGAGGAGATCTCCCAGGTGGCCGATCTCAGTTACATCCTGGCCGGTGGTACGGTGGTCGCGACCGGCACGCCAAAGGCATTGAAGGACGATAAGTCGGAACTGGTACGTCAGTTCATGAATGGCCTCGCTGATGGACCGGTGCCATTTCACTATCCGGCCGCCGACTACCACAGTGATCTGCTGTCCTGATTAAGCGAGCCATGGAACACCCACGGGTATTTTGATGCACGATCTTTTTAATGCTTTGGCGCGCATTTTTGCCGGTATTGGTGCGGCGACGCTGTTCTTCGGTCGTGTGCTTGGCCAGGTGCCGCGCGCCTTGTTACGTCTGCGTTTGGTGGTGCACCAGATTCATAACGCCGGTGCGTTGTCGTTGGTCATCATCATGACCTGTGGCTTGTTCGTCGGTATGGTGCTGGGCTTGCAAGGCTATGACTTGCTGGAGCGTTTCGGTTCGGAGAGCGCACTGGGCAGCGGTGCGGCTCTGGCCTTAATCAAAGAGTTGGGGCCGGTGGTCACTGCCTTATTATTTGCCGGTCGCGCCGGTACTGCACTGGCTTCGGAAATCGGTTTGATGCGCGCCACCGATCAATTGGTGGCGATGGAAATTATGGCGGTGGACCCGTTTCGTTACGTGGTGGCGCCGCGTTTCCTAGGCGGCGTGATTGCCATGCCTTTGTTGACGATGATCTTCATCGCTATCGGCATCTTCGGCGTGCAACTGGTAGGCGTGCAGCAGTTAGGCGTGGACCAAGGCACCTTCTGGTCGCAGATGCGCAGCAGCGTCGGCGTTGACGATGTCATGCAAGGCCTTATCAAAGGCTGTGTGTTTGGCATCGCCTGCAGTCTTATCGCCGTCTACGAAGGTTATACCGCCGAACCCACCGCTGAAGGTGTAGGCCGCGCGACGACACGCACCGTAGTGAATTCGGCAGTACTTATCTTGATTCTGGATTACATGATCACTGCAGTGATGTTGTGATAATTGGAGAAAGCTAATGCAACAGTCTCGTACCACGGAAATTGTCACCGGCGCCTTTGTGCTGTTTGGGTTTGCGGCGTTGTTCTTTCTGGTGACGCAAATTACCAATAAGGATTTCAGCGTGAGTAGTAACGGTGGCTACGAGCTGCTGGCGAACTTTGAGAACATCGGCAGTCTAAAAGTAGGCGCGCCGGTGTCCATGTCCGGCGTCACCGTGGGTCGAGTCGAATCGATCAACTACGATCAGGAGCAGTACAAGGCTGTGGTGAAGATGCATATCAATCCGCAGTTCGATCGCATCCCTGACGACAGTGACGCCAGCATCATGACGGCGGGTCTGCTGGGTGGTCAGTACATTGGCGTGACCGCCGGCGGTTCGGATCAGTATTTCAAGAACGGCGGCAAGTTCGCCATCGTGCAGGACGCGCTGGTGTTGGAGAACCTGATCAATCAATTGGTGGCCAATTTTGCCGGCAAGAAAAGCGATGATGCCGGAGCACAGGAGTCGAAGTAATGAAGCGTCAGACCCTTAAAGCTTTATTAGTAACGGGATGTCTATTGGTGAGCGGTGCATTCGGTGCGACCGCTTGGGCCGCGGACGCTAGTTTGCCTCCGGACAAAGTCGTTGAATCGGTGGCCAAGCAAGTGCTGGCCGATCTCGATGCCAATCGCGAAATGTATCGCAAGGATTCGAGCAAGCTGCGTCAGCTGATCGATAAGTACTTGCTGGCCAATTTCGACAGCGAGTATGCGGCCAAGTTGGTATTGGCGAAGAACTGGCGCACTGCCACACCCGAGCAGCGCAAGCAGTTCATCGACGCGTTCTATCAGTCGCTGTTGCAGAACTACGGGAACTCCGTGCTGGAGTTTACTGCGGATCGTTTGAAGATCCTGCCTTATCAAGGCAAGCCCGATGACACTACCGCCACCGTGCGTAGCGAAATTCGCCGCGATAATGGCAGCAAGGTGCCGGTTAACTACACACTGCACAAGACCGATGCCGGCTGGAAGGCCTACGACATCACCATCGAGGGCGTGTCCTATGTGAAGTCGTTCCGCACCGATTTCGGTACTGAGATCGATCAGAAGGGATTGGACGCCGTGATCAAGCGGTTGCAGACACAGCAAGGTCCTGTTTCCGCCACCACTCAGAAGAAGGGCAGCAAGTAAATGCCCGCAGCTCAGCTTACGCAGCAAGGCGCCGGTCACTATTCAGTGACTGGCGAATTGAGTTTCGCGACGGCAACGCAACTACTGCAGCAGAGTCATGCTCTGTTTGCAGGAGCGGCCGATATCGAGATCGATCTAGCCGGCGTCACTCATGCGGACAGTGCTGGCTTGTCGCTGCTGATCGAGTGGTTGAGACAGGCGAAACTTCATGCTGCGCAACTGCGCTATCACGCCTTGCCTGCCCAACTGCAGGCGCTGGCGAACATCAGTGAAGTAGAAGGGCTGCTTAGCCACTCGGCATGAAAAAAATCGATCTGGACTATTGAGTCCAGATGGTGGCCGCTGTGGGTTGTAAATAACTCTGCGCCAGCACATTGCCATTGAACAGTATGGCTGCCGTGCCGGAAGTCCAGCCGGCAACACCCGCCATGCCCATCGAGTCACTGGCGCCGTCATCGCTGTACTTGAGCCAGCTAGAACCATTCCAATATCCCTGATAGGCCACGGCGCTGCCACCGCTGATCGGCGCGAGCGTGTCCCAGATCGCCCATATCTTGCTGTCGTCGGCTGAGACCGAGAACACACCCCAGCCGTTGCGGTTCTGCGTGGTGTCGGGACTGGGAATCGAGCTTTCGTTGTAAACATTGCTACTGTCGTAGCGGCCGAATTTCACCCCGTTCTTGGGATCGACGTACATAACCCAGGCGTAATTGCTGCCACTGGCCACGCTCATCAGTTCGGGTGTCACATTGTTCTGAACGTTGGTCGAGATTGCGGTGGTGCTGCCGACGCTCCAACCGCTGCTGTTGCTGGGTAGACGAGTGGAGTACAGCGTGTTGAAGCTGGTCTCGTCGTACGCTAAACCATAGTCACCATCTATGGGGCCCTGGAACAGATACAGGTCGCGCGATGTGCCGTTCTGAGCAAACAGTGCTGTATGCACGTGCGTGGAGAAGCCGAAGGTATTGCAAGAGGATAGATCGCAAGAGTCGAACACCTTGGTATCTCCAGCAGTGCCTTCTAGGCTCACCAGTTGACTACTAGTGGTGGGCGCTAAGTTGGTGGCCTTACCCATGTACACCTTGATATCGCAAACCGGACTGCAATTTTTCACCGGCATGTTGACCGCGTACACCATCGTCTCGTTATTGTTGAAGTCCTTCACCATCTTGATGTCGGCACGCAGTTCATTGCCTTGGCGATTGTGGTTGGGCAGTGCAATGCCTGAGGTCGTATCCAAGGTGTAGCCACTGATGCGACCGCCGCTATAAGTGAGGCTCATGCGCAGGTAGTAACCGGAATCGCTGGTGTTCGCCCAACTGATGGCGTGTACCTTGCCGGTGGAGTCCTGAGTTACTGCGATGACGTGATAGGGCGTCAAGGAGCGGTTGCCGACATTGGCCCAGGTCTGTCCGTTATCGGCACTGGTGAGCAGGTACAGTCTCGAGCTGGAATCAGACCAGACGAAGCCGAATATTTCACCTGAGCCCTGGGTGCTGTTGTCCTTAACCAGGCGCGTCTCACCATTCACCCACTCACTACCGGGGCCGCCGGACCAGGTGGGAAGTGTTTTGAACGACACATGATTGGTGACCGTGCTGCTGGCAGAGCTGCTTGAAGAGGTGGCAGCGCTTGATGCACTGGATGAAGTACTTGAGCTCGTCGATGAATTGCTGGATGTACTGCTGGAAGAGGAACTCTCCGATTCGCTGGAGGCGCTGCTCGATGAGCTTGCACTGGAACTGGCCGAAGAGCCACTGGATGAACCGCTGGAAGAGCCGCTCGAATTGCTGGAAGCACTGCTGCTGCTCGATGAACTTTCAGAGCTACTCGATGACGCTGAGCTGGAACTGGCAGAAGAGCCGCTCGAAGATCCGCTAGAAGCGCTGCTTGAGTTACTGGATGTACTGCTGCTAGCGGAAGAACTTTCGGCGCTGCTGGATGATTCGCTAGAAGAGGAGGCCGAGCTGCTCGTTTCACTACTAGTGGAAGATGAATTGCTGGAAACACTTGAGGCGCTGCTGGATGAGCTGGAGCTAGCTGAAGACCCACTTGACGATCCACTGGATGAAGCGCTCGAACTCGAGGCGGCGCTACTTGATGATGAGCTGCTGTCGGCACTGCTGGAATCGCTGCTAAGCGATTGCGAACTTGAACTGGAGCTGCTGGCTGGCTGGCTGGAAGAGGTATCAGAACTGCTCGATTCGCTACTACTTGATGATGAGCTTATGGAGATACTGGATGCACTGCTGGACGAGCTGGCGCTAGTCGAGGAGCCACTCGAAGATCCGCTGGACGAAGCGCTTGAGCTTGTAGCCGAGCTACTTGCCGATGAACTGCTGTCTGAACTGCTGGAGTCGCTGCTGAGCGATTGCGAACTTGAACTGGAGCTACTGGATGGCTGGCTGGAAGATGCGTCGGAGCTACTCGATAGGCTGCTACTTGATGATGTGCTGGTGGAAACACTGGATGCGCTTGAAGAAGAGCCGGCACTGGAATTGGCGGATGAGCCACTGGCAGATCCACTTGATGAAGCGCTGGAACTAGCCGAGGCACTGCTACCGGATGAGGCGCTTTCCTGACTGGTTGAGGAACTGCTGGCAGCGATTGATGAGTTGCTACTGGATGAAGAAGCGACCGAACTGTTCGAAAGGCTGCTCGACGACTCTGCGGCAGAACTCGATGAGCTGCTCGTGATACTGCTCGATGAGGAACTGGACGACGGATTCGCTGATGACGATGAGCTACTGATCGAACTTGAGCTGGCCGATGAACCACTAGACGAGCCGCTTGAGCTGGTTGCACTGCTTGAGGCAGAGCTACTCGAATTCGATAGAGAACTTGACGCGGAGCTAAGCGAAGAGCTGCTGAGGCTACTCATCGAGCTGCTAGAGCTAGAAGATGAGCCGCTGGATGCACCGCTCGAATTTGACGATGCGCTGTTGCTTGATGAGCTGCTAGATGAAGGTGGAGCGCTGCTACTCGATATGCTGCTAGATGTGGAACTCGAACTGCTCGCAACGCTGCTCGAAGACTGGGCGCTCGAGCTTGAGCTGCTGCTGGGTAACGATGAGCTTAACGAGCTGCTCTGAGAGCTGCTGCTTGAACTTGAACTGATCGAACTCAGAGATGAGCTTGACGACGTTGAACTGAGACTCGATGAACTAGAACGTGAGCTTGTGGATGTACTGCTGGCATTGCTGCTTGAAGAAAATACTGAACTGTTGGCGCTGCTGGATGAGTTCAGCGAACTGATCGAAGAGCTGGCAATAGAACTTACCGAAGAACTTGACGAACCAGGGATGCCGATGGAACTCGCAGAGCTGCTTGCGGCGCTGCTGCTGGACGAGCCGCCGTTGCTTACCGAAGAGCTGGCCAGACTCGAGCTGCTGATTGAACTGATGCTGGATTGGGTGACGCTTGAGGAGCTACCGGAATTGGGGCTGGCAGAACCGGATGAACCGCCCCCACCACAGGCTGCCGTGAGGCAACCCAGTGTCAGAAGCAGGGGTATCCGTGCCCGACCCGACCGCATGCAGTACTCCTCATTGGGCTAAGGCCCTAATTAATTAAGGAAAATACCTACACTGTAGCCGATTGCCGACATACGGCAATGACAAAATGGTGTCAATTCTGCTAAGGACGGCCTACCAAACGAGCGTTAAGTAAAACTTCTTCGGGTATGGGGAATATTGCTCGTTAAATCCCAGGGACCAGTTTCGGAGGTTCGCAACTTTCTGCACGCCGGTTATTACCTAACTAATCTCTTGTTTTAACGGTGATTGTGTGTCGGAAAATTCTTGCTAGTGGTGGCTTCTGCTGCCGATGCGGAGAGGGAAATGAGGGGTGAGATAGTGACTTAGGCTAATTCAGAGGAATGGTCCAGGTCATGACCTTCAAGCAGGCCCGCAATCTGGTTCAGACGGCCATCAAGGCCTGGTCGGACGATTACGCACCCAGCATGGGAGCAGCCCTGTCTTACTACACCCTGTTCTCGGTCGCGCCTTTGTTGCTGATTGTTATCGCGGTTGCCGGCATGGTGTTTGGGCAAGACGCTGCGCGCGGCGAAATTTTTCTGCAGCTCAATGGCTTGCTGGGTGAGCCTGGCGCCAAGGCAATTCAAAGTTTATTAGAGAGCGTCAATCGACCCGCCGAAGGAGTCGCCGCGACACTCGTTGGCTTCCTCTTGTTGGGTGTGGGTGCAACCACCGTCTTCGCGGAGTTACAGGATGCACTTGATCGCATCTGGCGAGCTCCCGCGCGTGCTAAATCATCGGGGATCATTGCCTTGTTGCGAGCACGCTTGCTTTCCTTTGGTTTGATTCTGTGTATTGGCTTTCTACTGATCGTTTCGCTGATTCTCAGCGCGGCGGTAGCGGCGCTAGGCAAGTGGAGCTCTTCTTTCATCGGCTGGGAGTTGCTAGTGCAAATGATCAATTTGCTGGTTAGTTTCGTCTTGACCGCAGTGGTGTTCGCGATGATCTATAAATTCATGCCGCGCGTGCATATTCATTGGAAGGATGTATGGATAGGCGCCTGTGTCACGGCGTTGCTACTGGGTATCGGCAAATTGTTGATTGGCATCTACATTGGCAAGAGTGGAGTCGTATCGGGCTTTGGCGCGGCCGCTTCGCTGGTGGTAGTGCTGGTATGGGTTTATTACTCCGCACAATTGTTTTTGATGGGGGCTGAGTTCACTTGGGTGTATGCACACACATTCGGTTCACGCAAAGGCTTGCCATTACCGAGCGCCCAGGTGCCGGGACTGAAATCAGATCATGAAATGCCCGGTGCCTGAATTGATCTCCGATTGATTTTTTGGGTCGGTCATTTCTGACGATCGGGCACGCGCTCCGCTACTTAAGATTCATTGCTCGCCATCCTTAAAGTGCTGCAGGACGGCGCAGCCGCGCAATCCGATGTCCATTCACTATAACTATGAGGTGTAGCATGGCCAATCAAGATCAACGTCAAAGTCAGAATCAGTCGACAAAGCAACAGAATCAGCAACAGAATCAGAGCAGTCAAGGCCGACAGCCTGGACAGGATCAATCTCATTCTGGACAGCAGGGTGATCGTCCGCGTACCAACGAGCAGGGCGATCCACAATTGCAGCAAGGCAATCCGGCCGGCAATCGTCAGCAAGGTGAGCAGCGTTCACCAATGGCGCGTCAAGGTGGCGAGCGTGTTAAGGATGAAGAAGAGCAGGGCCACTCCTCAGAGCGTATGTAATGGCCTGCAGATAGTTGGCATTAAAAAGCCGGCGATCAATCGCCGGCTTTTATTTCATTGCAAAGATTGGAGCATCTTGGTGCTTCATCGATGCGTTACCTCGCTAGTCCCCGTCAAATAGACATGTCAGAGGACATGTCAGACCGGTGGACGGCGTCCAGAGATAAAGAACACCACGGCGAGAATCAAACCAATGACAAATAGTATCCAGGCAATCTGCACGGATATGCCCGCGATGCCTGTCATACCCAGTACGCCGGCAATGATGCCTATGACCAGAAAAGTTGCAGCCCAGCCTAGCATTTTAATGCTCCTTATATTGGCGAAGCCTGCACATTCATGTGCTGCTTCGCGGGTTTGGACACGGCTTCAATTTGCAACTGATAAGGATTAGTCGCCAGCGGCTCCGGCTGATTCCCGTGTAGGACAAGCCAGACATGAGGATTTGCTCTAATACAACAAGCATGGGTTGCACGCTTGGTAATTGCTGCTCGTGGGATATGGCCGACGCACACTCGCCACAAGCGGCGCTGTTAGGGTTGGCTTGATTGTCGCTATAACGCTGAGCAATTGATTGTTGCGGAGATTGCATCATGCAGCGTTTATTCGATCGCGAAGTGTTGGAGCAATTCGCCTATGAATCGTGGCTCCGGCGCGGGCGTCCCATTGGCTCGCCAGAAATAGATTGGGAGGCGGCCGAGCTGCGCTTCTCACGCGAGCAGGACACCACTGTTGCAGCCGACCCGATTGAAAACAGTCTGGCAGCGAAACCAAGGGCGGATAACCCTAAAGATGAATTGTCCTTGGATTTGTAATTGCTCAATTCAGCCTCATGGCGGATAAAGCAAGCAAGGCGGAAATCAGAGAGCGAGCGGCGCGCAAGACAGCTGCGACTAAAGGACTTCACTACGTTTCGGATACGATGCCTGGTATTCGTCGTATTACTCGCGGCAAAAATTTTGCTTACGTGAATGCCAAGGGTAAGGCCGTTACCAGCGTCAGTGTATTGCAACGGATCGGCAAGCTGGCCATTCCACCCGCGTATGATCGTGTCTGGATCTGTTCGAATCCTCTTGGGCATCTGCAAGCGACCGGTTTCGATGCGCGTGGTCGAAAGCAATATCGTTATCACGAACGCTGGCGTAGCGTGCGCGATGCCGACAAATTTCTGCGCATGGTGCAATTCGGTTCATTGCTGCCAAAGTTGCGGCGTCGCTTGCAGCTGGATTTGCAATTGCCCGGCTTGCCATTACAAAAGGTGTTGGCGCTGGTGGTGACCTTGTTGCAAACCACTTTATTGCGAGTGGGGAATGGCGACTATGTCAGGCAGAACAATTCATTCGGTCTGACCACTCTGCGTGATCGCCACGTTCGCTTCATTGGCAAGACTCGGGTGAAGATTCAATTTCGCGGCAAGAGCGGTCAGGCGCAATCGGCTGAACTCAGCGACCGACGTATTGCCCATATCCTGCGTCGTTGTCAGGAGTTGCCGGGTCAGCAGTTATTTCAATACGTGGATGAAGGCGGCAATCACCAGCCCATTCACTCCGGTATGGTGAATGACTACTTACTGGAGATAATGGGCGTTGCCAGCGATGGTACGGGTTTTACCGCCAAGGACTTTCGAACCTGGGGTGCGACGTTGCATGCCATTCAATTGCTGGTTGAGCTTCCGCAGCAGAGCCGTGTAGAGGAGATGAGCACGCGCGAAATTAATCATGTGCTGGTCGATGTTTGCTCCCAGGTTGCCCAGGCGCTAGGCAATACGCCCGCAGTCTGTCGCAAGTCGTACATCAATCCCTGGGTGTTGCAGTCGTGGAGTCAGGGCAGTTTGCCGACGCCGACGCAGCCCTGTACCAATCGGCGCCAGCTTGAGCGCTACGCGCTGCAAGTTCTGAAGTTGCAGCGACGTCGTCATACAGCAGACGGGTGATGCAGTGGTCAAACTATGCGTGTCCTTTTGTAGGTCGGGTTTTATACCCGACATTCCGAAGATGTCGGGTATAAAACCCGACCTACAAAGATGGCATCTACAAAACTCGCTCGTTGCGCTAAGAATTGCCGTTAGATTTAATCGTGTTGCAGGCCGGCAGCAACTACACCGGCCATGCAAATCAATTCGTCTTCATCACCGGTGCCGCCACTGGCGCCCACCGCGCCGAGAATGTTGCCGCTTGAATCCTTGATCAGCACCGCGCCGGGTTGCGGTAAAAACTTGCCCTGTGCAGTGGCAGAGAGGGCGACGAAGAAATTGGGATTGCCCTTGGCGCGTTCACCTAACACGCGACTGGAAACGCCCATGCCGACTGCGGCCCAGGCTTTGCCCGTGGCGATATCGTTGCGGAACATGCTGGCGCCATCTTCGCGTTGCAGCGCGCGTATGTGGCCTGATTCATCGACCACGACAACCCCCATGGGGCGATAGTTATTCTCACGTGCTTTTTTCAAAGCGTGTTCGATGATTTTATTGGCTTGCGACAGAGTCAATGTGCTCATGGCAATCTCGCGATGTTGATGTTGTGTTGATGACTATCAAGCCGGCAGAAAGCGAAAGCGCTTTTCTGCGGCGACGATGTTAGGGATGTCCTTGGTGGAAAGGCCCCATTGATCGATGCGACCCGGCGGCCAGGTCCAATCCGATGGTGCACCGACCTTGTAGTTGTCGTCCACTTCTGAGACTTCCGCGGTGTACTCGATAACGGCGCCAAACGGCGCGATGAAGTAGGCGAACACATTGTCGCCCGGCCCATGCCGTCCCGGTCCCCAGGAGCAGGCAAAGCCAGCGTCGCGCATGCGACCAATGCCACGCATCACGGCATCGGCATCCTGCATCTCGAAGGCAATGTGGTTGAGTGAGGGGACTTCCGCCGGTGCATAGGCCACGCAGTGATGTTTCTGATTACAGCGCACAAAGGTCATGATGCGTGTGCGGTCGCTGATGCGAAAGCCCAGCACATCGGTGGCGAAGGCTTCGCTGCGTGGCAGGTCGTTGATGTTGATAACGGCGTGAGTCAGTTGCACCGGTGTATCCGCATTGGTTGCAATGGCAGGTGCGGGTCCGTTGACACAGAAGCGATAGGTTTGATTTTCAGGTCCGCGGATCAACAATCCATGGCCGCCACCGGGTTCATCGAATGCAGCGATCTTGGTGAACGCTACGCCAGCTTGTTTGGCGCGCTGTTCCAGAGCAGCCAACTCTTGCTCGTTAACCAAAAAGGACACAGAGGACACGCCAGGCGCATTGGCTTTGGCAATGGCCAGCAGGTAGGGATGTTCACCGGAGCCACGAAAGTATTGGGTGCTGCCGGTATGTTCGACCGGCACAACGCGCCAAGTCTTGGTCAGGAATT
Source organism: Steroidobacteraceae bacterium (assembly GCA_049840395.1). Taxonomy (GTDB): domain Bacteria; phylum Pseudomonadota; class Gammaproteobacteria; order Steroidobacterales; family Steroidobacteraceae; genus CAILZL01. Next base: position 78,233 of record JASGLD010000002.1, read on the forward strand.
CAGCTGCCGCATCGATTTCATCAGCGGGCATCTGCAGTTCTACGCTGCGCAACTTCATAACAAACTCACTGACCGATTTGATTACGCAACAAGCCGACGCCGGCCACTTCTGTCTCCACCACGTCGCCGGGCTTCATGAATTCCTGAGGATCGCGTGCCTGACCTACGCCGGCCGGTGTGCCGGTGGAAATGATGTCGCCGGATTCCAAGGTCAATCCTGCAGATAGCTCGGCGATGATGCGCGGCAATTTGAAGTACAGGTACTGCGTGTTGGAGCTCTGTTTGACGACGCCATTAACGCGGCAGGTGATGGCGAGACTGTTCGGCTCGACTTCATCGGCGGTAACGATCCACGGTCCCATGGGGCAGGACCCGTCCAGGCTCTTGCCCTTGAACCATTGTTGACCGTGACGCTTTTGAATGTCGCGCCAGGACAGATCATTGATTACCGTATAGCCGAATACATGTTGCATGGCCGTGTCGCTGCTGATGTTGATGCCGCTGCGACCGATGATTACGCCCAACTCGGCCTCCCAATCCAGCTGGCTCGACACCGTGTGATGGAAGGGAATGGTGTCGTAAGGGCCGGTCACGGCGGTAGGTGCCTTGGTGAATAAGGTGGGATAGGCGGGCATCTCCTTCACATGCGTGCGCATGCTAGCGCCTTCGTTGAAGTGATCCTGATAGTTCCAACCCACACAGAAAATATTCTTGCGAGGCCTCGGAATGGGTGCATATAGCTTGCACGCCGACAGTGCCAAGTCGGTTGTCCGAGCAGTGCTTAACTGTTTAAGTGCATCCAGTGCTGTCTGACCTTGTGCGATCAACGACAACATGTCGTTAGCATCGAATGGCAACTTGACTTGCAGGCTGGCGGCGGCAGCGCCCACATCTACTACGCGCGTGTTGTCGCCGCTCAATATACCGATGCGTGGTGTGGTGTTGCTGCCATCCGAGAAAGTAACCAATCGCATGTCCTGAATTCCCCGCCTGATAGTTTGCTCGGCCGATCTGGCCGGAACGCAATCATAGCGATGACGGCGGTTTTGTGGGCAAGTTATGCGTGAGCCGTTGGCAATGCGTGTCCCATCATTCGATACCTAAATATGGGTTTCGAGTAAGCAGATACGGATAGCCGCGTCTTGGAGATTGCAAATATTACTGCCCGGAGAGAAGCGAGATTTATCCCTGATCAATTTCGCTTCGAAGCGCCAGCTGCTTGATTCCACAGATGCATCACCGCATAGCTGCGCCACGGTCGCCAGGCTTGAGATAGCTCTTCGGCCTGCTTTGCCGATACGCCTCCCAGGGTGTTGTGAATGGCAATGTCTTCTTTAGGAAAGGCATCCGGCCAGCGCAGCGCGCGCATGGCGATGTACTGAGCGGTCCAAGGACCGATACCGGGTAGAGCTTGTAGTCTGGCAATGACTGCGTCCGGGTGCGAGCCGGCTTCCAGTTGTAACTCATCCGACTCGAATGCCTTGGCCAGCGCAATGATGCTGCTGGCACGTGCCGAAATGATGCCCAGTGAAGCAATCTCTCCCACAGTTGCTTGTGCAATTTCGGCAGATAGGGGTGATAGGCGCGTTAATTCCGCAAAGGGCGTAACGATTTTTTCTCCAAAGCGTTCAGCGAAACGACAGGCCAGTGTGGTGGCGGATTTGACGGTGACCTGTTGACCCAACACGGCACGCACGGCGAGTTCGAAACTCTCAAACGCGCCCGGCACGCGTAGCCCAGGATTCTTTGCAATACCTTTCTTCAGCAATTTATCTTGCTGCAAGTGAGCTGCGATCAGGTCCGGACGCGCATTCAAATCGAACAGATTGCGCAAGCGGCCGAGCAGGGCGGGCAGGGCCGGTGTCAGCGAGTGCGTAAATTCCAGGTTCAGCGCGTGCTTCTCCGGCCTATGAGTGACTTTGATCCAGCCACTGTGCTTGCCGATACGCACCGTGCGGTAATAAGCCTCATCGGTGACATGCTCAACTTCTCTGATCAAACGCGCTTTAAGGAATTGCAGCAAGCCATCCCAGTTGTAAGGAGGGCGGTAACTCAGTTGCAGCTTCGAGGTGTCGCCGGATCGATATGTTTCAGCTGAAGTGGCGGCTTGCTTGCGTAGTTGCTTGGGCGGCATGCGATAACGTTTGCCGAAGGCATCGTTGAAACGACGCAAGCTGCTAAAGCCGCTGGCGAAGGCAATGTCGGTCACGGGTAGCTTGGTTTCGGTAAGCAACTGCTTGGCAAGCAGCAGTCGGCGCGTTTGCAGCAAATCGATAGGTGCGACGCCCAGTTGTTTCTGCACGATGCGACGCAGCTGACGTGAGCTCAATTCGAATTGCGTTGCGATGGTTTCAAGTCCGGTTTCATCCAGACCTGCTTCGATGCGCTGCGTCAGCAATTGTGCAATGCGTTGTGCATCGTCCACAGGCGCATTGCCGGGCGCCAATTCGGGTCGACAACGTAAGCAGGGGCGAAACGCGGCTTTTTCGGCCGCCTCGGGTGAGGCAAAAAATCGACAATTTTCGCGCTTGGGGGTGCGTGCCGGGCAGATCGGCCGACAATAAATGCCGGTGGAAGTCACGCCCACAAAAAACACGCCATCGAAGCGCGAATCACGCGATTTCAATGCATGATACGCAGCAGTAGCGTCGAGTACCTTGGGTGTCGCTTGGTCGGACATGAGTGCGACTATAAAACTTCCGAGTTGGTGCAACTGGCCATTTTCGGACATGCATATGTTTTTGATTCCATGTCCGAAAATGGCCGGAATATTTCCGGATGAATGGCCATAGTCGAAATGAACTCAAGGCAGTTGCATCAAGCGTGCTACGCCAATCTATTGATGGAGGGGTATGAGCCCAGGCAAACGTAAGACTCGCAAGAGCTACTTCTACAAAACTTTCGGCTCGCCGGTAGGCCGGCTTAAGCTGGTAGCCAGTGATGCGGGGCTGGGCGCCATTCTGTGGGAGAACGACCGGCCCGAGCGTGTGCCACTGGATCTTATTGCTGAAGACCAGAAACATCCCGTCTTGCTCGAGACTGAAAAGCAGTTACAAGAATACTTCGCCGGCCAGCGGACTTCATTCGACCTGCCGTTGGATTTTGTCGGCACGGATTTTCAAAAGCAGGTGTGGAGCGCGTTGTTGCAAATCCCGTTTGGCGAGACGCGTTCGTATGCGCAAATCGCCAGACAGTTAGGTAACCCCAATGCCATGCGCGCCGTCGGCGCGGCCAATGGCAGAAATCCCATTTCCATCATTGCGCCTTGCCATCGCGTTATTGGCGCCAATGGTGACCTCACCGGCTTTGCCGGCGGTTTGGAGGTCAAAAAGTATCTGTTGGCGCTGGAGCAACAGCGGGGGAGGTCTTATTTTCCTTCTCAGTGAGGCGGTAAGGCGGCGTCGGTTCAATCTCACAAGCATTTGGGCCGGTTGATCATTCGACGATGCGTGAACCATGTCTACGCTGTCACTATCTAGCAGGAGGAAATCGTCATGACAGCTAGCCCGCGCAATTCCAGCCATGTCCGTCATTCTTCTGCGGCGAAAAATCAGGCTGCGGTAGCCCGTCAGCCAAAGAAGCAAATGGACGGGTCGGCAGTGACCTCGCCGTCGCGCGATCCGGTCAACAGCAAGGAAACGCTGCGTAGAAATAAGCTGGGTAATAGTTGAGGAGTGACTCCGCCGCCGTTTAGTTGGTTGGCGATAGTAAATTGAGTTACCGAACCGCGGATTAACAGTCCGTCGTTCTACGACCGTCAGGGTGCTGAGGCCTATGCGTCGGTTTTGTAGCGTTTTGTCGTGCCGCCACCGGCATTCCCGCCATTTGGCCCCTTCGGTGTTCGCACTAGGCCCCCCCTGCCGGACCCTGTAAGATGCGGGCCGCTTTCCGTTTTCAACCTCTCAATCTTTACATCATGACCGCATCAATCCTGCAAAACGTCGAACTGGCTCCGCGTGACCCGATTCTGGGCATTACCGAAGGTTTTAATGCCGATACCAATCCCGCCAAGGTGAACCTGGGCGTGGGCGTGTACTACGATGACAACGGCAAAGTGCCGGTGCTGGAATGCGTCAAACGCGCCGAACAGGCGCTGGCAGCGGAAGTGTCGCCGCGTACCTATCTGCCGATTGAAGGCATGGCTGCCTACGTGAAGGCCGTGCAGGAATTGCTGTTGGGCGCCGACGCGGCCGCATTGAGCGAGCAGCGCGTGGTGGGCGTGCAGGCATTGGGTGGCACGGGTGCATTGAAGATCGCCGCCGATTTCCTGAAGCGTTTCGATAGCAATGCCACCGTTTGGATCAGCAACCCCAGCTGGGAAAACCATCGTGCGCTGTTCGAGTCCGCCGGCTTCGAAGTAAAGAATTACGCGTATTACGACGCCGCCACCAAGGGGCTCGACTTCAACGCCATGGTGGCGGATCTAGACAAGCTGCCGGCCGGCGACATCGTCGTGCTGCATGCCTGCTGCCACAATCCGACGGGTGCCGATCTGACCGCCGATCAATGGACGCGCGTGATCGAGATCGTCAAATCACGCGGTCTTGTGCCAATCCTCGACATCGCCTACCAGGGCTTTGCCGACAGCCTGGCTCAGGACGGCGCGGTAGTGAAGCGTTTTGCCGATGCATTGAGCCCGGTGTTCATCGCCAGCTCGTTCTCCAAGTCGTTCTCGCTGTACGGCGAACGTGTCGGCGCCTTGACCGTGGTTACTGCCAGCAAAGACGAAGCCACTCGTGTGTTGAGCCAGCTCAAGCGCGTAGTGCGCACCAACTACTCCAACCCGCCCACTCACGGCTGCAAGGTCGTGACCAAGGTGTTGACCACGCCGGAACTGCGTCAGCTGTGGGACGACGAACTCGGCCAGATGCGTGATCGCATCAAGCTGATGCGCAAAGCGCTGGTGGAAAAAGTGCAAGCCCGTAAGCCTGGTTACGACATCTCCTTCGTGCTGCAACAGCGTGGCATGTTCTCGTACTCCGGCCTGTCGAAAGAAATCGTCGGCAAGCTGAAGACCGATTATTCCGTGTATGCGGTGGATAGCGGTCGTATCTGCGTGGCTGCGCTGAATAACAAGAATATTGATCGCGTGGCGGAGGCGATTGCGGCGTTGGTGTGATGACGCAAGCCGAATAGAAATTTCTCGGCAGGGTGGATGCAGGCATCCACCCTGCGCAAGATGTAATATCTAGCGTCTTGAGTAATAAATTTTAGTTACCCTTCTTCCTCTCCTGCAATTCAACGAATCCAATTGACCGCTTGCGAGATTCCGGCGGATTCATTAACTGTCGAATGGTTTTGAGAATGCCCACGATGGCCTCATCGTGCGAGGCGACCTTACGTTCCAATTTCTTAAGCTGTTGGGCTAGCCTCTTGTTAGAGGCTAGCAATTCGCGCATGCGCACGAATGCGCGCATGATTTCGATGTTTACGGCAATGGCGCGTTCGCTGTTAAGTATGGATGACAGCATGGCAACGCCTTGCTCGGTAAAGGCATAAGGCCGGTATTTTCTGTGTTGGCCGCGGCCAGTCTTTAAGATCACAAATTGTGATCTTAAAGAAGCCCATTCGTCGGTAGTAAGTTGCAGCATAAAATCATCCGGAAAGCGACGCAGATGGCGCTTTACAGCCTGCAGCAACGTTCTGATTTCCACGCCGTACATTGCCGCAAGATCGGCGTCGAGAAGAACTTTGTGGCTACGTAGAACGATTATTGATTGAGAGATATGTTCGTTGGGTACGAGCGCAGTCGACTTCTTTCCTGTCATGGGCATTCACTCCTGTGTCCCTGTCGGCGTCCAGCCGAACTCATGCTAACTCCGCTGCATGGGTGCAGGGAAGCGTGCAGCTCGCAACTCAGCTCGTAGGCTGGATGAAATCCCAGCATCTTCATGCAGAATGTTGGAATTACGCTGCGCTTCATCGCCAGTCTACATGCTCTCTGACGAATCTAGATCAGGCAGCCGCTTCGTTACGGTATATTCACGGCCTGCTTGATTATTATTCGGCCTCAGCTGTCACCGTTTCCGGAATTCCTAAATGTTAAATCGCGCCGCCCTGATCGTTCGCTACAAGCAACCCTTCGTTGACTGGATCAATGCCACGGAACCGAATCCCAATCCGCAGCAGCGGCTCAAGCTGGCGGATGCCAATGACAACAACTCCGTGTACTTGATCGAGTTGGAGGAAGAGGAGGATTTGCAGGAGTGGCTCAAGCTTAACGGTGTGGCGTTGCTGGAAGCGGAGTTGAGTGGTTGGTATCCGGAACAGCCGCTTTGGCCTAAGGCGCGTTCGCTGGAATTGTTTAACAAGTGGTGTTCGGTGCAATTACACACCCTGGTGTTCGATACGGGCACGGCACCGCTGCAAGAAAAAGAAGAAGAATAGGTTTACTTGATCGGAGCCGTTTGCCGGGCAATTTCACGATGCTTCATGTCCAGGTATTCCTGGCGAGTGAGTTCGTGCAATTGCGCCGGATATTTTTCGACGCTGGCGTGCCAGGCATCAAGACGATATTCAATTTGCTGCGCGGCGGGTATGGCCAGCGCATCGAGATACGCGACGATGGCCAGGTAGTAGCGCATAGTGTTGCGTTCTACTACGCCTCGTTGGCCGCCGATATATTCGGTTTGACCATGGGTGGATTGGCTATTGGATTGGCTGCCAACCTGCGTGAAGCCAACTTTGTTGCGGCCTACGGTGGCGAGGTAACTTTGCATGGCCAGTTTGGCCATCGTTCCATATCAATAGGCGTATGACAGGTGCAGGAAACTGTGCGTGGCGTCCAGGCTGGTCACCTCAAGCATGATCTTATAGTTGCTGGTGTTAAACGGGCCGGTAGGAGCGCTCAGTTCGATCTGTTCGTAATTTGTGTCGAGCTGAGTAACGTTGTACTTGAACTCGAATTGATAGCCGTCATCCAGAGGCTGTTCGAATTTGCGTCCGACAGTGAGATTGATGGTCTCACCTGTGGATAAGCGATTGGGGCGACAACCTTTTACGTTCAGATGCAGTATCAGGATTTCACACCAGTGCGTAGAACCTAGCAGTGCCGGGCCTGCTACAGCGAATGGCTGATCGATACGCGCATACACGTCGCCTTGCAATGCTCCCGATTGCTCGCTGGACTCCAGGTAAAGCGGTTTGCCGAATTGATTGTTGCTGAGTTGCGCCTGTAACGCGGTATTGCGGGCATGCAGTGCGGCTGCATTTTGTGCGAACGCAGATGAGTGATACAACAAAGCGCCTAGCAGTACCCCGAAGAAGTATCTACTTTGTTTGCGACGCTGCGTGAAGCCGCGCGAACAGAGGCGAATCATGTAAACCATGGCAAACCCTTCGAAACCGCTACATTGAATTGGAGCGACTCAGTTGTGGTTTGTTCTGGATGTCAGTGCAGCCCTACAACGCGGGTGTTTTTTGGTCAGAGGTTATTTAGGGCGTACACATCTTGCATAAAATTGCAGCTGAGACTGTGTCAATGCTTCAATGCTCCTTGCTCTTATTGGCGGATAGTCCCACCAATCGCGACACCACCAGCGCGATATACATGACACCCATGAACATCTCCAGCATCACCAATGCTCGTGCGGGCGGGGTGATCGGTACGATGTCGCTCAGGCCAGTGCCGGAGAGTACGCTGAAACTGAAGTACAGCATCTCGATCCAGTTGCGTGGGTCGTTGCTGTTAATCGCTGCGGTGAAGCTGCCGGGCCATTGATACTGACAGAACAGACAGGCATAGGAGAATGCCCAGGCCAGCAGTGTGAAGGTTGCGCCTACGGCAAACAACTCATCGGTGCTCACGTGCTGATCGCTGAACATGTAAGTGATCAGCGCGTAAGCGGTGTAGAAGTACAGCAATGATTCTGAGATATGCGCCCAGGGCGTCAACGCCACATAGCCAAATTGATTGGCGGCCAGGGTGAGACCTATGGCTGGCACTGCCAACAACCAACTTATCCAGTTCATAGCCGGGCTGCGATTGACGATCCACACCGCCAGCAAAACAGCCAGCGTTCCTACGACGGTGAGCAAGGCTCGTCTCGTATCGTTCTCAATCAATAGTGGATAAATAAATAAGCTGGCCAACTGCAGAAATAGCAAGGCGGCAGAGGGATGTCGGAACACCATGCGGATGTGGGCTTGCATTTTTTATCTGCGAAGAATCAACGTGACCACCGGATACGAATAGCGTGTACGGTTAATAACTGCTCGGAATTTTACATGTACTGACGGATGCTGCGACTTAAGTTTATTGAGGTCACATTCCTTCTGATCAGATCTAAATTGCTTTGTTGGTTAATTCACTATTAATAAAAAGCCCCTCCGGATATTCCGGAGGGGCTTATGAAAAGTCATGAGTGACTATATTTTGACAGACTCAATCTCGCATCAAGGCTCTTCAGTTACTGCAGCAGGTACTTCGGATTCAGTAGCCGAAGGCTGAGTTTCCTCAACGGGCTGCGTGATCGAAGGCATGGTCGTCTCCGGTGCTGCAGGCGCAATGCTGTCGGTCGTGGCGGGAGCTGGTGCAGCTGTCGATGGAGCCACTGTCTCGGGTGCAACTGCCTTAGGCGCCTGCTTGGCGCGTTGTGCCGGTTGGGCCGGGGCAGTGCTGGGCTTGCTCGCCGGAGTACGATTCAACGTTGCATCCTGCGCAGGTGCGCTGGGTGCGGCATTCAACGCTGGATCAATTGGTGCGGGGGCGAGCGCAGCCGGATCGGCCGCCTCTGGCACCACGGTGTTGTCTACAGTATCGCTCGGTAGTGCGCTATCGGTAGCGGCAGGCGCTTGATAGTTCACGCCATCGGCAGGAGTGCTTTCGACGCTGCGATGACTGGAGTAATAAAAGTATCCACCCACGCCCAGAAATACAGCGAGAACCAGGGCTGCGCCACCGATCTTGGAACTAGAGTCACTCTCATAGTTGGTATTCAGATCGGGCACGATGCGATAGTCATTAAGCGTGTGGTGATAACCGTTGTAAGCATTAGCAGTAGCCATCTCTATCTCTCCTTCGCGAATACGTGGTTCGCATTGCTTGCGTGTTGCCTACGTTAAGTATTGTGTAGATGCGCGGCTGTAGGAGAGGGTATTTCCTGCGTGTCAGACGTGAGTAGTTCACGGCAATTTTTTAACGTGATTTTTACGTCTGTCTGCAAATTGCGTCAAAACTGGGTGTTTAGTACTCAGATAGGTGGCAAGGCCTCTATGTGTAGGCGATCGTTTTTGTACATACTTTTGTTGCCGTTATTGCGTTACTCATTTGCGCAGCCATATTGATGCCAGGCATTTGTTATTAAGGAACAGCCATGAATATCTTCAGTACATCCCGCCCAGTTGTACTTGCCCTGGCTTTATTCCTGGCAGCTGACATTTCGGTCAGTGCTGAGACCTCTAAAGGCAATTGGTATGTCGGTGGCGGTGTAGGCATCTCCAAGGTTAATTCTCTTTGTTCAAGAGGAACGTTCTCCGGCTGCGAAGATACGGGCGGTTCGATGCGGCTGTTTGGCGGCTTGCAGTTAAATCCAAACTTCGCCTTGGAAGCGACGCTCGATTTGAACGGCGATTATTTGTCGCCCGGTTCGACCGCTGCAGGCTATGACGGCAGCACGGGTGCCTACTTCTTGGGATTGAATGCCATTGGCTTTATACCTGTGGCTGAGCGAGTCGCGTTATATGGCGGCGCTTCTGGAGCGTTTAGCTATGTCACCACCGATGTGACGGAACGGCGCTATCACAATGGCACGTACTCAACCTGCTACTACGATGGTTACAGCGACTACTATGGTTGGTACTACTACTGCGTCGACAATAATGACCGGGATAGAAGTTATCGCAGCGATACCTCGGTAGCGGCCGGCGCCTTGCTAGGCGTCGATGTCAAAGTGGCCGAGCGGGTTCATGTGCGTGCGCAGGCGCAACGTTACTTCAACGTAAAAGGCGATCTGGCTTTTGGTGGTCACCGCGATATTGATCAATTTACGGTGAATGGGCTGTTTATGTTTCGTTAGCGCACCGTGGACATACACCGGGCGTCTAATTCGAAGTAGAAGATTTGCAGTGATGATGATTGCAGTTACGTAATGCGCAACCAATAAGAAGATGGCTCCCCGGGCCTGATTCGAACAGGCGACCAACGGATTAACAGTCCGTCGCTCTACCACTGAGCTACCGGGGAATACCCATGGAGTCGGCAGAACGCTGAACTCCAGTTATCGAAGGCGCGCGATTGTGCGGAATGAGTGTGGCAGTGTCAAGAAACGGAACGCTGTTTTTTGTGCAATGTGCCGCGCGCATGAGTTTGTCCAGAACCCAAGCACTTACATGGCTTTACGCAGCGCCGTGTCCATGCGTTTGAGTGCCTCGCCCAGCGTCTCCATGCTGCAGGCATATGACAGTCGCATATGGCCGGGCGCGCCGAAGCCGGAGCCCGGTACCACGGCGACGCCGCCTTCATTGAGCAGCCATTCGGCAAAGGCATTGTCATCGGCCGCGCCGACCCGCTGCATGGCCTTTTCGACATTGGCGAAGGCATAGAAGGCGCCGGCAGAAGGCAGGCAGCTGATGCCGGGCAATTGATTCAGACCCGCGATGAAGAAGTCATGGCGCACCTTGAAGTGCTTGTTCATTTCACGCACGCAACTCTGATCGCCATTCAATGCCACGGTCGCAGCGCGTTGGGCGATGGAGGAGGGGTTGGAGGTGCTCTGGCTCTGGATGGTGGTCATGGCCTTGATGATCTCCACGGGGCCGCCGCAGTAGCCCAGGCGCCAGCCGGTCATGGCGTAGCTCTTGGAGACACCATTGACGGTCACGGTGCGGTCATACAGTTCGGGCACCACGGTCAGCAGTGAGGCGAAGGGTTCGTCGCCCCAGTAGATCGGCTCGTACATGTCGTCGCAGCAGATCAGTACCTGCGGATGCTGTTTGAGCACCTCACCCAGAGCTTTGAGTTCGCTGGCGGTATAGGCCGCGCCGGTGGGATTGCTGGGACTGTTGAGGATGAACAACTTGGTCCTGGGCGTGATGGCGGCCTGCAGCTGTGCCGGCGTGATCTTGTAGCCCTGATCCGGACCGGCAAAGGGAATGACGGGCTTGCCATCGGCCAGTTCCACCATGTCCGGGTACGAGACCCAGTAAGGCGCGGGGATGATGACTTCATCGCCGGCGTCGATGAACGCCATGATGAGATTGAAGATGCTCTGCTTGCCGCCGCCGGATACCAGGATCTGATTGCGCCGGTAGGTAATGTGATTGTCGCGCTTGAACTTGGCGATGATGGCGTCTTTCAGTTCCGCCGTGCCGTCCACCGCCGTGTAGCGAGTGAAGCCCTTGCGGATGGCTTCGACGCCGGCGTCCGCCACATGCACCGGAGTGTCGAAGTCCGGCTCACCGACGGTCATGCCGATAATGTCGCGGCCTTCTGCCTTGAGTTCGATCACGCGCGTGGTCAGGGCGACCGTCGGCGAAGGTTTGACACGCTGGACCCGCTTGGAAACGACGAAGCTCAAGAGAAGGCACCGGTGAGGTTAAAGACAGGCATTTTAGGGTGCCGGGTGGCAAATGACCATGTAGGTCGGGTTTTATACCCGACAGCGATGTAAGAGTCGGGTATAAAACCCGACCTACAAGTAATGTAGAGCAACAATATTGCTCGACCGACCTACACGCATTGGTCTGTCATTCCCCTATGATTCCTAGATCGTTTTAGTCTGAATACGCATCATGGCACGTTCCGATTCTGTCCAAAACCGCTGCGCCGTTCCGCCTGCAGGCGCAATTCCCGCCCGCCGGCGATCAGCCGCGCGCCATCGAGCAATTGGTGGAGGGTCTGCAGTCGGGGCTTTCGCATCAAACCTTGCTGGGCGTGACCGGTTCGGGCAAGACCTACACCATCGCCAATGTAATCCAGCAGGTGCAGCGGCCGGCGCTGGTGCTGGCGCATAACAAGACGCTGGCGGCGCAGTTGTATGGCGAGTTCCGCGAGTTCTTTCCGGACAATGCGGTGGAGTACTTCGTCTCCTACTACGACTATTACCAGCCGGAAGCCTATGTGCCGTCGTCGGATACCTTCATTGAGAAGGATGCATTGATCAACGAACACATTGAACAAATGCGTCTGTCTGCCACCAAGGCTTTGTTAGAGCGGCCGGACTCCATCATTGTCGCTACGGTCTCTGCGATCTACGGCTTGGGCGATCCCGAAGCCTATATGTCGATGATGTTGCACCTGGCCAAGGGCGACAAACTCGATCAACGACAGATGCTGCGGCGTCTCGCGGACATGCAGTACACCCGCAATGAAATCAATTTGTCGCAGGGCACGTACCGCGTGCGTGGCGATTTGATCGACATCTTTCCCGCCGAATCCGAACGCGAAGCACTGCGTGTGGAATTGTTCGACGACGAGATCGACAGCATTCAGTGGTTCGATCCGCTCACCGGCGAAGTGCAACGCAAGGTGCAGCGCGCCACGGTGTATCCATCCAGTCATTACGTGACACCGAAAGAACGCACCATCAAAGCGGTGGATCAAATCCGTGAAGAATTGAGTGAGCGACTGAAAGAATTACACGCTGCCGGCAAGCTGGTGGAAGCGCAGCGTCTGGAACAACGCACGCGCTTCGATCTGGAAATGATGCAGGAGATGGGTTACTGCAACGGTATCGAAAACTACTCGCGTTACTTGTCGGGACGTGCGCCCGGCGAACCGCCGCCGTGTTTGTACGACTACTTACCGGCTGATGCGCTATTGATCGTCGATGAAAGTCACCAGACCATTCCGCAGCTGGGTGCCATGTACAAGGGCGATCGCTCGCGCAAGGAAACGCTGGTGGAATATGGTTTTCGTCTGCCCTCGGCGCTGGATAATCGACCCTTGAAATTCGAAGAGTGGGAGCGTCTTGCGCCGCAGATGATCTGCGTCTCGGCCACGCCCAGTCACTACGAAAAGCAGCATCAAGGTCAGGTGGTGGAGCAGGTGGTGCGACCTACCGGACTGATCGATCCAGAAGTGGAAATTCGTCCGGTGCGCACCCAGGTGGATGATGTGCTGTCGGAAATCAATCTGCGCGCTGCGCGCAATGAGCGTGTGTTGGTGACTACGCTCACCAAGCGCATGGCCGAAGATCTCACCGAGTATCTGGACGAACACGATGTGAAGGTGCGTTACCTGCATTCGGATATCGAGACCGTTGAGCGTATGGAGATCATCCGCGATCTGCGTCTGGGCAAGTTCGATGTATTGGTGGGCATCAATCTATTGCGCGAAGGCCTGGACATGCCGGAAGTGTCGCTGGTGGCGATTCTCGATGCCGATAAAGAAGGTTTCCTGCGTTCCGAAAGCTCGCTGATCCAGACCATCGGTCGTGCCGCGCGTAATCTCAATGGTCGCGCCATTCTGTATGCCGACAAGATCACCGGTTCCATGGAGCGCGCGCTGGCGGAGACCGAGCGGCGTCGCACCAAGCAGATCGAGTACAACCAGCAGCACGGCATCACGCCGCGCGGCATCCAGAAGTCCATCACCGACATCATGGAAGGCGCACGTAGCAGCGTCGATAAGAAGCGCGATGGCAAGCGTTCGAAGGTGGCTGAACCTCGTGCCGACTATCGCGCCATGAGCCCGCAGCAGGCGCTGAAGCTGATCAAGAAGTACGAACAGGAAATGCACCAGCACGCGCGCAATCTGGAATTCGAAGAGGCAGCCAGGCTGCGCGATGAAATCGAAGTCCTACGCAAGATCGAACTGGGGTTTGGCATATGAACGCAGCAGCATTGGTATTGGCGCCGGGCCTGATGTGCGATGCCGCTGCCTGGCAGGCGCAGGTTACGGCCTTCGCGGATCAATTGTCGGTGCAGGTCATCGATTACGGTACGTTGAATTCGTTACCCGGCATGGCGGCTCACTTGCTGGCGCAGGCACCGCCGCGTTTCGCGTTGGCCGGGCATTCGATGGGCGGTCGTGTGGCATTGGAGGTCATGCGCCAAGCGCCTGAGCGCGTCACGCATCTGGCGTTGCTGGATACCGGTTGCCACACGCTGCCGCAAGGCGAGGCAGCAGAGAACGAACGGCGTCTGCGTTTCGGTTTCTTGAAGTTGGCTCAAGAGAAAGGCGTGGCGGCCATGGCGCGTAGTTGGGTGCGTAACATGGTCTATCCGCCACATTTGGAGGATGCGGTATTGATCGACAACATCGTGAGCATGTTTGCGCGCAAGCCGGTGGAGGTTTACGCGGCGCAGATTGAGGCGTTGCTGGCGCGGCCGGAGGCGTTTCCTTTATTAGCGCAGATCAAGTGTCCGACGCTGGTGTTGTGTGGCAACGAAGACACGAATTCCCCGCCTGCCGCTAATCGTGAAATGGCAGAGGCGATTGCCGGAGCGCAATTGCAGGTGCTGGAGCAATGTGGACATATGTCCATGCAAGAGCAGCCGCAGGCCGTGATTGCGGCGATGAGGGCGTGGCTGGCGCGCTAGAGAGAGTGGTTATGTGTCATGCCCGCCTGAGCGGGAATGAAGAAATAAAATGGTGTCAGTTAAGAATTCTTCATGCCTGATGTGACTTGCATTGCCATGATCAATACTTAGTTGGTCTAGCTGATGGGGGATGGCATGCGATCTGTGAAATCAATCTGGTGGTGCGTGGCGCTGTTACTCAGCTGCCTCGCTGCACAGTCTGCCAATGCGCCGTCGCTGGTGGGTAAGTGGATCAGCGAAACCGACACCCAACGTGTCAGCTACGAATTCGCCAAAGACGGCAGCGTGTTCTGGATGTATCAAGCGGGCACCTATTGGAGCGGCATCAAGGCCAAGTACCGGCTCAATGCTCAGACTCAGCCTATGCAGCTCGATCTGTATGCCTTCTCCGATCCGGACATGGCTGATACCACCTTGCTCGGCATCATTGAATTTACTGCGCCGGACAAGTTCAAACTGGTGATGGCGCGTGAGGCCAGGCCAACCGAGTTCACCGAGCAGAGCTTCGAGTTCGAGCGCGCCAAGTAACTGCCATCGCGCACGGTGATGCGGCCTTGACTACCGGTAGGGCGGTTGGCGCTGTATAGTGCGCGGCCCGTCCGGCTGCCGGATGGAACGATTTATGGTGGCTCGCGTTGGTATCCTCGCGACAACTAGCCGTGAACCCCGCCAGGCCCGGAAGGGAGCAACGGTAACGGTGAAGTTGGGTGCCGGGGAAGCGCCGGCGCGAGCCACCACCCGTTTGTAGACGCCACAGAAGCTACTGCGCTTGCCATCTTGCGCGCATACGGTGCTCGGCGTCCTCACGTACTGACGTACGCTGCGGCTCCTGCGCTCCGGTTGCGCGCAACCTGGCTGCGCTCGCTACGCTTCTGCGTCGTCTACAAAGCACGACCGCTAATCACGCGGCAATTTGTGGATAGAAGAGGGGGCAATAAACTAGGTCCCAAGACAGGTTTCACGCCTTCATCGCGGTCGTGTAAAGTTCGCCGCTCACTTATTTCCCGCGGCTCCACAATCAATGAGTTACCTGGTCCTTGCGCGTAAATGGCGCCCCAAGCGCTTTGAAGAACTGGCTGGCCAGGAGCATGTGGTGCGGGCGCTGGTGAATGCGCTCAATTCCGGGCGGGTGCATCACGCCTTTCTGTTTACCGGCACGCGTGGCGTGGGTAAGACCACCATCGCGCGTATCTTTGCCAAGTCGCTGAACTGTGAGACTGGTGTGGGTGCGAGTCCGTGCGGCGTCTGCGCTACCTGCCGCGAGATCGATGAAGGTCGCTTCGTGGATTTGATGGAAGTCGATGCGGCGTCGCGTACCAAGGTCGATGACACGCGCGAGCTGCTGGACAATGTGCAGTACGCGCCGGCGCGTGGCCGTTACAAGGTCTATCTCATCGACGAAGTGCACATGCTGTCGACGCACTCGTTCAACGCTTTGCTCAAGACGCTGGAAGAGCCGCCGCCGCATGTGAAGTTCCTGCTGGCCACCACCGATCCGCAGAAGCTGCCGGTGACGGTGTTATCGCGCTGTCTGCAATTCAATTTGAAGCGCTTACCGCAAAGTGTCATCGGCAAACGCATCAACGAAATTCTGCAAGCGGAAAACATTCCCTTCGAAGCCGATGCAGTGCGCATGATCGCCCAGTCGGCCGAGGGCAGCATGCGTGATGCATTGAGTCTGTTGGATCAAGCCATTGCCTTCAGTGGCGAGTCGCTTAATGCCGAAGCCACGCGCACCATGCTGGGCAGCATCGACCGTCGTCAGGTTTACGATCTGGCCGCTGTCATCGCCAATCGCGATGCGCGTGGCATGTTGAACCAGGTAGCAGCGCTGGATGAGCGCGCGCCTGACTATCGCGATGTGCTCGGCGAATTCGCCAGTCTGTTGCAGCGCATTGCTTTGCTGCAGGCGGTGCCTGATTTGGATCGTGATGACGCCGACGATGCGGAAACATTGAAGCAGCTGGCTGCGGCCTTTACGCCGGAAGAAGTGCAGCTGTGCTACCAACTGGCCGTGGTCGGTCGTCGCGATCTGGAGCTGGCGCCCGAGCCGCGCGGCGGCTTTGAAATGGTGTTGTTGCGCATGCTGGCGTTCCGTCAGCAGGGCGATGCAATGGCGGCGGGCGTTGCGGTTGCTCCGGTCCGTGTTGCGAATGCTGGCGGTGCTGCTGCTGCGCCTGCCGCCGTGCCTGTGTCGCGACCGGCTGCGAATTTTAATTCCGCAGCGGGCAACGACTGGCAGGCCATGGTCAGGCAATTGAATTTATCCGGCCCAACGGGGCAGTTGGCGGCGCATTGCAGTTTGCAGGCTCGCGAACCGGGTAAGTTGCGTCTGTTACTGGATCAGGGCGGCGAACCGTTTCGGCGTCCGGCCATTGAAGAGAAAATGCGTCTGTCATTGAGTGAGTTGCTGGGCGAAGAAATCAAGCTGGAGTTTGTCGATGGCGCGGTGACTGCGGCAATCGACACCCCGGCGCGGCGTCAGCAAGCGGCTGCAGCGGATCGTTTGCAAGCTGCCGCTCAGGCGATTCACGATGACCCTAATGTAAAGCAGATGGTGGATTTATTCGGTGCGGTGGTGCAGCCGGAATCGATCAAGCCGGTTGATTCTTGATGCCCCCACCCTAACCCTCCCCCGCTTTGCGGGGGAGGGGATCAGAAATTCCCAGCTCCACTTGCGGAGCACGGCAGGGATGCGGCAACAATTTTTCTTTGAATTGGAGTGAATGATATGAAAGGCGGAATCGGCAACATGATGAAGCAGGCGCAGATGCTGCAAGCCAACATGCAGCGCGCGCAGGCGGAAATCGTCAACATCGTCTGTGTGGGTGAAGCCGGTGGCGGTATGGCCAAGGTCACCATGAATGGCAAGCACGAAGTCAGTCGCGTGCAGATCGACCCTACTTTGGTCGGCGACGATAAGGACATGCTCGAAGATTTGATCGCTGCCGCCATCAACGATGCCGTGCACAAGATCGAGAAAGCCACGCAGGAAAAAATGCAGGGCGCGATGGCCGGTATGCAGCTGCCGCCCGGCATGAAGCTGCCGTTCTAATTCCATTCCCTCCCCCGCGAGCGGGGGAGGGCTAGGGTGGGGGCAAATCAACACCATCCTTAGCCAACCCACGAGAGTTCATGCTTTATCCGCCGTCCTTGTTACGTTTGATCGAAGCGCTGCGTGTCCTGCCCGGAGTGGGGCCGAAGTCAGCACAACGCATGGCCTTTTACTTGTTGGAACGCAATCGCAGTGGTGCGCTGGGTCTCGCCAAGGCTTTGGAATCTGCGAGCAAGGATATTGGTCAGTGTCAGCGTTGCCGCATGTTTGCGGAGACCGAGCTATGTCCCACCTGTGCATCGCCCTCGCGCGACCGCGGCCTGCTGTGTGTGGTGGAGTCGCCTGCCGATGTGGTGGCCGTGGAGCAGTCGGGTTCCTATCGCGGCACGTACTTCGTGTTGATGGGGCATCTGTCGCCGCTGGATGGCGTGGGGCCTGATGAACTGGGTTTGCCGCAATTGGAAAATATTTTGAGCGAGGGTGAGATCAAGGAAGTCATCCTGGCCACCAATCCCACTGTCGAAGGTGAAGCTACAGCCCATTACATTGCCGAGATGGCTAACCGTCACCAGATCAAACCCAGTCGCATTGCGCATGGCGTGCCTATGGGCGGTGAGCTTGAGTATGTGGATGGCGGTACGTTGGCGCATGCGCTGGCGGGACGGCACGCACTCCGTTGAGTGTGGTCAGCAATTTACGTCGCTGCCGAGTAAGTAGATGACGGGATGTTCCTTTATTCACAGCCGCTCATGATTCAACGCGTTCCATTGCGTTGATTTCTTTCCTCCGGCCGCAATGATCCTTACCATGAAGCGTAAGCAAGCCAAATCATCCATGGTTGATACCGGTCTGAGCGAACAGTCCATCAATGCCCTCTACGGTCTTGAACCGGTATTCGAACCGGGCACGATCAATATCAATTCGACCGAGCCCATCCAGTTTCTGACCATCAATTGCCCGTATTGCGGTGAGCCCTTGGTCACCAGCATTGATTTGAGCGCGGGCGCCTGTTCCTACGTGGAAGATTGTCAAGTGTGCTGCCAGCCCATGGAGCTGAGCATCGAACTGGACGATGCCGGTGAGTTTCAAGCCCTGCAGGTGCGGCGTCTCGATTGATTGTCTGGATTGCTGTTTGGATCGAATGGGCTCGATGGATTCAGGGATGCGCCTACACCGTGGCGCAAATTGCTGCAGGGAATCGCAGCGCGCACTAGTCAGAAGCCGCTCAGACTGGGACAATACGGTGTTAACTACATTCAATCCTGTGACTCGGCTGCCTGAGTGATTTGGGCCGAGTCGATTTGCAAATATGCCCAAAGAGATCGCCGTGGAAGAAGAACTGAAGAAAGCAGCGCTTGATTACCATCGCCTGCCGACGCCCGGAAAAATTTCGCTGACGCCGACCAAGGCGCTGGCCAATCAGCGCGACCTGTCGCTGGCTTACTCGCCCGGCGTGGCCTATGCCAGCCTGGCCATCAAGGACGATCCGCTGGAAGCGGCCAACATGACCTCGCGCGCCAACCTGGTGGCCGTGGTGACCAACGGCACCGCCGTGCTGGGCCTGGGCAATATCGGCCCGCTGGCCGGCAAACCGGTGATGGAAGGCAAGGGCTGTCTGTTCAAGAAGTTCGCCGGTATCGACGTGTTCGATATCGAAATCAACGAGAACGATCCGGACAAGCTGGTGGAGATTGTGGCGGCGTTGGAGCCCACCTTCGGCGGTATCAACCTGGAAGATATCAAGGCCCCAGAGTGCTTCTACGTCGAACGCAAACTGCGCGAACGCATGAAGGTGCCGGTGTTCCACGACGATCAGCACGGCACGGCGATTATTGTGGCTGCCGCCGTATTGAACGGTTTGAAGATTGTCGGCAAGGACATTGGCAAGGTGAAGTTGGCTTGCTCGGGCGCCGGTGCCGCGGCTATCGCCTGCCTGGACTTGCTGGTGGCTCTGGGCCTCAATCGCAAGAATGTATTTGTGGCCGATAGCTCGGGCGTGATTTACGAAGGTCGTCCCAAGACCACCGATGCCGATAAGCTGCGCTATGCGCAGAACACCAATGCACGCAGCCTGGCTGAAGTCATGGTGGGCGTGGATATTTTCTTGGGATTGTCCGGTCCCGGCGTGGTTAATCAGGACATGGTCAAGTCGATGGGCGACAAGCCCTTGATCCTGGCGCTGGCCAATCCCGAGCCGGAAATTCGCCCGGAGCTGGCCAAGCAGGCGCGTCCGGATTGCATCGTCGGTACCGGTCGCTCCGACTATCCGAATCAGGTCAATAACTCGCTGTGCTTCCCCTTTATTTTCCGTGGTGCGCTGGATGTGGGCGCCACCACCATCAACGATCCGATGAAGCTGGCCTGCGTGCACGCCATTGCCGAACTGGCGCAGGCGGAACAATCCGACGTGGTGAAGGCCGCGTACGGCACCGACAGTCCGGGCTTCGGTCCTGAGTACTTGATTCCGCGTGCCTTCGATCCGCGTCTGATCACGCGCATTGCGCCGGCCGTGGCCAAGGCAGCCATGGACAGCGGTGTGGCCACCCGGCCGATCACCGATATGGATGCTTATCGCAGCCGTCTCAATCAGTTCGTATATCAGTCGACTTCGGTGATGCGTCCGGTATTTGCCGCCGCCCAGCAGCAGCCCAAGCGCGTGATCTACACCGAAGGTGAAGACCCACGCGTGTTGCAGGCCGTGCAGGTGGCGGTGGATGAAGGCTTGGCCCATCCGATCCTGGTGGGTCGTATGGATCTGATCAAGGAACGCATTGATAAACTCGGTCTGCGTCTCGAACCCGGCAAGAGCTGCGAGATCGTCAACATCAACAACGATGCACGCTTCCGCGAATGCTGGAGCGAGTATTACGAGCTGGTGAAGCGCAAGGGCGTGTCGCGTCTGCAGGCCATGGAACAGATGCGCAGTCGTACCACGTTGATCGGTTCCATCCTGATGCGTCGTGGCGATGCCGATGCCATGTTGTGCGGCACCGTTGGCGACTATCGCTATCACTTGAAGTACATCGATGCCGTGATCGGCAAGCGCGCCGGCGCCAGCATTTTCGCCACCATGCAGATGTTGATTCTGCCGGAGCGTCAATTGTTCTTCTGCGACACTCATGTGAATCGCGAACCCACTGCCAATGAAATTGCCGAGATGACCTTGCTGGCCGCCGAACAGGTGCGTCGCTTCGGCATCGATCCGTCGGTGGCGCTGTTGTCGCATTCCAGCTTCGGTAGCTCGCAGGCGCCGTCGGCGCAGAAGATGCGCGATGCCCTGGAATTGATTATCGCGCGTGCGCCGGATCTGGAAGTGGAGGGCGAGATGCGCGCCGACTCGGCCCTGTCGAAGTCGATTCGCGACAACGAGTTCCCGGAATCGCGATTGACTCGCGATGCCAACTTGTTGATCTTCCCGAACGTCGATGCCGCCAATATCACTTACAACACCTTGCGCGCCTGCACCGGCAATGGCGTAACGGTGGGTGGCATTCTGTTGGGCGCCGCCCAGCCGGTGCACATCATGACGCCGTCATCCACGGTGCGTCGTATCGTCGATATGACTGCGCTGGTGGTGGCGGAAGCGGCGGTGGCGCAGCAGCGTGCCAACAAGGCTCGCTAAATCGTATCGGGCGCGAGTGTCGCGCCCATACTCACTGCATGGATGAGAAACAGCGGAGTGCAATCATTGCACTCCGCTTTTTTATGGAGCTTATGGAGTGGCCGGTGCAGCAGCGTCGGTGGCATTGTCCGCAGCAACGTCCTCATCTTCCGGCATATCTTCTTCCAAGGCCGGTTCCGGCGGATTGCCGTCATAGATGAGATATTCGCGGCGCTGCAACCAGGCATCGCGCATCACGCCATAGGGGTCGTAGGCCTGATTCAAAGTGTCTTCCACACTCAGCAAGCCTTCGCGGGTTTGCACCACATCCAGCGTGGTCAGGCCAGTGCTGGTTTCCCAGGGAATATCGGCATAGCGCAGCGGTCTGCCGAACCAATCGGGAATACGCCCGAAGCCATCGCGCAGGGTAGAAGGGCCGAAGGCCGGCAATACCAAGTAGGGACCCGAGGGCACGCCCCATACCGCCAAGGTTTGACCGAAGTCTTCATCGTGTACTTCCATTTCCAGTTTGGAGGCGACATCGATGAAGCCGCCCAAACCCACAATCGTGTTGAGTACCAGGCGACAGGTATCCTGCGCCATGGCGCCGGGTTTGCCCTGCAGCAGCTCGTTCACCATCACCCAGGGCGTGCCGATGTTGGTAAAGAAATTGCTGATGCCGGTGCGCATCCAGCTGGGCGTGATCTTGCGATAGCCCTTGGCCAGGGGCTTCACAGCGGCGCGGTCTGCGACATCGTTGAGCTTGTAGATGCCGCGGTTCATGCCCTGCCAGGGATCGTTGCTGGTGGTGCGTCCGGGTGTGCTGGCACAGCCGCTGAGCAAGGCCACGGCAAGCAAGCATGACAGTGACAATATCGAACGCAGGGAACGTGGCATCAAGTGGACCTATGCATTGCTACCGAAGCAAGACGTGCAGTGTAGCAGCTCAGTCAGTCGAATCGTCCGGGCCCGCCGCCGCCCGGGCCACCGGCCTGTTGATCCATATCGAAACGGGCTTTGCGTGGCATGGCGCGTTGGATCTCTTCCAGCCGTGCTTCATAGCGTGCACGCTGCACCTGGGTCAGACCCGGAGTGGATAGCGCCATCTGCAATTGGCTGATGGCCAGCGACAGATCGCCATTGATCAATTGATACTCGGCCATGTAGGAATACGCATCGGCGGCATCGCCGGCCGCATTGGCGGCCAGCGCAATGAGTTT
This sequence comes from Steroidobacteraceae bacterium, assembly GCA_049840395.1. Taxonomy (GTDB): domain Bacteria; phylum Pseudomonadota; class Gammaproteobacteria; order Steroidobacterales; family Steroidobacteraceae; genus CAILZL01. The sequence continues at coordinate 100,590 of JASGLD010000002.1, forward strand.
GGCCTGCTCCAAGGTGGGCGGCACATTGTTGAATAGATCCAGCAGTATTTCGTGGGCGCGTTTCGGATTGCCGGTACGCATCAAGGTCTCGGCGTAGCGCACGGTGATGGGTACATTGCGTGGAAACAAATCGCGCGCATGCGACAGGGTTTCAATGGCGCCCTTGCCATCGCCGGCCGCCAACTGCGCCTGGCCCAGCGCCGCATGAAATTGCATGACGGTGGTATTGCCGGCCAGCAGATTTTTCATGATGCGTACGGCTTCATCAGCCGCACCGGCATTCATATCGGCCAGCGCCTTGCCATATAACTTGGCTGTGCCGCTGCGCGCTTCATTTTTGATATCGCTGCTGTAGTACTGACGTGGATCTTCGCCGGCAGGCGTCATCACTACCTGCATGCGTTCGCGCATCATGCCGTAGCTCAGACTGTCGGTGACATTGCGCACGCCCAGATTGCCGGCGCGCGAACGCGTTTCAGCGATACGTTCCAGGGTCACCGGGTGACTGCGCAGGATGGCGGGAATGTCGGCTTCGTTGACGGTGCCGTTCTGCCGTTGCAGTACTTCGAAGAACTGCCACATGCCATTGGGGTCATAGCCGGCGCGCGCCATCAATTGAATGCCGATGTTGTCGGCTTCGGTTTCATTGGCGCGTGAGAAGCTCATCTGATTTTGCAGAGCCATGGATTGCGCTGCGGCGAGACCGGCAATGGCGGCATCGCCGCCTGCAGCTGCGCCCAGCAAGATAGCGGCCAGCATGGCTGCTGTCGAAACCACGCTATTACGACTTTCCGCGGCGATGCTGCGCGCGATGTGTCGCTGTGTAACGTGCGAGATTTCATGGGCCAGTACGCCGGCGAGTTCGCTCTCGCTGCGCGTCGCCAGTAACAGACCGGCGTTCACACCGACGAAACCGCCGGGCAATGCAAAGGCGTTGATCTCGGGATCTTTGACGACGAAGAACTGAAAGGATTGTCCAGTGGCATTGGCCTGGCTGGATAGACGCGAGCCGATCGACTGCACGTATTCATTCAACTCGGGATCGTCAAGCACCTGTCCTTGATCGCGCAGTTGGCGCATGACCATGCTGCCCAAGCGATATTCATCTTCAAGCGATATCGTGGCGCTGGCCTGGGTGCCGATGTTGGGCAGGTTGTAGTCGGCTGCATGCACGGGCAGCGCGCTGAGCAGCGTCAGCGTGGTTAGCAGCAGGGTGGTAAATCGACTCACGGTATCGTCCTTCGCACGATGATTCAGGCTGTCCGTTCGACTGAGGCCAAGAGTATAGGTTCGCAGTGGGGTGGTGGCGACCGCATCAATTAATAACCCGTAATGATCGGCTCTCGAAAGTTCTGCAGATGATTGATTTCGATACTGGTGACGAATGGTCGCTGATTGCATGGGCGAGGCATGCCTCGCCCTTCAAAAGCAACGGGCCGGGCATGCCAGCACCCTACAGTTCAGCCACCGAATCGGCTACAGATGTTCAGAAGCATAATCCGCCAAACGTGAACGTTCACCGCGTTTCAGCGTGATATGCCCGGAATGGCGCCAGTCGCGGAAGCGATTGACCACGTAAGTCAGGCCGCAGGTGGTCTCCGACAGGTATGGGGTATCAATTTGAGCGATGTTGCCCAGGCATACCAGCTTGGTGCCGGGGCCGGCACGGGTGATCAATGCCTTCATCTGCTTGGGCGTCAGATTCTGGGCTTCATCGATGATCAGGAAACGATTCAGGAAGGTGCGGCCGCGCATGAAATTCATGGAGCGGATTTTGATGCGATTGCGCAGCAGATCGTTGGTGGCGGCGCGGCCCCAGCTGCCGCCTTCCTGGCTATGCGTGAGCACTTCCAGGTTATCCATCAGTGCACCCATCCACGGCTCCATTTTTTCCTCCTCTGTGCCGGGCAGGAAGCCGATGTCCTCGCCCAGCGGAATGGTCACGCGCGTCATGATGATTTCGCTGAAGCGATTGTTCTCCAGCGTCTGCGCCAAACCTGCAGCCAGCGTCAGCAGCGTCTTGCCGGTGCCCGCCGGGCCGAGAATGGTGACGAAGTCGATCTCCGGATCGAGCAGCATGTTCAACGCGAAGTTCTGTTCGCGATTACGCGCGGTGATGCCCCAGATGCCGTGACGTTCGGTGCGATAGTCGCGCGCCACCTGCAGCACGGCTTCGGAGTCGTCCACCTTGCGCACGATGGCTTCAAAGCCGCCGGCTTCTTGTTGATACAGGAATTGATTGACATGCCAGTCGCGGATCATCGGTCCCTTGACGCGATAGAAGGTCTGCGAATGCTCCTGCCAGGAGTGCACGCCCTTGCCGTGTTTCTCCCAGAAATTAGCCGGCAGTTCCTGCACGCCGGTGTACAGCAGGTCGGCATCTTCGATGGTCTTGTCGCTGTAGTAATCCTCGGTATGCACACCCACGATCGACGCCTTGATGCGCAGGTTGATGTCCTTGGACACCAGCGTGATCTGTGCATGCGGATGTTCTTTCTGCAGCGCCAGCGTCTGACCCAGGATGGCGTTATCTGCGCCGCTGCCCGGCAGCGAAGCGGGCAGGCCGCTGCTGAGCACGCGCGTCTGGAAAAATAGCCGGCCGGTGGAAGGCTTCTGCCGTTTACTGCCATTCATGTTGCGCATGGAGGCGGGCAGCGGCAGACCTTTGTCGATCTGCTCCTTGGTGGCGTTGGCCATCAAATCGTCGAGAAAGCGGCTGACCTGGCGGACATTGCGCGCCGCTTCGGAGACGCCTTTCTTACCGTTATCCAGCTCTTCCAGCACGATCATGGGAATGAAGATGTCGTGCTCGTCGAAGCGAAAAATCGCAGTGGGGTCGTGCATCAGCACGTTGGTATCGAGCACAAACAGACGACGTTTGGGGGTGACCTTTACCGAGCGTTTTGCTTTAGCCAATCTATGCTCCTGGGCGATGCCCATGTAACTAGAGTTTGCGTGCCTCTGCCAATACGGCTTCGGCGTGACCGGGAACTTTGAGCTTGCGCCATTCGCATTGCAGTTTGCCGTTGCTGTCGATCAGAAAAGTGCTGCGCTCGATGCCCATGTATTTGCGGCCGTACAGAGCTTTCTCTTTGTAGACGTCGAACAACTGGCACACCACATGTTCGGGATCGGACAATAGTTCGAACGGCAATTGCAGCTTGGCTTTGAATTTAGTGTGCGAGGCTTCGCTATCGGCCGAGACGCCGATGATCTCGACGCCGGCTTTCTTGAATTGCGGATAAAGATCGCGAAACGCTGCGGTTTCGGTGGTGCAGCCCGGCGTGTTGTCGCGCGGATAAAAATACAGCACCAGATGCCTGCCCTTGGCCTCGCTCGACTTCCAGGTCTTGCCCGAGGTGCTGGGCAATGAGAATGCGGGAATGGCTTTGCCGATGGCCAGCTTGCTCATGGGTGTGATGTCGCCAGGGTAAGGGTCACGCTTTATAAGGCTCCAGAATCGCATCCAGGTTCATATGGTCGCATAGCTCCATGAACTCTTCGCGTAATGCCGCGATATGAATTTTGCTGGGCACATGCACCACCAGCTGCGCCGAGAACATCGAAGCGCCGGTGTGTGCGGCTTGAAAGTTGCGGGTGCTGACATCGCCGATATCGATGCCGCGCGAACTGAAGAAGCCGGCCAGATTGAACACTACACCCGGCTGATCCAGGCACACCACATCGACACTGTAAGTGACGGCATCCGGACGCGGGCTGCGTGCTTCGGTGCGGCGAATGGTGATGTTGATGCCGCTGGCGTCACTGAGTTTCTTGAACTCGTTTTCCAGCTTGGTGAGGGTGTGCCAGTTGCCCGAGACCAGCAGCAACATGGCGAATTCGCTGCCCAGTGCGGTCATGCGGCTTTCCAGCACATTGCCGCTGCAATCCAGAATCACGCGGGTGATGTCGTAAACGAGGCCGGTACGGTCGCTGCCAATAGCGCAGATAACGATAAGTTCTTTCATTCTGTCCTGTTCGATATTCGCTGTGCCTGCCATGGGGCAGCTCCGATGCACATGCTTGAGGTCAGAGTGTACAGCCCTGTGGCGCGACTGCAACCTTGAATCCAAGCCGCCGCGTCAAGCGATTTTCATGGGGCATTATCCCGCCTGGGCGCGTTTTCTTTGCTTGCGCCAGTCGGCGGCGGACCAGTACGATCACGTCTTCAAATCCCATCGAGAATTTCATGTTTAGCGGCAGTATTGTTGCGCTGGTGACGCCCATGCAGGCGGACGGCGCGGTTGATTTCGCGGCCTTGACGCGCCTGGTGAATTTCCATATCGAAAACGGTACCGACGCACTGGTTGCGGTCGGCACCACCGGCGAATCTGCCACGCTGGATGTGGAAGAGCACATGGCGGTGGTGCGTGCCATCATCAATACCGCCGCCGGTCGCGTGCCGGTAATTGCCGGTACCGGCGCCAACTCGACTCGCGAAGCCATTGAACTCACCGACGCCGCCAAGCAGGAGGGCGCCGCCGCCAGCCTGTTGGTCACGCCGTATTACAACAAGCCCACTCAAGAGGGGCTGTATCGTCACTTCAAGGCCATAGCCGAAGCGGTAGCCATTCCCATCGTGCTGTACAACGTACCCGGCCGTACCGCGGTCGATATGAAGCCGGATACAGTGGGTCGCCTGCTGGAGCTTCCCTCCATTGTCGGCTTGAAGGAAGCCAGTGGTTCGCTGGAACGCAATCGCGAGCTGATTACCCGTTTCGGCGCGCGGCTCGATTTGTTGAGCGGCGATGATGACATTGCCTGCGAAAGCATCCTGCTGGGTTTCAAAGGTGTCATCTCCGTGACCGCCAATGTGGCGCCACGCAAGATGCATGACATGTGTGCCGCCGCGCTCAAGGGCGACGTAGTCACCGCCAGATCGCTCAACGAACAATTGATGGGATTGCACAAGGGGCTGTTCGTCGAATCCAATCCCATCCCTGCCAAGTGGGCCGTAGCACATATGGGCCTGATGCCCAGCGGTCTGCGCCTGCCGCTGACGGAGTTGTCCGCACAACATTACGAAACCGTACTGAGTGCCATGCGCCAGGCCGGTATCCAAGCCTGATAAGCCGTTTGCTTGGCGGCGTGAGGCTGTGTAAGCTGCGCGCCCTCTAGATGTCGTGGCGGGGCTCAGTCCGCCGGTCGAGAACGTTTTTATGGATGCGGAGAGATGGCCGAGTGGTCGACTAAATTCGCCGGGAGCGAATTTGAGCCGCCGCAGGCGGACCCACGAAGTGGGCGAAGGTCAGGATGACCTGAGTAACGCGCTGGACTGAGTGAAACGTAGTTTCACTAGTTGAAGACAGCACGGATAGAAAGGTTTTTATGGATGCGGAGAGATGGCCGAGTGGTCGAAGGCGCTGGACTGGAATTCCAGTAACATCTTCACGGGTGTTCTAGGGTTCGAATCCCTATCTCTCCGCCACTTATTCAACGCGGCAGGTCACTGATCGGTGAGCTGCCGCGTAACTTCTAAATTTTCCCGTAAATACTCTCTATTAGTTTTGCTGCAGTGACACGGATACCTGTACCTGTTAGCTCAATAAAAAAAGCCGGTGAAATTGCTTCCACCGGCTGATTGAGGTTGCGCTTAACGCTAATTAGAAATTAGCCGAGAAGTTGACTCCATAGGTACGTGGTGCGTCCAAGCTCACGAAGTTATAAGCAACGCCTCGACCTGCGTTGTAGTTCAGCAGGATGGCTTCGTTGGTGATGTTTTTGACGTAGCTGCTGATGTTGAACTTGCTATCGGCGCTCTGCCAATTCAGATAGCCGTTATATAGGTCATAGGCTGGCTGTACGCCACGGGCGAAACTTGCTGCATCGCTGGACAGATTGATGCCGGCGCCGAAACCGGACGACCAATATTCCGACTTATGCACCCAATTCGCTTTGGGTGTAAGGGTGCTGCCGCCGGGCAGGGTGAAGCGATGCGAATAAGTGGTGTTGAAGTTCCACTTCGGCGAGTTCTGCTGAGTCTTGCCATCGAACAGCGATGCACTGGCTTGTAATGCCGATAGTAGTGCAGCCGTGTTGGTGGAGTTGCCCAATGCAGAAGTGATTTCGGCATCGCTACGCGTGAAGTTCGGTGTGGTCTGCGTCGTTTCGAGGTACTCGACAGTCACATCAATACGATCGCTGGCCGTTGGCAGGTAGCTCAATTCAAGATCGGCGCCCTGAGATTGCAGATAGGGGACGGTCAAGGTACCGCCGGTGGCGCATACATAGGAGTCCACGCCAGCAGTACCGCCGGTTGCCGCAATCGCGCCCATACCGCTACAGGCCGATGGATTGGCCGGCACTGTGTTGCTGGGGTTGGTCGGCACATAGGCAAACAAACCGCCGCCCTGCGATTGGTTGTAGAACTGCGATCTGAAAGCTTCGACATTCGTTTGCAGTGAGTCTTCCAGCCAGCGGCTCTTGAGGCCCAGAGTGATCTGCTTGAGGCGCAGCTTGGGTGTTATGCCGTTGGTGGCGGAGATGGAGCCCGGCTGATAACCCGTCGAAACCGTACCGTATGCCATGGCATTATCGAGCACATCGTATTCCAGACCGGCGCGATAAGTTGTGGCATGCCATTTGGCTTCTCCAGCAGCACCGGAGCCATTGTTTGCGTAGGTGGCGGTGCCGGATGGAGTGCTGTAGTTGTAAGCAGTGCTTGGGCCAAACGAAGTACCTGCTTGAGCGGTGGAAACTTCATATCCTTTCTTGTCTTCGCTGTAACGAGCGCCGCCAATCAAACGCAGCGATTCAACGAACGGAATCGGATAAGTGAAATTGCCGTATGCGGACAGGGTCTGCGAGAACGACTTGCGCGTATCGCGCCACCAATAGCAAAACGCGTTGCCGGCCGTGGCGCAGTAGTTCGGAGTCGGGAAACCGGCCGTAGTTGCTGCAGTGCCGGTACCTGGAGGCGAGATGGTTTCAACCACACCCGGAGAGTCGACGTACTGATAGTACAGGCCACCCAGCCACTCGATGGATGATTCGCCAGGCGAAGCAAAGCGCAGATCTAGCTGCTTTTGTTCCGGCTTTTGGTCTTGATGCACTACCGGTTGTTGCAAGCCGGGTTCCATCGAAGCGAAATGCGTCTTCTGATAGGACGGAATCAGCGTCAAGGTGCCGATGGCCGTCTCCAAGCTCGCGTTGACATTGATCGAGTCAATGGTGCTGTCGTAATACGGATTGTTGTACCAACCGTCTTTCGGGAAGCCGTCGCTCCATGGGTTCGAACGATCGCGATACGTCACGCCCGAATTATTGAAAGCGTAAATATAGGGATAGCCGAAGCAGTTAACGGTTGCGCCTTGAGTAGGCGTGGTGGGGCACTGATTGGTAAATGGCACCCAGCTGCCGCTGTACAGCAAGGTGTTCTGCGTGACGCCGTTGCCGCCGATGGTTTGATGGTCAATGGTTGCGACCAGGTTCAAGTTGTCCGTGGCTTGCCAGCGATATTTCAAACGAGCATTTAATAAATCGGAATCGCCCGCGCCGCTCGAGACATAACCATTGCGTTTGTTGGAAGAGTAGGCAATGCGAATGGCTTGATTGTCGGTCACCGGCACATTGAGCACACCTTCGGTAGCCAGCAGGTGATAGTTGCCCACTTCGAGCGAACCCGATGCGGCGTATTCGAAGATCGGCTGGTTGGAAATCAGGCTGACGGCGCCAACCAGTGAATTACCGCCGAGCGTCGTGCTCTGAGAACCGCGCATCACTTCTGCACGCGCCATATCCAATGTGCCGCCGCGTACGGTTTCGGAACGACTTTGCACAACGCCATCGATGACTACGGCGACGGTGGAAGAATCCGGTGCGCCGGAGTTGGAGCTGAAAGGCGTGCCGTTGAAGCCACGCATGTAGAAGCTGGCGCCAGTCGGACTGTCCTGTACTTGCACGCCAACCGTGCCGCTCATGATTTCATCAATACGCTTGCGGCCTTCGGCTTTCAGTTGTTCGCCGGATACCACTTGAATCAATATCAATGTTTTTTGCAGATCGGTATCGCGCTTGGTGGCGGTAACCACAATTTCTTCCAGCGAGATTTCACTAGCGTCTTGCGACAGTGCCGGTGTGGCGCCTGCAATCGTGACTAACAAACTAGTGGAACAAATCAAAAAATTACGCATTCAAGTCCCCTTGTAGATAACGCGGTCAGTAGCCGAATTAGTCACGGCTAGATTCGTGAGAAGTGCTCGAGAATTTCTGTGGGCAATGAGCGTTCTGCTCGTTAGTGGCTTCGTGTCGCCTTAGCAGTGCCAATACGGCATTGGTGGCGTTACACAAAAGCAACATTTGCGTATTTCTCGAGTAATTCGCGTTTCAATAATCACACAGGGGTAGAAGGGGGTCAATTAAAATGGTACATATGGATCATTATGCGATACAATATGGGTGTGATTTATGGATGCCTGTGAGAACAAAAAAGTAGCGTCGAATGCCTGAAATGGAGTGCTGTCTTGAGCGCTCTCCAGTACGAATGGATGAGATGTTTGGCCGCTTGGTGGCATTCACTGAGTGACGTGCTACTACTCAGTGATGTCCTGGATAGCTTCTATCCAAGATGGGCGTTAGCTGTGCAACTGAGTCGTGAATGCTCTTAATGCTTTTTGATGAACTTCAACACTCGTGAATTGAACGCCTCAGGATTTTCCCAATAGGATGAATGCCCGCTGTCGGGAGTGATGGCCCATTCGGCTTGCTTCATGCGAGTGGCGAACTGGCGCAAGGCAGAAGGCGGCGTGTAGAGATCGGCGTCGCCGGTCATCATGAGCGTTGGTACTTTGAACGCTGTCAATTTCTCCCATGTAACTGTATTCCTGTTCTGCACGGGGTTGGTTCGAGGCGTGGTACTTGGGTCGCCAGGGCCATTGCCTTCGCGCTCACTGGATAACGCCAACCAGCGTTGCACGCCCTCGGGATTGGCATAACGATAAGAAGGCCCCAACTCGCGAAACTCCAAGGGCAATTGACTGAACATGGCGGGGCGAGTGCGGCTCACTGCAGTAGACGCATTGGTGTCTTGCACATTGCCGGTGCTATTGGTGACGATCAGGCTGCGCAACTTGTCGGGATTTGCCATGGCATATTGCATCGCCGTGCCACCGCCGCCGGCAGTGCCGAGTAGATGAAATTTCTGCAGACCTAACTTGCTGACCAACTCGTCGATCAATTGCATGGATTTGCCGCCGCCGGATCCGGCGGCAGCGTTGTCGACGCCGCGATAGTCGATGGCGATAAAGCGATAGCCGGCCTTGATGAAGACCGGAATCTGATGCTCCCACATCATGCTGTTGCCCGAACCTGCATGGAGAAACACAACCGGGATGCCTTTGCCGCCCGAGTCTCGATAAAAAACTTTGCTGGTGGGCAAATCAATCGTCGCATCCGTCACAATGTTTTGTGCAGGCGCGCTAAATGAAAATAACAAGGCCGCAACTGTCAATAGAACTCTCATTCAATTTCTCCCCGAGATTCGTTGTATCGCTAAGTGCGTTGTCTTGGCGTAAACGAAACTATTTCGGTTCTGTAGCTCGTCCCGTCGTATCGATCTCGTCGTATTTTTTCTGTTGCTCGGGATTGAGGATTTTCAGCATGCGGGCATGTGCTCCCTGCATGACTTGCTTCATCTTCGCCGGGCCGCCGGGTGCGGGATCTGCGCCAGGCTTGGGAGCAGGGAACTCTTTGCGTACCGCGAGGATTTGTACTTGTCGTTCTTCCAGAATGATGCGTGCCTGTTGCTTCTGCTCAGCACTGAGATTCAGCTGTGTAGTCAACGATTCGAGAGCGGCATTCACATCGTCGCTGAACACGCCTGACTGAGGAGCAGCGGCTGCCATCTGTGCCGCTGCGATTTGTGTCTGACTGATCGATGCCAGAGCCAAGCAGACCAGCAGTGAGAGCTTCAATTTGCTTGAGTTCATTGTTCACCTATTACGTTTAACTATTGGGTGTAGAGGTGGTTCGATTGAAGAGCGGCCGCCGCCGACCGCTCTTCATCATTCCATTATCGAGCTGAATGCTGGTTATTGTGGATAGAGTTTTGCCGGCAGTACCGGATAGAGATTCTCCAGATGCATGCGTACGGCACAATCGTCCTCGGTAATGCTGCCGATGGGCTGACGAACGAATTCCAGATTGGTCTGCCAGGGTGCCGAGAACGTCTTGGGATCTTCGATTCGTACCGTGAGATGCAAGGTTTTACCGTCACCATCCATAGTGAAGGTCTCGGTCATATGCAAATCGTCCGAATGCGGCAGGCCTGCTGAGTCGAGATACACATCATCGTTCAAGCCTACTAGATCCACGACAAAGGCCTTGCCCTGCCACTGGCCCACCGACTGTCCATAGTAGAACGGACCGATGAAGGTGCTCTGTTTATCCAGCACCGGTACGGCGCGTACCATACGATTCCATTGAAACAGGAAGTCCACACGCTCCGGTGTCTGTACGATTTCGAATGGCCAACCATTCTCCAGATAGGTACGTGGCAGGCCTGGCGGCTTACAGCGTTGGACCGGGTCCCAAGTAAGATCGCCCTTGGTCTTGGCTTGTATGTGCGATTGATAGGCCTGTAAAGCCTCTGGCAGCAGTGGTGGCTGTTTGCCATCGGTTGTTAGCAGTTGTTCCACCGGCTTGGTTAGCTTCCATACGCCGCTCAGATCGGGCGTGACAGATGCGGAGCCGGTAGTGCCGACAGGCGAAGCGGTATCGTCAATTTTCTTGCAGGCGCTCAAGGTCATTGCCGCACAAACCAGCACTGCCAACTGAATGGGTTTGAACTCAGATTGCCGCTTCATTTCAGCACTCCCTGTGTATATTCAGGACCGAATAGATCGCCCACGGCTTCGCATACCTCTTCGACTTCGGTATCCATGGAACCGAATTTGTAAGTGACTTTCATTGAGTAAGGCTTCATGCCGGTGGCGTTATCGTCGTAGGCGGTCAACACTTCCAGTTGGTCGGTGCCTATTTTGCGAAAGCGCTCCACCACGTGCAGCGTGGGCGTCGCCATGGTCACATGGGTCATCAACAGCGATACCGGATCGCGCAGGCGACCGATGATGCCCTTGATGCCTACCGTATCCACCACCAAGGTGTCGCCGTCCCATTTACCCACGGAGTGTCCGGAGAAAGTGGTTTGCACAGTGGCTGGATGCTGCGCGTTCATGAAGATGCGACGTACGCGTGCATAGTTGGTGCCCGATAGCAGCAAGGTGATTTGCTCGTCGCGTACCCGTGCATTGAAGCCCGTGGCCATCATGCCCGAGGTGCCCGAACATAGACGTGTGGCTTCGTAGGGCGAGATCACCTGCGGGCCGGGACGTTCACCGGAGGGCACATCCAACAATTCGCCCGTGCCGGTAATCAACATGGCCGTCCAAGGACCAGCGAAGTCACGCGGATTGTCATTCTTTGGATATTGAATGCCGTCGTTGTTGCCCGGTGGACCTGCTCCCATGCCTGCGCCCATTCCACCCATGCCATCTGCAGTGGGTCCACCCATGCCGGAAGCAGGGCCTTGCGTGGGATTATCTGCCGGCGCTGCTTTTTTCTTGCTGCCCGGCAGATCGGCCGCCATGCCGCCGGCGATGGTGTGCTTGCCGGCTTCAGAGGCCAGCACGCCTTCGCGTTCAGTGGCTTCGCCACGCGCCACAGCGCCAAAGCTGCCGCCCATGGATTTCTTTTCTGCGTCGCTGAGCGGCTCGACCTGTGCGTGCACCTGTAAGCTCGTTAATGACAGAGCCATCAAGGCTGCCAATGAGCGCTTGTCGATCAATTTGTTATTCATGACTCACAGCTCCTTGCCGGTGGCCGCATCGCGTACCGTAGTGAATTCGCCGCGCTTGGTGCCGTCTTTGTACAAGGCAACCGTGAGTCGCAGCTTGTCGCCGGGCTTCAGGAATTTTCCATTCCAACCCTTGCGCACCAACATGCCCAGCGGCGGGCCTTCCAGCACCCACTCGTCGCTGCCGCCCTTTTTATTGGGTACTTCCATGTACAGCCAGGTATGGGGATTGGCCCATACAAATTGTTTAACGGTGCCGGTCATGGCGACCGGATGTTCGCGATCGAATGCAGAGGAGGAGTGGTGTGCATAAGTTGCACCCACCGCCAGCATTCCTATTAGCAAGGCCATGCCCCGTTTTTTGATTCCACTCATTGTCCATCCCCCTTTTCGTTGATCAAGAAATTAACATCGACGAAATTCTGTTTCGGATGACTGACGCGTGGCCGAACTTCCACCTGCATGCCGCTGGCTGCGTAGCGTGCCTTGATGGCTTCGATGCCCTTGCCCATCAGTTCTTGTTGCATCACCTGATCTACCTTGATGCCGATTACCGCCAGCAGTTGCTCGCGAGTGAGCTTCTGATTGCCGTAGAAGTTGATGGAGTTGACGCGCGCTGGCTCGGTATCGTTTTTGTAGTCAACGGCATCGGAGATGGTTGGCCAAAGCGGATTGACTGCTCCCATCGCCGCAGGCGGTCCCGATTTGGGCTGTGCGGCAGATTCTGTCGCTGGCTGCTGAGCATGCGCCATCGACATCGATATGGCCAGCAGCAACCAAGTGCTTGGCCGATTCAAGTTAGTAAACACTACGCCCCCTCTGCATATCGCTAGCTGATAAAACAATTTGAGCCGGCGACGCTTGCGCATCGCCGGCTCATCCATCACGAGTTACTTAAAAGTTGCCGACAGCACGGCACCGAAGGTACGCGGCGCATCCAGACTCACCGAAGTCAGGCTGGCGTTTTGAATAGTGGCCTTATTGCCAATATTGCGCACGTAGCCGGTGACACTGAACTTGCCCGTTGGATCCTGCCAGGTTGTCAACGCATCCCACTTGGTGAACGAACGCTGCACGCCGGGTACCAGAGGAAGGCTGCTGTCATTCAACGACGCATTGAGTTGCGCCACCGTTGCACCGCCACCACCGCTGGAGTTCCAGTACGAGCTGCGATAAGCCGCAGAAATGCGCGGCGTCAATGTGCTCTCCTTGATGTGGAAGATGTGCTCGTACGACAGGGTAGAACTCCACTCCGACGATCCGGCCAGGGACAGGTTTGGATACGAACCGTAGGTGTTGTTCCAGGTATCGACCAGACGCTGCGCCAACGCAGCAGATTGAGCGGTGCTATTGGTTGCGCCACCGGCATAAACGGCTACGCCGAGGATGCCACTGGCGGTGGGCGTCGGCAGCGAAGTTTCGCCAACCCGGTGCGGCGCAGTCTTGTAATGCGAATCCAGATATTCCATGTTGAAATTCACACGATCATTGGCAGTGGCGAGGAAGCTGAGTTCCAGGTCCACACCTTTGGAAACCTGATCCGCTACCGTGTTGGTGATATTGCTGCCGGGCGTGATGCACGCGTCGGTGGGAGTGATAACGACACGGAACAAACCCTGTGGATCGCCGCTGTTAGTGTTATTACAGAGCGGAATCGCAGTACCGCCGGTGACGGTAGCTGTACCGATCGACCCGTCACCCACCAGTTGCGTGACGCCATCGTAGCTGGCGGTGCGGTCGCGGAACTCCGTGTCCCAGGCTTCGATGTTCGCCTGCAGACGGTTATCGAAGAAGCGATTCTTCATGCCCACTGTGAATTGCCGCAACTTGAGTGCATTGGAAGGCGCTCCTGTTGTGACGAGGAAGTTGGGACTTGCCGCCATGCCGCCGACGGAGCCGGGCTGGTAACCGGTCTGGAAGGTTGCATAGACCATCGATTGCGGCAGCACGTCATATTCAACGCCCACACGATACTGCGTGTTGTTCCACCTGGCATTGAAGTCGTAACGCACGGCGGGATTGTCGATGAAGCCGTTGGCATCGCCACGCAAGGCACCATCCGCCGTTGAGGCGCTGCGCTTGTAGTCCGTCTGGTAACGCAAACCGCCTAGTACGCGGAAGGTATCCAAGACGGAGAACGTGGCATTCGCGTACGCGGATTTGGTTTCCAATATGGCGTGGGTTTGATCCTGCCAGGTGAAGCAATATCTATTACCGCCGAGAGCGCACTGTGAACCACTTGTACCTACCGTGGCGCCGGCAGCGGGTGGCAGCGTGTAGGTCACACCGGGGAAAATGCGATTGCGGAAGGTGCCCACATTGTCGGTGTAGTAATAATAAAGACCGCTCACCCAACTCAATTTGCCGGAATCGGGTTTCGAAGCAATACGTGCTTCAAGTTGGCGAGTGCTTTGTACGCGATGCTCAGCCATGGCGCCGTCAGGAATTTCCATGGAAGTGAATTCGGCACGTTGCACGGACGGGGAGATAGTCACGTCGCCAATGCCGGTGTTCCAGTTGACGTCTCCTTGATACGAATCGATGACCGTTTCGCGTACGCCTTGTACCGAGTAAGCATTGCGCGGGAAGCCATCGTTCCAGGGATTCTTACGATCGAAGTACCAAACGTTATCGTTGACGGCAACATAGGTGGCCGGGCAGCCACGCGCCGAGGCTATTGTGCCGGGTGCGCCGCGGAATACGACCTGGTTGGATGGATTGGTGCCAAACGCAGGTACCGTTCCTGCGGTGGCGCAGCTACCGGCTGTAGGCATGACGTTACCTTGCCCGGTGTAAGGTTCCCAATGTCCGGAGACCAGCAACTGTCCGAATTGATTACCGTTACCACCGATCTTGTTGCGCGACGCGGTCAAGATCAGGTCCAGTGTGTCGGAGGCTTTCCAGCGATATTTAAGACGCGCATTCATCAAGTCCGATTCGCCTGCGCCCGAGCTGATGTAACCATCGCGCTTGTTGCTGGAGTAAGCAACGCGTATGGCCTGGTTATCGCTGAACGGCAGGTTCAATACACCTTCCATGTTCATCAAATTGTAGTTGCCGAATTCCAGTGTGCCGCTGGACTGAAAATCGAATATGGGTTTGTTGGTCACCAAGCTGACTGCACCGGCCAGCGCAGAGGCGCCCAAGGTAGTGCCCTGCGAGCCGCGCATCACTTCAACCTGCGATACGTCCAGTGAGCCGCCGCGAACCGTTTCACCGCGATTCTGATAAACACCGTCGATCAACACGGAGACGGTTGGTGTTTGCGGTGCGCCACCGGAAGGACCATAGCCGCTGCCGCGATCGACACCGCGCATGTAGAACGCTGCGCCAATCGCGCCGTCTTCCACCGACACGCCGACCACGCCTTGCATGATGTCGTCGATGCGGCGTTTGCCTGATTTCTTCAGCTCTTCTCCAGAATAAGTTTGTATGGAGATGGAAGTCTTTTGCAGATCGGTTTCGCGCTTGGTCGCGGTGACGACGATTTCTTCCAGCTCAAGTCCTGATGAAACGCTGGCACTGTCCTGTGCCGACGCGGCAAGGCCACCCAACGCCAAGGTGGCGCCGGATAGGTACGTCAATACTCTATTCATCGAATCGGTCTCCCCTACATGTTGTGAAAAACACACCCAAAGATGAAACAAGCGCCTGCTGGCGCTACGTAACAACATCGTCCGCGCATCTCCATGCGGTGGTTGCAGCTGCGTGCGCACCGGATTTATTAGAGTTACGTGACGCTGAAATTTTTTATTGATGAGAGCGAAACAATTCAGAGCTCAGGTCTGAATGTGTTGCTCGCAATGAATATTAGGTTTGTGTTTAAACAACACGCAATGAGTTACACCAATGTGATGTTGTAGTTGGCGACTATTTAGAGTTGAGTAATTGAGCATTTCAATGAATGGCAACTCGCACTGATTCATGTTTTGTATCGCCAAGAGAAACGCCGGGAATGGATTTCGATGATTCGAGAAAATAATCTGAGATACCGATGCGCGAAAATGCATTGATACTTTATGTGTTTAGCGGCGGGAAATTTCTAATGACTGTGAGTGGGGTTGATCAAGCCCATCCACTGTTCCAGTTCTTTTATCTTGGTGCGCGCTACGGCCAGCTGCACACCATTGGTCAGTCTTAGGTGGTAGTCGCTGCCGGATTGTCGACTCAGCATCTCAATCCTACCGAGTTGAACGATGCTGGAGCGATGGATGCGCATGAAACAGGCTGGGTCCAATCCCTGCTCCAAAGTCTTCATGCGTACCCGTAAAGGATAGGATTTATCACCCACATGCAGCTCTGCATAAACCCCGCTGGAGACAATGTAGTCTATTTGCGTAACCGGGATGGTTCGCAACTGACCGCGCAATTCAACCGCAATGCGTTTGATATATCTGCTTTCGCAGTCCGAGGCGCGGTCTCTGTCCGAGACGCTATGTGAATTGAATGTGCGTGAAGACAGGTCCCTGCGAATTCCAGGCTGTGTCAATGATCGGGCTTCGACAGCTTGTTGGGCGCGTTGCACGGCAACGGCCAGACGATTTACCGTCAAGGGTTTGAGCAGGTAGTCAACGGCGCCCACTTCAAAAGCCTGTAAGGCATGTCGGTCGTCATGGGTGACAAAGATGGTTGCCGGCATTTTGTCCAGGCCGATTTCGTCGATGACATCCATGCCGGCCAATGCCGGTGCCTGGGTTTCGATAAATACGATATCGGGTCGATGTTGGCGAATCGCTTGCGCTGCGGCCGGTCCGCTATTGGCCAAGTCGATCAGGGCGATGGCCGGCATGTTTGCCAGCAGTTTCTGCAGCAGATCCCTTGCTGATGGTTCGCTGTCGACAATCAACACCCGCAATGACATGGGCTCAATGTCTGTAATCATTCTCAGTCGTTTCACTTCTTATTAAAGAGAAGAGTCGTACGGAACGCGGTTCCGCCATCTTCGTTCTGTATTAATTTTTAGTATCGCCTGATGGGTCGGGTGAGCGGGGCGGTCGTCACCATGGCAGGCAGTGCTTTGCACGCCATGTGCATAAACAAGCGGTGAGGTGCTGATGGGGATTTTATTTTGCCGGCAGCTTCACAGAGCATTTCATGCTTAGGTTTGAGCAGTCTATGTACTTTCGTTGAATCTCAAGATGGCTCACCGCTTAGGGTGATGTGAGGGGGAGGGCATGCTGCAGCGTGTCCTGCAATCGTTGGACAGATGCTGAGAGAATAATAATGCTCGACGCCACGGCAATGCAGCGGCATAGGTCGTTGAAGGAAGCCAGTCACTCGAACATAGCCGCGATTGTGGAGCGCGCAAAAGAGTTGTCTGCACCGGAACAGACCCGGGATTGATTACTGTGGCTGGCGGATGCCTTGAATCCATCCCGGCACGACACGCCCACCCGCGAGATATTCATCAGACTGGGCGACCGCTGGAGCAGTCTGTTGATTTTGTTGCTCAGCACCGGCGACCTGCGCAACGCAACGCTGAAACGTTTGGCAGGTGCCATGAGTCATCGCAAGCAAATTTCGCAACGAATGCTGATTCTTCGCCTGCGCTCCCTGGAGCGAGATGGGCTGGTGACCTGCGTGCATTTGAATACGCGTCCACCGGGCACGCAGTATTCACTCACCGAAATGGGTCGGGACTTTGCACGACAGATCGACAGCATGTTGCGGTGGGTGGCCGAGCATGGCAATGCTATTGAGAGCTGCCAGCGACACTTCGATGCCAAGCGCAAGCGGCGCTAGTGGGGTTGCTTAATGTCGAGCATTGCCAACCGTATCGCGCTGTGAACGCCTTGCAGCAGGCGCATTGCGCCACTTATGCTAGTTCGTCGCGAATTAATTCAAGAGAACAAAGCGTGTATCCACCGGGGGAAACTGTTTCACGAATCGCCAGCGATCTATCGGCTGGCAGAGCCTGCCGCTAATGCAACAGCGGGCGGCATGGCTGTCGCGCAATGTACTGCCTATCGAGCCGGTGCTGCGTTCATGGCTGCAGCGGCGCAGGGTGCCGGGATTGGAGACCGACGATGTGGTCCAGGAAGTGTATGGAATCCTGGCCGGTCTGCCGAGTGTGGATGCCATCCGCGATGTAAAGGCCTATGTATTCTCAGTAGCGCGTTCGGTGCTCTACCGCCATTTGCGGCGTGCAAAAATTATTTCCATCGTGTCACTGGCGGAACTTGACGAGTCAAGCATCCCAGATGAAGGGCCCGAGCCTGAATCGCGGGTTGCCAGTCACCAGGAGTTACGGCGGGTGATCGAACAGATTGCTCGATTGCCGGCAAAATGCCGTGAAGTCTTCGTGATGCGCAAGGTGGAGGGGCTGTCGCAGGCAGAGATTGCGGCGCGCATGGGCATCGCAGAAAGCACGGTTGAAAAGCACATCGGCAAGGGCATACACACTATCATGCAGTTTGTCGCACGCGGTCTGGAACCCGATCGCGGTGATGCCCCCAACACACAACAGATAGCGAATGACCGACAAAAAGGACAATCCGATCGATGAAGTCGCGGCCAGATGGGCGGCGCGATGCGATCGCGCGCCGCTCTCGGCGCAGGAACGGCAGGAGTTGGAAGATTGGTTGTCGCGCGACATACGTCATCGCGGCGCTTTCGCCCGCACCCAGGCATTGATGCATAGCCTGGATCAAGCGCAGGCCGTGACACCCGCGCATATCGCCGCGTTAGCCGGCGATGAAGTGGACCGATCTTTCTCAATCAATCGTCGCAGATTTTTGTGGGCAACGGCAGCCAGTGGCGCAGTCATCGGTATAGGCGCCTGGGGGTTGCTGGCCGGCGATAAGGTCTATGCCACTGCCTTGGGCGAAGTTCGACGCATTCCCTTGAGCGATGGCACGGTGGTGACTCTAAACACGCTTAGCGAATTGCGAGTTGGGTATTCAAGCCGATTCAGGATGCTACAGCTGAGGGATGGCGAAGCTTTTTTTGAAATCGCGCCCACCGATGCGCGCGAGTGTGTGTTGCAGGTGGATGGGGTATCGCTGCGTTCCACTGGGGCGAAGCTTGCTGTGTATCGCAGTTCGCGACAGACCGAAGTGCTGGTGCGCAGCGGTCAAGTGCATTTGTCGACGTCGGGCGGCGCTATGCTTGAACTACCGGCCAATACCGCCGGCTATGTCATTGATGGAGTGGCGACCTCGGCTGCGCTATCCAACGAAGAGATCGATCGCAGGCTGGCCTGGCGCTATGGAAACATCGTGTTCGAATCGCAGACCTTGCTGCAGGCTGTCGAAGAATACAAACGCTATAGCACCCAGCCCATCATCATCGACGATGCACGCATTGCCGACCGTCGCATTGTCGGCTTGTTCGCCGCCAACGATCCGGCTGGATTCGCGCAGGCCATCGGTGATGCTCTGCAGCTGACTGTCACCACGGCAGAAGACGGCATCCATATTTCACAATAGCTGACAAATTGTTTTGTCGGTTCACTGGTGGAAGTGCGCCCATCGCGGCTCTTATGTTGGGAGAGTCACTAGAGCACAAATAAGCACCGGGGGCGATTCGATGAAGTCAGCGCGGCATTACAGCATCAATACTCTGATGCTGGGTTTGACACTGTGGACACCGATTACCGCATTGGCGGCTGACAAGCATTTTCTGGATATTCCAAGTCAACCCGTGTCGACGGCGCTGACCGAGCTGGCGCGCCAGACCAACACCCAGATCGTTGCGCCGGCGGACAACCTGCAAGGCCGCGTCACTGCCGCCATCAAGGGTGAGTACGACACGACGGTGGCTTTACGACAGTTGATTGCCGGCACCGCGCTTGAAGTGGCATCGGCAAACGACAGCGTGATCGTCTTGCGCAATGCTGCTGCGGTGGTGGCCGCTAAGCCTGGTTCGCCAAACTCTGTGCCGCAGCCCAGCGCTTCACCCACTTTGGTGGATCCCCGCCGGCTTCCAGCGGCGCATTAGAGTTGGAAGAGGTCATCGTCACTGCGCAGAAGCGCGAAGAAAATCTGCAACGCGCCGCATTGTCAGTGGCGGCATTGAATGGCGATGAACTGCGTAATGCAGGCAAAACCAATCTGGTGCAGATGCTGCGTGGTGTGGCCGGCGTTGAGACCGGCAATGGCGGCTACTTCTTCATACGCGGCGTGGGGAATGGCCCGCAGTTCGGCCAGGATGCCTCGGTCACGCTGACCACCAACGGCGTATTCATGCAGCGCGGCCAGACACCGCGCGATACGTTCTATGACGTTGCGCGTGTTGAAGTGGCGCGTGGACCGCAAACCACCTTGACCGGTCGCACCTCCGAAGGTGGCGCGGTCAGTGTGATTACCAATGAACCCGGTTTGGACAAGTTGGAACTCAAGGGCACGGTGGAGGGCGGCAACTACAATTTGTTCGCCACTCAGGGCGTCATCAATGTACCTCTGAACGAGATGTTTGCGCTACGCATTGCCACCACCACCGTAAGGCGCGATGGCTATTTCACGGCCGACGGCGGCGATGTGGATTCCGAGTCGGGTCGTGTTCGTCTGTTGTTCAAGCCGAATGAAGATTTCAAAGTTGTATTATCCGGCGATTACTCCACCTCATCGACCACCGGCACAGGCACCGGCAATAGCGGCATCATCAGTTTCACTGCGCCGTTTACTACGGCCAATGGCTATTACTGGAATCCCACGCCGCCGCTGACCTACAACACTTTCAAAATCGCCAATGTCTATGCCGATGTGAGTTGGAATACTCAGTTTGCGAATTTCTACTTCCAGCCTACCTATCAGCATGCCGACGTGTTGAACAATGGTTTCACCACCAACTACGTGACCTATACGACCCAACGGAATCTGGGTTTCTCCGATATGCAGGCGCTGGCGCGCGCCACCAACAATGTGCGCAGCTCTTCGCCGCAACGGCAACGCAGCTATGAATTCCGGGTCTCAAATCCTGACGATGCCGATATCAAGTGGCTGGTGGGCGCTTACTACTACTGGCAGAGCCAGGTGCTGGCCACGCAGAACGCCAATGGCTCATTGACTACCACGTCACCCGCCACCGCAGTGGCCGTCTGGCCGGCTGCACCGTATCCGCAAATCTACCCGCAGAGCACGCGCCGTATTTCTGAGGATAAGGATGTTTATGCGCAGGCAACCCTGCCTCTGACTGCAACCTGGCGTGTCACGGGTGGTGTGCGTTATTCGCAGGATTCCAAACAGCGCGCCTTCTCGCCCGGCAATTATCTACTGCCCGATGGCACGACCATCAATTCCAACTACCGCTTTCCGATCAACGACAATCTAAGCGGTCAGGCGTCGAGCTCGTCCTTCGTGTACTACAACATCGAAGCCTTGAATGCCGAATACAAGCGCACCAACTGGCTGGCCAAGCTTGAACACGATCTGACCGATAGTTCTTTGCTATATGCCATGGTGTCCACGGGTTGGAAGACCGGCAGCTTCTTGAATGTGCCATCACCCGATGCCATTTGCGGCACGACGCCGACCATTGGCGGCGCGGGCTCGGTGGGATGCGCTGGCGCCAGTCCTTATCTTACGCCCGGGTTCAAAGCTGCGTATGACCCGGAGTTCCTGACTTCGTACGAAGTCGGCAGCAAGAACACCTTGCTGGACGATCACCTGCGTCTCAATGCCTCGTTGTACTACTACAACTACCGTAACTATCAGTTCAACTACAGCGTCAACTTCTTCAATCCCGCCACCGGTGTAGACCCGGACTTCCTGCCAGTAGCTTCATATACGGGCAATGCCGGCACCGTCAGAAATTACGGCGGCGAGTTGGAGTCTTCTTATCTGTTAAGCGATAACGATAAGTTGGATCTCAACATTTCATACATGCATGCACGTTTCGGCGCAGTGCCGGTTTCGGAACAGGCTGCGCCCGGCGTAAAAACCTGGGCAGCGTCATTGCGTGGTCTGTCGCTACCGCATTCGCCTACCTGGCAGATCATGCCCAAGTATGCGCATAGCTTTATCTTCGGCAGTGGCGCCAGCCTGGTGGCATCCGCCGATGCTCAGTTCTCCACCAAGCAGATCATCAATACGCCTGCATCCTGTCAGCAGATCCCTGGTTTTTATCCGGCTGGCAGCTGCACAGCTGCTGCGCTCACCGTGCCCGACTATGCCCGCAGCTATTGGGAACAGAAATCCTTTGCGAAATTCAATCTATCGTTTGCCTATAACGGCGCAAGCAACAATTGGACCCTGACTGCCTACATCAACAACCTGACCGACAAAACCACGTTTACCGATCTGTTTGCACCTAATGCCTTCACCGGCACGGGACAGACAACCTTCGCACCGGATGAACCAAGGGCGTATGGTGTGATTTTGTCGGCAAAGTTGTGAGCCAAGAACGAGGCCTGTCATGAATAACTCACGATGGATTTCGGTTGTGCTGTTGAGCGGCATCGGCTGGTTGTCGAATGCCGGTGCACATCATTCGGCGGCTGCCTTCGATCGCAGCAATCCCGTCGCCATGACCGGCACAGTGAAAAAATTTCTCTGGACCAATCCGCATGCCTGGGTGCACTTGATGGTGCCGGATGGCAAGGGTGGTGAAGACGAATATGTTTTGGAAGGTCCAGCGCCGGTGGGATTGGCGCGCAATGGTTGGACAGGCAGAACGCTCCAAGCCGGTATGAAGATTCGCTGCGTGGTCGCGCCGCGTCGCGATGGTACGCATGGCGGTGAGTTCCTGGCGGTGTTCAAAGATGGCAAACAAATCAAGTTCTAATCGGGAGCATTGCGTCATGATCAACCATGCATCGACACGATCGCTGGTATCGTGTTGCGCAGTCATTGTTGCCCTGAGTTATTGCAGCAGTAGTTGGGCGCAGATCGAGCCGCCTACCGACGAAGATTTGGCAGCAGTGCCGGCAGGTTTTCTCGATATCGTGCGAGGCAAGGGCGCGGTGATCAATCGCGGTCAGCGCGATAAGAATGCACCGCCGCGTCCTGCCGGTCCGGCTTCGAGTAACGATCCCCGTGACTTCAGCGGCAACTGGAAGGCAAACGATTTCGGTGGACCCATCGAACAAAGTTTCGAGGCTGGCCAGCGGCCCGGACCACGCATTCTTTCCAAGTATGAGTTATCGCGTTTCTGCATGGTGTATCCGGCGGTCACTTCCATCGCCGGCGAGATCTTTCAAACCCCGCAGCAGCTCACCATTGTTTACGACGGCAACAACACCAATGTGGTGCGGGTGCGGCGCATTCGTTTGAACGGCGAACATCCGGCAAAAGTGACGCCGACCTATGGTGGCGATTCGGTAGCCAAGTGGGAAGGCAATACCTTGGTGGTCGACACCGTAGGCATCAAGGGCACCTTCGGTTACGCAGGCACCAACATTCACATCCCCGGCAAGGATATCTACGATCAACCGATCAAGAAGGGCGAGAAGTTGCCGCCGCCCGACAAGGCGTTGGATCTATCGGTGGTCATGGCGACGCCGACTCTGCACGTAGTTGAGCGCATTACCAAGAGCGATGACCGTACCAGTTTGCGCAATGAAGTCACTTTCATGGATACGGCTACGAACATGACGCAGTACAAGATCACCAGCGACTACAGCTTTGCCAAGCCTGGCGAGTATGTCGAGAACATCTGCGAGGATGGTAATGACTTGTATGGCGTGGGTTATCTGGGCGAGGGTGACGCACAATGAGCGCGATCTTGTTTGCAGAAAGACATGCGAAGTATTTACGTGTTGCAATGCTTGCCCTGGGTGGATTGTTGGCAGTTGCCTGTTCTAAAAAAGAATCCGCTGATCTACATGATCTCAGCGGCACCTGGCAGATTGCCCAACCCATAGAAGCATTGCTAACTGCTGAAAATGCTGTCCCACCCTTGCTTCCGGAAGCGAAAAGTCTCTACGAGCAACGCATGGCGGCAAAGAAAGCGGGTGATGTGTCCTTCGATCCCAGCAGCCGCTGCAAGCCACCGGGTGAGCCGCGTTCTCTGTACGAATTGGGTTATCCATTCGAGATCGTGCAAAAGCCCGAGCGCATTGATTTTCTATATCAATGGAATCGTCTGTTCCGAGTGATCGACATCGACAAGACCCTGCCGGATTTCGCCGGACCTTACTACTACGGTAAGTCGGCCGGACATTGGCAAGGCGACACCCTGGTGGTGCAGGTCATCGGCATCAAGGGCGAGACGCTGCTCGATGCTTCCGGTTTGCCGCATAGCGAAGACCTGAAGCTGGTGGAACGCTTTAAGAAGCTGGACGACAACACGCTTGAGGCCGTGCTGCAGTTCGACGATCCCAAAACCTTCAGCAAACCTTGGGAGGCGCGCATGGTGTTTGCGCGCAAGCCTGCTGGAACGTTGGTCGAAGATGTGTGCGAGGAGCGCATCAAATTGCCGGGTCACTACAGCCTGCAATATCCCTGAGTCAGTGCTTCTTTGGAATTGCTAATAACGATGTGCGTATGCCTTTTAACAACACGGGTGGGATGCTATGAAAGATCAGAGTAAGAAAGTGTATGGTCTGTTGGGCGCATGCGTTGTCGGCGCATTGATCGGCACCGCCGCGATGGCCATTGAAGTGGACCCGGCGACCATCAAGCGTGGCGATGTCGGACCTGTTACACCTTACGGTGAATTGCCGGAAGAAGCAGCGGCCAAGCGTGTCATGTTCGACTGGCTATATATGCTGGAAGTGGAGCGCAAGCCCAAGGAAGCGTTCGAGAAGTACGTCAGCAAGAACTATTGCAACCACAGTCACATCAGCACCAAGGGCAAGAAGCCTTGTTTCAGCTATGAAGAAACCCTGGCTAGCTGGATCGAGCGTCATCCGGAACCACTCAAGCCCGGTCAGAAAATCGAAATCCCCACCATGGCTTCGGTTAACGGCGAGATGGTGACCATGTATGGCGCCGGCGTCGATGTGTTCCGTGTGGTGGACGGCAAGATCACCGATCACTGGGATGGCTCGCCACCGGCTGAAGTCACTATCAAGGCCCATGATCCTGCCGGTGTGGCCAGAGCCGTGGCGAGAATCGAAGAAGCGGTGGCTGAGCGCAATAAAGCCAAAGTGGTTAAGAAATAATCAGTACCCGCGGAGGTCGTATGAAATCCTCGGTACTCGTTTCATTGATTGCCTCCGTGCTGGCCATTGTCTCCGCCGTATCGGCGGCGGAGACTCGTACAGTCGATGTCGGCCCATTGGATGCCTACGGCGAAATGCCGCAGGAAAGCGCCAACAAGCGTCTGGTGTTCGAATGGCTGGATCTTGCCATCAAGCAACAGCAACCTCAGCAGGCATTCGAAAAATATGTCAGCAAGCAGTTTAAAGAGCACAGTCATCTGCTGCGCAAGCAAGGACAGGATGCAGCGGGTTACACAGAGAAGCTTGCCGAGGTAACCAAGCAGGCTGAGCAATTCAAGAAGGGAGTTGATCTGGGCTTGCCCAAACAAGCAGCGGTCAACGGTGAGATGGTGACCCTGTACGGCCGCACCTTGGACATCTATCGAGTCGAGAACGGCAGGATCACTGATCATTGGGATGCATCGCCTGCGCAGACCATCACTATCAAGGAGCATGCGCCGGGCACGGCTGTGAATGTGATGAAGCCAAGTACCGTCACACCGCCACCATTGACAGCCGAAGAGTTGAATCCGGATCTGTCGAAGATAGTCATCGATCCGGTGAGTACCGGGCCGGTCAGCCCTTACGGCGAGTCGCCGCAAGAAGCGGCCAACAAGAAAATCGTTTTCGAGTATTCGCAGTTGGCGTGGTTGCGCGGCAACTTTCCGGCTGCGTATGCCAAGTATTTTTCGCGCGACTTTCGTGCCCACAGTCACATCCTGACACGTGGTAAATCGGACTACGTGGGTTATGCAGAGAACCTTGCTTCCAGCATGGCGGCGCAGAAACGCATGGTGGCGAGTGGCGTCGATCTTGCCGTGCCCAAGATGGCTACCGCCAATGGCGATCTGGTGATCATGTTCGGTGAAGGCATCGATATTCATCGAGTCGTCAATGGCAAGATCACCGACAGCTGGAACGCATCGCCGCCGACCACGGTGACCTTGCAGCCACCACCGACAATTAAATAATCCGCTGATGGAGTAATCATGTTTAATTTCATCTCCGCTAGACCGTTGGGCATTGCTCTGCTTGGCGGCTTGTTAACTGTGGCGCTGACGCAGGCAGAGGGCGTCGATCCTGCAACCATTAAGCGGGGTGATACCGGGCTGACCAGTCCTCGTGGCGAAACGGCGCAGGAAACAGCAGCAAAGAAAGTGCTGTTCGAGCGCATCTATGTGGGCTCGATTGAACGCAATGCGGTGGGCGCATTCAATCAATTCTTTAGTGCCGACTATTGCGATCACGGTCATCTCGGCAATGGCGGGCAAACCGAGTGTTCAACCAAGGAATATCTGCAATCGCGTATCAGTCGTCCGCAGGAACCGCTTAAGCCCGGCGAAAAAGTCGATGTGCCGAGATTGGCCACGGTGAATGGCGACATGGTCTCTATGTATGGCGATGGCATCGATATCTTCCGCGTCAAAGAGGGCAAGATTACCGATCACTGGGATGCATCGCCGCCTGCGGAGATTGAATTGCACGCCAATGCGCGTGGCTTTCCGGAGTGGGGCGTGATTACGCGTGCGGAGCAAGGTAAGCGCGGCAAACGTACGATTGGTCAACCTACCAACCGCCAGCTATTGACTGCGGTGAATCCGGGTCCCATCACGCCTTATGCCGAGACCAAGCAAGAGGCTGCCAACAAGCGCCTGGTATTTTCATTTGTATTCAATGCCTATGTGCTCGGCAATCACAAAGACGCGGTTGAAAAGTATGTGAGCCCCGGCTTTTGCGATCACAGCCACCTGAATCGTCCTGTCGATAGCGTCTGCGGTACGCGCGATGAACTGATTGCCAGTGGCAAGGGTGTTCGTCCGGCTCGCCTGGGGGATCGCATCGAGATTCCGTTCATGGCTTCGGTGGATGGCGAGATCGTCACCACCTACAGCGACAGCGTCGATGTGTTCCGTGTGCATGATGGCTTGATAACCGATCACTGGGACGCCAATCCTGCCAAGGACATCATCATTCATGCGCATGCCACCGTGGTTCCGGATCACCTCATAAGAGTGATCGCTGGCGATGTGCCATTCGGCACGCGTCCACCGGGAGATGCCGGTTCGCCGCCGATTGCAAAGTAGGTTATCCCTGGTCGAGGTTCTTCGATCGGCGGGATTCGATTTCCGGCGCATATTGTTTGTTTTTCCCTCGGTTTTGATATGCGCTTTTTTATCCATAGTTGAGCAGCAAGCAGTGATATTTCGTAGCAGCGTGGGTGGGTTAATTGGGTTGTTTTTGTCGATGTTGTTTCAGTGTGCCGTGGCTCATCACTCCACCGCCATGTTCGAACCGACGAAGCAGATCGTGTTGGAGGGATCGATCAAGGAGTTCCGCTTCACCAATCCGCATTCCTGGATCTATCTGATCGTAAAAAATGACAGGGGTGAGGACGTGGTGTGGGAAATAGAGGGCGCGTCGGTATCGCAGATGGCGCGCCAGGGCTGGACCTATAAATCCCTGCAAGTGGGTGAGAAGGTCAAAGTCACCATCGCGCCGCGTGTCGATGGCACGCCGGGCGGCGCGTTTCGCGGTGTCGAAAAATCAGATGGCACTGTCCTGGGCACTTCGCCGCGTGTTTGATCTCTAAAATTTCAGAGAGTTTGTAAATGACATCGAATCTAACGGCGTCACGCTGCAGTGACTATTGGTGGGTTGTGGCGTTGATGACCGCACAGGTGTTCCATACCACTTACGCGGTCGCCCAAACCCCACCCATGAATCCCCGTGTGCTGTCCGGTATCTGGACGACTTCGCCGGCGCGGACAGCGGCTAGTGGCGCGGTGGGTGGCATGGCTGCGAATCCAGGTATGGGCGCTGGCGGCGGCCGGCAGGGCAATGTGCCAGTGATCAAGCCTGAGTATCTTGCACAGTTTCCGCAGGGCACCTTGGCGCCCAATCAGGGTGAGCTGCCCAACGCCGACGCCGCACGTTTATGTGTGCCTGATGCCTTCTTCGGTACTGGTGGCGGCTATCCCACGTTGATCATTCAAACCCGGCAACAGGTCACGATCGTCAACGAAGAGAATCACCGTACCCGCCGCATCTATCTGGACCGTCAACATCCCAAGCGATTGATACCGAGCTATGCCGGTCATTCCATCGGTCATTGGGATGGCAACACCTTGGTGGTCAATACCGTGGGATTGCTCAATCGCGAAGGCGGTGTGACCCCGCCTGGGTACTATGTCGAAGAACGCTTTACCCGCAAGAACGATGGCCAGCAATTGGAATGGCTCATCAATTTTCATAGCGATGCTTACGTTACACCGGGCAGTAAGACAGTGACTTACAACTGGCGGCCCGATTTGCATATCCAGGAGCAAGTCTGCGAAGAGTTCTCTGACAATTTCAACGAGAACTACACGTTCAAATGAGCAAGACCATGAAATTTACAAATTATCTTCGTCCAGCCTGGGTGCTGGCAGCGGCAGGGTGGGGTGCGCAATTGTCTGCAGCCACACCTGACTTCACCGGTGTATGGCAGGCAGTCAGTCCACCAAGCGCTTTGAAAACCGTAGAGGGTAAGTTGCCGCCACTGCTGCCTGAAGCAGCGCAGTTGTATCAACAACGTGTGGCGGCACGTAAAGCCGGCGATATCGGTTTCGATGACACCGCCAAGTGTCAGCCACCGGGTCTGCCGCGTGCTTACTTCATGGGCATGCCGTTTGAGATTCAACAAGAAGCCAATACATTGTATGTGCTGTTCCAGTGGAATCGCTTATTCCGAGCCGTTGACATCGGCATCAGTCACGATCAACAGAATATGTATGCACCGACTTACTTCGGCTTTGCCACGGGTAGTTGGGATAAAGATGCGCTGGTGATCGACTCGCAGCTGTTCAACGATATGACTCTACTCGACGCCGCCGGCCTGCCGCATAGTATGGATATGCAGGTGGTCGAACGTTGGGCGCTCGATAAGCAAGGAAGCACGATTCAAGCAACTTTTACCATCGAGGATGCACAGTTCTACGCGGCGCCTTGGAGTTTCAAGGCGACTTTCAAGCGCATGCCGTCGGGCACTGAAATACAGGAAGACGTATGCCTGGAGCGCATGGGTGCGGTAAAGCGGTTGGTCAGATAGTCGTGCCAACCTATTTTGATTGATCGGCAGCGAAGCTCATCGATGGAAGTTTGATGTAAATCACTTATCTGAATCACCTTGTAATGCAAACTCTCTTCTGCGCGGGGGTGATGTAGTGGTTGCCTGCGACCTTTCCAAGGTTGACGCGAGAGTTCGATTCTCTCCCCCCGCTCCAATTGTCCCTGTCAAGCCACGCACCAGCGCCGCAACATGATGGCGCAAGTCGGGAACCGCAGTGGCTTCCCAGTATTTAGCGCGCAGCAGAGGCCCAACATAGTACAGTGTGGATGAGGGAGTGTTTCTGCCATCAATCAGCGCGTAGTTATCGGCTACCCGGATGCCGATTTTCAGCGGATCGACTACCAGCAGACCTCGTTCATGCAGATTGGACATCAATGGGTCCATTGCGGTGCTTACATCATTGCACTGTCCGGTACAGTTGATCACCGAGCCTACCGTCAGTTCCTTCTGAACCTTTGAACCTCGCTTCCTGATGATGGCGTGAATGCCATCAGCGGTTTCTCGCAGCGCCACTATGCGGCCGGCATGACGGGTCAGTTCGCCACGTGCAGCGCATCGGTCAATTTTTTCTGCGACCTGTGGCGCTACTCGATGGCGATGGATGTCCCAGTAGGGCTGCACATGTCTTAGAAATATTTTGCGTTCGTTTTCTGCCAGTGCTTGCCAGATAGGTGCAGTCTTGCTGCGTATCAAGCTGAAGACCTCGCGCCAATCGTGGCCCTGTTCGGCACTCAAGCGTACTTGCTGACGGAAGGCATGCACCGCTCTCCTCATGGTGTTGAAGCGTGCCAGCGACAGGTCGATCTGTGGCGGTTCTTTTGTTAGCTGATGGTCGGCGTGAAAGGTCTGTGCTTGCAGTCCGTGTCGCGACACCATGTGGATGGTTGAGTGGAAGGTTTGCTGAGTCAGCGAACAGGCAACATCTACTGCCGTAAGCCCGGCGCCCAGCAGCAAGGTATCTTGCAATGGGTCGATGCGCGATAGCGCATCCACAGCCCATGGGTCGGCAATGTAGCGCGCCGAATGGGCGATATCGGCGCTGATGGCAGGCTGTTTGATGGCCAGATTGCCATTGGCAATGACCACCTTATCCGCTGCTATCGTCGGTCCCTGACTCACGGTCAGCAATGCACTGCCTGTCGCTGATACTTGGATATCAGCGACGGTATCTTGAATGATGCGAAACTTAGTATGGTTTGCTTTCCGGCGAATGGCGTTATCGAGCAGGGCTTCCAGGTAATGTCCATAGATGTTACGCGGCGCGAACGATTCGGCGGAGTAGCTCGGGTCGATCTGCCGTAGATACTGCAGGAAGTCTTGGTCATCCTGAGCCAGTGCGCTCATGCGGCCTGCGGGCACATTCAGAAGATGTTGTGAATCGGTGGTGCCGTAGGCAATGCCACGCCCAAGCAAGACGCGCTTTTCAATCAGGATGATTTGACCGATTGCCGTAGATGCGGAGTTCAATAATTGCACTGCGGTGATCACGCCACAGAAGCCGCCGCCTACGATCGCGATAATTTGTCCATGCATCGTCAAATCCAGAAGCGATGCAAAGAAAATGTCGCCGGTCTCATGCGATTGCTTGCACGATGCAACGCGTGAGCCGTTGATTTGACGGGTGCCGTCCGGGACGGGTGCTTGTAGTGATCAAGAATGTAGATCATGTAAAGGTGGCTGATGACTGTGGCTTTGGATTTCCATGAAATCGCAGCTACGTGGCAGGGTCTGCAGATGGAAAGCACTTTGCATGCCAATATGTGTGAATATTGAGCCGTTGCCTGCCTGTATGATCTGAGAGGCGTAAATGCATGACGTCATTGGTCCCAGCGTCATGCTGCCGGCGATATGAACTGTTGGCCTCTGGTCAGGATCGGCCTTTCGCTGTTGAGGTTTCAGCATTGAAGTGAACGGTCTGTTGAAAACTCAACAGAGTGGGTTCGTGGGTCGTCTATCCGTTTGGGACACCGGCCTGAGATTTTCGCGGCTTTATGCTGGCCAAGCCGGGTACGGGCCGAATGGCAGTACGTCCGATAGGCAAGTTGCCGGTAAAGCTGTTATTGGTAGTCTGAGTGCAGGACGTTGGATGGTGGCTTGGACGGTGGATGTAGATTGCAGCTACTGGCTGCCCAGTAAGTCGTCATCGTATCTTCGTATTTTTTTGTAGTCGTTCGCTGTGTTTATAACCGACCCAAATGATATTTCTTAAATACCGCTGGCCGCTGGTTTGTACTTTGATGTTGGGAGCCTGTGCCGCACCAGTCGCTCCCGGCGATCGCGTTGCCGGCGTGAACGACACCGCCTCCGATCCTTGCCGCTATGAAGCGGAGACGGCGATTGTGCCAACACAGGGTGCACGCGATGCAAATGCACCAGAGATCAGCACTGGGTTTAGTACCAAGCCGTTGGTGCAGGCACGTCGCTACCTGGCGGTTACCGCCAACCCGCTGGCGACTCAGACAGCGTGTCGGATATTGCGCGATGGCGGCACGGCCATCGATGCGGCCATTGCCACGCAAATGGTGTTGAACCTCACCGAGCCGCAATCTTCGGGCATCGGTGGCGGCGCATTGTTGCTGTACTTCGATGCTGCGACTCGACAAGTGCAGGCTTATGACGGTCGCGAGACGGCGCCGGCGGCTGCGTGGCCGGATTATCTTCGTTACGAAAATCGCAATGAAGCCAAGCCGGTGCTGCCGAATGCGCGCGAAAGCGGGCGTTCGGTGGGCGTGCCCGGTGTGGTGCGTATGCTTGAACAAGCGCATCGCGAGCATGGGCGCGTTGCATGGAAGCAGTTGTTCTCACCCGCGATACAGCTTGCCACGCAGGGCTTTCAAATCAGTCCGCGCATGGCGGCTTCCATTGCTGACTCGCAGCGACAATTGCAACGCGACCCCGAGGCGCGTGCTTATTTTCTGGACGCGGAGGGCAATGCCAAGGTGGCAGGTACGCTGCTGCGTAATCCGGCCTTGGCGGATACGCTGAGTCGCATTGCCGCCAAGGGCAGCAGCGCTTTCTATGAAGGCGAGATTGCTCAGGCGATTGTCGATAAGGTCAAACATCCAGCGGTGTTGGCTGATAACCCGCGGTACGCGCAAGTCACTCCCGGTCTGATGACGGCAGAGGATCTGGCCGGCTATCGCGCCAAGCGGCGTGAAGCGCTGTGCAGCGACTATCGCGTGTGGGTGATCTGTGGTTTTCCGCCGCCATCCTCAGGTGGTCTTGCCGTTGCACAGACATTGAGCATCCTTGAGCGCTTCGATCTGGCGGCATTGAAGCCCAAGCAGCCCACCCTCCACGGTGGCGTGCCGAGCGCGCAGGCTGTGCATTTGATTGCCGATGCAGAACGACTCGCATACGCAGATCGCGATCGTTATGTGGCCGACCCAGACTTCGTGCCACTGCCCGGTGGCTCCGCCAATCGTTTGCTTGATAAAGCCTATCTGCGGCAACGCGCTGCGCTGATCAATCCGCAACGCAGTATGGGCAAGGCTCAAGCTGGTGACTTTGGTGTGGCAGGTGGCAGCGATGCGCGACCTGGCTTGCCGGAGACCACTCACTTCTCGATTGTCGATCGCTACGGCAATGCCGTGGCGATGACCACCACCGTCGAAGGTGGCTTTGGATCATTCACCCAGGTCAAAGGATTTTTGTTGAACAATCAGCTCACCGATTTCTCAGCGGTGCCGGCGGATGCGAATGGCGTCATCGCCAATCGTGTTGAGGGCGGTAAGCGACCACGTAGCTCCATGGCGCCAACATTGGTATTCAAGCGCAAACCCGATGGCAGTCGTGGCGAATTGGCAATGGTGGTGGGTTCACCTGGCGGCGGCACTATCATTCAATTCGTTGTGAAAGCATTGGTGGGTGCATTGGATTGGAATCTGGATGCGCAGCAAGCGGTGTCGTTACCGCAGTTCGGCGCGGCTAATGGACCGGTTACTTCACTTGAGAGTGGACATCCCGATGTGGATGGAGCTGCGGGACAACAACTGCAAGCGCAGTTGGAAGCGATGGGGCATCGAGTCAATCGTAGCCCGGTGAGCAGTGGCTTAAGCGCTATTCTTAGCGTCCCGGACGCTAAGGGTGGTGTCCTGCTGTTCGGCGGTGCCGATCCGCGTCGGGAAAATCTAGCGTTGGGTGGTACGCCAGACACGCTTCAATGAAGGCTGCCCGTGTGGCATGACAACGAATGCCTTGTGTAACCAAGGCATTCGTTTACTTGATCGCTCAGATTGAGCCGTGAGCACTAAAAATTGGCATTGAAGGTCACGCCGAATGTTCTCGGTGCATCGAGACTGACATAGTTAGGCGTGTTGGCGCCTTCACCGCCGATGTTCAACTGAATCGCTTCATCCTTGATGTTTTTGACATACGCAGTAGCAGAGAATCTGCTGTCCGACGCACGCCAGCTGAGAAAGGCATTCCACAGTTGATAATCGTCCTGGCGCAGGATGGAGCCATCGGCCAGCGCGGCCTGCGGATTGACGGTGATGCCACTGGGCGCAGGACTGTTTCCCTGGCCCCAGTACTTCGATTTGTGGAAGACATTCACGCTGGGCGACAGCGTGCTGCCGCCGGGCAGCGTGAAGCGATGCTCATAGGTCAGGTTGGCGCTGATCTTCGGTGCATTCTGCAGCGTGACGCCTTTGTATGCGGCGATGTATTCGTTGTACTGCGTCAATATCTGCTGTGCTGCGGTGGTGTTGATTACGCCACCCTGCGATACCGCTGCGTTGGTGATATCGGTTACCGAATAGGTCGGTGCAGCGGGTGCGGTGCCAAAAGTCGCCTCCAGCCATTCGAAGGTTAGATCAATACGATCCGCCGCAGTGGGCAAGTAATTGACTTCGATGTCAACGCCGCGCGATTCCTGCTTGGGTACGGTGACGGTCGCGCCTACCGGCGTGATGCAGGCGTAGTTCGCCGGTACATACAGCGTGCCGGTGAAGCCCGCGGGTGTCGTACAGCTACCCACCACGACGTTATAAGTGAAGGGACGATCTTTATACTTTAATAAGAAGGCTTCCACATTGAACTGCAGGGTGTTATCGAGGAAGCGATTCTTGATGCCGGCGGTAAATTGCGTGGAGGTATTTTTACTGCTGG
This sequence comes from Steroidobacteraceae bacterium, assembly GCA_049840395.1. Taxonomy (GTDB): domain Bacteria; phylum Pseudomonadota; class Gammaproteobacteria; order Steroidobacterales; family Steroidobacteraceae; genus CAILZL01. The sequence goes on from JASGLD010000002.1 coordinate 134,679, forward strand.
CTGCGCCGGTCATGGCATTGACTACGCCAGGTTGGTAACCGCTGGCGAGCGTTGCATAGACCATGGACTTGGGCAGCAAATCATATTCGATGCCGGCGCGGAAACTGGTCGCGGTCCAACTTGCTTCCGGGAAACGCGTGTACACATAGGGCGTGGTCGGGCCTGTGACCGTACCTGCCGCCTGAGCCAGGGTCGTTTCAATGACTTTCTTGTCACGGCTATAGCGTAAGCCGCCGATCACGCGCAATTCATCTGTGATGGAAAAGTTAGCGTTGCCATAGACTGAAGTGGTAACGGTGGAACTTTCGTTATCGCGAGTCCACATGTAGCAATTGCTCATGCCGGTCACTGCCGCCGCGCAGGCTGCGGTAGAGGCGTACATGCCATCGTTCGGATACAGGATGGTAGTGAACGGACCTGAGTAAAAGGTGTTGTAGTAATAGGCGCCCGCCAACCATTGCAGCTTGCCTTCCTCGCTCGACGCGAGGCGTACATCGATCTGCTTGGTGATTTGAGTACGGTCTTGCGCCATGAAGTTGGTGCCGGTACCGCGGGGCGCCTGGGTGGAGACGAAGCGGGCATGTTCGTAGGAGGGCAGTACCGTGACGGTGCCGATACCCGTGTTCCAGTTGATGTCAGCGCTATAACTGGTGATCTTGGTGACGTTCGAAGGATTGTTGGGCCAGACATCCTTGGGGTAGCCATCGTTCCAGGGATTGGCGCGATCGCGGAATGAGGGGCCTGGCGCCAGACCGAATAAGGCGGGATAGCCAAGTATCGCGGTATAGCAGGTAGGTTGGCCTGCGCCACCGCAGGTGCCGCTGCCGCTTTGCCGCGCAGGATTGTAAGCCTCCCAGGTGCCGCTCGCGGTCAGTGTGCCTTGCGTAACGCCATTGCCGCCGATGTCCTGATGCGAAATCGTACCGACGATGTCCAGATCATCCGAAGCCTGCCAGCGATATTTCAAGCGTGCGTTTTTAAGATCGGAATCACCTGCGCCGCTGCTGATGTAACCATCACGCTTGTTGCTTGAGTAAGCTACTCGAAGCGCCTGGTTACTCGTTAAAGGAACATTGAGCACGCCTTCCATGTTGAGCAGATTGTAATTGCCCACTTCAATCCCACCACTGGCTTGATACTCGAACACCGGCTTGTTGGACACCAGGCTGACTGCACCTGCCAGCGCATTGGCGCCCAATGTGGTGGACTGCGTTCCGCGCATCACTTCCACTTGACCGACATCCAGTGTGCCGCCGCGAACCGTCTCGGTTCTGCTTTGATAAATTCCATCGATCAGCACGGCCACGGTGGTGCCTGAGTTCTGTCCGGGGCCGCCTGGACCGGCGCCGGTTTCGACGCCGCGCATGGAGAAGGATTGTCCCACCTGGCTATCCTGTGCCTGCACGCCGACGACGCCATTCATGATTTCATCGATGCGCTTCTTGCCTTGTTTCTTCAAATCTTCGCCACTGTAGACCTGTATTGAAATGGCGGTTTTTTGCAAATCGACTTCGCGTTTTTCCGCGGTGACGATGATTTCTTCAAGAGCGGTCGATTCGCCGCTGTCGGTCTGAGCCGATGCAACTGTGTATGGGTTGATGAATATTGCACAGCTCATCGCGCCGAGCACCAGGCTCTGCTTGCCTTTGTTCATTGAAAACTCCCCTTATGTGGTTTCTATTTGCCAGATTTGAAATTTTGATTCTTGGATGGTCGATATGCGGCTTGTCTAATTTATTCACCTCGCAACTGGCAAAGCGCATTGTTGCCAATACGAAACATGCGATGAGCGGCTTACCTGGGTTAGTACCATACCAGCAGGGTTGGGTATGACATGTATCGGTTCTATGGATAGCTCATATCAACGTGATTTATCGGTTGAGTTATCCGTGTTTGGCGAGCGGTGTTATTCGATGATGAGATAGGAGTTTGTCTGTGCAGACTTGATGCCGTTATTTATTGGATGAGGGCATGCCGCTGTCTTGGTGAGCAGCGAGTTGACTACCGATGCGAGGTAAGAGTCCGAGACAAATTGTTGTTATGAATTGGCCTTGTCAGGCACTTGATCGCTCCATAGTTCTTCGGCGACTGTTCGCAACAGATTGCGCAGCCAGACGATGCCGGCATCTTGATCGAGATGTTTATTCCACTGCAGCGAAATGTTTAACGCCGGAATCTCCAATGGGGGCGTTAGCAATCGCAGTGGCAGCAGTTGCGCATAGCGACGCGCCAGACTTTCATGAGTGGTCGCGATTCGGTTGGTCCCGACAACAAAATGTGGAACCGCATAAAAATCGGCCACCGCGACTTCAATGCGGCGCGCTTTACCATGTGTTTTCAGCAAACTCTGATCAATGAAATGCAAGGTTCTGCCTGCCTGATGGCCTGCTGGAGCAACCACATGTCCCAGTTCAAGATATTCATCTAGGGTGATGGCATCGCCCACCAGAGCGTTCTCGCGCCATACCATGCAGGTTGAGGCGGCAGCCATCAGCAACTCATGCGGATGTTCCAGGGAAACCAGATCTTGAGGAATGATCACTATGTCGATGTCGCCTTTCTCTACCAGCTCGGTGCGTGTGAATTCCGGCGGCGATATTTCAAAGGTTATGTTTGGCGCGAGCGCGGCGCAGCGCCGGATGACTTCAGCCATCAACACCACCGAGAGGTAGCTGGCCGCCACCAGGCGGAAATTGCGATGCTGGGTTTGTGGATTGAATTCGGGAGACGGATCGAGCGCCATTTCTACGTCTATAAGCAGATTGCTTACCGAGTGAGAAAGACGTTTGCCGAGTGGGGTGGGCAGTAAGTTTCGTCCGACCTGCATCAGCAATTCATCGTCGAAGTACTCGCGCAGACGCGCCAGGGACGAGCTGACGGCCGGTTGGCTCAAATTGACGCGCTGCGCCGCGCGCGTGACATTCCGTTCTTTTAGCAGGGCATCCAGCACCACCAGCATATTGAGATCGAATTTCTTGAGGCGCATGCAAACAACCGCATTCGAACGATGAATGCATCGTATGCACCGAAGTTATGGCTGTAAAGTTGAGGCTGGTGAAGGATTTGCAAAGATATAAACAGCGCGATTAAGCGCAGTCGCTCACCACGTTAAAGTATTTTCTGTGAGCGGAAACGGCGGTGATGAGATGAGTTAATTGCGCGGAGTGATGAATAGAGGGGCAGAGGAGTGCAAAAGCGTGCGCTTAGAGTTCTCGAATCACCCTAAACCCGGCATTGCCATGCCAGTCCGCATTCGGCAAGGCGCTGCGTTGCACCGCGCTCACTCGAAACCATGAGGCGCTGCGGCGCACATGCTGCGCGCAGTTGCCCTGTAAGTAAGCGGAACCGTCGAGTGGTAAATTATCCGTGTCATTGTGCTGGCAGTCGGCAGTCCACTCCCAGGCATTGCCGATCATGTCGTACAGTCCGAAGGCATTCGGCTGGTAGCTGCCAATGGGGGCGGTGAAGGGGTGGCCGTCATCGCAGGTGCCGACATCGTTGAAGGTTGGATATAAACGCTTTAACGATTGATCTGCGCCATTGGCGTAACTGCAGGCCTGAGTAATGTCGTCGCCCCAGTAGAAAGTAGTTCGGGTGCCGGCACGCGTGGCGTAATCGAACTCGGCTTCGGTGGGCAGGCGATAGCGATGGCCGGTTTTATTGCTCAGCCACTGCGTGTAAGCAACCGCATCGTCCCAGCTGATGCACACGGCAGGACTGTTATCAGTTTGCGCATACCCTGGATTCTCGAAGCTTGCGCCATCGACCCAGCCGAACTGGCTTTCGCCTTTGTCGTTCACGCCCTGAAAGATAAAACACTTGCCGGGTATGGCGCGCTGCGTTGCACTGACGAAGCGGCGATACTCGGCCAGGGTGGTTTCATACTGGCTGAGCAAAAATGCCTTTGAAAAATGAATATTTCGCTCGCTGCCGTTGCTAACGATGCGCAAATCACCGGCAGGAATTTCACGCAGGCCGGGGCAATCGGCGCAGTCGCGAATCAAGCCGGCCTTCGCATCAGTCTTTACATCTGATGCATTGAGGCTATGGCAGGCATTGAGCAACAGGCTGGCCAACAGCACCAGCCCAATGGACAAGCATCGCTGCGATAGGAAACGCATCAACGCTTACTCGGCTTACTTGCTGCTGAAACGCGATACCAACAAATCGCGCAGTTCCAGCAGGCGTTCTGCTGCCTTGGGTCTCAGCTCCTGGAAGCGCGAACTGGAGATGGGCATGGACAGGGCCAGGCGATTACCCAATGCGTCACGGAAGCCAACGCCTACGGCACATACACCCAGCGTGTGTTCTTGCAGGTCGTAGGAAAGTCCGGTGCGCCGCGCTTCATGCAGATCGTTTAACAAGGCGCTGAGCGTAGTACGTGTGTGTTCGGTGCGAGCCGGATAACTGCGGCCGATCTTCTGTTCCACTTCGGCATCGCTCAATTGCGCCAGCATGGACTTGCCGTTGGCAGTGCAGTGCAGCGGGAATTTTTCAGCGATGGCGGAGATGGCATACAGGCGATGCGAACCGATGGATTGATCGATGAAGATGGCGTGATCGCGGCCCATCACCGACAGATCCACGGTTTCGCCCAACTCGCGTGCGATCTCGATCATGTAAGGCTTGGCGATGGCACTGGCCGACGTTTCTACTGAAGCAGATAGACGCAATAACGCGGGGCCCAGTTTCACGCGGCCATTCGGTGACGCAGCGATCAATAGATTCTCTGCTTCCAATGCACCGACGATGCGTTGAATGGTGGAGCGCGGCAATTTCAAACGCTGCGCAATGGCGCCCAGGCTCAAACCATCGGACTCATGTTCCAGTGTGCGCAACACCGATACGGCGCGAGCGATCACTTGAATCTTGGCTTTCTTGTTCTTGGTGGTGGTCGTTGCGGGGGCTGTTTCTGTTTCTTTATTCATGATGTATCTCGAACCTCGGAGCCTGGCCTGATTGACGCGTGCCTATGGTCGGTACGGCGTGGATCGCATGATGGTACTTATCTAATGGAATCAAAGGGACGAAAGGGTGGCGCTTTGTACCCGACTGCGACAGAATAAACCATACAACGGGCCACTGGGCTCGCAATGTAATACATATCTCGGTCCAGTAGAAGATGGGGAGGCAGCCAATGCCAACAACGATTCGCGGAATAACCTACGAAACCAATACCGAAAACAGCACGGGATTGGAGTTTTACGATCTGAGCCACCCTTGGGGTCTGGGGCAACCCTGCTGGCCGTACTTCGAAGATGTGAAGATTGAGCGTCTGCACAACATGGCCAAGTCGGGTGTGCTGACTCAGCGCATCACCACTGTCATGCATTCCGGTACACATATCGATGCGCCGGCCCACGTGGTGGAAGGCACGCCATTTATGGATGAAGTGCCGCTGCCGTATTTCTTCGGCACGGGTGTGGTGGTGTCCATCCCCAAGAAGAAGTGGGAAGTGATCACCGCTGCCGATCTGGAAGCTGCATCGCCAAAGATTCAAGAGGGCGATATCGTCATCGTGAATACCGGCTGGCATAAATATTACGACGACAGCCGTCAGTACTATGCCTATTCACCCGGCTTCTATAAGGAAGCAGGTGAGTGGTTCGCCAAGAAGAAGGTCAAAATGATCGGCACCGATACCCAGGCGCTGGATCATCCGTTGGGCACCGCCATCGGTCCGCACGGTCCGGGTTGGCCGAATGGTCTGTTGCCGCAGGTGAACATGGAGTATGAAAAACTCACCGGTCGCAAAGTGATCGAAGACTTCCCCGAGTGGGAGCCTTGCCATCAAGCCGTGTTGAAGCATGGCATCTGCGGCATTGAGAACATCGGCGGTGAAATCGACAAGGTCACCGGTAAGCGTTGCACCTTTGCTGCCTTTCCATGGCGTTGGACCAAGGGCGATGGTTGCATTGTGCGCCTGGTGGCCATTGTCGATCCGAAAGGCACCTATCGCATCGAACGAGGTGTGTGATGTTGGTGAAACGATTCAAGGATGCGCAGCCGTACCAGGCGCCGAATCATTTCGACATGCGAGCCCTGCGTTTGCAGGGCTTCGAAGCCGGCGGCCCCATTAATTTCTGGGTGGGGCTGTCGCACTTCTTGCCAGGTGGTGGTGCCGGTCCTGACTCATCACCCTTAGAAAAAGTCTATGTGGTGTTGAGCGGTGAAGTGACTGTGCGCGCAGAAGGTGAAGAAGTGGTGCTGGGTCCGCAGGACTCGGTATGCATCGGCGCGAATATCGAACGTGCTGTGGTGAATAACGGTAATGATGTGGCCACCATGTTGGTGGTCATGCCCTATCCGGATAAAAAATAGTTCGAAAAACAGCAAGCGGCTCACCTGGACCGCATGGGGAAGATAACGTGGAAGATTGGTTGAAAAATCCCGGTGCTCTGTTCGATGTGCGCGGCAAGCGCGCATTGGTAGTGGGTGCGACCGGTGCTTTCGGTTCGCTGGCTGCAAAAGTATTGGCGGGTGCGGGCGCCAAGCTGACCCTCACCGGTAGCAATGGCGAAGAACTGCAAGCCGTTGCCAATGAATGTCGTGCATTGAATGTCGAAGTGGAATTGGTAAAGCGTCGCGCCAATAGCGAAACCGATGCCAATATCATTGTTGAAGCGGCCGTCAGTCGTTTCGGCGGCATTGATATTCTGGTGGTCACCGCGGGCGTGAATGACGTTTCAATGATCGTCGACATGCAGCCGGAGCGCTTCGAGAAAGTGATGCAGGCCAATGTCAACGGTTCCTGGTTGATGGCCAAGGCGGCCGGCGCGCAGATGATCAAGCAGGGCGGTGGTGGCAAGGTGGTGCTGACTTCTTCGGCACGTGGCTTGCTCGGTCATCCTGCTGGTTACACCGCTTACTGTGCTTCGAAGTCTGCGGTAGATGGCATCACCAAAGCACTAGGTTGCGAATGGGGCAAGTACGGCATCACCGTGAATGCTATTGCGCCCACCGTGTTTCGCTCGCCATTGACTGCGTGGATGTTTGAAGACAATGAGAAGGCTAACACCGCGCGCAACGGGTTCTTAACTCGCGTACCGCTGGGACGTTTGGGTGAGCCATCGGATCTTGCCGGTCCATTGCTGTTTCTATGTTCTGCGGCATCTAACTTCTATACCGGCCACATCCTGTATGCGGATGGTGGTTATACCGCGGGTTGATTTGTGATGCTTCTTTGCAGCTTTCTGCCCCCACCCCAACCCTCCCCCGTGGAACGGGGGAGGGGGCTGAGTTGTTCCTTACCCTCCCCCGCGAGCGGGGGAGGGCAGGGTGGGGGCAAACGTACGTGGTGCAGTAAATGACCACCGTTGCCATCATCGGCGCAGGCCTGTTGGGCCGCGGTATTGCCGGCGTGGTAGTGCGCGCAGGCTACTCAGTCACCCTGCATGATTCCTTTGCCGAGTCATTGCGCAGTGCCTATGAGCAAGTGAGCTCAATTGCACGCAGCGAAGGCGTAACTGTGCGTGCGGAAGCAGATCTGCAGCACGCAGTGGCTGATGCGGACATGGTGATCGAAGCAGTGATTGAGAATCTCGAACTCAAGCAGCAATTGTTTGAGCGTATGAGTCAGGCCAATACCAATGCCATTCTAATGAGCAATTCATCGGTACTGCCAATTGGGCAAATCGCTGCACGCGCTGCACAGCCACAACGTTGCGTGGGCACCCACTGGTGGAATCCTCCGCAGTTGATTCCGGTGGTGGAAGTCGTGAAAGGACCGCACACCAGTGAAGCGGTGATGCAACGCACCAGCGAATTTCTGACCCGTCTTGGTAAGACCGCTGTGCGCGTGGAACGCGATGTGCCGGGCTTTGTGGGCAATCGTCTGCAGCATGCGTTGTGGCGCGAAGCTCTGGCACTGGTGTCAGATGGCGTATGCAGCGCGGAGCAGGCGGATGAAACCATCGCACGCAGTCTGGGCGTGATCCTGGCGCAGCGCGGACCATTGGCTGAGATCAATCGTCTCGGGCCTGCCAGTGTGGCGCATGAGTTTGAGCAAGTTCTGCCGCAGATCAACAGCGATGCGGCGCCGGCTAAGTTGTTGCGCGACAAAGTTGCGCGCAACGAATTGGGTGCAAAAAGCGGCCAAGGTTTTTTGAGCTGGCCCGCCGGCCAGCGCGAGCAAGTGGCGACGCAATTGCAACAACATGTGGAGAGCCGTTTGCGGGCTGGCTTTGTCGATGAAGATCGTGAGCCGGTGCTATCCATGGGTCAGGCAATCATTGCCAGACGTCTACAGGTGGCGTTATGGCGTGAAGCGATTGCCCTGGTGGCTGACGGCGTTTGCGATGCCAAGACGGTTGATCTGATGGCCTTGAACACCATCGGCTTGCGACTGGCGCAGATGAGTCCTATCACTAATGCGGATTACGTTGGCTTGGATCTGACGCTGGCTATTCATGAGGCGGTGTTGCCGAGTTTGAATGCCAGTGCTGAGGTGCCTGCATTGCTGCTGCATAAGGCTTGGATAGGTGAGGTGTTTTAGTGTGTAGGTTGGGCTGAGTCTGCGAAGCCCAACAATGTTTGTTGCCGAACGTTGGGCTTCGCAGACTCGGCCCAACCTACGACTTGTCGAAGCATTTTATGGTCTTGTTTACAAAATGATTGAATCAGTCACACGAGAATTCTCATGAGCGTTGTCATCACCGTCGCCCCCACCGGTCCCATCGCCACCAAGGCCGACAATCAATACCTGCCCACCAGTCCTGAAGAAATTGCGGCCAATGTGCATGCCGCTTATCAAGCGGGCGCATCAGTCGCGCACATTCACTTGCGTGATGAGCAGCAACGACCGACCGCCGATTTGAACATTGCGCGTCGTACGATGGATCTGATTCAAGAGAAATGTCCCATCCTGATTCAGATGTCCACCGGTGTAGGTTTGTCCGTGCCCTACGAAGAGCGCGAGAAGTTGGTGGAATTGAAACCGCGTATGGCCACGCTTAATCCCTGCTCGATGAGCTTTGGTGAGGGTGAGTTTCTCAATCCACCGAAAGGCGTGCGCCGGCTCGCCGCGCGGATGCGCGAACTCAATGTGAAGCCGGAGCTGGAGATTTACGACACCGGCCATCTTGAAGCTTGCATGCGTTTGTATGAAGAAGGCCTGCTGGCCCTGCCATTGCAATTCAGCATTGTGCTGGGTGTGCGTGGCGGCGCGGCGGCGACGCCCGATAACTTGATTACCCTCGTGCGACGTCTGCCACCCGGTGCGATCTGGCAGGTGATTGCCATCGGCAAGGCCAATCTGGAACTCACCGCGATTGCCCTGGCTTTAGGTGGCAATGCGCGCGCAGGTCTGGAAGACTGTCTGTTCATACGCAAGGGCGTGTTGGCGCAGAATCTGGCGTTGGTGGAACGCACTGCGGCGCTGGCCAAGGCGTTGGATCTGCAGATCGCCGATGTGGCGGAGACGGAGAAGCGCCTGGCGTTGCCATAAAGAAGAGGCGGGCGTGACCATATTGACGATATGGCATGCCCCTACAACGCATGTACCGTAGGGGCGTAATTCATTACGCCCGTCGGAACACGATCAACAACTTAGAGAACCGGTTATTCATGTTTACCGACACGCTTACCAACCCGATATCAATCACAGGCGGTCGCGTTGCCGGTGTCATCAGCAAGGATGGCGCGCTGACGGTCTACAAAGGTATTCCTTTCGCTGCGCCACCTGTGGGTGTTTTGCGCTGGCGTGAGCCGCAACCGGTACAGCCCTGGGATGATGTGTTGATTGCCAATCAATATGGTCCCGCCTGCATGCAGCCCATGCACAGTCCCGATCACTTCATGGCGCAGTTCGGTTTTGCCGATGTGCCCGAATGCGGCATCAGCGAAAACTGTTTGTATCTCAATGTGTGGGCGCCGCGTAACGCCAAGAATTTGCCGGTGATCGTCTGGGCCTATGGCGGTGGTCATCGTGTGGGCTCGGGTTCGCACCCGGTCAGCGATGGTTCGGCCTTGGCGAAGCTCGGCGCGGTGGTGGTATCGATCAACTATCGTCTGGGTGGTCTGGGTTATCTCGCCCATCCACTGTTGACTCAAGAGTCTGGTTTCTCCGGCAACTACGCCTGTCTGGATGTGATCGCTGCATTGAAGTGGGTGCAGCAGAACATCACGGCTTTGGGAGGTAATGCCGATAACGTGACTGTGTTTGGTCAATCGGCTGGCGCGGCATTGATCAACATTATCATGGCGTCGCCGCTGGCCAAGCATGACGGTAAGCCGTTATTTCATCGCGCCATCGTGCATAGCGCCGGTCGTTTCAAAGGCGGACCGATGGGTAATGCGCAATCGCTCATGCAGGCCGAGCAGGATGGTGTGAAGTTTATTGACGCACTCGGCGCCAAGACCCTGGAAGAAATGCGCCTGCTGCCCGCCGACAAGTTCTATGGCGTGCCGCGCCAGTGGAATCCCATCATCGACGGCCATGTGTTGCGTGAGCCGGTGCAAGCCGTGTTCGAACGCGGTGAGCAACTGCCTGTGTCCTTATTGGTTGGCTTTACGCGCGACGATGCCACGCCATTTCCCTTTGCCGAATGGCATACGCAAGCGGGCTTGCAGGAACACATCGACAAAGCCTGGAGCGGTAAAGCGGCGCGTTTGCAGGAACTCTATCCCTTCAATGACGACGCCTCGGCCAAGCAGCAAAGTTACGCCATCCGTCGCGACATCAGTTTTGCCTATCAGTGTTGGCGCTTTGCCGAACTGCATCAGCAGACCAGTCATGCGCCGGTATATCTGTTCGAGTTTGCCAAGGCGCCGCCGCTGGATGTGCATCAATTCCACGGAGTGCAACCGACCGATGGTTATGGCGCGTATCACGGCGCCGAGTTGTACTATGTGTTCAATACCTTGCAGTGCAAGGCTTGGCCTTGGGATTCGGCTGATCAACGTTTGGCCGAGGCAGCCAGTCGCTACTGGGTGAACTTTAGCGCGCAGGGCAATCCTTCTGCGCAAGGTTTGCCTGTGTGGCCTGAGTTTAGTAAAGGCAAGCAGGCGATGATTCTGGATGCGAACCCGCATGCGGGTGCCGTGTCGAATCAGGCGCAGCTGGAGTTTTTTACTGATTTGTTTAATGCGAAGTAGCTAATGATTTGGGTTACTAGTTTTAGTTGCCCCCACCCTAACCCTCCCCCGCAAGCGGAGGAGGGAACTCGGATCGCTTCCTTGTAGAGGGCACTCCTTATCCCCTCCCTCGCTTGCGGGGGAGGGTTAGGGTGGGGGCAAGCAATATGGCACGCAATCCAAGTTCAATGCTCCGAGTAATTTTTATTTGATACCGCTCGCGGGGGAATCATGTCGCTAACACTCTTCACCAATGTCCGCATCTTCGACGGCACCGGCATGGATCTGTTTCCTGGCGAAGTGCTGGTGGAAGGCAATCGCATCAAAGCCGTTAGTAAGGCCGGCGAGCGCATTGATCGCACCGGCGCAGAAATTATTGACGGCGGTGGCGCCACATTAACGCCGGGCTTGATCGAATCGCATGCCCATCTGGGCTTCGGTGCAACGGTAGATCGCCGCTTCAAGTGGCGCGAACTGCAACCCGAACAACATATGCTGGTCACCGCCGAAGCCGGCAAGACCATGCTGGACTTCGGTTTCACCAGCGCTTACTCCGGTGGCGCGGCCAATGCCAAATTCGAAGTGGCGCTGCGTAAAGAATATGCCGAAGGTTGGCTGCCCGGCCCGCGTTTGAAGGCTTGTTCCTTCGAGCGCAGTGCCTCGGCTGGCGCGAAGAATGTATCGGGTGCTTACGCGGGTATCAGCGTGCGAGAGCCCGATGTGGAAGGCATCCGCAACTTCGTTACCGAGATGGTGGCGCTGGGCGTGGACTCAGTGAAGTTTGTGGTCACCGGTGAAAGCGCCGTGCGTCCCGGTACTTCGCGTGTACTGCAGTTCTACGATGAAGAACTGGCTGCCGGTGCTGCGGTGGCTAAAGAAGCCGGTGTCTGGCTCAACGGTCACTGTCACTCTGCAGAGTCGGTGAAGATGGCGCTGAAGCATGGCTTCCGTGTGCTGTATCACTGCACCTGGGCCGATGAAGAAGCGCTGGACATGTTGGAAGCCAAGAAGGATTCGATCTTCGTCGCGCCCGGTCCTGGTGTGAACTATGCGGCCATCTATGAAGCGGCGGACTACGGTATCACCCGCGAGATGGCCATCGAGCAGGAACAAGTGGAAACGCTGGAACGCGTCAGCCGCATCATGCCCGAGCTGCACAAGCGTGGCGTGCGTGTGTTGCCCGGCGGTGACTATGGTTTCCCTTGGAATCCCATCGGCAAGAATGCGCGCGACATGGAATTGTTCGTGACCCACTTCGGCTTGTCGCCTAACGATGCTTTACGTGCCGCTACCAAACTCGGTGGCGAGATCATGGGCATGGGCGAGGAACTGGGCTTGATCAAAGCCGGTTACCTTGCCGACATTCTATTGGTGGATGGCGATCCGCTGAAGGACATCAAACTATTTCAGGATCGCAACAAGTTGCTGGCCGTGATGAAGGACGGCAAGTTCCATAAGAGCCCGCAGGCGCCGGTGCGCAAGTCACAAGCTGCGGCGGCCTGAGTAAGCATCATTAATGTTGTAGGACAGAACTGAGCTTGTCCTACAACAGAGCCGACGTCAGGATGTGGCGTTCGGCGATTCGTCGCAATGGCCTGCGGCGAGACACTGTACTCGTGGGAACAGAGGATGACTGTCATGAGTACAACAGTGGAATCAAAACAAGAATGGCTGATCGGCACACACCTGGTTACACCCCGTTTCGGCTATCAACATCACGGTATCTATATTGGTAGTGGCAAGGTGCTGCACTATGCGGGACTGTGCGAGTGGAATCACATCGGTCCAGTAGAGGAGATCGATTTGATTGCCTTTGCTGCCGGCCATGCGATTGAAGTCAGAGAACATCCCAAAGCGAAGTATTACGGCCACATCGCGGTAGCGCGGGCACGTTCGCGACTCGGTGAGCGTAGCTACAGTCTGCTAAAAAATAACTGCGAGCACTTCTGTACCTGGTGCATTGATGGCATCAGTTACAGCGATCAGGTGGCAGCACTACTGATGATGCCGGTTGAATTCACAACTCGTCTCATTACCTGGCTGCGTGGAGTATGGCCTCAGCGACTGCGGACGGCATGAGTGACTTGTAGGTTGGGCTGAGTCCGCGAAGCCCAACATTTACACGACGAGCTGCGGATGTTGGGCTTCGCGGACTCAGTCCAACCTACAAGAGCTGAACTATTTTTGATTCAGGAACAACGCGGGATCGACCATCGCGCGATTCAGCGATACGCCGAAATGCAGATGCGGTCCGGTGACGCGTCCCGTAGCGCCCACCAAGCCAATCACTTCGCCGCGTTTCACTTTCTGCCCGATCTTCACGTCGATGCGACTGAGGTGGCAGTACATGGTGGCCAGTCCCGAGCCGTGATCGATGAACACGGTGTTGCCATTGAAAAAGAACTCGCCTACTTCGGTGATGATGCCATCGGCGGGCGATTGAATCGGCGTGCCGGTGGCAGCGGGAATGTCCATGCCGCTATGCGGATTGCGCGCTTCGCCATTGAACACGCGACGGAAACCGAAGGTGGGGCTGGGTGTGCCCTTGATGGGTTGCAGCAAGGTCATATCAGGCACCAACGAATCGGTGTACTGACTCAATGCGGCTTCGGTGCGTGCCGATTCGCCTTCGATGCGTTTCAGATCTTCTTCATTGGGATTGACCTGACGATCGTTGGTGATGGTCAGTTGTTGCGTGCGATATTTTTTATCGGTGACGACAAAGCTCAGCTCGGCCGTCTTGTTGCCTGGGCCATTGCTTTGCAGCTGCAGAGTCTGTTTGCCAGGTTTCGTAGCGAGTGGAATGCCCACCAAGGCCAGCCACTTGTCCTGCTGCTTGATCACACTGACGCGATAGTTACCGTATTTGACGACGGGTGCGCTGTCGCTGGCGGGTAGGGGAATGATGGCAATGCCACCGGGCACACGGCTTTCGTTTGGTAACGCGTGAGCAGTGCCCAGTAGGGTCAGCATCAATAGTGGGATAAGGAGGGCGCGATAAATCTCGCCCCTACAAAAAACCTTGTAAGAACTGGATTCGCCATATTTGTAGGGGCGTGCCATATCGTCAATATGGTCACGCCCGCGCTGGCACACTACGTTAGTCATTTTGTTCATCAATCTTGCTTGATCTCGGATACGGTTGCCGCAACTCGGCCTTTACTCACCCGTGCAATGATCTCATCGCCCACCTGCAACTGACTTACATCCAGCACCGCATGTCCCTGTGCATCGCTGACGATGGCATAGCCACGGGTTAGGGTGGCCAAGGGACTTAAAGTTTCCAAGCTGCGGGTGGCCATCAGTAAACGATTGCGCAGAGCCTCTTGTTGCTCCCGCATCAATGTCTGCAAAGCGACCTGCAGTTGCTGCAACTGTGCGCGCGCATTGGCAAGTCGCAACACAGGCGATTGTGCCTGCAAGCGCGATGCCTGCGTGCCTAGCAAGCGCCGCCGTTGTTCGATATCGAATTGCAGTGCACGCAACAAACGTTGTTCCAACTCATCCAGACGCTGTGCGCGTTGCCGCAGTTGCACGCCCGGATGTAATTGCTGCAGACGACGTTGCAGCCAGGTAAAGGTTTGCAGATGTTGTTGCAGATGTCGCCGCAGGCCGTTGAGCAAACGACGTTGCAACACGGACAGACTTTGCAGCCAGGTCTGACAATCGGGCACCACCAATTCGGCTGCGCCGGAGGGGGTGGGAGCACGTACATCGGCAACGAAGTCGGCAATGGTGAAGTCGACCTCATGGCCCACGCCGGTGATCAAGGGAATGCGACAATCGAAGATGGCGCGCGCCACCACTTCTTCATTGAACGACCAGAGATCTTCCAGTGAGCCGCCGCCACGCGCCACGATCAGCACATCGCAATCCTGGCGTTGATCGGCGAGGCGTATGGCCGCAGCAATTTGCTCGGCTGCACCAGCGCCTTGTACCGGCACCGGATAGATCAGTACGGGAATGCTGGGAAAGCGCCGTTTCAGAATATGCAGAATGTCGCGAATGGCTGCGCCGGTGGGCGAGGTGATCACACCGATGCGCTTGGGCAGGGCCGGCAGCGGCTTCTTGTGTTCGGCCGCAAATAATCCGGCTGCGGCGAGCTTGGCCTTGAGCTGCTCGAACTGGCGGCGCAATGCGCCTTCGCCGGCTTCCTCCATGACATCGACGATGAATTGATAGTCGCCGCGCGGTTCGTACAGGCTGACCCGGCCGCGTACCAGCACGTGCATGCCGTCCTTGGGCGCGAAGTTCACCAGCATATTGCGCTGGCGGAACATAGCCGAGCGCAGCTGCGCCGAGTCGTCCTTCAGCGAGAAATACCAGTGACCGGAGGAGGGCCGCGAGAGGTTAGACAGCTCGCCCTCCAGCCACAGGCTGCCGAAACCGCGCTCCAGCAGCATGCGGGCTTCGCGGTTCAAGCGGCCGGGGGTGTAGATGTCGCGGTCGTCTTGAGCCGGTTTGCTGGGCGCAGCGGGTGCGGAGAAGTCGAATTCCTGAGTCATGAACGGATGATAGAGGAAGGTGGCTGTGATGATCTGCGTAGGTCGGGTTTTATACCCGACTCTGACGGTGTCGTCGGGTATAAAACCCGACCTACAGCGGAGGGGATAACGTCCGGCCGTTTCTATTGTCTCTCCATGGCATGCCCTCATTCCCCTTCCGTCATTTACCCCGGCCCCCTTGCCACGTACAATGCCGCCCCTTAATTTTTCGGCCCGCTCAACCGCCTCCGCGCTTCAGCTCAGGCCGACACTAGGCAGGTTGCAGCTATGCGAATTCTCGAGGACGCACTTACTTTCGATGACGTGCTCCTGGTTCCCGCTTATTCCGAGGTGCTGCCGCGCGATGTCGACCTGAGCACCCAGCTCAGCCGCAATATCCGCCTGAATATCCCGATGCTGTCCGCCGCCATGGACACCGTCACCGAGGCGCGCCTGGCCATTGCTCTGGCCCAGGAAGGCGGCATCGGTATCGTCCACAAGAATCTCACCCCCGCCCAGCAGGCCGCCGAAGTGGCCCGCGTCAAACGTTACGAATCCGGCATCTTGCGCGATCCCATCACCGTGACGCCCGAGACCACGGTGCGCAAGGTGGTCGAGCTGTCGCGCCAGCATGGCGTGTCCGGCTTCCCGGTGGTGCAGGGCAAGACGGTGGTGGGCATCGTCACCAACCGCGACCTGCGTTTCGAAAGCCGTCTGGACGTGCCGGTGAGCGACATCATGACGCCGCGCGAACGCCTGATCACCGTCACTGAAGGTGCCGCCTTGGCCGAAGGCAAGGCGCTGATGCACAAGCACAAGCTGGAGCGCGTGCTGGTAGTGAACAACAACTTCGAATTGCGCGGCCTGATGACCGTCAAGGACATCACCAAGCAGACCACCTTCCCCAATGCGGCGCGCGATGCGCACGGCAAGCTGCGCGTGGGCGCGGCAGTGGGTGTGGGTGAGGGCACTGAAGAACGCGTCGAACTGTTGGTGAAGGCCGGCGTCGATGCCTTGGTGGTCGATACCGCGCATGGTCACAGCAAGGGTGTGATCGACCGCGTGCGCTGGGTGAAGAAGAACTTCCCGCAGGTGGATGTGATCGGCGGCAACATTGCCACCGGCGCTGCCGCGAAGGCCTTGGCTGATGCCGGCGCCGATGCGGTGAAGGTCGGTATCGGTCCTGGCTCCATCTGCACCACCCGTATCGTCACCGGTGTGGGCGTGCCGCAGATTTATGCGGTCGATCAAGTTAGCAAAGCGCTGAGAGGCAGCGGTGTGCCATTGATTGCCGATGGCGGCATTCGCTTCTCCGGCGATCTGAGCAAGGCCATTGCCGCCGGCGCCGACACCGTGATGATGGGCGGCACCTTTGCCGGCACCGAAGAAGCGCCGGGCGAAACCATTCTGTACCAAGGTCGCACTTATAAGAGCTATCGCGGCATGGGCTCCATCGGCGCCATGCAGCAGGGCTCGGCGGATCGTTACTTCCAAGAGAACAACAGCGGCGGCAATCCCAACACCACCAAGCTGGTGCCGGAAGGCATCGAGGGCCAGGTGCCGTACAAGGGTTCGGTGGTGCAGGTGATCTTCCAGATGGCCGGCGGCCTGCGTGCTTCCATGCACTACTGCGGCTGCGCCACCATCAAGGAAATGCACGACAAGGCTGAGTTCGTGAAGATCTCCACCGCCGGCATGCGCGAAAGCCATGTGCACGATGTGCAGATCACCAAGGAAGCGCCGAATTATCGGCGCGAGTGAGCGTGTTCTTTGTAGGTTGGGCTGAGTCTTCGAAGCCCAACGTCTTGCTGCGATGATGCTGTTGGGCTGCGAAGACTTAGCCCAACCTACGTGTAGAAATTATTGAGTGGCAACTGTGGCCGTAACTGAAAATCTCGATATCCATGCCCACAAGATCCTGATCCTGGACTTTGGTGCGCAATACACTCAGTTGATCGCTCGACGCGTCCGCGAAGCCGGCGTGTACTGTGAGATTCATCCCTGGGATGTCAGCGACGAAGAGGTTCGTAACTTCGGTGCGCGCGGCATCATTCTTTCGGGTGGTCCCGAATCGGTCACCGACAGCGAGCCACCAAAGTCACCGCAATCCGTATTCGAACTGGGCGTGCCGGTGCTGGGCATTTGCTACGGCATGCAGACCATGGCGCAGCAACTCGGCGGTCGTGTGGCGCCGGGCAATCATCGCGAATTCGGCTATGCCCAGGTGACGGTCAGCGCACCGTGCAAGCTGTTCGATGATCTGCGTGATCACATGGATGGCAACGGTCGTGGCCTGCTCGATGTATGGATGAGTCATGGCGACCGTGTCGAATCGCTGCCGCAGGGTTTCGTAGTGGTCGGTGTGACACCCAATGCACCATTGGCGGCGATGGCCGATGAGAAGCGCCGCTTCTATGGCGTGCAGTTCCATCCCGAAGTCACGCACACGCTGCAGGGCACGCGCATCCTCGAACGTTTCGTGCGCGAGATCTGTGGCTGTGAAGCGCGCTGGGATGCCGGCAACATCATTGCCGATTCCATTCATCGCATTCGCGAGCAAGTGGGTTCGGATCACGTGCTGCTCGGTCTATCGGGCGGTGTAGATTCATCGGTGGTAGGTGCGCTACTGCATCGTGCCATCGGGAAGCAGCTCACCTGCGTGTTCGTCGATCACGGCCTGTTGCGTGAAGGCGAGGGCGATCAGGTGATGGCCACCTTCGCCGAACACATGGGTGTGCGCGTGATTCGCGTCAATGCCGAAGAACGTTTCCTCACTGCATTGAAGGGCGAGGTCGATCCCGAGCGTAAGCGCAAGATCATCGGTCGTCTGTTCGTGGAAGTATTCGAAGAAGAGTCGGCCAAGCTGGATGGTACGCGCTGGCTGGCGCAGGGCACCATCTATCCCGATGTCATCGAGTCTGCCGGCAGCAAGACCGGCAAGGCGCATGTGATCAAGAGCCATCACAACGTCGGCGGTCTGCCCGAGAAGATGAAGCTCAAGTTGCTCGAACCTTTGCGCGAACTGTTCAAGGACGAAGTACGCCGCATCGGCGTCGAGCTCGGTCTGCCGCGCACCATGGTGTATCGTCATCCCTTCCCAGGTCCAGGTTTGTCCGTACGTATCCTCGGTGAAGTGACCAAGCAGTACGCCGATCTGCTGCGTAAAGCCGATCACATCTTTATCGAAGAGCTGTACAAGCACGATCTTTACGACCGTACCTCGCAAGCCTTCGCGGTATTCCTGCCGGTGCGTTCCGTGGCCGTGATGGGCGATGGTCGTCGTTACGATTACGTGATTGCATTGCGTGCGGTGGAAACCATCGACTTCATGACCGCGCACTGGGCGCGTCTGCCGTACGAGTTCCTGGATCATGTCTCACGCCGCATCTGCAACGAAGTACGTGGCATCTCGCGCGTCACCTACGACATCAGCAGCAAGCCGCCTGCGACGATTGAGTGGGAATAAATCAACACTTAGTGATCGTAATAACTAATTGTAGGGCGACGTGGGTGAACCATTTCCTTTGGTCACATGCGTCGCCCTTTTCGTTTTAAAGGTCTCACGTCGTGGTCGACATCACCATCTATCACAATCCCGCCTGTGGTACTTCGCGCAGCGTGCTGGAGTTGCTCCGCGAGCGCGGCATCGAACCCACCATCATTGAATATCTCAAGAATCCACCTGACCGTGACACTTTGGTGAGTTTGATTAAAGCCAGTAGCCTGTCAGCACGTGAAGTGCTGCGCATCAAAGGTTCGCCCTATGAAGAGCTGGGCTTGGCCGAATCCAAGTGGAGTGATGAGCAGCTAATCGATTTCATGATGCAACATCCCATCCTGATCAATCGCCCCATCGTGGTGACGCCCAGGGGCGTGCGACTATGCCGTCCTAAAGAGATCGTGTTGGAAATACTGCCTGAAGCGTAGCGGCATTTATCTGTTACCGTAGCGACATGTCAGATCAATTCATGTTGCCGGGGCTTGAGCCGCCGCCCAAAATCACCGATAGATTGTTCTTCGCCGTCATGCCGGATGAGCAGGCGATTGCGCGCATTACGCAACTCACTCGGCAATTGAGTCGCGACCATGGTCTGCAGGGCAGGCCCATCGATGTATCGCGTCTGCATATCACGCTGCTGTTTCTCGGTGATCATCCTGGACTGTCGAAGACCTTGCTGACGGCGGCCAATCAAGCTGCAGCGGCAATTCAACAGCCGGTATTTGCCACTCGCTTTAATCGCGTAGTGAGCTTTGCAGGCAGCAAGGATCACCGTCCGTTGGTGTTGCTGGGTGAGGAGGATCATGCCTTGCCACAGCTGCACAAAACCTTGCTGACCTCCGTACAGAAGCAAGGCATCACGCTGCCGCGCACCTCCGCGTTCAAGCCGCATCTCACCTTGCTTTACGATGGCGTCGGGGTGCCGGAAACGGAGATTGAACCTATCGAGTGGCAGGTGCGGGAGTTTGTGCTGCTGCACAGTCATATTGGGCGCGGTGGTACGTATGAAGTGTTGGGACGCTGGTCGCTGCAGGGACAATGTCAGGCTTGATTTTCAAGCTTGATAATTAAAAGTTTCTCGAATGTCATTCCCGCGCAGGCGGGAATCCAGTTGTACTCGTGTTTTACTGGATGCCCGTCTACACGGGCATGACGAAATTTGAGTGCGAAAGTAATCTTGAGATACTTATAGATAACTCATGACAGCCATACACACGTACCTCAAGGCCTTCTGGCCCAGCCCTTTAAAAGTCGATGCGCGCGAGCGTTGGCGTGCCGTGGGCGGTGCGGCCATCGGCATCTTGATCGCAGGATTGTTGAGTCGTTGGGCAGGTCAGTCGCTATCGTTTGCGACGTGGCTGGTTGCACCCCTGGGCGCCAGTGCGGTGTTGGTGTTCGCCGTGCCTGCCAGTCCGCTGGCGCAACCTTGGTCGGTAGTGGGCGGCAATACGCTGTCGACGCTGGTGGGCATTGCCTGCGTGCTGAACATCAACGACACGGCATTGGCTGCAGCAGCGGCAGTGTCGCTGGCGATTGCTTTGATGTTTTTCATGCGCTGTCTGCATCCGCCTGGAGGCGCGGCGGCGCTACTAGCGGTGCTCACGCATACCACCGATTTGCACTTCGCCATATTTCCAGTGCTGCTCAATTCGGTGTTGCTGGTGCTGGCCGGCATCGCCTACAACACGCTGACCGGCAGACGTTATCCGCATACTCAGGCAACCCCCGCACAGTCCACGACTAACTCGCGTTTTAGTTCTGCCGATCTTGATGCTGCCTTGAAGCATTACAACCAGGTACTGGATGTCAGTCGCGACGATCTGGAAGACCTGCTGCATCACGCCGAGTCGTCGCTATATCGCCGCAACCTGGGCGAACTACGTTGTACCGACATCATGACTCGCGAACCTATTGCGGTGGAGTACGGCACACCCTTGATCGAGGCCTGGGAGTTGATGCGCAAGCATCGCATCAAGGCTTTGCCAGTGATCGATAAGTCGCGGCGCATTGTCGGCATCGTGACCGTGGCCGATTTCATGCGCCATGCGGATCTGGATTTACACGATGGTCTGGGGTCGCGATTACGTGCGTTCTTAAAGCCCAGCGATGGCTTGCACACCGATAAACCCGAAGCGGTGGGCCAGATCATGACGCGGCAGGTGCGTGTGGCCAGCGATCAGCGTCATGTGATTGAGCTGGTGCCGTTGTTCTCAGAAGGCGGTCATCATCACATTCCCGTGATCAACGAGGAACGTCGGCTGGTGGGCATCATCACTGAGTCGGATTTGATGCGGGCTTTGTATAAGGCGGTGCAGCCGGGGTAGAGCTAGAGGGTTGAGGAGCGCCCCCAGCAGCGCCCCCACCCTAACCCTCCCCCGTGGAACGGGGGAGGG
This sequence comes from Steroidobacteraceae bacterium, assembly GCA_049840395.1. Classification (GTDB taxonomy): domain Bacteria; phylum Pseudomonadota; class Gammaproteobacteria; order Steroidobacterales; family Steroidobacteraceae; genus CAILZL01. The sequence continues at coordinate 156,128 of JASGLD010000002.1, forward strand.
GACTAGAGCTGTGTCCGGGGGATTGGAGTTAAGCGCGCTTGACGGCTTTGGGACTGGCTTCAGGCGCAAACGACAAAGGACGTTCGCCTTGCTCATCGCGGATGCAGGTGGGCAGGCCGATTTGATTGAGCAGGTGCAGGAAGGGGCGGGGTGGCAGTTCTTCCACGTTCACCATCTTCTTCACGTCCCAGGTGCCATCGGCAATCAGCAGAGCTGCGGCCACTGCCGGTACGCCGGCGGTGTACGAAATGCCCTGGCTGCCCACTTCGGCATAGGCTTCGGCATGATCGGCCACGTTGTAGATGAACACTTCGCGCGGCTTGCCATCCTTCGTGCCCTTGACCAGATCACCGATGCAGGTCTTGCCTTTATACGTGGGGGCGAGCGATGAAGGATCGGGCAGCAGCGCTTTGACGACCTTCAAGGGCACCACTTGCTGACCTTCAGCAGTGGTGATGGGTTGCTCCGACAACAGGCCGAGATTCTTCAGTACGGTGAACACATTGATGTAGTGATCGCCGAAACCCATCCAGAAGCGGATGTTGGGCACATTGAGATTGCGCGACAACGAGTGAATCTCATCGTGGCCGGTCATGTAAGTGGTGGACGGGCCGACCACGGGCAGATCCCATACCTGCTTCACTTCGAACATCTTGTTGGTGGTCCACTGACTGTTCTGCCAGGAGTAAACGACACCGGTGAACTCGCGGAAGTTGATCTCCGGATCGAAGTTGGTGGCGAAGTACTTGCCATGGCTGCCGGCATTGATGTCGATGATGTCGATGGAATCGATACTGTCGAAGTATTCATCGCGCGCCAACGCGGCATAGGCATTGACGATGCCCGGATCGAAGCCCGCGCCCAGCACCGCGGTGATGCCTTTCGCGGCACACAGCTCGCGACGCTTCCATTCATAGTTGCCATACCACGGCGGGCTTTCGCAGATCTTCAATGGATCTTCATGAATGGCGGTGTCGATGTACGCCGCGCCGGTGTCGATGCAGGCCTGCAGCACCGACATGTTGACGAACGAAGCGCCGACATTGATGACGATCTCGCTGCGGGTGCTGAGAATCAGTTGCTTGGTGGCTTCGATATCCAGCGCGTCGAGCTTGTGCGCGGCGATGAAGCCCTTGGTTTTAAGGCTATGTTTCTCGTGAATAGAATCGACGATCTTCTGGCACTTGGCCACGGTTCTCGAGGCAATATTGATATTGCCCAGGACATCATTGTGCTGTGCGCACTTATGAGCCACGACCTGCGCGACGCCACCGGCGCCGATGATCAGTACGTTCTTTTTCATTTGAAAGCCAACCTCCAACAGTTAGTCAAACAACCAGATGTACATCTACTGGACCATGAGGGGCATCTGGAATCACCCTCACTTTGTTCCTTCTCCTAGAGGGAGAAGGTCCGATTCTTAAGACAGTGCCGAGACAAAATCCGCAAACGAAAACTCGCGCTGCACGCGCACTTCGCCATTCAATTCCTTGATGGCAATGGCCGGCATACGCACGCCATTGAACCAGTTCTTCTTTACCATCGTGTAACCGGCGGCGTTCTCGATGGAGAGACGGTCACCGACCTGCAATGGCTGCTCGAAACGAAATTCACCGAAGATATCGCCAGCCAGGCAGGACTTGCCGCATACCATCACCGGATGCGCGCCGGTGTTGGGCTCAATGCGGGCGCTCTGCCGGTAAATCAACAGATCCAGCATGTGCGCTTCAATCGAGCTGTCGACCACGGCCAGCGCTTTGCCGTTGTTCAAGGTGTCGAGCACGGTGACTTCCAGCGTGGTGCTGTTGGTGATCGCGGCTTCGCCGGGTTCCAGGTACACCTGCACGCCATAGCGCTCGGAGAAAGCTTTGAGCCGGGCACAGAATTGCTCCAGCGGATAGCCATCGGCCACGAAGTGAATGCCGCCGCCCAGGCTTACCCACTGCACGCGCTTGAGCAGCGTGCCGAAACGTTGCTCGATCTGGCTCAGCATGCGCTCGAACAGGGCGAAGTCTTCGTTCTCGCAGTTGTTGTGGATCATGAAGCCGGTGACTTGATTGAGCACCGCTTCCACCTTGTTCACATCCCATTCGCCCAGGCGGCTATGCGGACGCGCCGGATCGGCTAGATCGAAGCTGGAACTGCTGACGCCTGGATTCAGGCGCAGACCGCGCGGGATGCCTGCGCTGTGGTCTTTGAAACGCTGTAGCTGACCAATGGAGTTGAAGATGATCTTGTCGGCGTTGGCCACGACTTCATCGATTTCATGTTCGGCGTAGGCCACGCTATATGCATGCGTTTCGCCGCCGAATTTTTCGCGCCCGAGTTTCACCTCGTACAGCGAAGAGGAAGTGGTGCCATCCATGTACTCGCGCATCTGATCGAACACCGACCAGGTGGCGAAGCATTTCAGCGCCAGCAGGGTTTTCGCGCCCGAATGCTGGCGTACGTACTGCATCTTTTTCAGATTGCGCAGTAGCTTGCTTTTGTCGATCAGGTAGAACGGAGTTTGAATCATCGGCTCGCTAAAATTCAGGCTGGGTAATCGTTAGATTAGGAACAGCAGCGCGAGCTTTCGTGCTTGGAAGGAGAGAAGTGGGTCGGTTACTTCACGCCATCGACATATCCATGTCGCGCCGCATAGGGCGAGGGCCTGTCAGATAGACAGACCGGGCGTGGGATCAGGGAAAACCTGACCAATCAATAGACCAGAAAATCGACCACATGGTTGCCTCAGGGGGAAACCGGGGAAAGGGCGCGCAGATTACAGGCGCAGCACCGTTGAGGCAACCCATTTAAACCAATGACATGCCGCTGCTTTCTGTTCATTAAACATGGGCAGCGTGCAGTCAGTAGAATGCGGCCAATTTGCTGGGAAATTTTGTTCGATGTCTGACGATCACACATTTATGTTACGTGCGCTGGAGCTGGCGCGAATGGCCGAAGCCGCAGGTGAAGTGCCGGTGGGCGCAGTGATTGTCAAAGACGGGCAGATCATTGCCGAAGGCTGGAATCGTCCCATCGGTACGCATGATCCCAGTGCACACGCCGAGATGGTGGCGATGCGCGCCGCCGCGCAGGCATTGGGTAACTATCGCCTACTCGACACGACCTTGTATGTGACCTTGGAGCCCTGCGCCATGTGCGCCGGCGCGATGGTGCATGCGCGTGTGAAGCGCCTGGTGTATGCGGCTACCGATCCACGCGCCGGTGCGGCGGGTACGATCTTCAACATCACCCAGCATGAGGCTTTGAATCATCGCCTTGATGTGACCGGCGGTGTGATGGCGGAGGAGTGCGGCGCGGTGCTGCGGAATTTCTTTGCGGCGAAAAGAAAGCAGAGTTAGAAGCAGAGAAATTTATTCCATTGTAGGTCGGGTTTTATACCCGACTCCGAGATCGCTGTCGGGTATAAAACCCGACCTACAAGTAAGTTGAATTATTGTTTCACTGGATGCCCGCCTACGCGGGCATGACGTTAACAAGCTTTCTTCGTTATCAATTCTCCCTCGCCCCTTCCATCGCCTCAATCTTCGAAGCCAAACCGCCTTCAGCACCCACCCAATCCAGCATCGACATATATAGCTTGATGCTGTCGACGAACTGCACCGGCTCCCAGCCGCGCGCGTAGCCACGCTTGGCCTGCGAGTACCATTTTTCCTGGGTGAGCAGCGGCAGGTATTCGCGCACCACCTCCCACTTGTCGGGGTCCTTGCCATCCGCCTGTGCGAACACGCGCGCATCTTCGATATGGCCGAAGCCCATGTTGTAACAGGCCAGCGCGAACCAGGTGCGGTCCGGTTCTTTGATGCGTCCGGGAATCATCTTGCGCACATAAATAAAGTAACGCGCGCCGCCCAGAATGCTTTGTTGCGGATCAAGCCGGTCGACCACGCCCAGGCTGCTGGCGGTATCGTCGGTGAGCATCATCAAGCCGCGTACGCCGGTGGGCGAGGTGGCATCGGGTATCCACTTGGATTCCTGATAACCAATCGCCGCCAGCATGCGCCAGTCCATGCCCACGGCAGAGGCCGATTCCTTGAACCAGTCCAAGTACAGCGGCAGGCGTTCCTTTACGTCGATGATGAAGTTACGCGCATGCAATACCGGCGTGCTGGCCTTCTTGCTGTAGTAGGCATCCAGCACGGTGGCCAATCGACCATCGGACTCGATAACGGAGAAGAACGAAGTCACGCGGCTGAGCAGCGTGGTGTCCCCGGTGTTCACCAGCCAGGCGATGGACTTGCCCTGGGTCAGGCTGAAGGCGATGGCGATGTCCGGATGAAAGCTGCGACCGATGGCGAACTCATTTGAGTCGGCAATGGTGTAATCGAATTCATTACGCGACAGCCGATAGAGCAGGCTGTCGATTTCTGCATCGGGGTTCTCGACCCAGCTAAGGTCGGGCGAGGTGGTACGTAGACGTGCCAGTGTGGCGGCATGCGGACTGTCGGTGGCCACTTCAATCTGGCCATTGCGACTGGCTTCCAGCAGATTGCGTGGCCGCTCGGCGCCGCTGCGGTAGATCAAGTGTTCCTTCACCAATTGATACGCCGGGCCATAGCTGGTCTCGGCCGGCGCCGCCTGCTCGCGGGCCAGGCCGGCCGCAGCAATGTGTGCACGACCGGAGGAGACTTCCTTGCGCAGCTCGCCGGGATTGCGCACCGAATAGATGTTCAGCGCCACGCCCAGATCGGCCGCGAACTGCGCCGCCAGATCGTACTCCGGCCCCTGCGGACCATCGCCGCCCAGGTAGTACGTGCTCGGGTTGTTGAGCGTCACCACGCGCAGCTCGCCGGCGCTCAGGATCTGATCCAGCGTGCTGGGCGGTTGCGAGCAGGTGCCTAGCAACAGGCTGGCGATGATGGCGAGAGCCGCTTTCAAAACCGGTTGATCCCCTGGGTGAACCTTGTTCGCACTCACCAAAACGGTCGCACAAACAACTAGATTTGCCGGAACAGTTGTATAGAATACCCGCCCGCATTGGCCGACCGCCAATCACATTCGCAGATTGTAGCGAATGTCCCATTTCCGGAGAGGTGGCAGAGTGGTCGAATGTACCTGATTCGAAATCAGGCGTGTGCGTAAGCACACCGTGGGTTCGAATCCCACCCTCTCCGCCAAATAAAAAAGCCCACCCCGTCGCGGGGTGGGCTTTTTTATTTGATGGCGATGGCTGGGTGAGAACTCACAGGGTTCGACAAATTTGTTGGGAACAAATTTGGCCAGCGAAGCTGGCGCGAAGCGCGCCGGCCATGGATGGCCTGAGGCGCAATCCCACCCGCTATATCAAAGCCTGCCGTGCCTCTTACTCAGATGCATTTGAGTGCAGCCTGCCATTTTTCCAAAACCGGACCCTACTTTCCAAAGTGATGGCACCGCCCTTCTTGCAAACGGCCTAAGCTCTGGTAACTCCATTCCGGGCCAAGCTGGGTATTATAGCCCACGGGAGTCGGAGGCTGATGTGGTAATAGAGTTGTGCTTAAGAAAACAAGACGGATAGCCAAAAAGAATTAGATATAAGGAAGGCTGCTATGGAGCATCGACGCAATTTGTTGATTCCAATTGGTGAACATATTCCGCATGTAATGGTGGCGAGACTATTTGCGGAATTTGAGCAGTTGGTTGGTTCAAAATATTGGATACGTCGCGTCAATAATATTGAAAAGACTATTCAGCAACATCCATTAGCAGGACATAGGCTATACAGAGAGAATGAATTTGCAGTCAGCCTAACGAAGTTCTCTCAGCAACAGGAATCGTTCGGAATACTGCCTGCAGTCGATACAACTGTTTTTAGCGACGTTAAGGCGATGCATACAATCGTTGGTTTCCTTCATGCTTACCGTGGAGGCGACGGTAAGCTAAAAGAAAAACTTTTGAGTCGCCTGATTGGTGACTTTCAAACGCCCGATGATTTGCGAGCGTTTCAAATGGAAATGTTTGTTGCCGCGAACTTTTTGCGTAGGGGGTATAAGGTTGCTTTTGCGGACATGACTGATCTTGGTAGATTTGATTTGTTGGTCTCTAGCCATGACGGCGAGTTTGAAGTGGAATGTAAAAGCATATCGCCAACTATTGGTAGACCGGTTGATGATGCTGCGGAAGACGCACTTTATAGCAGAGTGAAAAAGGGAATTGAGCCCCTACTAGATGGCTTGCCAATGGGGATCGTCGTTAAAGTCACGCTTAAAGAAGCGATACCTAGCGACAACATTCTCCAAAAAGCGTTGGCACAAAAAATCATTGATGCAGTAAGGGATCGGATTGAAATCAATACAACTGATTTAGTGATAAGGCTCACTGATTTTGGTCTCTGTACGCGTGGGCTGCTTGCTGGTATGGCGATGCCTCTGGATGCGCAACTAGAGGTCATTATGAAGATGATTAAAGGATTGAATAAGATTCCTGACGATCAAGCTGTATTGGTGCTGGATAATCAAGACGGGAGACTGATAGTTGTCACGGTAGAGGTTGCTTTACCGGTCACCAGCGTTTTTCAGATTTTTGATCGGCTAAATAAAGGTAGAAAGCGACAACTATCAGGGAAGCAAGCAGGGATTCTTTATGCACAACTTGAGGGTTTTTCTTGGGAGGAATTCAATAAGACATTTCATCCGGAAATGGATATGAGCGGTCAACTTCAGAGAACTGAATTTGGCGTTGAGATAAGAGGAGCTTCAGTGCAATACCTCAATAAGCGTAAAGCGGAAAAGTTGAGCGGCATAATTTTTCTTTCACGAGCAGATCGAGAGCTGAGAACGGCTAAGCCGTGTTACTACGGTAGCGGAAGCTTTGGGGTCATAACTAAATTAGGAGCGATAAACAACAGGGCATTTGAGCGAGCCTTTTTCACGCAGCCCTGATGCTTATTTATGACTTGGCGTGTCGGAATATTTCGCTAGAAATTTTCTGGACATCTTCTCGATGTTGAATGATGCGAAATCCTTCATAGCCTGCCGTTCCAGTCGCGCGGGCAGTTACCACTACCGCTCAACCTCCACCTCCACACTCTCGCCCAAATCTCTAGGCTGACTCCCAGTCAACGCAGCAATCGCATAGTCATACAACTGCGTCAGCTTGTTCTTCTGCACATCCCAGTAATGCGCACGCTTGATATCCACTCTCAGTAAGGCGACATCCGGATCGGAAGGGCCATTGGGAAACCAGGCCTGGTTCATAGGCGACCACAGCGCTTTCTTGTGTTCCAGCGAATCGTCCAGAACCACCTTGCCGGATACGGAGACATAGGTGTCCTTGCCGGGATCGGCATAGGAGATGCCGACGTGATGATCGCCGGTGATGTCGTTCAGTACGCCACCCGCTTTCGATATGAAGAACCACAGCGTGCTTGGATCATCCGAGTTCAGCGCCTGGGTGGTCAATGGCCGGGAGACCAGCGTGCCGTCTGAAGTACGTGTGGTGAACATCGCGAACTTGATGTCCTTGATCAGATCGCGAAGGGTGTGCAAGGAATCTTCCATTGTGTTGCTCATGGTGTGCCTCGTTGGAATCCGGATTCGCGTTACAGGAGGAAATCGCATTACCGACCAGCGGTGATTTGGCCCCTTAACCTTGAGGCTTTATTGATAGCAATCGCTTGCACGGGTGTCGCTAGTACATTGGCGTACCTGCTTGTCCGCCATTTCTTACTCTCTGCCGAAGCTTGTAGCGACCGGATGGGGCGTCGGTTGTTGTTCTCAACGCAAATAAAAACGCCCATCCCGAATCGGGATGGGCGTTAGTTAGCAGCGGGGTATTTCCTCTCTGCCGGTTACTTTTTCTCGTAACCGTAGGTCTGTCCACCGACCATACGCAGGCGGGGGAATTCCTTCTTCATCAAATCGGTGAAGGCATTGTTGGCGGCGCCGGCGCGGTAGACCGCCGAGCAGCCGGCGACGGCGCAGTACAAATAACCGGCCATGCTCTTATGGCCGATCTCGATATTGCCCCAGCCAAAACGTTCTTCGAAATCGCGGCGGCTGCCGGGTGCATCAATGATGTCCAGGTCCAGCGCGAACATCACGTTCAACGGTGCGCCGGTGACAAAGGCCTGGTCGCCCAGCGACTTGCGTTGATCGCCGGCGATGAGCGGCAGCAGCGTGTGGGTTTCTGGATCGTGGCGATACACGCCGTCCTTGAGCATCACAAACACCACGCTGGCCTGCTTGGCTAGGCGTGCGAAACCGGTGGGGGCGGTGCGCTTGCTGCCCTCGGTACGGTTGACGCCATCAATCGCCCATAGAATGTTCGACAGATCTGCCTGCGACAGATCGCGAGAGGTATCGACATCGCGCAGGCTTTCACGATTCTTGATGGCCTGCATGACCGTGCCGGGCTTGTCGAGCTGGGGTTCGGGCAGCTTGATGGGCTTGAGATTGCCGGCATCCAGGGCAGCGTGGGCCGCTAGCGGCGCAACCAGCAAGGTACAAGCGGCGGCCAGCAGACGAGAACGCAGTTTCATGCAGGGGTCTCCAGATATGGGGTGAGGCGATTTAGATAAAAGCGGAAAGATTAATTCCGTGTTCAGACAAGATTTTTAGCACAATTTATCCGGCGAACCGGTAACGAATGGGTTGCACGTAGTTCTATTTGCGTGAAGTTTCGTCAACGTCGAACGGCGATGAGTGTGGAATGCAGGGAAGCGGGTCAGCGTGCTTGTCGTAATTCTGTTCTATTAGAGAGAGGACCGGGATTTTCAAGGAATCCACTAGTGATGACGCGATCATTCCGTTTGCACATGGCGCTGGATCATCAGTAGAACGGATGCACAGTTTTAGCTCGCTGCATTCGCATCATAGGGTCGAGAATACTGGTTTGAATCCATTCGAACCCATTGGATCTGGCGAAAAGGCTGCCGAAGTCATGTGAACCTGGGCAGCCTTTATTTTTACTTCTTCTTCGCCGCTTTCTTTACTTTCTTGGCGACCGACTTCGCCTTGCTGCCGGCCTTCTTCTTGGCCTTGCTTACCTTGCGGGTGGCCTTGTGTGCCTTGGTAGCAACCTTGAGGGCGGCGGTGGCCGACTTCACCGAGGCCTTGCTGTTACGGAAGGCAGCCTTGGCTTCTTTCAGCTTCGCCTTCAACTGAGCGAGCAGTTCTTTGCCGGTGAGCACGACAGTATCCAGCACTGATTCTTCGGTTTTGTTTGCAGTCTTAGTCTTCATCAAGTTAGTCCCAATAAAAAACCCGCAGTGGCGGGCGGCGGTAGAGTACTACAGGTTCAAGATGCATTGAGTGGGCATGTTTGAAATGCTGCGCTCAGTTCCAGAAATACATCTCAAGGAATGCGCCGTGCCCTTCAGTGAGATCCATGAGGTCCTCTGCCTTTACATGTGGGTTGCACCCGACGAGCGATGGCATGTTTGAGTAGTTCTCACAGGGCAGAGTCAGGTCACTATCATCGTGTGTCGCATGCTTGCCTTACCGACTTCGGTTTCGCAGGGGGGGCAGTCGTCTGGCCAATGTTTGAAGACGAAATGGCCATTGCCAGTGTTTAGATTCTGCCAGGCGCGTTGCCAAAAAAAGGGTGGGGCATTGAGTGCGTCGTGTCCTCTGCTTGTGGCCAAGCAAGTAGTTGTCCTAGCCGTTAGGACTCCAAACTCAAATGCTTATCATAAGTCAGAGGTCATCAGCGGAAGAGCATCAATTACTTCAGCTACGCAGCCAACCAGGCTCGATCATGAATCTCGAGTGTCTATTTGAGTCGCATGAATTCACGTTCAGGTATGTCGGCGGAATCGCCATAGAAGCGAAGAGCTTGAAAAATTGCGCGATCAATTTTCTATCAACCTTTAAGGCGGGATGCTTAAAGTGTAAATGTTCTGGGCTATACTCCGATTTAGGAATAATTTTAAAGGCGATTGGAACATGCGACAAAAGTTATCACCATTCCGATTTGATTTGGGGCGCTATTCACGTTTGCTGACACATCCGAACATTGGCTATCCAACTCCCAACGGGCCACATGATGAAGTATTTCCGGATTCCGGCTTGCTACGTCTGCCTGGAGTTATCTCGCCAGAAATCTGCGACCGCGCGATAGCCGAATATGCTGAATTCGAGGATCGCCGTCGTGTAACCAATTGTGCAGTTACAGACGAGCAGAATAGAAACTATCGAGTGATCAATTTTCACTTGCGATCAGAAGCGATGAAAGCAATTGGCCTAAACAAAGCTTTCCATCAATTTGCTTGCCGTTTCTTCGGTGCCCAATCGACTCTTTATACGTCACTTTATTTCAAGCACGGCTCTCAGCAAGATCCGCATATCAATACCCCATTCTTTTGGACGCGCCCGTTTAATTTGTTTGTCGGAGTTTGGGTGGCATTGGAGGATGTTCAGCCTACTGCCGGTCCGCTTGTTTACTACCATGGGTCACACCGGCATTTCAATTCTGAAGCAGCGTTACGAGATGTTTTCGCACGAGCTGGCGGAGACGTTCAACGCATGTTCAAGTTGATGCAGCAAGAGATTGAAATAGATTGCAAGCCGGAGCTTAGTTTGATCAGGAAAGGCGATGCTGTGATCTGGCATCCAGGCTTAATGCATGGCGGCTCCAAGGCGTCGGTGCAAAGTGCAACCCGACATTCTGCGGTCTTTCATTTTGCGCCACTGGGTGTCAACGTAAGGGACAATCGCGTTTTCCCCAATGACTTCTGGAATTTCCCGACTTATGGAGTGGTGAAGGAATCAGAAAGCTATTACTGTCGAGCCAGTCTGCCCGCAGCCATGATTTGACTGAGTAGATCGCAGTCCTGGGTGGCCGAATACTGGCCAACGGTCGGGGATGGTCAAAATTAATTTGGTGATCTGCGTGGGCCGGTATCGGGGTGATTAAGGATTTAAACCATCCAGGACAAGCCGTTAGTGTGTGGCGTGATGATGTTTTCGATGCTTGTCCTATGGTGGGTTGCCGTATGCGTGAAACTCTGTAAATGGCCGGTAGAGATAGACCGGTAAAGATAGATAAGAGTGCTTGTGATCACTGTTACTTGGTCTTGTTTATTATGTATTTGTTGATGCGGCTGTGATTAACAATTTAATAAACGGTTTATTTGATAGCGGTCGTTTTGTCTGCAGCGGAAGCCAATGCTAAGGTTGGTGATCTAGTAGCCTTACGCTGGAGAGATTTCCTTCTCAATGTCCAAACTTGCCTTACTCTCCTCCGCATCGCAGCGTGTAAGTGCGACTTCAAGCCGCCTTGCGAAGATAAAGATATTGGGCGAGTGCCTGCAACAACTGTCCGAAGATGAAGTGGCCATTGCCACTCTTTATCTGTCCGGTGAGCTGCCGCAAGGAAAGATCGGCATTAGCTACGCCGCATTGCGTGCTGTAGGTCGAGTGGCTCCTGTCGACATTTCGCAGCTCACGATTCGCGATGTCGACAGGTTGTTGAATTGATATGCCTCCATCGAGGGCTCCGGTGCCTCTGCGGCGAAAGCCAGGTTGCTTGAAGAACTGATGGCACAAGCCACTGCTGAAGAGGCAACGTTCTTGTCGAAGTTGTTGTCCGGTGAACTGCGTCAGGGCGCGCTGGCCGGCATCATGGTGGATGCGATTGCTAACGCGGCGAATATCGACGCAAGTGGCGTGCGGCGAGCGGCAATGTATGCGCTCCATCTGGGCGCCGTTGCGCACGCAGCCTTGCATCGCGAGGCTGCTGCGTTGCTGGAGTTTCAGTTGGCCACGCTATTGCCGGTGGCGCCGATGCTGGCCGATACCGCTGTCGATGTTGCCGATGCGCTGCAGCAATTGGGCCCGCGCGTGGCATGGGAGTGGAAAATCGATGGCGCTCGAATTCAAGTCCATAAACAGGGTGAGGAGATTCGGGTTTACACCCGCAACTTGAACGATGTAGCGGCCTCGGTGCCGGAAGTGGTCGAGGCTGTCAAAGCGATGCAGCCCACCGATATGGTGCTGGATGGCGAAGTCGTGGCGCTGGGCAAGGCCGGGCAGCCGCTGCCGTTTCAAATCACCATGCGCCGTTTCGGCCGCAAATTGAATGTCGATGCCTTGCGAGCCGAGTTGCCGTTGTTTCCATTCTTCTTCGATTGTCTGAAATTGAATGGCGTTGCGTTGGTAGAGCGTCCAACGCATGAACGTATTAATGCGCTTACCAGCGTCGTGCCGCAAACCATGTTGATGCCGCGGCTGATGAGCGATCAATTGCAGGCTGCCCAGGCGTTCTATGCCCAGGCACTCGCCAAAGGCCATGAGGGCATCATGGCGAAATCGCTGGATGCACCCTATGAGGCCGGCAAGCGCGGTGCCAGCTGGTTGAAGATCAAACGCTCACATACGCTGGATCTGGTGGTGCTGGCGGCAGAGTGGGGCAGTGGTCGACGCAAGGGTAAGTTGTCGAATCTGCACTTGGGTGCGCGTGGATCTAATCCGGGTGAGTTCGTGATGTTGGGTAAAACTTTCAAAGGTTTGACCGATGCGCTGCTCGAATGGCAAACCAAGGAGCTCCTGAGCCGCGAAATCAGCCGCGATGACATGACGGTGTACGTGCGGCCCGAGCTGGTGGTGGAAATTGCCTTCAATGACATCCAGTCCTCGCAATATCCGGGTGGTTATGCGCTGCGCTTCGCGCGTGTGAAGCGCTATCGTGACGACAAGCAGGCCAGTGAGGCGGATACGATTGAAACGATCAAGCTGCTATTCAAGGCACAGAGCGGGGTTGAAGGCAGCACAAATCAGGCCAGCGATGTTTTGTAGGTCGGGTATACCCGACATCTTCGGAATGTCGGGTATAAAACCCGACCTACAAGGAAAGACAAACGGATCATGTTATTTGTTTATGCAAGGGCACAATTCATCGTATCCACCTTGATGCTGCTATTGAAAGCTCGCCGCCCATATATCCACCGTGCCGGCATCATTACTCTGCCACCAGGCCGCGCTGCCAGTACCACCGGAATTCAGTCGTAACTCTTCAAGACCCGCGCCCAAGGTGTTGCTGTCATCGATTGGCGCAGCACCCAGCCAGCCATAGTCGGCGCGATAGCGCTTGGCATAAATACGGTCCACACCTGCAATGTTCTGCGTCCATGCAACCAGCGCATTGCCGCTGGCATCCGCAGCAATGCGCGGCTCGCTGCTGGCATTCTGGTTGGTCATGAGAGGATGCGTCCAGCTCCACCAGCCGTTTTCCGGCATGAAACGTTTTACGCCATCGATAAAGACGGCGAATGCCTCGTCATCGTCGAGCAAGACCATCTGCGAGGGCGCGAAGGTCACATTCGGATCGATCAGTATGGTTGCGCCCCATTGGCCGGACTCATTGGCGCGTGCGAACTTCAAACCGCCATCGTCAGCCCACATCAGGAAGGCTTCGCCACGCGGATTGACGGCCAGTGCCTGATTACCGGCGGAGTTGTAAGCCGATTCCGTCGCGATGATCTGCGTGTTCCAGCCGCTATTCAATGCATATCGGCTTACCAGCAGATCGGGTGTGGGATAGTGAATGTCAGCGACGCGGGTCCAGCTGGCGTAGGCATTGCCGGCGCCATCGACTTGGATATTGATCTTGCCGGCGAGAAAGGCCTGTGCATCGTCCAGCCGCACCGGCTTGCTCCAGCCGGCAAGCTTGGTGTAGCGATTGACCACAATGCTTTGCAGCGAGTGAATAGAGCAGCAATCGTATTCCTGCCATAGCGCGAAGGCATTGCCGGCGTGATCGAAGACCAGGTGCAGATTGGTGGCGCTGCGTTTGGCATAGCCATCGATAACCTGCGGTGTGCCCCACCCGGAGCCCCAGCCGCTGCCGGCTACGAAACGATTGACCCATAGACGCCGCGGCGCCGAGAAAGGTGCTTCATCGATCACCCAGGCTACGAAGGCATTGCCGGCGTCATCCACAGATACTTTCAATTCGGCAATGTAGTCTTGTGCAAAATGGGCGATGAGCACGGGACTACCCGCTGTGCCATCCGCCGCATGACGCACCGCCCAGATATCGTCACCCGTGCCATTCGACTGCTGCCACGCGACAAAGCGAATGCCGCTGTTGTTACTGGCGGTGGCTGGATTCCATTGATCCGGCGACAAGTGCTCAACGATCATCGGCGCCTGCCACGTTGAGTCCGGTGTCGCTGCCTGCGTGATCGTCATCGCGCAGGTCAAGGCTATAAGGCTCAGGGTTTTCAGCCTTCCAATCAGCGTAGTCAACATACGAATTCCTCGTTCCATAAAGGAACTTAGCGAATGACAGAGCGGCAGCATTCAATATCGCGAATGCGGCCGAGAATCTGCCCGTGCAAGCAATCGTTCGCTTATCAGTGTGGACCTACAGGCATACCACCCGGCGGCAATGCGATTTGGGATGGACTCATGCTGATGATGTTGCCGCTAAGGCTGCAGCTATACGGCTGATGCTGATTGTCTATGCGCATCTAAATCGTCGCTGATTATCAGCGCATATAACCAAAGCGTGTGTCGCCATGGCTAATCGCTCTAGGCAATAGACCGTCGGTCATTCAATCAAACCGCTTTATAACCGCCACGCGACTGAGCCGTAACCGGCTTCACACCTACGATTACCTAAATGTTGTTAGCGGCACGCGCGCTCGTAATCACAACTACATGAGCTGCGACATCGCGCCGTTCGCCGGGATTTTTTGGGACTACCTGTTTTTTTTGATTGTTTCCGCTTCGATTTATTCGGGAGTAATGATGACGACTAGAATTCTGAGATCCTCGCTGGGATTGGCCGTGGCAATGACGACCACCCTGGCAGGCGCTTATTCAAGCACTGCCGGCGCCGCAGAGACGGTAGTGGCCGCATCCACGGCGGCGGATGAGCATCTCGATACCATCATCGTTACCGCCCGTCGCCGCGAAGAAAGTTCACAGGAAGTGCCGCTGGCCATTTCCGTACTGGACTCGAACACCTTGGAATCCACCGGTACGTTCAACATCGGCAAGCTCAGCCAGTTGCAGCCTACCATCCAGTTTTACTCCAGTAATCCACGCAACTCGGCCACCACCATTCGCGGTCTGGGTGCGCCATTCGGTCTGACCAACGACGGTATCGAACAGGGCGTCGGCATCTACATTGATCAGGTGTACTACGCACGCAGCGCCACGGCGACCTTCGACTTCCTGGATGTGGATCAGGTTGAAGTGCTGCGCGGCCCGCAGGGCACGTTGTACGGCAAGAACACCACCGCAGGCGCCATCAACGTCACCTCGCGCAAGCCCAGCTTTACGCCGGAAGGCCGCGCCGAATTGACCTATGGCAACCTGGGTCTGGTGCAGGGCAAGGCATCGGTGTCCGGCCCGGTGACTGATACGGTGGCGGTACGCCTGGGTACTTCGTACACCAACCGCCATGGCACGCTGTACAACACCACTACTCATCAACGTGTTAACGAGCAGGACAATCTCGGTTTCAAGGGCCAGGTACTGTGGCAACCGTCGAGCGATCTGAATGTAACCTTTACTGCCGACTATACCCATTCGGACCCGCTGTGCTGCGGCACGGTGTACGTGCGTACCGGCGCGACGCAGCGACCGCTGGCGCGTCAATATGATGCATTGGCTGCAGCGTCGAATAACTATCGGCCGCCCAGTTTCAATGCCTTCGATCGTCTGACCGATCTCGATGCGGATTTGTCGGCCGAACAATTCTTCGGCGGCGGTTCGGTGCTTGCCGAGTGGAAGATCGGTCCGGGCCAACTGACTTCCGTGACCGCTTATCGCAAGTGGGATTGGTATCCCAAGAACGATCGTGACTATGTGGGGCTGCCGATTACCACGCTGTCGATGAATCCATCGAAGCAGCGGCAGTACACGCAGGAAGTGCGTTACGCGGCTGCAGGCGACAAGATCGACTACGTTGCGGGCGTGTATGGTTTCTATCAGACGGTGGATACCGCAGGTGTACAGGAGCAGGGTGCTTTAGCCAGTCGCTGGCTGTTGAGCGGCGCCAGCGCCAACGATCCCAGTATTCTTAATGGTCTGCGTTCCGAGAACGACATCGGTTTGAAGAACACCAGTGTTGCGGTATTCGGTCAGGCGACCTGGCATGTCACCGATAAGCTGAGTTTGCAGCCGGGTCTGCGTTACAACTACGACAAGAAGGACGGCAAGTACATTGCCACCGTGACCAATGCCACTCATACGGCATTGAACTCCAACCAGCTGGGTGTGTTGGCGCCGCAGAGCTATCAGCCTGAGTTTAGCGATACCAATCTGTCCGGCGACTTCACGGCATCGTACGATCTGGCTCAGGACGTACTGGGCTATGTAACTTATGCTCGTTCGTTCAAGTCGGGCGGCATCAATATGTCCGGTCTGCCGTTGAATGCGGCTAACACGGCCATTCTCGATACTTCGCTGCAAACCGTGAAGCCGGAAAAGATCAATCACTACGAAACCGGTTTGAAGACCCAGTTCCTGGACCGCAAGGCAACCTTGAACCTGGCTGGTTTCTGGACTGATATCTATGACTATCAGGCCACGGTGAACAATGGTCAGGTGACGGTGATCCGCGGCTATCTCGCCAACGCCGAACATGTGCGCGTGCGTGGTGTGGAAGCCGACTTCTCGCTGCGTCCGGTGGATCGCTTCAACCTGTACGTGAACGGCGCGTATGTCGATCATAAGTACGTCAAGTTCACCAGCGCGCCATGCCCACCGGAATTATCGGGTGGCACGGTAGTGACCAATCCCGCCTTGGTCAGCGCACCGGGTACCGCAGGTGGCAACAGTCCGCTGGTCTGCGATATCTCCGGTCAGTGGTTGCCGGGTATCTCCAAGATATCGGCTTCGTATGGCTTCGAGTATCGCCAGCCCTTGCAGCTGCTCTCTGCAGATAGCAATGCCTACTTTGCATTCGATGGCAGCTACAAGTCGAAGTTCTCGTCCAATCCTTCGCGCTCGATCTACACCGACGTGGATGGTTATTCGCTGGCCAACGTACGCGCCGGCGTACGCACCGGCAGCGGCTGGGACTTCTATGCCTGGGTGCACAACGCGCTCGACAAGGAGTACTTCGAGTATCTGGGTACGCAGTCGGGCAGTACGGGCTTGGTCTATGGCTTGCCGGGCGAACCGCGTACCTACGGTGTGACGGTCAAGGCTTCATTCTAAGAAGCTTATTGAGTTGCGCTAGATGTAACGATAGGGGCTGCGTAAGTGGCCCCTTTGCTTATCGGGCGATGTGGTCGGTATTTTTGGAGAAGCATATGTTCTTGCGTTTTTCATTAAAGGCTCTCAAGCGTCACAGCCTGATTTTGTTGATGGCTGCGTGCTTGCCGATGTTGTCTGCACAAGCCAAGTCAATCGAGCTGTTGAATGTCTCTTATGATCCGACGCGCGAGCTATACGAGGAATACAACAAAGCCTTTGCGGCGTACTGGCAGAAGAAAACCGGTGATGCGGTCACCGTCAAACAATCGCATGGTGGTTCCGGTAAGCAGGCGCGTTCGGTAATTGATGGCTTGCAAGCCGATGTGGTGACCTTGGCGCTGTCATGGGATATTGATGCCTTGTCTAGCAACGGCCAGCTGTTGCCTGCCGGTTGGGCGAAGCGTCTGGCGAATAACAGCTCGCCCTATACCTCGACCATTGTGTTCCTGGTGCGCAAGGGCAATCCCAAGGGCATCAAGGACTGGGGCGATTTGATCAAGCCGGGTGTGGCCGTGATTACGCCCAATCCGAAGACGGGTGGTGGCGCGCGTTGGAATTATTTGGCTGCTTGGGGCTGGGCGCTCAAGCAGCCGGGTGGCAATGACGCTACGGCGCAGGCTTTCGTACAGAAGCTATACAAGAATGTGCCGGTGATGGACAGCGGTGCGCGTGGTTCGGCAACCACTTTCGTGCAACGCGGTCTGGGCGATGTGCTGCTGGCCTGGGAAAACGAAGCGTTCCTGTCGATCAAGGAGTTCGGCGCAGACAAACTTGAGATTGTCGTGCCTAGCGTCAGCATCCTTGCGGAACCACCAGTGGCCGTAGTGGATAAGGTAGCCTCGGCCAAGGGCACCGTTAAGGAGGCGAACGCCTATCTCGAATATCTGTACAGCGATGTCGGACAGGACATCATCGGTCGCAACTTCTATCGTCCCAGCAATCCGCAGATACTCGCCAAGTACAGCAAGACCTTCGTAAAAGTGCCGACGCTGGTAACGATTGCGGACTTTGGCGGTTGGCAGAAGGCGCAGGCGAAACACTTCGACGATGGCGGGATCTTCGATCGCATCACCGCACCTTGATGATGTAATGCTTCAAAGGCTGCAACAGCACAGGCTCAGGCCTGTGCTGTTATCCCTTAAGCACACAAGCATAGATAGCCCAAACCCCTAGTACGGCCATCACAGTTTTATTGTGTACAGGCCTTGGCACACCGCCAGACCCATGCATTTCGCGTCTCGGCTAAGACCTTCCCGTAAAAGCTGCCGCTTTTAACAATTGGCGCGCAAAAGAATAATTTACCGGTCCCATACGGTTATTACCCAATTGATTGATGGCTAAACTGGCAACCACACAAGCGGCTGTTGCTGATCGAGTTGAAGCTGGTTACCCAATCCCCGCCGCAGTGATGGAATTTAGAGCAGCGATGCTGCTGTTCTACATTGATAATCAGGTTACTCCCTGAATCGTCTTGAGTTATGCGTTAAGCGCTGAGTTGGCGCGAAGGAAAGATGGCCGCAAATGAAAAAGACTTTTCACTACTACTTGCTGATGGCGCTACTGGCTCTGGTGGCGGCTACGCAGATCATCGAGAATGTCATTGCCTTACGCGCTTCCTGGCAGTACGAGCGATTGATCGATTCTGCAGCTGTGGTTGAAACGGCTGCTGCCTCTACTACACATCTGCTGCTTGCGCGGGTGACCGACCTGTACTGGCACATATTGATAGCCGGCGGCATCTCATTGCTGTTCTGCGTGGGAGGTATCTGGACTCTGCGCCGATTGGCGCAAGAAGTTGTTGCGCCAATTTCTGATGTCGATGCAGACGAACCCATCGCAAGCAAACCCGCCATGCCAGTATCGCGTATCAAGGTTGAGACGCAGCCAGTTGCAAAAAACGGTGTCGACGAGCAGATGTCTTCCGCGTTCTATCAGTTCGTGCACAAGGCTCAACACGATTCGCTGACGGGATTGCCGAATCGCACGCTGGCCATGGATCGTATGAAGCAGGTGTTGGTGCGCGCTGAACGCCACAAAGCATCGTTTGCCGTGCTATTTATCGACCTCAATGGCTTCAAGGCCTTGAACGATACTTATGGGCACGCATTTGGCGACAAGGTATTGCGCAAAACCGCCGAGCGTCTCATCCGCTCGGTTCGAGCGCTGGATACGGTATCGCGTCTGGGCGGCGACGAATTCCTCATCATTCTCGATCACGTCGATGCCGCCAAAGCATTGGAGACCGCACAGACTCTGAAGGATATTGTCAGTCAACCGGTGCTGGCCGATAAAGGTCCGGTATCGGTGGGCATGAGTGCCGGTATTGCCATGTTTCCGGAGCACGGCCGTACTGTGTCGCAATTGGTGAATGCAGCCGATGCGGCGATGTATGTTTCCAAAGGCTTGGCCGGTCTGCCCAAGCTGGCCACCAGTGGCGAGCCGAGTGGCGCCGAAGGGCGCGATGAAACTGTTACCACTCTTTCAGTGCGTTTGCTGGATACCTGGCAGGGAAATGCTTACGCGAGTGCGGATGCCAAATCGGCGCAGCGATAGTTGCTATGGGCGGGCTGGAAAAATTTGCCGGCAAGCGCGGAAAGAAGAGGGCAGACGTATGGAAGAGTCACCAACGCGGCGATGCTGATACGCTGCCCTCAGGTCGTCAAACAGGACCTCAAACATGAGCATAAAGTTTTTGGGGAGAAAGCCCGAATCACCTGATGATGATCCGGGCTTCTGCCGCAGAGTAGTGTGGAGAACACTAGCATGGCATGGCCAGGCGCCCAGGCGCTGCGATCTAAGTAGATCCCTAGCTTCACGAGCCAATAAGCCCTTGCAGTGCTGCGTTAACCCAATCTCGGTTGCTACTTTCTCAAGTACGTGCGGAAGTCACAATTAGGCCGTACCCGTAAGGACAATTAGGTGACAACGCAGCCTCGGCGCGTTTTTTTTACATATGAAGCGTAAAGAAGCGCTGCACTGATGCAATGGAGGCAACGCATAGTCATGACTTTCATTGCCACGAGTTGATCGATCGCTTACACATCTTAAGACGTACTTAATAAGTACCGGCAGAGACTTTCTTACCTAATAGGTGGGCAGGTAAATACCTAATCCGTGCTTTCTGGATGTCAGGTAATTTCCAAGTTACCGCTGATCTTTGCGCAACGCTTGGCGCGCAGGCGCCTTTTTCTAAGTGCTCGCCTTACCGAAAATTTTTCATACCCCTAAGGATTATTGAGTGCTTTTCGCAAAAGCCACTCTTTATCCGGAACCGTCCACAAAAGGCTTATGTCGGTAATTTCCGGTCTTTAATCCTTATGTACAGTGTCGATACGGAATGCAGTTGCCGGACGTCTGCGTCACGGCGTCAATCTATTTGCCTTCGAGATGGAATGTAAGGAATGTGGTCTTTGCGAAAATCAGCCGCGCGCCCGATGGATGCAGTCACTACTGCGTCGACCGAGTCGGTTACGCATGACGTTCTGAATATCTGGTCAAAGCAGATCGACAATGTGCGCCAGCAAACCGAAACAGCGGTAGTCGAACTGGCCACCAAGTTCGGCGGCATCGTCGAAAAACTCGATAACGGTATTACCGGGTCGCAGCACGAATCGGAAGTACAGGCGCGTGACGCAGCTGCGGACGGCGAGCAGGCGGAAACCAATCTCAATCAAGTGATTGTTGCGTTGCGCGAGATACAGCGTAGTCGCGCCATGCTTGCTGAAGAGATATCGGCCATTGCCAGCTATACAGGCGAGCTGCAGAAGATGGCGGAAGCCGTGAAGATGATTGCCTTCCAAACCAACATGCTGTCGTTGAATGCCGCGATTGAGGCTGCACATGCCGGCGAAAGCGGTAAGGGTTTCGCAGTAGTGGCGCACGAGGTGCGCAACTTGTCGCAGGCATCGCGCGACACCGGACAGAACATTGATAAGCGCATTACCGCCATCAACGAGACGATTAACAAGATCGTTGAGCACAACAAATCGGTCAGTGGCTACGACCAGGAAGCCATTCAACGTTCCGAAGAAAGCATTCGTCGAGTGTTGGAACGGCAACGCCAGCGTGTCGGGCAGTTTGCTGCAGCGGTGGACAATTCACGCGCTGCCAGCATCGAGTTGAAACAAGAGGTCGAAGACGCGCTGGTGCAGCTGCAGTTCCAGGATCGGGTCTCGCAGATCCTTGCGCAGGTAAGCCAGGCCATGATTCAGAGCGATGGGCCGCAACATCCGGGCGTTGTCGATCTCGGACAGAAACGACTGGATAAGCTGGCTACAGCCTACACCACTGACGAGCAGCGCAGGATTCATGCGGGCTTGGAAGCGGAAGCGGTCAAGCCTCGCGAAGTCAGTTTTTTCTAAGGCGCCCCACCCACCCTATAGTGAATGGAGTAACTCGTGGCAAAGCGAATTTTGTTGGTGGATGACTCGGCGTCGATACGGCAAGTGGCCGGTATCGCGCTGCGCCGCGCCGGTTACGACACCGTAGAAGCGGCCAATGGACAGGAAGCACTGTCATTCTTAAATGGGCCGAAGCTGAATCTGATCATCAGCGACGTGAATATGCCGGTGATGAATGGCATCGAATTTCTCAAAGCTGTGAAGCAGCATCCGACCTCAAAGTTCACGCCCGTCATCATGTTGACCACCGAAGCCGGTGACGACATGAAGCAGCAGGGCAAGGCAGCGGGCGCCAAGGCGTGGGTGGTCAAGCCATTCCAACCGCAGACACTGATCGATGCAGTGTCAAAAC
Source organism: Steroidobacteraceae bacterium (assembly GCA_049840395.1). GTDB lineage: Bacteria > Pseudomonadota > Gammaproteobacteria > Steroidobacterales > Steroidobacteraceae > CAILZL01. The sequence continues at coordinate 178,015 of JASGLD010000002.1, forward strand.
TCATTCTGCCTTGAGAAACAGCAATGGCTAAGACACAGATCCATTGTTTGCCGACCGAATTAACCATCTATTCGTTGGGTGCTTTGCATCCCCAATGTCTGGCATGGCTGGACGAAGTGCCGAAGTCACGCGGCAAGCGCCAAGATACCTGGCCACTCGATGGTGCGTCCGTAAATGAAGTGGACGCTGCCGGCGTGCAATTGCTGGTGTCGCTGGCGCATTCGCTGAAGGAACGTAAACGAATGCTGCGTCTGGTCAATGCCAGCCAACCATTGGTCGAAGCCTGTCAGGTACTGGGAGTGACCTCGCTGCTGGATGCCAAGGTGACTCATGAATAGCAGCGATGACAACAGCTATATTGCCGAGGCGCTGCCGGCATTTATCAGCGAGGCGCACGAGCACATCGAGATGCTCGAGCAATTGCTGCTGCAGCTTGAGCACGAGCCCGACAATCGCGAACTGCTCGATGCCTTGTTCCGCTCGGCGCATACCATCAAAGGCTCAGCTGGCATTTTTGGTCTGGATGCCATCGTGGCGTTCACCCATCACGTTGAAACTTTGTTGGATCAATTGCGCAGTCACCGGACCTTGACGCCCGACATCAGCACCTTGTTGTTGCAATGTAACGATGAGATTCGCACCCTGGTAGATGCGGCGCAGGGATTGGAGACCGAAGATGAGGCAACGCTGCAGATACGTGAAGCCTTAGTGCAGCAATTGCGTGCAGCCTATGGTGAGGTGCAAGCGGCTGTGACTGCCGCAGTGCCGACTACACCGGCTGCTAATGCAACTCAGGCGCGTTGGCAGATCGCAGTCGAATTTGGCGTGGATACCTTTCGTAACGGTATGGATCCGCTGGCCATCGTCAACTATGTACGTGGCTTGGGCAGCATCGACAATCTGCAATGTAAGACCGCGGCAATTCCGGCTTTGGATGGCATTCGATCCCGAGAGCTGTTATTGGCAGTTAAGTTTCTGTCTTGTTACCGCTGCGCCGCGCGAGCAAATCGAGTCTGCATTTGATTTCGTGCGTGACGATTGCACCTTAGCCATTACATCGGAAACGGTTGCAGAGTTCACCGATACCATCGCCGCCACCTCGCAGCACCTGGGGCAAATTCTGTTGAACGAGGGCGTGGTCACGCCCGCGCAACTCAGCGCCGGCCTGCAAGCGCAGATTGCGGCGGCGGATCAAGGCAAGTCGCAATTGTTGGGCGAGATTTTGATACAGAATCAAGGTCTCAGTCCCGAGGCCTTATCCAGCGCGCTGCAAAAGCAAACCAAGCAGCGCGACAAGCATGGCGAGGATGGTCGCTTCATTCGTGTGCAGGCGGATCGCCTGGATCATGTGATCAACTTATTGGGCGAGCTGGTGATTGCCAGCGCCGGTGCATCGCTGTTATCGCGTCAGACCCGTAACAACAGCTTGATCGAAGCCAGTCAGCAGATCAGCAGCCTGGTGGAAGAAATTCGCAACGGCACCTTGCAATTGCGCATGGTGCCGATCGGTGAAACCTTTGCGCGCTTCCGGCGCGTAGTGCGCGATACCTCGGCCGAACTGGGCAAGGACATTGCGTTGGAAATTGTCGGCGCCGAAACCGAGCTTGATAAATCGGTGGTGGAACGCATTGCCGATCCGTTGATGCACTTGGTGCGCAATGCACTGGATCATGGCCTGGAAACGCCGGAGCGTCGTCTTGCCGCTGGTAAGCCGGCACAGGGCAAGCTGACATTGTCGGCTCGCCATGAATCGGGCAGCGTGTTGATCTGCATTGTCGATGATGGCGGCGGCATTCAGCGCGACAAGGTATTGGCACGTGCCTGGGAGCGCGGCTTGATCGAGCGCGGCGTGACGCCACCCGATGCCGACATTCTTAAACTGATTTTCCAACCTGGATTTTCTACTGCCGAGAAGGTCACCAATCTCAGCGGTCGTGGTGTGGGCATGGACGTGGTGTTGCGCAATATCGAAGCGTTGCGCGGCTCCATTGATGTGTTCAGCGATGCCGGTGCTGGCACGCGCATCGAAATTCGTTTGCCGCTGACGCTGGCCATCATTGATGGTTTCCTGGTCAGCGTCGGCCATTCAAAGTTTATCTTCCCATTGGATGGTGTGGTCGAAGTCATCGAGAACCATGCCGGTGGCACCAACTTGGATGTTCACGGCCGTTGCGTGGTCGAACTGCGCGGCCAGGTGCTGCCGGTGGTCAGTTTGCGCTCGCTCTATGCGCTCGATACACCGGTAACGACGCGCGGCAGCGTGGTGGTGATTCAGGCCGGCACGCAGCGCTACGGTGTGCTGGTCGATCAGCTGCATGGTCAGCACCAGACCGTTATCAAACCGTTAGGAAAAATGCTGCGCAGTCTGCGTGGCATGTCCGGTTCTTCCATTCTCGGCAACGGTGAAGTTGCCCTGATCTTTGACATTCACTCGCTTTGCCAGCTGGCCGAACAGCCTCCGGCGTCGCGCCAGAGCACATCAGACACTCTTGCTCTTCCAACTCCGCATCCAACTTCACACCTAATGCCGCATTCGTCAATGCAAGGACTCAAATCATGAACCCGCACACCTCATCATGGATTGCCCGCCTGGTGGCGGGCAATGAATTGCAACTTGCTCAAGAGCAGCTGCAAGCGCAGGAACAGGCGCGCATCGCTGCAGAAGCCGAGCTGGCGCAGGTTAAAGCGCGCCTCAACGAAGTGCAGACAGAGCTGGAAGTGCGCATTGATATCATGAATGCCACCAGCATTGTTTCCGAAGCCGATAAAAAGGGTGACATTCTCAGCGTCAATGAGAAATTCATTGAAGTGTCCAAGTACAGCCGTGCGGAACTGATCGGTCAGCCGCATAACACCACACGTCACCCGGACATGCCCAAGGCCACCTTCAAACAGCTGTGGGCCACCATCGGTCATGGCGAGATGTTCCGCGGCGTCATCAAGAATCGCGCCAAGGACGGTACGCCTTACTATGTCGATGCAGTGATTGCGCCCATATTGGGCGAGAACGGCAAGCCGAAAAAGTATCTTGGTGTGCGTTATGACATTACCAAGACAGAGCTTGAGCGGCAGAATGCCAACGGTATCTTGAGCGCGATCGATCAGTCCTACGCGTACATCGAGTTCGACCTCAGCGGCCATATCCTTAAAGCCAATGAAAATTTCCTGAAGACGCTGGGCTATCGCCTGGATGAAATCACCGGCAAGCATCACCGGATGTTTGTCGAACCGCAGGAGTCCAATTCATCTGCATACACACACTTCTGGCAGGAGCTGAATGACGGTAAGGCGCAGCAGAAAGTGTTCAAGCGCATCGCCAAGGCCGGCAATGAAATCTGGATTCAAGCGGTTTACGCACCCGTGAAGGATGAAATGGGTCGCGTGGTCAAGATCATCAAGATAGCCACCGATGTGACCGCCGAGGTCAAGGCCAATAACATGTTGCGTGAAGCGGTGGAACAGGCGCAGCGCGTCACCTCTGCGGCGCGCGATGGCGATTTGTCGCAGCGCATTCCCTTGGAAGGCAAGAGCGGCCCCATCGAATCACTGTGTGCCGGCGTCAACTCATTGATGGAAACCACTGCGGTGATTTTCGCGGATGTGGGGCGCGCATTTGGCGCCTTGGCGGAAGGCGATCTATCGCAGCGTATCGAGCGTGACTATGCCGGCACCTTCGGCAAGTTAAAGGCCGATGCCAATGCCACCAGCGAAAAGCTGGCAGCCATCATCGAAGATGTGGGTCGAATGTTCTCCAGTCTGGCTTCCGGCGACCTGTCGCAGCGCATCACCCGCGACGCGCAGGGCACCTTTAATCAAGTGAAGGAAGACGCCAACGCCAGCTGCGACAAACTTGCGTCTATCATTGAAGAGGTGCGCGCGGCTGCGGAATCGTTGACCAGCGCGGCCAATCAGGTGAGCGCCACCGCGCAAAGTCTTTCTCAATCGGCCAGCGAGCAGGCTTCGTCGGTGGAAGAAACCACTGCGTCCATCGAAACCATGTCGGCATCGATCAGCCAGAACAGCGATAACGCCAAGGTCACCGATAGCATGGCCACCAAGGCCAGCAAGGAAGCCGGCGAAGGTGGTGAGGCTGTGACTCATACGGTCGAGGCCATGAAGCAGATCGCGCAGAAGATCAGCATCGTCGACGACATCGCCTATCAGACCAATCTGCTGGCGCTTAATGCCGCCATTGAAGCGGCGCGTGCCGGTGAGCACGGCAAGGGCTTTGCGGTAGTGGCTGCGGAAGTGCGTAAGTTGGCGGAACGTAGCCAGGAAGCCGCCAAGGAAATCGGTGAGCTGGCGATCAAGAGCGTGTCCACCGCGGAACGTGCCGGCAAGTTGCTCGATGAAATCGTACCGTCCATTCAACGTACTTCGGATCTGGTGCAGGAAATCACCGCGGCTTCGCAGGAACAGAGCGAGTCGGTGACTCAGATCGGTGGCGCCATGGGGCAACTCAGTAAGGCTACACAACAGAACGCCTCTGCTTCGGAAGAACTGGCGGCAACCTCGGAAGAGTTGTCGGGCCAGGCCGAACAGCTGCAACAGTCGGTGGCTTTTTTCAATTTGAGTGGTGAGCCTGCTGCCAGAGGCGGCAAGGGTGAGGTGGAAGAGTTCCGCGAGCGGCGTGCGTCCGGGTCAGCCATGCGTGGCAGCAAGCCGAGAAGCGTGGCAGGTCGTGCCAACGGCAGCACCGGTAACTTCCGTCCTTACTAAACCTAAAAGCCTGTGAGGCTGTCATGAATCAAGCCATACGCAGCGGCATTGCCGCTGCCGAATCGGTTGCAGCGCAGATGCAGTGTCTGACTTTTCTGCTGCATGATGAAGTGTTCGCCCTGGATATCCGCGGCGTGCGCGAAATCATTCAGTACGGGCCGATGACACCGGTGCCGCTCATGCCCAGCTTTGTGCGTGGCGTGATCAATCTGCGTGGCGCGGTAGTGCCGGTGATCGATCTGCAGGTGCGTTTCGGTCGTCAGCCGGCGCAGATTGGTAAAAAGACCTGTGTAGTAATCTTCGATTGCTTGCGCGACGGCGAGCGTGTCGAACTGGGATTGCTGGTTGATGCGGTGAGTGAAGTGATCGACATCGGCACAGGCGATATCGAACCGCCGCCGAATTTCGGCGCTTCGGTGCGTCGCGATTTCATCTTCGGCATGGGCAAGGTCAATGGCCGCTTTGTCATCATCCTCGAACCGGGCAAGGCGCTGGACGTGGAAGAGATGGCGGGTCTGTGCGAAGCGGCACAGCTGGCGGCTTGCGCCTAAGCTCTGCTGCGACGTAATCATCATGTATACCTTGACCGATCGCACCTTCAATCAGCTGGCTGAGCTGATGCATGCCGAAGTGGGCTTGTCGTTTGCGCCCAGCAAAAAGTCGCTGATAGCTTCACGTCTGGGGTTACGCATTCAGAAGCTGGGTCTGGATGGCTTCGAGTCGTACTTCTCGTTGATCACCGGTGCCAACGATGCCGAGTTTCAAGTGGCCGTGGATTTGTTGACCACCAATGAGACCTATTTTTTTCGTGAGCCGGCTCACTATGATTTATTGGCGAAGGAATTAAGCGCCAGGAAATCACGCAGCGTATCGGTATGGAGTGCCGCATCGTCATTCGGAGATGAGGCTTACAGCACGGCCATGTTGCTTGCTGATCTGCAGACGCAAGGTCGCATTGGCGATGAATGGTCGATTCTCGGTACTGACATCAGCGACCGGGTACTGCAACGCGCCAGCGAAGCGATCTATCCGGAAGAGCGATTACGCAATGTTCCCCATGAGCGACGCAAGCGTTACTGCCTGCGCGGCGAAGCAGAATCAGCCGGTTTGATCCAGATTCATCCGCGGCTGCGCTCGCGCGTGCGCTTCGGCTGGTTGAATCTCTGCCAGCCTATCGAGGAACTGGGTCCCTTTGATGTGGTGTTCCTGCGCAATGTGTTGATTTACTTCGATGCCGCCACCAAGACCGAAGTGGTGGATCGCGTGCTTGCGCAACTGAAGCCGAATGGTCTGTTCTTTATCGGTACCGCCGAAGGTCGTGTGCCTTGCAGTACTCAGCTCAAGTCCTTGGGGCCGGGTGCGTTTCGTAAGGTGGCATGATCATGGCAACCGTACATTGCGAACGCTCAGTCGATCTTAACTTGCATACTTTGCACCCGGGTGATGTGGTGTGTGCCGAACGCGGTGCGCGCCTGGAAACCTTGCTGGGTTCCTGTGTGTCCATTGTCATGACCGACAAACGCCGCACCATCGGCGCGATGTGTCACATCGTGCATGTCAACCCCAATAAAGAAACGGTGAATATCAATGGCACCTGCGGGGAAGGAGCCATCGCATTGCTGTATGCCGCTCTGCGTCAGCGTAGCCTGAACCCACAGATGTGCGAAGCCTATGTATACGGCGGCGGCAACATGTTCCCGAAGTTATTCAAGCAGGCGCATGTGGGTGAGAACAATAGTCGTTGGGCCTTGCAGCGTCTGTCGTCCGACGGTGTGCGCGTGCTGTTTCATGATCTGGGCGGCACGGCTTATCGACGCCTGACTTGGACCGTTGGCGATGAAGCGCCGCGTGTGCAGGCCGTGGCGGTCTGAGGGGTGATGATGATCAAAGTGTACGTAGTCGATGATTCTGCCGTGGTGCGTCAGACGCTGATGCACATGTTGCGCGGCGAAGCCGAGATTGAATTCATGGGTAGCGCACCCAATCCACTGATCGCCGGACCGGTGATTCGCAAGACACCGCCCGATGTGTTGCTGTTGGATATCGAGATGCCCGGCATGGATGGGCTGACCTTTCTGCGTCAGATCATGGAGCAGTCGCCCATTCCCACGGTGATCTGTTCGACGTTGACGGCGAACGGCAGCAAGATGGCGCTGGATGCCTTGGCTGCAGGCGCAGTGACGGTGATTGCCAAGCCACGTGTGGCATTGAAGCAGTTTTTGGAAGAGTCGAAACGCGAGTTGGTGCAAGCATTGAAAGCTGCCGCGGGTTCGAGGCCAAGAGCCATCGCTGCAAGTACGCCACGCGTAAAAGAAGCAACCTCATCCAATCAAGTCAAGCCGGTGTTGCATGCCTTGGCGGTAAACAAGCCGGTGCTGATCGGCAGTTCCACCGGCGGTACGCAGGCGATTGAATCGGTGTTAACGGCATTACCTGGCGATAGCCCCGGCATTGCCATCGTGCAGCACATGCCGGAGAAGTTCACTGCCATGTATGCGCAGCGTCTCGACAGCCTGTGCGCCATGAATGTTCGTGAAGCACGCGACGGCGAACGTCTGGAACGTGGCGTGGCCTTGATTGCACCAGGCGGCAAGCACATGCAACTACGCAAGGTGGGCGGTCAGTACTTTGTCGGCATTGCCGATGGCCCGCCGGTGAATCGTCACAAGCCTTCGGTAGACGTATTGTTTCGTTCTGCTGCTGAATGCGCCGGCCCAGATGCCTTGGGCATCATTCTCACCGGCATGGGTGACGATGGCGCGCGTGGCATGAAGCAATTGCATGAGCGCGGTGCACGTACCATTGCGCAGAACGAGGCCACCTGTGTGGTGTTCGGCATGCCCAAGGAAGCCATCAACATGGGTGGTGTGGATGAGGTAGTAGGCCTGCACGAAGTGGCGAAAGCGATTCAGAGCTTTGACGCACGCGGTTGAGTTGGGGTGATACAAGTTGCGATCCCAAGTCTTATTTGACTAAGGGGCCGTTAATTCTTATTTCGTCATGCCCGCGCAGGCGGGCATCCAGTAATAGTAGTTGCACTATGCTCGCATTCACGGGCATGACATTCGTGCTGTTGATTACTTCCTACGCGTATTCTTGAAGCCAGCCAGGCGTTCCTGATAGGCCTGTGCGAAGTCTTCAGCGAAGGTGATGGGTAACCCATCGCCATTACGCTGATTGAGCACCTGGAAGAACTCCGCGTACATATCCCAGTACTTCAATTTGTTGGCGGCGCCCATCAGACCGCGATTCAAGCTGCGGTCGAAACGATCCTGCAACTCGCCTGGGTCGACGCGATTCATGGTGCCGTTCAATGCTGCATGCATGGCAGCGACCACCGCCTGTTGGTGGCAACGCAAATCAGTGAAGCTTTCACGCAGCGCTTCCACCGGGCCAAGGTAGCGACTGTTCTGCGTGTCCAGCAATTTACGTATGGCGTCGTCGACGCTGGCTGCAACCTTGAAGGGATTGTTATCCATGGCTTGCATCGGCGTATGGGTGTTGTCGAGACGCGATTTGATTTCACCGCGTGCCTTCAACGCTTCCATCATGCCTAGCGCCACTTCACGCACCATCTGGCCGGCGAGCGTCAGCATGGCGGCTTGCGATTCGCTACCAATCGAAGCTGGGTCTACACCCGCGCCACGGCAAAAAGCTTCCAGGCCGGCGCTGAGTTCGCCATGGCCATCCGGATTACGTGGCCGTTCGGCTGGTTTGTTTTCCAGGCGACGGGTTTTTAAATGCCAGTCGATGCCTGCCTCACGCGAGACCCGCGGCGGCGGTGTGTCCAGGGGAATGTCTTCGTACTTTTCGGCGGCATTGCCGGTGGTGGGCGCACCGGCACGGGCGGTGCTGCGCGCTGCGCCCATACCATAGGCATTACCCACTTCGAAGGGATCGGCAGCGGCGCCGATATTCGGTTCGCCGGCGCTGCTGGACAGCAACTCATTGATGTCGATCTCGACATTCAGCTCTTCCAGCTCGGCGCGCTGTGCGGCGCGTGACTTACCCTGGCTCTTGGCCTGAGCTTGCGGGATTTGGCCGGTGCTCTCGGCCGGAAAATCCATGCGTTCATCGATGCTGACCAGGATGTCGTAATCGCCCATGCGCAGGCGATCGCCATCGTGTAATTGGCAGGGGCCGAGCTGCGATTGAGGCAGGTCGGCGCCGTTGACGAAAATACCGTTGGAACTGACGTCCTCCAGTACCCAACGACCGGCTTCAAAGCGCACTTCGGCATGACGGCTGGAGATATAGCGCTCTGGGTCGGGCAACACCCAGTCATTGTCGGCGGAGCGGCCGATGCGGCCGCCGGTCACGCCGAACAGCCGGGAGCTTTGCTTGCCCAGCTGTTGGTATTGTTCAGAAATCACGCGCAGTTTCAGTGCCATACATCTTCCCGAGGTGGTAACCACCTGCTCGAATCCGAGCTAAAAACCCAAGGGCCCAAGCATGGCGACAATCCTGTCGCGGCGCAGCTGTCTTCCCGCGCCGTCGCTTGGGAAGATGCAATGTCACCGGCCTGCAAGTCCATCCGCACAAGTCATTTGTAAGGCCACCTGCGAAGGCGGCAAACAAGTACGGCGGACTCTAATAAAATGTACGTTTAGCCTAGCAACCACGTACTCTCTCAATATGGCAGCCAGTCACATTTTCAAAGTCGTTTTTACCAACCAGGGCAAGGTTTACGAGATCTATGCCAAGAAAGTCAGCCATGGCGCGCTATGGGGTTTCGTCGAGGTCGAGGAATTGGTGTTCGGTGAGAAAAGCGCGGTGGTGGTCGACCCGGCGGAGGAGCGGGTCAAGGCCGAGTTCGAGGGGGTCAAACGCAGCTACCTGCCCATGCACTCCATCCTGCGCATCGACGAGGTGGAAGCGCGCAAACAGGGCACCAGCAAGATCAGTGTGGTGGAGGGGGCCAATGTCACCCAGTTCCCCATGCCGATTTATACCCCGGGCGGGGAACCGGTACCGCGCAAGTAATTGGGTCTGGGGAAGATTTTTATCCCTGTGAGGGGTTAACAGCCGCCTATCAACTGGGGTAGGCGAGGCCTTTCCGGTATCATGCCACCCCCTCGCAGGCACGGCCTGCTGCCCCCGATTGCTGAGCCAACATGCTGCTACTACCCGGTTCGCCCGCGCTATCCGATTTCCGTCTCCGTAAACTGCTTGAATCCATCCAGCGCGTGCTGCCCGAAGTCCGGGGCTTAAGCTCCCGCTACATGCATTTTGCCGACCTGGCCGCCGAGCTCAGCGGGCCGGAGCGGTTGGTGCTTGATTCGTTGCTGACCTACGGTCCACGCGAAACCCAGGCAGCCGATGAGCAGGGCCAATTGATTCTGGTGTTGCCGCGGTTGGGCACCATTTCGCCCTGGGCCAGCAAGGCCACTGACATCGCTCATGTCTGCGGACTCAAGTCGATTCTGCGTGTGGAACGCGGCATTGCGTATCGAGTGCAGGCAAACGCAACGCTGGAAGTGGCGCAGCTGCAGCAAATCGCCAACTTGTTGCACGATCGCATGACCGAGTCGGTGGTGTACGAACTGGACGCGGCGGCGCAGTTGTTCCGTCACGACAGTCCCAAGCCGCTGGCCGGTGTCGATGTGTTGTTGGGCGGACGCGCTGCATTGGTGACAGCCAATAAAGCCATGGGCCTGGCGCTGTCCGAGGATGAGATCAATTACCTGGTTGAGAGCTTTACGCGTCTCAAGCGCAATCCCACCGATGTGGAATTGATGATGTTCGCGCAGGCCAATTCCGAGCACTGCCGTCACAAGATTTTCAATGCCGACTGGATCATCGATGGCGAGACCCAGCCCAAGTCGCTGTTCGCCATGATCCGCAATACGCACCAGAAAAATCCCAAGGGCGTGTTGTCGGCTTACAAGGATAACGCGGCAGTGATGGAAGGCTGGCAGGGCCAGCGTTGGTTCCCCAATCCTGACAATCACGAATACGCGGCGCATGCCGAGCCCATCGACATCTTGATGAAGGTGGAAACGCACAACCATCCCACCGCCATCTCGCCATTCGCCGGCGCATCGACCGGTTCGGGCGGTGAGATTCGCGATGAAGGTGCCACCGGTGTGGGTAGCAAACCCAAGGCAGGTCTTGCCGGCTTCTCGGTATCGAATCTGCGCATTCCCGGTTTCGAACAGCCCTGGGAGCACAGCGTGGGCAAGCCGGAGCGTATTGCTTCGGCGCTGCAGATCATGATTGATGGCCCGCTGGGCGCGGCTGCGTTCAACAATGAATTCGGTCGCCCCAATGTGCTGGGTTACTTCCGCAGTTTTGAATTGAACTTGAATCAGTCGCATAGCAAGACGCAGGGGCGCGCCGCGCTGCGTGGTTATCACAAGCCCATCATGATCGCCGGTGGCTTGGGCAACATTCGTCGTGACCATGTTGAAAAGCCCGAAGTACCCGCCAATGGCAAGATCGTGGTGCTGGGCGGTCCGGCGATGTTGATCGGTCTGGGCGGTGGTGCGGCTTCCTCAGTGGGCAGCGGTACCAGCAGTGAAGATCTCGACTTCGCTTCGGTGCAACGTGGCAATCCGGAAATGCAGCGGCGTGCGCAGGAAGTCATCGATCGTTGCTGGGCCATGGGCGATAACAATCCCATTCTGTTGGTGCACGACGTGGGCGCGGGCGGTTTGTCCAATGCCATTCCCGAATCCATTGCACACAGCCATCGCGGTGGCCGTGTCGACTTGCGTGCCGTGCCTTCAGATGAGCCGGGCATGTCGCCGTTGGAAATCTGGTGCAATGAAGCGCAGGAACGCTACGTGCTGATCATTGCGGCAGATCGCATTGCCGAGTTCACTGCTTTATGCGAACGCGAACGCTGCGAGTTCGCAGTGGTGGGTGACCTGACCGATGACGCTCTGTTGCAAGTGGGCGATGCGCAATTCGCCAACAAGCCGGTGGATGTGCCCTTGGATGTCATTCTCGGCAAGCCGCCACGCATGACACGCAAGGTGGAGCGTTTGACCGGCGCCAGCGACGGCTTCGATGCTGCCGGTGTCGATGTGCGCGAAGCAGCGTATCGCCTGCTCAAATTGCCGACGATTGCCGATAAAACTTTCTTGATCACCATTGGCGATCGCACGGTGACCGGCACGATCAGTCGCGATCAATTCGTCGGTCCCTGGCAGGTGCCGGTGAGCGATGTGGCCGTTACCTTGAGTGATTACGAAAATATCACCGGCGAAGCCATGTCCATGGGCGAACGCACACCGTTGGCGTTGTTAGATGCGCCAGCTGCCGCGCGTATGTCGGTGGCCGAAGCCGTTACCAATATTGTCGCGGCCGATATTGATGCACTGGATCAAGTGCGCCTGTCGGCTAACTGGATGGCCGCCTGCGGTGAACCCGGCGAAGACGCGGATCTGTATGCAGCCGTGAAGGCAGTGGGTGAAGAGTTCTGCCCGGCACTGGGTATTACTATTCCAGTCGGTAAGGACTCGCTGTCCATGAAGACAGCGTGGAACGACAAGGGGCAGTCGCACAAGATGGTGGCGCCGCTGTCGCTGATCATTTCCGCCTTCGCGCCGGTGCGCGATGTACGTCGCACGCTGACGCCGCAATTGCGTACCGATGCGGGTGATACGGCGCTGTTGTTTATCGATCTGGCTGCGGGGCAGCAGCGCTTAGGCGGTTCGTGTCTGGCGCAGGTATATGGACAGATTGGCGCCGGTGCGCCCGATTGCGAATCGACTGCAAGTATCGCGGCTTTCTTTGCCGCCATGACCGAGTTGAAGCGTGCCGGTAAGTTGCTTGCCTATCATGATCGCTCAGACGGCGGTTTGTTTACGACGTTGGCGGAAATGGCGTTTGCCGGCCATTGCGGCATTGAAGTCAATTTGTCTGCACCGAATCAAGCGCATGTCTCTGCCTTGTTGTTCAACGAAGAGTTGGGTGCAGTGGTTCAAGTGCGTGCTGCGGATGTGGCTGCAGTTAAGCAGACCTTCTCTGCATTAGGCGCCGATGCCGTACAGAACATCGGTACCGTCAATGCTGCCAATCGCGTGCTGATTCGCGTTAATGACTCTGTGGTGCTGGATGAAGCGTGTGTCGACCTGCATCGTGCCTGGTCCGAGACCAGCTATCGCATGCAGGCGCTGCGCGATAATCCGGACTGTGCGCGCGAGCAATTCGAATCGGTACTCGATGTGGAAGATCCAGGCTTGTCGGTACAGCTCACGTACAAAGCCGATGAAGATATCGCCGCGCCGTATATCGCCACCGGTGTGAAGCCGCGTGTGGCCGTTCTGCGTGAGCAGGGTGTGAACTCTCAGTTCGAAATGGCGGCGGTATTCGCGCGCGCTGGTTTTACTGCGGTCGACGTGCACATGACCGACCTCATCAGCGGCCGCCGTTCGCTGGCTGAGTTCAAAGGCTTGGTGGCCTGTGGCGGTTTCTCGTATGGAGATGTGCTGGGGGCGGGTGAGGGCTGGGCCAAGTCCATTCTGTTCCATAGCGCTACGCGCGATGCCTTCTCTGCCTACTTCAATCGCCCGGATACGTTTACCTTGGGCGTATGTAATGGTTGCCAGATGCTGGCTGCACTCAAGTCCATCATTCCGGGTGCTGATTACTGGCCACGTTTCGTGCGTAATCGTTCCGAACAATTTGAAGCACGCTTCAGCATGGTGGAAGTGCTGGACTCGCCGTCGCTGTTCTTTGCCGGCATGCAAGGTTCGAAACTGCCTATCGCGGTATCGCACGGCGAAGGCCGCGCCGAATTCGTTGATGCAGTGACGCAACAGCAGTTCCTGGCGCAGTCGCAGTTTGCAATGCGCTTTGTAAACAATCGTGGTGCGCTGGCTGAGACGTATCCAGCCAATCCGAATGGCTCGCCGCTGGGCATCACCGCTATTACCAATCACGACGGTCGCGTCACTGCAATGATGCCGCACCCCGAACGCGTGTTCCGCACCGTGCAGAACTCCTGGCGTCCGGATCACATGGGTGCAGATAGCGGTTGGATGCGCATGTTCCGCAATGCGCGTCGCTGGTTGGGTTGAAGCTGGCTCGACAATTCGGATTTGTCAGGCTCGATTGAAAAGCCGCATAAAAAAATGATACGAATCGGCAGGTAATGCCGATTCAATTGTGCGAACAGGCGTGGGTTTGGGGGAGTCATGAAACGACGTTTTGTTGATCTGTCGGTGACACTCGAGAACGATGTGCCCGCCGATCCGCCGCCATTAGCGCCGCATATTCTGTACAGCGACCATGCACAGGGCGCGCTGGAAATGACGCAGTTCTTTCCGGGGCTGGATGTCGGCGAGTTGCCGGACAAAGAAGGTTGGGCGGTGGAGTGGCTGCAAGTATCCACTCACAATGGCACGCACATGGACGCGCCGTGGCATTACGCCTCAACTATGGATGGCGGCAAGCGTGCAGTAGGCATCGATGAGCTACCCCTGGAGTGGTGCTTTGCGCCAGGCGTGAAACTGGATTTTCGCAATCTTCCCGATGGTCATGTCGTCACGGCTGAGGAAGTTGCGGCAGAGCTTAAGCGTATCGGCCATGAGTTACAGCCGCTGGACATTGTGCTGGTGAATACTGCGGCCGGTGCGCGCTATGGCACCAAGGAGTATCTCAATAGCGGTTGCGGTATGGGTCGCGCGGCGACCTTGTATCTGCTCGAACGTGGCGTACGTGTGGTGGGCACAGATGCATGGAGTTGGGATGCGCCGTTTTCTTTCACTGCGCAACGCTATAAAGAAACGCATGATGTGTCGTTGATCTGGGAAGGTCACAAAGCCGGTCGCGACATCGGCTATGGACAGATGGAGAAGCTTGCCAATCTGGAACAGCTGCCGCCGTTTGGTTTTACGGTGAGCTGTTTTCCTTACAAGATCAAAAATGCATCGGCGGGGTTTACGCGCGCGGTGGCGATATTTGAAGAAATGGATAATTGAAGAAATTGACAATTGACAACGAAGAGCTGAGTTCTCCACTCCGACGTTGTCAATTAAATCAAGTCGCCGCTTTAATCGGCGTGACATTACTAGTCGAACGCTCTTCGGCAAGAAATCTACGCATCCGCATCGCCTGCTGCAGTTTGCCGCGACGGATATAGCACTGGTACAGCAGGTCTTTCATGATTTCCAGCAACATGCCGGCCTGACGCGTGTTTAAAGTGGGGATGGCTTCGAGTTCGGCATCGTTATCGAACAACACCTTCTTCACCAGTGTGAAGCTGTCGTTGTCCAGCGCGGCGATGTCGCGGACTTCGGCCAGTAGATCGAAAATCTTCAAGCGACCGTTTTCGCCCATGTCCTTGAACACGCTTTGCGCGGTGCGCCGGCACATGGATGCGAAGGCATTGAAGGCGCCATGCGCGTAGCAGGCCAGTGCTTCCTTGAACAATTGCTCGCAGACATCGGGTAGATAGGTATAGGAAAATTTTTCGCGGGGATGTTCCAACTCGATATATTGGTTGCCGAGTTCGATGCGACTGCCGCCATACATCTTCACCGGATACTTGATAAAGATGGGAGCGTGGCAGGCATCGCAGCAATACACCACGCCGGCATGGCTGGGTTTATTGGTGGTGAGCACGGCGAAATCGGGTACGGATACGGCGGTGAGGTGCGCCAATACCTGGCAGTGCGGGCAGGTCAGCGCCAGTCCATTGCTGGTGTCGTGGTGCAATTGCCCGGTTGAGTCGATGTAGATCGACATACATCCGTCCTCAGATTCCCATTAGCGGTGGCCAGTATCGGATTGATTGGTATGCAAATCAGTCTAGCAGGAAAAACCGCGGATAAAATCTTGCCGTGCCTGGTTTTTATTTGGCCCGGTTGTTGGCCGGTAACTTGTTTGTCTCTTCCGCCTCATCGGAGTCAGTGGCGTTGGCAGCATCGGAAGCAGCCTCGACTGCGGCGCGATCTACGCCTCGGTAGCTGATCGTCGGTGTGCCGATGGGTTTGACAACCTTGGGTTGATTGATGACCCGGGCGGTGAGTACGCCAGCGCTTAAATAAACATGGAAACGGGTGCTGCCGCGCAGGGCAAAATTTTCGGTTTGCAATTCCTGAGCGGTCAGCGCCTGAATTTGTTCCGGGTGTTGCTGCTGGAGATTCCAGAGATTGATGCCCGGATTACGGCTGAGTCGATAGCTGGTATTGCTCGCAGAAGCACCATTCTTGGCTTTGGGTGGCGTGTCGAAGGTGCTGAGTAGTTGTTCCAACCGCACATTGGTGCTCAATCCCAGCCATTGCGCCCAGCCATGCCATTGCAGCAGGCGCGCCTGTAGTTGCCAGCGGTCACCCTTCAGCGTGAATACCTGCAGATCCCCGGCGGGGATCCGCATGAGTCTAACCTGGTAGGTTTGCGGTCCCGATTGTTCGATGCTCAGCTCGGCCAGCGGCTGGTTTTCGCTCAACTTGTCGTAGGTGTTGAAGTTGAGCGCTACAGCAAATAGCAAGGCGCCGGCCAGGAACAGCACTGCACCGGCAATGCCATGCGCCAGCGCCGCCACGGTGCGTCGATGCAGGTGCCGCTGATAGCTGAGCGCAATCAGCAGCACCCCAAAGCCGGCCAGTGTCAGTGCGAGTGCGGTTGAGTCCATGTTGCTTGGCTGGGCGAGGCAGGACTCGCCCCTACATCAGCCGCCGAGCTTCTTGTACTTCAAACGATGCGGACGATCCGCATCGTCGCCCTTGCGACGCTTCAAGTCCTCGCTGTACTCGGCGTAGTTACCCTCGAACCAAACTACCTCGGAATTGCCTTCGAAGGCCAGAATGTGCGTGGCGATGCGATCCAGGAACCAGCGATCATGCGAGATCACCACGGCGCAACCGGGGAAGTTGAGTAAGGCTTCTTCCAATGCACGCAGGGTTTCCACGTCCAGATCGTTGGTGGGTTCGTCGAGCAGGATAACGTTGCCGCCGCTCTTGAGAATCTTGGCCAGGTGCACGCGGTTGCGTTCACCACCGGATAGCTGGCCGATCACTTGCTGCTGCTGCGTACCGCTGAAATTGAAGCGCCCCACATAGGCGCGCGACGAAGTTTCGTAATTGCCCACCTTGATAATGTCCTGACCGTCGGAAATTTCCGCCCACACCGATTTCTTGTCATCCAGTGTGTGGCGGGACTGATCGACGTAAGCCAGTTGCACCGATGGCCCAAAGCGCAGCTCGCCGCTGTCGGGTTTTTCTTGGCCGGTGAGGCAACGGAACAGGGTGGTCTTACCCGCGCCGTTAGGACCGATGATGCCGACAATGCCGCCCGCCGGCAGATTGAAATTCAAATTGTCGAACAGCAATTTGTCGCCGAAGGATTTCTTCAAGCCCGCCGCTTCGATCACCAACTCGCCCAGACGTGGGCCGGGTGGAATGTAGATTTCATTGGTTTCGTTACGCTTCTGGAATTCCTGCGAAGAGAGTTCTTCGAAGCGCTGCATGCGCGCCTTGCTCTTGGCCTGGCGTGCCTTGGGATTCTGACGTACCCATTCCAGTTCGCGGGCCAGCATCTTCTGCAGGGCTTCCTGTTGGCGTTCTTCAACTTGCAGACGATTACTCTTCTGTTCCAGCCAGCTGGTGTAGTTGCCTTCCCAGGGGATGCCGTGGCCACGATCCAGTTCCAGAATCCAGCCGGCGACGTTGTCGAGGAAGTAACGATCATGGGTCACGGCGATCACGGTGCCCGGATACTCTTCCAGGAAACGTTCCAGCCACGCCACCGATTCGGCGTCCAGGTGGTTGGTGGGTTCGTCCAGCAGCAACATGTCCGGCTTGGACAGCAGCAGACGGCATAGCGCTACGCGACGACGTTCGCCACCGGAAATCTTGGTGACATCGGCATCCCAGGGCGGCAGGCGCAGCGCATCGCCGGCCACTTCCAGCGTGCGTTCCAGCTCCCAGCCATTCTTGGCATCGATGGCATCCTGAAGCTTGGCCTGTTCATCGAGCAGCTTGGTCATTTCATCCGGATCGAGGTCCGGATCGGCAAACTTGTCGCTCACCGCATTGAAGCGGTCGATCAAGCTCTGAATCTCGGCCACGCCTTCCAACACATTGCCGCGCACGTCCTTGGTGGGATCGAGATTCGGCTCCTGTTCCAGATAACCGATCTTGGTGCCCGGCTGCGCACGCGCCTCGCCTTCGAACTCTTTGTCCACGCCGGCCATGATGCGCAGCAGGGACGATTTACCCGAACCGTTCAAACCCAGCACGCCGATCTTGGCGCCGGGGAAGAAGGACAGGGAGATGTCGCGCAGGATGAACCGCTTGGGCGGCACGATCTTGCCGACGCGATTCATGGTGTAGATGAATTGGGCCATGGGCAATCCAACAGGAAATTAGGAATGCGGCATGGTACAGGAGGCGGGGTGAGGGCGGCCAGAAGGACGGTTGCCGGCGTCACCGATTGCTCAAGACATTAATCAGCGCTCAATGAGCGGCTGAGCGTAAGTGAGAGGCAGCCGGAGTTACTGAACCCGAGTCAAAGTTTGCGTGAGGCCGCTGACGTTTTGCGTTCGGGTCAGTGTGTCGCCACTGACGGAGTAGCTCCATGATGGCTGTGTGCCGGCGTTATTGATCAGGCCCACGTTGCCGTTGGCGTTGATGCCCGGCAGGTTGTTGCTGGTATCGACGATGCAACTTGAGATGGTATGGGCTTGCGTGCCGCCGGTTGCGGTGTAACAGGCGTCTTCAATACCGTTGTAAAACGCAGAATTGGTTGAGTTCAGGCTCATGGTCAAGCCGGTGACGGTAGCCACGAAAGTGTTGTCGGCCAGGTAGATCAATACATCACGTGGATAAATGCCACTCCACACGCCGACCAGGCTGCCGCTGGTATTGGTTACCGGATAGAGCGTGACGACTTCGTCTGCAATACCGGTTTCATGTACGGTCGCCACCAGGTTCGAGCCACTGGCCACCATGTTGATCGAGATGGCGCCGCTATGCAGGTCGGTGAGGCCCATGTCGTCGGTATCCACCAGTATCACCGGCGCGGTCAGTACACCGGTGCCCGAATTCCAGTTGTAGATGCCATATTCCACATCGGTGTGGATGTTGCCTGCGTTATTTTCGTGCCCGGCATGGATGTAGCTGCCATTGGCATAGAAGGTAAAGAAAGTGCGATTGCCGCTGTTAGCCGTTCCTGCCCGATAGGTGCCTTGCAGAGTGCTGGTTGACTTGGCGGCGCACGCTACTTGGATCAGGGTGATGTTGGCTGTGCTCGCCTGGTTGGCCGGGTTGCCGACGATGCAGGTTCGGCCAGTGGGTTGATTGACGTCGGTGATCAGAACATTGGTGCCGGTCGCACTGACGAAAGTAGTACTGAAGGTGAAGCTGGTGCTGCCGGCTGCGACAATGAGTTCCTCTAATTGCGAGCCGGTGCTGGTGTTGAACAGCGATAACTTCAGTCCATTGCTGGTCAGCCCGGTAATGGTGCCGCCCACCGTGTAGGCGGTTGTGCCGGTAACGCAGTTGACGGCGACATTGGTGATATTGGCGCTGCCCACCGTGCCATTGCCGTTGGTGACGGTGCAGGTTTGAGTGGTGGGTTGTGTGACTACTGCAACTGCATATCCGGCGCCGCTGGTGATGCTGGTGCCGAAGGTGAAGCTGCCATTGGCGCTGATGGTCAGATCGAACGCACCGATGCCGTTGATCCGTATCACCACCGTGCCGGTCAAGCCAGTGACAGTTCCGCCAATCGTGTAAGCATTGCTGGAAGAAGCGCTGCTGCTCGATGAAGCAGCACTGGATGTCGAACTAGAAACACTGCTGGTTGATGACGATGCGCTGGAGATCGAGCTGGAGGTACTGCTATTCGCTGACGATGTGCTGGACGTGGCACTGGACGCGCTGCTGTTCGCTGAAGACGTGCTCGATATCGAACTGGAAGAGCTGTTGCTGGTTGCCGATCCGGAGTTACCACCACCACCACCACCACCGCCGCCGCATGCGGACAGCATCAACAAGATAACGCCCGGTAGCAATGATTTCAGAGGAATGGCTGTACGCATGGGAACACCTTCACCGGAGTTACTGCCAGGCTCACCCGCGGTGGGTCGGTCTAATTAATTTCAGGGTGGCGTGCGTGAAGATAATCAATATGTTTGGGGCAGCGCCTCACCCAAATTGGGTGGATTTTTTTGTGTCTGTTATGAGTCGTCTGGATGCGGAAGTCAGCGATTCCAGATAGTGAGTTAAGCCCAATGGCTCAGAAGCAGCAACTCCGATGATCCGGTTTTAGTGGGTGCTGGTCGGATCACGGCCACCATGGGGATCGACAGGAGGCACGAAGTCATTGACCTTGGCTGCCAGTGCGGTTTTATCCGTGACATCGGTTTTGTGATAAGCGTTCTTAAGATGGAAACGCACGGTTTCGACGGCGCTGCCCAAGGATTGGGCAATCATGTCCGGATTGTCGCCACGCGATGTGGCGTAGGCCACCTTTGCTTCCATGGGGGTCAAATCGAATACCGTACGCAGAATTTCAATGGCCATGGGCAGCTGTTCGCTACGGCGTGCAATGAACACGGCGCAGAAACCATTACCCATGTCGCCGCGTAGATCTCCACCGCTGATCGGCAGTACATAGGCGGCGGCTCGTTGGCCGGACTTGCCTAATACGGGCACGCCAATACCGGCGATGCCCAGCGATTGATCGCCCTTGATGGCGCGCGCAATAGCTGTTTCAAAGGCAGTGTGGGTGATGTCGCTGCGGTAGCTGGTGAGTTTGCCTGCCGACAGGCGCAACAGATCACCTTCCGAAAGTATCTTGTCGCCCATGGCGTTGGTGAAAACCAATTTGCCACCCGTGCCGATGATGAACACGGCCACGGTCAAGGCATCGAGCACCTTGCGATAAAGGGTTAGCGCCAGCTTGCCTTTGTCGACCATGTCGTTGATCGCAATGGCGCGGCGGATATGCGGACTGATCGCATTGGCAATGGCGCGCTCCCGGTCGCCTAATAAGGGCTTGCCTTCACGTTGCGTCATAACCATGACACCGCGCACTGCCTGCCGGTCGATGAACAGGGTATTCAATGCGTCGCGTAGTCGCTGCGGTTTGACCCAGTTGCGATAAAAATCCGACTGCTGAAATTCAGCTTCAGACATATTTTCCATCTGTATCCAAGGCGTATCAATGCCCTGTTGGAGCAATCGGCCAAAATGCGGAATGGTGGGTATCTGCTGTTGTAAGCGTTGCAGCCATACCGGATCCCATTCGCTATGCCAGGTATTGTTGTAAGGCAGGCTAAGTTCAGAGGTATCTAAATACCCGATCATGACGTAGGCGCAATCTGCCATATCGCGAATTTTTCCCAGTGTGCTCGGCCACAATTCTGGGTTGGCAGCGCAGTCGTAAATATCGCCAATCAGTTGTTCGATTACCACTGAATTCCATGCCTCGTTGATTCTTGGATTTGTACTGCGAAGGCGGGACCAGAATATCAGCGAATACGGTCTTGTAAGGTGTTTTCTCAACCTTTGTTAATAATTAACCGATTCTTGCGATGCGACTATTGGGCGGCATTGCAGTAATAACTCTTAACCAAAATCTGATAAGGCTTAATTTGCCGCTGCTGGCAGCATGGTGTGAGTCGGTTGTCCGACTGCGCTATGAAAGGGGAAATGATGCACGCTGCCAAATTGATGTTGACCTGTACCTTGCTGGCTAGCACGGTGCACGCCGCCGACGCCGATATTAAAGTCTGGATAGATGCAGGCAGGGGCGGTATTGCCAAAGAATCGATCAATAAACAAACCGTGGTGGGTGGCTGGTTGCAGGACCCTGGTAAGGCGCATTGGCAAAACTTCATGGTGTCGGAGTTTCTCAATCACGATCCGGATGAGCCGCGTGTCGGTGCGCAGGCATTAGTCGATCTGATGCGTAGCGGTCCCAGTGCTGCCACCTTGGCTACGGTGGTGTCGCCTGGAGCCAAAGCCAAGCCGCGTTTCTTTGTGATTGCTGATGGCGATTATGTGGCCATCGCGCACAACCCAGCCAACTTCGATATGAACAAGCCGACGCCGGGGGTGGACCCGGGCGCGCATCTCGGCGGCAATGTGTTTCATGTGGTGAATGGCAAGATCACCGAGTGGTGGTACTACGCCAATGGTTCTGGACCGAATGCCGCAGGGAGTGATCAGCAACCGGGTGGCACGCAGATAGATATCAGTGCTAACAGCATGCGACCGGATGCCTTCGGCAATACGCCCATCATCTACGGAACAGGTAAGCCGGTGGATAAAGACGAGGCGCGCAACAAGAAGTTGGTGTTGGCCTGGCTGAAGGAATTCTGGGTGCAGCAAAAGTACGGCGCATGGTCCAAGTACATGAGTGCTGAGTTCCGTAATCACGATGTGCGACAGCCCGCGCTGGGAGCGCAGGCTTTGGCCGACTGGTTACTGACTCATCCTGAGTTCAAATCCGATTACGCTCTGAGCAAGGGCGTGGCGCATGCTCAACTATTTTTGTTGGCAGAGGGCGATCTGGTGTTCGTGTTGGGTTCGCCTGAAGTAAATAATAGTTTCGATCCGCAGGCGCAGATCGGTGCCATGAGCGGCAATGTGTTGCGCATCGAGAATCACAAGATCGTTGAGTCGTGGCATATCGGCAACAACCAGCACAATCGCGTGGCCGTGACGCCCGCTACTGGCGCTGCACGTTAGTAGTGACGGTTTTCTTATAGGAGCGTGAAGAGATTTGATAAGCCTGTAGAAAATATTCGCTGCATGATCTCCGCTCGAATCGCCATCAAGCGATCAGTGATGGTAAGTCATACGGGGAGCAGCATGATTAACAGAATGATGATGGGCAGTGCGACTATTGTGTCAGTGCTGCTAAGCACGACGACGATGGCACAAACGGATACCGGCATCGCGCTGGAAGAAATTGTAGTAACGGCACAGAAGCGCGAAGAGAATCTGCAGAAGACGGCGCTGTCCATTACCGCACTGTCTGGCGACTTACTGCGCGACGACGCGAAGACCGATCTGATCAAGATCGTCGAAAGCGTTCCGGGTGTGGTGATGAATGGCGGTGGCGTCAATGGCGCCTATCCCTACATTCGTGGTGTGGGTAGCAATCCGCGTTTCACCGGCGATTCTTCGGTCACTCTGACCACTGACGGTATCTTTAATCAGCGCGGCAATTCCGATCGTGGCAGTTTCTATGACGTTGCACGGGTGGAGATCCTGCGTGGTCCGCAGACCACCCTGACCGGGCGTAATGCCGAGGGTGGGACCATCAATGTCATCACCAATGCGCCTGTGCTCAATCAGACCCAGGCCAAGGCCACTGTGGAAGTGGGTACCTATCATTTGCTGGCGGGTGAGGGGGCGGTGAATCTGCCGCTCAGCGATCAGCTGGCAGTGCGTGCTGCATTCTCTGCGATCAAACGCGGCGCCTACTTCAGCGATGCCAGCGGCAACGAAGACACCATGGCTGCACGCCTACGTGTGCTGTATCAGCCAAATGAAGATATGCGCCTGATGGTGTCCGGCGAATATTCGCAGCAGGGCGCGGCCGAATCCGGCGGCATCAACAGCGGCTACATCAATTTGACTCAGCCGTTTCATACATTGAATGGCTATTACTGGAGTCGCTCACCCAAGATAAATACTTCGGACTTCCAGGTAACCAATCTGTACGCCGATTTCAGTTGGGATTGGCACTGGGCTACGTTGTATGTGCAGCCCACTTACCAACGCAATATTCTCAAGTCGCTGCAATACACCACCAATGAAGCCACTTATCAGCAGGCATTGGTCGCTGGTTATACCCAGCCCACGGCTTACGCACGCGCCACCGCATTCAATGGCGGTAATTCCATTTCCACGCAGAAGACCTTGGAGCTGCGTTTGAATTCGCCGGATGATCAACGTTTGAAATGGTTGGGTGGTATTTATTACTTCTACAATACCCAGGATCAAGCGCCTAATAGCATTCCCGGTAGCAGCACTACCAATGTGCCGGCTACCGCTACGCCTCTGTTTCCCGTGGGTGACTATCAAAACATTTATGCTGAGAGCCCCAGCCGTGCTTCCCGTGATTACGATGTGTTCGGTCAAGCCAGCTGGTCGTTCACCGACGCCTGGCGTTTAACCGGCGGTGCGCGCGCGTCGCGTTCGGTGCGTGAGCGTGGCTATGCGCCTGGCTATTTTCTAGAGCCGGATGGCACGGTGATCAACACCACACGTTCCTTTGCGCTCAACAATGGCGTGGCCGGTACGACCACAGCGGGCACTCCTGCCGGACCACGCAGCATCCCTAACAATTCGGCCATCTACGACATCAGCGCCGCCACCAAGACCTATCGCGATGTCAATTGGCGTGTGGCATTGGAGCATGATCTGTCGGCGGATTCGCTGTTGTATGCAAGCATCTCCACCGGCTGGAAGACCGGCAGTTTCTCCTTCATTCCGGTTGAAGGCGAGGTCTGTCCAGTCAGCAATGGCTGTGCTGCGGCCGTGCCGTATCTGGCTCCTGGTTTCAGCGCTTTCTACAAGCCCGAACATCTACTGGCCTATGAGCTGGGCAGCAAGAACACCTGGCTTAATCAGCGCCTGCGCGTCAATGGCTCGGTGTTCTACTACGACTATCGTGACTATCAGTTCGACTACAACGTCAATGTCTACAACCCGGCAACCGGTGTTGATCCGGACGTGACCGTCACTTACACCACCAACGCCGATAAGGCGCAGAGCTACGGTGGTGAAATCGAGGCCAGTTGGTTACTGACTGATAATGACAAGCTGGATTTATCGGTGGGTTACACCCACGCGCGCATCAAGGAGCTGGGCGTGGCCAGCACGGCATCGGCCGCCTTACAGTCCTGGGCTGCGGCCATGCATGACCAACCCATGCCGCGTGCGCCGGATTGGACGGTAGCGCCGCGTTACGCGCACAGCTTTCGTCTGGGTAATGGCGCCAGCTTTGAATTGACCGGCGATGGTCAGTATCAATCGGCACAGAGTTTGGGATTGCCGGCGACTACGGCGCAGCTGACTCATCCAGGTTATTACCGTCAGGATGCGTTCTGGAGATTCAATGCCTCCTTGGCCTATCACGAGCCGGATGATCGTTGGAGCCTGCGCGCCTATGTACGCAATCTCACCGATAAGACCACCATGCAGCTATGGACCATTCCCACCAGCTTCACCGGTTATGGCGCCGTGTCGTTCTATCCCAGCGATCCGCGCACCTATGGTCTGATGTTGTCGGCCAGTCTTTAACTGCAGAGCAACTGGCGCGCTGGCTTGCGGCGGCGCGCTAGTTGGACCTAGTTGGACTGGGTAGGCAATTCACTGTGTAGTGCAGGGCGCCAGCTTGGCGCATGCGGCAGCAAAATGCTGACCCACACGGCTACGGTGAAATACAGTGTCATCCAGGGAATTTCTTCGCGCCAGATGCTTAAACTGAAGCTGACCACACAGCTGCTTGAGGCGTCCAGCCATCCTTGTTGTAACGATAGATATTGAGTTGCCGCCGCCAGTTGCGTCTGCCAGCGTGACCAATACATCGGCACATCGATATTGACCATGAATAAGATATAACTCACCGCAAACAGCATCATCGCGGTCAGGAAGTGGCGTTGCCGACGGCTGCTGTGCGGCCACAGAAAACAAAAACTGAGCAGCAGCAATGTCGCGCACACTGTCCAGAGAGAGTTTTCGACGACGTGTCCCAGATAGTTGGTAGACAGGATCGCATACCACGAAGCGCACTCCGCAATAACGATCAGCGGCAGCAGCCATTGCGAGACTCGCATAGTTAATTTGTTGCTCAGGCCTCGGCCGGTGATGTACAGCAGCAGTGCGCATTGCGCCATGAAGCACAGTTCTGCGATGGTGGCGACGCTGCGGCCCACCGACATGCGCGATAGCCACGACTGCATCAGGCAAATGCGTTCCAGGTCAATTCTGGGCAGGAAAGAGCGAAAGGCGCAGCCGGCGGCATAGCCGGCGGACAGCCACATCAGCCAGCGACGATATCGGTACTCGCTTGCAGAATAACGACTCCGGTGGTGAGTCAGTGTTGCGGCTGACACGCTCCACGCGACGCAGTTGAATACGGCGGCCACGCAAAGAATTTGCCACCAGGCATGCACTGATAAAGTCATCGGGATTGCAGCTCCTGTTAGGAACACGCTGCCAAGCGTATGAAAACTATAGTTCTGGGGCGATTGTCGGTGCGTCGTGTTTCATTATTCTTTCAATCGCTGCGCATGCACGTGTAATGGCTGATGGTGAGCGACGGTTATTTTGCCCTTTATATAAATCGGCAAGATCGGCAATTGTTTTTATGGCTCGTCGCCGTCTTACGCATAGCTCCAGGAGTGAGATATGCAGTGCATTTTTAACTGAGTGAGCTGCCTGATTTGCGATTACGTTCCGCCACATCTGTAACTGCTTGAGGACCACGCATCCGGCAAGCAGATGTGGCGGGGCGTGTTTACTGCTGCGGCCGATCCCTGTGAATTATTGATCGCGACCCTTACTTCGTCTTCAAACAGCTGCTCATGAATTGCTTGCGAGCATTGCCTTTCAATGCCTGCTGATTCGCATCGACATTACAGCGCTTCATTTTTTCTTGCTGGATGGTGCCAGTGGCGACGGTCAGTTCATTGCCGCTCAGACAACTTTTCATGAAGGCTTTGCGAGCATCGCCGGCCAGTTTCTTGTCTTTCGCTGCGGCGTTGCAGTCGGTCATGCGCTCTTGTTGAGCGGTGGCGGCTGAAGCAGGTATGGACAATAAGGTCAGGCTGAAGCAGGCCGCAGTCAGAATCATCGATACGGGTTTGAGGTTCATGCTGGCTCCCTGGTTTTATTTGTCGGCTGTAATACCGCCGACATGCTACGCCCGCCTCAATCAGAATATGATGAAGATGAAATAGTGTTAATGCCCGCCATCCATGTATGTGATGGGTTGCCAATCCCTCGCATTCAACCGTGCAACCCTGTGGCGGGCTAGTTGCTCTTTTTCACCGTGACATTGGCCGGCGCGCGCGGCACCAGTTTAAAAGCAGTAACGAACGCCGCGGCAGCCAGGGGCTGCGCGCCGGCGGATAGCTTGGCGTCGTAGTCAGAAGCCGTGTAATCCCAGTAGTTGTGATACACCACATTGTTGGACTTGATCCACTTGGCCATCAGCGTGATGAAGTAGGCGTCGTCACCGCCGCCATGCCCATCCGGACGAGTGCCCGTACCCCATTCGGGAATGGAAATGGGCTTGTTATGCGCTTTGGCAAAATCGCGCAGCCAGTTCATGCCGAAGGTCTGCGTCACTATTTCGTTCCAACGTTTTTCCGGTGTGTCGATGCCGGTGGTCCAGGTCTGGTTGTAGACATCGCGGCCAATGATGTCGACGTAGTCATCGCCCGGATAGACATCGGCGGGCGACAGTTGCTGGTAGCCTTGCGCCGAGCACCAGTCGAATTTGAATTTTGCGCCACTGACCGAGCGCATGGTGGTGACGATGCGCTGCCAATACTTCACCCAGTTGGTCGGATCTTTCTTGGCTGCCCAGGGATACCAACCGCCGTTGAATTCCCAACCCAGGCGGATGGTGGCCTCGCCATAGCCCTTGCTCACTAATAGCTGTGCCAATGCCAGAAACTTATCGTCGAAATTGCCAGCTGCACCCTGCGCCAAAGTGGAACCGTCATTGGGCAGCATGGGAATGGAATACACCACCTTCATGTTCTGCTTCTGCCAGCAGCCCACCGTCCAGGTGGCGTCGCCTGACATCGAAGTCCACGAATCGGCGGCGAAAAAATCCAGTACGAAATCCGGCTGTCGACCGAACCAGCCGGTGAAGGTGGTGAGTTTCTTTACACCGTCGCAGCCGTTGCCCTGGTACACGCCCATCGGTATGGCGGCTTCGCCACTAACGGGGAGCAGTGCCATACTCAACAGAGCAAGTGGCAGGCCCAATAAAAAACGACTCAATAAAAAACGACGTACTTGCGACACGGAATGCCTACCTTCGCCGCGCGGCGAGCCTGCATGTTCGACCAAGGAAACAACGCGAAGCATCCGTTGCTGCGTTTAAATAGATAACCGCAGAGACCCGCAAATTTCCAGTGAGTTTCGTGAAAAACAAATAGTCGTTTTTTTGAGTCATACGCGGGTGCAGTCCTACAGCCTAAGTCCTAAAAACTTTCCCGGTTAACGCCATTTGAATCTGTGTCGGATAATGCTTACTTTATTCCCCGACGCATCGGTATCGACAACTCAACGTACCTATGAATCGAGCAACAAGATTCATGAGCGGCGCAGGCGACGTCGGCGTTCGTGACGGATCGATACCACGTTAAAAAAACGGCGAGCGCGAGCTGCAATTCGCGCCTTCGATGTAATGGCGACTGCTGCAGTCACCCCGGCACACAGCGATGAATCGCTGTGTGCCGGCAGGTGAATGGGAGTGTTCCTGTGTTTATGAAATTCGATGCGAAATGCGTCGGCACCCTACTGCTGACGTTGATTCTGGCGGCGTGCTCGGGTGGTGAAGACGGCAACGGTTCGACGGCGCAGACCAATGGCGCTACTGCGAATACGGCAGTCAGTGGGTTATTGATATCCGGGCAACCGGCGACCAGCGTTGGTGTCAATTCGGCCTACTACTTCAATGCGAATGCGACGGGTAACACCGGCACCTTGGCGTTCTCCATTTCTAATAAACCGAGCTGGGCGACTTTCAATACCCAGACCGGTGAGTTGACCGGTACGCCCACTGCGGCTGGCGTGTACTCGAATGTGAAGATCAGTGTCAGCGACGGCAGTGCTTCGGCTGCGCTGACTGCTTTCACCATCACCGTCGGCGGCAGTGCAGTTGCCGATGCTGTTGGTACCGGTACTGCCAGCGCCACATTGAGTTGGGTCACGCCCGAGGAAAACACCGACGGCACGCTGTTGAATGATCTGACCGGCTATGTGATTCACTACGGTACGGATGCGAGTGTTTTGGACAAGACGGTATCGGTCGATTCCGCTGCTGCAACCTCTTATTCGATTAACGGGTTGAGCGCCGGGACCACCTATTACTTTGCGATCTCGGCTGTGAATACCCAGGCCGTGGAAAGCGAGTTCTCCAGCGTGGTGAGCATTAGCGTTTAAATGGCTTATCGCTAAGCTGAGCAATTCAGCAAGGGCCTCTGCTCACAAATGACGAGCACCCATGCGCCTGAATGGATGTTGTTTAAGCGCCGCAATTGTTGCGGCCACACTGCACATGACTGTAATGATTGAGTCGAATCATGCCTGTGCTACCCTCCGGTCTTCTTTCCCTCTTGGTACGGGTGTGCAGGACTCCGCTTCAAAGAAAGTAATGCTGATTGCCGGTGATGCCATTGCCCGTTATGGCTTTCCCGGCGGTCATCCCTTTGGCACCGATCGGCATGAAGTATTCATGACTGAGCTGAAAGGAGCCGGTCTATGCAATGCGGTGATGCATGCATCGCCGCAACCGGCCACCCGTGAAGAGTTACAGCTATTTCATACGCCTGAATACATCGACTTGGTGATGGAGCGCTCGCATTCCGGCCTGGGTTTTCTCGATGCCGGCGACACGCCGGCTTTTAAGGGTGTATTCGAAGCGGCCAATCACGTAGTGGGCAGCACGCTGCATGCGGTATCGACGCTGATGGAAAGCCCGGTCAAGCGCGCCTTCATTCCCATTGCCGGCCTGCATCATGCGGCGCGCACCGGTGCGGCCGGATTCTGCGTATTCAATGATTGTGGTGTGGCCATTGAAGTGCTGCGGCAGCGGTATGGGATACGACGTGTGGCCTATGTGGATATCGACGCACATCATGGCGATGGCGTGTTCTATGGTTTCGAAAGCGACGCCGATCTACTGTTCGCGGATATTCACGAGGATGGTCGGCACCTATACCCGGGCACCGGCGCGGCCAGCGAAACCGGTCAGGGCAGCGCCACCGGCACCAAGCTGAATATTCCGCTAGCGCCAGAATCCGGCGATGCCGAGTTCATGACCGCCTGGCAACAGGTGGAACAATACCTCGAAGCCGGTCGGCCGGACTTCATCCTGTTCCAATGTGGGGCGGACAGCCTGGATGGCGACCCCATTACTCACCTGCGTTTCAGTGAGGAGGCGCATGCCTATGCCGCGCAACGCCTGTGCGCACTGGCCGATCGGCTGGGGCATGGCCGGGTGCTGGCGATGGGCGGCGGCGGCTATAACCGGCGTAACCTGGCCCGGGCCTGGACCCGGGTGGTGCAGGCGCTGGCAGCATAAAAAAGCGTCGTAGAGATCGCGTTTCTGGCATTTCCGGCCCAAGTCGGCGCAAGTCCGTACCGGCCTTCCTGTAGAATGCCCTCCAATTTTTTCGCCCAATTTTTAAATAGTTATCCTATCGATACTTTGGAGGCCACATGTTCCCAGCAGGAATGAAGATCGCCGATTTTGACCCGGATTTGCAGGCAGCCCTGGATGCCGAGCGCGTTCGCCAGGAAGAGCACATCGAACTGATCGCCTCGGAAAATTACACCAGCCCACGGGTGATTCAGGCCCAGGGCACGGTGCTGACCAATAAGTACGCTGAAGGCTACCCCGGTAAGCGCTACTACGGTGGCTGCGAGCACGTGGACGTGGTGGAGCAGCTGGCCATCGACCGCCTGAAGCAGCTGTTCGATTGCGATTACGCCAATGTGCAGCCGCATTCCGGCGCACAGGCCAATGCCGCCATTTTCCTGGCCCTGGTCAACCCGGGAGACACCGTAATGGGTATGAACCTGGCCCAGGGTGGCCACCTGACCCACGGCAATCCCATCAATTTTTCCGGCCGTCACTACAAGATCGTGCCCTATGGTCTCGATCCGGCTACCGGCGTGATCAACTACGATGAAATGGAACGCATTGCGCTGGAAGCCAAGCCGAAGATGATCATTGGTGGTTTTTCGGCCTACTCGCGCGTCAAGGATTGGGCTCGCATGCGCGCCATTGCCGACAAGGTGGGTGCATTCCTGTGGGTGGACATGGCGCACGTCGCCGGTCTGGTCGCCGCAGGCGAATATCCCAGCCCGTTGCCGCATGCCCATGTGGTCACCAGCACCACGCACAAAACCCTGCGCGGTCCGCGCGGCGGCATCATCCTGGCCAAGGGTCAATCGGAAGAGTTCTACAAGAAGCTGCAATCGGCGGTATTCCCCGGCATCCAGGGCGGTCCGCTGATGCATGTGATCGCCGGCAAGGCTGCCGCCTTCAAGGAAGCGCTGTCGCCCGAGTTCAAGACCTACCAGAAGCAGGTGGTGATCAATGCCCGTGCGATGGCGGCGGTACTTAAGGATCGCGGCTACAAAGTGGTTTCCGGCGGTACCGACAACCACCTGATGTTGATCGATCTGATCGGCAAGGAGTACACCGGTAAGGATGCAGACGCTGCACTGGGTAATGCCAACATCACCGTGAACAAGAACTCGGTGCCCAATGATCCGCGCTCGCCGTTCGTGACCTCGGGTCTGCGCATCGGTACGCCGGCCGTGACCACGCGTGGCTTCAAGGAAGCCGAATGCCGTGAGCTGGCTGGCTGGTTGTGCGATGTGCTCGATAGTCTGGGCAATGGCACCAGTGAAACGGTCATCCCGCAGGTGAAGCAGAAGGCACTGGCCATCTGCGCGAAATTTCCTGTTTATGGTTGATTGATTGCGTCCATGAGGGTGGTTGTAGAACCACCCTCATTGCAAACACATCATGTACTGCCCCTTCTGCGCTCATGAAGAAACCAAGGTGATCGACTCGCGCCTCGCCGGCGAGGGTCAGCAGATCCGTCGGCGTCGTGAGTGTTTGAAGTGCGGTGAACGTTTTACGACTTTTGAAACGGCTGAACTGGTGATGCCGCGCGTGATGAAAAGCGATGCGCGGCGTGAGCCTTTCGATGAGCAGAAGCTCAAGGGTTCAATGCTTAAAGCCTTGGAAAAACGTCCGGTATCCAGCGAAGCGGTGGATGCGGCTGTGGTACATATCTGCAATAAACTGCGTGCGCTGGGTGAGCGTGAAGTGCCGGCACGCATGGTGGGCGAATTCGTGATGGAAGAGCTGCGCCATCTCGATGAAGTGGCCTATGTACGCTTCGCTTCCGTATATCGCAGCTTCCAGGATGTGGATGCATTTCGTGAAGAGATCGATCGTCTGCGACGTCATCAGCACAACCGCGAAGTGGAAGAAACGCAGCTTCCACTATGGGACGGTGTAACGCCGCCCAAATCGAAGCGTTGAGCTAACGCGGCCATGTTCACTGCCATCGACGAAGCCATGATGACTCGCGCGCTGCAACTGGCACAGCGCGGTCTGTACACCACCGATCCCAATCCTCGCGTCGGTTGTGTGATTGCGCATGGCCAGAACGTAGTGGGTGAGGGCTGGCATCGCAAGACGGGTGAGGCGCATGCCGAAGTGCATGCCTTGCAACAGGCGGGCACGCATGCACGGGGCGCCACGGCCTACGTAACGCTGGAGCCTTGCAGCCATCATGGCCGCACTGGGCCTTGTGCAGATGCGTTGATCGCTGCCGGTTTAAAACGAGTGATCGCAGCAGCCACCGATCCGAATCCGTTAGTGCATGGGCAAGGGCTATCCAAGCTGCGCGCTGCCGGAATCGAGGTACGCAGTGGTTTGTTCCAGGCGCAGGCGGAGGCGCTGAATGCGGGTTTCATAAAACGTATGCGTAGCGGCTTGCCGCTGGTGCGTGTCAAGTTGGGCGCCAGTCTTGATGGCCGCACGGCATTGTCCAACGGCGTGAGTCAATGGATCACCAGTGAGGCATCGCGTGCCGATGTACAACGTTGGCGGGCGCGTAGTTCCGCGGTCATGACCGGCGTGGGTACGGTACTAGCCGACGATCCACAATTGACGGTGCGTGCCTTGGATATAGACATGCTTGGCCGGCAACCGCTGCGTGTGATCTGCGATGCGCAATTGAAAACACCAGCAAATGCGCGCCTAGTACAAGAGCCGAATACGCTGATCTACACCACCTGCGAACCGCAGACCCGCGGCTCTGCAGAAGTGGTGCAGAAACCGGCCGATGCCAAGCAGGGTGTGGATTTGCTGTCGGTGCTGACCGATCTGGCCAGTCGCGGCTGCAATGAAGTGCTGGTTGAAGCAGGTCCGACTTTGAGCGGTCGTTTATTCGAACTGCAATTGGTGGATGAATTGCTGATGTATGTCGCACCCGTATTGCTCGGGCAGGATGCGCGAGCGTTGGTGCAATTGCCTCTGATTGAAACCATGCAGCAACGCATTGAACTGACTTTGCTGGATACGCAAAGCATCGGTTCAGATGTGCGTTTGCGTTACCAGGTCAAGCGATAGATAAGTTTGTAGAGACAGGTTTAGCAATCAATGTTCACCGGCATCATTCAATGCGTAGCGCGCGTACGCGAACTCAATCCCAAGCAAGGCGATGTGGAGATGGTATTCGGCGCCACTGCCGAATATCTGAAGGGCGTGAAGCTGGGCGACAGCATTGCCTCCAATGGTTGTTGCCTGACAGTCACGCGGCTGCTGGGCGATGCCTATGCCGTGGATGTATCGCGCGAATCGCTGGACGTGACCACCTTGAAGCACTGGCAGCTGGGGCAGCAGATCAACTTGGAAAAAGCCTTGTGCGTTGGCGATGCACTGGGTGGCCACTATGTCTCCGGCCACGTGGACGGCATCGGCAGTGTGGCGGCACGTCACGACGATGCACGTTCGGTACGCATGCGTTTCCACGTGCCGCGCTCCTTGGGACGGTATATCGCGAAAAAGGGCTCGGTGGCGGTGGATGGCGTAAGCCTCACTGTGAACGAAGTGGGCGATGCCGCCGATCACACCTGGTTCGAAGTCAACTTGGTACCGCACACGCTGGCGGTCACCATTCTCAATAGTTATGCGGTGGGCACCACGGTGAACATCGAAATCGATATCATTGCGCGCTATTTTGAGCGCGCGCAGCAGGCAGGATCGACTCTATGAATCTAAGTAATATCGACGACATTCTGGCCGATCTGCGCGCCGGCAAGATGGTGGTCATCATGGACGATGAGGATCGCGAAAACGAAGGCGATCTGCTGATGGCCGCCGATCTAGTGCGCCCGGAAGACATCAATTTCATGGCGCGTTACGGTCGTGGTCTGATTTGTCTGACGTTGACACGGGATCGCTGCAAGCAATTAAGCCTGCCGCTGATGGTGAGCGATACCGATGCGGCGCATCGCACTAACTTCACGCTGTCGATTGAAGCGGCGGAGGGCATTACCACGGGTATCTCGGCCTATGACCGTGCTCAAACCGTGCGGGCTGCTGTGAAGGCTGATGCGGTGCCGTCCGATCTACGTCAACCCGGTCATATTTTTCCGGTGATGGCGCAGCCGGGTGGCGTGCTCACCCGCGCCGGTCACACTGAAGCGGGTTGCGATCTGGCGCGGCTTGCCGGCCTGTCGCCCGCCGCCGTGATCGTCGAGATCATGAACGATGACGGCACCATGGCGCGTCGTCCCGATCTGGAAAAGTTCGCGACTGCGCATGGCTTGAAGATCGGCACCATTGCCGATTTGATTCGCTATCGCATGCACAAGGAGCGCTCGGTGGAACGCATCACCGAACAAGAAGTGCAAACCGATTTCGGCCCGTTCCGCATGATCTGCTTTGAAGATCATGTGAATCGCACCGTGCATATGGCCTTGGTGAAGGGCGAACCCAATAAGGTAGATACGCCGCTAGTGCGTGTGCATCTACGCGATACCTTGCGCGATCTGGTCGGCATTCATGATGGCATCAAGCGCAGCTGGTCGTTGCGCGCCGCCATGCAGCGCATTGCCGACGAGGGTACGGGTGTAGTCATCTTGTTGCGACCCAATGAAGAGCCGCGCGATCTCATGGATGCCGTCACTCATCTGCAGGGTGGGGAGCAGCCGGTGAAGAGCGCCGGCGTGTTGCGTACCTATGGCGTGGGTGCACAAATCCTCCGTGATCTGGGTATTCAGCGCATGCGTGTGCTGTCGGCACCCAGACAATTGCAGGGTCTCGCCGGCTTCGATCTGGAAGTCGTGGGTTACGTCGAGTAACGCCGCCGGGCACGCCCGGAATTTAGGGCCCATCAAGCCGCCTCTCGCTGAGGGAGAGTGCTAGGGTGAGAGTGCCTGCGCAGTTATACTGCGCGCCTTAATTTAAGCATGTTGGTTGAGTAGTGATTTATGGGTACGGTTAATAGCAGCCGGGGCGAGTTGACAGTGGGCGAATTGAAGTTCGCCATCGTCGCGGCGCGTTTCAACGAAGAAATTGTCGAATCCTTGCTGGCGGGTGCAGTGGCCACCTTCAAGGCTCAGGGCGCCAGCGAACAGCAGGTGACGGTGGTGCGGGTGCCGGGCGCTTTCGAGCTGCCCTTGGTGGTCAGCAAGCTGGCGAGCAGCAAGCGCTATGATGCAGTTATTGCACTCGGCGCAGTGATCCGTGGCGGTACGCCGCATTTCGAATATGTTTGTCACGAAGCTGCCAGCGGTTTGACGCGTGCTGCGCTCGATACCGGTGTGCCCGTCGTATTCGGCGTATTGACCACTGACAATTTGCAGCAGGCGCAGGAACGTGCTGGTTCTGGACCGGGTAACAAGGGTGCTGAAGCGGCGCTGGTGGCGATTGAAATGGCGAATTTGATGCAGCGGTTGGATCAATAACATGACCGATAACGCTACCAATCAAGCCAATACCCAGCCTTCACCTAAGAAGCCGCGTAAGTCGCGACCCAATTCTGCGCGTGCGCGCAGCCAGGCGCGGCGCTGTGTGATGCAGGCGTTGTATCAATGGCAACTGACCGAACAGAGCTTTTCGGAAATCCTGGCGCAATTCATCGAGCGTGATGAATACAAGACCGCCGATTCCGGTTACTTCCATGAGTTGTTATCCGGTGCAATCGAACAGCAGCAAGCGTTATCGGCAAAGGTCGGCGAGTATGCCGATCGTCCCTGGGTGCAGATGGACCCCATCGAGCGTGCCGTGCTGCTGCTCGGTCTGTATGAATTGGTAAACCGTCTGGATGTGCCGTATCGCGTGGTCGTGAACGAGGCGGTCGAGCTTGCCAAGCAGTTCGGTGCCACTGATGGCTACAAGTACATCAATGCACTGTTGGATCGTTTGGCGCGGGACATTCGTGCCGGTGAGCGGCAACAGCAGCGTCGTTGAAGGTAAGTTGGCCGGGTTCGATGCTTCGAACCCGGCGCAAAGCCTCGTGCTTATCCCTAGGCATCAAACGCTGCGTTGTTCTTTGCGGCGTAGTGGGTGATGAGTCGCTCCCCGATCTCTGGAATAATCTTTTCTCCCTAGGCGCTCAGCGCCTGTCCGACCAAACGGTACTTGTTCGTGGGCGAATTCGATCTCATCCGGCGTTATTTCATATCCGACCACTATTCGGCCGATGTGCTGCTGGGTGTCGGTGATGATGCCGCCGTGATGGATGTACCCCCTGGGTACAAATTGGTCGCTGCCGTGGACACCATCGTGTCCGGTGTTCATTTTCCAGAAAACAGTAGTGCTGCCGATATTGCTTATCGGGCGTTGGCTGTGAATTTAAGCGACATGGCGGCCATGGGGGCACAGCCCCGTTGGTTCACGCTGTCCCTGTGTATACCCGAAGCTCAGGAGGCCTGGCTGGCGGAATTTGCATTGAGCTTGAAGCAATTGGCTGGGCGTTACGATGTGCAGCTGGTGGGGGGCGACACGGTCAAGGGACCGTTGAATATTTCTGTGCAAATACTGGGTGTGGTGGAGTCGGATAGATGGTTGACCCGCGCCAGTGCTAATCCGGGCGATGTGGTGTTTGTTTCCGGCGTTCCGGGTGAGGCGGCGGGCGGACTGCAGTTATTGCTACAGCCGCCGATAACGATGCCAACGCCGCATCATGACTACTTGGTACAGAGGTTTGCCCGTCCTACACCGCGAGTGGAATTAGGACGCTGCCTGCGCCAACTCGCCAGTGCGGCCATGGATGTATCGGATGGTCTGTTGACTGATTTGAGCAAGTTGTGTGCGGCCAGTGGTTGTGGGGCGCATCTTGATCTTGAGGCGTTGCCGCAATCGTCGTCGTTATTGGCGCTGTTCGATAAGCAAGCTGCAGAGCGATTTGCCTTGTCGGGTGGCGACGATTACGAATTGGTTTTTACTGTGCCGGGTAACAACCTGTTACAACTCGAAGCCGCCCTGGCAAAGATAGCGGTGCCTTGCACACCGATCGGTCGAATGGTCGCCGGCAATGCCGTGCAGTGTTATCGCGATGGTGTAGCGATGGAAGTGCAGAATGTTGGTTTCGATCACTTTGCTAAGCCAAGTGATAGCGAATTTAAGAAGTTATAAGGTCAGGAAATGCGTTTCAGTGCCGATCCAAAAGTAGTGTTGCGCGATCCCGTGCATTTGCTGGCTTTTGGCTTTGGCTCGGGATTGAGCGGCAAAGCGCCGGGCACCATGGGTACCTTGGCGGCGTTGCCGCTGGTGTTTGCTTTAATGCATGCCTCGTTAGTCGTGTACTTATGTTGCGTCATTATGTTGTGTGCGCTGGGTATCTACATTTGTGGCGAGAGTGCACGACGTTTATCGACTCATGATCATCCGG
Source organism: Steroidobacteraceae bacterium (assembly GCA_049840395.1). Taxonomy (GTDB): domain Bacteria; phylum Pseudomonadota; class Gammaproteobacteria; order Steroidobacterales; family Steroidobacteraceae; genus CAILZL01. Next base: position 215,315 of record JASGLD010000002.1, read on the forward strand.
GGATTGTCTTGGATGAGTTTGCTGGAATGGCTATCACCATGATTGCCGTGCCACTGCAATGGCAATGGTTATTGCTGGGTTTTTTGTTGTTTCGTTTCTTCGATATCGTCAAGCCCTGGCCGATACGCGAGGCTGATCACAGACTCTCCGGCGGCTTCGGAATTATGCTGGACGACATCATCGCAGGAATTTTTTCATGTCTCCTGCTGCATGCAGTGATTCGTTTCGTTTGACTTTAGTTGCATCGGGTTAACGTGAAGCCAACTTCCATCCTACATGCCGTACGCAATGCCGATGAAGGTCAGCCGCTGACCAAGATCGGCAAGTACCTCATCATCAAGGAAGTGGGGCGGGGCAGCACCGGTGTGGTCTATTTATCGCACGATCCCTACTATCGTCGCGATGTGGCCATCAAGGTTTATAACATCGAGGCCGGCGACGAAGAGCGGGCTCGTGTGGCGCGCAAGATGTTTCTTTCGGAAGCGCACATGGTCGGCATGCTGCAGCATCCCAATATTCTACCGATCTACGATGCCGGCGAAGAAGACAATCGCTGTTACATCGTCACCGAACATGTACATGGTGCGCGCACTTTGGCGGCCTATTGCAAGCCGGACAATCTATTGCCCATCGAAGATGTGGTGGAAATCATCTACAAGTGCGCCAAGGCATTGCACTACTCGCATAGTCGTGGCGTGATTCATCGCGACATCAAGCCTTCCAACTTGATGCTGACCACGTCGAACGATGTGCGCATCATCGATTTCGGCATAGCCTTGGTGGCCGATTCGGATATCTCGCGCATCGAAGGCATTGCTGGCAGTCCGTCCTACATGTCGCCGGAGCAGGTGCAGTCGGAAGAAATCACCAATCGTTCCGATATCTATTCTCTGGGCGCGGTGATGTACGAGCTGTTGACTGGCTTCCGTCCGTTCCGTGGCGGCAATTTATCCAAGTTGCTGCACCAGATCGTGTTTGCCACGGCACCGCCGATTCACACGCTGCGTCCAGACATTCCAGAAGTGATTGAAGAAGTTGCCGCGCGCGCTTTGCAAAAAGATCCGCTCAAGCGTTATCGCAATGGTTTGGAGTTCGCCGCCGAGTTGACGCGGGTGCACCAGCGCCTGCGTGAAGGTTCATCCAAGCTGGATCGCCAGGAGCAATTCTCGATTCTGCGTACGCTCAAGTTCTTCCATGATTTTTCGCATGCCGAGATCATGGAAGTGTTACGCGCCAGCCAGTGGCAGGACTACTCGGCCGGTGAGGAGATCGTGCGTGAGGGCGAAATGGATGATCGCTTCTATGTGATTGTGTCGGGTTCGGCTGCCGTGGTGCGCAATGGCAAGGCAGTAGGGCAGATCGACGCCGGCGATTGCTTCGGTGAAACCAGTTACCTGCGCGGTGCCAAGCGTTTGGCTACCATCCAGGCGGCCACCGATTTGACGTTGATGAAAGTCAGTTCCACGCTGATCGAGCAGGCTTCCGCTGCCTGCCAACTACGCTTTAACAAGGTGTTCCTGCGTAACTTGATCGGTCGTCTGCAGAATCCAGACGAGCATCGTTATTGAGATCGGGTGCAAGTAGTGCCGGAGATCTCCGGCACTGCAATTATTTCTGAATCTTTTCGAAATCCAGGCTGGGCTTATCGCCGGGCCGGAAATACACATATTTCTCGCTCATGCTCGCCAAAGCTTCGTCGCGCTCGGCGGCGCTGCTAAACCAATGTTCGCGATTCCAGTCGCCGCCGACTAGGTTTCGGAACGGGTCGGAGCTGCGCACCTTAACCTTGATACCGAAACGTTTGTCGGTACTGAGGGGGGTAACCAGATTGTGTGGGTGACAGATGGACATGATTTTCGGTGTAGGAAGTGGCGCGGAATAAATGGCACTAGGGAAACGGGTGCTATTCTAACGATAAGTAGTGACGCCACATAGCCGGATCGAGGGTTTCATCATGTTCGGTTCCCGTAAAGCACGCATGCCGCAACCCAGTGAGGCCTTGCCGGGTCGTGATCAACCCATGCCCGTGCCTGCTAAACATTACGTCACGGGACATGTCCTTGCGCCGCCCTATCCAGCAGGCATGCAATTGGCCATGTTCGGTTTGGGTTGTTTCTGGGGTGCGGAACGCAAGTTCTGGCAGCAGGCGGGTGTGTTCACTACTGCGGTGGGCTACACCGGTGGTTTTACGCCTAATCCAAGCTATGAAGAGGTGTGCAGCGGCTTGACCGGACACAATGAAGTGGTGCGAGTGGTGTTTGATCCCGGAGCGGTTGATTATGAAGAGCTGCTCAAACTGTTCTGGGAGTCGCATGATCCAACCCAGGGTATGCGTCAGGGCAACGACGTCGGTACTCAGTATCGTTCGGGAATCTATGTTTATGGAGCAGAACAGCTAGCTGCCGCAGAGCACAGTCGCGACGCCTATGCGGCTCGTTTACGGCAGTCCGGTTATGGTGCAATCACCACTGAAATTATCGAGGCGCCAACGTTCTATTTTGCCGAGGCGTACCACCAGCAGTATCTGGCGAAGAATCCGAATGGGTACTGCGGGCTGGGTGGCACTGGAGTGAGTTGTCCGATTGGTCTGGAAGTTGATGAGAAGTAACCAAGTTTACGAAGACTGATTGCGGTTCGGAATTCTTGTCTGTGCGGCACCTGTTCAGTGCATAAGTGCCGAGGTTGTGCCATGTCGAATTCAATTCTAGATTAAGCGACCTATGCGGCTCATCTGGAAGAATCATGATTTCTCGTTTACCTGCTTGGGTCTGGAGCATTGCCTGGGTGTTGGCGGCTATCGCCGGCATGGTCAACGTCATTGGACTGCTTGGTTTTGATCATCAGGCCGTTACCCATTTAACGGGCTCGACTTCGTTACTGGCCGAAGCCATTGCTACGGGTATAGGTGGGGCTGCACTGCACTTTGGACTGATCATCGCTGCCTTCTTGCTGGGGACAGTGCTGAGCGGCTTTATTATCCAGGACAGTGTCTTAGAGTTGGATCGTCGCTACGGCGTAGCGCTGGTGTTGGAGTCCTTGCTTCTGACCGGTGCGATTTTTTTGTTGGATGATCGGAATCCGTATGGGATGTATTCGGCCGCCTGCGCCTGTGGTCTGCAAAATGCAATGATGAGCACCTATAGCGGTACCGTCATTCGTACCACGCATATTTCCGGCATGTTTACCGATCTGGGCATTGCACTGGGCCATTCTTTGCGAGGTCTGCCAGTGGATGGCCGGCGTATCAAGCTGTGTCTGGCCGTTATTTCAGGCTTCTTTTGCGGCGGGTTGCTGGGTGCGCAGTTATTCACCCATTTTCGTTATGGCGCGCTGATGGTGCCGGCGGCGACTACTGCGATCAGTGGTATCGGCTATACCTTATTCATAACTCGCGGTGACAGGACTTCTGATTCTGTTTGAATAAGAAGTCCTGTTTTGTTTATGGCTTGACTTGTTACAGCGGTGGCTCGCTGCCCGGATTGTTGTCTTCCAGAGGGTAAGTTACCAAGCCGTTAGCTTGATTGGCATTGGTGTTGTTCGGTGTAGTTGGCACAGGTGCTGGCGGTGGCGTTGCCGCGGCAGGTGCAGCAGGTGTCGGTGCAGTGGGCACGCCGCCGAGTGCGGCAATAAACTGCGCGGCGCTTTCAGGCGCACGTGGCGCTGCGGGCGCTGTTATTTCACTGGCGAGAATGCCTGATTTCCCGTAGTAGGCTGCATTGGCGCTGTTGTCGATGGTGATGGCAGAGCCATCGAGTGAGACACCCAGGAACAAGCCCTTGCTGCGTGAATACGAATAAACCTGGGCGTTCAAGCCAATGTCAGTGGCAGCAGCGGTTTGCCGACCTACCGGACCGGCCGCCACTGATGCATCGGCACCCAGCGTGACCTTACCGCCCACCAAGCCCTCGACACTGGCCTTGGAGGTGAAGACCAACATCACATCTGTGGACTGCACCCCCCATTGAAAGCCAAAACTGCCGCCGGTGAGGTTGATGAAAACCGGATTGCTCCAGCTGCCATCCGGTTCGCGTACCACCATGGTGCCTGAGCCGCGGCGACCGCCGAATATCAAGCCCACCTTGATTACATTGGGTACCACGGCCACTGCGTAGGCGCGTTCCAACAGCCAGGTAGGAACATTCTGATCAGGCGCATTGCGTAGTTCGCTCAGTACCTGCGTGGCATTGAGAAGCGATGCTTCCTGGCGCGGCGCTGCGATTACCGATGCGCTGTGCAAGCCCAGTAGAAACGTGGCGATAACAGTCAGAAAGCCAAACATTTTTGTCTTGGTGTACATCGAATGGATACCTGCAATCTCAATGTCGAGACTGTAACAGACGCGGCTAGCCAAGCCTAAGTTCCTGTATGCGCGCGGGATGCTGACGCCAGTCGACGACAATCAAAGGCCGGCGTTGCTGAGGCGATTCTTGGCGGTCGCGATAAGCTCTTTGGATGCGCCGCTGTCCTTTGCAGCCAGTGCTTGATAGGACTCCTGCAGCAGCGCTTTGCCCTCATCCGATTTGTGTAGTTGTAACAGTGCTTCGCCCAGCAAATTTTTGGAGCGAGCAACGCGCCAAGAAGCCGCGTCGGCCTGTTGCCATCGACCAATATTGGTTCGTAGTAGCGGTTCGGCTTCTTTGTCGCGTTTAGTGGCAACTAGGATCTCGGCAAGCAGATATTCGGCGGAGGCAAGATATTGATGATTCGGTGAATCAGAGGATGCAAGGGCATTATAAGCCGACCGAGCCTGGGTTTCGGCTTCAGAGTACTTACCGCGCTTGATAAGCAAATCTACAAGGGAAGTACGGTAGTACACAGTTTTAATGTTGTCATTTCCTAAGGCCTTCTCGGAAATCGCGAGTGCCGTTCTGGACGACGTTTCAGCCATGTTCCAGTTTTTCTGTGCTTGCTGGATAGAGCTAAGTGTATCGAGCGTGTCCGCTACCTTGATGTTCGACTCGCCGTACAAGACCTTTTGAATTGCAAGCGCATTTTGTACGAGACTGGCTGCTTCGTCATAGTTGCCGCGCCGATACAGCAGCTCTCCCAGGCCATAGTCAGTCATGACGCGATCTGGGTGCTTTTCCAGCAGGGTGGCATGATAAATGGCTGCTGCTTCACGAGCGTTAACGATCGCTTCATCCAGTTCGCTTTTCCAACCGAGCGTTTGCGCCAGGCTGATAAGTATTGAAGCGGTTTCCGGGTGTGCATTTCCGTACAACTTTCGGGCAAGCGCAAGACTTTGGCGGAATAGCTTTTCGGCTTCGTTAGGATTGCTGCGATACAGTTCCAGTCGCGCACTGTCTGTTGTTACCAGCAAATACTGGGCAGAGTTTGTCAGGTTATTCTCTTGCAGAATTTTTTTAGCTTCACTAAGTGAAACGCCAGCAGAGGTGTAATCACCGCTGCCCTGTTGCGCGGTGCTTAAGTATTCCAAGGTATTTGCCAGGGAGATCGAGTCGGGTTTTTCCGCTTTTCGTTGTAGTCTGATTGAATCTTCTAAGTAGCCAATGGCCAGCTTGGGCTCGGATTGACGCTGATAGGCTCGCCCGATTGCTTCGAGCAGTCTAGCTCGCACTTCCGGCTGCTGAGTCAGATCCTCGGAAATTCTGGTGCCCGCTTTCTCCAGAAGTTCTTTCGCAGTGACTTCCTTGCCCTGGGTACTGAAAGGGTCTGCCGCAGTAAATACTTCAAGCATGAAGTCAGATACATTTTCGGCGCGACTGCCTTCCTGCTTCGCCAAGTCACGTTGTTCGGTTATGGTTTTGTTTTGCAAGGAAACGACCACGGCAAATCCCAGCAGCGCCAATACGGCAGCAGCGCTCATGCTCACGCCGACTGCGTGGCGATGCATGAATCGCTTGCTGTAGTACATCCAGTTGCCTTGCCGCGCCAATACCGGCTGCTGGTCAAGATGACGTTTGATGTCGTCAATCAACTGCTCGACGGAGCTGTAGCGGCGTTCGGGTTCCTTACGCAGCGCGCGCATCACAATTGCATCAAGATCGCCTTCTAATTGATGCTGCAATCGCTTCGGACTCAGGTCGCGGGCGGTGGCAATTGCCTTTACATCCAGCGGATTCACACTGGCTTGATCACCGCCGAGTTTTTCAATCATCAGGCTCGGGCGCGCCGGATCGGTGACGCAGATGGAGCGTTCCAATTCCAATTGGCTGACGGCATTGACTTGATAGGGGCGAGTGCCGGTCAGCAACTCATACAGCACGATGCCCAGCGCATAGACGTCACTGGTGGTGGTGACGTTTTGGCCGAGAATCTGTTCGGGGCTGGCATATTCGGGAGTCAGGACACGATCGTTGACCCGGGTGAGCGCCAGTTCGGCAGCTGCCTTGGCACTGGCATCCATCAGTTTGGCAATGCCGAAATCCAACAGTTTGGGGGAGCCGTCAAGCGTGACCAGGATATTTCCCGGTTTCAGATCGCGATGCACGATCAGGTTCTGATGGGCGTACTGAACGGCCGTACAGACCTTAATGAATAATTGAAGGCGCTGGGTCAGCGATAGTTTCCGCCCATCGCAATATTTATCGAATGGGCTCGCCATGGACGTACTCCATGACCAGGAAGGGTTGGCCGGCCTTGGTCTCGCCGGCATCGAGCAGCCGGGCGATATGCGGATGATTCAGATTAGCCAGAATTTGACGTTCAGCTTGGAAGCGCTTGGTGACCTCGTCATGCAGCAGCGCGTTTTCGACCACTTTGACGGCCACTTGGGCGGAGTACTGGCGATCGGCGCGTTCGCCCAGGTACACGGTACCCGCGCCGCCATGTCCCAGTACCGCGGTCAATCAATACGAACCCACTACCGTGCCGATGAGTTCTGACCGTCGGTCGCGTGCCGTCCTGTCGATGGCCATGCTGACCGCCTGGGTCAGCAGGCTGGCGCGAATGCCGCTTTGCATGTCAGACGGCGGGCCGGCATCCGCGGCCAGTAGATCATCCAGCTCTTTACGCAGGGTCGAGTCGGTACCGCATTCCTGATCCAGGAAGCGGGTGCGTTCAGCCAACGGCATATCCGCCGCACGATTGAACAGGTCTTGAATTCGGCCCCAGCGCGGGTTGACAGTCTTCATTGCGCCGGGCCGTTATGGCCCGGACGCAATTCTTTCAGCATCCAAGCTTTTGCCAGCCGCAGGTCGCGATGCACTGTGGCTTCGGAAATATTCAGGGTGGTGGCTATTTCGGTACAGGTCAGCCCACCGAAGTAGTGGAGTTCGACCGCGCGTGCCATCCGGGGATCAACTTTTGCCAGTTGCTCTAAAGTTTCATCGATGTCCAATACGTCGTAGGGGCCTGTGGTAACGGGCGAGGCTGCGTTTAAATCTGTTGTTTCCAAGCTGCGAATTTGCGCTGAGCCGCCGCGTTTAGCGCGCTGCCTGCCTTTGGCGTGATCCACCAGAATTCGTCGCATGAGCGTGGCCGCCACTGCATAAAAGTGAGTGCGGTCCTGCCAAGCCACTTCCATATCCACCATTCGTACGAAGGCTTCATGCACCACGGCCGTGGCTTGCAAGGTGTGGCTATTGCGTTCGCGACGCATATACCGATGCGCCAGTTGCCGGAGTTCTTCGTACACCAGTGGCGTCAGCTGCTGCAAAGCACTGCTGTCACCTGCGCGCCACGCGGAAAGCAGCCGCGTTACCGCCTGCCGATTCGGCGCGGGACTTAGGTCTTTATCGACCAAAGAAGCGGGCAGTGAGGATGCGTACATGCTGTCCGATCAGAAGCTTGGTAGATGCAGCTCAAGTAATTCTGGCGTGCATTGTGACATGCAAAAGCGGTGCAGGTCAGCTGCACCGTTTCCGTTTTCGGCAACAGGCACTTAATCAACATAAGCGGTTGGATTGAGGGTTTACGCACCCTACTTCCGACGCAGCCTGCATTGGCTATACGTCCTCTCCTGAATCTGCTCGAACTCCGCCATTTGTGTGATTGGGTTCTCAATTTCCTGTCGCTTATGACAACGAATGATGCGTTATGGCAATCATTAATAACCATTCCACCCAGCGGAGAATTTATGCGTAAGTATCTGTTTGCTCTTATCTCTATTTCGGTTTCCTCAGCTTTGGTTGCCGGTAGTGCGTTTGCTGATGGAGTTGAGTTGCCGAAGATTCCTCGCATCACCACCGGAACGGCCCTGGCTGACGGTGTAGAGCTGCCGAAGATTCCTCGCATCACCACCGGAACGGCCCTGGCTGACGGTGTAGAGCTGCCGAAGATTCCTCGCATCACCACCGGAACGGCCCTGGCTGACGGCGTAGAGCTACCGAAGATCCCTCGCATCACCACCGGAACGGCCCTGGCTGACGGCGTAGAGCTACCGAAGATCCCTCGCATCACCACCGGAACGGCCCTGGCTGACGGCGTAGAGCTACCGAAGATTCCTCGCATCACCACCGGAACGGCCCTGGCTGACGGTGTGGAACTGCCGAAGATTCCTCGCATCAATACCGGAACGGCTCTGGCTGATGGCGTAGAGCTGCCGAAGATCCCTCGCATCACCACCGGAACGGCCCTGGCTGACGGCGTAGAGCTGCCGAAGATTCCTCGCATCACCACCGGAACGGCTCTGGCTGACGGTGTGGAACTGCCGAAGATTCCTCGCATCAATACCGGAACGGCTCTGGCTGACGGTGTGGAACTGCCGAAGATTCCTCGCATCAATACCGGAACGGCTCTGGCTGACGGTGTAGAGCTGCCGAAGATTCCTCGCATCACCACCGGAACGGCCCTGGCTGATGGCGTAGAGCTGCCGAAGATTCCTCGCATCACCACCGGAACGGCCCTGGCTGATGGCGTAGAGCTGCCGAAGATCCCTCGCATCAATACCGAAACGGCTCTGGCTGACGGCGTAGAGCTGCCGAAGATCCCTCGCATCAATGCCCAGACCGTGCTGGCTGATGGCGTAGAGCTGCCGAAGATTCCTCGTGTATCTACCGAGTCGGTTTTGGTTTAAGCGCCGGTATTCAGGAACACTTAACATGAAACATGCACTTACTTTTGCTGTTGGAATTGGTGTTTTCGTAATGGCCAGCGCAATCGGCAAATCCGACCAGCCGATTACGGCAAGTGCTGCCGATAGCGAGTTCGGTCAGGTATCCGTGGAACACCTGACGGCGGAGCAGCGCGAGGTGTTGCAGGCCAAATTCCGTTATTGGTCTTCTTCGGGCTACGTAGCGCCTAAGGCGCCGATCTAACGGATCGGTAGGTTGGGGCACCCGAAAAGGCGATGACTGCAAGGTCATCGCCTTTTCGTCTTGATGAACACTTTGAGTGTAGAGCTTGGTCGCAGATGCAGCGGCCTTTACAGCGTGCAAATCCAAAAGTGCTTAGGCCTGCGATGTAGCCAACGTAGCGCCCTGTGCAGCCGGTTCATATCAGGCCGAAGCCGTGTCGGACCATGCACGATTCTGTGTCCATTTTCACATCCTTGCCGATAGACATAATTGCACACTGCCGTCATTGCGCAGGCTGCCGGTATTTCACGACATTTTGCGAAAAGCCGCGAATGTAGACACGCTTGAGACTTCACGCGAAATGACCGGAATATTGTTTCCGGCTATGTACAACAAACCTGGAAGATCTGAATTTGTTGGAAGCCGTCACATCAAGAGCCCATGTTCTGGCGTATGCAACGCTGGCCGCTTTGATGTTGGCTGGTGTCTGTGATGCTCAACAAACCTCAAGTGCTCCCACTGCCGCCGAGGTTGCTCCTGATTTCGCGCTGCGTTCCCTCTCTGGTAGCAATATTCGCCTTTCCGAATATCGGGGTAGCGTGGTGTTGCTCGGTTTCTGGGCTCGTTGGTGCGGTGATTGTCGGCAAGCCATGCAGGCACTGAACTCCGTGCAGGCCAAGTACGAGCGGGCAGGGCTGATTACTTTAGGAATAAATGTGGATGATAGCTTCGAGCAGGCCGCTAGCATGACCCAGAGTCTGGGTTTGCAGTTTCCAGTGTTGGTAGATACCGATAAAACCGCCAGCAGCCTGTTCAATCTGAAATCCATGCCGCTGCTGGTGCTGATAGATCGCGACGGCCGTGTGCGCTACAGCCATGGCGGTTTCGAACGGGGTCAGGAACTACTGATTACCGAGCAACTGCGGCAGCTGCTTAATGAATAGCGCCGGCTCTTTCAAGGTGAATCTTTTTATGACACGCATCATCTCGTTGCTGGTTCTTGCCCTTGGCCTATGTGCCACCGTGCAGGCACAGGATGTGCAGCCGGCGCCTGAGGCCACGGCAGCGACTGAATTCAAAACCCTGGATCAGGATGTCCAAACTCTGAAGAAGGATGTGCTGGATCTGAACCGCGAATTGTTCGTGTTGGAAGAAGAGCTTCTATACCCAGCCGATACGCAGATCGCTGTATTTGTCTCCATGGATGTCGGCACCTTCTTTGGCTTGGATACCCTTTCTTTGAAGCTGGATAACAAGGACGTGGCCAATTACCTGTACACCACACGCGAGACCCAGGCCTTGTTGAAGGGCGGCGTGCAACGCATGTACGTCGGCAACCTGAAAGCCGGTGAACATGAGCTGGTGGCCTTCTTCACCGGCAAAGGCCCGAACAAGATCGACTACAAACGCGGCGCCACGCTGAAATTCAATAAGGGAGTGGGCGCGAAGTATCTGGAACTCAAGATCAGCGACAAGCAGGCCAAGGAACAGCCGGAATTCATCGTCAAGGAATGGGAATAACCTCTCCGGTCATGACTAAGCGTCTTGCCAACTTGAAACAGTACGCAGTGCTGACTAGCGCACTTCTGTTGACCGGTGTGACGGCCCTGGCGGCGAAAGCGCCGGCGCCCTTGATGAGCGTGCCGCAGCCGGTGCGCGATCTCTACTATGGCGATGCGCTGTTTTATTTCTATCAGGATGACTATTTTCAATCCCTGGTGCATCTGGATGCCGCCCTATCACTGGGGCGAGTCCCCAATCATCAAACCGAAGCCGAGCTGATCAAGGGCGCTTTGTATCTCTCTCTCGGGCAGCACACTGAAGCCGGACGTATCTTCCAGGCGCTGCTGAACGACAATGTGGATTTGGATGTACGCAACCGCGCCTGGTTTTATCTGGGCAAGCTTTGGTACGAACGCGGCTATCTGGGTGAATCCGAAAAAGCGCTGCGTTCGATTCAAGGCACCTTAGCTCAGGCATCTTTAGAAACCGAGCGGCAGGTATTGTTTGCTCAAGTGCTATTGAATCAGGGACGCTATGACGAGGCCATCAATGCCTTGCAGGCGATGGACAGCAAGAACACCAAGGTCAGCGAAAGTTGGTTGGCGTATGTACGTTTCAACCTGGGTGTGGCCTTGGTACGGCAGCAACGCATCGACGCGGCGGCGGCTTTGCTGGATCGCGTCGGACAGTTGCAATCTGAATCGAACGAGCTACTGGCCTTGCGCGATAAGGCCAATGTTGCGTTGGGTTTTACTTGGTTGAAGCTGGGTAAAACAACTGAAGCCGAGCAGGTGCTGCAACGAGTGCGTTTGAACGGCCCGCAGTCGAACAAAGCCTTGTTGGGATTGGGCTGGGCACAATCCAGCGCGGGAAAGTATCAAGAGGCGCTCGCGCCTTGGTTGGAATTGAAGCAGCGCGACTTGCTGGATGCTGCGGTACAGGAAGCTTATCTCGCTATTCCCTATGCTTATGCGCAACTCAATGCCGAAGGTCAGGCCGCTGAGTACTACCAATTCGCACTAGACTCTTTCAAACAAGAAAGTGAACGCCTGGATGAATCCATTGCCGCCATCAATCAAGGTTCACTATTAAAGAGTGTGTTGGAGAATGACAGCGCCGATCAATCCGGTTGGTACTGGCAGTTGCGTAACCTCCCTGATGCGCCGGAAACGCGGTATTTATATGACCTGCTGGCTTCCAACACTTTCCAGGAAGCACTGAAAAATTATCGCGATCTGCAAGTCATGCAGCGCAATCTCGAAACCTGGACGCAGAGTATGTCGGCCTTCCAGGATATGGTTGATAACCGCCGTCTTGCTTTCACTCAGCGTACAGCGGCTATGGAACAGGCCTTAAATGCCGTTGATATGGAGCGCCTGGAAAAGCAAACACTGGAATCGGAGACGCGGCTGAATGCCGTCGCTCAGGAAGAAGATGTGGTGGCTCTGGCCACCAGCACCGAGCAGGCCAATTGGCGCAAGGTGGCGGCTATGCAAGCCACGCTGGCCAATGCCGATAGCAATGATCCGGCCGTTGCCGAAATGCAGGACAAGTTGCGTCTGTTGCGCGGTACCTTGTACTGGGACATGAGCGCCAATTACAAGTCGCGTCTGTGGCGCGAACAGAAAGAAGTACGTGAGCTGGCCGTGGCCACCAAGGAAGCGCGGCGTCGCTACACTCTGGTGGATCGTGCTCGCGAGCAGGTGCCGCAACGTAATGATGAATTTGCTGCACGCGTGGCGGCATTGACGCCGCGATTGCAAGCTATGGTGGCGCGTTGCCAAAGCGTCGGCGCGGCGCAAACTCAGTATCTGGCGCAGCTTGCTACGCAACAACTGGAACAGCAGAAACAGCGCCTTGCGCAGTACGCCCTACAGGCACAGTTTGCACTGGCCTCCATCTATGATCGGGCCGCCGATGCGCGCCCTGGCACTGCAACACCTGCTGCTCAGGAGGCGCGGCCATGAAGCCTTCAAGTCAGTGGTTAGCGCTGTGCATCGCCTGTTTGTCGGCCACGGCTGCGATGGCCGCCAAGACCAAGAGCACCGGTACCTTGAAGGATCTCGAAGGCCGCAAGGTGGAGGTTACGCCACAGCCGGCCGGCAGTGTGACGCCGGAGCAGGCTGCCGATGCCTATCGTCGCTTCCTGGAATTGCAGAATGCCAGTCCGCAGTTGCGTACCGAAGCCATGCGTCGCTTGGGCGATTTGAATATTGAGGCCAACGAAAACAACGTTGCCAATGGTGCCGGCGAGGCACAGAGCGCCAAACAGTTAAGCGAGTCGATTGAGTTATACGAAGGTCTGCTCAAGGCCTATCCGCAGTACGCCAGCAGCGATGCAGTGCTATACCAGCTATCGCGCGCTTACGAGGCATCGGGTAAACCTACGCAGGCATTGAGCGCATTGGATAAGTTGGTGACGCAGTATCCACAGTCGCGTTGGCTGGGCGAGGCGCAATTCCGTCGCGGCGAAATCCTGTTCAGCGCCAAGCGCTATGCGGATGCGGCACGTGCTTATGCAGCCGTCGTCAAACTGGGTGATGCCAGCGCCTTCCACGATCAAAGCTTGTACAAACAAGGTTGGTCCTTGTTCAAGCAAGGTCGCAACGATGACAGTGCCGCCAGTTTCCTGACCGAGCTGGATCGGTTGCTGATCAAGCAGAATCAGTTCCGCGACATGAACAGCTTGTCGCGCGCCGAACGCGAACTGGCCGACGATACCTTGCATGTGCTGGCGGTGATGGCTTCGGACGAAGACGGGCCGAGTAGTTTGACTGCGATGCTCAATCGGCATGGCGATCCGGCCTATGCCTATCTCATGTATGCCAGCCTGGGCGATCTCTATCTCGAAAAAGAACGCTATGAGGATGCGGCGCAGGCGTTCACGGCCTTTGCCAAGCGCAAGCCGGATGCACGGCAGGCGCCTACTTTGCAGGCACGCGCCATTGAGGCTTATCAAAAAGGTGGCTTTGCCGCGCGCGTATTGGAAGCCAAGCAGGAATTTGTCGAGCGCTATGCTTTTGACATGGCGTTCTGGAAGAACCGTCAGCGCAGTGATGCACCGGAGGTCGCGGCGCAATTACAAAGCAATCTACAGGATCTGGCCCAGTACTATCACGCACAGGCCAGCAAGAGTAAGAAAGCCGACGACTACAATGCCGCCACTCGCTGGTATCGCAGCCTGTTGAATTCCTTCCCCGACGATAAGAGTGCGCCAAACAATCGTTACCTGCTGGCGGAGTTGCTGTTCGATGCCGGTCGGTATGGTGACGCCACCCAGGAATACGAACGAACGGCATATGACTATCCGATGCATGCCAAATCTGCAGCAGCGGGTTATGCGGCCTTGGTGGCTTATCAGAAGCAGGAACCCAGTTTGAATGGTGCGGCACGCACCGCCTGGCATCGCAAGTTTGTCGATAGCGAAGTGATGTTTGCCACCAGCTTCCCGACCGATCCACAGGCAGCACCGGTACTGACCAAATCTGCCGAAGATTTATTTGCTTTGAATGAGTTCGATCGCACCATCAATGTAGCAAAACAATTGCTGACGCGGCAACCGCCGGCCGATTTGAAGCAGCGACGTACCGTCACCACTTTGATGGCGCATTCCTTGTTCGATCGCGCGCGCTATCCGGAAGCTGAGCAGGCGTACTTGAACGTGCGACAACTGCTGGCGAGTAACGATCCGGATCTTGCCGCCATCAATGATCGCATTGCGGCTTCCGTCTACAAGCAGGCTGAGGCCAAACAAAGCGCGGGCAATGCCGAAGGCGCTGTGAATGATTTCCTGCGTGTGGTGGCACTGGCTCCTACTTCCAAGATCAGCGCCAATGCGGAGTTCGATGCGGCGACGGCTTTGATCGCGCAGAACAACTGGCCGCGCGCCATCTCGGTGTTAGAACAATTCCGGCGTGCCCATCCGGGACATGAACTGGAGCCTGATGTCAGTAAGAAGCTGGCTGTGGGTTATCAAGAGACCGGCCGTAATATGGACGCTGCCGGCGAGTACGAACGTATTGCCGCACGCCGTGAAGAAGGTAACGACATTCGTCGTGCAGCCTTATCGCAAGCTGCCGAGCTGTATCTGCAGGTAGCGAACAAGGGCCAGGCCGGCGCTGCGACCAAGGCAGCTGCAGCCTATGCCAACTATGTATCGCAATATCCGCAGCCCTTCGATGCGGCGTTGGAAGCGCGTCAGCATCTGGCCGACTTGGCTGGTACAGCGAAAGATAGTGCCACGCAGCAACGCTGGTTGAAGGAAGTCATTGCCGTCGACAAGAGTGCCGGTGCAGCGCGTACCGATCGCAGCAAGTATCTGGCCGCACGCGCCACCTTGATGACGGTGCAGCCCAGCGTGGCTAACTTCAATGCCATCAAGTTGAGTTCGCCGTTGGCCAAATCGTTGAAGTTGAAACGTACTGCGATGGAAGAGGCCTTGGCGGTGTATAGCCAGGCGCTGGATTACAAGGTGGCGGAAGTGACCACCGAAGCGACCTTCGGTATCGCTGAGCTTTATCGACAGATGGGCGCCGACATGATTGCTTCCGAGCGCCCCAAGAATCTGGATGCGGATGCCTTGGAGCAATACAACGTGTTGCTTGAGGAGCAGGCCTTTCCATTCGAAGAGAAGGCCATCAGCCTGCATCAAAGTAATGTGCAGCGCGCAGGCAGTGGCCTTTACGACGAATGGGTGAAGAAGAGCTACGCAGTGCTAGCCAAGTTAGTGCCTGCTCGCTATGCCAAGAACGAACTCAGCGAAGACTATGTGGGTACTCTCTAATGAGTCTTCGTGATCTATACCTGTCATGTTTCGGTCGCGCTAAACGGCAATGCCTACTGTCGCTGGCTGTATTGCTAAGTGCCTGCGCCACTGCACCGAAGAACGAACCGCCGGTCGCCGTTCCTGAGAATGTGGTGACAACGCCTGCAACCACTGCGTCGACCGCGGCTGCACCTGAACTTCCTGCTGAAGCACAGCAACAATTTGACAAAGCCTTGAGCCTGCTCAAGGCGGGGCAGGGCACCGCTGCGGCCCAACAGTTACAGCAATTGGCTAGTACCTATCCCACCGCTACCGGGCCACTGATCAATCTCGGCTTGATCGAACTCAAGGCCGGCCGTCACGAACAGGCTGCGACATTTTTCAAGAGCGCCTTGCAGCGCGATGCCAAGTCTGTGGCTGCCAACAATTACCTGGGTGTGAGTTATCGCAATCTCGGCCGTTTTCAGGATGCGGAAGCCGCGTATCAAGCCGCCATCGCTGCCGACGATACCTATGCCGCAGCCCATTTGAATTTGGGAATATTGTATGACCTGTATCTGCAGAAACCCGAGCAGGCCTTGAGCGAATATCAGCGCTATCAAAGCCTGCAGGCTCAACCGGATGCCAAGGCGGCGAACTGGATCAAGGAACTGACCGCCCGGGTGAATGCGGATAAGAAAGCCAAGTCCGCCGCAGGTGGAGCAACGCCATGACGATGCGCAAGTTCATGATCGACGGATTGCTTCTGGCTGTGTTGCCGATATGCGCGGGTAGTGTACTGGCCGCCGATGCGCAACCTACTGCTGCAAAATCGACAAGCGCTGCGGCTCAATCTGCTCAGCCTGCCAGCAAACAAGCTACGCCTGCGGCAAATAGTAATGATCAATTGACGCTTGATGCTACCTTGGTGACCGGCAACCGCGAACTCCCCAAAGTGATGTACATCGTGCCTTGGAAAAAGGCCGAGTTGAGTAATTTGCCGGGGCAGCCATTCAATACCCTGATCGATGAAACCTTGGCGCCGGTGGACCGTGAAGTGTTCCGGCGCGAGGTCGATTACTACCAGGTGATTGCCGATAAGGACCGCACTACCGATCAATCATCAGGTAAGCCAGCGACGCCAGCTGCCGACAGAAAATGATCGCTGTCTGGCAGCAGGATGAGAGCTGCGTCGTGGATTGCATTTATTGCTTTGTCAGAATCAGTTTTATTAGATCAAGCTTATCCATAGTCAGCTTGGTAAGAATCCATGGCCGCGCTAGCGGCAGTTGAGGTGTCACCGTGGGCGAGTTGTACAGCTTCATAGTCAATTTTTTCAAGAACGGCGGATTCTTTCTCTATCCGTTGGCGCTGATCTTCGTGATCGGCGTTTCCATTGCGATCGAACGCTTCATGTTTCTTACTGTAGAAACGCAGCGCAACCGTAGCCTGTGGAACGAGCTGGTGCCGCATTTAAGCACTGGCAATTTCAAGCAGGTGCTGGCGCTGACATCCAAATCCAAGGCATCCATTGCCACGGTACTTAACTATGGCATCGCGCGTCTGTCCCAGGCGCGGCGACGTGACGATGTGGAAAAGGCCATGGACGAAAGCATGCTGGAAATTATTCCGCGCATCGAAAAGCGCACCCACTATCTCGGCGCCATGGCCAACATCGGCATGTTGACCGGTCTGCTGGGCACGGTGATTGGTTTGATCTCCGCCTTCAGCGCCATTGCCAATGCCAATCCCGCAGAAAAGGCCAGCTTGTTGGCGGCCAGTATCTCGGTGGCAATGAATAACACGGCTTCCGGTTTGCTATGCGCCATCACGCTGCTGGTTAGCCATATGTTCCTGGAAGCCAAGACCACCAAGCTGATCGACAGTCTGGAAATCGCTTCGGTGAAATTCTTGAACTCGGTGGTGGAGCGTCGCGGCGATGCGGAAGGCGATGCGCCGGCCGCGCGTGCGGCTGCTCCCAATGCGCCAGCACGTGGGATGGCCTGATCCATGTCCAGCAAGGTGTTTGGTCGCGTCAAGCGCAATCACCAGCGCGCCCGCGGCAATCACGACCTGAATGTGGTGCCGATGATCGACATGATGATCATCCTGGTGTTCTTTTTGATTTTTTCGGCGGTATTCACCCGCACCAGCATTCTTGAATTGAATTTCCCTACGGCACAAACCGCCATTCCCGACCTGCCGCAAGGTCTGCAGTTGGAAGTGGTGGTGCGCAAGACCAGCATTGAAGTCAGCGACCGTAATACCGGCCTGCTGAAATCATTGCCGAATCTGGCTAATGGTTACGACATTGCCGGCCTGTCCGAATACCTGATGCTGGTGAAATCCAAGTATCAGGACAAGCAGGACGCCAGCATTCTGTTGGAGCCGGAGATTCCTTACGACACGCTGGTGCAGGTGATGGACTCGGTGCGCGTGTACGTGCCCAAGGACAAGTACATCAATCAAGCCGAGTTGTTTCCCGAGGTTTCGGTGGGAGACGCGCCGACATGATTCCCTATCGCTTACGTCAGCATCGCAAGCGCCAGCATCCCGGCGATAGCCATATGGCATTGGTGCCGTTTATCGACATGCTGACCATCCTGGTGGTGTTCCTGCTGGTGCACACCTCGGATGTGGACGTGTTGCCCAATACCAAGAATATTTCCATCCCCTTGTCGATCTCGGCTACCAAACCACGCGAAACCGTAGTGGTGATGATCACCAAGACCGAAGTGCTGGTGGATGGCCGCTCAGTGGTCAGCTTGGCCGATGTCATTGCCAACAATGGCGAGATAGTTGAGCCTTTGAAACAGGCGCTGACTTCGCAGGCGGATCGCGTGTTGGCCACGGCAGCACAGGACGATGTGGCGGCACGTGAGGTCACCATCATGGGCGATCGCACTCTGCCTTATAACGTGCTGAAGAAAATCATGACGACCTGCACACAAGCCAATTACGGCAAGGTGTCGTTGGCCGTGCTTGAGAGAGAGTAGGCGGCCTGATCATGTCACTCGCACCTTATTACCGCCAATACGAACTGCCCTGGTCACCCACGGCTGAAACAGAGCAGCGCTTCCGCAAGGTGGTGCGCAATGCGCTGATCGTGTTTGCGTTGCTGGGTTTATTGATTCCCTTCCTGCCAACGCCTGAGACGCAGAAATTCAAGACGCCGGCGTTACCGGACCGTGTAGTCAAGTTGGTGCTGGAACAACGTAAGCCACCGCCGCCACCGCCCAAGGTGGTCGAGCCGGAAAAGACCGTGGAAACGCCCAAGCCGGTGGAGAAGGCCCAGCAGCCCAAGGTCGAGGTCAAGCCACAGCCGGATCGCACCGAACAGGCACGCAAGCAGGCCACCAAGGCATTGGCCGTATTCGATGAATTGAATGCTCTGCGTGACAACAGCGCGGCGGATCGCGCGCAGCAGACCCAGACCCTTAGCAATGCGGTGGCGGCCACTCGCTCGGAACGCAACATGATTACCTCCGCCACCGGCAAGGGCAGCGGCGGTATTAACAACGCCACCTTGAGTCGTGGTTATGGTGGCAGCACCGGCGAACTGGCCGGCCATAGTACGACGCAGGTGACTACCAGCATCGGCGCCGGCGATCCACGCTCTGAAGTGCAAAGAACCTCGGGCAGCAAGAAAGGCAAGCGCGATGGCAGCGATGTTGCGCAGGTGATGGACAGCAATAAGAGCGCGATCTTTGCCTTGTACACAAGAGCCTTGCGCGACACCCCGGATTTGCAGGGCAAGGTAGTCCTGAAGATGGTGATTGCGCCTACCGGCGAAGTAACCAGCTGCGAAGTGGTTTCTTCAGAACTCAACAATCCGGATCTGGAGCGCAAGCTGGTGGCGCGTATCAAGTTGATCCGTTTCCCGGCGCAGGATGTGGAAGCGCTGACCGTCATTCATCCCATCGAGTTCTTCCCGGCCGGTTAACTGGCTGCGCGTGCGCGGGTCGGCATGCCATCTGCGCGGCAGCCGATCTACCGGAGTTTAGGACGGCTTCTGTTAGACTCTCCGACCCAGCAGGGCAGGCGGCCTAAAGTCCGATCACGTCATGCGTGCGCAGGCGGGCATTCAGTTGCAAATTGAGACAATTGGATTACCACCTTCGCGGCAATGACGGTGCATGTTGCATCGGACCGCTTCCAAATCGCCACCCTCGCTAAGCTTTTAAGTTAGCCAGCAAAGCACATAGATATGGGTCGGCAAGATATTCACTTCCCTTTAAAAGACGCGGCATTGCGCGACGATGTGCACAGCCTGGGCGGTTTGGTTGGCGAGGTCCTGCGTGAGCAGGGCGGCGATGCGCTGTTCGATACTGTTGAAGGCGATCGTCAGGCGGCGCGGGCCCGTCGCGCCGGCGATGCCGAAGCGGACGTCGAGTTGGTTGCCCGGACCCGTGGCCGTGAAGCCGGCGAGGCGCGTGACCTGGTGCGTGCCTTCTCCACCTGGTTCCAGATGGTCAACATGGCGGAGAAGGTGCATCGCATCCGTCGCCGTTATCAGTACTTAAACGATACCAGCACGCCCCAGCCCGGCGGCATCGACGACGCCTTGCAGAAGCTCAAAGCCAAGGGTTTGCAGTTGGAAGAGGTGCGCAAGCTGCTGCAGGAGATCTGGATTGAGCCGGTGATGACGGCGCATCCCACCGAATCCAAACGCCGCACCATTCTGCGCAAGCAACAGCTGATTGCCGAGTTGTTGTTGAATCGTTTGACCTTGCCGCCGAATTCCAACGAGGCGCGTGTCAATTGGGAGCGCGTGCGAGCTGAAGTGACCACCGGCTGGCAGACGGCCGATAATTCACGTGAGCGCCTGACCGTGGCGGATGAGCGCGAGCATGTGCTGTTCTTCGTAGTGGAGGTGATCTACAAAATCATTCCGGTGTTCTACGAAGAAATCGAAGCGGCATTGGAACGGGTCTACGGGCCTGCTGCACGCGATATCAATGTACCGGAGATTCTGCGTTTCGGTTCCTGGGTGGGCGGTGACATGGATAACAATCCAGAGGTCAATGCCAAGAGCATTCGCGAAACCATCACGCGTCATCATCAGCTGATCATCAACAGTTACTTTCTCGAATGTCAGCAGCTGTCCGAACTGCTGTCGCAGAGCGCCAGTCGTATCGGCATCTCCAATGAACTGCAGGCACGTATTGAAGCTTACTCAGTGTTGCTGGCCTCGGCACAGACCATTACTACGGTGCGTCAGGACTTCATGCCTTACCGCGTGTTCCTTGGCCAGGTGGCCGAACGTCTGCGCGCCAGTTATGAGTCGCGCCAGAATCATTACGAAACCGCGGGCGAGTTGCTGCATGACATTCAGTTGATCGCCAACAGTTTGAAACAGAACAAAGGGCAGCATGCCGGTCTGTTTCATGTGCGCCGTTTCCTACGCCGCATTCGTACCTTTGGTTTCCATCTCGCTACCCTGGATCTGCGTCAGCATGCCGATGTGCATCGTGCGGTGATTGCCAATGGTTTTGGCGATGCCAGTTGGCACGAGGCTTCCTCGGCGGAACGCAGTCGTCGTCTGTGCGAAGCCATTGCCAAAGACGAAGGACCCAGCAATGCACTGGACCCCACCGGCAAACGCAGCATCTGGGTATTCGAGACCATCGCGCATTGCCGTCACCGTCAAGGACCGGATGCCATCGGGCCTTTCGTCATCAGCGGACCGCGTGGCGCCGATGATTTGCTCTCTGTATTACTACTGGCACGTTGGGCCGATACCGCCGATCGTCGCACCGGCGATGTGGCCGTAGACATCACGCCGCTGTTCGAAACCCAGGCCGAACTGGAAAGTTGCGGCGAGGTCATGGCCGAACTGCTGAAGACGCAGGTGTACCAGCGTCATTTGATCGGCCGGCGCAATCATCAATTCGTCATGCTGGGCTATTCCGCCAGCAACAAGGAGATGGGGGCGATCAGTTCGCAATGGTTGCTGCGCCGAGCGCAGGAAGCCTTGGTGCGTGTTGCCGAAGAAGCAAAGGTCGATCTCACTATTTTTCATGGCCGAGGCAATACCTCCAGCCGTAATGCCGGCATTCTGGAAACGCTGACGCGTACCATGCCCGATGCCGCAGTCAGCAGTCGGGTGCGCATGACCGAGCAGGGTGAATTGATTCACGACAAGTACAGCCTGCGGCCGATTGCCTTGCGTGTGTTTGAGCAGGCCTTCAATGCCCTGAGTTTGTCGCAGGCGGGTGTGCGGCCACCCGAACAGGTGGCGCCGGAATGGCGTCAGGTGATGGACATCATGTCGCGTGAAGGTGGTCGTTGTTACCACGGCTTGGTTTACGAAAACGCGGACTTCTTTCAGTTCTTCCGTCGTGCCACGCCGGTGGATGCCATTGAGCGTATGCAGATCGGTTCGCACAGCGGTTGGCGCGATACGCCTACTACGGTAGCTGCGACACGCGCCATTCCCTGGAGTTACGCCTGGGCACAAAGCCGTTATATGCTGCCCAGTTGGTTCGGTGCCGGCACTGCGCTGGCAGCGGCACGCAAAGAGTATGGCGATGCGGTGCTCTCCGACATGTTCGGTCGCTGGTATTTTTTCGAGCAATTAATCAACCAAGTCGAAATGGGTTTGGCGCGTGCCGACCTGGACATGGCCCGTCACTATGATGAACTGGCGGGACCGGAATATGCCGGCATTGCCCAGGTGATTCGTCAGGAATACGAACTGGCAAAAGAGCATGTGCTGCGCTTGAAAGGTTGCGCGTTCCTGCTGGATGCCGATCCCACCATGCAGCGCTCGGTGCGTCTGCGTAATCCTTATCTCGATCCCATGCATCTCATGCAGGTGGATCTATTAGCGCGTTGGCGCGCCAGCGGCAGTCAGGACCGGCAGCTGCTGCAGGCCTTACTGGCGGCCATCAATGGGATTGGACAGGGATTGCAGGGATCGACTTGAGCGCACGTTTGTCGAAGCGGGCGTAACGAGTACGCCCCTGTGCGAGTTGATTTGAGGGCGCGAATCGTCGCGCCCTTCATGGGTTTCTAAGAATTTAGAATCTAACAGCGAAGCCCAATGACACCACGGGATACCACTCGAAGTCTTTGGCTTCTTCTTCTAGATCCGCTTTTTCATTGGCGATACGGGTATTGAAGGTGGCGCAATTAGCGCTGCTTGATGGAGGAATCACGGCTGCGTTACAGGTGAAATTCAATTCGGCCTTGGGTGCGCCGGTGTGAATGGCGCCGATGTCCAATAAGAAGGTGACTCGATCTTCTTCATCAACCGTATTGCCCCAGCCAATGCCTAGATAGGGCGCCACTGAATCACCCATTTTGACGGTACCGGTTGCATTGCCGATTTGAGCTGCGCTGTAAGTCACGCCATCAATGACAAACTGGTTATTGGCATTGGGCTTACCAACCACATCAATCTTCGGGCCTTTTTCCACTGCGCCTGCCGTCAAGCGGAAGCCGCCATTGAATACATGCCAATCAAACAGTGCCGAGGCGGCGCTGATCTTGAGTTTGCCGTTATAGGTCACGTCGGTGTCTTCCAACGTGCGGCTGTAATCGAAGGTGTTGTAACCCAGTCGCAAAGTGATCGACTTGGTCAGACCGATGTCGAAATCGGCGCCATAGCCAAAGGTGCCGGCACGTACGCCCAGGGCGACGTCGGCCATGGCGGAACTGGATAGCAGTGCACCGGCTATAGCGGTGGCAAGAACAGCAGTGGATTTTCTCATGAGCGTCACTTCCCATTGTTTGTAAGGATGAACTGGGGGAGGTATCGGCAGCTGACTCTAGGGATTTAATTCAAAGCTGACAGGTCAGTGTTCACGGTTCTGACAGGCGCAATCGACTAGATTGCCTGTCGGGTATCATCAGGCCACACTTACGCCTGCGACCTTCAACCATTTTTTTCCTGTTTTTGAGCCTAGTCAATGACAAGCAAGTTGCATATGGGACTTATCCACGGGCGTATGTTGCAGCCGGCATCAATTGCGCTGTTGGCCCTGGCCTGCACTGCCTGCGGCATGAATCTGCGTCCACAGCCTTCGGCACAGGAACAGAGCATTGCCGGGCAATGGCAATTAAATGCGCCTCAGCATGACGCCATGGTTGCCACGCTACGCACCGCATTCGAACAAGCACAGGGCAAGCAGGAAAAACGCAACAAGCGTCGTGGACCTCAAGGCGGCCCAGGCGGTCCCGGTGAAATGGGTGGTTCCGGTGAAGGTGAGCCTGAGGCGCCGGATGCTGCAGGGGCGCCCGGTCCCGATGGACCTGCGCCGCGACGAGATAACTGGCAGGTTCGTGAGCAGCGTGAGCAGCAAGAGGCTCTGATCAATGCAGTCGTGCCCAGCAATAAGATTCAAATCAACCAGGGCAGCAGTCGTATCGAACTGGTGCCTGAGACCGGCGCTCGCCGCCGTTTCGATATGGGCTTGAACAGCACCTTGGTCAGTAACTACGCGACGCTGTTGATTGAATCCGGCTGGCAGAAAAATATCTTTGTCATTCACTCCAGAGATGCCAACGAAGGCATCGACATCATCGAGCGCTTCCAGCGCCAGGGCGCCGGCCTGCATGTGCAGGTGGAATTGAAGGTATCGCAACTGAAGAAGCAGGTGCTGGACGCTGACTATGTGATGGTACCTTGAGTGTGTTGGGCGAGATGATTTGCCACATTTGAAGATGCCCCCACCCTAGCCCTCCCCCGTAGAACAGGGGAGGGGACTAAGACAATTTCCCTTCTGCTTGCTATGGCGCAGTGCTGGTTATGGTGTGGTGAATAAATCAAAAGTACGCTTACCAACTTTCCCTCCCCCGTTCGACGGGGGAGGGCTAGGGTGGGGGCATTCCTAGTCCGGTGATCTTTCATGCAGCATGCAGTAATCAGTGCCTTAAACATCTACCCCATCAAATCATGTGGGGGGATCGAGTTATCTCAAGCGCAGGTGTTGAACACTGGCTTGCAGCAGGATCGGCGCTGGATGTTGGTCAATGCACAGGGACGTTTCGTGACTCAGCGCGAACAGTCACGCATGGCGTTGATCTCTCCCGCTTTGCAAGGCCATGGGCTGTTGGTCAACGCACCCGGTATGCAAGAGCTATCTATCAATGGTCTGGCGCATAACGGCGTGGCTACGGTCACTGTATGGCGCGATCAATGTCAGGCGCTTGACGAAGGTGACGTAGCAGCCGAATGGTTCTCTACCTTTCTCGGTCTGCCCGTGCGATTGGTACGTTTCGACGACACGCAGGTGCGTCTGAGTAGTCGCGATTGGACCGGCGATACCGACGCATACAATCTGTTTTCGGATGGCTTTCCCATGCTGGCCATCGGTAGCGCTTCGCTGGCTGATTTGAATACGCGTCTGCCAGCACCGCTGCCCATGAATCGCTTCCGACCCAACATTGTGCTGGATGGGTTGCCGCCCTTCGGTGAAGACGATGTACATGAGCTACAGCATGAAGCGCTGTGTCTACGAGTGGTCAAGCCATGTACGCGTTGCAAGATCACCACCACCAATCAAGCGACGGGCATTGCCGAAGGCACCGAGCCATTGAGTACCTTGATGAAATTCCGGCGCAATGCTCAGTTGCGGGGTGTGACCTTTGGTCAGAATGTGATTGTGATGGCGGGTGCTGGCGGTTTGCTCAGCGTGGGGCAGACTTTACAGGTGAGTTACCGGGCAGGTTGATCCGGTCAGTCAGCTCGGGTTCGGTGCCTTGTATATAGGGCGGGTTTGGCGCTCTTCAGCGTTACCCGCCCTTGCAGCTTCCCTAAGCGAAGCGATGTCGCAGCCGACGGAACCAAGTCTCGAAGTCGTCGATATAGGTGTAGGCCGCGGGGATGACTAACAGGCTCAGGATGGTCGATGTGATCAAGCCGCCCAATACCGCCATACCCATCGGCGCCCGGAAGGAATTGGTGCCGGAAAAATCGAACGCCGTGGGAATCATGCCGGCGCCCATTGCGATGGAAGTCATGATGATGGGGCGGGCGCGTTTGGCGCAGGCATCGATCAAGGCTTCGTGACGATGCAGGCCCTGTTCCACGCCCAACACCGTATAGTCCACCAGCAGGATGGAGTTCTTTACCGCGATGCCCATCAACAGCAGCAAGCCGATATAAGAAGGCACCTGCAGACCGTAACCGCCGAGCACCAACGCCAGCACGGCTCCGCCCATGGCCAATGGCAGCGCCAAAAGGATGGTAATGGGTTGCAGCAAATCATTGAACAACAATGCCAGCACGCCGTAGATGCAGAACACGCCGGCCAGCATGGCCAGCTTGAAGCCGGAACTCAATTGCGACTGCCGTTCCAGATCGCCGCTCTTCTGTTGTTCGATGCCGGGCGGTAATTTCTGCAGTGCCGGTATGGCTTGTACTTTTGCCAGCACCTCCGTCAACGCCTGGCCATTAAGCGGTACGTTGATAGTTACATTGCGATGGCGATCGTAGCGAGAGATCTGAGCTGCGCCGCTGGATAGCGTAATACTGGCGACGTTCTCCAGCGCTACGCTGCCGTTGCGTGCGGGAATGCGCATCAACCGAAGATTGTCCATCGATTCCAGTGCTTCCGGCGCTAATTGAATGCGAATGGGAATCTGACGGGTGGGCAGGCTCAATTTGGCCAGGCGGACATCGATGTCGCCGGTGGTGCCAATGCGAATGGCTTCGCTCAGAGTAGAACTGGTGATACCCAGTCTCGCTGCTTTCTCAAAGTCAGGTCGAATGGCAATTTCCGGCGTAACCAGCGCTGCGCTGGAAGTGATGCCGCCGATACCAGCTATGGTGCGTATCTGTTCTTCAACCTGCGCCGCTGTATCGTTCAACAACTCGGCATCGTCACCGACCAGCACCAAGCTCATGTTCTGGCCGAAGCCGCGGCCGCCCATACTGACGCGTGCACCGGATACCTGCGTGAATTGGGGCGTAATAGCCTGCTGTATCTGTTGCTGGGAGCGCTTGCGATCTTCGGTGGGCTTGAGCTTTGCGTCTAGTGAGGCGCTGCCCACGCTGATATTCGTATAGACCTGAGTAACTTCAGGCACTGCTTGCAACAATGCTTGGACCTGCTCAGCGGCCTTACGTGTGCCTGCCAGGCTGCTGCCGGGCGGCAGGGTGATATTGACTGAAATCTCGCCGCGATCTTCGGCGTTGAGGAAGCCGCCGGGCAAATTGAAGTAGGCCACGATGGAAGCAACAAAGATGAGCAATGCACCCAATAAGGTCTTGCCGCGATTGATCAAGGTCCATTTTACCAATGGCAGGTAACGACCCAAAAACTTGTCGTGGCCTTCGTCCGTCTTCTTGTCGGCCTTGAGCTGGTACGCTGCCATCATCGGTGTGATCAAGCGTGCAACCATCAACGAGAACAGCACGGCTACGGTACAGGTGATGGCAAATTGTTTGAAGAATCGGCCGGAGATGCCCGACATCATCGCCACCGGCACGAAAATAGCGACCAGTGTCAGTGAGGTGCCGATAACCGCCATGCCGATTTCCTGAGCGGCATCCAGTGCCGCCTGTTTCGGCTGCTTGCCTTCACGCAGATGTCGGACGATGTTCTCCACTTCGACGATGGCGTCGTCGACCAACAGGCCGACGACCAACGAGATGGCCAGCAGCGTGATGGTGTTGAGCGAAATGTTGAACAATCCCATCACATAGAAAGTGGGCACGATCGATAGCGGCAGGGCGACTGCTGCGATCCAGGTCGCGCGCCAGTCGCGCAGGAACAGAAACACCACGACGATTGCCAGCAGAGCGCCTTCGTAGAGTTTTTCCATCGACGAGGTGTACGTGGACATCACGCGCGGCAGGTTGGATGACACCAGCGTAAATTTGACAGTGGGATTGCTGACTTTCAGCGCTTCAATGGCCTTGTCTACTTCAGCGGCAATTTCGACTTCATTGGTATCGAGCGCGCGACGGATCTGAATGCCGATGACCGGCTTACCGTCGAGCAGCACTGCGGATTTCACGTCGTCGTAACGATCTTCGACTCGGGCGATTTCTTCGAGGCGAATCGCACGGCCGTCGCTTAATGCTATGGGCAGGGCACGCAGCGCATCGACGCTATCGACGGTCGACAGGATGCGGATGTTCTGTTCACCGTCGCCGAAGTAAATCTTGCCGCCCGCGAGTTCGCCTTGAGTGCTGCGCAGCTGCGTGGAAATCTGTCCGGCCGTCAGATTGAACGCCAGCAGGCGATCCGGCAGCAAATCGATGCGGATCTGGCGATCCACGCCGCCTTGACGATTGACCTGACCTACGCCGGGAATGGCGAGTAACTGCTTGCTCACCGTGTCATCCACCAGCCAGCTCAACTCTTCCTGGCCGAGCGTGTCTGACTGCACTGCATAGGTGGACACCGGATTGCCGGAGATGGTCATGCGGCTGACAGTGGGTTCGTTGATTTCGCTGGGCAGTGCGCTACGCACACGACTCACTGCATCGCGGACATCGTCCATCGCGATCTGAATGTCGGTGCCTTCCTCGAACTCGATAGTGGTGTTGGAACTGCCTTGCGATACCGAAGAGGTAACGTGTTCAATGCCGGTGATACTGGATACGGCGTCTTCGATCTTGCGGGTAATTTCCACTTCCATCTGGCTGGGAGTGGCGCCGCTATAACCAACGGATACGCTGACGGTCGACGAGTCGCTGATCGCGAAGTCGGTGATGGGCAGCTTTTCAAAGGTGTAGAAGCCGGCCGCCATGAGCAGCACGAAACCGAGGATGGCAGGCAGTGGCCGATGGATCGACCACGCGGAAAAATTAATCATGGTGTGGTCTTGGTAGTGGTTTCGACGCTGTTGGCTTTGGCTGTATCTGTACCTGCAACGGTGACTCGATCTCCGTCACGCAACAGCCCGACGCCATTGGCTACCACTCGGTCGCCGGCATTCAAGCCTTCAAGAATTTCCACCAGTTCACCCAGCAGGCGACCGACAGTTACGCGCTGCTGACGTACTTGATTATCCGGCTTAGCAACGAACACGTAGGAAAAGCCATCGCGTACCGTTACGGCCGACAGCGGTACTTGCAGGCTATTGGTCTTGTCCATTTCAATGGTGCCTGACACATACATGCCGGGTCGTATCTGCTGTTCCAGCTTAAGATCAATATAGGCGGTGCCGCGCTGTGTGTTGCTGTCAATGCCCGGCGAAACCGTGCGTACCACTCCTTTGGCCAGCGTGCCATCGGCGCGCTTGATGGTGGCGTTCATGCCCTTGCGCAGTTTGGCAATGGCGCTGGCCGGCACTTCAGCACGCCACTCCACACGGCTCTGTCGGATCAGGGAAAACAGCGTCGTGCCCGAATTGGCAATCTGTCCCGGCACGACAGTGCGCGCCGAGATCACGCCGGCATCCGGCGCATGGATCAAGGTGTAATCGAGACGCTGCTTGGCGGTTTGCAGCAGAGACTCGGCATTGTTGTATTGAGCCAGGGCGGTGGCTGCGGTGGTATTCAACGCTTCGGCATCCTGCTTGCTGATCACGCCCGGCGATTGCAGCGCATTGCCGCGTTGTGCATTGGCCTTGGCTTGATCCAGCGATGCCTTGGCGACGGCCAACGCCGCCTGGGCTTGGTTATAGGCTTCACGCAACAAGGTGTCGTCAAGCTTGGCCAGTACCGCGCCCGCCGCGACTGTGTCGCCCACATCGACCATTACTTCGCTGATGCGATAACCCGATACCTCGCTACCCACCGCGACTTCCTGCCAGGCGTAGATGCCACCGGCCGTATCCAAGGTCTGCGGCGCGTTGCTGTTGGTAGGGACCGTGGTGTCAACGGTGATCGAGGCTTGTTGGCCGCCAGGGCCTCCGGGGCCCATACCCGAGCCCATGCCATTGGCGCTACTGGCAGCGCCGGTAGGGCCCGAGCCGGACTGACCGCATGCAGCGACCAGCAAGCTGCTCATTAGCAGCGACCAACACTTGATAGACATGCTTATCCTGGAAGAGAAAATTAGCGCTTGTAAGAAGAGGCCAGGAGCCGTGCAGGTAGTGAACCTGTTGACGCCAGCCCCTAGACAACGAACATAGCAAAAGCGTTCATTTTAGCTGAGTTTGAATCGCACACTTAACAAAACTTCAATTACAATCTTGAAGTGTTCCAGGGGTACATAGTTGTAACTCCGACAGATAGCCGCTGCGTTGAGCCGGCGAGGATATGTGATGACCGCCGATGCCGATGATCAAGCGCAGGACCAACTCGAGCAATTGCTGCAACAAAACCAAAAATGGGCACGGCGGACAGTCGAGGCGCAGCCCGAGTTTTTCACCAAACTGGAAAACCAGCAGTCACCGCGCTTTCTGTGGATAGGCTGTTCCGACAGCCGGGTGCCCGCCAACGAGATTCTGGGGTTGTTGCCCGGCGAAATTTTCGTTCACCGCAATGTGGCCAATGTGGTGGTGCACAGCGATCTCAACTGCCTGTCCGTGATTCAGTACGCCGTGGATGTATTGAAGGTGGAGCACATCATCGTCACCGGTCACTACGGTTGCGGCGGTGTGGCAGCGGCCTATCGCGGCCAGAAATTCGGCCTGATCGATAACTGGCTGCGTCATGTGCAGGACGTATACAAGCGCAATCGCGCCGGCATGAGCGCCTTGCAGGACGAACCGTCGCGACTCAATCGTCTGTGCGAACTGAATGCCTTGGAACAGGCCATTAACGTAGCCGAGACCACGCTGTTACAGGACGCCTGGGCACGCGGCCAGCAAGTAGCCGTGCATGCACTGGTATACGACCTGCACGATGGCATTCTGCGGCGTCTGGGGCATGGCATCGCCAGTCCGGCGGATGTGGAAGCGCATCGACAGTTGTTGGCGTAGTGCCGTTCAACACATCATTGGAATGATTGTTTTTTTGATGCAGCCCTCGAGCAAATCGGGGGCAGGCTGTGTGCGGGTATGACGTTGACTGTCGCTGCTTAGAACAATTCAACCGAGCCCGCATCCGACAGTGACTTGGACAACGGCTCTTCGTCGTTCATGGTCAGCGACAGACTGCCGGCGATACTATCGAAAATGGCGCGTTCTTCGGCCGTGCGATACAGCCTTCCCAGCGTTCCCAGCAATTTTTCCCAATGTTCCGGACGCTGCGAATTGGAACGATCGCAGATAAACAAAGCCATGGTCGACAGGCTGTAACGCACATGTCCCAGGCGCTGCGATAGTTTGTCGTAAAACTGAAAAGCGACGATGGCCGAGGCCATCTGATTGGACAGGGTGGTGCAGCGGTTGTTGATCTCTTCCATGTTGCGGGTGGTGTCACCAACGCCGGTCTTGGACAGAGAATTCAATTCGCGTACTGCGCCGATCAAATCGGTGAAGGCTTTCGCCAGCACGTCGACCGCCGCATCGGAATCCTGAGTGGCCGCTTCCATCTGGGCCTCGCACAGAGCCAGCATGCGCGCAGTCTGTTGCTGCGGCGACCAGCTGACGGGGGCTGCAGAAGCCAGTGTATTTCTAGTTGTATCTGCGAAAGACGTTTGCATCTGGCTGTTCACTTGAGAGTTGAAACCGACCCGGGTGACGGCGACTCAAGCGTTACAAGACGCGCTGGATGGTGGCCAGCAATTGTTCCGGATTGAAGGGTTTGACAATCCAGCCGGTGGCGCCGGCCTGCTTGCCTTGCATCTTGGTGTCCTGACCGGCTTCGGTGGTCAGCACCAGAATGGGTACGCCCTTGTAGTTGGACAGACCGCGTAACTCTTTCACCAGGGTGAGGCCATCCATGCGCGGCATGTTGACGTCGGTGAGTACCAGGTCGGCTTTACCGGCCTTGGCATAGTCCAAGGCTTCTACGCCGTCGACAGCCTGTATCACCTCGTAACCGGCGCTTTCCAAGGTGAAACGCACCATCTGTCGCATTGAGGCTGAATCGTCTACGGCCAGGATCACGCTCGACATGGATATTGCTCCGCTATAGCCGCTGGGGCTTTCTTTGACATACCGCTATGTGACAGCGGTTTCATGTGCCCCTATCGGCACGGTTACGGCAATATTTAGGGGGCGATTAAACAGTAGCTGACAGGCGAGACATGGCGCACAAAAGTCATGCTGAAGATGCCTGGGGCCAGCAGTTGTTGATGCCCATCACAGCCGTCAAGCGGCTATATCGGCGTTCGGCCGGCTTTGCTTAAGGGGAAGGTCGTACGTGACGCTGGCGCCGTAGGCTTCAGGGGCTTGCGGATCGATACGCAATTTGTCGAACACCAGCAGGCGGGTGCCGAGTTTGAAGCTCTCCTGTACATCATGCGTGATCATGAAAATGGTCATGCGCCGGCTTTCCCATAATTTGAGAATCAGTTCATGCATGTCGGCGGTGATGCCCGGATCGAGCGCACCGAAGGGTTCGTCCAGCAGCAGGATTTTGGGCTCGCAGATCACCGATTGAGCGATGGACAGGCGTTGCTGCATGCCGCCTGATAATTGCGTGGGATATTTGTCCCGTGCCTGATACAGGCCGATGGCATTGAGCAACTCATTCGCTTTGTCGACGGCTTGGCGTCGTCGTGCACCGAATAACTTGCCGAGCAGTGGCGCACCCTGCAGTTCCAAGCCCAGCAGCAGATTGTCGAGCACACTTAAATGCGGAAACAGCGAGTAACGTTGAAAAACGATGCCGCGATCCTGATTGGGTTCGGGCGAGATCGGTTTGCCGTCGATCAACAACTCACCGCGGCTGGGTTGTTCGATGCCCAGCAGCATTTTCAGAAAGGTGGTCTTGCCACAACCGGAGGCACCCACAATCGTGACGAACTCATGATCGGCAATGTGCAGGTTGAGATTTTCCAGCACCACCTGCGAGCCGTATTCTTTCCACAAGCGTTTAACGGTTACTGCGGCCATCAGTTGGTCTCTGCCCAGGGAAAGGTTTTGCGGCTGGCAAAGCGCAGCAACCAATCCATCAAGAACGCCAGCAAGGTAATCCACAATACATAGGGCAGGATGACATCCATGGCCAGATAGCGGCGTACCAGGAAGATGCGATAGCCCAACCCTTCGGTGGAAGCGATGGCTTCTGCGGAAATCAAGAACAGCCAGGCCGAGCACAGCTGCAGTCGCAAGGAACCGAGCAAGCGTGGCAGCAATTGCGGCAGCACCACGCGCAGCACCAATTGCAGGCTGTTGGCGCCCAGCGTCTGCGCCTTGATCAATTGTTCCGAAGGCAGTTCCTGGCAACGCTGTGCCAGATCGCGAATCATCACCGGCGTGATGCCGATGATGATCAGCACGATTTTGGACAATTCATCCAGCCCCAGCGCAATGAACAAAATGGGCAGTACGGCCAAGGGCGGAATCATGGAGAGCGCGGTGACGAAGGTGCCCAGCGTGGCGCGCACCATGGGAATGATGCCGATGCATAGGCCCAGCATCAATGCCGTGACCGCACTGATACTTAGAGCGATACCAATGCGTTTCAAGCTGGCCCAGGTATCCAGCCAGAATAAAACTTCGCCGCTGCGAGCATCTTCCTGAAAAGCATATTGCTTGATGGTCTCGGCAATACCACTCAATGCGGGTAACAACTTGTCGTCCGGATTTTCGGCCAAGCGCAGACTGGAGCCAAATATATAAGCCAGCAATAACAGGATGAAGGGCAGTGCGCTCAAAGCCAGCGCACTGCTACGACGCGGATGCAGATTAATAAGACGAGGCATCATCTCCCTCGCGGTATTTACCCTCCCCCGCATGCGGGGGAGGGCAGGGAGGGGCGCGCAGAGTTAGCACATCAATCATTTATTGAATGCACTCAGAGCTTGCCGTCAATCGCCAGCTTGGTATAGCTGTTGTCGAAGCGCATCTTGATGTTCTTGGCATTACCCAAGGTCTTGCCGTTGGGGAACTCGATGCCCACTGCGTCGGCACTCTTGGCGCCATCTCCCAACAGACCATGTGCAAACGAGAAGTTGCGCACCAAGTCCATGTTCTTGATCACGCTGTCGCTGTTGATGAAGGCGTAAGCCTCGGCAGGCGTGGTGTACATCTTGGTGGTGGCCAACTGGGCTTCGAAGCCGGGCAGATCGGTGCCGGAAGCCTTGGCCATTGCAGTACGTGCGGCCTTGGTGGCGGCATCGCCCTTGAACATTACCGCCAGCGTTTCATACCACGCGCCGATCAAAGCCTTGCCCAGCTTGGGGTTGGCTTTAAGTGTGGCGGTGTTCACCACCATCAGGTCCATGATCTCGCCGGGAATTTTGCTGGAGTCGAATACCAAGGTGGTGTTGGGAGTCTTCATGACTTCGCTGAGCTGAGGTTTCCAAGTCACCACCGCAGTGCTATCGACAGCGGCGAAGGCGCCCACGATATCGGCATCCGAAGTGTTGACCACTTTGATATCGCGTTCGCGCAGATTCACAGTTTCCAAAGCGCGTGCCATCAGGTAGTGCGATACCGATAGCTCTACCAAGTTGATCTTCTGGCCCTTGATGTCGGCCAGCTTCTTGCCTTTGCCCTTGAGTACGATGCCGTCATTGCCATTGGAGAAGTCGCCCATCACTAATGCAGTGGAATCGACGCCGCCTGCGGCGGGAATGGTCAGCATGTCCATATTGGTCATCACGCAGGCATCGAAACCACCGGCCGTATATTGATTGATGGACTCGACGTAGTCGTTAACCTGCGTGAGTTGAATCTTGATGCCGTATTTATCGGCCCACTTTTTCAGAATGCCGCTTTGATTGGCGTAATCCCACGGCATCCAGCCCACGTAAATACTCCACGCGACTTTGAAGGAAGTCTTCTCGGCAGCTTGTGCAGGTTGCAGCAATACGCTGCCAAGCAGTAACACGCTCAGTAACTTGCCGGTGTGCATGGCGAAGTGTTGTAGAGCCTGACGGATGGAATTCAGTAATGCGTGCATCGGGGTCTCCTCATGAAGCATATGAGTGTCGGCAATCCAATATGCCCGTGTTGCCAACCTTGCTGGTTCCCGTTCCATTGGAGTCAGCAACACGCGCAGTGCTCTGTCTCCCGGGCTTTTGTCCCGCCGTGTATCCCGCAGCAAACGTGTAAGGCGTTTATTGCTGGACTGCCTCTCTCGGACCAGCGCTGATGTTTACCAGCCGGAACCCTAGACGCACATTTTGTAATCCTGGTTTTGCAAATCGCATGCCTGAGTGAGTCGTGAATACAGGCCATGAAGTAAAAGGCCTTTATCTGGCGGGATACAAGGTTGGTGAGCAGTGTTGATCAATTGGCTTTCTCACTGTTTAGGGTCATGGAGCGAAGGAATTGCGCCGTTACGGTGCGGCGACTCTGTTGCGGCGTTGCTCATTGGTGCGTTTTGCCAGGCGTCGCACAAGGGTAAGTGGCGTTAACGGTGCATGGACGGTGGGCTGGCTGCACTGGTACGAGACTTGCTATCTCCCCTGTAACAGGCCGGTGATAAGTCATGTGGCAAGTACGGCGGTCTCGCTATCGAGTACCGGGTACAACTCAGTTATCAAGTAAGACATTCAACAAGAGGTGGGCATGTCAGGCACAACGCCAGATTGGGTTTTATGGGAAGAACATCTACGCGACGGTGCGCATTGGTCGGGCATCGTGC
Source organism: Steroidobacteraceae bacterium (assembly GCA_049840395.1). GTDB lineage: Bacteria > Pseudomonadota > Gammaproteobacteria > Steroidobacterales > Steroidobacteraceae > CAILZL01. The sequence continues at coordinate 250,308 of JASGLD010000002.1, forward strand.
GACGCGGCACGACTCTGCGTTTGCTGACACCGGCGCCCGGCGCCAATCTCAGCATGACCTTCTTTAACAGCGAGCAGGTGCTGGAGCGTTACAACATGGCCGATACGCTCAAGGCGCAGCACACGGCGTTTCTGCGCAAGGGTAATGTTTGCTATTCGGATATGGGGCGGGTGATGTGTTCCATTACCGAGGATACCTGCGGTTGGCACGATACGATCAGTGGCGTCTCTGATGCAGCATTGGTTCACGCCAAGTACGGTGAGAGTTCTTTTCAGAAACAGCGCAATGCCTATTACAAGAACGGTCAGGACAGTTTGCTGACCGAACTGGGCAAGCATGGGCTGGGCGCGCGCGATCTGGGTTCCACGATCAATTTCTTTAGCAAGGTTATCGTGGCTGATGACGGCGCGATGAAATTCGTCAGCGGCAACAGCAAGGCCAATGACTTTGTCGATCTACGTTTCGAAATGCATGCGCTGGTCGCTGTGTCTTCGTGCCAGCACCCGCTGGACCCGGAACCCGTATACAAACCCAGTCCCATTAATTTGATTGCCTGGCGTTCCGGACCGGCGCCACGCAATGACATGTGTCGTAATCTCTGTGAGGAAAATCAGCGTGGTTTTCACAACACCGAAGTTCTCTATCGTTGAGATGAATATACGAGTAGCACAATGAGTATTGTTGAAAGCAATCTGCAAGCCGGAAAGGCCAAGACCAGCACGGTGGTGCCCGCAGGCGAACCTTGGATCGGCACCGTTAAAGCAGGTCAGGTTCTGCGCATTGTCGATCTGGAAGGCAATCAGGCGGTCGATACACTGTTCTATAGCGCTGTCGATAGCGAGGAGCGTTACAGCGCCAATGACACCATTCGTGCGCAGGGCAATATCTATCTCAGCACCGGTACGAAACTCTTATCGAATCGCGGTAATGCGTTGCTGACCATCACCGCCGATACCTGCGGTCGTCACGATACCTTGGGCGGTGCCTGCTCTGCGGAAAGCAACACGGTGCGCTATGCCTTGGACAAGCGCGATATGCACAGCTGTCGCGATAGCTTCTTGATGGCCATTGCTCATGGACATTCAGGCCTGACCAAGCGCGATCTGTCCAGCAATATCAATTTCTTTATGAATGTGCCGGTAACACCCGATGGCGAGCTGCGCTTTGCCGATGGCATTTCCGCAGCAGGCCGCTATGTGGAAATGCGTGCGGAGATGGATGTGCTGGTGTTGATCTCCAACTGTCCGCAGTTGAATAACCCCTGCAATGCTTATAACCCGACTCCAGTGCAGTTGATGATCTGGGAATAATTGACAATTGATAATGGACAATTGACAACGAGGGAATGTTCTTCGTTGTCAATTATCAATTGTCCATTGTCAATTAACACGTCAATTAGATTTGCGGGACGACCCGCGAATCTTTATACAATCCGCTGGGACGACCCGGCAGCGATCGAGGATCGCGGCCTGTGTTTACTGAAAAACGTTTCGATAAAGTATTGATCGCCAATCGTGGGGCGATCGCCTGTCGTGTCATACGCACCTTACGCCGCCTGGGCATTCGTTCGGTGGCGGTCTACTCCGAAGCCGATAAGCATTCCTTGCATGTGTTGCAAGCCGATGAGGCCATTTGCATTGGTGCTGCGCCTGCCGCCGAGAGCTATTTGAAGCAGGAAACCTTGTTGGCGGTTGCCAGGCAATGTGGCGCTCAGGCCATTCATCCCGGTTATGGCTTCCTAAGTGAAAACGCAGCATTTGCCGAGGTCTGTGCTGCAGCGGGCATCGTGTTCATCGGTCCCACGCCACAGCAGATGCGCGACTTCGGTTTGAAGCATACGGCGCGTGCCTTGGCGCAGCAGGCCAATGTGCCAATGCTGCCGGGTAGCGGCTTGTTGTCCGATCTTGAGCATGCCGTGGCAGAAGCGCAGCGCGTTGGCTATCCCGCCATGTTGAAGAGCACTGCCGGTGGTGGCGGTATCGGCATGCAGCTGTGTCGTAATGAAGCCGAGTTGCGCGATGCCTTTTATTCGGTGGAGCGACTGGCGAAAAATAATTTCAGCCAGGGCGGCATGTTCTTGGAAAAATATGTTGAGCGTGCGCGGCACATTGAGGTGCAGATATTTGGCGACGGGCGGGGGCAGGTGGTGGCGTTGGGCGAACGCGATTGCTCCTTGCAACGTCGTAATCAAAAAGTGGTGGAAGAGACTCCCGCGCCAGGTTTAAGCGATGCTGTGCGTCAACAGTTGATGGACAATGCCGTGCGCCTGTCGAAGTCGGTGAATTATCAGTCAGCCGGCACAGTGGAATTTGTTTACGACATTGCCAGCAATGAGTTTTATTTTCTGGAGGTCAACACGCGTCTGCAGGTGGAGCACGGCGTTACGGAGCAAGTGACGGGTGTGGATCTGGTGGAGTGGATGATTCGGGTGGCGGAGGGCAGGTCGCCGTTAGCTGATTATCGTCATCGTCCTCAAGGTCATTCCATTCAAGTGCGTTTGTATGCGGAAGATCCGGCACGCAATTTTCGGCCTTCCAGTGGTTTGCTGACTGAGGTGCGGTTTCCGGAGTGCCCCCACCCTAACCCTCCCCCGCAGGCGGGGGAAGGAAATTGGGGCAATGTCGATCAATCTGCGCGTGTTAATTCCAACCCTCCCCCGTTTACGAGGGACGACTGCATGGATGCAGGAGGTAGAGCAACGCATGGAGCGGTTGCCGAGTGCAGGGTGGGGACGTCCGATACCCTGCGAGTCGACACCTGGATACGCACCGGCACCGAAGTCAGCGCTTACTACGACCCCATGCTGGCCAAGTTGATCAGCCACGCATCTACTCGTGAACAAGCCTTGCAAGCGCTGCAGACAGCACTGGCGCAGACCAGTGTGTATGGCATCGAAACCAATCTGGATTACCTGCGTAATGTACTAGCCGATGAAGTGTTCGCACGCGGCGAACAGTACACACGCTATCTAGGCAGCAAGGAGTTTCACTCCGCCACCATCGAGGTACTACAGCCAGGTACGCAGTCGTGCATACAGGACTATCCGGGGCGCATCGGTTACTGGGATATCGGCGTGCCGCCTTCCGGGCCGATGGACCACTATGCATTTCGTTTGGCCAATCGTTTGCTCGGCAACGACGCACAGGCAGCGGCATTGGAATTGACGGTGACCGGGCCGACGTTGAAATTCAATGTCGATAGCATGATTGCGTTAACCGGTGCGGCCATGCGCGCGGAACTGGATGGTCAACCTATGCCGAGCTGGCAAGCGGTGACTGTCAAGCGCGGTTCGGTGTTGAAGCTGCGAGGTATTCAAGGCGGTGGACAGCGCGCCTATCTGGCTGTGCAAGGCGGATTCGATGTGCCGCTGTACATGGGCAGCCGTTCTACATTTACCTTGGGCCAGTTCGGTGGACATGGTGGTAGGGCACTGCGCGTGTGCGATGTGCTGCGCATCCAGCAGCATGCGTTAACGCAAGGCGATTGCGTTGCATTACCTACGGCACTGATACCGCGGTATCAGTCGCACTGGCGTATCGCGGTGATGTACGGTCCGCATGGTGCGCCGGATTTCTTCACGCAAGCAGATATCGAGACCTTCTTCGCGACACGCTGGCAGGTGCACTACAACTCCAGTCGTACCGGCGTGCGCCTGATCGGACCCAAGCCGCAATGGGCGCGTCGCGATGGCGGCGAAGCGGGGTTGCATCCTTCCAACATTCACGACAATGCCTATGCCATTGGTGCGGTGGACTTCACCGGCGACATGCCGGTGATTCTTGGACCGGATGGTCCCAGTCTGGGCGGCTTTGTCTGTCCTGTAACCCTTGTGCAAGCCGAACTGTGGAAGATGGGGCAGTTAAAGCCGGGCGATACCATCGAATTCTATTGCGTGAGTTATGCGCAGGCCGTGCGCTTGCGGCGAGAAATGGATGCGGCTACTGACGATTTGGTTGTGTCCTCTACAGAGGCGGCAAGTTTTGATGAATCTGAGACGGGTTCAGCGTGCCTTGCCTGCAGTCCCGATCAGTCACCGACAGTGTGTTATCGCCAAGCCGGCGATGCCTATCTGTTGGTCGAATACGGCGAACAAGTGCTGGATCTGGAGTTACGCTTCCGTGTGCACGCCCTGATGCAATATCTGCAAGCCAAGGCCGTGCCGGGGGTGCAGGAGCTCACGCCGGGCATTCGTTCATTGCAGGTGCACTACGACAGTCGTGTGATCTCGCAGCAGCAACTATTAACGCTGCTACAACAAGCTGAGCATGAGCTGCCGGCGGTGGACGATGTCGAAGTGCCCAGCCGTATCGTTCATCTGCCTCTATCATGGGACGATCCGGCCACGCAGCTGGCCATCGACAAGTACATGCAATCGGTGCGGGCCGATGCGCCCTGGTGTCCCAGCAATATCGAGTTCATTCGTCGCATTAATGGCCTTGAGTCGATTGAGGATGTGTATCGCATCCTCTTTGAAGCCAGCTATCTAGTGATGGGCTTGGGCGATGTGTATCTGGGTGCACCGGTGGCCACGCCGCTCGATCCGCGTCATCGCTTGGTCACGACCAAGTACAACCCGGCGCGTACCTGGACGCCGGAGAATGCGGTGGGTATCGGTGGGGCTTATCTCTGCGTGTATGGCATGGAAGGGCCGGGCGGTTATCAATTCGTGGGCCGCACCGTGCAGATGTGGAATCGCTATAGACAGACGCAGGACTTCAAGGACGGCAAGCAGTGGCTGCTGCGCTTCTTCGATCAGATTCGTTTTTATCCGGTGAGCGCCACTGAGTTGTTGCAGATGCGTGAGGACTTTATTGAAGGGCAGTTCCAGCTGCGTGTTGAAGCCACCACGCTGCGTCTGCGCGACTACCGTCAATATCTACAGCAGCATCGCGATTCGATTGCCGAATTCAAAGCCAGGCAGCAAGCCGCGTTTGAGGCCGAGCGGCAGCGTTGGGCGGCCTCGGGTCAGTTGGCTGTTGAAAGTGAACCCAGCAAGCCAGTGATGGATGACAGTGCAATACCCGCTGACTGCATTGGCATTGCTTCACCGGTGACCGGCAGTGTCTGGCAGCTGAGCGCAACGCCAGGCACAAGGCTGGTAGCCGATGCAGAACTGTTGGTGGTGGAAGCCATGAAGATGGAAATTCCCATCTGTGTCGATGAGAACTGCGAGTTGGTGGAGCTGCGTTGCGTAAAGGGCAAGGCGGTGACTGCCGGTGAAATTGTCGCGGTAGTACGGCCGCAGGCCAACGTTAGTTGATGAATGTAACGATGAGTGATTTCATGCCCACATTGGTAATCAGCGATCTGCTTGGCGCTTATCGTCAACGGCGCATCACGCCCGAGACTTTTTTTGAGCAATTGCTGCAGCGTATAGATGCCGCACCGGAACACCATGTCTGGATCACGCGTCTCACCCAGCAGCAGGTGATGCAGTACGTGCAGGCGCTGCAAGCAAAGTCGCTGGACTTGCCCTTGTATGGTGTGCCCTTTGTCATCAAGGACAACATCGATCTTGCCGGCATTGCCACTACTGCAGGTTGTCCGGCCTTTGCCTACACGCCGGACAAATCGGCCGCTGTAGTGCAAAAATTAATCGATGCCGGTGCGATTCCACTGGGCAAGGCCAACATGGATCAATTCGCCACGGGTCTGGTGGGCACGCGTTCACCGCATGGCGCAGGCAAGAACAGTTTCAATCCCGAGTATGTGTCCGGTGGTTCCAGTTCCGGTTCGGCGCTGGCGGTGGCATTGGGTTACGCCAGTTTTGCATTGGGCACCGATACCGCGGGTTCCGGACGAGTGCCGGCGGCGTTCAACAATCTCATTGGCTTGAAGCCGAGTTGTGGACGTTTAAGCACACAGGGTCTGGTGCCGGCTTGCCGTAGCATCGATTGCATTTCCATCTTTGCGTTGACGGCTGCCGATGCGGCCAATGTGTTGCAGGTGGCGGAGGGTTTCGATGCTGGGGATCCCTGGTCGCGGCCTGCGCATACTTCCGTTCAAGCCGGTGGTATGCAGCGCGAACAGTTTCGTGTCGGCATTCCCAAGCCGGAACAACTACAATTCTTTGGCGATCAGGAATACGCGCGTCTATTCGGCTTGGCCTGTCGCAATATCGAATCGTTGGGCGGCACCTTGGTGGAAGTGGATTTTGCGCCGCTGCTGGAAACTGCGCGACTGTTGTACGAAGGCCCATGGGTGGCGGAACGCTATGCCGCTATCGAGGCGCTGATCGAGCAGCAGCCTGAAGCCATTCATCCGGTGACACGTGAAATAACCTTGACGGCTCGCGGACGTACTGCAGTGCAAACGTTTCAGGCGCAATATCGCTTACAAGCTTTGCAGCGTGCCGCGGCTGCCGTGCTGGCGCAGGCTGATGTCTTCATGACGCCCACTGCAGGCACTATTTATCGCATTGCCGATGTCGAAGCCGATCCGATTCGTTTGAATTCCAATCTTGGCTACTACACCAACTTCATGAACCTGCTGGATTTGGCCGCCGTGTCGGTGCCGGCCGGCTTTCGCAGTGACGGCCTGCCATTCGGCGTGACCTTGTTTGCCGAACGCGATACGGATATGGCGCTGTTGAACATGGCGGATCGTTTGCACCATGCCGGTGTCAGTACTTTGGGCGTTTTGTCGTGGCGTTTGCCGGCGCAAAGCTTGCCGGCACTGTTGCCGGAATTCATTGCCATCGCCGTATGCGGTGCGCACATGGAGGGTTTGCCGCTCAATCAACAATTGCTTAGTCTCGGCGCCTACCTGCTGCAACGCACGCGCACGGCTGCGCAGTATCGCTGCTTTGCTTTACCCGGTGGACCGCCGCATCGACCAGGCTTGGTGAGGGTGGAGTCGGGCGGTGCATCTATCGAGTTGGAAGTGTGGGCCTTGCCGCAGTCGCAATGGGGCAGTTTCATGGCAGGCATTCCTGCGCCGCTCTGTCTGGGTCAGGTGCAGTTGGAGAGTGGCGGTCATGTCACCGGCTTCTTGTGCGAGGGGCATGTCGTGAACGGTGCGCGAGATATCTCCGGCTTCGGTGGCTGGCGTGCTTACTTGGGCAGTGCACATTAAGCGTGCGACGAGCAGTGGCTACGTTCACTGCTGGTGCGTTGTCGCGGCGTATTGATCACTCTCGGATCGCGAATTGCCAGCAAATGGTGATATTTCCGTAAGCCTGTGTTGTGCACGGAATTTGCAAACTCAATGCTCAGCCAATACGGCTGGATAAACACAAGAGTTGCCGGTGACGTCCAACACTCCGCTACCCATCGAAGACGAACGTACCGCTCTGAGCAAGGACGCATTGAAGCGCGCCTTCCTCGATAACCTGTTTTACATCCAGGGCAAATTTCCTGCGCTGGCCACCAAGACCGACTACTACATGGCGCTGGCCTTCACGATTCGCGATCGCCTGTTACATCGCTGGATCAGTACTGCGGCGGCATACACCAAGCAGGGCTCGCGTACCGTTTGCTATCTATCGGCAGAGTTCTTGATGGGGCCGCATCTGGGCAACAATCTGGTCAACCTGGATATTTTCGAGCAGGTAAAGCAAGCGGTCAGCGAGCTGGGTTTGAACATCGATGAATTGCTGGCGCAGGAAGATGAACCGGGACTGGGTAACGGCGGTCTGGGGCGTCTTGCCGCCTGCTTCATTGATTCCTTGGCGACTTTGGAAGTGCCGGCCATGGGCTACGGCATTCGCTATGAGTTCGGTATCTTCGAGCAAAGCATTGTCGATGGCTGGCAGGTGGAGAAGACCGACAAGTGGTTGCGCTTCGGCAATCCCTGGGAAATCGTTCGTCCCGAATGGGCGCAGGAAGTGAAGCTGGGCGGCTATACGGAAACTTACACCGACGAACATCAACGCCTGCGTGTGCGTTGGGTGCCGGAGAAGATTGTCAACGGCATTCCCTATGACACACCGATTCTGGGCTATCGCAACAACACGGCGAATACCTTGCGGCTGTGGAAATCGGAAGCGCCGGAGTCTTTCGACTTCGCGGTGTTCAACCGCGGCGATTACTACGGCGCCGTGAATCAGAAGGTCACCTCGGAGAACATCAGCAAGGTTCTATATCCGAACGATGAGCAGGTGCGCGGTAAGGAGCTGCGTCTGGAGCAGCAATATTTTTTCGTGGCTTGTTCATTGAAAGACATGCTGCGCATCTTGACCGGGCAGAAGATTCCGCTAAGCCGCTTCCACGAAAAGTTTGCGGTGCAGTTGAACGATACGCATCCGGCCATTGCGGTGGCCGAATTGATGCGACTGCTGGTGGATGAATATGTATTGCCCTGGGATGATGCTTGGGAAATCACTCAGCGTACCTTTGCTTACACCAATCACACACTATTGCCTGAGGCGTTGGAGCAGTGGCCATTGGGTCTGTTCGGCAAGGTGCTGCCGCGTCATCTGCAGATCATTTATGAAATCAATGCGCGCTTCCTCGATGAGGTGCGCATCAAGTTCATGGGCGATGAGGTGCGACTGGCGCGCCTGTCCTTGATCAATGAAGGCGGCGAGCGTTACGTGCGCATGGCGCATCTGGCCTGTGTGGGTAGTCATGCCATCAATGGTGTGGCCGAGCTGCATTCCGAATTGCTCAAGCAGGATGTGCTCAAAGACTTTTACGAGCTATGGCCGGAGAAGTTCGGTAACAAGACCAATGGTGTCACGCCGCGCCGCTGGGTGGTGCTGTCCAATCCGCGCCTGACGACACTGGTGTCGGAGTCGATTGGCACCAACTGGATAAAAAATCTGGATGAGCTGAAAAAGCTTGAGCCGCTGGTCGAGGATGCGGCCTTCCGTAAATCCTGGTGGGATATCAAGCGCGGCAACAAAGAGCAGTTCGCCAAACTGGTGGCCGATCGTACCGGCGTCATCGTCAATCCCGATTCGATGTTCGATGTACAGGTGAAGCGCATTCATGAGTACAAGCGCCAGCATCTGAATGTGCTGCACATCATCGCGCTGTATCGCAAGTTGAAGGACAATCCTAATCTGGACATTCCGCCGCGTACCTTTATTTTTGGCGGCAAGGCCGCGCCGGGGTATCACCTGGCGAAGTTGATGATCAAGTTGATTACTTCTGTAGGTGATGTGATCAATCGCGATCCCGGCATTCGCGATTTGATCAAGGTGGTGTTCCTGCCTAATTTCAACGTTACCAATGGTCAGAAGATTTATCCGGCTGCGGACCTGTCCGAACAGATTTCCACGGCGGGTAAGGAGGCATCGGGCACCGGCAATATGAAGTTCTCGATGAACGGTGCGATGACCATCGGCACGCTGGATGGCGCCAACATTGAGATTCGCGAAGAGGTGGGTGCGGAGAATTTCTTCCTGTTCGGTTTGAGCACTGCGGAAGTCTATGCACTCAAGGCCAGCGGCTATAAACCCATGGACTACTACCATGCCAATCCCGAATTGAAGGATGTGATCGATTTGATTCGCGGCGGTTTCTTCTCGCGCGGCGATACCGATCTATTCCGCGGCCTGGTGGATGGCTTGATGTATCACGATCCCTATCTGTTGTTTGCCGACTTTGCTTCCTATGTGGACAGCCAGCAGCAGGTGTCGGCTGCGTATCTTGATCGTGAGCATTGGACGCGCATGTCCATTCTCAATGCCGCTCGCACCGGCAAGTTCTCATCGGATCGTTCTATTCGCGAATATTGCGACGACATCTGGAAGGCCAAGGCCGTGCCGATTCAATTGTTGTCGCAGGAGGATGTGAAGGCGGGGTTTATTCAGTAGTGCGCGTGGGTGTCCCCAATGCCCCCCACCCTAACCCACCCCCGTGGAACGGGGGTGGGGACTAAGAGCAGTAAGTGCTTTTGTGTGGGTCTATATCAAAACCCTCCCCCGCTTGCGGGGGAGGGCAGGGTGGGGGCAAGCAAATTTGATAGTCGGCTTAAATTAGCGCCGCAATTCTTCGGCGAGTCGGTCGAGCATCGGCGCTAAGGGATCGGCAGGATAAAACTGCCGATGATCAATCAGCAGCAGTCGCGCCGTAGCCCGATCGCCACCATCGCGAGCGATTCTGACCAGGGTAAGGACTTGATCTGCAGTATCTGGCCGAAAGGTCTGGCTATCGCGCAGTCGTTCGCGCACGCGATCCAATGTTTCGCTGTAATGTCGTTCTTTAAGCAGTGCCGGCAGACAGAGTTGTACGAGCCGAGCTGCCAGTCGTTTATCCGGCCATTGAGCAGTACGCGCATACAGCCAACGAAATTCATTCAGTGGTTGAGCCGATTGGTTCAACAAGGTTTGCACTGTGGCGATGGCTTTGTCGAAGGTGCCGCTACGGCATTGAGCGAATAGCCGGTCTATAAATAGGTCGTGTTCGCGATCCATTTCGGTTTGAATTCGTGCGGCCTGACGCTCGGGGGTGATGCTGGGCTCGATGCCTAGCGAGTCACGGTGTTCGTACATGACGCCGCCAATGCAACACATCATGGTCAGCCATAGGTACATGAAAAATATCTTGCTGAGCACGCCACTGGTCATGGCGTCCAAGCCCGTTAACTTGAATAGCAGAATCGGGGCAAGCCATAGCAACGCAAGCAGTAGAAGCAAGATCGCATAGGGCGCTGCGATACGCTTGATCAGCGTCAGAACCAGCCAGGGTTTGAGCGCATCAACAAAGCTGCCGGTGATACTCATGGTAGCCAGCATGGCAGGTAGAATGGCCAGTCCCGCAATACGCAGTGCCAGTACGTTCTGAGCGCCGATCTTCGTCTCTAATGCAGCTGTCAGTAGGTAGTAACCAGCCGCTATCAGCAGTGTACCGAGCGGTCGTTGCTCAAATGGATTGACCATCTCGATCGATAGCACGGGCGGTTCGGAACGGCCATCAAGCACATGGTCTACCAATACAAACGAGTATTTGAAGAACCAGGAGGCAAGAATCAGGTACAGCGGTATGCCTAATAAACCAGCCTGCTCGCCCAGTGTCAGTAAAAGCGCGAAGCTGATAATCAAGAGCAGCAGCGCGCTGCGCATCGGCCAACGTAAGTACTGGGTCAGTGTGGCGATGTCCATGCGCTGCGCGCTCATGATCCGTTATGAATGTCGGTAGACTCTAGTCTTCATGCTTCTCATGCGTGGCGATGGCGCCATGCTTCCAATAGCCGGCTGCTTTCAGCCATTCTTTATCGAAGCCGCGTTCGCCGATCAGGTAGTTACGCAGCATGCGGGCGACATTGGATTCGCAGGCAATCCAGGTATAGCCCGTGCCGGGTGGTAGCGAGACCTTGGCCAGTGTGGCTTCAAGCAATGCTGTTTCACCGGCTTTGTGGCCTTGGCGATGCACCCACACTGTTTTTACGGTTGCGCTTGAATCGAAGCTTTGTTGTTCGGTGGCATCTTCCACTTCGGCGACAACGAAGGCTTGGCTGCCGGCTGGCAATTCTTTTAAGCGGCGTGCAACAGCCGGTAAGCCGGCTTCATCCGCCACCAACAAATACCAGTCGAAATCGCCGCTCACTACAAAGGAGCCGCGCGGTCCGCCCACGCCGAGCTGTTGTCCGGGTTGGACTTGCGCGGCCCATTGAGTGGCGGGACCTTCGCTGTGCAATACGAATTCAATGTCCAGCTCATTGGCCGCTGCATCGTAACGACGCGGCGTGTAGTCGCGAGCGATCGGCGCGGGGCCTTGCGCAGCTTCCGGTGAGCCGGGCGGACCTTTGGGAAGAATAGGATCAACCGTTCCGGGCGCAGGAAAGAACAGCTTTACATGATCGTCATAAGAGGCGCTGTTGAAGCCGGCCAGATCGCCGGTGAGTGTGACGCGCACCATGCGTGGGCTGATCTTGTTGACTTGTTTGACGGTGAGCAGGCGCATGCGGGTTTCGTGACGCACCCGTTGCACGCTGCGAGGTTGTGATGAATTCATAGTTGGCCTATCGATCCAAGTAATAATTTAAAGAGTGAGGAATTAAAGTTGTTCGATGGTTTGCGTGGCTTGATCGAGCGCCGCGGCAATGGCGCGAGCAGTATCTGCATCGATTTCACCTTGCTCAAGTCGCAGTCGCAATGCCAGTTTCAAACCTTCCATGCCGCGCACGATGGGAGCGGGCAAGTCGCTGCGCTGTGTTCGCTGGCCTTCGAAGCGTCGCGACATTTCGTCCAGCGCGGGTTGTTGTTGCTGCAAAAAATCGCGGCCGGCATCGGTGACGCTGTACAGCTTGCGACTGCCTTCGCTGGCATCGACGCTGATGTAACCCATTTCTTCTAACAGAGTGAGCGTGGGATATACAACGCCGGGGCTGGGGCTGTAAGCGCCCTGGGTTTTTTCTTCAATGGCTTTGATGAGTTCATAGCCATGCGCTGGTTTGGCGGCGATGAGTTTCAGCAACACCAGGCGCAAGCGACCATGTTCGAACATGCGTCCGCCGCCGCGGTGTCCGCCACCACGTCGGTGAGGGCCGCCCATGGAACGATCGGGGCGACGGAAATCTTCCCGATCGAGCGAATCCGGGGTTGATTGATTAAAAGTACGATGTCTGGGCATTAGATTGCCTCCAATTAAGATATATCGAAGTCAATATAGATATATCTAATTAGATCGGTTTGGGCAAGCCCTATTTTTGAAAAGATATTTTGTTAAGTGTCAGCGGGCAGTTGGTAAGGAAGGGTAAGTGTCTCTAATGGGGTGTTTCCGCTCTCCAGAGTCAGCGGTGCAGCTCGATGGGCAAGGCTGATGACGGCCAACAGCTCACAGCCACCCAGAGTAGGCGTGGCCATGACCACTTCGCCGGCCGATTCGCCGCCAGTGAGAATTCGAGTGCCGGGAGGAGGGGCTTCGCAAGCCGCCTGAAAGTGGAACATGCGGCGCTTAACCGTACCGCGGAAATGGGCGCGGGCGATGATTTCCTGACCGGTGTAGCAGCCCTTGTTGAAGCTGATGCCATTGAGTGCGTCCAGGTTCAGCATCTGGGCCACGAAGCTTTCGTGAGTTTCCGGCAGGACCTGCGGCAAGCCCGCACGAATATCGGCCAGCAGCCAATCCTGGTCCGCACCTTGTTTGACATCCGGCGTCAAGCCGCTTTGCAGAACCAGCCAGCGCTCGCTGGTCGTATCCGGCCAGCGCAATACGCTCAGAGCATCCAGTTGTTGATGTTGGCTTGGCGATGACGGGGCGGGCAATTTCTTGTCGCTGATATCCGCGGTATCGGCCCAGCTGATTTGTATTGAATCGCGGGCATCTTCGATCGTCACTTTGGCGCGCAACACGTACTTGCGCAGGCGTGTCAGCGTGGTATCGACCATGGTCCGCGGCAGTACGGCCAAGATCCCATCATCGCGTTCGATCAATCTAAGAATGGCCTGCACCCGGCCTTGCGCAGAGTTGCAACTGGCCAGCAGCGACTGTTCCTGAGTCAGTAGATCGAGGTCGTTACTGAGTTGGCCCTGCAGAAAGCTGCGTGCATCGGGGCCGGTGAATTTAATGGCGGCAAGACTATGAAGTGGGTGCATCGTGGCGACTGTATGGGGTGAATCGACACAATATCAATTATCCCGCCACAATTATTCGGCCCCAATTATTTGCCAATTATTTGATTGAGGAAATGCCTGACCGAAGCACTCAGCAGCATCATTTCAACGTGATTGCATCGAGGTTGCAGCGTCATTGCGTTTCCAAGCTCAAGGCTTTCTGGCAGACTATGCGGCCATGCAGCAAGTCTCTGAATTACCTGGCTCTCCTACGCATGCCAATGTGCATTCTGAAGGTACAAGCCAGCCTGCCGATGCACCACCAAGTGGCGCAATCCCTGCATCTGATCTAACGGCAACGAAGCCGGTTGAAATCGGCGGTCGAGATGGACCCGAACCCACGCGTTTCGGCGATTGGGAACGGGCAGGGCGTTGCATAGATTTCTGATTGTGAATTTTGATAAGCAGGATCGGTTCTGCTTAAGCCTGCGTGCGGCCTGATTTGGGGCGTGCGCAAATTATAAGAGGTTGAGGAAAAGCATATGGCACAACACGAACGGCCGTTATCACCGTTCATGCACTACCGCTGGCAGTACTCCAATACGTTGTCGATTTTGCATCGCGCCACCGGAGTATTTCTGTCGCTAGGCATCGCGCTATTGGTGTACTGGTTGGTCGCTGCAGCATCGGGTAGCGCCGCTTATGAATCGGCCTTGTCGTGCCTGTCCGCGCCGCTGGGCAAGCTGGCTTTGTTCGCCTGGCTGCTGGCGTTCTTCTATCACTTCTGTAACGGCATTCGTCACCTGTTCTGGGATGCGGGGCATGGCTTCGAGAAAGCAGTGGCCCGCAAGACCGGCACGATCGTGTTTATCGCTGCCATCGTGCTGACCTTGCTGACATGGTGGTTTGCCGCCAGTCGCATCACGCTGTCCGCGGGAGGATTGGTATGAGCCTGCGTAGTCCGCTCGGCAAGGTATTGGGCCTGGGCTCTGCTAAAGCAGGCGCCCATCACTGGTGGGTGCAGCGTGTCAGTGCAGTCGGTTTGCTGCTGCTGGCCCCCTGGTTTCTGTTCTCGCTGATTGCGCTCGGTGATTTGAGCTACGCCAATGTGGTTGGCTGGATCGCTACGCCGATCAATACGGTGCTACTCAGCCTGTTGGTGCTGACCGTGACTTATCACGCGCAACTTGGTTTGCAAGTCGTGGTTGAAGACTATGTAGCTGCCAAGGGTACGAAGGTTGTGGTGCTGCTGCTGATTAATTTCGCACTGTTGGTGTTGGGCGTGCTCGGTGTGTTCTCCGTGTTGCGCATTGCGTTTGGCACGGTGACGGGGATTGCTTGAAATGAGCGCTTATCAATTTGTCGATCATAGTTACGATGTGGTGGTAGTTGGCGCCGGCGGCGCCGGTCTACGCTCCACCTTCGGTCTGGCCAATTCCGGTCTGTCGGTTGCCAATATCACCAAGGTATTTCCCACCCGCAGTCACACGGTGGCCGCGCAGGGCGGCATTTCTGCTGCACTGGGCAACATGGGTGAGGATGATTGGCGCTGGCACATGTACGACACCGTTAAAGGTTCGGACTGGCTGGGCGACCAGGACGCCATCGAATTCATGTGTAAGGAAGCGCCGCAGGCGATTCTGGAATTGGAACATTACGGTCTGCCGTTCTCGCGTACCGATGCCGGCAAGATCTATCAACGTCCTTTCGGTGGCATGACAACGCACTACGGCAAGGGCACGGCACAACGTACCTGCGCCGCAGCCGATCGTACCGGTCACGCCATGTTGCACACCCTGTATCAGCAGGCGCTGAAGCATGAGGCGCAATTCTTCATCGAATATTTTGCGGTCGATCTGATCATGGAAAACGGCGAATGCCGTGGTGTAGTCGCCATCGACATGGCCAATGGCACCATCCATCGTTTCCGCGCGCACATGGTGGTGTTGGCCACCGGCGGTTATGGCCGCGCTTACTTCTCTTGTACCTCTGCGCATACCTGCACCGGTGACGGTGGTGGCATGGTGCTACGCGCCGGACTGCCCATGCAGGACATGGAATTCGTGCAATTCCATCCCACCGGCATCTACGGCTCGGGTTGCTTGATTACCGAAGGTGCTCGCGGCGAAGGCGGCATTCTGCGTAATTCCAAGGGCGAAGCCTTCATGGAACGTTATGCGCCGTCGGCCAAGAATCTGGCTTCACGTGACGTAGTGAGCCGTGCCATGACCATCGAAATTCGCGAAGGTCGCGGCGTCGGTCAGCATGCCGATCACATCTTCCTGCACCTGGAACATCTGGGCGCGGACATCCTGCACGAGCGTCTGCCGGGCATTTCCGAAACTGCGAAGATCTTCGCGGGTGTGGATGTGACCAAGCAGCCGATCCCCGTGCTGCCTACCGTGCACTACAACATGGGTGGCATCCCCACCAACATTCATGGCGAAGTGGTGACCCAGCGAGATGGCAATCCAGACTCAGTGGTGCCGGGCTTGATGGCCGTGGGCGAAGCTGCCTGCGTATCCGTGCATGGCGCCAATCGCCTCGGTTCCAACTCCTTGCTCGATCTGGTGGTGTTCGGCCGCGAAGCCGCGCGTCACTGCGCCGAGATCGTCAAACCAGGCAAGCGTCACAAGCCATTGGCTGCGGACGCCGGCGATTTCGCCATCAGCCGCATCGACAAGTACCGCAATGCCAAGGGCAGTCTCAAGACCGCCGAAGTGCGTCTCAACATGCAGCGCGTCATGCAGAACCATGCAGCCGTGTTCCGCACTGGTGAATCGCTGCAGCAAGGTGTGGACAAGCTCAATCAAGTCATCGGTTCGTTCTCTGATGTTAGCGTCAGTGATCGTGGCTTGGTATGGAACACCGACTTGGTGGAAACCCTGGAGCTGGACAACCTGCTCGGTCAGGCCGCTGCCACGGTGAACTCGGCGTTGAATCGTGAAGAAAGCCGCGGCGCACACGCGCGTGAAGACTTCCCGAACCGCGACGATCAGAACTGGCAGAAGCATTCACTGGCGTTCGTCGATGCGCAGGGCAAGGTGGCCCTGGATTACCGCCCGGTGCACATGTACACGCTCACCAACGATGTGGAAGTGGTGCCGCCTAAAGCGCGCGTCTATTAATCATCGGTTGCAACGAATAGGTTCAAGGTAACTACGATGGCTCAGTTTCAACTGCCTGAAAATTCCAAAGTGAATCCCAACGGCCAGGTGCATAAGGCACCGGCCGGCGCCAAGGACGTGCGCAAGTTCCGCATCTATCGTTTCGATCCCGAATCGCAGCAGAAGCCGCGCGTCGACACCTACGAAGTCGACATGGCCAACTGCGGTCCGATGGTGTTGGACGCATTGATCAAGATCAAAAACGAAATCGATCCGACGGTGACTTTCCGTCGTTCCTGCCGCGAAGGTATTTGCGGTTCGTGCGCCATGAATATTGATGGCGTGAACACGCTGGCCTGCATCAAGGCCTGCGACGACATCAAGGGTGATGTGAAGATTTATCCATTGCCACACATGCCGGTGGTGAAGGATCTGGTTCCCGATCTCACCAACTTCTACGCGCAGTACGCGTCGGTGAAGCCCTGGTTGCAAACCCGTACGCCGGCGCCGCCCGATCAGGAACGCCTGCAGTCGAAAGAAGATCAGGAAAAGATCGACCGTCCTTCGGCCTGCATTCTTTGCGCCTGTTGTTCGACGGCTTGTCCTAGCTATTGGTGGAACAGCGATCGCTACCTCGGACCTGCAGCCTTGTTGGCGGCGTATCGCTGGATCATCGACACGCGTGACGAAGCCACTGGCGAACGTTTGGATGAATTGGAAGATCCGTTCAAGTTGTATCGTT
Source organism: Steroidobacteraceae bacterium (assembly GCA_049840395.1). Lineage (GTDB taxonomy): Bacteria > Pseudomonadota > Gammaproteobacteria > Steroidobacterales > Steroidobacteraceae > CAILZL01. Next base: position 267,598 of record JASGLD010000002.1, read on the forward strand.
GCCATACCATCATGAATTGCACCGAGGCTTGCCCCAAAGATCTCAATCCGGCCAAGGCCATTGCCGAGATCAAGCGCAAGATCGCGGAACGTCAGCATTGATGACGAGTTTTGGTGGGCGCTACGATGGGTCAGGGCGAACTAAAAGCCCTGGCCCCGGTCTAGTCACGCTCCTTGAGGCATTACAAGAACTGCAATGACCGAAGCAGCCATCGATTCCACCCACCTGTCGCGATTGCGTTGGCATTGCCGGCGCGGCATGCGTGAATTGGATGTGTTGCTGACTCGTTATTTCGAGCAGGACTATCCTCGCGCCGATGCCGGTGAGCGCCAGGCATTCGAGGCCCTGCTGGAATTGCAGGATCCACTCATTCTGGCCTACCTGGTAGGCACTCAGACTCCCGATCGTCAGGATATTGCGCATGTCATCCGGCAGCTCACCCGTCCTAACGCTTGAATTGCGGCATCACTGGCTGCGGCTGCTGCCGGCGGGCGTGTTGCTAAGTTTTAGCCTCACGCTGCCATGGCTGGCTGACCTGGCTTCGCGATGGCAGGGCGCTTTATCGGCGGTCGGTGTTTGCCTGGCCTTGTTCGCTGTCCGTCAGGCTGGCTATGGACCGAAAGCTGTACGGCTGGTGGGAGTGGTATGGCAGCAAAACCAAACTTGGCAGTTGCGTTTTGCTGATGGCGCAAACATTCCTGCGACTTTGCTTGGGCATTCTTGGCAGTCATCCTGGCTGTTGTGTTTGAGCTTTACCGATATGGTCGGACAGCGTCGGCAAGCCATGTTTTGGCGGCCGGAAGTGAACGATTCACTCTGGCAGCAATGGCGGCTGCGTTTGCGTCTTGAAGCTACCCGGGCTTCTGCGGTTAGGGAGTTAACTCATTGAAGCGCCGTGCTCCACGCACAATGGGATGTGACGCACATTTAATGCCGCTGGCTGCGAAAAATTTTGCTACTTTTGCCACAGCGTTCAGCTGCTGTTCGAACTTTGACCGGGGTGCGATGTCTACCGCTGTGCTCACTTTTTCGCGTCCATGCCGACGCGTAGCCCATGAGGGCTGCGAGGCATGAACATGGAAGACAGTGACACCAAGTTGGTGGAGATGGTGCAGCGTGGCGACCGCACCGCTTTCGATGTGTTGGTGCGCAAGTACCAGCATAAGGTTCTGAAACTGGTGAACCGATACGTGCGCGATCCGGCCGAAGCCGAAGACATTGCGCAAGAGGCCTTCATCAAGGCGTACCGGGCATTGCCTTCGTTTCGGGGCGAAAGCGCCTTCTACACCTGGCTTTACCGCATTGCCGCCAATACGGCCAAGAACGTGCTGGTGTCCAGCCGCAGGCGCTTGGTCGATTACGATCTGGATTTGCAGGACCCGGACGACTATGCCGCCCAGGTTCTATTGAAGGACAGCGATACGCCCGAAGGCATGTTGCTGACCGAAGAAATCCGGCGCACGGTGACCGAAGCCATGCAGCAGTTGCCGGACGACTTGCGCGAGGCGATTACTTTGCGTGAACTCGAGGGTTTGTCGTACGAAGAAATCGCCACGGTCATGGATTGCCCGGTGGGTACGGTGCGGTCGCGAATCTTTCGCGCCCGCGAGGCGATAGACAAGAAGTTGCAGCCGTTGCTGGACCAGTAGGAGTGCAGCAGTGAGGCATGGCAATATTGATAAGTGGGTTTCAGGGTGGAAGGGTGAGGAGGGATTTGGTAACAGATCCTGTCTCAAGTCTGGGTGTCAGTCCGAAGGTATGGCCAATGGTCTGCTCAGTGGTCTGCCCAATGGTCTGCAAGTTAGCGAGAGCGCCAAGATATGACCGATGCAATGCTACCGAATGAAACCCTGCCGGCTCAGTTGTCTGCCTTCATCGATGACGAACTGCCCGGTGAAGAAACCGATTTATTTGTACGACGGTTGGTTAAAGAGACTGATTTAAAGCAGGCGATGAGCCGCTACCAGTTGATCGGCGAGGCGCTGCGTGCGCCGGCTTCCGCCACTCATCTGTCGCGTGATTTTTCCGCCCGCGTTGCTGCCGCTCTGGAGCAGGACAGCGCTGCGGCTGCCAAGTCCGCCCGCGTTGCGACGCTGCCGGCATTTCAATTGAATCGCTGGCTCAAGCCGGCGGCGGGCATGGCTGTAGCAGCCGGCGTCGCCATGGTGGCGGTGCTGACGGTGCGCAACCAGGGAGAGGTGGGTGGGCAAATGACGGCGAGTACCTTGCAACCCGTGACCACCACGGCGCAGAAGACCGCGAATAGCTACGTAGTGCCGGTGGCTTCCAATGCGCCGACCGCGATGATTCCGGCGTCGCGACTCACCAATTACATTGTCGCGCACAGCGAATTTTCTTCGCCATTGGGACGCAGCAACATGGTTCCCGGCTTGTTGGCCGAAGATCAGGCTATGGAAGTAGAGACTGAGGAAGCCGAAGCGGCATCAGAGTGATGTTGAGAAACTCGGGCGTGGTTAAATTTTGGGCAGTACTGGCTTGCATGACGGCGGGTGTCGCCCATGCGGGCGTGAGTGCCGACGCCCGTAGTTGGCTGGAGCGCATGTCGCAGGCGCTGGTGGACCGCAATTACGACGGACGTTTCATCAAGTCCACCGAAACTCAATCTGAAACTTTTCGCATCGTCCATCGCAATGTCGCCGGCAAGATCACCGAGCGGCTGGTGTCGCTGGATGGCATGGGCCGCGAATCGGTGCGTACCAACACCGAAGTCACTTACTACATGCCCGACGAGCGTGAGGTGTTGGTGGAAAGCCGCGCCGACAGCGATGCGTTGCTGACTTTGATTCCCTCTTACCAGCCAGGTCTGGAGGCGTATTACGACATTACTACCGCTGCTGCGCCGAAGGTTTTGGAGCGTAAAGCGCAGTTGGTCACCGTGCAGCCGCGCGATGAATATCGTTACGGATACCGGTTGTGGTTGGATGCGGAAACCGCCATGCCGCTCAAATCACAGTTATTCGATCGGCAGGGTAAGGTGATCGAACAGGTGGCCTTTGCGGAATTGACCTTGCGTGACCGTATTGCCGATCGCGAGCTAACGCCCACCTTCAGCACGGCAGGTTTTGAATGGACGCGTCACGAGGTGCGCCGTCGCACCGTCACCCAGGATGTGGTGGGGTGGCGGGTGCAGAATCTGCCGCCGGGCTTCAAGCTGAAGGTGACTCGTCTGCAGCCGGTAATTGGTCTGACTGCGCCGGTGAAGCACCTGGTGTTCTCTGACGGCTTGGCCACGGTTTCCATGTTTATCGAGCAGGTGGCTTCCGGCGGGGATACCGGTTCAGCCCTGCAGAAGATCGGTTCCACTTACGCCTTTCATAGCGACGTGCCGGGGTATCAGATCACCGCTGTCGGTGAAGTGCCGGCCATGACGGTGAAGAGCATGGTCTCCTCGCTGGTGCGGGTGCGCGAACCCGCCGTTGCCAGTAAGTAATCGGCAGCCTTGCCGATATTCTCGATCTGCTCGTGACTTCCCACTATAGCGTCAAATCGTTGCAGGACTGGGTGGTGCTATCCCGTCCCGAATGCAGTTTGTGCGAGGCCATGTGCACCGAACTGGTGGAACTGCTGGGCGAACAGGCTGCGGCCATTCAAGTCCGAGACATCAGTGGTGATCCCGATCTGGAGCACCGTTATGGGACGCGTATTCCGGTGCTGCTGATCGACGGCGATTTCATCTGCGCCTATCGCCTCGACCGCGAGCGCCTGCGGCCCTATCTGGGTGATTAACTGGGCAAGTAATCCGCCACATTTGCCGTATGGCCGGGGCCGCGGTGTAGGTGCTAAGTCCCGACAGGCCGGCAACTATCTCCGATATAATCCGCCGCCTTTGAACTACCGCCTGTCGATTGCCACTGATTGCCACTGGGGGCAGGCCGCCAAGAACCCGGGTTCCATGAAGCTAATTCGTAATTTTTCCATCATTGCCCACGTCGACCACGGTAAGTCCACCCTTGCGGACCGATTCATTCAGCACTGCGGCGGTCTGGATGCGCGCGAGATGGAAAGCCAGGTGCTGGACTCCATGGATCTGGAGCGCGAGCGTGGCATCACCATCAAGGCCCAGAGCGTCATGCTCAAGTACAAGGCCAATGATGGACAGATTTACCAGTTGAACATGATCGACACGCCCGGGCATGTCGACTTTTCCTATGAAGTGTCGCGTTCGCTGGCCGCCTGTGACGGGGCATTACTGGTGGTGGATGCAGCACAGGGGGTCGAGGCGCAGAGCGTGGCCAATTGCTACACCGCACTTGAGCAGGGACTGGAAGTGGTGCCGGTGCTCAATAAGATTGATCTGCCTTCTGCAGAACCGGCGCGCGTAATCAAGGAAATCGAAGAAATCATCGGCATTGAAGCCGAAGACGCCTTGCTGGTCAGTGCCAAAACCGGGCTGGGTGTGCCTGAATTGTTGGAAGAGTTGATCAAGCGCATTCCACCTCCCAAGGGTGATCCGGATGCGCCCTTGCAGGCCCTGATCATCGATTCCTGGTTCGACAGCTACGTCGGCGTGGTATCGCTGGTGCGCGTGGTAAATGGCTCCATGAAGGTGGGCGACAAGGTGCGTGTCTGGTCGACCGGACGTTCCCATCAGATTGATAAGCTGGGGCGGTTCACGCCCAAGTCGCTGTCCTGTGCAACGCTGGAGACCGGTGAAGTCGGCTTCATGATTGCCGGCATCAAGGAGATCGATGGTGCGCCCGTGGGCGATACCATTACTCAGGAAGGCCGTCTGTGCGCCGCGCCGCTGGACGGTTTCAAGCAGATTCAGCCACGTGTGTTTGCCGGGTTGTTTACCGTCAGTTCCGACGACTATGAATCGTTCCGCGACGCCTTGGCGAAGCTGAAACTCAACGACTCGGCCTTGCAGTATCAGCCGGAAGTATCTACGGCGCTGGGCTTCGGTTTCCGTTGTGGCTTCCTCGGCTTGTTGCATATGGACATCGTGCAGGAACGACTGGAGCGTGAATACAATCTGGATCTGATCACCAGCGCACCCACGGTGATCTATGAAATCGCGCTGACCGATGGCTCGACCATTTACGTCGATAACCCGGCCAAATTGCCGGCCGCCAATGTTACTGCCGAGCTGCGTGAACCCATCATCATTGCCAACATTTTGGTGCCGCCCGAGCATGTCGGCGCGGTGCTCAAGCTGTGTAACGACAAGCGCGGCCGACAGAAAAAAATGCTGTACCTGGGCAACCAGGTGTCCTTGCAATATGAGTTACCGATGGCCGATGTGGTGCTGGACTTCTTCGATCGACTTAAGTCCTGCAGTCGTGGCTATGCCTCATTCGACTACGAGTTCAGTCACTTCGAGGCGGCGCCGGTGGTCAAGCTCGATGTGCTGATCAATGGCGACAAGGTGGATGCGTTATTGATCATTGTGCACCGTGAGCTGGCGTATTCGCGCGGTCGTGAGCTGGTCGACAAGATGCAGGAATTGATTCCACGGCAGATGTTCGATGTGGCGATTCAGGCAGCCATCGGCGTAAATGTGGTGGCACGCGCCAGCGTCAAGGCGCTGCGCAAGAATGTGCTGGCCAAGTGTTACGGCGGCGACATCAGTCGTAAGCGCAAGCTGTTGGAAAAGCAGAAAGAAGGCAAGAAGCGCATGAAACAGGTAGGCTCGGTGGAAATTCCACAGGAGGCCTTCCTGGCTGTATTGCAGGTAGGCCGGGACAAGAGCTAGGGCCTGTTAATCATTTAGGAATTGGATGTGATGACGTACGATTTTTCATTCTGGCTGATGTTGTTGACTGTCGTGTCGGGCCTGGTCTGGGGGGCGGATACGCTGTTGTTCAAGAACGCACGGATGCAGAAAAAGGCGCAAAGTGTGGATGCAAGTCAGGTTGAGGGAGAGAGCGAAAAATCTGATTCGCCTTACAAAGCTGCGGCAAAAGTGGCGTCTTATGCCGTATTGCAGGCCGACGTCACCAAACTTCACGACCGTGCAGCGGCTTCTCGCGAACCGCTCCTTGTCGAATACGCGCGTTCGTTCTTCCCGGTGTTGGCGCTAGTGTTGGTAGTGCGTTCTTTCATCTTCGAACCCTTTCGCATTCCCTCGGAATCGATGATGCCCACCTTGCTGGCCGGCGATTTTATTTTTGTCAGTAAGTTTTCATACGACCTGCGCCTGCCCGTGTTCAATGTCAAATTGCTGGAAACGGGCAATCCCCAGCGTGGCGATGTGGTGGTATTCAAGCTGCCTTCCGATCCATCCGTGAATTACATCAAGCGTTTGGTGGGTTTGCCCGGCGATCACATCGTAGTGCTCAACGATCGCGTTTTTATCAACGATAAGCCGCTGGAAACGGTCATGGGCGGTTTGTACAACGAACTTGGTTATCTCAATGCACAGCTTGCCGAAGAAACGCTGGGCGAGGTGAAGCATCAGGTGATGTACCTGTCCGACAGCTTCCCGACCAACTTCGATGGCGTCGTGCCGGCCGGTCACTACTACTTCATGGGCGACAATCGCGACAACAGTCAGGACAGTCGCTTTCCTCAAGTGGGTTATGTGCCTGAAGCGAACCTGGTCGGACGCGCCAAGTTGATCTGGTTTCATTGGAAGTTTTCCGAATTGCCCATCTTGAGTCGTATCGGTACTCGCATTCACTAAGTCATTCGAGTTCGTGTGGCACAAGTATTGATCGAACAATGATTGACCGAACAATGGCAGAGCGAATAACAACAGGAGCTGTGATGAACCCTATCAAGACGCGTAAGCAGCAGCGTGGCGCCACGGCGTTGGGCATGTTGATCATTCTCAGTATTCTCGGTCTGGGATTGTATGGCGCGATTCGTCTGGTGCCGGTCTATCTCGAATACTTCGAAGTGGTGCGCGCCATGGAGGGACTGGCCAAGGAAAGTCCGGCGTCAGATACCAGCCCCGACAAGTTGCGTACCGGCCTAAACCGGCGCTGGAATATTGAGGACATCAAGGGAGTGGACTACAAGGACATCGGTGTCCGTAAGTCCGGCTCCGGTTATGAAATGACCGCCGACTATCGCGTCGAAGTGCCTTTCATGGGTAATGTATCGCTGGTGATCGACTTCTACAAAGTCGTGAACGTCGAGTGAAGTTTTATTACGGGTTTTTTATTGTGAAGGTGTGGGCGTGAAAACGCTGGCGCAGTGGTTGCAAGATGTGTTCGGTTATCAATGCCGTGATCTGGCATTGTTCGAGGCGGCATTGACTCATCGCAGTGCCGGCAGTCCGCACAACGAACGCTTGGAATACTTGGGAGATGCGGTACTCAATTGCGTTTCCGCCAGCATGCTGTATCGCACCTTTAGCGCTGCGCCCGAAGGCGAGTTGTCGCGCTATCGCGCTACGTTGGTCAGCGGCGAATCGCTGGCGAACATTGCCTTGCAGTACAACATCGGTGAGCGGCTGCGACTGGGTGCAGGCGAATTGAAGTCGGGTGGCTTCAGTCGCAAATCCATTCTGGCCGATACGCTGGAAGCCCTGCTGGGGGCTATTTATCTCGATGGTGGCTTTGCAGCTGCGGCGATGGTCATCGAGCGCATGTTTGCCGAACGTTTGACGCAATTGCCCAGTGCGGCGCAACTTAAAGATCCTAAAACCCGCTTGCAGGAAGCGCTGCAGTCGCGTGCGGTACCCTTGCCCGAGTACACAGTGGAGACCATCACCGGTGAACCGCATGCGCAGCACTTTAAAGTGCGTTGCGAGATTCCCAGCCTGGCACTGCGTGCCATGGGCGAGGGCGGTAGTCGGCGCATTGCCGAACAAGCGGCGGCCCAACATATTTTTGAGCAGTTGACGCAACACTGGGCCAAGTAGGCTGCTTGACGTTGCGGTAGTTGCGGGTTCTTCAATCCTTATTTGCTATTCAATAGGTCGTAATGAATTCTTCCGTGTCCAATGCCAGTGATGATCCGCACGATGATGTGGTGATTGCCGAATCGGAAGATTCGCAGCCCGCCGAGGGCGAGCATGAGATGCAGGGAGATGAAAACTATCGTTGCGGCTTTGCGGCCATCGTTGGCCGGCCCAATGTAGGCAAATCCACTTTGTTGAACGCCTTGCTCAAACGCAAGGTCGCCATCGTCTCGCCTAAACCGCAGACCACACGGCATCGAATTCTGGGCATCCTCACCGCCAACGAAGCACAGATCGTATTTGTCGACACGCCCGGTATTCACGTCACCGAACGGCGCATGATGAACAAGTATATGAATCGGTCGGCGCTGGCCTCACTGGCAGATGCCGATGTGGACTTGTTCCTGGTAGAAGCCTTGAAATGGACCGATGAAGATCAGCATGTGTTGAACAACCTCAAGCAAAGCGGCCGACCCATCGTGCTGTTGGTGAGTAAGGTCGACAAGGTGCAGCCCAAGGAAAGGCTGATGCCCTTCCTCGCTGAAATCAGCCGCAAGGCTGACTTTGTGGAAGTGGTGCCCATCTCCGGGCTCAAGCGTATCAATCTCGATCACTTGCCCAAGCTGATTGCCAAGCACCTGCCGCTGTCGCCGCCGCACTTCCCCGAAGAACAGGTGACCGATCGCAGTGATCGTTTCCAGACCGCCGAAATCATTCGCGAGAAATTGATCTGGCGTCTGCGCGATGAATTGCCGTACGGTCTTACGGTAGAAATCGAACGTTTTGAGTTCGACGAAGAAAGCGGCAAGCTGGTAATCAATGCCGTGATCTGGGTGGAACGCACCGGTCAGAAGGCCATTGTCATTGGTGAGAAAGGCGAGGGCTTGAAGAAAGTCGGTACCGCCGCGCGCCTGGAACTACAGAAACTGCTCGAAACACCGGTGCATCTGGAGCTATGGGTGAAGGTGAAGGAAAACTGGTCGGATAGCGCTGCCGCACTCCGGCAATTCGGCTACGAGGAGTAGCCATCGCGTATGAGCGGCGGCACTACCCAGCGTATCCAGTTGCAGCCGGCTTATGTGTTGCATCATCGGCCTTATCGCGACACCAGTCGCATCGTCGATTTGTTCACGCGTGATCATGGTCGCCTGACGGTATTTGCACGCGGCGTACGCGGCAGTAAGTCCGGTTGGTCGGCGGCGTTGCAAGCCTTTCAACCGATTCTGGTGTCATGGTCGGGTAAGGGTGAGGCGGGGCAGCTCAATGCCGCGGAGTTGGTGGGCGAACCGCAGGCATTGCCGGCTTCACGACTATTGAGTGGCTTCTATCTCAATGAATTATTGCTCAAGCTGTTGCATCTGCATGACCCGCAGAGCGAAATCTTCGATCTATACAACGCCACGCTACAAAGCTTGAAGAGCGAAGCCGACGAATTGTTGGCCTTGCGGCTGTTTGAGAAACGCCTGTTGCAAGCACTGGGTTTCGGTTTGTTGCTGGATCGCGAAGCGGAGAGCGGCGCACTGATCGAGTCGCAGCGTTGTTATCGTTATGTATTGGAATTGGGACCCTTGCCGGTTGCTGCGGGTGCCGATGCATCGAAGGGCGTGTACTCAGGCGCGACGTTATTGGCATTGGCCGCAGAGATACTGGCGGATGCTCAACAGAAAACCGAAGTGCGTCATCTGTTACGCAGTGTGCTGGACCATGTGTTGGATGGGCGTCGCCTGCAAAGCCGTGAAATACTTGGCAGCCTGCGGCAATTGCAAACCCGGTCGTGAATCAACCGACCAAAGTAAAGACATGAAAAATCATCATTCGAACGGCTCTTCCATTCAATTAGGCGTGAATGTGGATCATGTGGCCACCCTGCGGCAGGCGCGTGGCACACACTATCCCGATCCGCTGCAAGCTGCCTTGCTAGCCGAACAACATGGCGCCGATAGCATCACCATTCACCTGCGTGAAGATCGTCGTCATATTCAAGATCATGATGTGCGTGTCATGCGTGAGGCGTTGCGCACCCGTATGAATTTTGAAATGGCTTGCACCGACGAGATGCTGGCGTTTGCTGAAATCATCAAGCCTCAAGATGTTTGCCTGGTGCCGGAAAAACGCGCTGAGTTAACCACCGAAGGCGGATTGAATGTATTGGGTAACTTCACTGCTATTCAGGCTGCGGTGCAACGTCTGACTCAAGCCGGTATTCGCGTGTCCATATTTATCGATCCCGAGCCGACGCAACTTGATGCTGCCAAACGCTTGGGTGCACCGGTGGTGGAGTTGCATACTGGCGCCTACGCAGAGGCATCGGGCCAGGAACAGCTGCATGAGTTACAACGCGTGCATGTCGCCGCTCGCCATGCTCATGAACTTGGGCTGATCGTCAATGCAGGACATGGTCTGCACTATGAGAATGTGCAGGCGATTGCTGCTCATCCGAATATCGTTGAGTTGAATATCGGTCACGCCATCGTGGCGCGTGCCGTATTCGATGGCTTGCCGACTGCGGTGAGTTTGATGAAGCGTCTCATGCTGGAAGCACGGAGCGGTGTGTGATTCACGGTATCGGCACCGACATCGTCAAGCTCGCAAGATTTGAGAGCATGTACCAGCGCCATGGTGAGCGGCTGGTGAAGCACTTGTTGTTGCCGGCCGAACTTGAACTGTTTGCAACCAGCAAAAGCCCGGCGCGTTTTCTTGCCAAGCATTGGGCCGCCAAAGAAGCGGTGGTGAAGGCATTGGGCACCGGCTTTGCCGGTGGCATCTGGATACGCGATGTCGGCTATCTGTCGAATAAAGCCGGCAAGCCGGAAATCATCTGGTCGGAGCAGGGCAGGGAAGTCTGTCGGGAATTGCACGTCGGTGAAGGGCATCTCACCTTGTCGGACGAAGAGGGTTTGATCGTCGCGATGGTCGTGTTGATGAAGGCGGCGACTTAAGTTTATAAGCTGCCCCCACCCAACCCTCCCCCGCAAGCGAGGGAGGGAGTTAGGACAATCCTTCACCTCCCCGCTAGCGGGGAGGACATAAGAGAGCAGCTATCAATACGAATCTTTCGGATCGAAAGTCTGATATGGCTTGGGCAGTTTCGGATAATTTGCGGGAGTCTGGCTGACGCCGTCATAGCGCCACAACGGTATGCTCTTGCCATCGCTGGTGGGAATCATCACCGGTGGCGCAGTGCTGGCTTTGGCGGCGGCTGCGCGTTCTTTGGCGCCCTGCGTCAACGATTTATCGCTGGCTGTGCCGATGACCGGGTACAGCTGTATGTGCCATATCTTCCAGCGACCGTTTTGATTGATGAAGTCAACGGCATAACGGGAATACACCACATTGCCGGGTATATCGCCGCTGCCGATATCGGGTCCATAAGAATCCCACACACCGCGAGCCGTTTTCAGATCGCCAGCCACTTCGATGAAGGGCGATGAATTGGCATGGATATGCATGATGCCGGGCGTGCTCTTACCGGCGGCGCGTTTCGCCATACGATCTTCGTAACCTTTGCGAATCGCAGCGCCGCCTACCAGGGGTGACGGGACATTGATATGTACGTCGGGCATATCCAGCGCGATGTATTCCATCAGATCGTCGAATTGTTCGTTCCAGTTGTCCTGCGCATAGCGTGTCATCAGGTTTTGAACCTCATGAATCGCGAGCAGACGTTGCACATCCTTATCCGGCGATGCGCTGGCTGCAGTGGCTGTATTGCTCAACAGGCCCAGTGTGCTTGCGCTGACGATAAGGCCGCCGAGCAGGCGGCGTTTTAATGCTTGCATGATGAATCCCCGTGACTGTGTTTTATGACTAAGAAATCAGACGAGCAGAAAAAAGATATTGTATCGATCAATAGGAATGTTTTGGATCGAAAGTATAGTAAGGCTCCGGTACTTCGATGGGCCGTCGCTTGGTTTTGCCATCATAACCGGCTGGCGGTGCTGTGGCAGTGCCTGCAGACTGGATGTTTACCCCTTTTACAGCTTGCTCGCGGGCGTACTGCGTCCAGCTGCGATCATACGGTGTAAGAAATTCGCGATAGGTCTGCATATGCCAGATCTTCCATTCGCCATCTTCCTTGATGAAGTCGATGCCGTACTTCAGCCACAGCCATTCGCCCACGTCCTTGCTGTTGTTGATGTTGGGGCCGAACGAATCCCACATGCCGCGCGCCGTCTTGCCGTCGCCGGCGAATACGATCACCGGCGTTGCCATGGAGTGAATGTGCAAGGCGCCTTGATCGACATGCTCGCCTTCGGCGTTGGCGGCCTGTCGCTCGATCATCTTGATGACTTCTTCAGTGTTGTTAGCGCCCACCGGTGTACGCCAAGTCGTGCCGGGTGTTTTCAAAGCATAAATTTTCTTTAATTCGCCCAGCTGACCGTTGACGTTGTACAGCGAGTAATAGCCCATCAGATTTTGTACAGCGAGCACATCGGCTGCGCTGGGCTTGAACCAATTCTTGCTATCGACTTTTGCGCTTTGTCCTACAGCTGTATTGCTTGTCAGTGCAAGTAACATGAGTGTGCAGCTCATGTATGCAACAGCACTTAGTTTTTTTGTTGTCACGATCAATCACCCCTGATTGCTATTGTCTATTCTTTACGATTATTACCTTTACAAAGAATTGACGCAAACAAATATTCCCTGATAGGTTAATTAAATGCGCGGGGGATCAGCTGTCAATGCTGACGCAGTCGCATGCTCGAACAACAAACAGGCTAGAGGAGCTCAGCTGATGGCATTGCGCAAGATTGTATGTTCAGGGGTTTTATTGACCTCCGTTGTATCGACTGCCGCATGGGCGCAGAACACGGCCGTGGACAGCGGTGCGTTGGAAGAAGTCATCGTCACTGCTGAAAAACGCGCCAAGGATCTGCAGAATACTTCGATCTCGATTCAAGCCATCTCCGGCGAACAGCTGCAGAAGGAAGGCAAGAAGCGCATCGACGACATCATGGACGGCGTGGTGGGCGTCCAGGCGCAGGGCAGCCAGGTCGGCACTACCTTCTACATGCGCGGTGTGAGCGGTGTTGCAGTACCGCTGGGCGCCGGTACCAACGAACCTGCTGTCGCAGTATTGGTCGATGGTGTGTATCAATCGCGTTCTGAAACCGTGCGCGGCGGTACGCTGGATGTGTCGCAGGTTGAAGTGATGCGCGGCACGCAGAGCACCACGCTGGGTGCAAGTTCATTAGCCGGTGCTGTCAGCCTGGTTTCCAATCAACCTGTCTTCGAATATCAGGGCAGCGGCTCGCTGACCGTGGGTAATTTTCATACGCTGGGCACCGAAGCCGTGCTCAATGTTCCGCTCACCGATAACCAAGCGCTACGTATTGCTTATGGCAGTACCAAAGCCAACGGATATCTGAGCAGCGGCGCCGGCGAATCAGATTTGACCAATGCGCGCGTCAAATATCGCTGGCAAGCCACCGATAATTTGAACATGGTGTTGACCGCCTCGCATCAGATCATCGGCGGCAACGGCGTGTCCGATATGACTCTGCTGTATAGCGGCCATTGGGTGGCCTATAACGCTGCCGACGATGCGGCGGGCAAGTATGGTGGTGCGCCTTATGCCACTACCAATTGCGCGAATGCCAGCGGTACGGGGCGATTGGTGATGGGCTGCCCTCCCATCTACGCTCGTGTACCCGATGGCATTAATTATTACGATCGCAAAGATCCATGGGATGATGGCTATCCTGCCGATGCCTGGCCAAACAATCCCTATCGCCATTCCATCATTGACGATTTCAATTTCGATCTGGATTGGGATTTGGGTTTTGCAACCTTGTCGGTTACTCCGTCCTATGAAAAAGCCAGTTTCAATTCTGTGGAAGCCCCACGCGGTACAAACTATCGTTCGCAGTTCCTGAAGCAATATTCTCGGCAGATTGATACGCGGCTTGCCTCATCGCCGGATTCGCCTTTTGAATGGCTGGTGGGTGTGTATTACTACAATACCTCGCAACCCAACCAGACCCGCACCACGGCGTTCCCTGGCAATCAAGTTACAACGCCGACCAGCGTGACTTACTGCAATCCAGCTCAGACCAACTATTGCTATGCATGGAGCAAAGTGGAAGAGGCCACCACTACCACCAAGTCTGTTTATGCCAATGCCAGCTATCCAATTCTCGATACGTTGCGTGCGATTGGCGGTGTGCGTTACAGCAACGACAAGAAGACTCTGCAAAGCTGGAGTTCGGTGCGAGGAGATATCAATGGACCGACCACGCCATTCACGACTTTATCCGGTGGCGAGTTCACTTGGTCGGATACCACTTATCGCGTGGGTGCTGAATACGATCTGCGACCGAAGAGCATGGCGTATGTGGCGTATGCCACCGGTTATCAACCCGGTGTATTGAGCGGCACGCCGCCAGCCGGCGCTTCCAAGGCGCAGGAACTGGAACAATGGACGCTGGGCATCAAGAACCGCTTCTTCGACGATCGCCTGCAAGTCAACATCGAAGGTTTCAATTCCACTTATCACAACCGTGCGTTGCAAGGTTCCGTAAATTGGCTGGAGACCAATGGTACCCCTGTCACTACCTGCACCGTGCCTACGGGTGCTCCGTACTGCTATACAGCGACAGCTTTCTCGTTGGGTACGGCAGCTTCCGGTTTGACCGTGCCTGATCTGACATCGCGAGGCGCAGATCTCGATGTGAACTATCTGCCCACCAGTAACGATCGCATCGACTTTGCGCTGGAGTACCTGTCGTCAGTACAAAGTGCACCGACTACCAACACCTTCCCTAACGGCGTGCAGGCATCGGATTTGCAAAATGCTGCTTATGGCACGCCACTGTCGGCGGGTCAGGCTGCCTACGTGGCGGATAGGGTCAACGCAGGTTTTGCCGCATACGATGGCACGACCATGATGAACTCGCCGAAGTGGACGGCAAACTTCACTTATGCACATACCTTCGGCTTGCCCGGCGGTAGTTCATTGGTGCCCAAGGTGAATGCCGTTTACAAATCGCGTTACTACAGCGCCAGCGGCGCCAACACGATTGCCTCACGGCCACTATCCGATCAGCCTGCCTTTAAGATGTACAACGCTTACCTGAGCTGGCAATCCAACGATGGCAAGTTCTCGGTCAACGGCTATGTGAAGAATATCGAGAACAAGGCGATCCTGACCAACTACAACGCCACGGGCATTGCCTACGTTACGCTGGGTGCGCCAAGAACCTTCGGTGTGACTTTCTCGGCTAATTTGTAATGTGCAGGTCTGTGGCGGCGGTGTCGCCGCCACAGACGCATGTAATAAGTGATGATGGAGTTTTTATGCGGCAAGCTATTCTTTCGGTTATTGGGCTAAGTATCGTCTTGCCACTGACAACACAGGCGCATCATTCGGCTGCTGCATTCGACCGCAGTCATCCGGTAACCATGACCGGCACGGTGAAGCAATTCATCTGGTCGAACCCACATACCTGGGTCAAGTTGCTGGTACCGAATGGCAAGGGCGGCGAAGACGAATACATGTTGGAAGGTCCACCGCTGGGCATGATGGCCAGCAAGGGCTGGAACGGCAAGACGCTCAAAACAGGCGACAAGGTTCGTATGCTGGTGGCGCCGTACAAGGATGGCACCAAGCGGGGTGAATTCATGGTGGTGCGTAACGATAAGGGTGAAGTGCTGAAGTTCTAAGCCACTACTCACTGCATCATCGAACTATAGGCAAATCATGACTCGAACCAAGGTTTCAAAAGCCGATAAGTTTTTCATGCTTGTCGGCATGCTGTGCTTAAGCAATGCTCAGGCACAAATTACGCCGGCTACCGAAGAAGACATTGTAGAAGCGCCTGGTGCTTTCCAAGATCAGCTGCGCGGTAAGGCGGACAAACTCAATGTCAGCAAGGGACGGTCAGCACAGGCGGCAAAAGCCGAGGCGAATGCTCCGAAAGTGCAGGCACCGAAGCAGAGTGGTGCACCTACCGATCTGACCGGCACCTGGCGTGGTGGTGGTCTATCCGCCCAGGGTGGTAAGGACATGACCGTGCAGGGTCCGCGGCCGGGCCTGCGCGTCAACACCAAGGTGGAAACCAGCCGCATTTGCTATCCGTATTCGGGCTTGGTGCCGGCCACGACCACCATCTATCAGCAAGGCGATCTGATCACGCTGGTGCAAGATAGTCAGCTACGTGTACGTCGTATCTATCTCAATGCGCAGCATGCGCAACCCGTGGTGCCGAGTTATGGCGGCGATTCGGTGGGACATTGGGAGGGCGACACGCTGGTGGTGGACACCATCGGTCTGAAAGGTCCATTGCAGGTGCTCGATCTGGACATCGACAAGGGTAACTGGAATTTCCTGATGACCACCCCCACGCTGCATGTGGTCGAGCGCATCAAGAAGATCAACGATGGTGAGCAGCTGGAACATCAGATCACCTTCGACGATGCAGCCACCAAGATGCAGACCTATACCATCACGCATACCTTCAAGTACGCACCCGGTGTGCGCAGCAATGAAGACGAATGCGAAGATGCCAGCGAATATTTCGGCCCCCAATATCCGGCAGAGCTGCGCTAGACATGAAAATAAATCATCAACTCTGCGCATGTGTCGCGGCTATCTTGCTGTTGTCTGGTTGCAAGCCGGATACGGTCGAACAATCTGCGGCGGGTACGGCGGTGTCCGGCAAGCCCGCAGACTTATCGGGCATCTGGCAGCTGGCCAAACCGATTACGGCATTGACCACTACGGATGGCAAGGCGCCGCCGTTGTTACCCGAGGCCAAGCAACTGTATGACCAACGTCAGGCAGCGCGTGCCAAGGGCGATCTATCGGAAGATCCGGCTCAGCTATGCAAGCCGTTGGGTGAGCCGAGAGCATTTCTGGAAATGGGCTGGCCATTTCAGATTGCTCAATCGCAGGATCGTGTCGACATTCTGTATCAATGGAATCGTCTGGATCATGTCATTCCCATCCTGGCGGAACATGAGCCGTTGAAAGGTCCGTTCTACTTCGGTGAATCCATCGGTTCCTGGCAGGGCGATACCTTGTTGGTGGATGTAGTCAACATCCGGCCGGAAAGCTGGCTCGATCCCACTGGCTTGCCGCACTCCGATCAGCTGCACATGGTCGAGCGCCTGCGCCTGACCGACAGCAATACTTTGGAAGTGAGCATGCATTTCGAAGATCCCGCCACTTACTCGGTGCCTTGGGATACGGTGCTGACGTTTACCCGCAAGCCGGACCTGAAGATTGCAGAAGATGTCTGTCTGGAACGCATCGACCTGCGCGACCGGTACTGGTCACTCAATAACGCACTCAAAAAATAGCCCGTATCAGTGACTGTCCCTTTCACTAGGAAAGGGGCAGTTACACCGCCCCGCGTTGCGGCTCCATCGCTGAAAGACTATTCTCCAGCGGCTTGGCTGCACACTTAAGAACGGGGGAAGTATGGATCTATCGCGCGTGATTCTGGGGTCATCCTTGCTGGCCATCGTTGCCGGCGGCGTGTGCGCCGTGGTGGTGGCACAGCAGCCCGCACGCCAACCTGCGACCTTGGAGCAGCGTATGGCGCAATTCCGTGAAAGTCCTGCCGAGGAAGCGGCCAAGCAGGTAGTGCTGACGCGTTTCAAACTGCGTCAGGAAGGCAAGTACATGGAATTGATGAAGTACTTGAGCGAGGACTTCACCGAACACATGACGCCGGCGCGTATGTCCAAGAACGGCAAGACCGCCTATCAGAATCAGTTGGAACAGGCGCAGCGTATGTCGGCTTCACCCACCACGGTCGATCCGGCGGTGGCCAACTATCCCGTGCAGGCGCGCGCCAGTGAAGATCTGGTGACGCTGTTCCATGCCTTCGGTTGCGATATCTTCCGCGTCAAGAACGGCAAGGTCTCCGATCATTGGGATTGCACGCCCTGGGAGCCGTTCTCGAATGTGGGCGAGCGTAAACAGATTGAGGATCAGGTGAAGGCCGAACAGGCGAAGGCAGCGGCGGCGACCAAGTAGTGTCAGATTCGCAACGTCTAGTTAACGTCATGCCCGCTTAGGCGGGCATCCAGTAGGAAAATGATTCAACTAGATTACAAACTGCGTCCTGCAGTCTGCCCTACGGGTCATCGGCTAACCGATGCTCGCTTCGGCATCCTGCCTGCGCAGTCCCGCATTCGCGGGAATGACGAATGGCAGGGTTATTCTGGTTTTGTCATTGCGTTTTGCAGGAGGCGTTTATGCGCATGCTAAAGCTGATTGTGGTTGTGGCAATTGCCATGTTGAATTTAAGCGCACAGGCGGCCAAGGCGCCCTGGTATCTGTGGCGGCATCAAGTCGATGGCGTCGCCGTTGGCAAGGATGTCTGTGCACAGCAGATGCAGGGTTCCTGGATGATCATGGGTGGCCCCTTCCAGGATGATCGCTGCAAAGTGCCAGGATTGCCGGACTAATCAGGTAGCAGGGTTGGCGGTTTCGATCGCAGGTCTGACGGATATGTGCTACCCGTCAGGCGGGAAGGCCGGTCTTTTCTCAAAATGACTTCGACTGCGACAGCTCACGCGGCTGTATAAAAATTATTTACTCCACAGCAGATCGCAGCGCCGTAAAACATGGCAGCATGCGCTCCATTCAGATCGGCTGATTCTGAATTAAAAATCAATTGAGCATAGGGAGCGCGTCGATGCTGCGAGCTGTACAGTGGCGGGGCTGGGTGTGCGTGTGGTTGGCTGGTTTGATGGTGCTGGCGGGGTGCAATCGCACCGAGCGTTTGAACGCACAGGCCAAGGATGCCTGGAGCGCGGTGATCAGCGCGCATACCAGCGGCGTTGTATCACGCAAGTCCGAAGTGCGCGTGTTGTTCGCCAGCGATGTGGTACCCGAAACGGGCGCTGACGCCAAAGCCGTGTTGAGCATCGATCCCGCCGTGCCCGGCGAATTGCAGTTCAAAGGCGCACGCGAACTGGTGTTGACGCCGACCAAGGATCTGGAATCGGGTCGTCAGTACACGGTGACGGTATCGCCCAAGGGCTTGAAGGGCGTGCCGCAGGATATTCAGCCGTATCAATTTGCTTTCAAGGTACAAACGCCACAGTTCGATGTCGCCTTGCAAAGTCTGGAATCCGATCCCGCCGACGATCAGCGCATGAATCTACGCGGCACCTTAAGCACCTCGGATGCGGAAGATGCAGCCAAGATCGAACAACTCATCGCGGTGAGCTACCTCGATACGGCGCACACACCGGTGTGGACGCATTCCAGCGATGGCTTGACGCACACCTTTGTCATCTCCGGTTTACAGCGGCAGAAGGAAGGCAAGCCGGTGACCGTCAAATTGGACGGCAAGCCGATTGGCTCAACGCACACCGGCGAGTTGCAGATGCAAGTGCCGGCCATCGGCGCATTTATTGTCACCGATGCGCTGGCCCGTGAAGAAGAGGGCAGCAAGCAGATTCGCATCTACTTCTCCGACAGCCTCAACGACAAGCAGAACCTGCGTGGCCTGGTCGCGCTGTCGGCAGGCGAATTCACAACCAGCATCGATTCCAACATGCTGGTGCTGTATCCCAAGGGCGAGTTGAGCGGTGAAGTCACCGTCACCTTGGAAGCGGGCATCGCCAATCAACGCGGCGACAAGATGCAGGACAAGGTGGTGCGCACGCTCACCTTTACCAGCGAAAAGCCGCAGGTGCGGTTTGTTGGCAGCGGCGTGATCTTGCCGGAGGGCAAGGTATTGAGTGTGCCCTTCGAAGCCGTGAGTGCGCGTTCGGTGCGCGTCACTGCGACGCGCATTTACGACGACAACATGGCGCAGTTTCTGCAGGTGAACAAGCTTGGCAGTAATTACGAGATCGGTCGCGTCGGTCGCTATATGTGGCGCAAGACCGTTACGCTCACCGGACCCATGACCGGCCGTTGGACGCGCTACTCGCTGGATGTTTCCGAGCTGCTGCAAAAAAATCCAGGGGGCATGTTTCAGTTATCGCTGCAATTGTCGCCGGCCGATTCGGCTTATCAATGCGCTGCAGCCGGCGAGGGCGGTACCGCAGCGCCGGTGGAACCGGAGTTGCGTAATCAGGAGGACGGCGATACCGGCATGCCTTCGGCCTGGGACTATGCCGACGATTACTTCGGTGTGGATGATGAAGGTGAGGACTACAACGCGCGCTGGAACGATCGCAACGATCCCTGCAAAGCAGCGTACTTCACCTTCAATCAGAACGTACGTGCACAGAGAAATGTGCTGGCGTCGAATATCGGCCTGATTGTAAAGAGCGACCAGCGCGGCAAGTTGCTGGCCACCGTGACCGATCTGCGCACGGCGCAGGTGAAGTCGGGCGCCACGTTGTCGGTGCGCAACTATCAGAATCAAGTGATCGCCACCGCCACCAGCGATAGCAATGGTCTGGCCACTATCGAACCCAAGGGCACACCCTTCCTGTTGGTGGCCGAGTCCGGTGGGCAGAAGGGTTATCTCAAACTCAATAATGGCAATGCGCTGCCGGTCAGTCACTTCGATGTGGGTGGCGAGACCATCAGCAAGGGTTTGAAGGGGATGATTTATGGCGAACGCGGCGTATGGCGGCCGGGCGACGACATTCATTTGACCTTCGTCGTACAGGACAAGGACAAAACGCTGCCTGAGAACCATCCCGCCACGCTGGAGCTGAGCGATCCACGCGGTCGTTTGGTGCAAACCGTCGTCAATGCCAAGCCGGTAGGTGGCTTCTATCGCTTCGACGTCAAGACCACAGCCGATGCGCCCACGGGCGATTGGAGTGCCAAGGTTACATTGGGCGGCGTCAGCTTCAGCAAACAGGTGAAAGTCGAAACGGTGATGCCCAACCGTTTGAAGATCACACTCGATTTCGGCAAGGATATTTTGAGCGCCGATAAACCGTTGAGCGGCAGCGTCAACTCGCAATGGCTGTCCGGCGCTACGGCTGCAGGTTTGAAAGCCGATGTGAAGTTGCGCCTGGTGCCCACGCCTACCAAGTTCAATCGCTTTACCGATTACAGCTTTGACGATCCGGCACGCGAGTTTGCACCGGAGCCCGAAGATGTATTCGAAGGCACCTTGGATACCAAGGGCAATGCCGATTTCAAGAAAGAAATCGCTTTGGCGACCAAACCGCCCGGCATGCTGTCGGCCACGTTCACTACACGCGTGTTCGAGCGCGGCGGTGCTTTCAGTATCAATCGTGAAGCCACCACCTATGCGCCGTTCAAACGCTTCGTAGGTATTCGTCTGCCCAAGGGCGATGTGGCGCGTGGCATGTTGCAGACCGATCAGGATCACGTGGTCGAGCTGGCCAGCGTCAATGCCAGTGGCGCACCGACTGCAGCCAAGCTCAAGGTCACCCTGTACAAGGTGGATTGGCGCTGGTGGTGGGATAAGACCGGCGATTCATTGGCTCAGTATGTGCAGAGTCGCGCCAACGCCGTGGTTAGTGAAGAGGAAGTATCCATGGGTGCCAATGGCCAGGGCCAGTGGAAACTGCGCGTGAACTATCCACAGTGGGGCCGTTACTTGATTCGTGCCTGCGATATGCAGGGCGAACATTGTACCGGCAGCACCTTCTATATCGATTGGCCCTCGTGGGCAGGTCGTCAACGCGAGCAATCGGGACCGGCTGCCACCATGTTGAGCGTCACCGCCGACAAGGCCAAGTACCAGGTGGGTGAAACAGCCACTATTCAACTGCCGGAAAGCGCACAGGGTCGTGCACTGGTGACCATTGAGAATGGCAGCGGCATTCTCGATGCACGCTGGATCGAGCCCAAGCCCGGCAATACGCGCTTCACCGTGCCGGTGACGGCGTCCATGGCGCCGAATGTGTATGTGTCGGTGACCCTGGTGCAGCCGCACGAAGATAAGAAGAACGATTTGCCGATTCGTTTGTACGGCGTCATTCCGTTGGAAGTTACCGATCCGCAGACTCACATCACGCCGGTAATCCAAGCAGCCAACGAGTGGCAGCCCGAATCCAAACCCACCGTGACGGTGAGTGAAGCCAAGGGTCATGCCATGACCTACACGCTGGCCGTGGTGGATGAAGGCTTGTTGTCATTGACCAATTTCAAGACGCCCGATCTATATCAGCAGTTCTTCAAGCGTGAAGCCTTGGGCGTGAAGACCTGGGACTTATTTGATGATGTGGTTGGAGCTTATGGCGCCGAGCTGGAGCGCCTGTTGGCATTGGGTGGTTCGGATGGCACAAAGAACGATGCCGAAGATCAATCGCGCTCGCGCTTTCCACCTGTCGTGCAGGTGTTGGGGCCGTTTCAGTTGAAGGCAGGGGCAACCGCCAAACATGAGATTACCTTGCCGCGCTACATCGGCGCGGTGCGGGTGATGGTGGTGGCGGGTGATAGTTCAACCGCTACCATGGCCTATGGTTCGGCGGATAAGTCTATCTATGTGCGCCAGCCGTTGATGATTCTGCCCACCATGCCGCGTGTGGTTGGACCGAATGAAGATATCGCCGTGCCGGTATCCATTTTCGTTGCAGATGCCGCTATCAAGAATGTGGCGCTGACTATTCAACCGGATAGTTTGTTTGCCACTGTAGGCGACGCCACCACTCAAGTGAGCTTCACCCAGATCGAAGAGAAGTTGGGTGTGCTGCGTTTGAAGGCGGCCAACAAGCTGGGCAGGAGCCGCGTCAAATTCACTGCGGTGAGCGGTAAGTATCGCGCCGAGAGCGAGATCAACATCGAGGTGCGCAGTTCCAATCCGCCCACCACGCGCTCGCAGAGCAAGGTGATTCAACCTGGCGAAAGTTGGTCTACTACCGTCGTGCCGCATGGCATCGAGGGCACCAATAAAGTGACCCTGGAAGTTTCTGCTGTGCCGTCGTTGAACATCGAAAGCCGGCTGCGTTACCTGATCCAGTATCCGCATGGCTGTCTGGAACAAACCACTTCCTCGGTGTTTCCGCAATTGTTTCTGGGTTCGCTGGTGAAGTTGGAAGACGGCCGCAAGCGTGAAATCGAAGACAACATTCGCGCCGGTATCGAACGGCTGCGTTCCTTCCAATTGGCGAATGGCGGCTTCAGTTACTGGCCGGGCGCCAGCGGCGGCTTTGCCAACGGCTCGCTGGAAGGCTACACCCTGTGGGCAACGACCTATGCCAGTCACTTCCTGGTGGAAGCGGAGAAGGCGGGTTACACCATTCCCACCGCCATGCGCGGCGGCATGATTCGTTACTTGAAGAGCGTGGCGCAGAACTGGAGCGGTAGCGCCACTTCAACCGCCAATCTCGGTTCGTCGCTGGATCAGGCCTATCGCTTGTACGTGTTGGCGCGCGCGGGTCAACCCGAGTTGGGCGCGATGAATCGCCTGCGTGAAGTGAATGGTCTGCAAGCGACGGAGCGCTGGATTCTGGCAGCGGCCTATCAACTGGCCGGCTTGCGTGATGTGGCCAAGGCGGTGGCGCCGAAAGATCCTCTCGCGGCACGCGATTACAAGAACGGTCGCGACTACACCTTCGGTTCGGAATTACGCGATCACGCCATGGTGCTGCAAAGCCTGACCATTCTCGGTCAGTTGGATAAATCGCAGGATGTGGTGAAGGCCATCTCCGATCAGCTGAGTTCGGATAGTTGGTACTCCACTCAATCGGTGGCGTACTCGTTGATGGCCATGGCGCAGCTGACCGGCGCCAGCAACAACGGCCCGTTTAATTTCGTACGCACCGTGGCGGGTAAGGCGCAAAACGTCACAGCGACTTCGCCGGTCTATCAAACCGAACTGACGCAAGTGCCGATGGCGGGGCAGGCGGTTGTGCTGCGCAATACCTCGCAGCAATTGTTGTTTGCCACGGTTGCCGTGCGTGGCATACCCGCAGCCGATACTGACGATGCAGAGTCGGCCGGTTTGGCATTGTCGGTGAGCTACACCGATGCCGATGGCAATAACGTCGATGTCTCGCGCCTGCAGCAGGGCACTGATGTCACCGCACACATCGAAGTGAAGAACGCCACCGCGTTGACCATCGACAATATCGCGCTGACGCAAATCGTTCCTGCGGGTTGGGAGATTCAGAACGATCGCATGGAAGGCACCGCGGCTACCGGCGAGCGCGATCAAAAAACCAAGAACCCCTACGATGGTTCACGCGAAGCCACCCGACCCAAGGTGGATTACGTGGACATTCGCGACGACCGCGTGCTGCAGTACTTCAGCCTCAAAGCCGGTGAGACCATTCGCTTCAACACCAAGGTGAATGCTGCTTATCGCGGTCGCTACTACCTGCCCAGCATACTGGCCGAAGCCATGTACGACGCCGGCAAGCATGCGCGCACCAAGGGTATGTGGACGGAAGTGGTAACCCAATGATTTGACAAGTCTTAATTGTAGGGGCGTGATTCATCACGCCCGTCTTAAATCAAGGAGGAAAAAAGTAATGAAGGATCATTTCTTTCGCCCTAAACGGAGATATATGCGTCTTCGTAACTACAACTACTCTGAAACCGGCGCTTATTTCGTAACGATATGTGCTTATCAAAAACGTTGTATGTTTGGTGAGATTAGTGACGGAGCAATGGTTCTAAATAAATTGGGAACGTTAATAGAATCGACATGGCTGCAATTGTCAGATCATCTTCCGGGACTGGCACTGGATGAGTTTGTAATCATGCCCAATCACCTTCACGGTATTGTTGCGTTGTCGGGGACGGGCGTAATGAATTACGCCTCTACGGCTGGCGTCAATGTAGGGGCGCGATTTATCGCGCCTGCTCCGACTTCCCTTGGTGCAGTCATCCGTAGCTTCAAAGCCCGATGCACCGTGGTGTATCGCGCTGCCAATTCAACAGGCACTGATCCTCTATGGCAACGTAACTACTACGAGCATGTAATTCGCAACGGTAAGTCCTTGTGCGCTATTCGCGAGTACATTGTTAACAATCCAGCGCAATGGGCATTGGACCGAGAGAATCCAGATTTCGATGCATCGGCAATGGACGGGCGTGATGAATCACGCCCCTACGATGCACCACCACCCGGTGTAGGGGCGTAATTCATTACGCTCGTTCTTATCATTGTGATGCCCAGCCTAAGCGAACGACTCCCATCCTGGCTGCCCCGCAAGCGGCGCTTCTGGCTGTCGTGCGTTCTACTAATCGCATTCATCGCCTTCTGGCTGATGCTGCCTCGTCCTCTGTTCCATCAACCTCTCTCTTCAATCCTCTTAGCGCGCGATGGTTCACTACTAGGCGCACGCATTGCCGACGATGGCCAATGGCGCTTTCCGGACATGCAGTCGGTGCCGGATAAATTCGCTCAAGCAGTCATCGCTTACGAAGACAAGCGTTTCAGACAGCATCCGGGTATAGATCCACTGGCGGTGGCACGCGCAGCGCGTTTGAACTGGCGTCGCAACAAAGTGGTGAGTGGCGCCAGCACCCTGACCATGCAGTTGGCGAGACTGGCCAATACGCAGGATGAGCAACCGAATTCGCGTGACTACAGCAGCAAGCTGTATGAAGCGTTACTGGCGCTGCGTCTGGAGCTGAGCTATTCCAAGGATGAAATTCTGGCAGCGTATGCCAGCCATGCGCCGTTCGGCGGCAATGTGGTGGGATTGGAAGCAGCTTCATGGCGTTACTTCGGTCGTGCGCCACAAACACTATCCTGGGCCGAAGCGGCCACCTTGGCGGTACTACCCAATGCACCGGCCCTGGTATCGCCCGGACGCAATCGCTCCATCCTGCAACGCAAGCGCGATCAGTTATTACAGCGCTTGCATGCACAGGGCGTATTGAAGGATCTCGATTTGCAGTTGGCGTTAGCCGAACCCTTGGTCAGCGAGCCACGCGCCTTGCCCGAGTTGGCGCCGCACCTGCTGGAAACCTTGCGTGCACGTTATCCGCAGCAACATCGTTTCGAAACCACGCTGGATGCAGAGTTACAGGCATTCGCCATGCAGGCGGTTCGTGAACATTCGGATACCTTGCAGCGACAGGGCATAGGCAATGCAGCCGCCTTGATCGTCGACAATAAAACATTCGAAGTGCTGGCCTATGTCGGCAACTCCAGTTGGTCGACACGCAGCGAACGCTCGCTGGCAGTGGACATCGTGCAACGACCGCGTAGCACCGGCAGTATTCTCAAACCCTTCCTGTATGCGGCCATGCTGGATAGCGGCCAACTGTTGCCGAAGATGCTGGTGCCGGACATCCCCACACAGTTCAAAGGCTTTGCACCGGAGAACTTCGATAAAAGTTTTCGTGGTGCGGTGCCGGCCGATGTGGCGCTGGCTCAATCGTTGAATGTGCCGGCAGTGCGCCTGTTAAAAGATTATGGGATCGAGCGCTTCTACGACCTATTGCGTAACCTGGGTATGAGCACGCTAAGCGAACCAGCGGATCACTATGGCCTAACACTAGTCCTGGGTGGCTCGGAAGGTACGTTATGGGACATCACCGGTATGCATGCCAATCTCGCCGAGCTGGCGCGTGGCACTGGCGATGGCCCCGCAGGCAACTATCGTGAGTTGCAGGTGTTGAAGAGTGTGCCTGCGAAGGCCACGCACAAGGCGGAGATTTCATCTGCGGCAGCCTGGCTGACTCTGGATGCCTTATTGGAAGTGGCGCGTCCTGCCGATGAAGCGAATTGGAAAGAGTTTGCCAACAGTCGTCGCATTGCCTGGAAGACCGGCACCAGTTGGGGATTGCGCGATGCCTGGGCAGTGGGCAGTACCAGTCGCTACACCGTGAGCGTGTGGGCTGGTAACGCCAGTGGCGAAGGCACGCCAGGTTTGACCGGTAGCCTGGCCGCTGCACCCATCATGTTCGAACTACACAATCGCTTGGATGCTGCCGCTTGGTTTGCGCAACCCACGCGCGGCATGAAGCGCGTCGTGGTATGCGTCGACGATGGCTACCTGGCCAGTGAACATTGCGAACAACAGGAGCAGTTCATCCCCGCTGATAGTCACTTCGATCAACTCAGTCCCAATCATCAATGGGTGCATCTGGATACCACAGGTCGCTATCGCGTCGACTCCAATTGCGAGCGCGTCAGCAACATGCAGCATGCATCCTGGTTGGTGTTGCCGCCAGCGCAGGAATACTACTACCGACGCAATCACAGCGACTATCGCGAACTGCCGCCGTATCGCAGCGACTGTAATCCAGAACGGCCATTGCGCGGTGAACGCAGCACCATGGATTTTCTGTATCCCAATGCTTCCGGAAAAATCTACGTGCCCATTGATCTGGATGGCAAACCTGGACGCACCGTGTTCGAAGCTGTACATCGCGATCAGCATGCCGTGCTGTATTGGCATCTGGATAATCGCTATGTAGGTCGAACAGAGACCTTTCATCAGATGACGTTAGATTTGACGCCGGGCCAGCACTTGGTTGCTATTGTTGATCAGGCGGGGAATCGGTTGGCGCGGAGCTTTGAGGTGTTGGCGCAGGGAGAGCGTTGAGTATAGGAGTCTATCTAGCTCAATATCAGAGGCCCTTTTGATTGGTTGTTCAACAGGCAGCCTGCATCTTGTCGCGCATCTAAACGCTATGGCATGATCCGGCCGCCCGAGTTGGTAGTGCCGTGATCCGATCTGGACTTTCTGTCGGATTCTGTAACGGACGAAGGAATAAAGGGAGATGGTCGTGGGTCGTATTTTTGGCATCAGTCTATCTGGTGCGCTGGCTCGTTTGCCAATTTTTTCCGTACTCAGTTTGTATTTTCTTCTATGTGGCGTAACGCTATGGACGTTTAGTGCGCAGGCCGCTAGCACACAGTACTTTTACGACAATTTGGGTCGGGTCACCCAGGCCACTGATGAAAATGGTAGTACTGTTCAATATCAATATGATCCAAATGGAAACATAGAAGCTATCAACCGCTTAAACTCCAGTGATTTATCTATTTCCAGTGTTTTTCCATTGATTGTTCACGCTGGTAACGTGGTCACTGTGACTGGCACGGGATTCAGTGCGACACCCGGCCAAAACGACGTCACGATCGCCGGGGTTCCGGTGGTGGTGAGTGCGTCGAATGCGACAACACTGAGTTTCGCTGTGCCATTAGGCGCTATTGGTGGTCCTATATCGGTCACGACATCAGGCGTCACGGTTACCAGCTCGGATCATTTGGTCGTGCAATATCCGTCTATTTCGGGATTGTCTCCGACAATTGTGAATCCCAGTGCTTTAGTTACGCTGACCGGTCAGTACCTAAATTTCGATCCGGCATCAACTGGAATATCGGTCGGGGGCGTGTCTGCTTCCATAAGCGCTCTTTCTTCCAGCAGTCTTGTGTTTGCCGCGCCGTCTTTAATAGGTGCGAGTTCAGTTGTAGTGAATACGTCCTACGGCAGTGCAACCAGTGCGACATTGCTCGCGGTGATTCCTTCGATAATCAATGCAAGCACCGTAGCGAGTTATGGGCAGATAACGTCAGGTGCTGCCGCGCAACCAATATCAATCTCTGCTGCCAGCAAATATGCCGTGCTGGAATTTAATGCCACAGCGGGTCAATGGTACTCATTGCGATTCGGCTCGCTGGTGATGGTACCGAGCGGAGGCTCTGTCAGTTACACCATTTATTCACCGACCAACGCGGTATTTGCTTCCGGCACCTTGTCAGCAACGAATACCACCGTTCATTTGCCCATGATAGCTACAGCCGGAAAATACTTGGTCTCGCTGGGATCTGGCACCAAGACTTCAGTGCAAGTGCAAACGCAGTTATTGCTGAATCCGGTTGTAGCTATTGATGGCTCTTCTGTATCGGCATCAACTACTGTAGCAGGACTTAGTCTGCGCTTTGCATTCTCAGGTACTGCAGGCCAGAACGTGGGGGTGGCAGTTAGTAATTTGAGTGGTTCTACGGGCAACTATGCGACTGCATATGTATTGAAGCCAGATGGCACGACTTTGTATAGCGGCACTTGTTATATCGCAAATGGCGGTTGTCAATTTGTAATGCGTAATTTGCCATCGACAGGTACTTACCTGGTACGGGTGGATCCATATAACAGCAACAGCACGATGAGTTTTAACCTAACGCTGTCAGTGCCTGTGACTGGTGCGTTATCAGTGGGTGGCTCGCAGTTGGTGAGCTTGGTGCCGGGGCAGTACACATTGCTTACCTTTAACGCTACGGCGGGGCAGACCGTTGCTGTAAATGTAGGTTCGGTGGTGACAACACCTGCTGGAAAAACAATGCAGCTTAATGTGTATGGCCCAACCGGTTCGACGGTAGTGGCAACGACGTTCACGGCTTCAAGTTACACGTCGAATCTGTATAACTTGGCGGGAGGTGCCTATACAGTTTTAATTGCACCGAATAATCCCAATATTACTTCGGTAAATGCTCAAGTGAACTTAGTGGCTGGCGTGACGGGTACCTTGGCTGCCGATAATAGCAGCATCAGTGTAGCCAGTTCGGTAGCAGGGCAGTCGGCGTATTACACGTTCTACGGTACGGCAGGTCAGAACCTCGGATTGGCAGTTAGTAATTTGAGTAGTTCTGCAGGTAATTTAGTATCAGCATATGTGTTAAAGCCAGATGGCTCGACGTTGTATAGCGATGTTTGCTACATCGCAAATGGTGGTTGTCAATTCGTGATGCGTAATTTGCCATCGACAGGTACTTACCTAGTGCGGGTGGATCCATATAGCAGCAGTAGCAGCACGAGTTTCAATCTAACGCTATCAGTGCCTGTGACCGGTGCGTTATCAGTGGGTGGCTCGCAGTCGGTGAGCTTGGTGCCGGGGCAGTACACCCTGCTTACCTTTAATGCTACGGCAGGGCAGGCGGCGACAGTGGGTGTGAATTCAATGGCGACGGTCCCGTCTGGAAAATACATGTATTTGTATGTGTATAACCCCAGCGGAACATTGGTCTCTAGTACGAGTTTTACTTCTGCCAAAAAAACGCTAAGTCTTTCGAATCTGGTGGCTGGTAGCTATGTGGTATCGCTAGTTCCCATGTATCCGAATATTACATCGGCAGCTATGCAAGTGACATTGCAATAACTAGGTGCAGAGATGTGGAAGATCTGAATTTTTATGGGGTTTTATCTTTATTTGCGTGTTTGATTATGGCTGGTTTTCTATTGGTTGTATGTGCAGAAAGAAAAGCATTGGATGCAATAAAAGCTATTGAGATCATCTATACGGTTTGTTTTAAGTCACCATGGGTTTTGTCAATTGCGATGGTGGTTTAATCGGTCAGCAGGTGATAGGGAAAATAGTTGAAGCCGGATTAGATTTGTAACTGACGTTTGTGGAAGCTGGGTGTTCTGGTTTTGTCTCGTTCTGTTTAAGAATAGATGGATGCAAGTTGTTTTTTGCCAGTATGGGAATATGGAAATGAATTTGCGCTTTGTTTGTCTGTTGGTACTTTCTGCTGTTGCATTGTTTTTCTTGCCAGAAACATCTTCAGCTGCTGCATGTGATGTGCAGTCTATTGCCCAAGATCCTACCCATGAGCATGTGGTAGGTGCATGTCCAACATACGAGGCAGCTTTGCAGGCTTGTCAGAGTTTTTCTGACCAATATTCATATCCGGGTGCAACGTGGTGTCATCACGGGAACTATTCTTTGGTTTGGGAGGCTGGTTGGTTATGCAAGGCTGGGTTAAGTAACCACCAAAATTGTGGCCCTGTTGGGTACGCGCTGGGTGACTTCTATCATCCGCATTACTTTGCGTCTGTGGTGCCTCCGACTAAAAGTCAATGTGGTTCAAGTTGTAATGGCGTAGGCGATCCAATCAATCCGGCAGGCGGGGGTGTTTATGCGACTGAAATAGATGCTGCGGGGCAAGGTAATCTTCAGACATTTAAACGTTTTTATAATAGTTTGGACGATAGTAATGGTGATCTTGGCAAAGGCTGGCGACACAGTTTTAGTCGCAACGTAAAATATAAATATTCGACCGTCAGCTACAAGGAATACTCATCGAGTCCTGATAACTCTTCAATCTATTCCGATCCTGCATCTGCATGTACCAGCGGCTTTAATCAGATTAAGTCCAGGGTAAGTACATGGCAGAGTGCTACCGTCGCTTATGTGAATGGAGTTTGCTCGCTCAGTCAGGGGGGCGTCACTATTGGTGCGGTGCCATTACTAGCATACTTTGATAGTGATTCTGGACTTCCAGCTTCTTTCGGATCAAATTTTGCTGGTACGAATACAATTGGTTTTGATGTAACGCGTGACGATGGCCAAGTTATTAGTTTTATGCTTAGCGGTGGTTCTGTAGTCGCGCCGCCAGGCTTCAGTCTAAAGCTACAGCAAACTGCCAGCGGTTTTACCCTAACTGATGCCAGCGACAGCGTCGAAACTTACGATAGCGCCGGTAAGTTGCTCAGCATTGCTGATCGTACGGGTGTAATACAGACTATTAATTACGACAGCTTAGGTCGCTTAAGTTTGATAGTAGACACGTTCGGTCACACTATTAGCTTGGTCTATGGAACCTCTGGTAAGTTGGCAAGCGTTATTGATTCAGATGGGCAGTCTATTCAATACAGCTATGACACCGTAAGCCGTCTTGCCACAGTTGTGACTTTGGATGGAACATCACGGGCCTATTTGTACGAGAATACGTCCTTTCCCAATGCCATGACCGGCTTGGTCGATGAAAATGGCAATCGCCTGTCAACCTGGGTCTATGACAGCCAAGGCCGCGGGACACAAACGTACGAAGCTGGTGGCGCCGGCAACCACACGCTGGTCTACAACACTGACGGTACCGTGACGGTGACGGATGCTCTAGGCGCAGTGCGCACCTTCAACTTCGGTCGCTATGGCGATCGCAACCTGGTTACCGGCATCTCCGGTTCGCAATGCCCCACCTGTTCGGAAGGCAAGGCCACCACTTATGATTTGCGTGGCTGGGTGAGCAGCCGCACCGACTACAACAACAATGTCACCACCTATGTGTATGACGATGATCGCGGCCTGGAGCTGTCGCGCACCGAAGGCTATGGCACTGCGCAAGCTCGCACCATCACCACCCAATGGCATGCCACCTATCGTTTGCCCTTGCTGGTGACCGAACCTGGTCGCACCACCGGCTATAGTTACGACGCCAGCGGCAACATGCTCAGCAAGACGCTGACCGATACCGTCACCAACACCGCGCGCACCTGGAGCTACACCTATAACAGCTATGGCCAGGTGCTCACCGCCGATGGTCCGCGCACCGACGTCAGCGATGTCACCGCCTATACCTATTACACCTGCAACACCGGCGGCGCCTGCGGCCAGCTGCAGACGGTGACCAATGCGCTGGGGCAGACCACCACGTACAACACCTACAACGCCGCCGGTCAGCCGCTGACGATTACCGATGCCAATGGCGTGGTGACCACGCTCACCTACGATCTGCGTCAGCGCCTGACCTCGCGCACCGTGGGCAGCGAAGCCACCGGCTTCGAGTACTGGCCCACCGGCCTGCTCAAGAAGGTCACCTTGCCCGATAGCAGCACCCTGACCTACAGCTACGACAATGCCCATCGCCTCACCGGCATCACCGACAGCGACGGCAATCGCATCGCCTATACCCTGGACGCAGCCGGCAACCGCACGCAGGAACAAGTGCTCGATGCCAGCAATGCCGTGGTGCGAACCCGCAGCCGCGTGTTCAACACCTTAAGTCGCTTGGTGCAAGAACTCGGCGCCAACAGTCAAAGCACCAGCTACAGCTACGACAACAACGGCAACCTGGCGAGCCTGACCGATCCCGCCAGCCGCACCACCAGCTATGGCTATGACGCGCTGAATCGTCTGGTCAGCCAGCTGGGCCCGGCTAGTCAAACTACTGGCTATGGCTACGATGCGCAGGACAACCTCACTAGCGTTACCGATCCGAAATCACTGACCACCAGCTATACCTATAACGGGTTGGGTGATCTCAAACAGCTGAGCAGTCCCGATACCGGCGTCACTCAGTACACCCACGATAGCGCTGGCAACCTAAACGTAAGCACCGATGCCCGAACCAAGAGCGGTACTTACAGCTATGACGCTTCAGGCAGAGTCACGCAGATCCAATACAGTGATCAGACGCAGACCTTTCAATACGACCAGGGTACGAACGGCAAAGGCCATTTGACCCAGTTCACTGATGGCAGCGGCAGCACTAGCTACACCTACGATGGGCAAGGCCATATCATCGGTAAGACGCAGACGATTGGCAGCCAAGCCAAGACCGTGAGTTACGGCTATATCAATGGCAATCTCACGAGTATTCAGACGCCCTCAGGTCAAACCATCAGCTACAGCTACGCCAATGGCAGGATCAGTGGCATCAACGTTAATGGCGCGACGGTGTTGAATACGTTGGTGTACCAGCCTTTTGGTCAGACCGAAGGCTGGACCTGGGGTAATGGCAGCCTGACGGTAAGGCAATACGATCAGGATGGTCAGATAACCTTGGTTGATAGCGCAGGGCTGAGTACCTACACCTACAATCCGGATGGCACCATCGCCACTCGCACCGATGATAGCTCGACCAATCTCGGCTTGCCTACAGGCTTGACGACCTTTGGTGTCTCGACGACCAGCAATAAACTCAACTCCGCTACCGGCACGCTGAGCAGAACCTACAGCTATGACAATGCCGGCAACACGCTTAGCGATGGAGCGAAGAGTTTTACCTATAACGATGCTGGCCGTATGGTTAGTTCGAACTTCGCACTGACCACAACCTACCAATACAATTCACTGGGACAGCGGGTACAGAAATCCAACTCAAATGGCACAACGAACTTCGTTTATGACGAGTCGGGTCATCTGCTGGGTGAGTACAGCTCATCTGGAACCCTGATCCAAGAATTGGTCTGGTTGAATGACATCCCTGTAGCAACAATCCGTACTGACCAAGGTGGTACGAGTGTTGGCGTATTTTACGTCCATACCGATCACCTCAACTCCCCGACGAAAGTCACGCGAGCAACTAACAATGAAGTGATCTGGAGATGGGACCACGACCCATACGGCAATGGCACGCCAAACGAAGATCCGGATGGTAATGGCCTGAGGCTGTCGATGAACTTGCGCTATCCTGGCCAGTACTACGATGCTGAAACATCTCTGAACTACAACATGGCGCGTGATTACGACCCGGCCACTGGTAGATACGTCGAATCAGATCCGATTGGGTTGGATGGTGGCATCAACACGTATGCATATGTCGGTGGGAATCCAATCAGCAATATTGATCCAACTGGTGAATTTATTGCTGGGATTGCGATAGGAGCGCTTTTCGAAATTGGATTACAGGCAGTTGACAACTATAAAAAAGGGTGCGATTTGTTCGACTACCATAACTACGACTGGTGGGATGTGGGTGTGTCCGCAGCTGTCGGAGCAGTTGCGCCTGGATGGTTTAAAGTCGGAAAAACTGCAGGGAAATCTGGAGGAGCAGTCTTAGAGCTTACTGAGCAGCTTGGTCGTGCACGCACAACAGGTCGTGTAGCGAAAGTGACTCGACGTATCAAACGGCATGGGCAAGACTTTAGGGATATGTTACTTACCCAAAGCGCATACCAGTTGTACAAAGTTGGAGCGAAAGCAATGAATGACAATGATGATTGCTCGTGTCAACGGTAAGGGGAATTTACTATGCCAAAGCTCCTGATATACATTATTGGTCTTGCTCCATTGGCATTAACTCAGGGATGGCTTAGGAATAAGTTCGGTGACATCATCGCCTTCGGTATGATAATTGTGTATTTGGTTTCGCTTCGCTTATTGGCTGAGAAATTTGGTCAAGATAGACGCAAGGAGTAACCCGTGGGTGGCTAAACTAAGAGCGAGCAGTGCGGTAGGTTGGGCTAAGCCTGTGCAGCCCAACGACATGGAGGTGTTGCGGTTTTGATTGTTATTGAACCGCCTACTTTGCAGGCTGCACCGTCGTCACTTCGGAACCTGGGACCGCAACTGTCACGCCCATTTTCGAAAGAACATCACCGGGTCGCGGGTTCGAGGGTATTTCGAGAACATCAACGGTCAGGGATAGTTGAAGTGGCGCTTGACACTTTCACGAAGGCTGGCTTCGGAGCGATTCAGCATTCGAGCGACCCGGGACAGATTAGCGATGCTCTGGGTGACGGCTTGGTGAGCGATCCAAGCGCGAGCATGGGTTAGTTGCCGATGACGGCTAGGTGAACACAATGCGTCACGGGAAACGGCCCATTGCTGGCAGGCTTCATCCAGCAGCTGCTCAAGTGTTTTGTGCGAGCGGGGGTGCCAGGCAGTGCCTAGTAGTTTGGCGGCGAAGTCGTCGCTCCCGAGAATGCGATGATCACTCGGATTGCAGTGGTCAAGCGGTGAGCCAGTGGTGGCTGCTTCGTGCATGAAGCGCTCGTATGATTGGATCGCTAGCGGCAGTTCAGTATGAAATAGGCTCAGTGCAAATTCGGTGGTAACCCAGACGTCGGGCCGCGTACCAAGGTAAGCGTGATGGCTGGACCAAGGATAATCTGTCGCAGTTGGTACCATTGCAGCGCGCACAGGGTTCAGATGGATGTAACGCAATAGCTCTAGCAGGTAAGCATCGGCATCCACGAGCACGGCATGATAGCGACGTTCGAAAAGATGGCCGGTAGTATGAAATCGCGCCTGTAGCGTTCGGGCATACTGACTGGCGATGCGCAAGATGATGCGTCCAAGAGGAGTATCGCCTACCTGCATCAGCATATGGATGTGATTGGTCATCCAGCAGTAAGCATGCAACCGTGCGCCGAATCGCGGCACAATATCTGCCGCAATGCTATTGAGCAGCGCTCGATCCTCTGGGGTAAAGAAGATATTCTGTCGATGATTGCCGCGCAGGGTGACGTGATAAAACGCTGCGGGAATATGAGGTCTGGGTTTGCGCCTCCGTGCCGTACTAGAGGGAAGAAAATGTTGGTAAGCACGTTATTGCTTTCGCAGGATATTGCACTTCGAATTTCTAGTATTCCTGGCCAGAAATACCCTCGAACCCGCGACCCGGCGATGTTCTTTACGACTCGAGCTGCGGAATTAGAGGTGCAATTGAAGTAGGTCTTACATTGCTATCAAGCATCACGACCTGGTGAGCATGATAGAAGTTTTAGCTGAAATTACTCGCTGCTAAGCGAACTATTACTGGTTATATATACAGCAATCTGGCATACTTGTGTGGGGGGGTAGCTCATGCCGCCAACACGGATTGCTCCAGGCATTTTGGGAATTCACGACGGTACGAACAGCCCACAAAAAGCGGCGCCCGCCTCGGCGGCAACCGAGACGGACGCCTAACCAAAGTCACCTACGGAAGAGGTCACCATGGCTAAGCGAAATTCTACTTCGAAACAGCGTCTTTCCAGAAATTCTATTCACAACTCCCGCCACCAAGCTTTACATGAAGCTATTGAAGCCGAACGAACCCAGCTTTCCAAAGCGCAATCGTTACTGCAATGTCTGCATGTGGCGCTTGAATACGACGATGACAGCGGCCCCAAGCATCAAGGGTATTTTCCGGACGTCGTAGAGGTCGCCATGGTCATCGTTCGAGAGTCGGTGAACCGCTTGGATTCGGTTTATATCCGGCCGTTGGTTGAAGCGGGTTGAGGATTGAGCAGAACCTCTGGGAATGAAGGTCGCCGGGTCGCGGGTTCGAGGGTATTTCGATAACATCAATGGTTAGGGATAGTTGAAGTGGTGCTTGATAATTTCACGAAGGCTGGCTTCGGAGCGATTCAGAATTCAGACCTAGGAAATACCCACGAACCCGCGACCCGGCGATGTGCTCCGTTATGCTCCGTTATGAATGTTGTTACGCGTGAGCTAGTGAGGACTAAATCCATGGAAAAGAGATCAGCGAGTCCGACAAAATTACCAAACCTGAGCCATCTCGAATGGGCTGTCGAGAGTCGCGCCAGAAACCAAAGATCTGCTGTGCGCCTTCTGAGGCTCTTTACGGAACATGAAGCGCTTTGGAAGACTCAGAGGTGGTCACGAGCAGCCCAGGACCTACTTTCTGTCTCTTTCTCGCTGTGGCGGGCAGCGTTCTTAGCGGATAAAAGTGGCCAACGTAAAGCAGTCTTTGCGGATGGGCGCGATTTTCTGGAGAAGATTATTGAGGATAATGCGATTTCCTATCCTCAAGATCGCAAATGTAGAGAGTGGACGTTTAACTACTACACTAGGAATGCCAGAGCCGCTCTGCAAGTGCTTGCCGAATATTGGCCAGAGCAGGTTCCTGAGTATCTGGGCATGAAGCTCTCAGCGACGAAACGATGGGAGTACTGCCAAAACTTATTAGACAAGGCAATCGCAGGCTTCGAGGTGGCCACTCGAAATCAAAAAGCGCGAGAAGAGAAATCAAAAAAGACCCATGAGACGAAGGGAGCAGCCAAACTTAAAAAAAAGATATCACGAGCGTTCACCTTGGCTCAAAGATCTTCGACATAAGGAAACACTTAAGGAACATCCACATCGAGGAGCGTCTCTGGGTCGCGGGTTCGAGGGTTGTTCGAGCACGTTAATAGTCGGGGATAGTTGAAGTGGAGCTTTACACTTTCACGCAAGCTGGCTTCGGAGCTGCTCAGAGATCGAGCAACATATGAATTCTCGCGCTGAGAAATACCCACGAACCCGCGACCCGGCGATGTTGTTTTCGATCGGCGTCCCATCAGTCGGTGGAGCTGCGATTGGCGGAGCAGCCGGTGGTGCTACGGGACGAGCTGCTATGGGACATGGTAACTGCGGATGCAAGAACTAGGGCGGATTGCAATGACATCTAGATCGGTTGACGAGTTGTTAGTCACGTTGCTCGAGTCAGAGAACGAATCTTGGCGTGACGATGCGGCCCAGGATCTTGGGCGTGTGCCAGACAGAGCGGCGGCTGAGAAGGCATTGATCACGGCGATCGAATCAAAAGCAATCGACGATTCACTTCGTCGAACTTGCGCCGAGTCACTTGCGGCAATTTGGATCGAACGCAGACAAGTTCATCAAGCATTACTAGATAGATTGAGTGGAATGCCCAGAGACGTGGTGCAATCATTTCTTAAGGCAGCAAAAGTGCCGTTTAATTGAGCGCAGCGTAAAACAGAATAGTGCCGGGTGGAGTTACCAGGATTTAGTGGACACGCTTCCTGTTTTGGCGGAAGAGTATTTCAAATTCTTCCGGGCTTGCAGAACAGAGGAACAGTGCCGCGCCGTCGATCCGCTGGTATTGCGGCAGGGTTGAAGAGTCACGGATAGTTGAAATGGAGTTTGACGCTTTGCCGGCAAGCTGTCCTAGATGTGGCTTGTAGATCAAGCAATATGTGCATTCTGGGTGACGCGTCGAAAATACCCACAAACCCGCAACCCTGCGATGTTGTCACGTACGCGTTAAATTTCGGTGGCTTACCCTTTGCCCAGGTCGGCGCCAGCCCTCAGCGGATCACCTCGCCCCGGCAAGCATCGTCCAGCGTCAGAACGAGCGGCGCCTGATGGGTAGGCACGATGTTATAGCTATCCTTGATCGGGGTGGCGGTCGTAGTGGTACCCGTGAGCAATTAGGACTCTCTCCTGTCATTTCTGTGATTATGGCTCCTGCGCACATCAATAGATGCACAACAACCCACTGCGGATGAGCGCTTGGGCTTGTTGATTGCGCTACACTCCCCACATCCTGCAAAGGGAATAAGGAGTAGCTGCCGTGCCCGCTAAGGTCGTCTCGCTGTCGGCGCGCGAATGCGAATCTGATAGGAAGTGCATTGGGGCGCGCGGTGCCTACTGGCAAACGGCGCATGGAATCATCGCCTTATTTCTCAACTTCCCTCCCACGAATGCAGCAATCTATTGGAAGCATCGAGCCCTTAGTCGTGACGAACTGTTGAAGTCTGGAAGTTGGCGAATACTGTCGCTATTGTAATTTGTGGAAATGTTATCGGAGTGGCGATGAAATAATATGAGGAGTTAACATGCGTATTCTAAGCCGAAGGATATTGAGCTTGTTCTGCTGTGGATCTGCACTTGCCGGTGCGTTCGCCCAAAGTCAGGATGCGCGAATTGCAACACCAACTACATCCTTTCCTAATGTGAGCTCACTGTTGACCGAATCTAGCCGTGACTTCGACAGTCTGAAGGCACGGTCGGCAGCAGACATGAAAGGAATTGCAGGGGTAGAGAACGGGGTGTTATCTGAGCAGTGGCGGTCTATATATGACCTTGAAGTTCGCGGCGATCCAATCGACCGGCTGAAGAATCTCAAGGGATTGTCACCAACCGAAAGCGCGGGACGTGCGGAGCTTTCGGCGGCCTTAGAGAAAATTAAAAAAAACTGCCCGCAATGCATGAATGTACTGATCGACCCAACGCCCAGTGTGGGCGTAAGCCCAACTGTTACCACAATCTCCAGAACTCGCTTGGCGTCGGGCAATGCATCAGCGCCTGTTTGCTCGCAAGCGAAGCCCTTTTACTACACAGTCGAAAAAAAATGTCTGTCCCGGAGTGAGATTATGGCGCGCATCAACTGGTAGGAGCTTCTTTAAGGAGTCATGCGATGAAAATACATGGTGCTTCGCTTGTTGCGATCCTGATGCTGTCTTGGTGTTCGTATGCTTATTCTGACGATTTGGGAGAAACAAAGGGCTCGGCCGGCTTGGATTTTTCGGCATGCAGTATGTCGGACACGGAATGTCTACTCGCGATAAAGAATGCAGAAACCGTACGCCTAATTCATGACAAAGAGGCATTGGATGTAGAGGCGGATCGCAGTGCGCTTTCCATGTACAACCGGCAGAACGAGCACACAATTGCATCTTTATGGGCGCAGTACTATGCCTCGCTGGCAGTCATGATAATGGTATTCATCATCGTGGGTATTGGCCTGGTGATGAGCTGGAAACACATGGAATTTGGATTTGCCGAAAAAAACAGCATCGACAACACGTTTGAGGTTGGAAAAGATGGATTGAAGCTAAAGTCACCCGTAATCGGGCTGTTTATATTCATCGGTTCAATTTATTTTTTCTCGATATACGTCGACAAGGTTTACACGATAACCAGTATACGTGGCAGCGCCATGCGCGCAGAACTTGAAAACCAGAAAGTCGTTAGTGAGGGAAAATAAACAAAGGTCTGACAGACGCACGGGAGGAATCTCACCGGGTGAGTTGACACGAATTTGACGGATGTCCAGCTTACTTAAGCAACGGGGCATGGTTAACTACGAAACAGAACTTCAGTGTCTGCATGTGGCGCTTGAATACGCCGATGACATCAGCCAAAAGCAACAGGGATATTTTCCGGACGTCGTGGAGGTCGCCACGACCATCGTTCGTGAGTCGGTGAATCGCTTGATTCGGTTTGTGTCCTGCCGCTGGTTGAGGCGGGTTGATGATTGACCAGAGCTATTGAGTTTGCGCAGCGGGCTCCTTAGTGAGCCCGCAGTGCGAAGGGTGCAAAAGGTAAAAGTACCTTGTCTTACGGTCGACGCCTGATGCAAGCAGCACAAATGGAGCAGGTACTTCGAGATGAAATTAAGTCGCATTGTGTTTCTATTGGGTTTTTTGGCAGCCTTATTGGCTTTGGGTTTGAGTCTCGCAAGTGCGCCAAAATATGGAATTCTATTTCTTGTTATTACTGCTTTAGATGCTTTGGCTTTCGGATGCTTCGTGTATCTATTCCGTTTTAATAATGGATGGAAGTTTACGGTGCTATTACTAGGTGTAATAGTTATTTATACAATTGTAGATGTGATGCTCAGGGTATTTTTGGGTGTACGGATTTTGGATTCTTTCGATAGTTCGTTGCGTAGTAAATAGCGCCGGGTCGAGACATTCAAGGATAGTGAAGTGCAGCTTTTCGCTCTCCGGCAGTATGCTTTCATCCCGTGATAGTTAAGCGCCAGCAAAGTCAGCTGCGGATTACGGCTAGACAGGCTTAGTGCTTCACGGATTACTGTCCACTATTGGCTAATCTCATCGAATAGACGCTCAAGAGTCTTCTGAGCGCAGTCACCAATCCAGTGCAGCCATCCCCGCCAGATTGCGCCGCATCCGCGCCCCCGGCCGGGTAGAATGCGCCCCTGAATTTCCACCCAAGCCCGCTAACTGACCCTAGGTCCACCTCCGCAATGCACGTTTTTTCCTTCGATATTGAAACCATTCCCGACGTCGAGTTGGGTCGGCGCATCTATGGCCTGGAAAACCTGACCGACAAGCAGGTGGGCTACGTGATGCAGACCAAGCGGCGCGAGGAGACCGGCAGCGAGTTTCTGAGTCTGGAGCAGCAGCGGGTGGTGGCGATTTCGGTGGCGCTGCGTTCGCGGGATAGCTTCAAGGTGTGGTCGCTGGGCGAGCCGGATGCGCCGGAGGCGGAGCTGATTCAGCGTTTCTTCGATGGCATCGAAAAGTACACGCCCGATCTGGTGTCGTGGAACGGCAGTGGTTTCGACCTGCCGGTGTTGCACTACCGCGCGCTGCGTCATGGCATCCAGGCGCCACGCTACTGGGAAACCGGTGATGAGGATTCTTCGTTCAAGTGGAACAACTATCTCAACCGCTTTCACTGGCGGCATACCGATGTGATGGATGTGTTGTCCGGCTATCAAGGTCGCGGTCGCGCCAGTCTGCAGAACGTGGCCATGTTACTCAACCTGCCGGGCAAGCTGGGCATGAGCGGCGACAAGGTGTGGGATTGCTGGCTGGAAGGCGGCATCGAGGAGATTCGCAATTACTGCGAGACCGATGTGCTGAATACCTTCCTGGTGTATCTGCGCTTTGAAATGATGCGGGGTCATTTGTCGCGCGAGCAGTACGCCATCGAGAACCAACTCATTCGCGACTATCTGAAGGAACAGACCAAACCGCATTTCAAAGAGTTTCTGGCGGCCTGGCCGGAGGTGGCAGCATGAGCCGCCATAAGCACGCGATGAAGCTGTTGCCACCACAGCAGCTGGAAGTGGTCGATCTGTCGCATGAAGCGCAGGGCATTGCCAAGCTGGATGGGCGTGCGGTGTTCATCGACGGCGCGCTGCCGGGTGAGACCGTTGAAGTGCAGCTGTTGCAGAAGCGCAAGGGTGTGCAGGAAGCCAAGCTGCTGCAGGTCATCAAACCTTCTGCAGACCGAGTCGATCCCAAGTGCCAGCACTATGCAATGTGCGGTGGCTGTGCCGAACAACACTTAAGTTCAGAGCGGCAGCTGGCGTTGAAGCAAGGGCAGCTGTTGGACAACATGGCGCGCATCGCCAAAGTCGATGTGCCGGTTATCCTGCCGCCGCTACAAGCCGATGTCTGGAATTATCGCCGCCGTGCGCGTCTCGGTGCACGTTGGGTACCGCAGAAGGGCCGCACGCTGGTGGGCTTCCGCGAACGCAACAGCAACAAGCTGGCCAATATCAATCGCTGCGAGATATTGCGTGAGCCATTGAGTTCCTTGATCGAACCGCTCAGCCTGTTGATAGGCGGCATGAGCGTGCGCGACAAAGTGCCGCAGGTGGAAGCCGCGGTGGCCGATAACATCACCGCGTTGGTGATTCGCATTTTGCAGGATCTGACCGAAGCCGATCTGCAAGCCTTACATACCTTCCGTCAGCAGCATGGCGTGCAGATTTATCTGCAACGCGAGGGCTACGACAGCATCACGCCGCTGCATCCTGAGAGTGTGCAGGCGCTGAGCTATGGTCTGCCGCAATTCAAATTGGAATTCGAGTTCCTGCCCAATGATTTTATTCAAGTGAACGGTGCCTTGAATCAGCAGATGGTGACGCTGGCCTTGCAGCTGTTGGAAGTGAATGACCAGGACGAAGTGCTGGATCTGTTCTGTGGCTTGGGTAACTTCTCATTGCCCTTGGCGCGTCACGCCAAGCAGGTGCTGGGCATCGAAGGCGAGGCGTCCTTGGTGGAGCGTGCGCGTCAGAATGCACGCCGCAATGGCCTGACCAATGTGGAATTCATGACGGCCAATCTGTTCGAAGAGCATAAGGACTCGCCCTTCGCCAAGCGTAAGTTCAACAAGGTATTGCTCGATCCGCCGCGTGCCGGCGCACGTGAGATCCTGCCGGTGATCGCCAAGTGCGGTGCGCAGCGCATCGTGTACATCTCCTGTCATCCCGGTTCCTTGGCACGCGACACCGGTATCTTGGTGCATGAGCTGGGCTATACCTTGAAGTCCGCTGGTGTACTGGACATGTTCCCGCATACTGCCCATGTGGAATCGGTGGCAGTGTTTGAACGCAATTGAGGTTTCCATGACGCTGGGTCCGTTGATGATCGATCTGCTCGGCAAGGAACTGTTGCCGGAAGAACGCGAGATGCTCAAGCACCCATTGGTGGGCGGCATCATTCTGTTCACACGTAATTTCGAGAGCCGCGAACAGATTCAACACCTGGTGGCCGAAGTGCGTGCGGTGCGTTCACCGCCCTTGTTGGTGGCGGTGGATTACGAAGGCGGGCGGGTGCAGCGATTCCGCAAGGACTTCACCGTGCTGCCGCCGATGCGTGTGATTGGCCAGGCTTACGATCAAAACCCACAGGCTGGTTTGAAGCTGGCGCAACAATCCGGTTGGTTGCTGGC
Organism: Steroidobacteraceae bacterium; assembly: GCA_049840395.1. Taxonomy (GTDB): domain Bacteria; phylum Pseudomonadota; class Gammaproteobacteria; order Steroidobacterales; family Steroidobacteraceae; genus CAILZL01. Next base: position 310,938 of record JASGLD010000002.1, read on the forward strand.
AGCCGAATTGCGGGCAGTGGGCATCGATCTCAGTTTTGGCCCAGTGGTGGATCTGGACTATGGCGCCAGCAGCGTCATTGGCGATCGTGCCTTCCATCGCGATGCGCGCGTGGTGGGCGATCTGGCCGTGGCCATGATGCATGGCATGCGCGATGCCGGCATGTGTGCAGTGGCCAAGCACTTCCCCGGACACGGTGCCGTGGTGGCGGATTCGCATGTGGCCTTGCCGGTGGACCGACGCCGTTACGTGGACATGGAGAATGACATCCATCCCTATACCCGGCTGATCGACAATCAACTGCCGGCGGTGATGGCTGCTCATGTGGTGTTCGAGCGGGTGGACAGTGTGCCGGCCAGCTTCTCACGCAAGTGGCTGGTGGATGAGCTGCGCGGCAAGCTGGGTTTCACTGGTGCGGTATTTTCCGATGATCTGAGCATGGAGGGCGCCAGTATCATGGGGCCGATCCCGCAACGTGCACACAAGGCTTTGGCTGCCGGCTGCGATATGGTGCTGATCTGCAATAACCGCGATGCTGCGCTGCAAACCTTGCAGCAGTTGAAGCTGGAGCCGGACCCCGTCAGCCTGGTGCGTCTGGCGCGTTTGCATGGTTCGCCTGGGTTAGGTCAGAAGGAACTGCTGGCCTCAGCCCAATGGCGAGATTGCTTGGCTGCTGTGTCAATGAGCCGGGAGCCCACGCAGTTCTCAATTTGAAATAAAGACACTATCTGGAATGGTGCAAATGGCCCACGACAGGGGTAGCCTCAATCTACCCCCGTTTGCATCTTAAATTGCGAGTCACGGAGCTCAATGTGTCACTGGATTGGCTGGTCCTGCAAAGTCTGATCGACGCCTCATCGGAAGGGGTTGTGGTCTGTGACGCTCGCAGCGGCGGCTGGCCGGTGGTGTATGCCAATCATGCATTCGAGCAGTTGACCGGTTATCGCAGCAGCGAATTGCAGGGACGTAGTTTGTCCCTGCTGCAACAGGGCGAAGACAATCAAGAAGGGCTGACCTTGATGCGCGCCGCACTGCGCGAAGGCATCGCCTGTCGCACCGCAGTACGCAATTACAGCAAGGACGGCACGCCCTTTGTTAATGAATTGCAGTTGATCCCGATTCGCGATCAGCAGGGTGTACTAACCCATTTCGCCAGTTTTCATCGTGTTGGCAATGTACGCGCGGTCGGTGCGCTCACCGAAGAGGCCACCGACGCCATGCTCAGCACGCAACGCATGCTGGCGCATGTACGTGAAGACAAGCAAACCGGCCTGTTGCGGCGTTCCTATTTCGAAGATCTATTGCGCCGCGACTTCTCGCTGGCCCAGCGGGACCAGCGGCCAGTGACCATGATGATGTTCGAGATCAATCAGGCCAATGCCTATCGCGATGTCTTCGGTCCCACCGGTGCCGAGCAGACCTTCAAACGCGTGGCCGGCACTATTGCCGGTTGTTTCCGCCGCGCCAGTGATTTGTGTGCACGTTGGGAAGACAGTCAGATCATTGCCGCCGCGCTAACCACTGAACCTCAACATGGTCAGCGTATGGCCGAGATGGTGGCTTCACGTGTGCGTGATTTGGCGATTCATCATCCGCGTGCCGCGCTGCGCTATGTTACCGTCAGCTTCGGTGTGATCTCGGCCGTGCCCGAGCCACGAGATACGGCTTCGCAGTTCATCGTGCGGGTGCTGCATGCACTGCGCAGCGAGCAGGGCGGTAGTAAGGCGAAGCTGGCGTAGAGACGTCCTTTTGAAGGATGCGGGGATGACCTTCGGGCTTAGTCGAGTGAGCTTGCCCCCACCCTAACCCTCCCCCGTGGAACGGGGGAGGGGATCAGAAAAATCCCTCTCACGTATGTATATCTAATTCTCTCCGCAAAGCGAGGGAGGGATCAGAATTTTCCTCTCACGTATCCATCTCTATTGCCTCGCAAAGCGAGCATGAGCATGAGGACGAGGAATTTCCCTCGCACACGCGTGCACCTCCTGTTCCCTCCCTCGCTTGCGGGGGAGGGTTAGGGTGGGGGCATCTCACAAGTTGCAGTTGAAGCATCTAAAGATGGCCCATCAAACGTAAAAGCTCCGATAGCGAGCACAACAAAAACCATCGACCCAAAACAAAAAAACGGCGCTGGAGATTCCAGCGCCGCCGAAGCGAAGCTCTATGCTGGCTTCTTATTTCTGTACTTGATACTTAACAGCCGAGTCCTTGTACAACAACAGCTTCCAGTCGGCGCTGTGGATGGACAGGGATACCTTGGCGTTGCCGACGATGGCATTGCTGGGGACTTTGAAGGTCCAGGTCAGCGGCGAAGACTTGTTTGCTGTCAGCGTGACTGGCCAGGTCTGGGTCACCGTTGCGCCGGAGACGCCGGTAGCCGATTGGGCCACCATCGTTACATTTACAGGAATCGACTGGTTAGAGCTGATGCTGGTGGTCAAGGTCAGCGTTTGACCTGCTTTTACTGTTGCCGCGCTGATCGTGCTGGTGCCCACTGCATAACTCGGCGGAGCAGCGACAGTGAGCGTTGCAGCCGCGTTGGTGGAGTACACCTGCTTCCAGTTGGCGTCGTATACGCTCACGCCAATCAGATGGCTGCCGGCGGTCAAGGTGCTCGGTACGGTGTAATTCCAACTGACGGTGGAGGCCGTACCGGCGACTAGATTGACCGTGCTGGTCTGACTGGTTACCACACTCCATGGAGTCGATTGCACGAACATCACTACGTTAGCCGCTGCGATGTTTTGGGTGGCGGTAACGGTAGTGGAAATTTTCGTCACTGCCCCCGTAGCAAGAGTGGCAGGTGCCGCACCAGCCGATGCAGTAACCGATAAAGGAATCGCCGGTGTCGTCGGAGTGGTGGTTGAAGTCGATGCAAACAATTGCTTGAACAACGCCGCCGAATTCGGGAATTGCGTGGTCGTCGCGCCGCTCAGCGTGATGTTGGACAACAGGTGATCGCCATCGGGCGCGGTGTAGTCGAAGTACACATGGAATTCGACATTGTTGGCCGGATCGTTGATGAAGTTGTACATCTGCTGGATGAAGTAGGTGTTATCGCCACCGCCATGACCGTTGTTCTGGCTTTGGTTCACCACGCCCCATTCCGGGAACGCAAACGGCTTGCCATTGGTCTTGGCGAAGTCGCGCAGGTAGTTGATGTACGTCAACGACGCCGTCCAGGCGTTCTTTTGATAAGTGAGTTTGCAGGCGTCGGTGGTGCAGGTGGTCGGATAGTAGGCGTCGATACCCGAACCGGTATTCCACGATTGGTCATAGACGTCGATGCCGATCACATCGACCACGTCGTTACCGGGATAGGTCTGTTGAATCAGGGTCTGTGAGAACACTGTGGTGGGGTTGTAGACAAACCGCCAAGCAGCTTCGGGATGACGAGCGCGCATGGTTTGTACGATTTGCCGGAAGCAACCGGCATAGCCCGAAGGCGAAGTACTGGCGCGCCAGGTATACCAACCGCCATCGAACTCCCAACCTAAACGCAAATAGGCTTTGGTCATGCCCTTGGCAGCAAGATTGTCGGCGAGTGTTGCCCAGTACGAGTTATAGAGACCGCTGGAACAATTGGCGAAGGACACATCATCTGAAGTGCCGGCGACGCCGTCAGGGCCGCTGAGGTTCCATGCGCCTTGCAGCATGGGAACGCTCAATATCAAGTTGTTGCCGGAATGTGCCTTTAGAAAGGTGTCCCATGCAGAGAGCTGCCACGAGGGGCCGCTCATGTTGGCGTAGGTATCGTTTGCTTCGAAGTCTTCCACCAGGGAAACCTTGCCGCCCAACCACGTATTGTAGGTATCGACAATGTTGGTGCCCTTGGGTGCGGGACCCTTGTACACACCCATCAGGGGTGCCGCATGGGCGAGGGAGGCGCAGGACACCGCCAGCAGAGCAGAAATTTTTACCAATGTGTTTTTTGCTAACAAGGGAACTCGCTCCTGAAGTCTGCGTTATCTGATTGGGCCGCCGTGGCTGGCCGATGGGTGCGCAGACTAAAGGGAGCGAATTCGGCAGCCCATTGAAGGCTGGTTGAATTGCACATAAGGAAATCACTGGTCATAACATGCGATGAGCAGTGGGCAACGGCGTCACGGTGGCGTCGCAAAAAACTTACATGGACAGCGATACGCTTTTTTGTGTAGTGCTGAAATGCCTTAAAAACAGCTGTTTCAGTGTAGGACAGTCGCGCGAATTGCAATTCAATGCACGAGCCGACAAGCGACGAGCGTGGTGCTTGCAGGATGTGCCAATTAGCCGTTAGGCGAACGCCTTATATGGGCGGTCATCGAATATCGACTATCTGTAGCAAGGCAATTACAACGCTAAAAGCCCGATCCAGGCTGTTTCAGGAATTCTTGTTCCGCCGGTGTCGAGGCGCGTTGCAGAATGGCATTGCGATGTGGAAAGCGACCGAAGCGTTCGACGATGGCAGCATGACGCTGTGCGAAATCGACATAGCCGTCGAAGGTGGACTTCAATTCAGCGGCGGCTTCATTAGCGAGGGCGGTAAATAGCTGCACGCTTAGCTTCTGGTCTGCGATGTTTTCCGAGTGTTCCAGCGGCAGGTAAAAGAACACGCGCTGAATGGGGCGCAGCTGTTTATCCACGCCCAGTTCCAAGCCGCTCTTACACCAGTCGCGTGCCAGTGAATCGAAGGCAAAGGATTGTGGCGTGTCGCGATAAATATTGCGTGGTACCTGATCGGTGAGCAGTATCAAGGCCAGGCGACCGAATGGCGTTTCCATCCAGGCATTGAGTGAGCCTTCTGCCGCGGCTAGTAGCGTGGCTTCAAAACGTTGCTTGATATCGGTATCGATGGCGGCGTTCTTGGACCACCACAGCGCCGCCTGCTTCTTGGCCACCGCCGCATCATCGGTATCGTGACCGAACCAGAAATCCAGAATGGCGGTGGGTGGTTGCAGCATGATGTCTCTCTTCGGTTGTTATTTAGCTGTCTTACGCTTGGGAGGATGTTTGGCGCCGACATGCACTTGATTGCGTGCAGCGGCCAGTTCAACTTGTTTTTGTCGTTCGCGCAAACTGAGTTTCTTTTCTTCGGAAGTGGTTGCGTGGCAATGCGCGCAGCTCACGCCCAGTTCGTACAAGGGTGAAGTGCGATCTTCTGCTCCGAGAGGGTAACGGCAGGATCGACAAAGTTCGAATTCGCCTTGATGCAGGCCATGACCCACCGCAACACGTTCGTCGAACACGAAGCATTCACCCTGCCACAGACTATTTTGCTCAGGAACGGTTTCCAGATACTTCAGAATGCCGCCTTGCAGGTGATAGACCTCATCGAAACCCTCGGCACGCATGAAGGCCGTGGATTTTTCGCAGCGAATACCGCCGGTGCAGAACATCGCCACCTTGGGCTTCTTGTCCAAGGATTTTTGTTGTCGCACCCAATCGGGCAGATCGCGAAAGCTTTTGATGTTGGGGTCGATGGCGCCCTTGAAGGTGCCGATGGCCACTTCATAGTCATTGCGCGTGTCGATGACGACGACATCGGGATCGCTGATCAAGGCATTCCAATCTTGTGGCTTCACGTAGGTGCCAGCCATCTTGCTGGGATCGACTTCCGGCAAGCCCATCGTGACGATTTCGCGTTTCAAGCGCACCTTCATGCGATGGAAGGGCATTTCCTCGGCAAGAGATTCTTTGTGCTCCAAGTCGGCCAGACGTGCATCGCTGCGCAGATAAGCCAGTACGGCTTTAATGTCTTCATGGGTTCCGGCGATGGTGCCATTGATACCTTCCTGTGCCAGCAGCAGCGTGCCTTTCACGCCATGTTGATCGCAGTGATTTTGCAAGGCAGGGATGAGCGTCGCGCAATCGGGCAGCGAAACGAATTTATACAGTGCGGCGACTAGGAAGCTCATGTCAGTTCCGATGGTTCAATAGGAGTGAAGAGTGCCCCCACCCTAACCCTCCCCCGTGGAACGGGGGAGGGGATTGATCTGCCTTTCCCCGTAGAGCAGCAGAGGTAATGAAACTTGTCTGCACTTGTAGAGATGAAATCATTTGAAGAGACGGTATCGCTGTGAGGATTACTTCAATGATCTTAGTAAGATTTGCTACAGCAATCTTACCCTCCCCCGTTCCACGGGGGAGGGCAGGGTGGGGGCACGTGCCGATGAGCAATGGCATGAGTAGGCGCCTCACTTCTTCCGACTCTTGGCAATGGACGCCGCAGCAATAGCCGCTGGCGCCATAGTAATCCCATCCAGCAAATCCTCGGCCGCCTTGAAACGCTGCTCCACATCTTCCAGCGGCAGCGTAAAGCGCAACTTCTGTGGTCCATCGAAGCGATGCGTGCGCGAGTGACGTTGCACGAACAGGATGAGGTTGGTGGGGTCGATGTTGGCATCCGCGGCGAATACCGCATAGCCACCATTGGCGTGCAGATCGAGTTTGCGAATGCCAATGGCTTTGGCGCGCAGCTTGAGTTCGGCAATGCGGAATAGATTCTTGCTGGGCTCGCTGAGCAGGCCGAAGCGATTGATCATTTCCACTTGCAGTTCACGCAAGGCCTCGGTGGACTCCACCGCTGCAATACGCTTGTACAACACCAGACGCATATGCACATCGGGCATGTAGTCTTCGGGCAGCAGCGCGGGCACACGCAGATCCACTTCCGGGCCACGATACAGAGGCTGATCCAGATCAGGCGTCTTGCCTTGCTTCAAGGCTTCCACCGCGCGTTCCAGCATCTCCATGTACATGGCGAAACCGATTTCCTGTATCTGGCCGCTCTGACCTTCGCCCAGCAGTTCGCCCGCGCCGCGAATTTCCAGGTCATGCGTGGCCAGCGTGAAGCCGGCGCCGAGATCTTCCAGCGACTCGATGGCTTCCAGACGCTTCACCGCATCAGGGGTCATGTTGGCCTTGGGTGGCGTCAGCAAGTACGCATAAGCCTGGTGATGCGAGCGACCGACACGACCGCGCATCTGGTGCAGCTGCGCCAGACCGAAACGATCGGCGCGGTCGATGATGATGGTGTTGGCGGTGGGCACGTCGATGCCGCTTTCTACAATCGTGGTGCACACGAACAGATTGCAGCGTTGATGACTGAAATCCAGCATCACCTGTTCCAGTTCGCGTTCGCGCATCTGGCCATGACCGATGGCGATGTTGGCTTCGGCACCAATTCGCCGAGCATGCGTGCAGTCTTCTCAATGGTGTCGACGCTGTTGTGCACGTAGTAAATCTGCCCGCCGCGACGTATCTCACGCAAGCAGGCTTCACGCACCGAGGCGCCGTCGAAGGGTTGCACGAAGGTCTTGATTGCCAGGCGGCTGGTAGGCGGCGTGGTGATCAAGGACAGATCGCGCAGGCCGCCCATGGCCATGTTGAGCGTTCTGGGAATGGGTGTGGCAGTGAGTGTCAGCACATCCACTTCAGCTCGCAGATGCTTGAGCTTCTCCTTGTCTTTCACACCGAAGCGATGCTCTTCGTCGATGATGATCAGGCCGAGATTCTTGAAGTGCACCGAGCTTTGCAGCAGGCGATGCGTGCCTACCACGATATCGACTGTGCCGGCTTCCAGACCTTTGAGCGCTTCATTCACCTGGGCCGTGGTGCGGAAGCGCGACATGGTTTCGACCTTCACCGGCCAGTCGGCAAAGCGGTCGGCGAAATTTTGATAGTGCTGTTGCGCCAGCAAGGTCGTGGGCACCAATACAACGACTTGTTTGCCGGCTTGCACGGCCACGAAAGCCGCACGCAAGGCCACTTCGGTTTTGCCGAAGCCCACATCGCCGCATACCACGCGATCCATGGGCTTGCCGCTGCCCAGATCTTTGACCACGGCTTCGATAGCCGCAGCTTGATCTGGCGTTTCTTCAAAGCGGAAGGCATCGGCAAAGGCGCGTAGATCGGCTTCGCCCGCTTGCAGCGAAGTGCCTTGGCGCGCAGCACGACGTGCATACAGATCCAACAATTCCACTGCCGTGTCGCGGACCTTTTGCGCGGCTTTCTTCTTGGCCTTGGCCCAGGCATCGCTGCCCAGTTTGTGCAGTGGGGCGTTATCGCCACCGGAGCCGGTGTAGCGGCTGACCATGTCCAGTGCCTGCACCGGCACATAGATCTTGTCGCCTTCAGCGTATTCCAACACCAGGAACTCGCCGGTGAGTCCAGCGACGTCCATGGTCTTCAAGCCGAGATAACGACCTACACCATATTCGTCATGCACCACGGGTGCGCCCGGTATCAGGTCGGAAAGATCACGAATGATTTTTTCCGGATCGCGATCGGCGCGACGACGCTTGCGTTCCTGCTTGGCGCGTTCACCGAATAACTGTTCTTCCGCCAGCACCGTGATCGGCGGATCTTTCAGTTGCAGACCGCGAGCAATGGGCGACACAGTGATGGCCAGCGGCACCGCGCTGCTCATGAACAACTGCCAGTCGTCCAGGCTGGGTGCGTTGAGTTGATGCTTGCGCAGAATGTCGAGCAGCATTTCGCGACGGCCGGTAGATTCGGCAGCGATCAAGGTGCGGCCTGGATAGTTGCGCAGGTGTTCAAGCAAGGCACGCGCCGGTTCGGGTGCGCGTGCATCGAGCTTTACTGGCGGTGGTGTGGTGCTCTCGAAGTTCTGCCAGGAAATATGCTGGCGATTGGGATCGAGTTCGTTCACCGACAACTCGATCTGCTTACGCGCCTGCAATCGCGATAGAAAATCTGCCGGTGGCAGGAACAATTCTTCCGGTGTGAGTACCGGTCTTTCGGTGTCGTGCGCACGTTGCTCGTGACGTTGGACAATCGAACCCCAGGCTTCTTCCAACAAGCCATTGAAGTCGTCGGTGTAGGCGACTGCGCTCTCGCTCGGTAGATAGTTGAACACATCGCTCAACTGTTCGAAGAACAGGGGCAGGTAGTACTCGATGCCGGCGGGTGCGCCACCTTCAGCTACGTCCTTGTACATGGGCACGCGGGTGAGATCGCCTTCGAAACGAGTACGAAAACGTCGCTTGTAAAACTGCACGCCTTCAGCGCTGAGCGGGTATTCACGCGCCGGCAGCAGTTTGATGCGTGACACTTTTTCCAGCGTACGTTGCGTATCGGTGTCGAAGCTGCGAATGCTTTCCACTTCTTCATCGAATAGATCGATGCGATAGGGCGCGGCGCTGCCCATGGGAAACAAATCCAGCAGTGAACCGCGCACGGCGAATTCGCCCGGCGCCATCACCTGCGAGGTATGCGCGTAACCGGCTGCGGCCAGCTTGATGCGGAAGCTCTTCAGATCGAGTTGGGTGTTGACCGCGATATCGAAGGCGTGCGCATCGATATAGCTACGCGGCACCAGCCGCTGCATGACAGTATCCACATCCACCAGCACCACGCCTTTGCGCAGCAGTGGCAGACGCGACAGCGTGCTGAGGCGTTGCGAAATGATATCTGGATGCGGCGCGAATAGATCGTAGGGCAGAGTTTCCCAGCCCGGGATGCTGAGCAGTTCCAACGATTGGGGCAGGAACACCCGCAGCTCGTCTTCCAGACGGCTGAGTTGGCGCGCATTGGCGGCGATCACCAGCAGCGGCGCATCCAGGGCCTGAGCGGCCTCGGCCAGCTTCAGCGCCATGGCCGAGCCATACAGCTGGCCCCAGCGTACGCGGGGTTTATCTGAGGAAGGCAGCAGGAATTTCTTGCTCAAGAGTTCACTCGTCCGACCGGTCAGTTATGCAAAAGCCAATAGCCCGGCCTCAAGTCGAACGACTTGCCGGGTAAGCATGCAAGGTTAACAGGGCAGCCGGTTGGCTTGAAGCCATCCCGTTTGACGAGGGTCGTTTGAGAGGGAGCCGGAGGCGTTGAGGGAATGCCGTAAGTCCGAATGGCGGTGGGCACTGGTCCACAAAACCGTCACGGGTGCTTTTAGCAATGTCGGCGCAGGCCGATCAGTAGCTCAAGTACACCGGTATTGGGTGCGCTTTGTCAGCGCCCGATTGATCGGTATTACACATATCACTTGGGGAATTTCCGGTTATGTCAGCACTCGGTTCGCAGACTTGGGGTACGGCGGGATCGGCCAATGGGCTGCAGTGGCGGCAACGTATCGACTCCGCCATGACCATCTGTGTGGTGGCCTATTCATTGTTTGCGCTGGTGTTGGGGGCACGCTCGAATCATCTGGGTTTGGCGGCAGCCTTTGTCGTGCCGCTGCTGGTGGCCGGTCTGGCTACCTATGCCTTTGCGTCGGGCCAGCGTTTCAACCGAGTGCTGTTTCCGATACTGCTGATGTCCCTGGTGGCGGTGCATATCCAGTTAGGCGGTGGACGCACCGAATATCACTTTGGCGTGTTTCTAACCCTGGGTGTTTTGCTAGCCTATCGTCATTGGCTGCCCATTTTGGTGGGCGGCGGTTTCATTGCTACCCATCATCTGTTGTTCGATTGGATGCAAAGCGCCGGCTTGCCCGTGTACTGCATGACTACGCCGGGTATGGATACAGTGATGTTGCATGCTTTGTATGTGGTGGCGCAGACCGGCGTGGAATTGTTGGTGGCTATGGAAATGCGTAAAGCCGTACGCGAAACCGATGAGCTACGCGACATGGTGGTGGCGTTGAATGCCGGCAGTCGCATCAATCTGGCGCCCACCGAGCAAGCGGTGACCACGCTGGTTGCCAAGCAATTGCGCACCTCGCTCGACACGCTGGGCGGCGCGCTTAACTCGGTACAACATGCGGCCCAGGTTATCTCGGGTACGTCGGTGGATATCGCCACCGGCGCCGAGCAGTTGAATGAGCGCACCGAGCAATCGGCTGATAGCGTGCAGCAGTCAGTGACGCTGTTGGCGCAGCTCAATAAGTCGGTCAACCAAAGCACCAAGTCGGCCAAGCAGACCTATGAGTTGGCGGCGGAGGCTTCCGGCGTGGCGGAGCGTGGCGGCAAGGTGGTGGATGAGATGGTGACCACCATGACCGAGATCAATGCCAGCTCGAAGAAGATTGCCGAGATCATCGGCGTGATCGACGCCATTGCTTTCCAGACCAACATGCTGGCGCTTAACGCTGCAGTAGAAGCGGCGCGCGCCGGTGAACACGGCAAGGGTTTCGCGGTGGTGGCCGGTGAAGTGGGCAATCTGGCACAGCGCAGCGCGCAATCCGCACGCGAGATCAAGGCCTTGATCGGTACCTCGGTGGAACGCATGGAGCAGGGTATGACGCTGGCGCAGGGTGCAGGCGCCACCATGCACGAAGTGCTGGATGCCGTGAAGCGTGTGGATGACATGATTCGCGAGATGGAAGCGAACTCGCGCGCGCAGCAACAGGACATTAGCCAGATCAATGCGGCGATCAAACAGCTGGATGCGGTGACTGAGCAGAATACGCAGCTGGCAGCCAGTTCAGCGGCGGCCTCCGAATCGTTACGTCAGCAGATCGGTGGTCTGACTGAAGCGGTGAGCTGTTTCAGTTTGGATGATGAGCATGAAGCTGGTCGGGTGAACAGCACGCCAGTCTTTGGCAATGAGCCAGTACAGGAAGAATGGCGACGAGCGGGTTGAGGTTCTGGCATTCGATCTGCCCCCACCCTAACTCTCGGCAACCGCTCCCTGCGTTGCTCTACCTCCTGCATCCATGTCCCTCGCCAGGGATTCCGAAGCATCACAGTCGTCCCCCGTGGAACGGGGGAGGGGATTTCAGAGAGCTTGGCGTTCAGATATAGCTTTGCAAGTGGCTTTGCAAAACGAATCGGGCCGACAGAGTCGGCCCGATTGAGAAAAGTATTTTCACGGAAGAAAACTTAGCGCACCACGCTATGCACCACATGGTTGTATTCGAAGAACACGCTGAAGCCCGGGTAGTCCCAGCGGGTGATCGGCGGTTTGCCGACAGCGGCGTGACGTTCGGTAGGTGCGCCGAATTGCGCTTCCACCTTGTTCATGGTGACGCCTCGCGCCGGTGTGGCGGGAACAGTGGCGGCCGCAGTTTCGCCGGTTGGCGCGGCCGGCACAGAGACTTCTTCAGAATGCGCGCAGACGCTGGCCAGTAAGGCAGCGGCAACCAAGTGGGCATGCAAGCGAGCGGTACGCATGGCGAGTCTCCTGACGAAATCCTGGCGAACTATAGCACCGGCCCATGGCGACGCTGACAGATAAGCGTGCATTTGTATGACCGCCATCACTAAAATCGCGGCTCTTGATTCACGAATGCGGAGACCTGTCCCGGCCTGGCGACGACCACCGGGTCATCTGAATGTTTCATCCCCTGCCTGTCTACATCGGTCTGCGCTACGTGCGCACCCGCCGCCGCGGCTTCTTCGTGTCGTTCATCAGCTGGGTGTCGATGCTGGGCGTGGGCCTGGGCGTGGCGGCGCTGATCGTCATCCTGTCGGTGATGAATGGCTTTGAAGCCGAACTGCGCGGACGGTTGTTGAATCTGTCTTCACATGCGACTTTGTCCGGCTCACCAGAACAATTGCGAGACTGGCGCTCGTTGGCTGATCGAGCGCGACAGACCCCAGGCGTGTTGGGTGTGGCGCCCTATATAGAAATGCAGAGCATGGTGGGACGGGGCGGCACCCTGACCGGCGCCAAGTTGCGTGGTGTGCTTCCCGATGAAGAGCCGCAGGTATCGGACATCGATGCGCACATGGTGACGGGTAAGTTGGCGACGCTGACCGAAGGTTCGCAGTACGTGTTACTGGGTGCGGGTCTGGCCTGGCAGCTACAGGCGCAGGTGGGCGATGAGATCAATGTGTTGATTCCCGAAACGGTGGCCGGCACCACTGAATTACGGTCGCGCCTGCAGAGCTTCAAGATCAGCGGCGTCTTCGAATTCGGTGCGCAGGAGGACAATTCGCTGGCACTGATAAACATGGCTGACGCTGCGGCATTGGCGAGTACCGAAGGCGCGCCTACTGGCTTACGGCTGAAGTTCCAGGACATCTTTACCGCGCCGGCCGGTGTCAAAGAAATCAATCAACAACTAGGCGGTGAGCTGACCACCAGCGACTGGACTCAGGAGAACGCCAGTTATTTTCGCGCCGTGAGCATCGAGAAAACCATGATGGCGGTGATGTTGATGCTGATTGTGGCCATTGCTGCATTCAACATCGTGGCAGCGCTGGTGATGGTGGTGAACGAGAAGCGCACCGACATCGCCATTCTGCGCACCATTGGTTTGTCGCCCAAGCAGGTGATCGCAGTATTCATCACTCAAGGGTTGTTGATCGGCTGGGGCGGCATTCTGGGTGGCCTCATCATGGGCCTGGGTCTGGCGTTCAATGTGGGCAGCATCGTGCCGTGGATCGAGCGCAGTTTCGGCATACAGTTCTTCGACCCGACGCTGTACTACATCACGCAGATTCCTTCCGAAATACATGGCTGGCAGGTGTTCTGGGTGGCTGTGATTGCATTGCTGCTCACTGCGTTGGCGACCATTTATCCGGCACGACGCGGTGCGCGTGTTGAACCCGCCGAAGCACTGCGTTACGAGTAGTCCCATGCAAACCTATTTTGAATGGATCATCGGTTTGCGCTACCTGCGCTCCAAGGGGATGGCCGGTGATGGCAGACGCAATCGCTTCCTGTCGGTGATTTCTACGATATCCCTGATCGGTGTGGCTCTAGGCGTGGCGGTGCTGCTGGTCGTGTTGTCAGTAATGAATGGTTTCGAGCGCGAATTGCGCGACCGAATTCTTAATGTCACGGCGCATGCCACCATCAGTGGTCTCAATGGCACCTTGTCCGATTGGCGAACGGTGCGTGATGCAGCCTTGAAGCAGGACGGCGTGATTGGCTCAGCGCCGTATATCGAACAACAAGCATTGTTGTTGAGTGTGAATGCTCAGGGCGATGCAAACAGTGGCGCGGTATTACGTGGTGTGCTGCCGGCAGAAGAAGCGCAGGTGGCCGGTTTGAGTACACATATGCAGTCGGGTGCATTCGATGCACTACGAGCCGGTGAATTCGGCATTGTCATAGGCGATGAGCTGGCCAAAGCCTTGCATGTGCAAGTCGGTGATCGTGTGACAGCTGTGACTGCCCAAGGCACGGTGACCATGGCGGGCGTCGTGCCGCGCAGTAAGCGCTTCACTGTGGTGGGTATCTTTGCGGTGGGCATGTATGAATACGATCGCAACTACGCCTACCTGCATATGCAAGACGCCGCGATCTTGTATCGCATGGGTGAGGCGGTCAGCGGCGTGCGCTTGAAAGTGAATAATGTGTTTGATGCGCAGAGTATCGCGACACAGTTGGCGGGCAAGCTGGGCGGCAACTATTACGTGGATGATTGGAGTCGCAAGCATGTGGCGATCTTCCGCAACATCGCGCTGACCAAATCAATGATGTTCCTGATTCTATTGCTGGTGGTGGCGGTGGCAGCTTTCAACGTGATCGCCACACTGGTGATGGTAGTGAAGGACAAGCAATCTGACATCGCCATTTTGCGCACCATGGGCGCGACACCGCGTCAGATCATGAAGGTCTTCATCGTGCAGGGCACTTTGATCGGTATCGCGGGCGTGTTGTTGGGTGTGGCCTTGGGTACCTTGCTGTCGTGGAATCTGGAAGGCCTGATTCATGGCCTGGAGAAATTACTCGATACGCAATTCATGGATGCCAAGCTGTACTTCATGAGCGATCTACCTGCAGCCGTCGAATGGATCAATGTATTGAAGGTGGCGGGCGTGGCCTTTGCCATGTGTTGTTTTGCGACGATTTATCCGGCCTGGCGCGCTGCGCGTACGGAGCCTGCGAGAGCTTTAAGACATGAGTAATACTCAAAATAAGGCCCCAGCCGTGTTGGAATGCGAGCAGCTGACCAAACGCTTTGCCGAAGGCGAGAGCGGTCTGACCGTGTTGGACAACGTCAATCTGTCCATTCATGCCGGCGAACGGGTGGCCATTGTCGGCGCATCCGGTTCGGGCAAGACCACCTTGTTGCAATTGCTGGGCGGTTTGGATGTACCCACACAAGGCCGAGTGCGTATTGCCGGCGAAGAGGTCATGCAACTGTCGGAAACGGCGCGCGGTGCGTTGCGCAATCGCGCACTGGGTTTCGTGTATCAGTTTCATCATCTGCTGCCGGAGTTCAGTGCGCTGGAGAATGTCGCAATGCCTTTGTTGATCCGGCGCACACCGATCAATGAAGCCAGGCAACAGGCGCAACATCTGTTGGAACGTGTCGGTTTGGGCGCGCGGCTAACGCATCGCCCCGGACAATTGTCGGGTGGTGAAAGACAGCGCGCGGCGATTGCGCGTGCGCTGGTAACCAAGCCCATGGTGGTGTTGGCCGATGAACCCACCGGCAATCTCGATGGTGCGAACGCACGCCAGGTATTCGAGTTGATGCTGGAACTCAACCGTGAGTTAGGCATGGCGTTGGTCATAGTCACGCACGCACCGGAACTGGCGGCGCGCATGCAGAGGGTGTTGACGTTGCAAGAAGGGCGATTGGTTGCGAGTTAAACATCTACCAAGTGAAGGACGGGCGTGATGAATCACGCCCCTACACAAGCTTCATGCCACATGTAGGGGCGCGATTCATCGCGCCCGTCTTAATTCAACCCTGACCGCTTTCCTTGATTCGCCGCAAACGCTTGCGCTTATAAAATTTATAAACCAGCGACAGATGCCAAGAGGCGCCCAGTACGATGTAGCCAATCACCGCTGCGGCCAGTCCCAGCAAGATACAACCGAGCACAAAGGGTTCGAACACCGGACCGTGAAATGCCGGCAACCAATCATCCGGATTAGCCTTGGGTATCCGCGTCATCGGCGTTAAGCCCAATACATAACAGCCGCTGCGATAGGCGGCGTAGTACAGCGGCACCATGGTCACTGGATTGGTGATGAAGATGGCGGCCAGCGTCACCGGAATGTTCACGCGCAGGATCACCGCGCACAGCAGGGCCATCAAGGTGTGTGGAATGAAGGGCGGTAAGAACGCAATAAAAAAACCCAGCGCCACGGCGCGAGTCACGTTACGGCGGTTGAGACTCCAGTAAGTCGCATCGCCAAACACGAATTCAAAGGGTCGCATGAACCAGCGGGTGCGCAGGTGATGCCGCTGCCGGCTCAGCTTCTTGAAAAATCTTCTGGGCATGATGCGAGTTTAGATAAGTTTGCTGCAATCGCTATGCGCAGGCGCACGCTTTGAGCTGACTTGGCGATGCGGTGTCGCTTGCAGTACGCTCGGGCCCTTGGTAACGGCATGGGCAACCGGATATTGCCCAATCGGCCGCATCGGGCAACGCAGGGATGCATATGCTTCGCTTCGCATTGGCTTTTCTCATCGGTGATATCTGGGTACAGCGGCTACCCACACTGACTCTCAGTAATTTCATCGCCCCAATCGGCATTTGTTTGGCGGCCATTTTGTTACTGCCGTCCAAGCGTTGGTTCGGGCGCTGGCTCAAGCTGCCGACCATTGTCGCATTCCTGCTCGGACTTGTGTGGACTGCAATTGTTGCATGCGTGCAGCTGCGGCAGGATCTCGATCCACAACTGGAAGGTCGCGATGTAGCGCTTACCGGCTATGTCGCTTCGATTCCGGAAGTGGAGTCTTATGGTGTTCGCTTTGTCTTTTTGATCGATCAGCAAACAATTGATCGGCAAGCACCGGCGTTGCCCCGGCATGTTGAATTGACTTGGTATACGACAGAGGCCGGGCGTGGACAATCCATTCACGCCGCCCAGCGCTGGCAGCTACAGGTCAGGCTCAAGCGTCGCCATGGCTTTGCCAATCCGGGTGGCTACGACTACGAAGCGCAATTGTTTCGCGAAGGTATTGGCGCGACAGGCTATGTGCGTGACTCCGCTAGCAATCAATTGCTTGGGGTGGTGGCGGGCAAGCATGTTCTGAAATTGCGAGCCACGCTTACCGAAGCCATCGCGCAAGCCTTGCCCAAGGCTGCGATGCAAGGTGTGATTCGTGGGCTGGCAGTGGGCGATCAACAGGCCATCGGCAGTGAAGCCTGGCAGGTATTCGCGCGTACCGGCACCAGTCATCTGATGGCCATCTCTGGTTTCCACATTGGCATGGTGGCGTGGGTGTTCGCCTGGTTGGGGGCACGACTGGTGTATTGGCCCGCGGCACAGCGGTGGCGTTGGACTGTACCGGATCTGCGTGCCTGGTTCGGCATGAGCGCGGCACTGGCATATTCGTTACTGGCGGGCATGTCAGTGCCCACACAACGTACGCTGATCATGTTGGCCGTGTACTTCGGCGCCGGGTTATTACGGCGAGAGGTCAATGTCTGGCATGGCTTCGGGGTGGCGTTGCTGTTGGTATTGATCGTCGATCCCTTTGCTCCTCTGGCGATGGGCGCCTGGCTGTCGTTCGGTGCGGTCGCGGTCATCCTTCTAAATCAATATGGCCGCATTGCGCCTGGTGCTGGTTGGCGCGGGTTCTTGAATATTCAGGCGGTGGTCACGCTGGGGTTGGTGCCATTGTTATTGAGCGCCTTCGGTAGTTTGTCGTTGGTCTCGCCGGTGGTGAACCTGGTGGCGATTCCGCTATTCACGGCGGTGTTGGTGCCCTGGACATTGATCGGTTGTGCACTGCTGATGCTGCATCAGGGTTTCGGCACGATCTGGCTGGGTTGGTTGGCGCAGGTGCTGGATTGGGTGTTTGCCGCCTTGCAATGGTCGGCCAGCTTTTCCTGGGCCAATTGGTATGCACCGCAGGCGGCGCCATGGGCCATGGCGTTGTTGCTGTTGGGTACGGTCATGATGATCTTGCCTTGGCTGTGGCCGTTACATCTCAGCGGCGTACTGTGCTGCCTGCCGGCACTGTGCTGGCAGGTGCCGGCGCCGCCACTCGGCGGCTTTACCATGACCACGCTGGATGTGGGGCAGGGCTTGGCGGTGGTCGTTCGTACTCACGAGCACGTGTTGCTCTATGACACCGGTCCGAGCTTTCAAAGCGGTCGCGATACCGGTGAACTGGTGGTGTTGCCGTACTTGCATGCCATGGGCGTACGTCGTCTGGATATGCTGATGGCCAGTCATGGCGATGCCGATCACGTGGGTGGTTTGCAGACCGTGTTAAACAGCATGAAGGTGCAGCAGCTGCTACCTGGCCCCTCGGTCAGGTTATCGACGCCGCCCGCGATGATCTGTCAACGCGGTCAGAACTGGCAGTGGGATGGCGTGCATTTTGAAGTGCTGCATCCGGGCGTGGAGCACGCTACCGAAAGCGACAACAATCAATCCTGTGTGGTTCGCATTGCCGGCGCGGGCGGCAGCGCTCTGTTGCTGGGCGATGTGGAAAAACCTGTAGAGCGCGAATTGGTCGCCGCCGGTTTAATTCAGCCGGTGACGGTAGTGGAGGCGGCGCACCACGGCAGTCGCAGCTCATCCACAGAGCCGCTGGTGAAAGCGGCTCAGGCGCAGTGGGTGGTATTCAGCGCGGGTTATCGCAATCGCTGGGGTTTTCCCAAGGAGGAGGTAGTTGAACGGTGGCAGGCAGCCGGCAGCCACTCGCTATCCACCATCGAATCCGGTGCCGTGACGGCAGCATTCATTCCTGGACAAGTCGTGCAAATCAGTCGCTATCGTCAGCTGCGCCGACGCTACTGGCAGACACAGTAGTTGATACTGGGTCGTGTTTCCTCTTGATCGGCAAGCGGTGAATGGCCGGGCCGTTGTAGTATTGCGGACTATCAAGCGGCGCATGCCGCAGCCAGGCTCGAAGAGCGTCAGACTAATACCAGACAACCATGTACGAGATAGTCAAAACCGGCGGCATCATGATGGTGCCGATCATCCTCGCCTCGATCATCGCCATCGCCATCATTGTCGAACGCCTGTGGACGCTGCAGCGCGATCGTGTGCTGCCCAAGGAATTGTTCGAGAAAGTATGGCAGTGGGTGGAGTCCAACCAACTGCAGGACCGGCACATCCTGGCGCTGCAGCAGAACTCGCCGCTGGGCAAGGTGCTGGCTGCAGGATTGTCCAACCGGCATCGGCCGCGCGAGGTCATGCGCGAGGCGATTGAAGATTCGGGTCGACATGTGGTGCACGAACTGGAACGTTTTCTGAGTGCGCTGGGCACTATCGCGGGTATCTCGCCGTTGCTGGGTCTGCTGGGAACAGTGTTCGGCATGATCCGCACCTTCAATTCGATTACTACCTCTGGCATCGGCAATCCGGCCAGTCTGGCTTCGGGTATCGCTGAGGCCTTGGTAGCCACTGCGGCGGGTCTGGCTGTGGCCATTCCTTCGTTAATCTGTTTCCGCATGCTGCGTCGACGTGTCGACGGCCTGGTGGTGGAAATGGAAAAGGAAGCCATCAAGCTGGTGCAGGCAGTGGAGAACGCCAGTGCCGTGGGTGCAACCGGCATGCTGGACCGCAAGGTGAGTGTGTGAACCTCGGCACTCGCAACAAACGCGACGACGATCTGGAAATCAATGTCACTTCGTTCATCGATGTGCTGCTGCTGCTCTTGATTTTCTTCATGCTCGCCACCAGCTTCGTGACTGAAGGTCGCATCAACATCCGTTTGCCCGACGCTAGTGTGCAGGCGGACAACAAGGCGGCCAAACCTTCGCTGGAAATCGGCGTGAATGCCAATGGCAGTTATCGCGTGAACGATCAGGAACTCGTCAACAACAGCAGCGATACGCTGACCGCCGCGATCAACAAAGTGGCCGGCACGGAACGCGAGCAGGCCGTACTGATTCGCGCCGATGCGCGCGCGACGCATCAGTCAGTGATCACCGCCATGGATGTGCTGGGTCGGTTGGGCTTCAAGGCCATCAGCATCGCCACGGTCAATCAAGCCGATAACCCAACTCCTGCCGGCGTTGCTCAGGCTCAATAACAGACCTATCACATGTCTTCTAAACAACTTCCCAGTATCTGGCCGACCTATCGGCGCCTGCTGAAATATCTGCGTCCGTACCGGCTGCAGTTTTTCATCGGCACGCTAGGCGCATTGATGTTCGCCGCCACCAACACCGGTGTGGCATGGTTGGCCAAGAGCTTTCTGGACGGCACCTTTCTAAAGAAAGATCCGGTCATGCTCATCCTGGCGCCTATTGGCCTGGTGGCGCTGTTCATGGTTCGCGGTGTGGGTGATTTCATCAACACCTACTACATGGGCTGGGTAGGTCGAAAAATCATCAAGCAGTTGCGCACCGAACTGTTCGATAAAATGTTGGACTTGCCGATCCGATATTTCGATCGCAATCCCTCCGCCGGCATGCTTGCCAAGCTGCTGTTTAACACCGAGCAGATAGCCACGGTGGTGACTGAAGCCGTAACGGTCGTTACGCGCCAGGCGCTCACCATTATTGGTTTGGTGGTTACCCTGTTCTGGTTCAATGCGAAGTTGGCAGTAGTCGCGCTGACCGCCGGCCCATTGATTGCCGGTCTGATTTCAGTGGTCAACAAACATTTCCGTCGCTACAGCACGCGCATCCAGAATTCGGTGGGCGACGTGACCGGCATCGCCAAAGAGGCGCTGGATTCGCCGCGAGTCATCAAGGTGTTCAATGCGCAGGCCCATGAACGCCAGCAGTTTGAAATGGCCAACGAACAGACTTTCCGCTCAACAATGAAGTGGTTGCGCGTTCGCGGTTTGGCAAATCCGGTGGTGCAGGGTATTGCTTCCATTGCGCTTGCCGCTGTGTTGTGGATCGCTACTCGCGACGCCATTAACAATGAGATGACGGTCGGTGAGTTCACCGGCTTCATTGCCGCACTGCTGAGTATCCAGAATCCCCTACGCGATCTGGTAAACGTATCCGGACCCATCCAGCAAGGGATTGCCGCCGGCGAAAGTTTGTTTGATGTAATTGATGAACCGGCGGAGCCCGATCACGGCACGCGGGAAATCAAGCGTGCGCGCGGTGAGGTCGAATACCGCGATGTCACCTACACCTATGAAGCAGGCAATGCGCCGGCCTTGAATGAAGTGTCGCTGACCATCAAGGCCGGCGAGACGGTTGCGTTTGTCGGCAAGTCCGGCAGCGGCAAATCGACCATGGTCAACCTGCTGCCGCGCTTCTACGATCTGGTGCAGGGATCGTTGTTGGTGGATGGACATGACATCCGTGACTACAAGCTGCACAACTTGCGCGAACAGATCGCATTGGTGAGCCAGGATGTGGTGTTGTTCGACGACACCATCACCAACAACATCGCCTTCGGTCGTGCTGTGGATGCAGAAGCCATCGAGCGCGCTGCCAAAGCGGCACATGTACTCGAATTCGCCAGCAAGTTACCGCAGGGCATGGAGACCACAGTGGGTGAGCGCGGTGTGCTGCTATCCGGTGGACAGAAGCAACGCATTTCCATTGCACGTGCCCTGTTGAAGGATGCACCGATTCTGATTCTCGACGAGGCGACTTCCGCGCTGGATACCGAATCCGAGCGCGCGATTCAGGGGGCGCTGGAGCAGTTGATGCAGAACCGCACGACGCTGGTGATTGCTCATCGCCTGTCCACCATCGAGAAGGCGGATCGCATTGTGGTAATGAATGCCGGACGCATTGTCGAAGTCGGCACCCACGCCGAGCTGCTGGCGCGTAATGGCACCTACGCCGCGCTGCATCGCATGCAGTTCAACGTCTAGCATTTGCCCAATGTCATCGCTGGATACGCGACTGCAGCAACTCTGGTACGGCGGCGGGCGCCCATTCTGGTTGCTGCCGCTGTCGTGGTTGTTCGGTCTGATTGCCGGCCTGCGTCGTTGGTTATTCCGTATCGGCGTGCTGCCTAGCGTGAAGCTGAGTCGCCCGGTGATTGTGGTGGGCAATGTAACTGTGGGGGGCACCGGTAAGACCCCTCTGGTGATCTGGTTGGCAAACGCGCTGCAGGCGCAGGGTCGCAAAGTGGGCGTGATCACCCGTGGCTATGGTGGTAAAGCACCGCATTGGCCGCAGGCTGTACAGCCCGATAGCGATCCTGTCTTGGTAGGCGATGAGTCGGTGCTGATCGCGCAACAAACCCAGGCCTTGGTGTATGCCGGTCCGGATCGCGTGGCGGCTGCGCAGCAGGCCATTGTGGCGGGTGCCGAGTTGGTGATTTCCGACGATGGCTTGCAGCACTATCGTTTGCAGCGGGATGTCGAATTGGCGGTGGTGGATGCCAGTCGTTTATTCGGTAATGGGCTGCTATTGCCCGCGGGACCCTTGCGCGAACCGCCCCAACGCCTGCGTGAAGTAGACATGGTTTTACTTAACCAGCGCTCCGCCGGCAGCAAGACGCCTGAGTTGTCGGTGCCGTCGATCAGCTACCGTGTTGGGCTGGGGCAGATGCGCGCGCTAGTCTCTAATGAAATACGTGACCTGAGTTCGCTCAAGGGCTTGCAGGTGCATGTAGTTACCGGCATCGGCAACCCCCAGGCGTTTATCCAGGCATTGCTTGATCTGGGGCTGCGGGTGGATGCCAGAGTGCTACCCGACCACGCTCAGTTCGTCCGGGACGACATCGAATTCGACGATTCACTGCCGGTGCTCATGACCGAGAAAGATGCCGTAAAATGCCGCCGCTTTGCCGGTGCGCAACATTGGGCGGTGGCTGCCGAGGTGCTGCTAGACTCGGTCGACGAAGCGCGCTTGCTGCACTGCCTGCAGCAACGTTTAGCCCGGCATCACTAGTTTCGGTATCGTTAGAGGTTGCATGGATTCCCGATTGCTCGACATTCTGGCTTGCCCGATTTGCAAGAGCCCGCTCAAGTACGACAAGGGCAGCCAGCAATTGATTTGCCGCGCCGACCGCCTGGCCTTTCCCGTTCGCGATGGCATTCCGGTGATGCTGGAAGAAGAGGCAGTGCAGTTGTTGCCTGACGATCCCTTGTTGGGCAATTGAGGCTGGGCAATTGAGACCGAACTGTCTGTCATGAATTCAGCAGCCAATCGTTTCAAGGTGGTTATTCCCGCGCGCTACGGCTCCACCCGTTTGCCCGGCAAGCCCCTACTGGAAATCGACGGCAAGCCTATGGTGCAGTGGGTGGTGGATGCCGCCTGCGCCAGCGGCGCTAACGAAGTGCTGGTCGCCACCGACGATCAACGCATTGTGCAGGCGCTACGCAACCCGCGTGGCGCCGAATCCATTGCCGTGATGACCGGCGATCAGCATCGCTCCGGCACGGATCGCATCGCTGAAGTGGCCACACAGCGGCGCTGGTCGGACGATACGATTGTGGTCAACGTGCAGGGCGATGAACCGCAAATGCCTGCGCAGCTTATTGAACAAGTGGCGGCCTTACTCGCGGCGCATCCACAGGCCGACATGGCGACGCTATGCACCCCGATAGAATCTCTGGAAGAATTTCTCAACCCCAATGTGGTCAAGGCGGTGAGTGCAGCGGACGGTATGGCGTTGTACTTCAGCCGCGCACCCATTCCCTGGCATCGCGATACTGCGCCGGCGGGATTGAGCAGTCAGAGCGAGTTCAGCGGCGCCATGCGTCACTTGGGCATCTATGCTTACCGAGTGGCTGCATTGCTGCGTTTGACGCGGCTGTCGCCTTCCAGCCTGGAGCTGGCAGAAAGTTTGGAACAATTGCGCGCGCTACAGGCGGGCATGCGCATTGCGATTGCCGCTGCGGCCACACAGCCGGGCATGGGTATCGATACGCCGCAGGATATAGAACGTATTCGTCAACTGATTGCCAAGAACTGAAGAGCTAGAAATGAAATTGATCAACAAGCGGGAACACAGCGGTCAACGCGTGGTGCTGGATGGCCGGAATTTCGTCGAGTGCAAATTCACCAATTGCACGCTGGTGATTGAAGGCGGCGCGCTGTTCCAGATGGATCGTTGCGTCATCAGCGACGACTGTCGTTTTGCGGTGGAAGGCGCAGCCAAGAATGCGCTGGACGCGTTGAAATTGATGTTGCACGGCGGCGGCTGGCTGTCGCAGGTGGCCGATGCGGTGCTGACCAAGACTCGTGAAGCGCCACGTTTCGTCAATACCGCCGCGCTGGCTGCCGACCCCGTTCAAGACACTACCAAGTAAGAAGGCTGATCATGTTAAAGCACAATAGTTATTTCGAAGGCGCGGTGCAGAGCGTGGGCTTTGAACGCAACGGTCAGCGTGCCACCGTGGGCGTGATTGCGCCTGGCGAATACCACTTCGGTACCGGCGCTGCGGAACGCATGACGGTCACCAGCGGTTTGCTGCGCGCCAAACTGGCAGGCGGCGAATGGCAGAACTATCCGGCCGGTACTTATTTTGAAATCGCGGCCAATAGCGGTTTCGATGTACAGGCGGTGGGTGGCCCGGCAGCTTATCTGTGCGAGTTCCTGGGCGCTTAAACCCAGGCATGTCATGCAAATAAAAAAAGGCCAGCTAATGCTGGCCTTTTTTTATTTGCGAGAACTATCGCTGATCAATCGTCCGAGCTGGCATAACCCAGCAGGTGCAACAGGCTGGTGAACAGGTTGTAGATGCTCACGTACAGCGACACGGTGGCGATGATGTAGTTGGTTTGTTCGCCGCGCAGGATGCTGCTGGTTTCATACAGAATGAAACCGCCCATGGCCAGCACGAACATGCCGGATACCACCAGCGACAGGGTTTGCAGATGGAAGAACATGGCAATCAAGCCCAGCACGAAGGCCGCGAGAATGCCGATGGTCAGAAAGCCGCCCATGAAGCTGAAATCACGGCCGCTCTTGATCGCGTAAGCAGAAAGTCCCAGGAAGGCCACGGCAGTGGTGCCCAGTGCCGTCATGACAACTTGGTGACCGTTAGGCAGGAACTTGAGATAGGCGCTGATCACCGGACCCAGGGTCATGCCCAGGAAGCCCGTCAACGCAAACACACACAAAATGCCCCAGGCGCTGTTCTGCAGTTTGTGCGTGGCGAACAGCAGGCCGAAGTACACCACCAGCATCAGCAGCGGATTCATCACGCCCATGCCGGAGGCCATGGCCAGGCCCGCAGTCACGACGCTGAAGGCCAGCGTTGCGCTCAGCAGCAGGTAGGTGTTGCGCAGAACCTTGTTGGTCGAGAGCGCGGACGTACTCGTGACGTCGATGGTCCGTACGGGTGAATTTGGCATTGCCAGCCTCCAGGAAGTGAATCGAAAATCGGCAACAGGCCCGACTATAACAAATCTGCTGCAGTGGACCGAGACGCCGAGTGCAAAGTTCCTGCATCTATCGGGCTAAATGTTTGAACCATGTGGAATTTGCCATGCGGTTTCGCAGCTGGATCGTGACGGTAAGGAATATCTGTGTAAAATGGGCGGCCGATCGCCAGCTGCATGGTTGATGTACCAAGCTGCCAGTTGATCGAAGTGACAATGTGTTGGAAGCGTGGCCGAGCGGTTTAAGGCACCAGTCTTGAAAACTGGCGAGGGTTTACGCCCTCCGTGAGTTCGAATCTCACCGCTTCCGCCATCCATCCTGTCTTGAGTTGGATGCAGCCCTATATCTTTGGGCAGTAGCTAAGGATCAACCACCACACTGAATTGCAGTGTTCCGGACCCGCCAGGCGGCAGCTGTCCGGAGAATGTCCATTGCAGTGCGCCTTTGGTGCCTATGGATGGCTTGGTTACGGTTGCCGTGCCTAGTTCTGTCGGTATGGACGAGGCGGCGACCGACAAGAAGGTCGTGTAGGCGGGTGTGGCGTCGCTGATCACCAAATTATTGATCGCGCTGTTTCCCATGTTGGTGAATGCAATGGTGTAGCTCAAAGTCACGCCGGGCGTGGCATTCTGTTTGTCTACTGTTTTCATGAGCTGTAGCGTGGTGGCATTGGAGGTCAGTAAATCAATGGTGCTGACTGTACTGGTGGAATAGATCAGCGAGGGGCTTGCATTGCTGAAGCTCATCTCCGCCTTGAGCCAAACCTGCGCATGGGTAGTGCCAGGCAGTGCGGCGGGCAGCGCCACGCGCAGCAGCAGAGCGGTGGAGCTGCCGGCAGTGACTGCCATCGGTGACGAAATAGGTAGTTCGCCATTGTCGATACGTCCGTTGGCGTTGGCATCCAAGTAGATCGCTGTGTTCAGCGCGGCGATATTGACGTCCGTGGTATATGAGGTTGAGAGCGTTACCTGTCCCACCGACATCGTGTTAAGGCGATAACCAAACAGAAGTACACCCGATGGGCTGCCACTTTGTTCGCCACCACCGGTAAGCGTGGGTAAGGATACCGAGCCGAAATTTACGCCGCTATATTTCTGAGCTGTGGTATTGCTGAAAGACAGAGTGTCGCTGGCGCGAGCGTAGCTGCCGGTGGTGTTGCCTGTTGAAGCGCCGGTTGCCAAGTAAGCGGGATCAACGGTGCGTTGAATGCGCAGGGCTGCGCCATTGGCGACGGTATACGGAATGTATGCACAATAGGAACCATCGTTTGCGCTATCCACTGTGTCCAATACATTGCTGTTGCTGTCCAACAGGCGAATGCGTTGAGCGGCCGTACCGCCTTCCGTGCCATTGAGAATGCCGTCGTTAGCGGTGCCGCCACCCGTGCCATCGTCTTTAAACAAACGACCGCACAGCGTAGTGGCGTGAATCAGACCAAAATCTTGTCCGGATGAATCAGCGGCAAATACAATGCCGGTGCGTAGCATGGTGGTGGCTTGAGTGGCTGTCCATCCTGGGGGAACGACGAGTGGTGTGACATCGGATAGGGTGCTGTTGTCATTGATGATGATGCGATAAGTACCCAGCGTTGCGCCGAATGTGTAAACCCCGGTTGTGGAGTCCACCGTCACTGCCTGTAGCGCCGGGCCAGTTGGACTGCTGTCGCTGACTAACTTGGCGTACAGCGTAAGTCCGGTGCCGGTCTCGCCAGCATCTTTGAAGCCGCTATGATTCAAGTCCTGATACACGTTTCCAGAGAGTGACCAGGGTGTGTAGGTGTAGGTTACCGTGACCGTGCCGCTGTAAGTGCCGCTGCCGGTAAAGCCTGCGCCGTTGAGTACTGAGGCAACGGTAGAGACGCTGAAAGTGTTGGTAGCAGTCAGGCTCACCGAGATAGTGCCAGTACCGGTCAATCGGGCCAGATCGGCGGCAGCTGTGAACTGTGTGCTTTTATTCAATGGCGCACCGCCGATTTCAGCGCCACCTAGTCCAAGCAATGTAAGCAAGGTTGCGCCACTACTGACGACTTCATTCGAGTCGCCGCCCATATTGGTTCCAGCTGTAATGTTATAGGCCAGATTGCGAGTTGCAGAGCCGGTAGAGATCAAGCTGAGCAAGCCGGTAGGCGTGATGGCGAAGGTTGATGTAGACGTGGTTACCGTAACGGTGGCTTGGGTCAACCGGCCCAGTGCGGGATTGAAACGCGTAAAGGTCAATGAGGAAGACGAAGCTGTCTCGGCGTTGTTGTAGGTGGCAAGCAAGGACACCAATCCCGTGGAAATAGACCCGGTATGGTTAAAGCTGAAAGACGAAGAAGAGGTCGAGGTGGCCGCAATAGCGGCAGTCGGAATAAACAGGCATAGGATAAGAGCCAAGAGCGTGGCATTTACATCAACTATCCATTCAATGCTGGACTGCATTTGATAGCGCATCCCATGATGCTCCGATGCGCGATTGACTGGATAATTTTGTACTGATTCGTCGGTCTGACTAATCCTGACTTGTACCGAGGGGCTACGGTTTGTAGGAGAGCGAACAGGTTCGACGGCTGTAAATGGATGAAATTACTTATTCGGTGTGAGTGTTTCGTCTGCGAAGGGGACGCAGGCGAACATGAAGGACGGTCTTACTTTCAAGATGATTGATTCAAGCGGCGCTTCAATTCAATCCATTTGGACAGTTCGCGTAGCGACGGTTTCTTATTGCTATGTTGTACTTGTGCGATGCTACCGCTTTCATACGGGTTATAGCCCACAGCTGGTGACGGATTAGATGCCGCCTGCTTTGCTTCCGTTACTGCCAGCGATAGCTCAATAGTTGCGTCTTCCAAAGATAGTTCGCCTTGGGCACTCAATAGCGTGTCCGACCATTCGTAAGTGGCATTGCCGCGTGCATCAAAGCGAATACGGCCGGAAGCTTGAGAGGTGGAGTCCTCGTCTGAGTCAATCGAGTTCATAAGTTGCGCGGTAGTCATGGTCGTTGTGTGCAGCTTGCGATGCGCGCTCATAGCTGTCAGGGAACCGCACCACAAAAATGCTATGTCTTTTGACATAGCCGCATCAGCGGCTATGACTGCCGTCGGTGGCAATTACTTACGACAACGAGAAATAAAACGTCGCACCTTCACCGCGCTTGGATTCTGCCCACACCTGGCCGCCATGCCGGGAAATAATGCGATGCACGATGGCCAGTCCTACACCATTGCCTGCGAATTGTTTGCCTGTCTCCAGACGTTGAAATGCGCCGAACAATTGCTTGGCATCTTCCTTGTCGAAACCAACGCCATTGTCGCGTACGAAGTAACAGGTCTTACCATCGATTTCCCGGCTGCCGACTTCGACAATGGAGTGCGCGGTGGCGCTGCTGTACTTCACAGCGTTGCTGATGAAATTGGTCCATACCTGACGTAGCAGTACGCGATCACCATTGGCGTCAGGCAGTTTCTCTATCTTGAATTCAACTGATTTTGCAGCGGTGTCCTTGGCTTGATTGACTGCGGCAGTCACCAATTCATTCATGTCGATATGAGTGATTTGCAGTGACTGCCGGCCGGAGTGCGCCAGATTCAACAAGCCATCCAGTAAGTCACCCATGCTGCGCGCCGCAGTCTGAATATGTCTCAGTGCATCGTCGGCCGCGGTGGGCAGGTTGTCGTTGAGCTCTTCCTTGAGAATCTCGCTGAAGGCGCGGATGTGACGCAATGGCGCTTTGAGATCGTGCGAGACAAAGTAGCTGAATTCTTCCAGTGCCTGATTCGAATCCTTGAGTTCGGCGGTGCGGTCAGCGACGCGCTGTTCGAGTTCTTGATAGACGCGCACATTCTCCAAGGCGATGGAGGTGGAATCGGCCAGTGCCTGGATGAGCGCGGTCTCTTCCTCGGTGGCTTCATGCGGGGTTGCCCAGTAGTTGCCGATGGCACCGATGGGAGACTCGGTGCGAATGGGCACCATCACCAGGCTCCGTACGAAGGTGGGGCGGTAGGCGTCCAGGGGAATGCGCGCGTCGAGTTCGATGTCTGGAACCACGGCAGGTTGTTTGTTTAACATCGCCCAGCCGCTGATGCAGGCGCTCATGGGGAAGCGTTGGCCTTTCCACAACGGGGTGATGGCGTCTTCATCGGCATAGAAACATTTGTCGTTGTCGCGAAGCACGAAGGTGGCGCCATCGGCGCCATTCAATTCGCGAGCGGCGGTGCGCACAATCGCTTGAATGGTTGCTACATCACGTGCGGCTGACAGTTCTTTCACGGCTTGCACCAATCGTTGTGCCGCGAAATTGGCAGTGATCAGTTGCTGACCGCTGTCTTGCATGGCCTCCGGCGATAGTTTGGGTAGCTTTTTCTGTTCCAGTGTGCGACTGACAATCGGTATCAATTGCGAAAGGTCTTGCTTCTCCAACCAGGCAATCGCGCCGGCCTCACGCACCTGCTGGGCCTGACGGGGACTGATCGCACCGGACAAAACAATGAAAGAAGCTTGCGGCTGGTAGTCGTCGGTGAGCGCAATGGCATCCAGCGTAGGTAGATCGACAATGGAACTGTCCGAGATCACTAGATTGATGCTGGGACCATCTAATGCGCGAATAAACTCTTTGCGTGATTCTGCAACCGTGACATCGGCTAGAACACCGCCGCGTTCCAAAGCGCGCCGAGTTAGTAAGGCATCGGTTGCATCGTCTTCCAACAGTAGGATGCGCGGGTTCATGGCGTACTCACTTGCTCCAATTTGGGCTGCAAGCTAGCCGAAACTATGAGCAAACGCGAGACACGGCAGCTGCGACGATTTCCTTAATACGGCAAATGCTTATAGGGCTCGCGGCCCACCCCTGAATGTATGTGCCAGGGAGGCACGATGCGCACGCGACGAGTTCGCCTTACGAAGCTATGCAGCGCCGTGATAGGTATGACCACGCAGGGTGATGGCCTTGACCAATACCCAAATCGGTAATCCCATCTGCAGTTGCAGTTCTTGCGCGGCAGCATGTGTGATGCGCGCAATCAAGATCACGCCGCCCACATCTACCGATACGCGCATGGCCTGCGCATCGTCGGTACTTAAGTCGACGATGAATCCTTGTAATTGATTGCGCACACTCAAGCCGATAGGCGGCTGTAGCGCCAGAATCAGGTCGCGCGCTAATAATTGCAGACGTACCCGCTGACTTATGCGCAATCCCTGTGCATCGATTCGTAACTTGCCTTGACCTACGCCGAGTTGCGCCAGACCGGTATGAGCATTGATATTTTCAACGCTGGCTTCGATAACCGCGCCGGTGGCTTCGGCGCCGATGATGCCGCGCATTTCAGGTTGCAGGCTGAGCTCAGTGAGCGTGCCTTGAGCCAGCACCTGGCCCTTATCCAATAGCACCACATGCGAGGCGAGCCGCAACACTTCCTCGAATTGATGGCTGACATACACCATGGGAATGCGCAGCTCGTCGCGAATCAGTTCGAGATAAGGCAGCACTTCATCGCGACGCGCCTGGTCCAGTGAGGCTAGAGGCTCATCTAACAGGAGTAAGCGCGGTTGCGATAGCAGGGCGCGTCCCAGCGCGACGCGTTGTTGTTCGCCGCCGGAAAGTTCGCGCGGTGGTCGCTTCAATAATGTTTGCAGACCTAACAACGCAACGATACGTTCGAACCTGATCTGTTCGGGGCCGTCACTACGTTGCAGGCCGTAGCGCAAGTTACCTTCAACACTGTAGTGAGGGAATAGACGCGCATTCTGAAACACGTAACCGATGCGACGTTGTTCGGCCGGCATGTCGATGCCACGCTGACTGTCGAACAGCGTGACATCGCCCAATTGAATGCGACCACTATCGGGTCTAAGCAAGCCTGCAATCAAATTAACAGTTGTGCTCTTGCCGCAGCCCGAACGACCAAACAGGGCAGTGATGCCGCTGTGCGGAGCGTCGATTTGCAATTGCAAATTGAAAGTACTGCGGCGCTTGCTGATATGAATGAATAGCTGGCTCATGACAGCGCGGCCTGGCCTAAGCGTCGACGCAGCCAATGCGCCAGCCACTCTGAGAGCAATAAGCCGGAGAGTCCTAGCATGAAAGACAATGCGGCCAAACGTGCGGCCACCAATTCGGCATTGGGTGATTGCAAGGCCGAGTACAAAGCCAGCGGCAACGTTTGAGTTTCACCCGGTACGTTGCCGACAAAGGTGATGACCGCGCCGAATTCGCCCAGGCCGGCGGAGAACGCGGTGATTGCACCGGCCAGAATGCCGGGCGCCATCAAGGGCAGGGTGATGGTGAAGAAACGATCCCAGCGTCCGGCGCCCAAGGTGCGCGCTGCATTTTCAAGGCCGCGATCAACATTCTCCAAGGCAATACGCATGGCGCGCACCATCAATGGGAACGACATCACGGCGGTTGCCAGTGCTGCGCCATTACGCGTGAACACCAGGCGAATACCGAATTGATCGAGCAGCCAGGCACCCAATGGTCCGCGTGTGCCCAGTAGTAGCAGCAATAAATAGCCAACGACGACGGGTGGCAGCACCAGTGGCAAGTGCACCAATGCATCGAACAACACGCGGCCCATGAAGCGCCGTCGTGTCAGCAGCCAGGCAGCGGCCACGGCCAACGGCAATGAGAACAGTACGCTTTCAGCGGCAACGCCCAGGCTAAGTTGCAGTGCTTGCAACTCCACCGCGGTTAACTCTGAGAAAAAAGCCATGCGGCGATCAGGGCGCGCCCAGCGTGAAGCGCATGGTAGTGCCCTTGTCCACTACGCTTTCCGCCCAGAGCCTGCCCTGATGTTTTTGAATAATCATGGCAGTGGTGGCCAGGCCTATCCCTAAGCCATCGTAGTCCTTGCCGGAATGCAGACGACGGAAAGGCTGGAACAGGCGTTCGGCGCGTTCGGCATTGAAGCCGACACCATTGTCGCGCACGTAGTAAGTAATGACGTCATCGGTTTGCTCGGCGCCGAAGCTGATTTCCGGATGCGCGATCTTGCGGGTGAACTTATGCGCGTTGTGCAGCAGCGCCTGGATCACCAGGGTCAACAGTTGTTTATCGCCCACGACGGGTGGTGTGGGCAGTAACTTCACTGAAATACGTTTGTCGTCTACCAGCTCGGGCTGCTCCTGCCAGTAGTCGAAGGCAATACGCGTCAGATCCACCGGTTCGGGGCGCAGTGTCTGGCGCGACATGCGCGTCAGGTTCAACAGGCTTTCGATCAGGCTGGCCTGACGGCTGGCGCTGTTGCGAATGTGTTCGAGATATTGGTGTGCGGCCTGATCTTCCGGTGTGTCTTTCAAATCGGCTAGCAGCATGTCGGTGAAGCCCAGAATGGTCATGACCGGGGTGCGCAGGTCATGCGACAGGGTATGCAGCAGCATTTCCTGTTGCTGGCGGGCTTGTTCCAGTTCTTGCTCCAGCGCGGCGATGTGGCGTTGGGCCTCGGCAAGCTCTGCGGTGGCATTGGCTTCAGGCATGGTGGTGACTGGATGGAAGTGATTGCCAACTAAACCATGGCATTATGGCAATGCCAAGCACCTTGTGGAATTTGCTCGATGTCTAAACGTAAAAACACCGCCACCGTTCCGAATCCCGCGTTGCAATTGGGGCGAACGGTAGCCTTGCCTGAGTCTCCCGAAGCCGCGGTTCTGGAGCGCGTGCCCAATCCGCATGCCAAGCAGCGCTACCTGGCGCGCTTCACTGCGCCGGAGTTCACCTCACTATGCCCGATCACCGGGCAGCCCGATTTTGCGCAGCTGATGATCGACTATGTCCCGAATCAATGGTTGATCGAGAGCAAGTCGCTGAAGCTGTTCCTGGGGTCGTTCCGTAATCATGGTTCATTTCATGAGGATTGCACCGTAGCCATCGGTCTGCGACTGGCAGAACTGGTGAAGCCGCACTGGTTGCGCATCGGCGGTTACTGGTATCCGCGAGGCGGAATTCCCATCGATGTGTTCTGGCAGACCGGCAAGGCGCCGGCGAATGTTTGGATACCGGATCAGGGCGTGCCGCCATACCGCGGCCGTGGCTAGTTCGCTGTGCTGATTGCGATGTGACGCAAGGTACTGGCGGCACCCTCATGAAATGGGGATTTTCAGCTTGCTTCGCGTCATACCCACCGGTATTCTTGCCGGCCTTTTTCGGGCGGTTAGCTCAGCGGTAGAGCACTACCTTGACATGGTAGGGGTCACAGGTTCGAACCCTGTACCGCCCACCAACTTTCACTTCTGAAAGTTGGTTGGAGCACAGACTTGAGGACGGTGGCTACCATCCTCGCACAGGATCGGTTCATGCCAGTCATCACATTGCCTGATGGCAGTCAGCGCAGTTTTCCTTCCGCAGTCACGGTGGCAGAAGTTGCCGCCAGCATCGGTGCTGGGCTGGCCAAGGCCGCTCTGGCCGGTCGCGTCGACGGTAAGCTGGTCGATACCTCCTATCTCATCGAAACCGATGTGCAGCTGGCCATTGTGACCGAGCGCGATCCGGATGCGCTGGACGTCATTCGTCACTCCACGGCGCACTTGCTGGCGCAAGCGGTCAAGCAGCTGTATCCAGAAGCACAGGTGACCATCGGTCCGGTCATCGAAGATGGTTTCTATTACGACTTTGCTTACAGCCGTGCTTTCACGCCGGATGATCTAGCCGCCATTGAGCAGCGAATGACCGAGCTTGCTAAAGCGGATCAACAAGTAACGCGCCGAGTAATGCCGCGCGATGAGGCGGTGCAGTTCTTCAAAGGGCTGGGCGAACACTACAAGGCCGAGATCATTGCCAGCATTCCGTCGAATGAAGCAATCAGTCTCTACGGTCAAGGTGACTGGGTAGATCTATGCCGTGGTCCACACGTGCCCAGCACCGGCAAGCTCAAGGCATTCAAGTTGATGAAGCTGGCTGGCGCCTACTGGCGCGGCGATTCCAACAACGAAATGCTGCAGCGTGTGTATGGCACGGCTTGGTTGAATGACAAAGATCTGAAGGCTTATCTCACCCGTCTTGAAGAAGCCGAGAAGCGCGATCACCGCAAGATCGCCAAGGCGCTGGACCTGTTCCATATGCAGGAAGAAGCGCCCGGTATGGTGTTCTGGCATGAGAAAGGCTGGCGCTTGTATCAAGCTTTGACGCAGTACATGAGCGAACTGTGGCGCAATAACGGCTATCGCGAGATCCGCACGCCGCAGTTGGTGGATCGTTCGCTGTGGGAGAAGTCAGGTCACTGGCAGAACTTCCACGCTGATATGTTCGTCACCGAATCGGAAAAGAAGCTGTTTGCCGTCAAGCCGATGAACTGTCCCTGCCACATCCAGGTGTTCAACCAGGGCATCAAGAGCTATCGCGATCTGCCGTATCGCTTGGCCGAGTTCGGCTCTTGCCATCGCAATGAAGCTTCCGGCGCGCTGCATGGTTTGATGCGCGTGCGTGGCTTTGTGCAGGACGACGCACATATCTTCTGCATGGAAGAGCAGATCCAGACCGAAGCCATGGCCTTCATTGATCTATTACACAAGGTTTATGAAGATTTCGGCTTTAAGGAAGTCATCTACAAGCTGGCCACCCGCCCGAAAGAACGCATCGGTTCCGATGAAGTCTGGGATCGCGCCGAGAAAGCCCTGGCCGACGCGCTGGATGCTCGTAACTTGCCCTGGACCGAAAAGCCGGGTGAGGGCGCTTTCTACGGCCCGAAGATCGAATTTACGCTTAAGGACTCTATTGGCCGGTTCTGGCAGTGCGGCACCATACAGGTCGATTTCTCCATGCCTGGTCGTCTTGGCGCGGAATATGTAGCGCGGGATGGCAGTAAGCAGGTGCCCGTTATGTTGCACCGAGCCATCTTCGGTTCGCTGGAGCGTTTCATCGGTATTTTGATCGAGGAGCACGCCGGACACTTCCCCCTGTGGCTCGCGCCGGTACAGGCGGTGGTGATGAATATCACCGACGACCAGAACGAATACATCGCCAAAGCCACCGAATTGCTGAGAAATCAGGGGCTTCGGGTCGAAATGGACTTGCGGAACGAAAAAGTGGGCTTTAAGATTCGCGAACATACGCTGCAGCGCGTCCCGTACCTATTGGTAGCCGGTGAACGCGAGGCAGGTTCCAATACGCTGGCCGTGCGCACGCGCAGCGGTAAAGATCTGGGTTCCATCTCTCTTGAGATGCTGGCTCAGAAGCTTGCCGATGAAATCGCGAGCCGCGGCCGGACTGTTTTAGAGGGTTAAACGCATCGCTGCTCCAACTAATAACGCCAAGCGCATTAAACGGAATGAAGAGATTTCTGCGCCGCGTTTACGCATCATCGACGCCGAGGGCAACCAGGCTGGTGTATTGACCCGTTTTGAAGCCCTGCAAATGGCTGAAGCGGCGGGCCTGGATCTGGTGGAGATTTCTCCCACCGCTGATCCACCGGTTTGTAAGGTGATGGACTTCGGCAAGTTCCTGTTCGAACAGAACAAGAAGGCGCATGCAGCGAAGCGTAACCAGAAACAGATCCAGCTCAAGGAAGTGAAGTTTCGTCCCGGGACGGAAGAAGGCGATTACCAGGTTAAATTACGTAACCTGATTCGCTTTTTGACGGAAGGGGACAAGGCCAAGATCGTTTTACGATTCCGTGGCCGAGAAATGGCTCATCAAGAGATCGGACGCGAACTTCTGACTCGAGTACAGCAAGACCTTGCCCAAGTAGGCCAGGTTGAGCAGTTCCCGATCATGGAAGGTCGTCAGATGGTCATGATGATTGGGCCAAAAAAGAAGTGAGCAACCGTATTCATCCCTAACCGGATGATGCAGTTGTCCCGCCTTAAGAACTTTAGCCTCCGATTAAATGGGGACGAAAGATTTAACAGGCTAAACAGTTGAGGAATTGCAATGCCTAAGTTGAAAACCAACCGGGCAGCGGCGAAGCGTTTTCGCCCGACTGCCAATGGGTTCAAGCGAGCCCAGTCTCATCGTCGTCACATTCTGACCAAGAAGCCCAGCAAGCGTAAGCGTCAACTGCGGTCACCGAGCATGGTGTCCAAGCAGGACTTGGGACGTTTAGATTCTTTGCTGCCTAACATTTAAGTCGGAGGTGACACATGGCACGCGTTAAACGGGGTGTGATTGCTCGCGCCCGACACAACAAAGTTCTCAAGAAAGCGAAGGGTTACTACAACGCCCGTCGCAAGATCTTCCGCGCCGCCAAGCAGGCGGTAATCAAGGCCGGTCAGTATGCTTATCGTGACCGCCGCGCCAAGAAGCGTGATTTCCGCTCGCTGTGGATCACGCGTATCAACGCGGCAGCTCGCGTGTACGGTCTGTCGTACAGCAAGTTGATTGCCGGCGTGAATGCGGCCGGTTTGACCATCGACCGCAAGGTACTGGCCGATCTGGCGATTCATGACACCGTTGCCTTTGGTGCGATCGTTGAACGCGCTAAAGCAGCGCTGGCCGAACGGGCTGCTGCCTAAGTAATTGGGTAGCAACTTCCCGATGCGTTGGGAAGTTCGCCAAGCAAATTGGAGCCGCGCCATTCTTGTCGAGTGGCGCGGCTTTATCTTTCCGATGAGCCGTGTTTCGCTGCAGATGTAACGAAGCCAGCTACAACTACCGTGTCATCCATGGATACAGAGTCTTTACTCGCAACAGCAAGCAGTGAAATTGCCCAGTGCGCCGCGCTGGCGGATCTGGAACAGATTCGCGTGCGATTGCTTGGTAAGAAGGGCGAGATCACCAATCAGTTGAAGAGTCTGGGCCAGATGGATCCGGAAGCCCGTCGTGCGGCGGGTGCGGTCATCAATGCGGTAAAAGATAAGCTTAGCGCTGCACTAGATGCGCGTCGCGATGAGTTGGAAGCAGCTGCATTGGCTCAACAGTTGGCAGCTGAAGCTATTGATGTGACGTTGCCTGGCCGTGGCCAGGTGGTAGGTGGCTTGCATCCGGTGACACGTGTGCGACAACGCATCGAACAACTATTTACCACTGCCGGCTTCTCCATCGTCGA
This sequence comes from Steroidobacteraceae bacterium, assembly GCA_049840395.1. Classification (GTDB taxonomy): domain Bacteria; phylum Pseudomonadota; class Gammaproteobacteria; order Steroidobacterales; family Steroidobacteraceae; genus CAILZL01. The sequence continues at coordinate 347,894 of JASGLD010000002.1, forward strand.
TGGTCCAGAGATCGAAGACGACTGGCACAACTTTGAAGCGCTGAATATTCCGGGTAATCATCCGGCGCGCGCCATGCACGATACGTTTTATTTCGGTGATGGTCGCTTGCTACGCACACATACATCGCCGGTGCAGGTGCGTGCCATGCGTGAATCGGGGGCACCGTTGCGCGTGATCGCGCCCGGTCGCGTCTATCGCTGCGATTCCGACATGACGCATACGCCGATGTTTCATCAAGTCGAAGGCTTGGTGGTAGATGAGCACATCAGCTTCGCCAATCTGAAAGCCATTCTGCATGGCTTCATGAAGTCTTTCTTCGAAGCCGATGTGGGCATGCGTTTAAGGCCTTCTTATTTCCCGTTTACCGAACCCTCCGCGGAAGTGGATATCTCCTGCGTGAATTGCGGTGGCAATGGTTGTCGTGTCTGCAAGCAAACCGGCTGGCTGGAAGTGGCCGGTTGCGGCATGGTGCATCCCAATGTGTTACGCGCAGTAGGCATCGACCCAGAACGCTATACCGGTTATGCCTTTGGCATGGGCGTCGAACGCCTGACCATGCTGCGTTACAAAGTCACCGACATTCGTCTTTACTTCGAGAACGACCTCAACTTCCTGAGGCAGTTCAACTGATCATTCATGAAAGTAAGTCTCAATTGGTTATCTGAGTGGGTTGATGCCGGCAGCGATGTCGCAGCCTTGTCGCATGCGCTCACTATGGCGGGGCTGGAAATTGAAGGCCAGTCACTAGCTGCTCCTGCGATGTCCGGAATCGTGGTGGCCGAAGTGTTGGCAACGGAAAAGCATCCGGATGCCGAAAAGCTTTCGGTGTGCCGTGTCAACGATGGTCTGCAGGAAATTCAAATCGTCTGCGGTGCCAGCAACGTGCGCGCCGGTATCAAAGTGCCGCTGGCCACGGTAGGCGCGAAATTGCCGGGCGGCATGGAAATCAAGAAAGCCAAGCTGCGCGGTATCGAATCCTTTGGCATGTTGTGCTCGGCCAGGGAATTGGGACTGGCTGAGGAAAGCAGTGGTTTGTTGGAATTGCCGCTGGAGTTGTCGGTAGGCAAGGACTTGGTATCTGCGCTCCATTTGAATGACACCATTCTAGAAATCAATCTCACGCCTAATCGCGGCGATTGCATGAGTGTGTTGGGCGTTGCCCGCGAAGTGGCTGCTCAACGCAGTGAGGCATTGAGTTTGCCGGCGGTCTCTGTGATCGCTGCAGCGCATGCTCAGACATTCCCGGTTCGCATTGAATCGCAGGGCTGCCGCAAGTTTGTCAGCCGGGTTGTGACTGGCGTGAAGCCGGGCGCAACTTCTCCTTGGTGGCTGCGTGAGCGGCTGCGTCGCGCCGGTGTACGTTCCATCAGCCCGATAGTCGATATCACCAATTACGTGATGCTCGAGCTGGGTCAGCCCATGCATGCCTACGATCTGCATAAGCTGCAGAAAGGTTTGGTGATTCGTCAGGCGAGTGCCGGCGAAACGGTGACGTTGCTGGATGGCAAGGCCATCACTTTGACTGAAGATGTTCTAGTCATCGCCGACGAACAGCGCGCCTTGGCGTTGGCGGGTGTGATGGGCGGTCTGGACTCATCCATTTCCGATGCGACCACGGATGTATTACTGGAAGTCGCGTATTTCGAGCCCGATGCCATCGCTGGACGCGGGCGTCGTTATGGTTTGGTCACCGACGCTTCGCAGCGCTTCGAACGAGGTGTCGATCCTAATCTGCAGGAGCGCGCCATGCAGCGTGCGACGCAGTTGCTGTTGGAATGTGTTGGCGGGCAGGCTGGCCCAATTCAAGTTACCGGCGATAAAGTCGAGTCAAAGCGTGCAGCAATAAGCCTGAGGCATGCGCGTATCACGCGCGTGTTGGGTCATGAAATTGCGGCAGAGCAGATCACGCGCATGCTGTCGGGTCTGGGCATGCAATCCCAATACGATGGTGCTGGGCAGTGGAGTGTCGCCCCCCCCAGCTGGCGCTTCGATATCAGCATTGAAGAAGATCTGATCGAAGAGGTGGCGCGCATCTACGGCTACGACAATATTCCGACCATACCCGCTGCTACCGCGCAGGTGTTACGGCCCGTCACCGAAAACAGAATCACCCTACAGCGTTGCGCGTTGCAGCTGGTGGATCGCGGTTATCAAGAGGCCATTACTTACAGCTTTACCGATCCGGTCATTCAATCGGTGCTGTTCCCTCAGCAAGCCGCCTTGACGCTGGCCAACCCGATTTCCGCCGAACTGGGTGTGATGCGTCTGTCGCTCTGGCCTGGCTTGGTGCAGGCATTGGTGGGTAATCAACGCCGCCAGCAACCACGTGTGCGTCTGTTCGAAACCGGTCGCAAGTTCTCCGCTGATGGTCAGCAGGAAGTGCTGGTCATAGCTGGTCTGGCGGCCGGATTGGTTGCGCCTAAGCAGTGGGGTGGGGCGGCTACTCAGGTCGACTTCTATGATGTGAAGGCTGATGTGGAAGCGTTGCTGGCGTTAACCGGTTGTGCCCATGAGTTCACCTTCGCAGCAGAACATCACGTGGCTCTGCATCCAGGACAGTGCGCTCGTATCTTGCGGAATGGTCAGCCAGTCGGTTGGTTAGGGGCGTTGAATCCTGTGGCGAGCAAGGCATTAGATTTGGTGTATCCGGCCATTGTTTTTGAGTTGGATTTTAACGCTAGCTTTGTTTCACAAGTTCCTGAGTATAAAGAAATTTCTAGATTGCCGAGCGTGCGCCGTGATCTGGCTTTGATTGTTTCCGAGAGCATTCGCTACAGCGATATCGAGTCGGTGGTTCGCGAAACCGTTGCTGAACTGCTCAAAGAGCTGACAGTATTCGATGTTTACCAAGGGGCAGGCTTGGAGAAAGGCAAGAAAAGCATAGCCTTAGGACTAAGTTTGCAGGATACTTCGCACACGCTGACTGAGGTTGAAATCGAAGCCGCGATAGCGCGGGTGGTTGAGCAACTGGGGCAGCGCCTGGATGCACGACTCAGAGACAAATAACAATGGCGGCACTGACTAAAGCAGAAATTGCAGAAGCACTGTTTGACCAATTGGGTCTGAATAAGCGGGAAGCCCGTGAATTGGTTGATCTCTTTTTCGAGGAGATTCGCGCTGCGTTGTCCAATGGCGAGCAGGTCAAACTGTCCGGGTTCGGCAATTTCGATTTGCGCGATAAGAATCAGCGGCCGGGTCGCAATCCCAAGACCGGCGAGGAAATCCCCATTAGCGCCAGACGCGTGGTGACCTTCCGTCCCGGTCAGAAACTCAAAGCCCGAGTAGAAGCCTATGTTGGAACCAGCGAATAACAACGAGTTACCGCCGATTCCTGGCAAGCGCTACTTCACCATTGGTGAAGTCAGCGAGCTGTGTGCAGTCAAACCACATGTGCTGCGCTATTGGGAACAGGAGTTCGAACAGCTCAGTCCGGTGAAGCGTCGCGGCAATCGTCGTTACTACCAGCGTCAGGATGTACTGGTCATTCGTCAGATTCGCAGCCTGCTATACGAACAGGGGTTCACCATTGGCGGCGCCCGTAATCGCCTGGAAGGCGAAGAAGCGCGTGATGATGCTTCGCAGTCGCAACAGCTGATTCGCCAGCTGCGCACCGAACTGGAAGATGTGCTGAAAATCCTGCGACGTTAACAGCTATAAAATTTCTTTGAGGGGCGGGCGGCTTCCGCTATGATTCGCGCCCCTCGTGACCACATGGAGTTGATGGGTCACCAGCCGGTCGGGACGTGGCGCAGCCTGGTAGCGCACTTGCATGGGGTGCAAGGGGTCGGAGGTTCGAATCCTCTCGTCCCGACCAATTTCACCGTTCTTAATCTTCTTGAGCGCTACATGGCCGCTTCATGGCCTGAGTTGTGGCGTTCATTGCACACACCATTCGCCGGGCCAATAGAAAGCCCGATCCAGTTTTATCCAGATCGGGCCTGTGAGTCGATGAAAACTCATCACTGACCGCTATCGACTCGGTCGAGGCTAAGAACGCTGTTTTTGACACAGTGCTATAGGCTCTGTTGAGGCGGAGCGAATGTGCTGGGCTACCGTCGACTCGGGATCAATGTCTCATGCATGGACGGAGCAAGCCATGGCGAATCACGCCAACTCGGCGTCAGTCTGATCCGACGTCCTCGCTGCAGCCGCAGCGCGAGAGTGATGCGTAGCGTTTCCGTGCCGTGCTTATATTCCGTGGCTGCGCTGATGTACTCTTCGAATCCTGCCGGGCAGTGACCGTTCCAACTGCAAAACATAAATAGACTGACTGGAACATTTCGGGGGTAGTAAATGAGTTCCGCCACCGTAGCCGATCAATCAAAGACGGTACTGCTGTTCTGTTTCTTGACGGCGCTCTGTGAGGGTATTGATCTTCAGGCGGCGGGTGTGGCGGCAGTAGGCATCAGCGCTGAATTTTCACCAACCGCAGTGCAGAAAAGCTGGTTTTTTAGTGCCAGCACCATCGGTCTGACTCTCGGAGCTTTGATGGGTGGACGGGCGGCTGATCGTGTTGGACGCAAGCTCATTCTCGTCTGGTCGGTGGCGGTATTTGGCTTGTTTTCTTTATTGACGCCGGTTGCCTGGGACATGGTCAGTCTGACTGCCGCCCGTTTGTTAACCGGGTTGGGTTTGGGCGGAGCGCTGCCAAACATGATTGCATTGGTGGCCGAAAGCAGTCCCGAAAATCGTCATAAAGCCAATGTCGCGCTGGTTTATAGCGGCACGCCATTGGGCGGTGCATTGGCAAGTATGGTCAGCATGTATTCCGGCGCCGAAAGTTGGCGGATCGTATTCGTTCTCGGCGGCGTGTTGCCGCTGTTGATCGCGTTGTTGATGAACAAGCTGATCGATGAATCGGCTGAATTCAAAGCTTATAAAAATAGTCTGCAGCGTGCCGATATGCCCAAGGACAATCATTGGCTTGCTGTGCTGGATGACGGGCGAGCACTACGCAGTATTCTGCTCTGGGTAGCTTTCTTCCTTGGCTTGTTAACCCTGTACTTACTGTTGAATTGGCTGCCCACGTTATTGGTGGCGGTGGGTTTCTCGAGAACGCAGGCAGCGGCGGCGCAGATCGCCTTGAATATCGGCGGATTTGCTGCGGCGTTAGCAGTGGGCCGCTGTATGGAAACCCGCTGGCGACAGGCCAGCGTCATAGCCACTTTTGTGGCATTGCCGATCATGATTCTGGTGCTCGGCAGGATTACTACCGCTTCATCGTTGGGATACATGATCGGCGTAGCCACCTTGCTGGGTTGTGCGATTGTGGCTGCGCAGGCCATTCTCTATGCGTTTGCTCCGGCTCTTTATCCCACTGCAATACGCGGTATGGGGGTGGGGACAGCCGTTGCAGTGGGCAGAGTGGGCTCCATTGTTGGCCCACTAGCTGTGCCATTTCTGGTCAGTGGTAGTGGCGTCATCGATGCTCAAGTGCTGCTCAAGCTGCTGCCGATCGTGGTTATTTGTGGCGTCAGCGCCATTGCACTATCGCGGCTGATTGCCCGGCCTGTTCGCGGTTAGCTGCTCAGTTGTAAGTCGCTGAGTTAACAGTCGCAGATTGGGGACATAGCTTAATGTTCGTGACGGTTGCAAGACTTATTCATGTGGGTACACTCAGCCACTAACGAATTATGTGGATTAGCCACTGTCACCGGGGAGAATGACTGTTGTCCGAGCACACGCCACCAGATGCGTGGGAAGATGAGGTTCTGGCCACTTGGGGTTTGAACGATCCCCCATTTTCAGAGCTGGCCTCCGATGCCTATTTTTTCCCTGGCGAACAATACTTGCGCGCGCTGGACTTCATGCGTCGGGTGTTGTGCTCACGCGTTTCTGCGGGTGTGCTGACCGGTGAGCGCGGTGTGGGCAAGAGCCTGCTGGTACGCAGCTTCATTACCGGCCTCGACGATCGAATTTTGGTGGCGCATCTGCAGCGCACCGACATGGCGCCACGTGAATTTCTGCTTGAAGTGCTGCGCCAGTTCGGTGTGGAACTGGATCGCGATGATCGCACCGACCGCCGACTGCTGTTGGAACGCTATGTGGCCCACCAGGTCAGCAATGGCCGTATCAGTTTGCTGATCATTGAAAACGCCCAGGCCATGCAGCCCTTGGTATTGGAGGAGTTGCGGCATATTGCTTCCTGGGAAACCGATGGCGTGCGGCTGGTCAAGTTGTTGCTGTTGGGGCAGCCGCTGTTGAATCATGTGGTGGATTCGCCGCGTCTCGCCAAACTGGTACCCACCGGTGTACCGCGAGTCAGCATCGCGCCACTGTCCGAAGATCAGCTATCGGCCTATGTGGCGCATCGTCTCCGAGTCGCAGGCGCACAAGATCCGGATCAACTACTGCCGCATACCTTGATGCCGTTATTGCATCGACTATCCGGTGGTTTGCCGTCCGTAGTTAATCGCATTTGTGGCCGGGCGCTGGCCGTGGCCGCCGTCGAAGGGCAGGCAACAGTGAGTGCGCAATCGGTGCTGTCTGCGGCCATGCAGTTGGGCATGGATACCAGCTTCGTCGAACAGCCCCTCCCATCCGGTAATGAGATGGTGCCCGCCGGGAGCAACGGTGAAGCCGTGTTGCTGGTGTCAGTCAGTGGTGGTGTCGACAGCGTCGTGGCGATGAAAGCGGAACGACTGCTGGTTGGCCGTAGCGAGCTGGCCGACGTACGCATCGACAGCGCCTTCGTCAGCCGTTACCACGCATTGATCGTTCGCGAGCCGGAACAGGATCTATTGATCGATCTGGGCAGTACCAATGGCGTGTTGGTGAATTCGCGTCGTCTGGTGCGGCATGTACTGCAGCATCGCGATCTGGTGCAAATCGGCCCGGCCAGAATGACTTATCTGAATCCGGCCAAGGCGCCTGCCATGCCCTTGGATCCCTCGGAAACGCTCAGCTTCGCGCGTTCCGGCGCGGCTAATAATGAACACGCGGTGTTTGCCTTCGGACGCTTCGACGACGCCGGTTAAGCAGGTTAGTTACTCTGGTTAGTGAGTACGGTGCTGCCATCGTCGGCTGAAGCAGCACCTGCGCTTGCCCGCTGCTGACACTGTCAGTACAGTGTCGCGTCCTGCCGTCGTCACCTGCTTTCTTCGTAAATTACGCGCTGTACTCGCAGCGCGCCAGGCTTGTGGGCGCGACGACAATCCATTCAAGTAAGAGACGCATTAGAAAGTGGCCCAAGCATCCGACCAACAGTGGCAAGTTCATAAATTCGGCGGTTCGAGTGTTGCCGACGCGCAGTGCATGGAGCGCGTGGCAAATATTCTGGAGCAGGATCCCCACGCCCGTATGGCCGCCGTGTTGTCGGCCTGCCGTGGCGTTACCGACGCCATGTTGAATCTGGTGGCTGCGGCGGAGCGTCAGGATGCCGGGGTGGCCGAACAGCTGGAAGCAGTACGCCAGCGCCACATTCGCATTGCTGAAACCTTGTTGAATGAAGCAGATCGCAAGGACTACGTTGCCTTGCTGGATCAGGATTGTCAGGACATCACCAGCATTCTCCATACCGTGGCCCTGATCCGTGCCGCCTCACAGATGGTACGCGACCTGGTGGCCGGCTTTGGCGAAATCTGGTCGACTCGCTTGTTCGTGCGTTATCTGCGCAGCCGCGGTAAGCGTCCGGGGGTAGTGGAGTGGATCGATGCGCGCGACATCGTCAGCGTGGATTGGAATCCATTGGGTCCGGCGGTGCGTTGGGAAGACTCGCGTGCCAACACTGCGCGGGTAATCAATCATCAAGGGCCTGCCACCTTGATCGTCACTGGCTTCATTGCCCGCGATGCCAAGGGTTTACAGACGACTTTGGGACGCAATGGCAGCGACTTCTCCGGCTCTATTTTCGGCGCCCTGTTGAATGCATCAGAGATCATCATCTGGACCGATGTGGATGGCGTGCTCAGCGCCGATCCGCGTCTGGTGCCGGACGCCACCGTCATCGACTCGCTGTCATACAACGAAGCAATGGAACTGGCGTACTTTGGCGCCAAGGTCATCCATCCACAGACCATGGCACCTGCGGTGGCGCAGAACATTCCGATCTGGATTCGCAACACTTTTGCGCCGGATAAAGCTGGCACTTTGATTTGTTCCAAACCGGATTCCGAATTGCTGGTCAAGGGCATCACCAGCTTCGACAAGATTGCGTTGGTGAATCTGGAAGGTGCCGGCATGATCGGTGTGCCCGGCACGGCACATCGTCTGTTCGGCGCGCTGCGTGAGCACAGTATTTCGGTGATCCTGATTTCTCAGGGTAGCTCCGAGCACTCCATTTGCTTCGCCATTCCCGAAGTGGAAGCCGAGAAAGCCGAGCAGGTCGTGCGCGAAGCTTTTCATAGCGAATTGCGCCAAGGTCAGATTCAGCGTGTGGAAGTGACCCATGCTTGCAGCATTCTTGCTGTGGTCGGGGATGGCATGGCCGGCGCACATGGTGTCGCCGGCAAGGTATTCAATGCTCTCGGCAATGCCGGCGTCAGCGTCAAAGCCATCGCGCAGGGTGCTTCCGAACGCAATATCTCAGTGGTGATCGACGGCAAGCACTCGGCTCGGGCGCTACGTTCGGTGCATTCCGGCTTCTATCTCTCGCCTAATACAGTATCCATCGGCGTGATTGGTCCAGGCCTGGTCGGTGGTGCCTTTGTCGATCAGTTGGCTTCACAGATCAAGCGCTTGGCGCGTGATTTTCATGTGGACTTGCGCGTGCGTGGCATCATGAAATCGCAGCGCATGCACCTGGTGGCAGGCGAATTGCCGCTGGATAACTGGCGTGATGCATTGGGTAAATTAGGTGAGGGCGAGGCGGTCGACTTGAAGCGCTTTGCCGAGCACATCCACGCCAGCCATTTGCCGCATGCAGTGATCGTGGATTGCTCAGCCAGCGCCGAAGTGGCCAGTCACTATGCCGAATGGTTGGCAGCCGGCATCCATGTGGTAACGCCGAATAAGAAAGCCAATAGCGGCGACTACACGTACTACCGCAATGTGCATGCAGCGCGGCGTGCGGGTGGTTCGCACTATCTCTATGAAGCCACCGTGGGCGCCGGTCTGCCGGTGATTCAAACCCTGCATGACCTGCGCGAAACCGGCGATGAGATTCAGCGCATCGAAGGTATTCTGTCCGGCACCTTGGCGTACTTGTTCAATGTGTACGATGGCTCGCGACCGTTTTCCGAAGTGGTGCTGGAAGCCAAGGCCAAGGGTTATACCGAGCCGGATCCGCGTGACGACCTGTCCGGTCTGGATTTCGCCCGTAAGGTGGTGATCCTCGGTCGGGAAATGGGCTTGGATCTGGAATTAAAAGATGTGGCCTTGGAAAGCCTGGTGCCGGAAGCGCTGCGCAATTGCAGTGTTGAGGAGTACCTCAAGCGCCTGCCCGAGTTCGATCAGCAGATGCAGCAACGGTTAGAAGTGGCGCGCGGTCGCAATCATGTGCTGCGTTACATCGGTTCGCTGGACGCCGCCAGCCGCAAGGCGACGGTGGGTTTGGTAGAACTGCCGCGCAACCATACTTTTGCGAATATCAACCTCACCGATAACGTCGTGCGCTTCAGCACCAGTCGCTACAATCAGAATCCTTTGGTGGTTCAAGGTCCCGGCGCGGGACCTGAAGTAACGGCGGGCGGCGTGTTTGCCGATCTGTTGCGTGTCTGTGCCTATCTCGGTGCCAAGCTGTAATGAGTCAATCTACTGTGTCGAATGTTGCCAATCGTCAGACGGCTACCGCCTTTGCACCCGCTAGCGTGGGTAATGTGGCAGTGGGTTTCGATGTGTTGGGGCTGAGTGTGCAGGCTATCGGCGATCGTGTTACTGCGCGTCGCACCGCCGAACCCGGCGTACGCATCGCCGCCATCAAGGGCGTGGTACAGGATCTGCCGCTGGATGCCGAGCGCAATACCGCTGGCCGTGCGGTCATGAGTATTGTGGAAGATCAAAAACCTGGCTTCGGTATCGAGATCACCATCGAGAAGGGCATCCCGCTGGGTTCTGGCCTGGGCGGTTCTGCCGCATCGGCCGTTGCCGCTGTGGTTGCAGCCAACGCGCTGTTGCCCAAGCCGCTCACGCAATTGGAATTGCTCAAGCACGCCATGCGTGGCGAAGAAGTGGCCAGCGGTTCGGTGCATGTCGACAACATTGCGCCGTCCTTGTTTGGCGGTCTGGTGCTGACCGTGGGCGTGGATAATCCCAACGTCAAACAGATTCCCATGCCGGCAGGCGTGCGCTGCGTGCTGGTCCATCCGCACATGGTGCTGGCCACCAAGGACGCACGCAAAATTCTCAAACCGGATGTAAGTCTGTCTGATGTGATCTGGCAGACCGCCAACCTGGCCGGCTTCCTGGCCGGTTGCTTCACCAATGATTTGCGCTTGATCGGTGAGTCGTTGGAGGACGTGGTGATCGAACCGCAGCGTCGCGTATTGATTCCCGGTTTCGATGCCGTCAAACAAGCGGCCAAGGATGCCGGCGCACTGGGTTGTTCGATCTCGGGTGCAGGCCCGACTGTATTCGCCTGGCTGCCGGCAGAAAAGGCAGAGGCAGCGCGCAATGGTATGGTGGCGGCGTTCAAGGCCGCAGGCTTGGCCAGCGATTCGTGGATCTCGACTCTGGAGCCCAATGGCGCTCACCTGGTTGATTGATCATTTGTTGGTTTGTTGATTGGTTGGCTCTTAGGACTTTCGACGGTTTTATTGAATGTTGTTTCATAGCACTCGCAATCCAGAACATCGTGTCAGTTTGAGCGCGGCCATTGCCCAGGGCATTGCTCCCGATGGCGGCCTGTATGTTCCGGATTCCTTACCTAAGTTCACGCCGCAGGACTTTGCCGGTCTGACCGATCTGGCAGACATCGCCACCAAGTTGATTGCGCCATTCGCTGTCGGCGATCCCTTGTCGCCAGTGTTGGCAGAAGTGTGTCGCGATGCTTTCAACTTTCCCGCGCCATTGGTTCACCTGCCTGATGCACCCGGTGGCAACGCCTATGTGCTGGAGCTGTTCCATGGCCCGACCTCTGCCTTCAAGGATTTCGGCGCGCGCTTTCTCGCCGCCAGTCTGGAACGCATTCGCGCCGGCAAGCCGCGCAAGTTAAGCATTCTGGTTGCGACTTCCGGTGATACCGGCGGCGCTGTGGCTGCTGCCTTCCATCGTCGTCCCTGGGTGGAAGTGGGCGTGTTGTATCCCAAGGGTTTGGTGTCGCAACGGCAGGCGCAGCAGCTGGCTTGCTGGGGCGATAACGTGCGGACTTTCAGTGTGCACGGCAATTTCGATGCCTGTCAGCGCATGGTGAAAGAAGCCTTCATGGATGCGGAGCTTGCGCAGTCACGCGAACTGTCTTCCGCCAATAGCATCAACGTCGGTCGCTTGCTGCCGCAGATGGTGTACTACGTGCGCAGCGCTTTGGATATCTGGCGCACCACCGGCAAGCCGGCCAATTTCATCATTCCCAGCGGCAATCTTGGCAATTCGATGGCCTGCATCTGGGCGCGCGCCATGGGTCTGCCGATCGGCAAGATCATTCTGGCCACCAATGCCAATCGCACCATTCCCGATTTCCTGGATTCGGGTGATTGGCTACCGCGTCAAAGTGTGGCCACACTGGCCTCGGCAATGGACGTGGGTAATCCCAGCAATATGGAACGCCTGCGTTCGTTGTATGACTTCGATGAGATTCGTCGGCAGATCACCGCGGTCAGCGTCAGCGACGAACAGATTCGCGCACGCATCAAGCATGATGCGCAAACCTTGCAGCAGATATGGTGTCCGCATACTGCTACCGCGGCCGAAGTGTACTGGCACCTGCCTAAAGAGCAGCAGGCGAGCACCTGGGTGCTGGTCTCCACCGTGCATCCTGCCAAGTTCAACGACATCGTCGAGCCATTGATTGGTCAGGCGGTATCGGTGCCGCCGGCGCTGGAAGTGCGGCGAACTGGACCGGGCTCAGCGAAAGGCCTTCACCGCTGATCTCGTACTTACCGTTCTTGAAGAACTCGGTCGCGGCGCAGTCGAGCGCAAGCTGCACGTCCACGCCGGGCTTGAAGCCGGCCTTTTCGATCGAGGCGAGGACGAAATCGAGAGCGGCGCGGGTGCTGGCGATGTTCGGCGCGAAACCGCCTTCATCGCCAACCGCCGTCGCGAGACCCTTTTCGTGCAGGCCCTTCTTCAGCGTGTGGAAGATTTCCGAACCCCAACGCACCGCTTCGGCGATCGAGTTGGCGCCGACCGGCATGATCATGAATTCCTGGAAATCGATAGGGTTGTCGGCATGCTCGCCGCCGTTGATGATGTTCATCATCGGCACCGGCAGGACATGCGCAGACACGCCGCCAACGTACGAATAGAGCGGCAGTCCGCGCGCATTGGCCGCCGCTTTCGCGGCTGCAAGGCTGACGCCGAGGATTGCATTGGCGCCAAGGCGGCCCTTGTTCTCGGTGCCGTCCAGTTCGATCATGGCGAGGTCGAGGTCGCGCTGGTCTTCGGCGTCCATGCCCACCAGTTCTTCGGCGATTTCGGTGTTTACCGAGTCGACGGCCTTGAGCACGCCCTTGCCGAGGTAACGGCTCTTGTCGCCGTCGCGCAGTTCCACCGCCTCATGGGCGCCGGTCGAAGCGCCCGAGGGTACGGCGGCGCGGCCGAAGCTGCCGTCTTCAAGGAGAACGTCGACTTCGACGGTGGGATTGCCACGACTGTCGAGAATTTCGCGGCCGTGGATATCGATGATCGCGGTCATGCTGGGAATTCCTCCTTAAAGGCGCCTTCGAACGAGGCTTCGGCGCTCTTGAGGGGGTCTTAGCAGGGGAACTTCAGGTTACAAGTTGCGTTGCAGCACAGAGTGCAAGATGTGTTACTCTTAATGGGCATCGCCTATAGGCGAATGACCGGGTTAACCGACAAAGAGGAGTGAAAAGCCATGGCCGATCCAACGACGGGTACCGGAAACGGAACCGAGAATGCCAAGAGCCACTTCACCAAGGCCATGGAAGAAGTCCGTGCCGGCGCGGCTGCGCTGGGCAAGGAAGCCCAGACTGCAGCCGAAGGTTACCTCGGCAAGCTGAGCGAGGCCAAGAGCGAATGGTCTAGCGAAGCCAAGGTCCGTTCGGAAGACGCCAAGGTCAAGGCCAGCGCCTTTGCCGACGATGCCAAGGTCAAGGCAGTCGACCTCGCCAACCAGGGCAAGGCCAAGACCAGTCAGGCCATGTCCAGCCTGTCCAAGGTGATCGACGACAACGTAGCCCTGATCGACGAGAAGGTCGGCCCCAAGTACGGCGACTATGCCCGCTCGGCATCGAAGTCGGTTGCCGGCGCCGCCAGCAAGCTCGACGAGAAGAGCCTCGACGAACTGGGCGAGGAAGCCCGCGAATTCGTGCGCAAAAGCCCGGGCGTGGCAATCGGCGTTGCCGTAGCCGCCGGTTTCCTGTTCGGCCGCCTGTTCAAGAAGAGCAGTTGATCCGGTAGACTTGGGGCACTTTGCGACAATGCTCGATCCCGAAACGTCCCTCAGTCTTGAGGCCGAGATAGAGGACCTTTCGTTCGCTCAGGATCTTCGGCTGCTCGCCGAAGAGGCGCGGGCGTTGGCCCATGCCGAACTGACTTTCCAGAAAACCCGCGCCGCCTATGTCGGCGCGGAAGTGCGCACGATCACGCTGTTTGCCGCCTTGGGCGCCGCCTTCGTGTTCTTTGCCCTCATGGCGTTGACTGTCGGTTTCGTCATCGCGCTCGGCACCGTTCTGGGGCCCTGGACGGCAATGGTGGTCGCAACATTGGTCATTGGCGGTATCGCCGCCGGTCTGATGCTGTTGGCGCGCGCCCGCATGCGGCGCATGCGGGCCGTTCTCGCCGACGATGGCCTGCGGGCAGGAGCCGCCTGATGTCCTCGCTCGCGAATCGCCTTGCCGAACACCGCGCCGTTCGCGACATGGCCAAAGCCACGTTCGACGCCCACTACGCCGCGATCAAGGCGGATATCGACAAGCGCGGTATCGGCGGCCGCCTCGCCGATGAGGCCATCGACAAGGCCCTCGACGTGCTCGACGAAGCAGTCGCCGTGGTTGAGGAACATCCTGCCGTAGTGGGGGGAACTTTCACCGCGTTAGTGCTTTGGATCCTTCGAAATCCGATCCTCTCATGGCTGTCCGACTTGTTCGGCGCTTTGCGAGACGAAGATTCGAACGGTAACGACAGTGAAAAGGAGCCCACCGGTGAGCGAAGCTGAACCGAAAACGCCCGCCCAGTCCGCAACCGATGCCAATCTTGGCGCCGTGGTCCCAATCAGGGCAAAGCCGGCGCAGGACGAGCGCCCTTCCCGCAAGATCATCGCTTTCGCCAAAGAGCATCCCGTTCTTGTCGTCGCCGGTGGTCTCGCTGCGGGAGCACTGGTGAGCGCCCTGCTCCCCAAGCGCCTGACACGCGGAGTTGCCGGCAAGGCATTGAACCGCTCGATCGCTCTTGCCGAGGCGGCTGGCGGTGCAGCTGCCCTCTTCGGCCGCAACGCCTCCGACAAGGCGCACGATCTTGGCATCGGCGCAAAGCGTGAAGCCGGCCATCTGGCAGACCGCGCGGAGAAAGTCGGCGGTGCCGCAGCCGAGCGACTTCGCCATCTCGGGCTTGCTGCACTGGCCGCCGCCGGAGCGCTGGGCAAGGCGACCGCAGAAAAGGCCGGAACTACGGCCGAAAAGGCGAGCAAGTTTGGCCATGAGGCAGCGGAATTCGCGTCGGAAACCTCGCATCGTTTCGCTCGACGCATTCAGGATTTCGCGCAGCGCATCAGTCATTGATAAATTATCGATAATGATTTACAGGAGCAATAAAGAGCCGCATCGCATGCGCGATCGGCTCTTGCCCTGCTGACCGCCACAACCTATGGGGACCTTCGTCTCTCCCACAGGAAAGCGGTCCCTCTCCATGCAGAAACTTCACCTCGTGATGGGTGGCCGGGTCAAAGATCCGCGCAGCGCTCGAATTCGCCGATCTGAACGAGCTCGATCTCGTTGGCGTCTACCCCGACTACGCCGCAGCCGAAGACGCATGGCGTTCGTCCGCGCAGCGTACGGTCGACGATGCCGAAATGAAGTATGTGATCGTGCACCTTCACCGCCTGCTCAGCCGGACCAGCCGGAAGCCTGAACAGGGCTTCCCGCTTCCAACAGGCAAGCGGATACGAAAAAGGCCGACTTTCGCCGGCCTTTTTTTTTATCTGCGATACAGGACAAGATCAGATGAACTCGATCTTCTGCACGAGATAGAACTTGTCGCCCGAGGGAACGGTCACTTCGACCTCGTCCTCGACCTTGCGGCCGATCAGCGCCTTGCCCAGCGGCGAGTTGTAGCTGATCCGGCCGACCTTGGCGTCGGCTTCGTAGGGGCCGACGATCTGATACTTCACCGGCTTGTCGTCATCGTCGAGCAAGGTGACGGTGGCGCCGAAGATGATCTTGTCGCCCGAAAGCGTCGCGGGATCGATGATCTGCGCGCGGCGTGATCTTGTCTTCGAGATCGGCGATCGTCGCCTCGACCTGGCCCTGACGTTCCTTGGCCGCATGATATTCGGCATTTTCCGAGAGGTCGCCATGGGCGCGCGCTTCCTCGATCGCATCGACGATCCGGGGGCGCTCTTCGCGGAGCGCCTTGAGTCTCGGTGGTCAGCTTCTCATAGCCTTCGGCGAGCATCGGCAGCTTTTCGATACTTGCCATCATACTCACTTCCTTCTGCCCTCCGCAGCAAACCGTGGACTAGTTTCCTGCCCCGCCCCCGGAAATTGGGCGCCAGCGATCTGCTGCGATGTCGGGAAGGCAAATCGATTTCAATTATAATAGTCCTGCAACGAGCGTACTTCAAGTTCGCTCCCGCGTGCCTCAATTGCCTGCGCAGCGGCGACGCTCGCAGCTGCAGTGGTGAAGTAGGAATCTTGCCGGTCAGCGCCGAAGCGCGGATCGACTGCGAGTCCTTCGAGGCTCTGCCAGCCTTCTGTGGTGTTGAAGATCATCGCGACCTCGCCATCGATGATCTTGTCGACGATGTGCGGACGGCCTTCCGCACCTTGTTGACCAGTTCGACCGCACGCCCTGCTTCGGCCAGGTACTTGTGCGTGCCGCCGGTCGCGATGATCTTGAAGCCCTGCTCGACCAGCGTCTTGGACGGCAGGCAGGATCACTGGCTTGTCGCTGTCCTTCACTGAGACGAACACCGTGCCGCTATCCGGCAGCGCGCATGCTTGCACCGAGCTGGGCCTTGGCGAAGGCACGCGGGAAATCGGCTATCGATTCCCATGACTTCGCCGGTCGACTTCATCTTCGGGGCTGAGCACCGGATCGACGCCGGGGAAGCGCGTTGAACGGGAACACCGCTTCCTTTACCGCCATGTACGGCAGGTCGCGCTTGAACGGCGGGAAGATCGGCCAGCTTTTCGCCCGCCATGACGCGCGCGGCGATCTTGGCGACCGGCTGGCCGATGCGCCTTGGCGACGAAAGGCACGGTGCGGCTACGCGCGCGGGTTGACCTCGATGAGGTAGACCTCGCCATCCTTCACCGCGAACTGGATGTTCATCAGGCCGCGCACGTTCGAGGCCGCGCGCCAGCGCTTCGGCCTGACGCTCCATCTCGGCGATGATTTCGGCCGGCAGGCTGTAGGGCGGCAGGGTGCAGGCGCTGTCGCCCGAGTGGACGCCCGCTTCCTCGATATGCTGCATGCACGCCGGCGACGACGACCTGCTCGCCGTCGCACAGCGCATCGACGTCGCACTCGATCGGCATCGCGCAGATACTGGTCGATCAGCACCGGGCTGTCGCCCGAGACCTTCACGGCCGTGGTGATATAGTTGTCGAGCTGCTGCTTCGCTGTCGACGATCTCCATCGCACGGCCGCCAAGCACATAGCTGGGGCGCATCAGCACCGGATAGCCGATGCGGTTGGCGACGGCCACGGCTTCGTCGCGGCTGCGCGCGATGCCGTTGGCGGGCTGCTTGAGGCCCAGCTTCTCGACCAGCGCCGGAGAAACGCTCGCGGTCTTCGGCAAGGTCGATCGCGTCGGGCGAGGTGCCGAGGATCGGAATGCCCGCGTCTTCCAGCGTCTGCGCCAGCTTGAGCGGGGTCTGGCCGCCGAACTGCACGATCACGCCGACGAGTTCGCCCTTCGACTGTTCGACGCGCAGGATTTCCAGCACGTCCTCGGCCGGTCAGCGGCTCGAAATAGAGGCGATCCGAGGTGTCGTAGTCGGTCGAGACGGTCTCGGGGTTGCAGTTGACCATGATGGTCTCGTAGCCGGCCTCGGACAGCGCGAAGCAGGCGTGGACGCAGCAATAGTCGAACTCGATGCCCTGGCCGATGCGGTTCGGACCGCCGCCGAGGATCACGATCTTCTTGCGGTCGGACGGCATCGCCTCGTTCTCGGGCTCACCGAAGATCGGCGCTTCGTAGGTCGAGTACATGTAGGGCGTCACCGCCTCGAACTCGGCCGCGCAGGTGTCGATCCGCTTGAACACCGGGTGGACGCCCAGCTTGTGGCGCAGCTGTGCGCACTTCGTCCTCGCTGGTGGCACCGGCCATGGCGCCGCAGCGCGTCGTGCAGCAGGCCCGAGCGCTTGGCCTGGGTTTCGCCCATGCCGCCGGCAACGCCGACCGAACGCACCGCGAGCGTGGCAAGGCGCTTGTCGGAGAAGCCCATCGCCTTCAGCCGGCGCAGGCCCGCCGCATCGATCGGCAGGCCGTGCTTCGATGATCTTCGCTTCCTCGGCGATGATCTCTTCGATGTGGCGCAGGAACCACTTGTCGTAGTGCGTGATCGCGTGGATCTCGTCGACGGTGAAGCCTTCGCGGAAGGCCTGCGCGACATGGAGCAGACGTTCCGGCGTCGCCTTCGACAGCGCGGCGGTGATCTCGTCGCGGCCCGCGCCTTCCAGCTCGGCCACGCGGTTGAAGCCGTCGAGGCCGGTTTCAAGGCCGCGCAGGGCCTTCTGCATCGATTCCTTGATGTTACGGCCGATCGCCATGACTTCGCCGACCGACTTCATCGCGGTGGTGAGATCGTTCTTGGCGCCCTTGAACTTCTCGAAGGCGAAGCGCGGGATCTTGGTGACGACGTAGTCGATGGTCGGCTCGAACGCCGCCGGCGTCGCGCCGGTGATCTCGTTCATGATCTCGTCGAGCGTGTAGCCCACGGCCAGCTTGGCCGCGACGCGCGCGATCGGGAAGCCGGTGGCCTTCGAGGCCAGCGCCGACGAACGCGAGACGCGCGGGTTCATCTCGATGACGATCAGGCGGCCGTCCTTCGGATTGACCGCGAACTGCACGTTCGAACCGCCGGTTTCGACGCCGATCTCGCGCAGCACCTCGATCGAGGCGTTGCGCATGATCTGGTATTCCTTGTCGGTCAGCGTCAGCGCCGGGGCGACGGTGATCGAAGTCGCCGGTGTGGACGCCCATCGGATCGACGTTCTCGATCGAGCAGATGATGATGCAGTTGTCGTGCTTGTCGCGCACGACCTCCATCTCATACTCCTTCCAGCCGAGCAGCGATTCCTCGATCAGCACTTCGGTGGTCGGGAGAGGCGTCGAGACCTGAGCGCACGATCGTCTCGAACTCGGCCTTGTTGTAGGCGATGCCGCCGCCGGTGCCGCCCATCGTGAAGCTGGGACGGATGATCGAAGGCAGGCCGGTGGTTTCCAGCACCTTGAACGCTTCGTCCAGCGTGTGGGCCACGCCCGAACGCGCCGAGTTCGAGGCCGATCTTGTCCATCGCGTCGCGGAAACGCTGGCGATCCTCGGCCTTGTCGATGGCGTCGGCATCGGCGCCGATCATCTGCACGCCGAACTTCTCCAGCGTGCCGTCGTTGAACAGCGCCAGCGCGCAGTTCAGCGCGGTCTGGCCGCCCATGGTCGGGAGCACCGCATCGGGGCGCTCCTTCTCGATGATCTTGGCGACGACTTCCGGGCGTGATCGGCTCGACATAAGTGGCGTCGGCCATGTCCGGGATCGGTCATGATCGTGGCCGGGTTCGAGTTGACCAGGATGACCCGGTAGCCCTCTTCCTTCAGCGCCTTGATCGCCTGCGTGCCCGAATAGTCGAATTCGCAGGCCTGGCCGATGATGATCGGGCCGGCGCCGATGACGAGGATCGAGGAGATGTCTGTGCGCTTGGGCATGGGCTGTCCTGGGGTGTCCTGTGTGTCTTGTATGCGGACCTGGCGGCCTATGGCCACCAGTTCGCCGAAACGCCTTGTCCCAGTAATCCGGGCCTTCGGCTTTGGCTTCTGAGAATGATGGGGTTGGCGTCCTGTTCCTCGCGGATCACCGCCCTGAACCGGTCAGCCTGAAACCTGGTGCATTCGAGCCGCCGTACTCGCCCTCCGTGGTCGACCAGGCGCCCGTTTCGAGCATCCGGTCGATGAAGGCCTTGCCGGCTTCCTTGGAGTGCTTGCGCACCTTCGGCCGAACTTGCGAACGGCAACGAGATCTTGTCCTCGAAGATGAGCTGCAGTTCACCGTAAGGATAGAACCGCGGCGCAACCGAGAGTTCGGCAGCCTGTCCGGCAACGTAGTAGGCGATCATGTGGTCGATAAGAGCGGTCATTATTGGCACCTTCTTTGGTTTGGCCGCCGGATGCATAGGCAATGCGACCGTGCCGGGTCGAAATCTCCTTGTCCGCACCGGCAATGATCGCCGATGCGGGGACGACGCGCAGCGCGCAGCAGGAACCGACCCGCTGACGCCCATCAGCCGAGCATCCCCACGAACTTCTCGAAGAGGTAGAAGCTGTCCTGCGGCCGGGGCGGGCCTCGGGGTGGTACTGCACGCCGAAGGCCTTCTTGCCCTTGATCGGCGATGCCGCAGTTCGAGCCGTCGAACAGCGAGACGTGCGTCTCCTCGATGTTGTCGGGCAGCGTCTGGTTGTCGACCGCGAAGCCGTGGTTCATCGAGGTGATCTCGACCACGCCGTCGGCCAGACGCTTCACCGGGTGGTTGGCGCCGCGATGGCCCTGGTGCATCTTGGAGGTCTTTGCGCCGGCCGCGAGGCCGAGCATCTGGTGACCGAGGCAGATGCCGAAGATCGGCACGTCACGCTCCAGCAGCGCCTTGATGACGGGCACGGCATACTCGCCGGTCGCCGCCGGATCGCCCGGGCCGTTCGAGAGGAACACGCCCGCGGGTTCAGCGCCAGGATGTCTTCCAGCGAGGTCTCCGCCGGGAACCACCGTGACGCGCGCACCGGCTTTCACCAGGTTGCGGAAGATGTTGTCCTTGGCGCCGTAGTCGATCGCGACGACGTGCGGCGGGTCATCGCGTCGGCGGCGGCGATAGCCCTGCCCCAGCGTCCAGGTCGAGCCTTCCCAGCCTTCCTGCCGGTTTGCGGCTGACGATCTTGGCGAGATCCATGCCTTCGAGGCCCGGCCATTCCTGCGCCTGCTTGAGCAGCGCGGGCAAGTCGAACCGCCCTTCGGGATCGTGGGCGATCACCGCGTTGGGCGCGCCCGACAGGCGGATGCGGCGGGTCAGCGCGCGGGTATCGACGCCGGCGAGGCCGATCTTGCCGTTGGCCGCCAGCCAGTCGCCGAACGTGCGTTCCGCGCGGAAGTTGGAAGGCTGCGGTCACTTCCTCGCGCACGATGCAGCCGACCGCGCCATTGGACCTCGAATTCGAGTCTTCGTCGTTGATGCCGACATTGCCGATATGCGGGAAGGTGAAAGTAACGATCTGCCCCGCGTAGCTCGGGTCGGTCATCACTTCCTGATATCCGGTCATGGCGGTGTTGAAGCAGACTTCGCCGACTGCCTCGCCGATGGCGCCGAAGCCCTTGCCCCAGATTACGGTCCATCTGCCAGGACGAGGACGCCGTCGCTCCATCTGGTTTGGGCGCAAGCGTAGATGCGGCGTCGGCCATAGGGGTCGCTCCGTTCAAGGGTTTGACTATGTGTCGCTAAGGCCCGCCGGCTAGAAGTGGCTTGTGCACCGGCGTCAAGGCGCAACAGTTACAATTTGCATCGCAGACACACTTGCGCCGTCACCCGTTTTCCAAATCCACAGAACAGAAAGAGAAACAATGCTTCGCGATTTGATCAAGGCCGCCCAGATCACTGCGATGAAGGCAGGCGACAAGACCGCGTCTCGCCGCGGTCCGCCTGATCCTGGCCAAGATCAAGGACCGCGACATCGAACTGCGCACCGCCGTCTCTTCCGGACGACGATGCGATGGTCATCGACGTGCTCCAGAAGATGGTCAAGCAGCGCCGCGAATTGATTCAGCATGTACGAAGAGGGTGGCCGCCACGAACAGGCCGCTGAGGAAAGGCCGAACTGGAAGTGATCGAGACCTTCCTGCCCGCAGCAGCTCTCCGAAGAAGAGACCAAGAGCCGCCATCGAGGCGATCAAGGCCGAAGTCGGTGCCGAATCGATGAAGGACATGGGCAAGGTCATCGCCGAACTGAAGGCCCGCCATGGCAGCCGAACTCGACATGGGCAAGGCTTGCGGGCTGGGTGAAGGCGGCGCTGGCCTGAGTCGGGGGGGGGGGGGGCTTTTCGACACCAGAGCATAGGCGGCATGGACCATGTATCACCCCAATGGCTCGACGAGCTTCGCACGCGGATAACGCTGTCACGTGATCGGCCGACTACCGCCTGCAAAAGGCGGGGCGCGAGTTCAAGGCCTGCTGCCCGTTCCACAACGAGAAAACCCCAGCTTCACCGTCAACGACGAGAAGGGCTTCTATCACTGCTTTGGCTGCGGCGCACATGGAGATGCGATCCGCTGGATGACTGACCATCAGGGCCTGTCGTTCATGGACGCGGTCAAGGAACTGGCGGCTGAAGCCGGATGGACGTCCCCGCCCCGATCCGCGCGCGGCCAAGGCGGCGGAGAAGCGCCTAGCTGCATGACGTGATGGCCGCGGCGCAGGAGCTGGTTCGTAGAGAACTCTCCTCGGCGCCGGAGGCGAAACGGCGCGTGCCTATCTGGCAGACGCGCGGGTTCGACGCCGACACCATCCAGCGCTTCGGCTTCGGCTATGCGCCCGAGGGCGCGGCAGGCGATGAAACAAGCGCTCGAGCAATTTCCCCGAGGCCATGCTGATCGAGGCGGGCCTGCGCATCGAGGCCGAGGCGGATCCCTACGATCGTTTCCGCGGGCGTCTGATGCTGCCGATCGAGGATGCGCGCGGGCGAGTGATCGCCTTCGGCGGGCGTATCCTGGACAAGGACAAGACGGACGCACCCAAAGTATCCTGAACTCTCCCGACACTCCTTTGTTCGACAAGGGGCGCACGCTCTACAACCTGCATCGTGCGGCGCCCGCCTCGCGCCGAGTCGGGCCGGATGGTGGTGGTCGAAGGCTATATGGACGTGATCGCGCTGGCCGCCGCGGGCATCGGCGATGCCGTGGCCCCGCTGGGCACCGCGCTGACCGAACAGCAGATCGAGATGCTGTGGCGCCTGTGGAAATGCCGATCCTGTGCTTCGACGGCGATGCGGCGGGGCAGCGCGCGGCCATGCGGGCGGTGACGCGCGCCCTGCCCCTGCTGCGCCCGGGCCCATTCGCTTGCGGATCGTCCGCCTGCCCGTCCGGGCTCGATCCCGACGATCTCATCAAGGCCAAGGGCGCCCAGGCGATGGAAGACGTTTTGAGCGAGGCGAAGAGCCTGATTGAAGTGCTATGGGAAGTGGAACGCGACGCCCGGCTCACCACCCCGAGGACAGGCTGGCCTCAGGCACAGCCTGATGGCGCATGTGGATGCAATCCAGCACCCAGACATCGCCAGCCTCTACCGACGCGAGTGCAGCCGCTATTCCAATTCACCTTCCCAAGAACACAAAAACCGCTGGCAGCAGAGGCAGCAGTGAACAGCAGCCAAGATTTCAGGCCCCAACCGGTCAGCGCAGCAACGGTCATGGCGGTCAGAAGGTAGCTGGAGCCCGATGCCAGATCCAATCCAATGTCTGGAAACGCCTGCGCAAAGCGATTGCAGGCAGCACAAGGGACGCGCTTTCCGCAGCCGTTCTGGCCAGCCTGATTCACTTAGCCGAACAGGATCATACAGGCCATGCAGAGGGTTCTGGCCCACACCCAGCCTGGACCCCACCGTTTTGGTTGCTCTCAGATTGCTGCCACAGCCACGGAACCGCTTGAAAGCGCAGCTCTGCCTGCCATGTGGCCGATGATGAGCATGGAGATGCCAGGACACCGCAGAAATACTGAGGATGCACTTCAGTTCTGAATGCCAATGCAGCACGGATGAGGCAGCAAGGATCTGTTGGCAGTGGATGTCTTCATGGAGACACCGGTTCTGGAAGCGGCATTGGCGCAAGCGACAACACAGATCAAAACGAAACCTGCGACGATGTTTGCACAGCAGCGCCTCCTAGAGAAAGCTAAAGTGACAATGGCCTCAGGCAAATGGCGACAAGACAGGCGGCTTCGTCCTAATGCCAAAATCAGGCGGCAAGGGGATAACGGCAAAGAATGAGCAGACGACAACACCGGCGAACAGAACAACAACGCGCCGCTGATCGATCTCAATAAAGATTCGATCAAGAAGCTGATCGCCCGGGGCAAGCGTCGCGGCGTGATCACTTACGACGAACTGAACGAAGCGCTTCCCCAGGACATGTCATCCGACCAGATCGAGGACATCACTCGGCTCTGAACGAGATGGGCGTCAACATCGTCGATAGCGACGAAGATGCCAACAATGAGATAACGCCGATTCCGACCCGTGATTCGGACAACGACGATGCCGATGGTGATGGCGACGATGCGGGCCCGCGCATGGTCGTCGAGACCAAGAAGAAAGAAACGGTCGAGCGCACCGACGATCCCGTCCGCATGTATTTGCGCGAAATGGGCGCAGTCGAACTGCTCAGCCGCGAAGGTGAAATGGCTATCGCCAAGCGGATCGAAGCCGGCCGCGACATGATGATTTCTGGGCCTGTGCGAAAGCCCGATCACCTTCCACGCGATCATCCAGTAGTAAGAAGCGCTACGACGACAGGGTCAATGCAACTGCGCGAGATCCTCGATCTCGACGCCATGCTGTCCACACACCGAAAGCCTCATGAGGACACAAGCAGCCAAGCGGCGAAATAGCAAAAAGACCGCCGGCCCCTCGTTCAAGGACAAGGACGATTCCGACGAGGACGACTCCGAGGAACTGGATGAGGATGGCAATCCGATCCCCAAGCGCGAAGCCGAAGAGAGAAAGGACAACACCCTCGCCTCGCCGATGGAAGCCGCACTGAAGCCGAAGACGCTGAAGTTCCCTCTCATCGCCACTGTGCAGCGTTCGAGGCACTGCAATCGGAGCGCCTCGAAACACTGGCACTAGGCATGGATTGCACCACCAAGGAAGAGCAGTACCATGCACTACGCGAGGAACTGCAGCAGCGCAAGTCAAATCTGTGAAGTTCCACGCGACGAAGATCAAATCCCTTATGACAACCCTTACACCTTCAACCGCCGCCTCACCACGCTGGGCAGCCAGATAGGTGCTGTTCAGGATCTATCGTGTTTCCCCTCTAACCTTAGCAATACA
>JASGLD010000003.1:0-21166 GCA_049840395.1 Steroidobacteraceae bacterium
GATTTATCCGCTGGTTGGGGTCGCGCTGCTGACCACGGCGACGGTCGCCGGTGTACGTGCCTTGATGACCCGGCGCGCCGAGCGTCGCAATCAGGAGCGCATCGAGTCCATTGCCTATGAAGTGCTGCGCAATGTGCTCATCCCCAACGGCAATGGCGGCCAGCTGCATCTGAACTACCTGTTACTGACCGAGCGTGGTCTGTTGATCATCGACCTGTTCGACATCCCCGGCGCGGTGTTCGGCGGCGATCAGATGTTTCAATGGACGGCCATCGGTCGCAAATTGCGGTTCACTTTTTCCAACCCACAGCCGATTCTGTACGACCGCATTGCTGCGGTGAAATTGTTGGCCGGTGAAGTGCCGGTGGAAGGGCGCCTGGTATTCACGCAACGCGGCGACTTTCCCAAGGGCAAGCCCAAGTACGTGGTGCGGATTGATCAATTGGCCACTGCATTCCCCATCGTGGATCGCTCGCGCGGCAATGTAGCTGCCGCATTTTCCGATGTCTGGCAGAACATCAAGAAACATACACAGCCGAATTTGCACGGCTAAGCTTTAAATATTTCGTAGAGTAGGTCGCCTTGTAGGTCGGGTTTTATACCCGACTCCGCATCAGAGTCGGGTATAAAACCCGACCTACAAAGATCCAACGCGAAAGATGAATTCCTACGCCAGCCAACCGAACAATCTTTGAGCATTGGCGGTAGTGGCCGCCGCAATCACTTCCACAGATTCATCCCGACAACTAGCCACACCCTGCAACACAGCCGGCAGATACATCGGTTCATTGCGATGTGACTTGGGCTTCGGCTTGAGATTGCGCGGAATCAGGTAGGGCGCATCGGTTTCAATCAGTAGCCGATCCAAGGGAATGTATCGGGCTGCTTCACGACGACGCGCCGCGCCGCTCATCGCAGATCCAGCCGGTTACGCCCACATGCAGGCCCATATCCAGATAACGACGCACCTGTTCCGGGGTGCCGGTAAAGCAATGGGCAACGCCACCGTTTAGTCGTGGCAGGTATTCATTCACGATGCCGACAAACGCATCGTGCGCATCGCGTTCGTGTAAAAACACCGGCTTGCCGACGGCAACGGCCAATTCCAATTGTGCACGCAAAGCCTGCTCCTGTTGTTCATGCGTGGAGAAGTTGCGGAAATAATCCAGTCCGCATTCGCCCACTGCCAGAGCCAGCGGATGGGTCAATAGTTCGCGCAGGGCTGGAATAGTGGCAGCGGTGAAATCTTTGGCATGGTGTGGATGTACACCGGCGGTGGCGCGCAAGTGATCCGGATAGCGCTGCGCCAATTGCAACGCGGCCTGACTATGTGGCACGTCGCTGCCGGTGATCAGCATCTGTGTAACGCCTGCCGCCGCGGCGCGTGCCAATACCGCATCGAGATCCGCAGCAAAACTCTCGTGCGTCAGATTAAGTCCAATATCGAACAGAGCAGACATATTTCCCCATCAATACAGGCTTTTTGTGGCCCATCACTCATCAATCAAGCGCAAGTAACCATTGTAATCGCAATAGCGCTGGGCAATGATCCTGTGTGTTTATGCCTTCCCTAAGTGGGTCATGCGCCGAGTCTTCCTCAATCAATTCGCTTGCAGCCTGGCAGCCCTTGGCTTTGCCATGTCCGTGCATGCCAATGAGATGTTGGACGATCTGACCGGTCGCATTGAGTACGCCTTCTATGCTGGCGATGCGCGCACCTTGCAACAGAGCGTCCAGGCTCTGGAGAAACTGCAGGTCGATGCCAGTGAGCGTGATCTCTATGGCAGCTATTTGAATTATGGGCGCTGGAAATTGGCGCAGTTACTCGCGACGACCGATCCCAATCAAGCGCAACAGTCGGCACAGCTCTGCGCGGATGGTTATTCATCGGTCAGTTCTGCCGCCACTCAGCAAGCGCTGGCTGCGGCCTGTCTGAATGTATTGGAAACACTGCGACCGCTACGTGGCGTGCTGTATCGACGCGAGCGCGATGCGGCAATAACCCATGCCGTACAGACGGGAAGCAAGACCTTGGAAGTGCAGTTTGTGGCCGCCTGGTTGGCTACTAAAAATGCCAGGCAGGATGCATCCGCCGGCTATACGGCTATCAAGCAGGTGGTCGCTCAGTATTCAGCCGCCTCCGCCAGTTGGGGACATGCCGAAGCTTGCTACCTGTTGGGCCAGGCGGAATTGGTGCGCGGCGATAAATTGGCAGCGCGCAATGCATTGGAACAAGCGTTGGTGCTGGCGCCCGATTATCGAGATGCGCGCCAGCTATTGCAGTCCCTGAGTTTAAAATGACTGCGTACCCACACCTGCATACGATTCGTGAAGTGAGTGCCCGCCACTCATGAGCAATCGACTAATCAACTCAGGCAATACGCCGCAACTGCCATTGTTTGCTGCACGAGAAACCCACAATGCCTGGACAGTGCGGGTCAGTGCGCGTGCCCGGCGCCTGTCGGTGCGGGTCTATCCCGCGGGCCGTGTTGAGGTGGTGGTGCCGCCGCGCACCTCGGCAACCTTGGTGCAACGCTTTGTCAGCAAGCACCGTGACTGGATCGATGCGCGCGTACAGGAATTCGATGGCTCACCAGGCCCAGCTGGTGGCGCCTGACGAGCTACGGTTGGCTGCCATTGAGCGCCTGGTGCATGTCGAATATCGTACTGAAGCCGCTGCAGCCCGCCTGCGTGAATTGGATGCGCAGCACTTGCTTGTTCGTGGCGCGATTACGGAGCCTGCGCGCTGGTCATCCTTGCTGGGCGGTTGGTTGCAGGAGCTGGCCCATCAGGAGTTTCTGCGCCGCTTGCAGCAACTGGCTGCGCAATATGGATTTAAATTTGAGCGTTTGCAGATTCGCCGCCAGCGTACCCGTTGGGGAAGTTGCTCGTCGTCCGGAACCATTAGCATCAATGTGTGCTCTTTATTCCTACGCCCGGAAGTACTGCGTTACCTGTTGATCCACGAGCTATGTCATACCCGGCACATGAATCATTCGCCGCGTTTCTGGGCGCTGGTGGCGGAATGCGAACCGGAATTCGCCAAACTTGATAAGGAGCTGAGTGGCGCCTGGCGTCACGTGCCGGTCTGGATGTTTCTTGGCAAATGATGGGGTCGTTCTCGCTAAATTGCCTTTAAACTCTGAATCGCGCCATATTGATGGCTGGGCAATTTAATTTCGCTCGCTATATTTCGACCATATTTCGACCCTATTTCGAGAGGGGTGCTGGCTTCTTTCTGGCGCCAACTTCACGCAGCAATTCATCATGTCCAATTCCGAAAATTTTGCGCCGCCCACCGCCGTCGATGTCGCCAATGAACCCATTCATTGGGATCTCGGCAATTCGCAGAGCTATGGCGAATACCTGCAACTGGACAAGATTCTCAGCGCGCAGAAACCCAATACCTTTGAACATGATGAGATGCTGTTCATCATCATCCACCAGGCCAGCGAGCTGTGGATGAAGCTGGGCATTCACGAGCTTACTGCGGCAATCGAACATATCAAACGCGATGATCTTGGCCCGGTGGACAAAAGTCTCAACCGAGTGGCGCGCATTCAGGCGCAGCTGACGCAGTCCTGGGATGTCTTGGCCACCATGACGCCCATGGATTATTCCGCGTTTCGCAATTCGCTGGGCCGGGCTTCCGGATTTCAGTCGTACCAATACCGCATGCTGGAGTTTCTGATCGGCAATAAGAACGCCAGTACCATCGAGGTCTATCGTCGCGATCCGGAACATTACCAACTATTGCAGCGTACTTTGAACAAACCCAGTCTGTATGACGAAGCGCTGAGTCTGCTTAGTCGCCGCGGTTTCGGTATTCCCACCGAGTATCTTGATCGCGACTGGTCGAAACCCTATCAAGCCAACAAGCAGGTCGCTGCCGCCTGGCTGTCCGTGTATCACAGCAAGGACGAACATTGGGATCTGTACGAGCTGGCCGAGAAACTGCTCGACCTCGATCATAAGTTTCAGTTGTGGCGCTTCAGCCATATGAAAACGGTGGAACGCATCATCGGCTACAAACGCGGCACCGGCGGCACCAGCGGAGTGGCGTATCTCACCAAGGCATTGGAACTCAGATTCTTTCCCGAACTGTGGTCCGTGCGAACATTGATGTAGTTGACGGTCACGTCGATGTGGACCTACCAGCCGCCGCTTGAGGAAATTGCCTTCGTCATCGACGACTGGTTGCAGGCGCCGGTCGATTGGTCATCGACACCGAATTTTGCCGATCTCGATAAGCAAACTGCACAGCAGGTTCTGGCAGAAGCAGGGCGCTTTGCCGGCGAGGTGTTGTTGCCCATCAACTCGCCGGGCGATCTGGAAGGCTGTCGTTACGAGAGCGGTCGTGTGCAAACTCCGGCGGGCTATCGCCGCGCATATCGTTCCTTTGTCGCTGCAGGCTGGCCTTCCTTGGCCTGCGCCGCCGAAACAGGCGGACAAGGCCTGCCGCAATTACTCAATGCCGCGCTCTACGAAATGCTCACCGCCTGTTGTCACGCCTGGTCCATGTACCCGGGGCTGGCGCATGGCGCTTATGAATGCTTGCGCGTGCATGGCTCCGAATCGTTAAAGGCGCGTTTTCTGCCGCAGCTGGTAAGCGGTGAGTGGCTGGCCACCATGTGCCTGACCGAAGCCCATGCCGGCAGTGACCTGGGTTTGCTGCGCACACGCGCCGAACCTTGCAATGAAGGGGATGCGGAGCCTTGTTATCGCATCACCGGCAACAAGATTTTCATTTCCGGCGGTGAGCATGATCTAACCGATAACATCATTCACCTGGTATTGGCGCGTCTGCCCGATGCGCCGGTTGGAACCAAGGGTATCTCATTGTTCTTGATTCCCAAGCTATTGCCGGGTGAGACGGGCTTGCAACCCAATGGCGTGCGCTGCGCCGGCATCGAAAAGAAAATGGGCATCAAGGGCAGCGCCACCTGCAGCTTGAGTTTCGACCAAGCCAAGGGTTGGTTGATTGGCGAGCCGAACCGCGGCCTGGCAGCCATGTTCGTGATGATGAATGCCGCGCGCTTGCACGTGGCTCTGCAAGGGTTGGCGCATGCCGAAATCGCCCATCAGAATGCGTTGAGCTATGCGCGCGAACGTTTACAGATGCGCGCCACGCAGCGTAGTAATGCAGCAGCCGATCCCATCATTCTTCATCCGGCAGTGCGACGTTTGTTGTTGGAACAGCGTGCGGTAGTGCAGGCGCAGCGCATGCTCGGCTACTGGATCGCGCATCTGTTGGATCTCTCCGAACATCATCCGGATAGCGCACGACGAACGCAGAGTGCACAGCTGGTGTCCTTGTTGACGCCCATTGCCAAGGCCACCTTCACCGAAAACGGTTTTGCACTCAGTAGTTCGGCGCTGCAGATCTTTGGCGGTCATGGCTATATCCATGACAACGGTATTGAACAAAGCGTGCGTGACAGTCGCATTGCACAGATTTACGAAGGCACTACGGAGATTCAGGCCATCGATCTGGTAACGCGCAAGGTCATGGCAGATGGCGGTGCGGCACTAGGCTTGTTGCTGGATGAGCTGCGTCGTGAAGTGCACGCCTGTGAGAACTCTTCGACCTGCGTTGCGCTAGGTAATATCCTTCAAGACAGCGTGCAGCTGCTGGAACAGGCCACTGTTTTGGTGACCGCCGCTGCCACGGATCGGGAACGGGCTTTGCGTGGCGCCATCGACTACCTGTATTTGGCCGGTGTCGTGCTCAATGCCTATGCACTCATCAAGGCGGCGCGGATTGATTCGCGGCGTGATGTGAATACGCCGCGGCTAGAAACGGCTCGTTTCTATTGCGATTTCTTGTTGCCGGCAGCCACACATCGTCATCAATTGCTCAAGGCAGCTTGCACTGGTTTGCCAGAATTGCAGTAAGTAAACGCTGCGAAACGGCTCAGCGGTACGTTTGTGTTGGTTCAAGCTGGTGCGTGGATAAGTTTGACCGTTGTAGGGTGGGGCCTCACCCACCCTCTTAAATCTGGTGGGTGAGGCCCCCACCCTACACAAAACTATCGAGTGCTTTGCTCAGCGTAGCGGCAAGCACAGAAGAAGTGACCTATTCAAACTGCTTAATATCGGCTGCTATGGTTTCGGCGCAGCTCCTGCTGTCGTCCCCATCGAATCCCACGCGCGCGGGGGCGGGATCAGTTGGCATGGCGTCTATCTTGCATGATGTTAATAATCGGTAACTTAGTGTCGTTACTTTGACGGTTAGATACTGCGACTGACTAACAAAAAGGGCATGAACCGTGGCAAAGATTCCTCCTGGCGTGGGTCCGCGTTTTCCTCAAGTAGTGGTGCTGGTGGGCGCTACCGGCGATCTGGCGCGGCGCAAGTTATTGCCCGGACTGTTTCACCTGGCCACCGTTGGCTTCATTCCCGGCTGTCGCATCATTGGCGTATCGCTGGACGATCTCGATGCCGAGGGCTTTCGCAATGAAGCCCGCAAGGCGCTGGATGAGTTCTCTACACGCAAGATCAGCGACGCCGACTGGCGCAGCTTTGCCGATAGCCTCGACTACGTACCGCTATCGGCGGGCGCGGGCGCCTTGAAGGCCGCGGTGGAGCGGGCGGAGCAAAGTATCGGTAGTGAGTGTCGCCGCTTGCACTATCTCAGCGTACCGCCCAAGGCAGCCTTGTCGGTGGTGCGCCTGCTGGGCGAAGCCGGATTGGTGGAGCGTTCGCGCATCATCATGGAAAAGCCCTTCGGCACCGATTTGAAGAGCGCGGTATCGCTCAATGCCAAGTTGCATGAAGTGTTCAGCGAAGAGCAGATCTTTCGCATCGATCACTTTCTCGGTAAGGAGCCGGCGCAGAACATTCTGGCCTTCCGCTTTGCCAATGGTTTGTTTGAACCCATCTGGAATCGCAACTTCATCGACCATGTACAGATCGATGTGCCTGAGACGCTGGGTCTTGGCAATCGCTCCGGCTTCTACGAGCACACCGGTGCGTTTCGCGACATGGTGGTGACACATCTATTCCAGATTCTCGGCTTCGTCGCCATGGAGCCGCCGACCGCTCTGGAGCCCAAGCCGATCAGCGAAGAAAAGAACAAGGTGTTTCGCAGCATGATGCCCATCGAGCCGGCGCATGTGGTGCGTGGCCAGTACACGGGTTATCGCGAAGAAGAGGGCGTGGATCCCGAGTCGGATACCGAAACCTTCATCGCCTTGAAATGCACCATCGACAACTGGCGTTGGGCCGATGTGCCGTTCTACCTACGCACCGGCAAACGTTTAGGTGCAGGCCAACGCATCATCTCGATTGCCTTTCGCGAACCGCCGAAGAGCATGTTCCCTTCGGGATCGGGTGTGGGCTCGCAAGGTCCGGACCATCTCACCTTCGATTTGGCAGATGTGTCCAAGATGTCGTTGTCGTTCTATGGCAAGCGTCCGGGGCCCGGCATGCGCCTGGATAAACTCAGTCTGCAATTTGCCATGCACGATACCGGTTTGGTGGGCGATGTATTGGAAGCCTATGAGCGTTTGATTCTCGATGCCATGCGCGGCGATCACACGCTGTTTACCACGGCAGAGGGCATCGAAAGATTGTGGGAGGTCTCTACGCCCTTGTTGGAAACACCACCGCCAGTACGTTTCTATGCGCCGGGTTCCTGGGGGCCCAATGCCATCCATCAATTGATTGCACCGCATGCCTGGCGTCTGCCGTTCGAGCGCGCCTGGCGCGATCCGAATCCCGGCGGCAGTTGAGTTTCGTCGATCTTTGAGACAATTAATTCGGATGGTAGGACGGGCGTGATTAATCACGCCCCTACATAAAGTTCATGCCGTAATTAACGTAGGGGCGCAATTCATTGCGCCCGTTCTTCTGCGTCGGTCGGAATCTCATCAGGCTATTCGTCTTCACTCGACCACAACGCGCGCAATCCACTCAAGAAAGCCGCGCGTTCTGCAGCAGGAATCTTTGCCAGCAACGCGGTTTCATGCGCCTGCACCGCTTTCTTGACCTTGGCGGTCAGCGCGCGACCGGTCGTGCTCAAATTCAGGCCATGCGAACGACCATCCACCGGTTCGCGTTCAATCAGATCGCGCGCTTCCAGGCGTGAAATCAGCGGCGCCATGTTGGCGCTGGCAATCTCCAGCATGCGGCCGATTTCGCTCTGTGTGACATTGAGATTGGCGTCGATGATCAGCAGCACCGACGACTCCGTCGGGCGCAATTCCAAGGCAGTCAATCTTTCGGCCAGGTCTGCCATGGCAGCAGCGGAGGCACGGCGCAGGGCATAGCCCGGATAATTCTTCAGCGGATCGATGGCCACGTTAGCTGTTTTCTCTCGTATTGTGGGGGTCTTGCTTGCGTCGTTGAGATTGCTATATTGTATAGCAATTACGATAAGCCCAGTAAATGCCTAGCAAGCCGGGGGGAATTATGCACTTTGAACGCATCAATCCGCTGACTAATGAAACCGCCAGCACGGCGCGCGCCATGACCGTCGATGAAGCACGTGCAGTGGCCGAGCAGGCCGCACAGGGTTTCGCGGCTTGGTCGGTACAGGGACCTAATGCGCGACGCGCCGTGTTGATGAAAGCCGCTGCCGCACTCGAAGCGCGCAAGGACGAGTTCGTCAAAGCCATGATGGGTGAGATCGGCTCCACTGCCGGCTGGGCCATGTTCAATCTCATGTTGGCCGCCGGCATGATTCGCGAAGCCGCCGCATTGACCACGCAGATCGGCGGCGAAGTGATTCCGTCCGACAAGCCAGGCTGTATCGCGATGGCGTTGCGTGAGCCGGTGGGTGTCATTCTCGGCATCGCGCCTTGGAACGCGCCCATCATTCTCGGCGTGCGTGCCATTGCGGTACCGCTTGCTTGCGGCAACTCGGTCATTCTCAAAGCCTCGGAAATTTCGCCGCGCACGCATGCGTTGATCATCGAGGCCTTTACCGAAGCCGGCTTTCCGCCGGGCGTGGTCAATGTGGTGACCAATGCCCCCAAGGATGCGGGTGAGGTGGTGGGCGCATTGATCGATCATCCCGCCGTCAAGCGCATCAACTTTACGGGTTCCACCGGCGTGGGTCGCATCATCGCCAAGCGTGCCGCCGAACATTTGAAACCCGTGTTGCTGGAACTCGGCGGCAAGGCGCCTTTGTTAGTGCTTGATGATGCCGATCTCGATGAAGCCGTGAAAGCCGCTGCTTTTGGCGCCTTCATGAATCAAGGCCAGATATGCATGTCCACCGAACGCATCATCGTCATGGAGGCGGTGGCGGATGAATTCGCTAAACGTTTCGCAGCCAAAGCCAAGTCCATGCCGGCGGGCGATCCCCGCGAAGGTAAGACACCGCTGGGTGCAGTGGTGGACAAGAAGACCGTCACGCACGTCAACATGCTGATCGACGATGCTGTGAGCAAGGGCGCACGCCTGCTCAGCGGTGGCAAGGCCGACAACGTATTGATGCCGGCGACGGTGATCGATGGCGTCACCGCCAACATGAATCTCTATAGCGAGGAAAGTTTCGGTCCGGTGGTGGCGGTGATTCGTGCACGCGATGAAGCCGATGCCATTCGACTGGCCAACGACAGCGAGTACGGTTTATCTGCTGCGGTGTTTACTCGCGACACCGCGCGTGGCCTGCGCGTCGCGCGCCAGATTCGTTCGGGTATCTGCCATGTGAATGGCCCCACTGTGCATGACGAAGCGCAGATGCCTTTCGGCGGCGTGGGTGCATCCGGTTATGGCCGCTTCGGCGGCAAGGCCGGCATTGATCAATTTACCGAGCTGCGCTGGATCACCATGGAAACGCTGCCCGGCCATTTCCCGATTTGAAATTTTGAATCATCTGCATGTCGGTGCGCGGCATGCAATTGTTGAGGAATGATCATGACTACCGAATCTCTGGCCGGTGAACGCGCCGAAGCCGATACCGTTGCCTATACCCTCGACAAGGGCATCGCCTGGGTGAGTTTCAATCGTCCCGAGAAGCGCAACTGCATGAGCCCCAAACTCAATCGCCAGATGCTGCGTGTGCTCGATGAATTGGAATATCGCGATGACGTGGGTGTGGTAGTGCTCACCGGCGAGGGCACAGCCTGGTCGGCCGGCATGGATTTGAAAGAATACTTTCGTGAGAACGAAGCCAAGGGACTGGGAGCAACCAGACAAGCACAGAGCGAGGCCTATGGTTGGTGGCGTCGCCTGCGTTGGTATCACAAGCCGACCATTGCGATGGTCAATGGCTGGTGCTTCGGCGGCGGCTATGGTCCGCTATTCGGTTGCGATCTGGCCTTCGCAGCGGAAGACGCGCAGTTCGGCTTATCGGAAATCAATTGGGGCATCCTGCCGGGCGGCGGCGCTACTAAAGTGGCGCGTGAGCTGATGCCATTCCGCAAAGCCATGTATCACGCATTGATGGGCGAGAACATCACCGGTCGCACCGCCGCCGAATGGGGCTTGGTCAATGAAGCCCTGCCCTTGGCCAAGCTGCGCGAACGTGTCGAGCAAGTGGCGCGTGTGTTGCTGCAAAAAAATCCGGTAGCGCTCAAGGCCACCAAGGATGCCATTCGTCGCGTCGGCGAGATGACCTATGACAATGCCGAGGACTACTTGATCCGCGCGCAGGAAGCCGCCAACTCTTTCGACAACGAAGGACGTAAAGAAGGCATTAAGCAATTCATCGACGATAAGAGTTACAAGCCCGGCCTGGGCGCCTACGACAAGAACAAACAGGGCGGCGCGGCCTGAGTGACTGCTACACGCTTCAATGCCGCCGCCCTGCGGCGCCTGCTCAAGCCACGTTCGGTGGCGGTAGTGGGCGCGTCACCGACGCCGGGCGCGTTGGGTGCATCTGTTATTGCCAATCTGGATCGCATGGGCTTTGGCGGTGAATTGCATCTGATCAATCCCAAGCGCGATGAGATTAACGGTCGTCGTTGTTTGAAATCCGTGGATGAAATGCCACCAGGCGTTGATGTTGCAGTGCTGGCTATTCCCCGCGCAGCGGTATTGGACACTGTGCGTTCTATGGCGCGTCGACAGGTAGGCGCAGCCATTATCTTCTCCGCAGGTTTTGCCGAGGGCGGTGCAGAAGGTTTGGCTGAGCAGCATGAGTTGGCGCGTATTGCCGCAGAAAACAACATGGTGATCGAAGGTCCCAATTGTCTCGGTCTGGTCAACTACGTCGACAGCATTGCACTGACCTTTGTGGAAACACCGGCATTGGCCTTGGGTAATCGTCCTGGCATTGGCATCGTGTCGCAGAGCGGTGCGATGGCGGCAGTATTGGGCGTGATGCTCAATAGTCGCGATCTCGGTATCTCTTATTCGGTGTCCACTGGCAACGAAGCAGTCAGTGGTGTTGAAGACTATGTGGAGTACCTGCTCGACGATGCGCATACGCGCGTCATCGGTATGATCGTCGAGCAGTTCCGTCAGCCGCGACGCTTCCTGCAATTGGCCAAGCGTGCCCGTGAACTCGGCAAGCACATTGTGTTATTGCATCCAGGTCGCAGTAGTGCCGCACGCGAATCGGCT
Source organism: Steroidobacteraceae bacterium (assembly GCA_049840395.1). Lineage (GTDB taxonomy): Bacteria > Pseudomonadota > Gammaproteobacteria > Steroidobacterales > Steroidobacteraceae > CAILZL01. The sequence continues at coordinate 11,515 of JASGLD010000003.1, forward strand.
GCGACACACACTGGTGCGCTGGCCGGTGACTATGCAGTGATGCGCACCCAGGTAGAACACCAGGGCGTGTTGCTGGCAGACAATCTGGAAGAGCTGGGCGATGTGTTGGAACTGACGCTGCGGTGTCCGGCATTGCCGCGCGGTGGTGCTGCTGTGTTAACTGAGTCCGGTGCGTTTAAGGCGTTGACGCTGGATCTTTGCGAGCAGATCGGCTTGCAGCTGCCATTGTTGAATAACGACAACGCACCGCTACTGCGCGCCGCCATGCCGGAGTTCGTGCCGGTGAGCAATCCCGTCGATCTGACCGCGCAGGCCCTGGTTGATCCGGATCTGTATCGACGGGCCTTGGCCGCGTTGCTGCAAGATCAACGTTTCGGCAGCATCGTGTTCGGTATCATTCAAACCGATGCGCGCACTTCGCAGCTGAAATTTCCGCCCATCATTGCCGCGCTGCGCGAGTTGCAACCCGCCAAGCCGGTGATCTTCGCCGGCCTGGATGAAGGCGCAATCGTACCTGCCGAGTACATCGAACAGCTGCGCGCATTGCAGGTGCCGTATTTTCCTTCTCCGGATCGAGCCTATCGTGCCATTGCGCGGTTAAGCGCGGCGGCAGAACGTGACTTCAATATCTCGACGCAAGCGCCATTGCATCTACGGTCACCGTTGCTCAAGGGCGTGATCGCTGAGTATCGCGCCAAGCAGGCCCTGGCTCCGCTGGGGATTGGTTTTCCCGAAGGTCACTTCGTTACTACTGCTGAACAGGCCGGTGCAGCCGCCGATAAACTCGGCTATCCCGTGGTGCTCAAGGCACAGTCCGCTGAGTTGTCGCACAAGAGCGATGCCGGTGGTGTGATTCTTAATTTGGCCGATCGACAGGCCGTCTTGAATGGCTGGCAGCAATTGCATGCCAATCTCGCACAGCATCGCCCTAACTTGCAGCTGGATGGTGTGTTGATTGAAAAAATGGGCAGGCGTGGCCTGGAGCTGATCATCGGCGCTCGAAATGATCCCGAATGGGGCCCGACCTTGCTGGTAGGGCTGGGTGGTGTGCAAGCCGAACTGTTCAAAGATGTGCGGCTATTGCCTGCAGATCTCACTGTGGCTGGCATTGAACGTGAGTTACAGCAACTCAAGAGTGCACCCTTGCTGCGCGGTTTCCGTGGTTCATCGGCGTTGGATGTGCATGCTATTGCGCAGTTGATCGCGCGTCTCGGCCGCCTGCTATTGGCTGAGCCAGGCATTCGTGAGATCGATTTGAATCCAGTGTTGGTGTTTCCGGAAGGCGAGGGCGTGCTGGCATTAGACGCCTTGATGCGGGTGGAGTAAGCCGAATTCATGGATCAACTGCATGACATTCGCGCCTTCGTTGAAGTGGCCCGTTGCGGCAGCTTCGTGCGTGCCGGCGAATTGTTGCGGCAATCCAATTCCGCAGTCAGCAAGGCAGTATCGCGTTTAGAGACTCGTCTTGATGTGCGTCTGTTTCAGCGCACCACGCGGCATCTGGCGCTGACCGAAGAAGGCAGGGGTTACTTTGAAGATTGTCTGCGTGTGCTGGGTGAGCTGGAGCGCGCCGACGATGCGGTGATGCAACGTAAGGGTGAGCCGCATGGGCAGTTAAAGATTCATTTACCGCTTTTGTGGGCGCGCGAAGTCATTGTGCCGGCGCTGCCGGATTTCCAGCAACGCTATCCGCACATCAGTCTGCAACTGGTGTTCTCCGAAGTCAGCGTCGATTTTCGCGATGGCTATGACCTGAGTGTGCAGCTGGAACGGGTGTTAGACGAAAACCTGGTGGTCAGGCCGCTATGCCCGACGCGTAGCATGATTGTTGCCGCGCCGGAGTATCTGCAGCGTGCCGGTGTGCCACAGCATCCGGATGAACTGGAGCGGCATGAATGTGTGCGTTTCATCATGTCGGACCGTCTTGCGCCGGTACCATGGCAGTTCGCCATTGATGATCGCTTGGAGCGTCGCCCAATGAGTGGCCGTATCGATGTCAGCGATCCGCAGGCCATGGTGGCCGCGGCGCTGGCTGGATTAGGTTTGATTCAAGGTCCGGATTTGATTCTGCGCGATCACGTAAATGCCGGTCGCTTGCAACAGGTGTTGCAGGATTGGGATACAGAAGGTCCGACCATCTGCATGGTATGGCCGCATCATCGTTATATGTCGTTGCGTCTGCGTGTGTTCATTGAATGGCTGGCGCAGATTGCCAATGAGTTCATGCAAAGGAGTCGTTGATTACTGTCAATGAAGTCACACGGTTTATGCATCAATATTTTTGTTTATGGTGCTCGTTCATTGATGAGTGCCGGGGTTCTGTGCGTCTTTTAACCGATTAAAACAATCATGGAAGAAGTGATTTTCCAATATCACTATTTATCCGCAACGGCTTTGTAATCAGAATTATTTTGGTGGCCTGCTGTTCACGATGAATTATCTGAGCAGCGCAATGAAGGGGGATGAACATGATTCGTTACTTTTTAGATAGATGTGAAATGGGTAAAAAGCTTGCTGGTGCAAGCATCGCAATGCTTGCCATGAGCATGACTCTTGTCGGTAGCGTGCAGGCACATCATTCCTTTGCCATGTTCGATCAGACCAAGACGCTGAGCGTCAGCGGCACCGTGAAAGAATTTCAATTCACCAGCCCGCATGCCTGGGTGCAGGTGCTGGTGACCGATGACAAGGGGCAGGTGGTGGAGTGGGGCTTTGAAATGGGCAGCTCTGCAGCCTTGTCGCGCGGTGGTTGGAAGAAGAACACCTTGAAGGCCGGTGACAAGATTACCGTGACCTTCAATCCTTTGAAGGATGGCAATCCGGCGGGTTCGTATAAATCTGCCGTACGCGACAACGGCGAACCGGTGGGTCCGCAGCGCGCCGCGCAATAAACGATTGGTCGAATAGTCAGAGGGGATAAGAGCATGAATAAGACCAATGGTTTCTGTATCGCACTATGTGCGTCGTTGCTGACGTTAAGCGCGACAACTGGACAGGCCGCCGTCAATTCGCCAGAGCGTCTGAAAGCCTTTGCCAAGATGCAGGACTGGAGCGGCATCTGGGAACTCGATGGTTCGCCAGGCACGCTGGAACCGCAAGGGATGCCAGCGACTACAGCAGCGACCAATCGTGCCGATCCCACTGCCGGCATCGCGCCACCCGCTGCAGGCGGACGTCCGGTACAACGCGACAATCCACCTTACAACGCTCAATGGGAAGCCAAGTATCAAGCCGTGTTGAATGGCGATGCGGAGATTCGCGCCGCACGTAATACCAATCGCAAGTATTGCGCGGCCGGCATGCCACGCATTCTGGCGTCGCCCTTCATGTTTGAAATCACCGTCACACCGCAGAAGACCTGGATCTACTACACACAGCGTGAGATGCGTCATATCTACACCGATGGTCGCAAGCACCCGGATGAAGACGATCTCTGGCCGACACTGTGGGGAGATTCGGTGGGTCGCTGGGAAGGCAATGCCTTGTTGGTCGACACCGTCAGCATCATTCCCGAGCTGTATCTCGATCCCAGTGGCGCCACCTTGAGCGGCGATGCACGGGTGATGGAACGTTGGACCATGCTGGGTCCGGACTCCTTGCAGAACGAAATCACCATTGAAGATCCTGTGGCATTTCAATCCGGAAAGCAATGGAAGTTCACCCGCAAGTACAAGCGTGTCAAAGATTACAACCGCATGATCGACGATGTGTGCGGTGAGAACGAACGTCAGATCATGGGCGAAGACGGCAAGCTGAAAACTCTGCTGTAAGCATCTACGTCGCTAAAGTTCTGGGGATAAATAAATGAAGCACACGATCTCGGTCAGCTTGTTATCGAGTGTATTACTGACATCGGCAATGGCCGAGCCCACTTCAGTGGCGAAGACGCTCAGTGATAGCCAGGTGAAGGTAGTCGGCACCGGTATTGTCGCTCCCGAGGGACCCACCGTATTGCCGGATGGCAGCGTGGCCATGGTGGAGTTTTCGCCGGGCAACATCGTCAGCGTGCATCCGGATGGCACACGCGAAGTCATCACGCATCCCGGCAGCGGTGTCGTCGGTACGGTGCTTGGTAAGGATGGCGCATTGTATGTGGCCAAGCTCGATACCTCGGCATTCATGCGTCGTGCAAATGCCAATCCACCCGCAGCCGACGGCATGAATGCCGCGCCCGCTGCAGAAGGTATGGCAGGTGCGCCACCAGCCAGCAGCGGCATGTCGGCTATGGATGGCACGCCCAGCGCCATCCTGCGCATCGATTTGAATACCAAGCAAGTTTCCAAGCTATATACCGAGCTGGATGGCAGGCCCATCGGTTCACCCAATGATTTAGCCGTCGATGAGTGGGGCGATCTATGGATCACCGAACAGATCACGCCGGGCATTGTGTATGCACACGCGGATGGCTCGCAGATAAAGCTGGTGGTCAGTGGCGTCAAGGGCATAAACGGCATTGCGCTGTCGCCCAACAAACGCACGCTGTACGTGATGAATGACAGCAAGCTCACCGCTTATGAAATCACTGGACGTGGCACGTTGAAATCAGAGCAAGGCAAGCCGGTGGCGAAGGTGCTGGTCGATTGGCCAAAAACTTTACATGAGCCGGACGGCATCAAGACCGAAGCCAACGGCAACATTCTGCTAGCCAGTTGGGAGGACGGCATTGTGCGTTACTCGCCCTCTGGAAAATTGCTATCGCAAATCATCGTGCCCAATTTGCAGGTGATCAACATTGCCTTCTCGCCCCGCGACAAGAACGCGCTGTATCTGGCAGCGCATCCGGTCAACAACATGAGTGGCATGCTGGTAAAGATTCCGTGGGACGCCGCCGGCGCGTTCTAGCCTAAATCATCCCTCTTGATTTCGTTTTAGTTCGCCCTTGCTGCGGCAAGGGCTCGGGGATTCTTTTGTCCATAAAATCTATTAGTGGAGACGAACAATGAATTTACGCACAACCGCATCTTATGCGTCTGTAATTGGGCTGAGCATGACTGCGTTGATAGCCTTGCCGGCGCATGGCCAGGCGGCCGATGAAAGTGTGGCGCTGGAAGAGATCGTGGTGACGGCCGAAAAGCGCAGTGAGAATCTGCAGAAGACGGCAATCTCGGTGGCCGTGTTGTCCGGTGAAGAACTGGCCGAAGAGAGCAAGACCCGCATGAATGAAATCCTGGAAGGCGTGCCCGGCGTGCAAATCCAGGAAGGGCCGGGCGGCTTCATCGCCAATATTCGTGGCGTGACCAATAACCAGGGCGGTACTGCCGACTATCCCACCTCGATGTACAACGATGGCGTATATACCCAGGTGGAAATCGAAAATCGCGGCGCATTTTTCGACCTCAATCGAGTGGAAGTGCTGCGCGGTCCACAGGGCACACTGTACGGTGGCAATGCCTTGGGTGGCAGCGTCAACTTTATTGCCAATACTCCCGACCTCAAGCAGTACACTGCCAGCGCCGGGATGACGGTGGGCAACTATCACATGCTGTCGACACAGGGCGCGGTCAATGTGCCGCTGAGTTCAAGCTGGGCGTTGCGTGTGGCGGGAGCCACCGAGAACCGCGACGGTTATCTAAGCTCGGGTCAGGATGACTCGGTGTACAGCGCCGGTCGCGTGAAGTTGCGTTACAGTCCGTCCGATGATTTGAATCTGGTGCTGACCACGGTCTACACCAAGGTGGGCGGTCAAGGTAACGGCACGATTGCCGCACCAGTTGCCCCAGCCGAACTCGATGATCGCGACAATCCCTGGGCCAATACGGTTACCGCGACGCCCAAGACCGATGCGCGCATGGTGAGCTATCGTGGCCAGCTGGATGCCAATGTGGGTATCGGCACGCTGACTTACATTCCTGCTTACACCGATGTGAAACAAAGTCAGTTGTCGGCAGCATTCGGTCCGACTGCGCTGGCCGTGTTTCATCACATGCGCTCCACGCAGGAACTGCGCCTGGGTTCTTCCGCCGATTCGACCGTGCAATGGACCGGCGGTCTGTACTACCTTCACTACAACACGCCATTCCAGATTCAAAACCCAACCACCTTCGTGCCGATTCAAGGACAGGTGTACAACAAGATGACGCAGCAGGCTGCATTCGGTCAGGCGACGCTGCCTATAGGTGATGCGTTACGCCTGACCGCTGGTGCGCGTTATACCAAGGGCAAGGGCGAGCGCTTAGGACTTGGCTCCAGCGCCGGACAAACCGGCAAGGTGGACTACTCCAAGGCTACCTGGAAGGCCGGTGTTGAATACGATTTGAGCGACGCATCCATGCTGTATGCGAATGTGTCGAATGGCTTCCGCGCCGGTGGCATTCAGAACACGCTGCAGGCCGGCAGCACCACGCAGTTGTCGACCTTCCCGCCGGAAGAAATGATGGCCTATGCCGTGGGCAGCAAGAATCGTTTCTGGAACGATCGCGCCCAGATCAACACCGAGTTCTTCTACTATGACTTCGATAATTACCAGGTATCGGACACGGCCAATATCGGCGGCGTCAATGTGCCGCAGAGTTTCGATGCACAGAACGTCAAGGAATATGGCGGCGAATTGGAGACGCAATTTGTACTGACCGAGAACGATCGTCTGGAAGCCTCGTTGGCCTGGTTGCACGCCAAGTTCGGCGTACAGAGCAATGATCTGTTCAAGATCTCCAATACCGATCTCGACCATGCTCCCGAGTGGAATGTTCGCATGGCCTACGATCACGCCTGGCGCTTTGCTTCCGATGCGTTATTGACCGCTTCTGCCGATGCCAACTACATCAGCGAACAGAAGGTCAACTATTCGGGTATCGTCACCGCCACCTATGGCACGTCGCCGGCGCATACGCTGGTCAATGCCAACTTGAAGTACGATTCGCCCAATAAGTTGTGGAATGTCACCGCCTATGTGCGCAACATCACCGACTACCCCGTGCTTAACGCCGTTGCGTCTTTCGGCACGGCCAATATCGGCGCGCCACGTACTTATGGCGTCAGCGTTTCCTTGAAGCTCGATCTGGACAAGCAATAGCAATCGATTGAATAAACCATTGATTAAGCCACTTCAATTCATACGCGAGATGGTTATGAACAAGACACTGTACCTGCTACCGACCTTGCTGCTGGGCGCGATGTCGATGAACTCTGCTCAAGCTGCCTGCAATGATGGCTGCCTTAATAAGCAGCTAGACAAATATCTCACGCAACTGGTGAAGCATGATCCTGCACCGCTATCGGTGGCTGCCAATGCGATCACCATAGAAAATGCCAAACCGGTCAAGCTGGGCGAAGGCTCTTGGCAGGCCGTGCAATCCTTGCCGGTAGCAGGTCATCGTTTCACCGATGCCAGCACCGGCCAAGTGGTGTACTACGGCGCAACCAAGCAGGCCGATGGCAAGATTGGTTCAATGTTTTTGAGATTGAAGATTGCCGACAACAAGATCACCGAATCCGAACTGTTCACCAAGGGTGCTTATACTGCCGAAGGCATGGAAACAGGTGGCTTGTTGGAGCCGGATATTCTTTATCCGACCGTCGTGCCGAAGGAGCGTCGCTCCACTGCGTGAACAACTGATCAAGATCGTCGATCAATACATGGAAGGCATCAGCCAGCATAATGGCTCCTTGTTTCCAGCTGGCGAACGTTGCGATCGCTATCAAGCGGGTACCAAGTTCACCAACCGCTTCGACAAACCCGAAGGCACGGGCGGCGGCACCTGCCAGACCAGCATGAACAACCTCAAGGGTCAGACAGTGGTGAATCGTCGCTTCCCTGTAGTGGATGTGGAGCTGGGTATTGCGGTGGTGCTGTTTATCATCCCGCATAACGAGCGCACGCCTGCGAACGCCACCAATGTGGCCGAGGTGTTAAAGATCGTCGACGGCAAGGTGCGTTCCATCGAAGACTTAGTTTCGTCGGTACTGCGCCGCCGAATTCCGAGTTCGCAGATCGCTAAACATCGTTTGTTGTGGGAGTTGCGATGAATAATCAGCAGCGGGTTGCAGACAGCAATGTGACCATCATGCTGTGCATCCTCGCCACCTTCTGCGAGGGCATCAATCTGCAGGCCGCCGGCGTGGCGGCCGCAGGTATTGTAGGCGAGCATCATCCGGATGCTCGCACGCTGGGGGCTTTCTTCAGTGCCAGCACCCTGGGGTTGTTTATCGGCGCTTTACTGGGCGGCAAGCTGGCGGATCATGTGGGACGCAAGCTGGTGCTGGTCAGTTCGGTGGGCATCTTCGGTGTGTTCTCGTTGTTGACCGCGGCTGCCTGGGACATGTCATCGCTCACTTGGATGCGCTTGTTGACCGGTCTGGGTTTGGGCGGTGCATTACCTAATTTGATTGCCTTGGTTGCAGAGAGCAGCAGCGAAGATCGACGCAATGCCAATGTCACGCTGGTGTATGCCGGTACGCCACTGGGCGGCGCGTTGATCAGTCTGGTGAGTATGCTCAGTCCCAGCGAAGCCTGGCGCTGGATGTTTATTATCGGTGGTGTGGTGCCGTTATTGATTACCCCCGTTATGGCGCGTTACTTACCCGAGTCGGCCCGACTTTCTCGCCGCTCGCAATGCGCAAGTGAGTTCATCGCAGGCATTGAAGCCCAATGCCTGGCAGGCCTTATTTGGCGAGGGGCGTGCGCTACGTACATTGTTGCTGTGGTGCAGCTTCTTTCTGGCGTTGCTGACGCTGTATCTGTTGCTTAACTGGTTGCCGACCCTATTGGTGGATAAGGGGCTGACCAAGTTGCAGTCCTCTCTGGCGCAGATCGGTTTCAACATAGGCGGCGCCGTGGCCGCATTGTGGATCGGTCGTTTGTTGGAAGGACGTTGGCGGCGTGTCAGTGTGTTGGTGAACTTGGTTGCGTTACCGATTCTGTTGGCCTTGTTGGCTGCATCATCGACACAGGTAGCCTATGTGGCCGTCGTTGTATTGTTGTTGGGCGCGGCAGTGGTGGCGGCACAGGCATTCCTGTATGCCACTTCGCAGTCTCTATACCCCGTACTGGTGCGTGGCCTGGGTGTGGGCTTGGCAGTGGCTATTGGTCGCATCGGTTCGATTGTCGGCCCGCAATGGGGTGGCGTGCTTAAAGCCTCTGGCTACGACTCTTCGCAGCTATTGCTGAGCCTGGTGCCGATCATCATTGGCGCTGGCGTGTGTGCGGTGATATTGGTGTGGCTGGGTGCCAAGCCAGCCACAAAAAATTGATCGCAGGTTTACTCGAACCAAAGTGAGATCAACGCGCAGCAGGTTTGCCTGCCAGGCGATCGATCTCGGTAAAGGTGGTGGAGAGAATTTCACGCAGCTTGGTTGGCGAACCACCCTCGAAGCCATGTCCCAGTCCGGGATACATGATCAATTTATTCTTTACGCCTTTACTGCTCAGCGTCTCGGCAAGCTTGCGGCTCTGTTGCGGCACCACCAGCGGATCGGCTTCGCCCTGCATGATGACGAAGGGTGGGGCGTTGTTCTGAATCTGCGCTACTGCACTTGCTGCAGCGAGCTGGGTTTCAGAGCAGCTGGTGCTGCATCCTAAAAACTTTTGAATGGTCGTGGACTGCGGCAGATCGCGAAAATCAGTAGGACCGAACCAATCCACCACGCCTTGAATACATAGCATGGTAGGTGCTGTTCAGATTATCGTGTTTCCCTATTAACCTTAGCAATAAGT
>JASGLD010000004.1:0-221935 GCA_049840395.1 Steroidobacteraceae bacterium
AAGGTTAATAGGGAAACACGATGAATCCGAACAGCACCAACCGACGTGTGGTGGCGGGTCATCTGCAACATGTGGGTTATGAAGTGGAGCTGGCCAGCAGTGGTGCGCAGGCCTTGTCGATGATGCATCAGGCGGTGGCTGCGCAGCGTCCCTTCGATGCGGCGTTGGTAGACATGCAAATGCCGGAGATGGATGGTGTCATGCTGGGCGGCGCTATCAATGCCGATGCACAAATGTCCACGACGCGTCTGGTCATGCTTACTTCTATGGATAGGCAAGGTGACTTGCAGCGTCTATCCAGTCTGGGATTTGCCGGTTATCTGACCAAGCCGTTGCGCGCTCGCGAGCTGTATGCCTGTTTGGAACGCGTGCTGGCCTGTGAAGCGCATGAGTGGCATTCGCAGAGTCAGCCCTTGGTAACGCGTGGCGCATTGAAGGAAGCAGCCGCGAATCAACGCTTCATCGGTCGGGTATTGGTGGTTGAAGACAATCAAGTCAACCAGATGGTGGCCAAGAGTTTCTTAGAGCGCCATGGTTGCGTGGTAACCCTGGCCGATAACGGTGCCGAAGGGGTTAAGGCGTATATCGAAGCTTACGAGAAGGCGCGCTTCGATCTGGTCTTTATGGATATGCAGATGCCGGTGATGGATGGTTTGACAGCCACGCATCGTATTCGCGATTTCGAAGCCTGGCGGCCGCGCACGCCCATCGTTGCGCTGACGGCCAATGCCATGCAGGGTCAGGCGGAACGTTGTCTGGCAACCGGCATGGATGGCTTCTTGACCAAGCCGTTGGAAAGCTCGCGACTGCGCGAGATGCTCGAACAATATCTGCGCCGCGACGACAGTCTGTCCAACACCAGCATGATGCCGGTGCTCAAACTGGATGAGCCGGTTACAGCTGTGCCCGTGGCGGAGGCCGGTGCCGAAGGCTTGATGGATTGGCCGCGCTTTGACGCCATGATCAATGGCGATCGTGAATTTGCTTTAGAGCTGGTGGAAGTTTTCATCAGCAGCGCCATGCAGACCATCGTTGAGCTGCGCTCCGCCGCAGAAGCGGATGACCGACAACAGTTGCAGCGTGCTGCGCATAAATTGAAAGGCGCCAGCGCCAATATCTGTGCGGTGGCGTTGGTGACGCTATGCCAGTCTTTGGAGCAAATCGTTGCTGATGCGGCCATGGGCGCATTGCAAGGACAGATCGAGCAGGTAGCGACCGTGAATGAAAGCACGATGCGCGAAATGCGGCGCTACGTGACTGCGCTGTGATCGAAAGTACCAATAAACGCTAACAAGGATTGTTTCCCTCTCCCGATAGCGAGAGAGGGCAGGGAGAGGGGCTTAATCAGAGTTGCCTTCTTTCTCTCTTTACTTTCTCGTCAACGAGAGAAAATGCAGAATGCCTTCGATTACAACGGCAGCGCTGCTTCATAAAGAATCACGGCATCGCCCGAGACGCGCACGCTCTGTGCCACCGCACCGGTACTGGTCACTTCCACATCAACCTTGCCCGGTCGCTTCACTGACTCGCCTTGATAGCCGCGGAAGCGCAGCACGCCATCTTTAGGTTGCACCAAGTTATGCGCTAACAGGTAGGTGCCCAACATGCCATGAGCATTGCCGCTGACCGGGTCTTCCGGAATGCCGATGGCCGGGCAGAACATACGCGACATCGTGCTGATCTGGCCTTTGTCATCCGCTGCGTTCAAGGCGAATACGAAGTAACCCTCGGCGCCAATGTGCGGCGTCAGTCGCGCCAGTTCCTGCATGTCCGGTTTGACTGAAGGCAGTAGCTCGGGCGAGCGCAGACCGATCAGCAAACGCGAACCGCCCTTGGTGAGAATCTGCAAGGGGCAATCGGCCTGTAGGTAGGGGCTGGAGATGCCGAGCGCATCCAATACCTGCACGCGATGATGTTCGGGCAGGACAGGGCCCAACGAGGGTGGGCTGATAGTCAAACTGATGCGGAAGTCCCCATCCACTTCCTGCAACTCCACGGTGGCGATGCCCGCTGCACTGCGTTGGCGCACCATGCCGTGATCGCGCAGCCCGCACTTGGCCAGCACATAGTGAGTGGCCAGCGTTACATGGCCGACGAAGGGCACTTCGTGATCGGGCGTGAAGAATCGTACCTGGATATCGTGATCGCCGGATTCGGCGGCCAGCACGAAGGCGGTTTCGCCGTTTAATTCAGTGGCGATGGTCTGCATCTGCTCATCGCTGAGATCATCGGCATCCAGAACCACACGTGCCGGATTGCCGCAGAAACGTTGCCGGGTGAAGGCATCGACGTGGAATAAACGGCAACGCTGAGTCATGAATCCTCCGGATTCTCTTATTGTTTGCGCTAAGCAGAAAACCAACCCCAGTTATCGCTGAAGCGCTGGGCGGCGTCAACGCCAAACTATAAAGATTTGTGGCAATTGGTGACGCTTAGCCCTTAGAATCGCCCCCGCCTTAGGGGTGGTCTGAACGACCTGAGATGTCACATCCATGTGTAGCCCGTGCACGCATGACAGTGGCGAACCCTTAGAACCTGATCCGGTTAGTACCGGCGTAGGAAGTAGGTCATGCCGTTCAGCTCATCGAGTCCGATCCGGCACTTAATCCCCTCTGCCTTGCCTGCTATCGGATCTTCATTTTCACTAATGAGGATCTGCCATGTTTCGTTCTATATCTGCGACCGGCCTGATGGCCGCGTCGATCTTCTCACCTGGCCTTAGTTGGTCCGCCGATGCGTCTTCAAGTGGAGCTGCGTTGGGGGAGGCGGCGTTGGAGGAAGTAGTCGTCACCGCCACCTTGCGCGAACAAGCGTTGCAAGACGTGCCCGCCAGTATCACGGCGCTGACTGCACAGACATTGCAGGATGCCGGCCAGCAACATTTTGAAGACGTAATGGGCTTGGTGCCCAATCTCAACTGGGCGGGCGGTACCTCGCGACCGCGTTATTTTCAGATTCGCGGCATCGGTGAGCGTGAACAGTACGAAGGTGCGCCCAACTCTTCGGTGGGTTTTCTCATAGACGACATCGACTTCAGCGGCTTAGGGATGCCTGCTACGTTGTTCGACATACAGCAGATTGAAGTGTTGCGTGGTCCACAGGGCACTCGTTATGGCGCCAATGCGCTGGCTGGTTTGATCGCGGTGCGCAGTAAAGATCCAGAACAGGAAGCGCACTACAGCGCCGAAGCCAGCGTCGGTGATTACAACACGCGTTCGCTGGGTGTGGCCGCCACCGCTCCTATCGAGTCACTGAACTCTGCCTGGCGTTTGTCCTTGCAGCAGTATCGCAGCGATGGCTATCGCAGCAATCCCTATCTGCATCGCAAAGATACCGATGGTCGCGATGAGCTGACCGGTCGTTTCAAATGGCGTTGGCAAATCAATAGTGATTCCACGCTGGATTTCACGCTGCTGCATGCCGATCTCGATAATGGCTACGATTCCTGGGCCATCGACAATTCACGCACGTCATTGTCCGATAGGCCGGGTAAGGATGCTGAGCGTGCCACCGGTGTGGCGCTTAAGTGGAATGACAAGCTCAGCAATGATTTGGTGCTGACTGTGACCGGCACGGCGGCTGATACCGCAAGCAATCATGCCTATGACGGCGATTGGGGCAATACACAGAGCTGGCAGAACCTGATGCATGCATGGAGTACTGCCAATGGTATTTCGGGCAATGCCTGGCAGAGCTTTGTATATGACTATACCTATCATGCCCAACGTGATCGCGATACGCGTAGCTTGGACATCAGACTGGCCTCCGATCACGGTGGTGACGCGTTCAACTGGCTGCTGGGTGTCTATGCATTGAATCTGCGAGAACACATCCGCGAACTCAGTCAGGGTGACTATGAAGATCCGGTGGCATGGGACTACTACAGTAGTTCGGATGATTATCTGGACAGTCGTTACGACGCGACCAACACGGCCATATACGGTCAGCTGGATGGCAAGCTGGCTCCGCGCTGGAGTTGGTCGGTGGGCTTGCGCGGCGAACGACGTACTGCGAAGTACCATGATTACCGCACCTCATTCGGCAGTTACTCGGACAGTCTGCAGGCTGCCCAGGATGAGGATATGTGGGGCGGTCAGGCCAGCCTTGGTTACGATCTGAGTGCCGATAAAAATTTGTATGTTGCAGTATCACGCGGTTACAAGGCCGGTGGTTTCAATCTGGGTCTGGCTGCTGACGCTGCACCGCGTTTTACACAGGAAACGTTGTTGAGCTATGAACTGGGTGCGAAAGGCAGTGCATTGAATGGTCGAGTGTACTTTGATACGACCTTGTTCTATGAGCAGCGCCACAACATGCAGGTGTTGGACAGCAAGCAGTTGGTGGCGGGCGATCCCGATTCATTTGTATTCTTCACCGATAACGTCGGCACTGGGTATAACGCCGGTGTGGAAAGCGCACTGCGCGTCAATGTCAGCAGAGCGCTGGAGCTGGGGGGAAGCCTGGGTTTATTACGCACCCGCACCGATGCTTATTTGCAGGATGATGGCGCTGTGGTGCAGGCACGCGAACAGGCCCACGCGCCCGAATATACGGCAGGGGTGTATGGAGTGTGGCGTACTGCTAAAGGTTTGATGGCGCGCGTTGATGTAACGGCGAAAGATAATTTCTACTACAGCAATGCGTCCAGTATCCAGCAATCGCATGCCTATTCGTTGACGCATATCAAACTCGGCTATGAACGTCCGTCATGGGATGCCTATATGTGGGTACGCAACGTCTTTGATAAAGACTACGTTGTGCGTGCTTTCGAGTTTGGTAACGAGCCGCCGGACTTCAATGATGCATTGTATGTGCAGCATGGTGAACCGCGCGTGCTAGGTGTAACCGGTAGTTGGAAATTCTGAGACCCTCACACTAACCCTCTCCCTCAGGGGGAGGGTGTTCCGACTTAGAGGAAAACAATATGCGCACCATGGTTGAAATCAGCTTGTATCCCTTGAGCGCGGAATTCATCCCGCCGATTCAGGATTTCATCGATCGCTTGAATACCTATTCCGAACTGCAAGTCACCACCAATGCCATGAGTACGCAGATTGCCGGTGAGCATGCCCGCGTGTTCGAGATTCTGAGCGCCGAAACGGAAAAGACCTTTGCGGCAGTCGGTCGCAAAGTATTCGTAATGAAGTTTCTCGGCGGACAGAGTTAGTCGATGGACATGCTGCGCAATGCATTGCAGGAATTGCTGGGCACTTCCATCTGGGAGGCGCTGGGCGTCATTCTGGCCCTGCTGTACCTGGTGCTGGCGACGGCGCGCAGCATGTGGTGCTGGTTGTGCGCCTTCATCAGTTCGGTGTGTTACGTAGTTGTGATGTGGCGTGCGCACCTGGTAATGGATGCCTGGCTGAGCGTGTTCTACGTGGTGATGGCGGTATATGGCTATTGGCAGTGGCGGCAGGGCCAAATCGGTGGCGATCTGCAAATCGTCAGCTGGAAGTGGCATCAGCACGTGCTGGCTGCAGCGTTGGTATTCTTCGCCACCGCCATTAATGCCTGGTATCTGATCGAACATGTCGCCACCGCCCGCTCGCCCTGGCTGGATTCCTTTGTTACCTGGAGCAGTGTGTTAACCACTTTCATGGTGGCGCGGCGCGTTATCGAAAACTGGCTGTACTGGATTGTCGTCGATGGTGTGGCGGCTTATCTGTACTTCACTCGCGGACTCAATGCCACAGGCTTGTTGTTCATCGCCTATGTGTTCATGGTGATCTACGGTTACTGGGCGTGGCGCCGAACACGCACTGACACGACAGAAGTCACGGCATGAGGGCGGTTGAAGTAGCTGCGGAAGTCTTGTCGGTGCCCGCGGCAGCGTTGAGTGCGGAACGCATCAAGGGTGGACTGACCAATGAAAGTTGGTATGTGCACTCGGCAAGTGAAGCGGTGGTGGTGCGCATTAGCACGGCCGACGAACAGGCATTGCAATTAAATCGCGCCAGCGAAGCCATCGTATTGCAAGTGGCGCAGCAAGCGGACATTGGTGCGGAGGTGTTGTTGTGCGCGCCGCAACGACGTTTGTTGGTGACTCGTAAACTGGTTGCCGAGACTTTGACTCTGGGTGCTCTGCATCAGCCGGTTGCGATGACTGCACTGGCATCGTTGTTGCGTCGCCTGCATGCTTTGCCGGTTCCGGATGCAGTGCAACGCATCGATCTAACCCAGGTGTTGCAGGGTTACTGGCATACGCTGGATGCGCGTGGTCCAGTCATCGACGTGGACGCGCGGGTGCAGGCATTGCATATTGCGGAAGAGTCGGCACGAGTTGCTAATCTCTGTCTGTGTCACAACGACATTCATCATTTGAATCTGCTCTCCAATGGCCAGCGCCTGTGGTTGCTGGATTGGGAGTACGCCGGCATCGGTGATCCATTTTTCGATCTGGCGTCGGTATGTTGCTATCACGGCTATGACGTGAAGCTACGCAGTCAGCTGTTATCTACCTATCTCGAGCACGGCGGACCAACGGACTTTAGCCGTTTGCAACGTATGTGTTGGCTGTTCGACTACATCAAGAACCTCTGGTTGACGGTTCGTCAGCTCGATTAACTCAACACTTATCTCAGGTGAGTCTTCGACGCATAGCGGATGGCTTTGCTTGATCTTGTGTATCGTATTGAAATACATATGTATCAAAACAATTGACACCCTCGCGGGTGCGTGAAACTCTAACTTCAGAAAAAACTAAATAGGCATGACAGGCAGGGGACCTGATCAATGCAGTCGTCTGGGGATCGCTCGTGCATTTGTTGCGTTGGACTTCGTAAAGCTGAGCCGAAATCAAATTCAATGGCGCGGCGATCGTGCCATCGGTGCGTCAATAACGAGGGGGAAAGACAAATGATCAAGAATCGAACCACCCGTCACCTGGTGATGGCTGGCAGTACTCTACTGTCGATGGCGGGTGTAACCGCTCAAGCTCAAAGTCCGGATGCCGGATTCACGCTTGAAGAAATCACCATTACTGCGACCAAGCGCGAAACCAGTCTGCAAGACACGCCCATTTCTGTTGCTGCAATCAGCGGTGAAGATATTCAGAAGTCGGGCCGTACCACCTTGGCTCAGATCCTTGCCGATGTTTCTGGTGTGGAGGCCAATACGGCAGGCAATTTCGGTACCTATTTCTGGGTGCGCGGCATTGGTTCATCGCCAACCTTTGGTCAGGATGCTGCAGTGACCATGAGCGTAAATGGCGTCTTCCAGCAATCAGCTCAGTCAACTCGAGGCACCTTCTACGATATTGATCGAGTGGAAGTGGCACGCGGTCCGCAAAGCACCTTGCAAGGTCGTAATTCGCTGGGTGGTTCCATCACGGTGGTTACTGCCGAACCCAAAATGACTTATGAGTCCGAGGGTACTATCGGTATCGGTGATCACAATTTGTTCAATGCCCAAGGCATGCTCAATATGCCTTTGAATGAAGTGATGGCGCTGCGCGGTTCTTTTTCCACCGAAAAGCGCGATGGCTGGTTGAGTAACGGTAATTCGGACTCAGACACCTTGGCTGGTCGTTTGCGTTACATGATCAAGCCCAGTGACGACTTGAAATTGATTTTCAGCGCTGAAGTATCCAAAACCGGCGGCGCCGGTGTGGGTTCGGCGGTAACCGGGCTATATGTGCCGAACCAAGTAAATGAAATACCGCTTGGGCGTTACTGTCGCAATGTGGATGAGTGCGCGGGTGCGATCGTCGCCGGCGGCATGAGTACGGCGCCGGGCGCGACTTTCAACAATCTGCCGCAGCTGAATAATTTCTACACCAGTTTCGATGCGGCCAGTCCTTATTCGCGCAAGTTCAAGTCATCAACCTACTACATGGATTTGAATTGGAATCTTGGCTTTGCAAACTTGTATCTGCAGCCGACTTTCGTGCATACCAATATCGTCGACTACAACCAGAATTTCAGCATGCTTAGTTATGTGACCTGGTCTGAAGCGGTGAACCGGTTGCAGCCAGGCTGGTCGATTGAACGCAGGGAACAGTTGGCGCAGGGGCTGTCTACTTCCCTGAATTGGAATCATCTGGTTCAGGACCAAAAAACTTTTGAGCTGCGCGTTTCGTCGCCGGATGAAAACAAACTGCAGTGGTTGGGTGGCCTGTACTACTTCGAGAACAAAGAAAAAGTGCGCGTGAGCGTCACTGCCGGTGGCATGGCAGGCGTGTACACAGCGGGCGCACCGACGCCTTACTGTATTACGCCCTCTACCGTTACTGCTGCTCTGCCATTCGGTGGCGGTTGCACGCTGACTTCAATCCCAACCGATGCATCCGCTGTCATCAGGGATATTTATACCGACCCTTCCTTGGCAAACATATTCGATATCCGATCCGGAATAGATCCCAATCGGTATGCGCGTGACTATGCCGCGTATGGGCAAGTGGTCTATCCGTTTACCGATGATTTGAAACTCACAGTGGGCGGTCGTTACACCAAGGAAAAGAAATGGCGTGCGGCCGAACCGAATCGCAGCTTCTACAACGCCAACGACAATAGTCCCGGCACAACAGGCATCGCCATTTCAGGCCCGCTGGAAGCATTCCAAGTCAGCTGGAACATTTTTGATTACCGCGCGACCCTCGACTATCACTTTACGCCGGACAACATGGTTTATGGTTCGATCTCGACCGGTTTCCGTGGCGGTGCATTTCAAAATTTCCCGCCCGGAGCTTTTCAGGGAACCTATGTCAATGCCGGCGTGACCACGCCCTGGACTGCTGTATCTACACCCATTCCGGGATTCAGGAACTATTACGATCCTGAAAAAATCACTTCATTCGAGGTGGGTACGCGCAACGATCTGCTGAACAAGCGGCTGCGTCTGAATGCTTCTGCCTATTTCTATGACTACAAGGACTATCAATACAGTTACGCCGCATTCCTGTATGCGGACCAGGATCCACAATCGACGGTTACTTATATTACCAATGCCGGTAAGGCGACGGCATACGGTGCGGATATCGAGTCGCACTATGTCGTGACCAATAACGATGAGTTGGGTCTGAATGTCAGTTATAACAAGACCAAGTTGGGAGCTTTCAGTTTGTTTGGCGCTGATGCGACTTCGGTTACGACGGCCGCCTTGTTGAAAGGCACGCCATTGCGCCGCTCGCCGGAGTGGACGGTGATTCCGAACTATCGTCATCGATTTGATATGGGAACCGCCGGTGTAGTAACCGCAGGTGCAGATGCTCATTGGGAGTCGGAAAGCTATATCAATGCGCCAACCACGGACGCTGTCACCAACAAGTTCATCAAGCAGAAGTCCTATGCCAAGTACAACGCTTCACTGTCCTATGACACTCAGGATGGCAGGTTCAACATGACGGCTGCAGTGCGCAATATTTCTGATGAAGTGACATTCGGGACGTTGATGGGTACGCCAAGCACGGCAACTGCCGGAAACGTACAGAGCACTAGTTTGGATCCAAGTGAACCCCGGACCTATACCGTTACTTTATCGGCAAAATTCCAATAGAAATTTATCGATAACTGTTCGCGTTCAAATAGGCGGCTATTCGCAACAAGCGGATAGTCGCCTATTTTTTATGGAGTTTATTCGCTGCGAGTCATTTGCAAGTTCTCAAGTGCATGCGCTCGATAGTTTTATTTTTCCTGCGCCGATAGAGATGGCAAGTTTTGGGCGTTGCATTCCATCTGAATAAAAATTTCATCGCGTCTGCAAATGTTCTGTTCGGGGCACGGCCATTTCTTGGGTTTCGGTGGGCCGATGTTCGACTGAGCAAAAAACTTCCAACTGCTTTATGAATCGCATAGCAATACAGTTGTATCAAAATTGTTGACACCTCTGCTGGTGCATGAAATTCTCAACTCACAAAAATCAAAACAGCACTGCATGCGGGGAACTGATCGGCATGGTCAGGCAGGAATCACCCTTGGTGCGTCTGTTGCGTTGAATTTCGCAAAGCGAAGTTTGAATCGAATCCGGGATGGCGCAGCCGTGTGTCGTCACGAGTTTCAATAACCCAGGGGAAAATTAAATGACCATTAGTCGGACCGGCCATCGTTTATTACTGGCGAGCAGCGTTTTATTGCCTATCGTTCTATCGTCCACAGCGCAGGCTCAAAGCGAGGCCTCGGCAGGATTTACCTTAGAAGAGATCACCATCACTGCGACCAAGCGTGAGACCGATCTGCAGAAAACGGCTATGTCGATCACGGCTTTGGACGGCGAAGAAATCGAGAAGTCGGGTAAATCGAATCTGGCACAGATTCTTCAAGACACGGCAGGCGTTACCGCCAACACCGCCGGTCAGTTCGGTTACTACTTCTGGGTGCGTGGTATCGGTTCCTCACCGACTTTCGGTCAGGACGCGGCAGTAACCACCAGCGTCAACGGTGTGTTCCAGCAAACAGCGCAATCTTCACGCGGTACCTTCTACGATATCGGCCGGGTTGAAGTGGCGCGCGGTCCGCAAAGTACCTTGAACGGTCGCAATGCCTTGGGTGGTTCGATTGCCGTCATCACGGCAGAGCCCAAGCTTGAATATGAAGCTTCCGGTACGGTGGGCATCGGTAATTATCATCTGTTGAATTCACAAGGCATGTTGAATGCGCCATTGCCCGGCGGCATTTCGGCACTGCGTCTGGCGTTCTCCACCGAGAAGCGCGATGGCTATATCAGCAATGGTTCGAATGATTCGGATGTCGAAGCGGGTCGTCTGCGCTGGCTGATTCAACCCAGCGATGATTTGAAAATTATTCTGAGTGCCGATCGTCAGAAGAGCGCCGGCCGTGGTGTCGGTCAGTCCGCGACCGGTATGTTCCTGCCCACTGAGACCACTGAATTCAGCCTGGGTCGTTACTGCCGCACCGTGCTCGAATGCGCGGGTGCGGTCACGCCAACCGGCGGTGCGGCTGCCGGCTTCAACAGCCTGCCGTTCGTCGACAGCGCCTATACCACTTTCAATCCTCGCGATCCTGTTTCTCGGCAATTCACTTCCACGTCTTACTACGGCGAATTGAATTGGGATCTGGGCGGTGCGCAACTGTATGTGCAGCCGGCCTGGCAGAAGACCGATGTGCTCAACTACAACCACAACTTCAATAACCGCGATTACGCACTGTGGTCGGCACGTGTGCAGGCGCAACAACCCGGTTGGACCAACGAACGCAAGGAACAATTTGCGCGCGCTCTTGCGACCTCGCTGGGTTTCGATCGCATGATCCAGGAACAGAAAACTTTCGAAGTGCGTATCAGCTCTCCGGCTGACAGCAAGCTGCAATGGTTGGGTGGTCTGTACTACTTCAATAACAAAGAAGCTACGCGCACCAGCATGGCGGCAGGCGGCAATGCCGGTGTGTATACCGCTGCAAGCGGTGCACCTTTCTGCATCACCTCGGCCGGCGTCACTGCCGCCACGCCATTCGGTAGCGGTTGCGGCACCGGCACCACGGGTATCCCTGCCGATGCGATTGCCGTTATTCGCAATGCTTCCACCGATCCGACCTTGGCGGATTGGGACGTCATCGCGCCATTCGATCCACGTCGTGAAGTTACCGACTATGCGGGCTATGCACAGCTCACCTATCCGATTCGCGACGATCTGCGTCTGACAGGCAGTTCGCGCTACACCAGAGAAACCAAGTGGCGCGGCTACGATCCGCAACGTAACTACAATCGTGACGACGGCAACCCTGCTTCCTCAGGTATCTTTACCACCTTCTCGATTCCTGAAACGGAAATCACCTGGAACAATCTCGACTATCGTGTGACGGTCGACTACGACCTGGCTGAAAGCTCGATGATTTATGCGTCCATCTCCACTGGCTTTCGTGGAGGTGGCTTCCTCAATATCGCTGCAACCGGGTTACGTCCTGGCTTCAAGAACTACTACGATCCTGAAAAATTGACTTCCTATGAAATCGGTACTCGCAACGATTTCATGAACAAGCGTCTGCGCGTCAATGCAACGGCTTATTACTACGATTACACCGACTACCAGTACACCTACAATGCTTTGGTGTTTGCGGATCAGGATCCACAATCCTCCACCGCCATCACCATCAATGCAGGCGATTCGAAGAGCTACGGTGCTGAACTGGAAACTCGCTTCCTGTTGACGGAAACCGATGAGCTGGGCTTGAACGCCACCTACTCCAAGACCGAGTTGGGTCAGTTCACGTTGCCTGGTGGCACTGCTGCGTCGGTGATTGCAGCCAACAATCTTGCCGGTCAGCCGTTCCGTCGTGCGCCGGAATGGACGATCCTGCCAAGCTATCGTCATCGCTTCAATCTGGGCAGCGCGGGCAGCCTGACTGCAGCGGTCGATGCTCACTTCGAATCCTGGAGTTACATCAATAACCCGGCGGGCGATACCTACCTTGATGGACTGGTAAAACAGGACGCATATCATCGCGAGAATGCTTCTCTGGGTTACGAATCGAGCGATGGTCAGTTCAGCGTCACCGCGTTTGTTCGCAATATCAGCGATGAAGTGGTGAAAGGCACCATTGGTCCGGTCTCTGGATTCACTGCCACTTCGACTGTAGTGCAGAACCTGCAGTACGATCCGGGTGAACCGCGTACCTACGGCGTAACGTTCTCGGCGAATTTCTGAATTCGCAGCGTTGCGAGAATTTGAGTGATGAGTACGTCGGGTTGCTTGCGTCATGTAAGCAACCCGATTTCATTAGTGGAGGTGAAAAATGAAATTCAAATCGACAATATTAGTCGCCGCTTTGACCCTGTCGGGCGCTGCACTGGGCGCTTCGTTGGATCTCAACAAAATCCCCAACGGCACCGAAGAAAAAGCCGCCAAGATCGGCAATGTGGTGGTGGTCATTCCCTCGGGCAAGAAAGATTCGAAGAAGGAAGAGGCCAATCGCAAGCTGGTGCTGGAATGGTTCGATGATTTCTGGAACAAGGGCAACTTCGATAACTGGCCGAAATACATGTCTGCCGATTTTCGCAATCACGATCCCGCAGAACCGGCGGTGGGTGCGCAGGCATTGGTCGATTGGTTGAACGCGCGCTCCAAGGAAAGCGGTCGCGGCAAGCCTGCGCCGAAAGATCCGTACGCCAAGTTGTTCGTGATGGCCGATGGCGATCTGGTGTTCGTCTCGCACATGCCCAATATCAACATGGACCCGAATGTCGATCCCGCTAAAACCTTTGCCGGCAATATCCTGCGCGTGAAGAACGGCAAGATTGTCGAGTGGTGGTTTACGGGAATGACATCACCGGTAACGACTGCAGTGCCAGCAGGTATGGCGGCGGGCGGCATGGCGGTTGCGCCGGCGCCGTAACAGGCGTCATATCGAATCATGCGCAAACTACATCGCTGGCTGATGTCGGTGTTCGCGGTGTTGCTGCTTTACGTAGCAGCAACCGGCGTATGGTTGAACCTTTATGACTTGACCGATCCCGCGCAGGCCTTTGCGCGTGAAGGCGGTGGTGCGGCGGCGCCTGCGCCAGAGAATGTCATGGGTTTCTCAGTGCGTACCGGTACGGCACTAGCACACGAACAATTGGCGCCGATGTTGAAAGTGGTGGTGGCTGCCGTACACGCGGCAGCGCCCAATGAGTCGATTGCTTCCATTGAGTTGCGTATCGAGAACGGCGTGCCGCGCGGCATTGTGGGTGTGGGTACACAGGGCAAGAAACTCAATTTCAATACAGAGACCGGTGAGTTACTTGATGCGTCTCCGTCGATCGCTTCTACGGCGGTTGCAACACCTAGTGCCCATGGCTTCATCAAATCTTTGCATCGTGGCGCTTACTTCGGCCCGCCAGGTGCGATGTTGGTGTTTGTAACTGCCTGGGCGTTGTTGGTGTTGTGTCTGACGGGAATCATCATGTACTTGCAGTTGTGGCGTAACCGACGCCGTGTCGGTCGCATGGGATTCTTCTGGAGTTAGTCATGCGCAAGCTGCATCGCTATGTGTCGATTGTGGCGGCAGCCTATCTGCTGAATATGGCCATCACCGGTGTGTTGTTGGGCTGGGGCGGTATTGGCGATAGTGTGCGTGAAGTTCGTAGGCCTGGCATGGTTAGCGTGCTGCCGGAAGCGCAGTTGGAGTCGCTGTTGGAAGCGACCTACCAAGTGGCTCGCAAGAATGCGCCCGATGCGCCCATCGTCGCCATTCGCATCGGCATGGGCAATGGTGAGCCACGGGGTGCCGTCACTTTTTCCGGCGAGCATAGTGGCGTGCTGCTGCTCGATCCAATCAAGGGTAGTTATCTGGTCGGCCAATCCGGTGAAGTGGGGCCGGGCGGTGCCGAGATCGACAGTCACACCTTTCTTAAACGACTGCATCGCGGCGATTTCATCGGTTATGCCGGCGGTCGCTGGATGAGCATTATCGCCGGCCTGTGTCTGTTGTTTCTCGCGATATCCGGCATCGCCATGTATTTCGAGATGCGTGCCCGGCGTAAGCAGTTGGGACGGGGTGGCTGGTTCTGGAGTTGAACCAGAGTTAAGTGAGCGTTGAAAATGAAAAAAGCCGGATTCATTCGAATCCGGCTTTTCTATTCTGCCTTCTGATATTGGCGGAATTACTTCTTGGCAGCAGACTGATTGGCCACCGCAGCAGCGGCGGCGGCAATGGCCGCTGCATCGCCGAGGAAACGACGCGGGACGCGTGGCTGCAGCTGTTCGTTCAATTCATACAGAATGGGCACGCCGGTGGGAATGTTGAATTCCAGAATGTCGGCTTCCGACATGCCATCCAGCATCTTCACCAAGGCGCGCAGGCTGTTGCCATGTGCGACTACCAGTACGTTCTTGCCCTGTTTCAATGGAGCGGCAATCTTGTCGGCCCAGAAGGGTTGTACGCGCGCCAGAGTTTCTTTCAACGATTCGGTGGCCGGTAATACTTCCGGCGGCAGATCGGCATAGCGCGGATCGAAGCGCGGATGACGTTCATCGTTCTCATCCAGCGGTGGCGGCGGTACATCGTAGCTGCGGCGCCAGATCTTGACCTGCGCTTCGCCGTGTTTGGCAGCGGTCTGTGCCTTGTCCAGGCCTTGCAGGGCGCCGTAGTGACGCTCGTTCAAGCGCCAGCTGCGTTCCACCGGAATCCACATCAAATCCATTTCATCGAGAATGAGGTTGCTGGTGCGGATGGCGCGCTTGAGCACCGAGGTGTACAGCAGGTCGAA
Organism: Steroidobacteraceae bacterium; assembly: GCA_049840395.1. Lineage (GTDB taxonomy): Bacteria > Pseudomonadota > Gammaproteobacteria > Steroidobacterales > Steroidobacteraceae > CAILZL01. The sequence goes on from JASGLD010000004.1 coordinate 15,139, forward strand.
ATTGAAACCTTCCGCCTTGAGCAGCTTGCCGGCGTCGGCCGCTTCGCGCTTGCCCTGTTCGGTGAGGTCGACATCTTTCCAGCCGGTGAATAGATTTTCGACGTTCCAGATGCTTTGTCCGTGCCGGACGAGTACCAGTTTGCCTATCACGTTCTTTTCCTGGGTATTGAGCAGAGAATGGCGCGATTTATACCAGAGCGGGGCGGCAAACGGCAGTAATTGGCGTGCACAAAACCGCTTATGGATAATGGTTGGCTGCACCGATTGCTTTCGCTATGGTTGCCTGATGCGGTCGAGTCCCAGTGGGGCCTCGGTATCGAAAAGGGGAAGGTTTATGAGAATTGCGATAGCGACCTTGGCGTTCCTGCTGGCGCTGCCGGCCACGCATGCGGCGAGCAAGAAGACCGGTGGTTTGATCGGCAATTCCTATGCCAGTCAGTTCGACCGAATCGATGCCGACACGCTGCGCATCACCACCCGCAAGAAAGTCACCGGCGATATCAACGAAGTAAACAAGCCCGGCACCACCATGTACAACGCCTTGCTGGCCGTGCAGGCGGGCGCCAGCGTGCGAGCTGCATTAGAAGCCAAGAACCTGGGTTATCAAGTGTTCCAATTACAGGGCGTCCGCAATCTCACGCAAAGTCTGGAGAAGCGTAGTGCCAGTGTCGATCACGGCGCGGGTCCGGAAAACAGCTATACCTTCGCGCCGGGTCATTACACCACCGATATCGAAATCGCGATTGAGATGACGGTGAAGCTGATTGCCGGTCCCATGCCGGCGACGCCGCCTGAGGACTATGTGAATGTTGACCAGATGTTGATTCAGGCGGGATTGGCGGAGCTGGTGGTTAAATAGTTCTTTCGTAGGGTGGGTGCTGCACCCACCATTCAAGATGCCGGGTGTGGCACCCGGCCTACATGAGACGCTTCTATTTCTCCGTCAGCTTGCGCACCGACTGCAGTACCACCGACAGCGCAGCAAAATCCACTTGAGTGCCGGCTTGAATATCTTTCAACGCTTGCTGCGTACTATTGATAACTGCAACATTTTCGCTTTGCCAGGCAGCGATTGCTTTATCTGTACTCGCTTTGCCGGCACGCTGCAAAATCTGCCCGCACAAATTTCGCTGCAGGCTATACAGCTGATCGCGCAACGTATTGCGCGCCATGGTCTGCCAGCGATCGGTGGTCTTCAATCCCGTGATCTGTTGGCGCAGCCAGGCTAACGACAAGTGCTCTTCCAGATCGAAGTACAGCTTGGCGACTTCGATGATGCTGCGTCGATGTGTTATGCCCAGCTCGACGATGTCGGGACCCGCGCCCAATGCCTCTAGATGGGCGACTTGTTGCGCCAGTTTTTGCGGCACGCCTGCACTTTGCCAGGTCTGTCGCATCTGCAAGTTTGCCGGCGACAGCGCATTGTCCGGTAATACACGCGCCAGCTGGTTGGCCAGTTCATTGATGCCTGATTGCAGACGGGCTACTTGCTGCTGAATGTGCAACTGTTCGCCGCAATGATTCAACAACCAGTAAGTCACCAGACGTAACAGACGCACACTGGCATTCATCATCTGGTACTGCACGGCCGCAGGCACCCGGTTATCCAATGCTTCGATCTGTGACCACAATTCGCGGGCGCCGAAAATTTCGCGGGCGATGGTGTAGGCGCGCGCAATACGCGCAGCATCGGCGCCGGTTTCTTCCTCGGTGCGCATGGCGAAACTCGGACCCATGCGATTGACCATGCTGTTGGTGATGGCGGTGGTGATGATTTCGCGCGCCAGGCGATGTCGCGGTAATAGTTTGGCGAAACGCTTGCTGAGTGTGACTGGAAAGTAGCGCTGCAGCTCTAAAGCCAGATAGGGATCGCCGGCGATGTCCGTGCCGATCAAATGCTTGAACAAAGCCATCTTGCTATAGCTGAGCAACACCGCCAGTTCGGGACGAGTCAGGCCGTGCCCATCCTGCTGGCGTTGCGCGATGGCTTCTGCGTCGGGCAAGCCTTCCAGTGCGCGATCCAGGCCGTAGCTCTGTTCCAGCGAACGAATCAGATGCGCATGTTCCTGTAGACGCGCCACCGCGACTTGTTCGCTCATCGATAGCGCCTGACTTTGCAGATAGTTGTCACGCAGCACCAACTCTGCAATCGCATCGGTCATGCCGAACAATAATTTTTGACGTTTGGCTGCCGGCAAGGAACGTTTGTTCGCCAGGCTCAGCAGGATCTTGATGTTGACCTCATGGTCGGAACAATCGACGCCGGCCGAGTTGTCGATGAAGTCGGTGTTCAAGCGACCGCCTGCCAATGCGTATTCGACACGGCCACGTTGAGTAAAGCCAAGATTGCCGCCTTCACCCACCACCTTGCAGCGCAATTCATTGCCATTGATGCGCACGGCATCGTTGCTGCGGTCGCCGGCATCCGGATGCGTCTCATGGCTGGCTTTCACATAGGTACCGATGCCGCCATTCCAGAGCAGGTCAACCGGCATGCGCAGAATGACGCGAATCAATTCCGTTGGCGTGATGGCGGCGACATTCGCACCCAATGCTTGCTGTGCCTCGGTAGTGAGCGCAATCGACTTGGCGCTACGCGAATACACGCCACCGCCGCGCGAAATTAGTTTCGGCTCATAGTCTTCCCAGGTGGAGCGCGGTAAATTGAACAGCCGTTGCCGTTCCTTGAAGCTGGTTGCCGGATCGGGATTGGGGTCGATGAAAATATGCTGATGATTGAACGCCGCCAGTAACTTCATATGTGGCGAGCGCAACATGCCGTTACCGAAGACATCGCCGGCCATGTCACCGATGCCGCAAACCGTGAACGTCTGTCTATCGACATCGAGGCCGATCTCGCGGCAATGACGTTTCACGCACTCCCAGGCGCCGCGTGCAGTAATGGCCATTTTCTTGTGGTCATATCCGGCTGAGCCACCCGAAGCGAAGGCATCGCCCAGCCAGAAGTTATATTCGGCCGCTACGTTGTTGGCGATGTCGGAAAAGGTTGCGGTGCCTTTGTCTGCTGCGACCACGAGATACGGATCCACTGCATCATGACGGACCATGCCTGCCGGCGGCACGATCTTGCCGTTGACAATGTTGTCGGTGATATCCAAAAGACCGCGTACAAAACTGCGATAGCATTCGATGCCTTCGCGCTGCACTTCTTCGCGCGGCGCACCGGCTGCGATTTGTTTGGGTACGAAGCCGCCCTTGGCGCCCACCGGCACGATGACGCTGTTCTTGACGTTCTGGGCTTTCATCAAGCCCAGCACTTCGGTGCGAAAGTCTTCGCGGCGATCCGACCAGCGCAGTCCGCCGCGCGCCACCGCTCCCATGCGCAGATGCACGCCTTCCACTCGCGGCGAGTGCACGAAGATTTCAAACATCGGCTTGGGCGCCGGTAGATGTGAAATTTCTGTGGAACGTAGCTTGAAGGACAGTTGTGTCTTCGGCTTTCCTTCGGCATCGCGCTGGAAATAATTGGTGCGCACGCTGGCGTTGATGACGGTGAGATAGCTGCGCAGGATGCGATCTTCATCCGGGCTGCTGATCTTGTCGAGTTCAGCCATAACCTCCTGATTCAGTTGCTGCAGGCGCTGGTTGCGTTGTTTGTCTTTAAGCGTGGGATCGAAACGCGTTGCAAACAGCTGCCATAGCTTGGTCGATACTTGTGCGTGCCTTACCAGTGTTGTTTCCATGTAGCGCTGGCTGAAATTCAAACCGGTCTGCAGCAGGTAACGACAGTAGGCGCGCAGCACATTTACTTCACGCCAGCCCAGCAGTGCTTTGATAATCAGCCGATTGAAGCCATCGTTCTCGACACGACCCTGCCAGATGGCCAGGAAGGCATCGTGGAATAAATCGTTCAAGCCCACCGACACCACATTGATGTCGCGGCTCGGTTCCAGTTCGAAGTCCTGTATCCACAACGACTTCGAACGTTGCGGCTCGATTTCGTAGGGACGCTCGGTGAGTACGCGCAACCCTAAGTTTTCCAGCATCGGCAAGACGTCGGACAGGGGCAGCGGTGTGCTGCGGCGAATCAGGCGCAGATGCAGATGGCCGAGACTGTCGGTCAGGCGCAATTCCATGCTATCGATGGACTCAACCACCTTTTCCAATTGATCGATGTCCGATAGGGCTTCGTTGGCTGCGACATCGGCCTGATAGGCGGCGGGAAAGGCGTGGTGATACCGCTCTCGCAGCGTTTGCCCGATGGTTTCGCCGTGGCGTGTCAGCAAGGCGGCATTCAATTCGTCATGCCAGGTGCGGATGAGATGCGTGACATCGGTTTCCAATGCGGCGATGTCTACACTACGCGCACTGTCGCCCGGAGTGCGTATCAATAGATGCAGACGTGCCAGCGCCGAGTCGGACATCATCACCTGCGATTCGACATCGCTGCCGCTCAGTGCCGCCAGCAGATGCCCCTCGATGCGCTCACGCACCTGGGTGTTGTAGCGATCGCGCGGCAGGTACAGCAGGCAGGAATAGAAACGCTTGAACACATCGCGGCGCAGAAACAGACGTACCCGCCGCCGTTCGTACAGGCTGACGATGCCGCGCACGGTATGCGCCAACTGTTCGACGCTGGACTGGAACAGTTCGTCGCGTGGATAGTTATCGATGACATGTTGTACGGCCTTGGCATCGTGACTGCCGGTAGCGAAACCTATCGCGGCCACCACGCGTTCCAGTTTGTGCTGCAGCAGCGGAATTTCGCGCGGATTCAAGGTGTAGACATTCGAGGTGAACAGGCCGAGAAAACGCGTCTCACCGATCACTCGACCTTGGCGATCAATATGTTTGACGCTGATGTGATCCAGGTGTGCCGCGCGATGCACGGTGGCCATCGAGCCCGACTTGGTGATCAGTAGTAGCTGCGGCAGGCGCGCCGCATCGCGTAGTTCACCCGTCAGTCGTACCGCCTGTGCCTGCTGTGGACTGCCGGCTTTCATCAAGCCCAGTGCTGTTTCCGGCAATGGTTGCAGATCGTCGTGTTTGCTGCCGCGCTTGAGCTTGAATTGCTGGCTGCCGAGGAAGGTGAAGTGATTGTCGGCCAGCCAGTGCATGAAGGCGGTGGCTTCCTGCACTTCAACGGCCTTGATCGGCGGCGTCTGTTGCTGCCAATCGCGGCACAGCGCGCATGCGCGTTCACGCATGGCATGCCAGTCGCGGCAGGCGCGCGCCACATCGCGCAGCGCGGCGGTGATGTCCTGTTGCAACTGCTCAAGCTTGGCGGGATCGCTGATCCGATCTATTTCGTAACGCTGCCAGGATTCGTCGCAGGCATCATCGGCTTCGGCATCGGCAAGATGGCGCCATTGTCCTTTGGCAGTGCGTTGCACCAGCAACACGGGATGCACGATCAAGTGCACATTCAAACCGAAGCGACTGAACGCCATGCAGATGGAATCGACCAGGAAGGGCAGGTCATCGGCAATGACAGTCACCAGCGTGTGTGTAACTGTGTTTGCTGCATGCGTTACCGGTTCTGGGTTGTGCACCTGTAACAACGTTTGTCCGGGACGGCGGCGTTGTCCAAGTTGAAAGTGTTGTAGCGCTGTGGCTGCCAATTGCCGTGCGGAGTGTGCCTGTAAATCGGCGTCTTCCACTTTGCCGTAGTAAGCGAGAATGAATTCGGTGAGTTGTTGGCTACCCGTTTTCGGCGCTTGCTTGGTCACGCTATTTAGAATGGCTCGCAATATTTTGCGGCGCGCAGTGGGCAATGCGTGTAACGGATCGGGTTTGCCCACCATGATTGTCCCTCTAAGGAATCGTCGACTGGCTTTATTTCGTCATTCCCGCGAATGCGGGAATCCAGTTGAATTATTGTTTCACTGGATGCCCGCCTGCGCGGGCATGACGCTAATCTGAGCTTATTGAGTCATTGTGGAGAATGGATCGTTATCACTCAGCCAATTCAAGATCTTTGATCACCGCAGCCAGAAAGCGACAGGCCTCACCGCCGGTGATGCAACGATGATCGAAGGTCAGCGACAACGGAATACGTGCATGCACTTCGATGCCGCCGGCTTCGGTGGCGACCACATCGCGATGAACTTTGCCGGTGCCGAGAATGGCCACAGTGGGCGGCACCACCAGCGGTGTGGCGTAACGACCGGCCAGCGTGCCGAAGTTGGTGAGCGTGATGGTGTAGTCGCGCATCTCTTCCGGCGCCAGCGTGCGATCCTGAGTGGCCTGCTTGAGGCGATTGATCTCGGCACGCAATTCGGCCAGCGACTTGTTCTGCGCATCGCGAATCACCGGCACGAACAGTTTGTCGCCGATGTCGATGGCGATACCCAGGTCGACATGATTGAACACGCGCCGCGCCAGACCATTGGGATCGAGTACGGCATTAAGCGCCGGTTCTGCTTTCAGACCTAAGCACAGTGCACGAATGATGCGCGCCGTCATGTCGACGCGGCCCTGCCAGGCGTGCACATCGGCATCGTCGAATACGGTGACCATCGCGATCTCATCGCGCGACAGGGTCATGGCCTGCGCCATGGCGCGACGTGCGCCGGTGATGGGTTCGAATTCGCCGGACAGACGTTCGCCCAGGGCCGGCATGCGATAGCTGCTGCCGGCCGAGCCTTGTCGTGACAGATTGGCGCTGCGCAGTACGTCATCCACGGTGATCAAGCCGTGACGACCCGTTGCATTCACGGTGGCCAGATCGATCTTCAGACGTTTGGCCAGAATGCGTACCGCGGGTGCGGCGCGCAGTCGACCGCGTGCTGCAAATTTATTTTGCGAGCCGCCCACCACGGCGCGTTCCACCAATTCGTGATCGCTGACATTCATGCGACCCACCACCGTCATGGAATCGGTGGAGGTCGAAGCGGGTTTGGCCGGAGCGGGCGCTGCGGTCTTGCCATCGCCCAAATCAAACATCACCAGTGCTTGGTGGGTGGCCACGGTCTCGCCGGGCTTGGCCAGCAGCTGAGTGATCTTGCCACTGTAAGGGCTGGGCACTTCCACCACAGCCTTGGCGGTTTCAACCGACACCATGAGCTGATCCACTTGCACGACATCGCCTTCCTTGACGTGCCAGGCAACGATCTCGGCTTCTTGCAAACCTTCACCCAGATCAGGTAGGTGGAATGTGGTCACTAAAACTCCCGAAAATAATTCAAGTTCGATTGGTGCCCCCACCCTGACCCTCCCCCGTCGAACGGGGGAGGGAATCAAGTCCTCTCCCTCGCTTGCGGGGGAGGGTTAGGGTGGGGTCAACCTTAGACATCCTTCAACTCAGCGTCTTGCGCACTGCATCGACAATGCGCGCCACGCTGGGCACGTAATCATGTTCCAGCCGCGCCAACGGCACCACGGTGTCGTAACCGGTGACGCGCTGAATCGGCGCTTCCAGATCATACAGGCCATGTTCGGCAACAATGGCGGCGATCTCGGCGCCCACACCGACATTGCGCGCCGCTTCATGCACAATGACCAGGCGACCGGTCTTGGCGACAGAGTCCAGAATGGTTTCGGCATCGATGGGACTGATCGTGGCCAGGTCGATCACTTCAGCGTTAATGCCTTGCTTGGCCAGTTCATCGGCGGCCTTCAAGCTTTCAATTGTCATCGCACCCCAGGAAACGAGGGTGCAATCGCTGCCTTCGCGCAGCACATAGCAGACATCCAAAGGCAGTGCCTGACCGTCATCGGCCACTTCCTGCTTGGCATAACGATAGATGCGCACCGGTTCCAGGAACAATACGGGATCGGGTTCGCGAATCGCTGCCAGCAACAGGCCATAGGCGCGCGCCGGCGAAGAAGGGCAGACCACGCGTAGACCGGGCATGTGGCAGAACATGGACTCCACCGATTCCGAATGATGTTCGGGCGAGTGAATGCCGCCACCATGGGGTGTGCGAATCACCACCGGGCAGGTCAGGCGACCGCGGGTGCGATTGCGCAGGCGGGTCATGTGATTGACGATCTGATCCACCGCCGGATAGATGAAACCCATGAACTGGATTTCCGCCACCGGCTTCATGCCCTGTGCAGCCATACCCACGCACAGGCCGGCGATCATGCCCTCGGCCAAAGGTGTGTCGATGACGCGCTCGCTGCCGAACTTTTCCTGTAGTCCCTGCGTGGCGCGAAACACGCCGCCGTTCTTGCCGATGTCCTCGCCCAGCAACACCACGCTGGGGTCATGCGCCATTTCCCAGGCCTGCGCCATGGCCACGGCCTCAACCAGGGTCACCTTAGCCATGCTGTGCACCTGCTGCGAGGGCAATGGCTTCGTCGCGTTGTTCGGTAATACGCTTGGGCGGATTGGCGAACAGGTGATCGAACATGGCGCTGACCGGTGCTTTCGGGCTGGCGAAGTATTCCTGCACGGCGGCTTCGACCTGCGTCGAGCATTCGGCTTTCAAAGCTTGCTCCTGCGCTTCATCCCATAGATTCAAACGCGTGAGATAGGCGCGTAAACGTTTCATCGGTTCCAGATTCCAGCTCTGCTCGACTTCACCCGCCGGACGATAACGGCTGGCGTCATCGGCAGTGGTGTGGTCGCTCAAGCGATAGGTAAGTGCTTCGACAACGGTGGGGCCTTGACCGCTGCGGGCACGTTGCAGCGCTTCTTCCATCACATGACGCACGGCCAGGATGTCATTGCCATCCACCTGCACACCGGGGATGCCGGCGGCAATGCCTTTCTGGGCCAAGGTCTGTGCGGCAGTCTGCTGCGATAGAGGAATGGAGATGGCCCAACGGTTGTTGACCACGTAGAAAATCACCGGCAGCTTGCGCACGCCGGCCACGTTCATGGCTTCGTAGAACGCGCCTTCAGAGGTGCCGCCATCACCGATGTAGGCGAGTGCACAGCGAGGTTCGTTGCGGATCTTGAAGGCCATGGCTGCGCCTGCGGCATGCAGGGTCTGCGTGGCAATGGGTACACACCAGGGAAAATCGTGACGGGTATTGACGAAGTCATTACCGGTTTCGTCGCCGCCCCAGTAACGCAGAATCTCCACCATGCGCACGCCACGCCAGATCTGTGTGCCGATTTCGCGATAGACCGGCGCAATGACATCTTCGGCCCGCAGCGCCGCAGCCGCGCCCACCTGCGCCGCTTCATGGCCGAGCGCCGGCGGATAGGTGCCGAGCTTGCCGGTGCGTTGCAGATTGACCGCCTTGGTGTCGAAGGCGCGTACCAGGCTCATCATCTTGTACATCTTCAGCAACTCTGCCGGATCGCGTGCGAAGGCGGGCAGGGTGGCTTGATTGACCTCCGGCAAGAATGTGCCTTCCGGGTCCAGATACTGGCGGTACTGAATGTCGAATTGAGCAGCGATCGTCACCTGAACCCTCTCCATACGGCGTGGTGCGCCGACAGGCAATAATGGCCGCCATTATAGCCGAGGCCTCCGGGGTTGCTCCGACATTGTGAGATGATCGGGTTTGTTGCTAGCGCTTAAGACCTAACACCTATACGCATCCAGCATGCGCAGGCCCGTCATGAAACTCGACACGCTCACCAATCATCCACCCCAGGTAGCGGTGGCCGCCGACAATCCGCCGCTGGTGGCGCCTATTTATCAAAGCGTGAAGTTCAGCTTCGACGAATTGACCGAGGCTGAACGTTTGGGTGCGGGGCAGCGCGATGGTTTCATGTATTCGCGTATCGACAATCCCACGCTGCGTCAGCTGGAACAGACATTGGCGGCGCTGCAAGGGCGCAGTCACTGTGTATTGGCGCCTTCCGGCGTGGCTGCGGTGAGTCTGACGCTGCAGGCGCTGTGCAAGCAGGGCGATCATATTCTGATGTTCGCTGAAGGCTATGTGCCGACGCGCGCCATGGTGCGACGTGTCCTGGCGCGTTTCGGCGTCACCCATACCGTTCTGTCCATCGACGATCTGATCGGCATCGAACGCACCTTGCAAACCACACCGACGCGCTTGATGGTGTTTGAAAGTCCCAGCAATCCCATCCTTAAGATTGCCGACCTGCAGCGCCTGTGCACGCTGGCCAAGGCGCACGGTTGCCGGACTGTTCTGGACAATACCTTGGCCGGCTTGCACGCCCATGGTGGTTACCCCGTCGATGTGTACGTGCATTCACTGACCAAGTACGCCAATGGTCATGGCGATGTATTGGCCGGCGCGGCCATCACCGACGAAGCCATGATGAAGCAGCTGCGCCCTGAGTTCATGGCCATGGGCGCGACGCTCGATCCACAGGCGGCCTTCCTGATTCAACGCGGTTTGAAAACTTACGGTCTGCGTTATGAGCGTTCCTGTCAGAACGCACTGGCCATCGCGCAATTTCTGGAACAGCACCCGGCAGTGATCAATGTGCGTTATCCCGGGCTGGCTTCGCATCCACAACATTTGCTGGCCATGCAACAGACCGGCAATGGCGGCGGTGTGATCAGCTTTGAAGTGAAAAGCGATGAGGCCGGCGCCAAGGCCTGCGTGCAGAAGCTGCAGTTATTCCGCTTGGCGGCCAGCCTGGGCTCGACCGAATCGCTGGTGTTGCCGCCGGCCATGCTGCAGGCGCGCGATCTGAGTGCCGAGCAACGTCAGTGGGTGGGCATTACCGATCGCACCATTCGTTTGTCGGCGGGCATTGAAGATGTCGCGGACTTGATTGCGGATTTACAGCAGGCGCTGGCTGAGTGATTTAAACCTCAATTTATTGCTCATGCCTACTTAAGCGTTGGCAATCTATAGATCTCCGTATTTCGTCATTCCCGCGCAGGCGGGAATCCAGTTGAATTATTTTCTTACTGGATGCTCGCCTGCGCGAGCATGACCGAGTGGATAACTTCGAAAGTTACTTCAGAACATGCCGCATCACATCGCTCAACAGCGCCGGCATCGGCGCATGATCCAGATGCGGCTTCACGACGGCACGCATACACAGGCCGTGAAATAAAGCAGTAATGAGTTCGGCCTTGGCATTGATGAGTGTGGTGTCGGTCTCATGCGGCAAGGCCTTGCTCAATACTTCCAACCGATCTTTATGAATCTCGCGCTCTGCGTCCTGCATGATGCGTTTGATTTCCGGATTGCGATAGGACTCGGCAAGTATCTCCATGAATAGCGCGGTGGTACCGGTATCCATGGCGCGTTGCAACGGACGGTCGACATTGTTGATCATCGCTTCGACGGTCGAGGGTTCCAGCAGGAAGCTGTTGATCTCGGCGCGAATATGCTGCACATGGTGCGCAACAATCGCCGCAATAATTTCGTTCTTGTTGGTGAAGTAGTGATAGATATGGCCGACGCTCATGCCGGCAGCCGTCGCCACCTGCGCCATGCTGGCGCCATGAAAGCCGTGCTGGCTGAAGCAGCGGCTTGCTGCTTCGATTACTTGTAGTCGCCGTTGCTCGGCGCGCGGTAAATCCTGCTGCGTATCAGCCTGTTTGCGTATACGGTTCGCTGGTTTGCTGGTGCGCAGTTTTGCCGTTGCGGCGGTCATCAAAATGTTTCCGTGGTGTGAGTTACGAGCGCGTGACGCGTGCGCTGACCAATCTTTGCGCAGTCGCCCAGGCTTTGCCTTGTGAGTCGGTGTGCCGTTAATTAGAATGAACGTTCTAATTTAGCCCAGTATTCATTACCCGCCGGTTCGCTGTAAAGCCATTGCAAGGCGTTGTTGATGTTTGCCGACGCCGCATCGTTTGTTTGCTAGTCGACTGGCTCTATTCTTTATTTCAACTTCCACATTAATGGCAGGCGTGATTCATGGTTGATGTTGTATCCATGTCGGTTCGAGCTTCCCTCGTCACGGGTGTCTTGCTGTTAAGCGCCTGTTCCAAATCCGGTCAACAAGCGGGTGGCGCACCCGGAGGCGCGGCGCAAGTGCCGCAGGTTACGGTAGCCACCGTTCATGCGCAGCCACTAACGCTCAAGACCGAATTGCCCGGTCGCGCCAGCGCCTATGCGATTGCCGAAGTGCGTCCGCAGGTGGGCGGTATCTTGAAACGTCGCGTGTTCCAGGAAGGCAGCGATGTCAAAGCCGGCGATGTCTTGTATGAAATCAATGCGGCCCTGTATCAGGCGGCCGATAGCAATGCGCGTGCGGCGCTGGCCAAGGCTGAGGCCAATCTGACCACCATCAAACTCAAGACACAACGTTATGGTTCGCTGGCCGAATCCGGTGTGATCAGCAAGCAGGACAATGACGATGTCATTGCTTCGTTGGGGCAAGCTGAAGCCGATGTCACCGCAGCCAAGGCGGCCGTGCAGACTGCACAGATCAATCTGGGTTATACGAAAATCACTGCGCCCATTTCCGGTCGCATCGGCAAGTCCAGCGTGACTGCGGGTGCATTGGTGACGGCGAATCAAGCTGCGGCATTGGCCACCATCCAACAGCTCGATCCCATTTATGTGGATGTCACCCAGACCAGCGCCGAGCTACTGCGTCTGCGTCGCGAGTTGGCCAGTGGTGCACTCAAGCGCAACGATCGCAATCAAGCCAAAGTCAGTTTGACGCTTGACGACGGTTCGACCTATGGCACACCCGGCACCTTGCAGTTTGCCGATGTCACAGTGGATGAGGGCACCAGCTCAGTAATCCTGCGTGCTTCGTTCCCCAACCCCAAGCATGAAATCCTGCCTGGCATGTATGTGCGTGCGGTGCTGGAAGAGGGCACGCAGCAGAATGCATTGCTGGTGTCGCAACAAGCGGTGACCCGCGACCCGGTGGGCAATGCCACCGCGCTGGTGCTGACCGCCGATGGCACAGTGGAACAACGCAAGCTGGTGATCGAACGCGCCATCGATAATGACTGGTTGGTCAGCGACGGCATCAGGGATGGCGAACAGGTCATTCTGGAAGGCGGTCAACGCGTGAAGCCGGGCGGCAAGGCGCAGGCCATCACGCCTGCGGCGGCTCAGCCCGTTGCTCAACCCCCTGCTGCTCAGCAATAAGGAGCAGTCATGGCACGTTTCTTTATCGACAGGCCGATCTTCGCCTGGGTGATTGCACTGAGCATCATGCTCGCCGGTCTGCTCGCCATTCGCAGCCTGCCGGTGGCGCAGTACCCCACGGTGGCGCCACCTTCGGTCACCATCTCTACTTCTTATCCGGGTGCTTCTGCGAAGACCGTGGAAGATTCGGTCACTCAGGTGATTGAGCAGGCCATGCAGGGCATCGATGGCATGAGCTACATGACCTCGAGCAGCAACTCGCAGGGCGGTGTCTCCATCACGCTCACCTTCGAAACCGGTATCGATCCCGATGTGGCGCAGATGCAGGTGCAGAACAAGTTGCAGAAGGTCATCAGCAAGCTGCCTTCCGATGTGCAGGCGCAGGGCGTGACTGCCAACAAGGCCAGCAACGACATTCTGTTGGTGGTCGGGCTGTTCTCGGATGGCACCAAAACTCAAGTCGATCTGGCCGACTATGCGGTGAGCAATCTGCAAGACACGCTGGCGCGTGTGGATGGTGTGGGTGAAGCAACTATTTATGGTGCGCCTTATGCCATGCGCATCTGGTTGGACCCAGCCAAGCTTACTAACTACAAACTGACACCGGCGGATATCACCGCGGCCTTGGCGGCGCAGAACACGCAGGTGTCTGCCGGTCAATTGGGCGCGCTGCCTTCGGTGCCAGGTCAACAGTTGAATGCCACCATCAATGCGCAAAGTCGTTTGCGCACGGTGGAGCAATTCCAAAATATTCTGCTGCGTACCGAAACCAGCGGCGCAGTGGTCAAGCTCAACGATGTGGCGCGCATTGAACTCGGTGCCGAAAGCTATGACACCGTGGCGCGTTACAACGGCAAGCCGGCAGTAGGTATCCCCATTCGTCTGGCCATCGGCGCCAATGCCCTGGCGACCGCAGAACGTGTCAAAGCCAAGGTGGCTGAGCTGGAGCCCTTCCTGCCCTCGGGCATCACCATTGCCATTCCCTACGACACCTCGCCGTTCGTGCGCACCTCGATTGAAGAAGTGGTGAAGACCCTGGCCGAAGCCATCGTGCTGGTGTTCCTGGTGATGTACTTGTTTCTGCAGAGCTGGCGCGCCACGTTGATTCCCACCATCGCGGTGCCGGTGGTGTTGCTGGGCACCTTCGGCGTGCTCTCGGCCTTCGGTTACTCGATCAACATGCTCACCATGTTCGCCACTGTGCTGGCCATCGGTCTATTGGTGGACGATGCCATCGTGGTGGTGGAGAACGTTGAACGCTTGATGCACGAAGAGCATTTAAGTCCATTGGAAGCTACACGCAAATCCATGGATCAGATCACCGGCGCCTTGATCGGCATTGCGCTGGTGCTGTCGGCGGTGTTTGTGCCCATGGCGTTCTTCGGTGGCTCTACCGGCGTGATCTACAAGCAATTCTCGGTGACCATTGTTTCTGCGATGTTGTTGTCGGTGATTGTGGCGTTGATTCTAACGCCGGCGCTGTGCGCCACCTTGCTCAAGCCCATTACGCATGACGAACGTGCCGAGCATCATGGCTTCTTCCACTGGTTCAACGACAAGTTCACCCGTGGCCAGAATGGTTATCGCCGCATCGTTGCCAGCTGGATTGCACGCAGCCGTCGTATTCTGATTGTGTTTGCCGTATTGCTGGTGGGGCTGGGCGTGGCATTCACGCGCTTGCCGCAATCCTTCCTGCCCGATGAAGACCAGGGCTTGATGTTCACGCTGGTGCAATTGCCGGTGGGCGCGACGCAGGAACGCGCGCTGAAGGTGGTGGATCAAATCCAGCAGCACTTCATGGTCAACGAGAAAGATGCGGTGTTGTCGGCCTTCACCGTGACCGGTTTCAGTTTCGGCGGCGCCGGTCAGAACGTGGCGATGGTGTTCGTACGGTTGAAGGATTGGTCGGAACGACCGGGGGCGAACAATCATGTCACAGCGATTGCACAGCGCGCCAATCGCGCCTTCTCGCAATTGCGCGATGCCACGGTGTTCGCGGTGGTACCGCAGACCTTGAGCGGTCTGGGTGCGACTTCCGGTTTCGATCTGCAATTGCAGGATCGCGGCGGCTTGGGTCACGAGCAACTGATCGCCGCGCGTAACATGTTGCTGGGCATGGCCTCGAAAGATCCCACCATGGTGGCGGTGCGTCCGAATGGTCAGGAAGACACGCCGCAACTGCAATTGGATATCGACACCACCAAGGCCACGGCCTTCGGTCTGTCCATTGCCGATATCAATAGCGTGCTCAGTACCGGTTGGGGCGGTCGCTATGTCAACGACTTCATCGACCGCGGCCGCGTGAAAAAAGTATTCGTGCAGGGCGAAGCTGCATCACGCATGCAACCGGACGATCTGGCCAAGTGGCGGGTGCGCAATAGCGCCGGCGACATGGTGCCCTTATCGACGTTCGTTACTGCGCGTTGGGTATATGGTCCCGCCAAGTTGGAGCGTTACAACGGCTTGGGTTCGGTTGAGATCGTCGGTTCGAATGCGCCGGGTAAGAGCACCGGTGACGCGATGACGGCCATCGAAAAAATGATTGAACAATTGCCTGAAGGCATTGCTTACGAATGGACGGGCGCATCGGCGCAGGAGCGTCAAGCGGGTTCGCAGGCGCCCGCCTTGTATGCGCTATCTATCTTGGTGGTGTTCCTGAGTCTGGCTGCCTTGTATGAAAGTTGGTCGGTGCCCTTCGCCGTGATGTTGGTGGTGCCGCTGGGCGTGCTGGGCGCAGTGCTGGCTACCATGCTGCGTGGTTTGAGCAATGACGTGTATTTCCAGGTTGGTTTGCTCACTACCATCGGCTTGTCCGCTAAGAACGCAATTCTGATTGTGGAGTTCGCCAAGGAGGCCTACGCCAATGGTCAGGACTTGGTTGAAGCGACATTGGAAGGCGCACGTCTACGTCTGCGTCCCATCTTGATGACCTCATTCGCCTTTGCCCTGGGCGTGTTGCCACTGGCCTTGGCCGGCGGCGCCGGCTCCGGCGCACAGAACGCCATCGGCACCGGCGTGCTGGGCGGCATGTTGTTCGCCACCGCACTGGGCATCTTCTTCGTGCCGGTGTTCTTTGTGGTGGTGTATCGCTTGTTCAAGCCGAAGGTGCGTGTTGCCGCATAAGTTTGGTAAAGCTGGTATGTGATTGGAGAGAGCGCCTGCGGGCGCTCTTTTTATTTATGACTTACTTGAATCTATCGATTCAATCAATCCAGCGCTTCGCCTTCGCCTGGATCTATAGATTCATTGATGCTCAGTTCGCCGCGTTCGTAAGCTGCCAGCAATGACTTTGCGGCAGACTCGTCTTCGTCATCCACCATGATCGACAGATAGCCCACCGCAGGCGCTTCCCCCAGGCCACCCTGCAGTGCCGCGCCCTGCAGAAACACACCGATGCCATGCTGTTCCAGCAAGCCGGTCAGCAATTGCGCCTGCAGGTAATCGCCACCGCGGAATACTGAAATCATGTTATCTCCAGAGCGGATGAGCCATCGTCGGTTGACGGAAGAAATCTTAAGTCAAGCGGGATGGCCTTGCCGCGATTGTTGTGCGTACTTGTGAGTCGTAACGCCACGAACTGGCGCATGGGCAATAAACGGCGCTATGCTGCGGGCGCCGGCAATAAATCTTGGTCTCAAATAAGTTCAACAACCAAGTCCGCAGTTAGGGAGACAGGCAATGTCCATGTTCGAACACGAGCAGGGTGAGCGGCGTAGTGGTTTCGTAGCGATGCAGTCGAAGCCGGGCAGTGGGGGCTGGCGACAATTCATTCGTTCATTTGATCTGTCACACCTTGTGTTGGCAATCCTGTTTCTGGTTGTGAGTGTCTCTCCCCAAAGTGGCGGTGCGCAGGAAGCAACGCCCTTACAGGGCGACTATGTAGGCACGCTGGGACCACTCAGTCTCAAGCTGCACATCAAAGCAGCAGCGAACGGCGCACTGACCTGCACGTTGGATAGTCCCAACCAGAGTGCTTTTGGTATTCCCTGTAATGACCTACGTATCGAAGGTCAGAGTTTCAGTTTCAAAGTGCCGGCAGTGAGCGGCTCATGGCAGGGTTCGATCGATGACAGCGGCGCAACCTTGTCGGGTTCGTGGACGCAGGGTGCCGCCAGGCCCTTGGTGTTTACTCGCGATACTTTCGTCGCCGCCGCTCAACCTTCGCCCGTGGATGGGTTTTGGTTGGGAACCTTGCAAGGTCAAAGTGATGCGTTGTCCGTGCAGCTGACGGTTACCAGTGATCAGGCGGGCAAACAATATTGCAACGGCGATAACCTGGATCAGCGCATGTTCAATATGGCCTGTGCCAACGTGGTGTTCTCCGGCGACGATTTCTCCTTTGATATTCCTTCGGTCAAGGGGCGCTTTAGCGGCAAGCTCTCGGCCGATGGCAAGGCCTTGGCCGGCACCTGGACCGACCCCAGTTATTCGGTGCCATTGAGCTTTACACGCCAGGCACAGCGACGCTCGGCGGCGCAGCGCGCGCCACTGACCTATCTCGATGCGCTGGCGCCTGTCGATGCCAATGGCATCAAGGCGGTTCTGGATCGTGATCTTGAGGACACATTGAAGATTGGCGCACTGTCATCGGAAAACGCGGGTGGCGTGGTCATTGGTGTGGTTCACCACGGTGTGCGTCGTGTGTTTGCCTACGGCACGGCAAAGACGGATTCGATTTTCGAGATCGGTTCCATTACCAAGACCTTCACGGCTACCGCGTTGGCGCAAATGATTCAACAGGGGCAAGTCACGGTGACGATGCCGGTTCGAGAACTGTTGCCGGCCGGCACCGTGGCCAGGCCGCAAGGTGCTGAAATTACCTTGCTCGATCTGGTTACCCAACATTCGGGTCTGCCGCGTATGCCGGACAATTTCAATCCGGCTGATCGCGATAATCCCTATGCCGATTACCGCGCGGCCGAGCTTTATCAGTTCATCGGTAAGTATGGCGTTGGCAAGTCGGCGGATACCGGATTCCTATATAGCAACCTGGGCTTTGGACTGCTGGGTCAGGCGCTGGCCAATCGTGCCGGCACCGACTATCCAACGCTGCTACAACAAAAAGTCACCGGGCCGCTGGGTATGAAGGACACGGTGATCAAGCTGTCGGCCAAACAGCAAAGCCGCTTCATTGAAGGTCACTTGGCCAATCATCGGCCGGCGCACGCCTGGGATCTGGATGGTATGGCCGGTGCGGGAGCCATTCGCTCCACGGCGGCTGACATGTTGACGTACCTCGAAGCACAGCTGCATCCGCAGGGTATCAAGTCAGCCACAACCAAGGATGCAAACGCACGCAGCTTGCCGGCGGCTATAACGCAAGCGCATGCATTACAGCGGGATGCCGGGAGCAACGCGCGCATTGCTTATGCCTGGATCTACAACTCCAACACTGGCGACTACTGGCACAACGGTGCGACCGGTGGTTATAGCAGCTACGCCTTTTTCAATCCGCAACAGGATTACGCGGCCGTCGTGTTGTTCAATACCACACCCAATGATCGGGGTAGCTTCGCGGACTACCTGGGGCAGCACATCAGCCAACGCTTTGGCGGAAAGCCCGCTGTATTTCTGGGTGGTCGCTGGTAACAAATCAATGTGCAGGAATTGTTGGATGCGGGTGTAAGACGCACCGCTTGCCAAGTACTACCTGCACATGACGGAAGAGACCATCAATCCATCGGGAGTAGCCGGTCTGGTGAGCGACAGCGCTGCGTTGGGTCCGGAGCGGCGTTACCTGGAAGCCACACGACTATATGGAGATGCCTTGGCGCGTCTGTCGCGGGGCTATGAAGCCGACCCGGCGCGTCGTCAGGATTTGTTGCAGGACATTCATGTCGCGCTATGGCGCAGCTTTAAGTTGTTCGACGACCGTTGTTCACTGCGCACCTGGGTGTATCGCGTCGCCCACAACACGGCCACCAAGCACATCCTGGCTAATCGTCGTGTGCGGTTGCATGAGATGCATACCTTGGATGAGATGCCGGAGCCGGCAGATCAACACGACGGATTGGCTGTCTCTGATCAAGCCGAAGCCTTGCAGCGCTTGTTTCAACTGATTGAGCTGCTTAAGCCCATGGATCGACAAGTGATCTTGTTGTACCTGGAAGACTTTAGCGCCGAAGCCATTGGCGAGGTGGTCGGACTATCGCCCGAGAACATCGCCACCAAGATTCATCGCATCAAGAAGCTGCTGGCTTCGATGTTTCATGCGCGAGGTCAGTCATGAGCGCCAATCAGGAGGACGGCATGATCAGCATGGTATGGCAATCGCAGCCCTTGGCAGCGCCGCGTGTCTCGCTGGAGTTTGTACAGCATCAGGCGGAGAAGTTGAATGCCGACTTCCGGTATGAATGTTATGTGATGTATGCCGTCACGATGCTTAGCGCCGTAGTGCTGCTGATGAATTTTCTACAGCTGCCGTTTCAGTCGGATTTGTCCAGTTCTTCATCTGTTTTAGTCGGGCGATTGGGTTCTGCTTTGATGTTGCTGGGTTCGATCTACATTACTTTGCAGGTACGTCGACGCGGGAAAATTCTATTGGCTGGGCAGGACGAAAAAGTAGTGCATAGCTTGGGTGCCTATCGAATCGAGTTACAGCGGCGTAGGGATTATTGTTTTGGCGCCTGGAGTTGGTCGATATGGCCGATGATGCCCGCCGTGGCTGTGTACTGGCTTGGCGGACTGTTGTACGACGCTCGTCCAGATAAATTGGTGAGGTACGGGCTGATGCTGGCGGTGTGGTTTGTAGTGGCGTTGCTTGGTTCGTGGCACTACTACCGGAAGGGTAAAAAGTTTCAGCGGGAACTCGATGCAGTGGCGACGCTGGATGGAAATTAAGCAACTTTAAGTTCTCAGGCGATCGCGTGTGCCATCCACAGCAGCCTTTCCCTGATTCTGCATCCTGGCGGCTCGGTAGCGCTTTATCAGGCGCTGGTTTTGCCGATAGTCGGTGCGTCCCTCTCTATTTAGATACGCAATGAACCAGCCGGCTTCGACTTCGACATGCACTCGTGGTGTTTCAATCAAAACCCGTTTGCTGCTCGCCTTTGGCGTGGTGGTGGCGTTGATGGTGGCGGCTGCGCTGACCGGGCGCTGGGGCATGTCCTCACTGCACACATCCGTGACGCGCAGTTTCAACAGCGACGTGGCCTTATCCGAGTCGGCGGCGTTGCTCAACATTGATGTGCTGACGCTGCGTCGCTATGAAAAGGATGTCTTCATCAATGTCAGCAATGCCGACAGCGTCAGTAGCTACTTCGATAAGTGGCAGAAAGCAGTACAGAAGCTGCGGGATGATCTGGTGCAGGCCAACACTGTGGCAGGCGCTGAATCGAAGGCTGTGCTGACCGAGTTTGCTACCGCACTGAGCGCCTATGAGAGCGGCTTCACCGAGATTCACAGCCAGATTGCGGGCCACCAAATTGCCACCACGCAACAGGCCAATGACGCCATGGGCAAGTTCAAGAACGCCATCCGTAGCACGGAACAACAGGCTGAATTGATCAAGCAACAGGCGCAGCAGCGCATGGCGCAGGTGCTGCCCGAGTTGCAGAGTAAGCGCAATCAATTGGACTTCACTTTGTTATTGCTTACCTGTGTCGCCTTTGCAGTAGCGGGCGGCCTGGCCTGGGTTATTACTCGCCGCATCACCACGACGCTTAATGAGGCAGTGCAACTGGCCAAGAAAGTGGCCAGCGGTGAGTTGGGGCATGACATCGCGGTTACCAGTCAGGACGAGCTGGGTGAATTGACTCGTGCCTTGCACGATATGGATCAGCAACTGTGTTCGGTGATTGCCGGCGTGCGCACTGCGGCATTGACGGTGAGTTCGGCTTCGGCCGAGATCGCGCAGGGCAACGATCATCTGGCGACGCGCACTCAAGAACAGGCGGCCTCGCTGGAAGAAACGGCTGCTTCGATGGAGCAGATGACCGCCTCCGTCAAACAGAACTCCGATAACACCACGCATGCCACCGAGCTGGCGCGTCGTGCGCGCAGCATTGCCGAGGCCGGTGGGCAGGTGGTGCAGCAGGCCATCGCCGCGATGCAGGAGATCAATACCTCCAGCAAGCGCATTGCCGACATCATCAGTGTGATCGACGAGATCGCCTTCCAGACCAACCTGCTGGCGTTGAATGCCGCGGTGGAAGCGGCGCGTGCCGGCGAACAGGGCCGCGGTTTTGCAGTAGTGGCATCCGAGGTGCGCAATCTGGCCCAGCGCAGCGCCTCGGCGGCACGCGAGATCAAGGCCTTGATCAGCGATAGCACCGAGAAGGTGAATACCGGCGCTCAGTTGGTGGAGAAGTCCGGCGGCTCGCTGGCAGACATCGTCACCAGCACCCAGCAGGTATCGACGGTGGTGGATGAAATCGCCGCCGCCAACAAGGAACATGCAGCGGGTATTCAACAGGTGAACCACGTCATCACGCAGATGGATTCCGCGACCCAGCACAATGCCGCTGCGGTGGAAGAGATCTCGGCTGCCAGCAAGGCCTTGCAGGGACAGGCGGAGCTGTTAAGCCAACAGATTGGCCATTTCCGGATCATCGGTCAGCCGCAAACCGCTGCTTTGCAGGGCGCCATTCAACCGGCGGCCTGGCAACAAGTCGATACGCAGGCTGCCCGGGCGGCCTAAAAAATACCGCATCGGACAGCGATTCCTAAATCGTCGGCTTTGGTAGGTCGGGTTAAAACCCGACATCTTCGGAATGTCGGGTAGCGCTGAAGACAGCTAACCCGACCTACATGGGATGGCAGGCCTTCAATCTCTTTTCGCTTGCTAATCCTGCACGAGAACCGTGGCAACTCTGCCCAGCCCGACGGCCTCGCTTGATATACTCCCGCGCCCAAAGTGGCACGCCTCGTGCTGCCCACCCATAAACCTGTCCCCATAACCGTTCCCGACCCTGTCCGAAGGAAAGTCATGAGCGCGAAGATTGTCTATACCCTGACCGACGAAGCCCCGGCCCTGGCCACTTATTCGTTCCTGCCCATCGTTCAGGCCTTTACCAAACCGGCGTCGATCACGGTGGAAACCCGCGATATTTCCCTGGCCGGCCGCATCCTGGCCAACTTTCCCGACTTTCTGAAACCGGAACAGAAGCAGAGCGACGACCTGGCCGAGCTGGGCGAACTGGCCAAGACGCCGGAAGCCAATATCATCAAACTGCCCAATATCAGTGCCTCGGTGCCCCAGCTCAAGGCCGCCATTGCCGAGTTGCAGTCGCAGGGTTACGCCGTGCCCAACTTTCCCGAGAATCCGCAGAATGACGAAGAAAAGGCCATCAAGGCGCGTTACGCCAAGGTCTCCGGCTCGGCCGTGAACCCGGTGCTGCGCGAAGGCAACTCCGACCGCCGCGTCGCCAATGCCGTGAAGCAGTACGCCAAGAGCCATCCGCACTCCATGGGTAAGTGGAGCGCCGACAGCAAGAGCCACGTCTCGCACATGAGCGAAGGCGACTTCTACGCCAACGAACAATCGGCGGTGATCGGCGCTGCCGGTACGGTGAAGATTGAGTACACGCCGAATGGTGGTGCTGCCCAGGTATTGAAAGAGGTGAAGGTGCAGGCCGCTGAAACCATTGCCGCGACTTTCATGAGTGCCGGCAAGCTGCAGGCTTTCTATGAAGCGCAGGTAGCCGATGCCAAGGCCAAGGGCGTGCTGTTCTCGGTGCACTTGAAGGCCACCATGATGAAGGTGTCCGACCCGATTCTGTTCGGCTATGCCGTGAGCGCCTACTACAAGAGTGTGTTCGCCAAGCATGCCGATACCTTCAAGCAGCTGGGCGTGAACCCGCGCAATGGCGTGGGCGATGTGTACGCCAAGATTCAAACGCTGCCGGCTGACAAGAAGGCCGAGATCGAAGCCGATATCAAGGCGCTGTACGGCACCAACCCGCCGATGGCGATGGTCGATTCCGACAAGGGCATCACCAATCTGCACGTGCCCAGCGATGTGATCATCGACGCCTCCATGCCTGCGGCTATTCGCGCTTCGGGTTGCATGTGGGGTCCGGACGGCAAACTGGCCGACACCAAGTTCGTGATTCCGGATCGCTGCTACGCCGGTATCTATCAAGCCACCATCGACGACTGCAAAGCCAATGGCGCGTACAACGTGTCCACCATGGGTAGCGTCAGCAACGTGGGATTGATGGCGCAGGCCGCTGAAGAATACGGCTCGCACGACAAGACCTTCGAAATCGCTGCCGATGGTGTAGTGAAGATCATTGATGCTTCCGGTGCAGTGCTGACGCAGCACAATGTGCAGAAGGGCGACATCTGGCGTATGTGTCAGACCAAGGACATCGCCATCAAGGATTGGGTGAAGCTGGCAGTGGGTCGTGCTCGTGCTACCGGCGCTACCGCGATTTTCTGGCTCGATCCAGCGCGCGCTTACGATCGTAATGTGATCGCCAAGGTGAATGCCTATCTGAAAGATCACGACACCAATGGTCTGGACATTCGCGTGCTGTCGCCGGTGGAAGCCATCAAGGTTTCGCTGGAACGCATCCGTCAAGGCAAGGACAGCATCTCCGTCACCGGCAATGTGCTGCGTGATTACTTGACCGATCTGTTCCCGATTCTCGAACTCGGCACCAGCGCCAAGATGTTGTCCATCGTGCCGCTGCTCGAAGGCGGTGGTCTGTACGAAACCGGCGCCGGTGGTTCGGCTCCGAAACACGTGCAACAGTTCCTGGAAGAAAACTATCTGCGTTGGGATTCGCTGGGTGAGTTCCTGGCGCTGCAAGTGTCCATCGAAGACATGGCCGCCAAGACCAACAACAGCAAGGCTGCAGTGATCGCTGAAACCCTCGATGCCGCCAATGCCAAGTTCCTGGAGAACGACAAGTCACCGGCGCGCAAAGTCGGTGAGATCGACAACCGCGGCAGTCACTTCTATCTATGCCTGTACTGGGCACAGGCACTGGCTGCACAAACCAAGGATGCTGCTTTGCAAGCAGCGTTCAAACCAGTGGCTGATGCATTGACTCGCGACGAACAGAAGATCGTCGGTGAGTTGATCGGTGCGCAGGGCAGGAAGATGGAAGTGGGTGGTTACTACCATCCATCGCCGGCCAAGTGTGCCGAGGCGATGCGGCCTAGTTCGACGCTGAATGCGGTGCTGGCTGGGATCAAGTAAGAAGAGATGAAGAAAAGCCCGATGTGAAAACATCGGGCTTTTTTGTCGGTAACAGATTGGATTGAAGTTTTGGTTGTGTGTTGTGCACACCTGAATGAGCTAACCTTGAGCTTGACTCTATTGTAGGAAAGGTTGTTTTTATCTTTCGCACACCCAGTGCTATTTATTGAGCCGAGCGGAAAATTGGAGATGTCATGGAGTGCTGGAATGGCTTTGCTGTTGGCGTTAGTAAAAATTGGCCGGACAAAAAGCAATTAACGTTGACTGTCGAGGTAAGGCAGTCCTCGCATGGATTGTTTGAGTTGGCTTGGAGGACTGTAAAGATCCTTATGGCGCTATTTCTCCTGACTGCGTGTGGCGGCGGTGGAGGTGGTGGCAGTAGCACCTCCGGCGGGAGCAATAGCAGTGCGGCGGTAACGCCTTCGTTACTGGTTCCGTCCGCACCTGTTGTAGTTACTACTGCACTAAATGCGCTTGTGGATCAGGCAACCGGCTGGTCGTCCACAACTTCAGTACCCGTCACACTCGTCAATGTATCAAGCACGGCTGTTCCTTACGGTCAGTACTCCACCAGCGGTATTGCCCAGGTTAACTGGCAATGGGTATCGAGTACCGAGGCGAAGTTGTTGATCCTTTTTAAGCCGCCGTATTCGCTTGTGCCAGGTAGTTACTCAGACAACATCTACTTGAAAATGTGCATGGACTCTTCGTGCAGCCAAGTCGTGGCGGGTACGGAGCTGACTGTTCCGGTTACCTACACCATTACGGCGCCTGCGTCCGGGTCTGTGCCATCCGTTACGCTGTCTACTGCAAACATTTCGGCTCAAGCGCTTGCTAGTGACTATACCGGTCTGGGATTCCAGACGGTGAATTTGACCTTATCCAATTTCGGTTACAAGCCGAAGGTACAGGTCACTACGACAAATAATGCTGTCCAGTTTGTAAATACGAACGTGCCAAGCAATACACAGGCCTCCTTGGACATCAGTTTGAAACAGCCAAGCAGTTTAAGCGCCGGCACTTATTCCGACACGATCTTGGTGACTGTTTGTCTGGATCAAGCATGTGTGAATCCGGTTGCCGGTAGTCCATTCAGCATCGCGGTGACTTATGTGATCGGTGACACCATCACCGTTACCGGTCCCAATGGATACACGCTGCGAGCCGTGAATACAGCGAGTCGCGGCGTTGCCTGGGATGGTACTCGTGGGCGCATCTATGTCTTACAAGAATCCAGCGGTCGAGGTCAGATTCTTGCGCTTGATCCCGATACTGGAGCCACTGTTGGTGGTGTCCTGTTGAATAGCTACCCGAGCTCTCCAACCGGCGCGTTGGCGATCTCCGCGAATGACCAGTATTTATATGTCGGTTTGAATGACGGTTCGGTGCAGCGTTTGGCGCTGCCGGCGCTGACGCCTGACTTGAATATTTCGCTGGGTATGGATGGCAATAATAACCGTTTGTATGCTGCCGCTATTGCGGTAGCGCCTGCTGCGCCGGAAACCTTCGCTGTCGCTATTTCAAGTTACCCGGCAGTGATGGGAGGATTTGAACGGGGGGTTGTCGTATACGACGGCAATGTGATGCGGGCAAATGGCGCGGTAGGGCCTTCGACTGCACTGTCGCCGGCGCCGGTTGACTATCTTGTCTGGAGTCCTGATCAAACCAAGTTGTATGGGTCGAACTATTCGTTTAATGGAAATCAGAAGGTCTATGCGCTCAATGTAAATGGCACGGGGATTACCGGCACTGCCGTTTCGTCCGGCTCGATTTCCGGTGGTCGCCTTCGTTTGAACGGTGATCGGCTCTATACCGATACCGGCAATATTGTCGATGCATCATCTCTGTCGATCATTCAAAGCTTTAAACCTTTCGGTTCGACGATCGGGTTGATTCCAGACGCAGCAGTAAATAAGTTGTTTGTCATGGGAGCCAGTTCGATAGCTCTTTCACCCACGATCAACTCTTACAGCCTGGATCAACAGGTCTTTGTGGCGTCACTCGTATTGCCAAGAAACATAAACAGTATTGGCGAGCTTTTCCGGCTTGGCAACAATCGCCTGGTATATCGAACGGACAATACATTGGTATTGATTCGCGGCGCATTTGCTTCTCAGTGAGGTAAGGGCTTTGCCGTGCTGTCGTTGAGTAAATGTCGTTTTGGATAAAGCGCATAGGCTGGGATGTAAATCCCAGTCTCTTGTTTGGAAGGCTGGGATTCCGCTGCGCTTCATCGCCAGCCTACGGTGTGGATTTCTCCCTATCACGGCACTTCGTCTGATTGTTTTGCCTGGCAATAGCTTGTGCTATTGAGTATCAGCTTTACGAATGTGCTCCGTGAAAAAAGCCCAGATCGCTTCATTGGCATCGAAAGTGATGGAGGGCTTTGCAGCGCCCTCACGTGCCGACTTGCCGCCCGGCCAGGCATGGCCGTTATCGGTGACGCTGTAGAACAGCACATCGGCATTATTTCGACACTCGTCATAGCGAGTCAGCTCTGCGCCGCTGACCTTGCTAGTTTGCTCATGCTTACAACCATTGGCGTTCGCCCAGAACTTGGCTTGTGCGCCTGCCGGTAGTACGGGTTTATCTGCGGCTTTCTGTAGTATGCGACGCAGCAGCGGACCCAGGTCGGAATTCATGTTCAGCGTGCCGCCTGTGGGTGGAACAATGGTGTCCACAGCGCCATTGATGATAACGGCGGGCAGGGCTCGCGCAGGTGCGGATTCGTCACCGAAGACAGCGCCAATGACCGGCGCAATGGCGGCGAGTTTGTTGGACAGGGCAATGCCCAGTTGATGCGTCATCATGCCGCCATTCGACAGGCCGGTGATATAGACCCGATTGGGATCGATGCTGTAATGGTTAAGCAGGTGATCAATCAAGGCCGAGATGAAGCCTATGTCATCGCTGCGGCTTTGCATGGCGTAGGCACAGCAATGTCCGGCATTCCAGGCGAGTAGTTTATTGTTCAGTCGTCCATTGCCATTCGGGTAGACGGCAATCAACTTCTCACGTTGGGCAACCCGGTCGAATTGGGTTTGCTCTGCTGCGTTTTTCGCATTGCCGCCGCCACCATGCAGAACAATCACCAACGCAGTCGATTTGCCTGCCGAAAAATCATGCGCTAGAAAACTGCGTTGTGTGCCGTGATAGTCGAGTGTTTGTAGTGACTCTGCGGCAGCGATGTTGCTCAGGCCGAGTGCCATTAAGACAATCAGTCCACTGAGGCTGTTGCACGGAGTAACTGAACGGTCGCGCTTGTCAGGCATTGCCTTTGATCCTTCAGAGGGGGGCGCATCGAGTTTCAATGAGCGATCTTGCCTTAACGCATGGAGTTCCGAGTGGGTTGACATGAGTTTCATCTGTCATCAATGCCAAAAACTCGTTCCGATGGTTTTGTGGATTTTCCGGAAAAGAAAACCTGATAATGAATGGTGCTGAAGGGAGGGTGTATGAAGAAATGGCTAGTGTTGTTAGTGGTGTTGATTGCCGCTTTTCAAGGTTGGCAGCAGTCTCGGCAGGGAGCGAGCATCAGTTCTGCAGATGCTGAAGCACCCGTTTCGGCTCCATCATCTGAAGTATCGACTGCTGGAGATGCAGGCAGGCTTGCCCAGGCATTTAAAAATCAGCAAAGCAATGTGCAGGTGCAAGCTGGTGGCGTGGTCAGTCGAGTGCTGGCCGATGATCGCGACGGTTCGGCGCATCAGCGTTTCATCGTGCGGCTGGCGTCTGGTCAAACCGTGCTGATTGCTCACAACATTGATCTGGCGCCACGCGTGGCAAACCTGCGTGAGGGTGATGCCATTGAATTTCTAGGCGAGTACGAATGGAATGCCCAAGGCGGAGTGGTGCACTGGACGCATCGCGATCCGGATGGCAGCCATGTTTCCGGATGGTTGCGCCACGATGGGCGCACTTATCAGTAAAGCGTTCAAGACGGCACAGAATGCTTGGCCCGGTCAACTTATGGACGGCGACGAAACGTTTGCTATGAAGTGGCAGAAACGCTCGTCTCACAAGCTCGTCATAAACGCGTCATGCAAACTCGCTACGCTACGCAAATCTTAAAATAGCGGGTGTCGGGCCGGCCCGTGCCACCGAGACTGGATGATGAAGCACCGAACCTCAAGCGCCTCTGTGCGCGTACTGGCCTGCGTGACTGGCCTGTTGATCTGTGCAACCACCGCTAGAGCGGACGCGCTTCATAAGTACTTCAAGGAAGATACCTACTGGCATCACGGCAGCGGCTGGCTCTATCCGCGCCATGTCGGTGATTTCACCCTCGATGGCAGTCCCACGCAGGTCGACGGTAATGATGATCTGAGCGCAATCTATAAGCAGGACGCGAACGACATGCACCGGCTTGCGATTGTCGATCTTTACTATCCGCAATCTGCGTCGAAGTGGGCGCAGCTCAGCTCCGCCCGAGCGGGCGTAATGGTTGAGGCGCAGAATGATGAATGCACTGTTGAGAGCAAGGCGGATGAGAAAACGTTCGTACTTGAGAACTACCCGCAGATTTCAGGCGTGAAAGTCACATTCGTCTCGCTCAAAGCCGGTTGTGACCAACGCGCTCTGTACTTCTTCCGTGCGCCGAATTGGATTGTCTCGGTCCGCACGACTTCCATGGCAGTCGATCTTGAAGCTGTGAAGATTATCGATTCCTTCGTGCGTGCCCTGCGTTGGGATTCGCTCGACACGGATCCGAATTTGCGCGAGACGATCAAGTGATTTCATGAAATCGGTGCCCATGTTGCAGCACGTAATATCGTTGGGGATTTCCTGCGCGTGGGGTTGCTGATAGTAAGTGCGTTACGATGGTGTCACTGCTGATCGCTGCGCTACAAGGTTGGTGGCGGCAGGATAAGCCACCAGGCAGCCTCATATCTCCGCCCCAATACGCGCCGTAGCGGCTACTTCATTCGCGCCGTAGATCAGTACTGATGATTCTGCGATTGGATGGCTGTGACATAAGGGGCTAGGCACCAGTGAAATGTTTTTGTCACTCAGGTTAAAATCCAGCTGCCTAATATAATCATCATAAGCGGGATAGATATGGATTTTCAGGGGGCACGATTGTGGGGGCGCTGCAGCAAGGTAGGCGTATTGCTGCTCATTTTGCTGATGACAGCCTGTGGTGGCGGTTCTTCCTCTTCATCGGACACTTCTTCGACAGCTGTTGCATCATCCAGCTCGGTATCAAGCCAATCATCTAGTTCGTTGTCAGGCCAGTCATCCAGCTCGGTTTCAAGCCAGTCTTCCAGCTTGTCCGCCAGCTCATCATCAAGCCGGACGTCTGCAGCTGGTTCCTGGATAAACGCAGGACCCAGTCTGTATATTTTTCCCTCTCTGTCGGCGATTAGTTTGGCAGACTATGGCTACGCTACCGGAGGAAAGCAGCAATATATTTCCTTGTCGATCCAGAATCGACCCATTACAGCGAGCTATCTGGTTTGGCGATATTCAGGCTCAGCCATTTCGTCTGTGCAATTGAGCTGGCCGTTCGAAACTCAGGCTGGGTTGGCTGTTTTTTTCAAGCCGGCATCCACTTTGGCTGCTGGTACTTACCATGACGTGCTGCAGATTCAGTTATGCGAAGACGTAGATTGCGTCACGCCGCAGACCAGATCGTTCTTGGAAATTCCAATTACTTTTACCGTGGTGCCGGTTACAGGAACGGGGGCTCCGACTCTGGTATTAAACCCCTCTGCAATCGATTTCACAGCTACATCCGTTGGGCCGTTTGGCGAGAGTTTCGGTAATCGAGGGGTGGCATTCAATTTCAACATGTCCAATCTTCTTGATAGTCCGTATGTGTCGGCGTCTGTGCAAGGCATTGCTACTGCTGTATCTGTAACGAATACCATTACGTCAGTAAGTGGTCTGGTGACTTTGCCGTCGACGCAGTCACTTAATGTTGGCGACTATACGGGAGTACTGACGCTGAAGGTCTGTCTCGACGGCATGGCATGCGCACACCAGATGCAGGGCAGTCCATTCCAGATTCCTGTGAATTACCATGTTACCGATGCCTATATCCAGCCAGGCACCTATGGGTTCTCATGGAGGGTGGTGCCAATCGCCGCCAGCGATATCGCCTGGGATCCCACGGCGCAACGTATCTATGCCACCGAGTCCAATACTGATGGTTCGCATACAGGCTATCTGACTCGTGTAAATCCTATAACCAAGGCGATTGATTGGCGTTTTGCTTTGGGGGTGATGCCCAGTCGTCTGGCGGTGTCGCCAGATGGCTTTTATGCATATGTTTGGACGATGGAAGTGGCGGCGGATCTTTCTCAAAGCAATCAGCAGCTGAGAAAGTATCGATTATCGGATCAGGCGCTGATGTGGACTATTGCCTTGCCGGACAAGATAAGCGATTTCAAAGTTTCCCCTGGAAATGGCTCTTATTTGGCGCTATCGAGTTCAAATACCGGTTTGTATTTGTACGCAACGGATTCTGGCTTGCTGATTGATGCCTATGCGACGCCTGGCGGATTTCCGGATGCAATAGTTTGGGGTGCATCGGAGTCTGTTTTGTATTCTTACGATCCACTGAACGATTTGCTCCGAAAATTCGTTCCAAGCATGTCGTCATTCGGTTATCAATCCAACACTCATGTTGATTTGAACTCCGATCAGGAGGCGTGGAGTGGATTGCATTATGGGAATGGACAAATTCTGGAAAACCATGGCGCCATTTACGATATTGCTGCAGGCGCGGTCAGCTCTCGTCTCAATATTCGTACTGAAACCAACGACGCATCGTTCAAACCTTATTCGATAGCTTCAGAGCTTGATATGAACATAGGTAGGAGTTATTTCTGGTACGTAAACGGCAGTAGCGTAATTATGCAGGTATTTGACTTGGGTACTCGCTCATCGCTCGCCTGGTTTGCAACTAGCAGTCGTTCCACCTTTAGGTTAATGCGTTGGGGTACCGATGGGCTCGCGTACCTACATAGTGGCATCTCGTCTCAAGATAGCGGCATCGCGCTGGTGCAGGGTAAGTTTGTTTCACCTGGGATGTAGCTGTTAAAAAATGATTTTTTGGTGTCAGATATAGCCCCGCAATGCGGGGCTTATCGTTGATTAGTCAAGTTACGTTTGCCGATACGTCTAATTGCTAGAAGCTCTTAGGCTGGGATGTGAATCCCAGTATCTTGTTTGAAAACAGGGATGACGTTTCGCTTCATCACCAGCTTCCGGCTGGCAATAAATTCCTTGCTCACATCCCTGTGAGCCGCGCTTTGCCTGGCTGATGTGGTTCTGATTGAAACTACACGGGTGTCTTTACCCGCTGCGCCTCCAGGAGTAGTGTCGGCCCACAACGCCAGTCACCCGGAGGATGCCATCATGACTCCATGGGAAATACAGGGCCGCGAGCTGATTAACTGTAATTGTTCTTACGGTTGTCCTTGTCAGTTCAACGCGCTGCCAACTAAAGGCTATTGCGAGGCCATCGGCGCGATTGTCATCGACAAGGGACACCATGGTGCAACTTCACTGGACAATTTGAATATTGCGGTGGTGTTTCAGTGGCCGGGGCCCATCCATGAAGGCAAGGGAAAGTGTCAGCCGGTGGTGGATGCACGGGCAAACGCGCAGCAACGCGAGGCATTGTTGAGAATCATGTCGGGCCAGGACACCGATGCCATGGCCACCATGTTCGCGATTTTTGCCACGACACTGGAAAAAGTATTTGAGCCAATCTTTGCGCCGATTGAGTTTACGGTTGATGTCGATGCCCGAGTGGGCAGGATTCATGTTGCCGATGTGCTGGAAGTGACCGGGCAGCCCATACGCAATCCAGTCACTGGCGATGCACATCGCGCACGTATCGAACTACCGAATGGTTTTGAGTACGAAATTGCCGAGGTGGGTTCTGGTACCAGTCGTTCGCAGGGCACGATCCCGATTGAGCTTAAAGATACTTACGCGCAGTTTGCCCAATTGCATATGAACAATCATGGCTTGATTCGTCACAGAAAAGTGGCGTGAGTGGCCGTGTGAGATGGCTGCGGGGTGATGGCGCAGTGGTTGCGGCTGCGCTGGTCGTTCTGGTATCGCTCTCCTGGGTATACGTATGGCGCGGTGCCGGCATGGGTATGTCGGCATGGGACATGACCCTGTTCACGCTGTTTCCGCATACCCAACCAGAGCCCATGCCGGGCATGACGCCGCCGGCGTATGTGTGGTGGCCAGTGCTCATCATGTGGTGGGTGATGATGATTGCCATGATGACGCCCGGCGCCGCACCACTGGTGCTGCTTTACAATCGCGTGTTGCAGCATTCAACCGGGCAAACTTCCAGCATTCGCTTTGCCTCACCCTTGTTGTTGATGGTTGGCTATCTACTCGTCTGGCTGGGATTTTCCCTGCTCGCTGCAGCGGTGCAATATGCATTGCAACGCGCCACGTTGATCTCGCCCATGATGCTGTGGTCGAGCAGTGCTTGGTTGTCTGCAGGGGTGTTGGTTGCGGCAGGCGTGTACCAGCTTTCGCCGCTTAAACAAGCCTGTCTCAAACATTGTCGTGGGCCGGTTGATTTTCTGACGCGCCATCGACGTCCCGGACGATGGGGTGCACTCGTCATGGGTATGCAGCACGGTATGTGGTGTGTCGGTTGTTGCTGGGTATTGATGCTGCTGTTGTTCGTTGGCGGCGTGATGAATCTGGTGTGGATTGCCTTGCTTGCCTTGCTGGTGTTGGCTGAGAAACTGTTGCCCGGCAGTGTCATAACTTCACGCCTGTCCGGAGCGCTGTTGATTATCTGGGGGTTGATTACGCTGGCGGTTTAGACAATAGCAACGACGCCGAAGCAAAAGGCCCGCCGATGCGGGCCTTTTCTTTTAAACAGAATCGCTATCAATCACTCAGTGCCATCAATCGCTTAATACCACCACCGCTTGAGCCGCCTTGAGGGTGCTTGTCGTGCTGTCATACGCGCCATCTGCTGCCACTGCCAAGGTCAGCACGGGATTGGCATAACTGGTTGCCAATGCCGCTTCAAATTCGGCAAAGGTAGCGTAGCTATTGGTTTTATGGCTGCTGCGATGACTGATCGCATACTGAACCCAGGATGCTGAGGCGTCGGGAGCAGCCAGTGCAATGCCACCGGAATGGTTGGTTGACAAGCTGATGGTTTGCGGGCCGATCTTGATGATTGGATTGGTGCTTGAATTCACGGTGCTCTGCGGAATGCTTAGCAGCGTGCTGCTCATGCTGGTGAAAGGATTGGCGACACCGCCATCCCAACGCACCAGCAACAGTGCATTGGTTGCCGAGTAGTTAACCAAAGTTTGCGCATCGAAGTTGATGCCGTCTGCAGCGACCGAGCCGAAGGGTGCAACAAAACCCAGGAAGCGAACTGCTGCGCCGTTGTTAACTGTGCTGAGGTCCAAGGTCGAAGTGCCTACGACATAGGCGGCAGGCGCTGCATCGCTGACATTGGTAACGCCGGTGCCGGCGAAGTTGTACTGGCTGGGCGATCTGCCATTCAATGCCTGTGTGTTTACTGTCACGGTGCCTGTACCCTTGGCATTGACGGTGCCCCATAAGCTGCTGACCAACAGGCGCGCGCTACCTGCGGTCGCATCCAATGCCATGCCGCTGCCTGCGCCGGTTTCATTGCTGGAGAACCAGCCATTGACGGTGCTCAGGCCGGCAGTGCTCGTGGCGCTGCCGGAGCTTGAGCTTGAGCTTGAGCTGCTCGAAGAGCTGCCGCCGCTGACCGAGGCATTGCCGAAGAACATGACTCGTTGACCGATTGAAATGTCCTGAGCGGAGAAGGAGCCGGTATGGCCGTCCTTGGTCACCAGGGTGCTGCCGCCAACGGTGACGGTGACGTCGCGACGTTGGAAGGCGAAATCATGACCGCCGGCGCGACACAGTGTGGCGCCGCGTACCGTGAGCACGTTGCCGTTACGGGCAATGACATCACCTTCAATGCTATCCAGTGTCGCACTGAAAATGCTGGTGCCGGCCAGTACGTTGGTGGCGGTAAACGAGTTATCGGTCTTAGACAAGGTGCCATAGGCAATGACCAATGTTCCCGGACTCAATGTCGCCAGCTGCGTCAGGCCGGCGCTGCCCACATAGCTGCTGCCGTTGATCGAGAATGTCGAAGTGTTGGTGGTGTTGACCACTTGTTGACCCAGCGAATCGTTATCGCTGTGAAATGGCCGAACCGTTACCGTGTAAGTGCTGGCCGAGGCATCAACACTCACTAATGGACCGCGTACTCGCATGGGCTTGGTGGTGGGCGGCGCCAGAGTTGCAACCAGCACCGGGTTGACGGTGACTTTCGCTGTCGTCAGATCCACCGTGTTTGAAGCCAGTAAATTGAAATCAAGATTCAAGCTGGAGATCTTGCCGGGGTTAACAACCAAGTGATTGCTGCCATCGAGCTGTATGGTGAGTGTCAGCTGTCCCAGCGCGGCGCCTGAGCTATCTACGGCGGTTACCGAGAGACCCGAGGTGGCGCCATTGTCGACAACGATATTGGCATTGCTGAAATCCAGCGTGATGCTGCCGCTTGAGTAATTGCCTGCAGGAATCTGGCCGTTGCTGACAATCTCGTTCAAGCTCACCAGTGTGGTGAAGTCTACGCGTGTGGTGTTCGGTAAGGTTTCAACGACGGTGCCGTCTGCGCGTGTCAGCTTCAGTGAAACAACATCGACGGTATACGTCAGGAAATCGCCTTGCGCATCGGTGAGCGAGACCAGTGCCGAGCCACAGCTGGTGGCGGTGCAAGAGGAGGTGGTTGCCGTGGGGGTGGGGTTGGAAGAATTCATCGAGTGGTCAGCTGTTGAGCTACCACAGCCTGCCAAGATGCATGCGGAACAAAATGCGGTTGCTATCCAAAGTAATCTTTGTGCGCTGCTGCGCAACGATCCAAGCGTGTCGGAAATAGCGCTCATGACGAATTCCTCCGGGGAACACGGCTGTTGGCGGGCGAGTCTTGCCGACATGAGCCGGCGACCAGTGCGTAATAGTTTTTAAATCGGCCAACGATAAGTCGAGCAGGCTGGCTAGTGACTGTAGGATGTTTCCGACGGGAGTAGCTAGCTATTGATTTGAATGAACATCCTGCAAAAAAGCCCCGCAGGCAGGGCTTCTATTTGCATCTCTAAATCTAGTCTTTAACTTGCTTTCTTCACAATCAATTCGCCACCACGTACCAGCTTGTAGTGACCGTCCAAGGTCGTCCCCTTGCCGGCAACGGCAATAATGGTTACGTCGCGTGGCGCATCGATCTTTCTGGCATCGGTGACATCCAGCTATCTATGGGCTAAATGGAGATGCGGAATAAGACGGAGAGTGGCTCAGTCGACCTTAACAATGAAATGAGCTGAAGCAAGGTGAGACGGGATGATGTTCCGTCTCACCGCCTGTATTGCTAGCGACGTGGTGGACCCCAATGTCCGGGTACCCAATGACGATGTGGGCCACGTCCCCAGTAGCCGTCGAACCAGATCAATCCGGGAGCAGGTGCAACGGCAACTTCACCGCGTACGGCATAGCGATGTGCCGGTGTCACGACGCAACCGCTCAATATGGCGGCGACCAGGGCTGTGACCAGGAGCGTGCGTTTGTGAAAGAGGGTGTTCATGCTGGCCTCCATATTCGATGTCTTGATATCTACAACGTCATTGGCTGGCTGTCGTGGACAAAGAATCTGGAAATACTGAATTTCTTACGGCGAATTAATGTAGTGAATTAATGGAGTAAGTGATGACTGTAAGACAGAGCCTCTTCTGATTTCTTTTGATGGCGGCCTGTCGCTTCGACTGTATTTGGCTATAGACTATAGCAATCAAGAATTCCAATGCTGCGACCAAGGTAAATCCAAAGACCTCCGTGGCGACTTCATTCCAAGCAGAGGGGATAGATATGCTTCGCTTAAATTCCGGTTGGTTGTGTTCCTTGGGCGCAGTGGCTGTTCTGCTTGGAACGAATGCGATTGCTGCCGAGAATTCTTTGGTTGCCGCTGGCGCACAGCTGGTGCAGTTGGAAGGCACCTATACCTTTACCGAAGGTCCCGCTGTTGATCTAAGCGGCAATGTGTACTTCAGCGACATCATGGCCGAGAAGATCTTTAAGTGGTCGGCTAACGACAACTCGGTGTCCCTGCATCGCGAGAAGACCGGCAAGTCGAACGGCCTGGCTTTCGACATCAAGGGCAACTTGATTGCCTGCGAAATGGATAACAACCGCGTCACTCGCGACGATCTGAAAGGCAATGTCACCTCCATTGCCGAGGCGTACCAGGGAGATAAGTTGCACATGTTGAACGACATATGGGTTGCGCCCAATGGCGGCATGTACGTCAGCGACTTCGCCGGTATGGGCGCGGCGGTCAAGCCCGGTGAGACCATGCAGGTTTACTACATTCCAGCCAATAGCAAGGGGCCGACGGATATCCGTCGCGTTACCGAAGACATGTCAGGACCCAATGGCTTGATCGGCACGCCGGATGGCAAGCTGTTGTACGCCGTGGATGGCAAGGCTGTTTACAGCTATGTCATCGGCAAGGACGGCGCGCTGTCCAATCGAAAACTGTTTGCTCAATCGCCTGCAGATGGCATGGCACTGGATGAAAAGGGTAATGTCTATCTCGCAGATAGAGGTATTGCCATCTATTCACCCGAGGGCAAGCTGCTGGAAACCATTCCACTAAATGATCGCGCCACCAATTTGAAATTCGCCGGTGCGGATCGCAAGACCCTGTTCATCACCGTGCAAAAGACGGTGTACACCCTAAAGATGAATGTGCGTGGCGCAGCCACTGCCTACGAATTGGCGCAGAAGAAGAAATAGCCGTGATCGGTCCCCTCCCTCGTTCCACGGGGGAGGGGTAGGGTGGGGGCAATCTACATCTTCTGCTTGAACGCAATAACCACCTGATTACGCAGCGTGCGAAGTAGCCCCAGCTGCTTGGTGTCCACCTTGATGCCCGAGGACTCTTCCGAATCGGCATAGAACAGACCGATGGTCTGATTCTTGACCACAATGGGCAGCAGCAGGAAGCTTTTGGCCGGCATGGCCTGGCGATGCCATTGCGGAATGCGGCTGACGATATTAGGCGCCAGTGCATCGTCGATGACAATGTCCACGCCCTTGTCGAGCGCGACATGAAATACATCCGGCGCAAAGGCTAGCGGGAAGACGCACTTCTGAATGATCTGTTCGATGTGTTCGCCAAAGCCGAAGCGAGCGCGCATAGTGTTGAGTTTGGCGTCGCGAATGAACACCAGGGTGCGGCTGAAATCCATGCCGCGATACATGGTTTCCAACACCATCTGCAGAATGTCGTTGATGGCGAACTCGGTCACCAAGGTTTCGGTGACATCGCGGATGCCTGCCGAAAGAATTTGTTCCGGGTTGTGTGTGATGGTTTGCGTTTCCACCGTTGCATCGAGCGCGTTCACATCCTGTAGCAACGGATCGGTGGCAGGGTCCTGATTGACGGCGGTGCTCGGCTTCGACTCATCTGCGTTGCCGGCCCAGGTTTTGATCGTGTTTAGTTTCTGGTTGTTGGTCACCGAGATATTCAGTGTGAGCGCGCGTTCGGCAATTTCTTCCAGGCCGCTATTGATGGCGGCATTCAATTCCTTGGCGTCCACCTTGATGGCTACGGCATAGCGCTTGGCGAGTGCCTGCAGTGCAGCCGGCTTGTCGGCTTCACTGGTGTGCAGGGCGGTTGCACACAGTTCGCTGGCAAGATTGGCGGCGATGCAAAGTTTTTCGGCATCGGTGCCCGGCTGTTTGATATCGCGAGGGGTAACGGTCTGCATGCCCTGGATCAAACGATCGGGGAAATTCCAATGTTTGGCGACGCCTACGCCCAGGTCGCGATAAGAAATGCCCAGTACTTGGTGCGATGCGGCTTCTTCATTCATGCCGGTTTCCACCAGCCCGCGTATCTGTTCGCCTTCTTCGTAAAAGAAAAAAGTGGTCAGCAGTTTGCCCAGGCTCTGGAACATGGTGCAGATCACGCCTTCTTCGATATTGCGTAACTGCAGTTGCTGGCAAAGCGGCTTGGACACTACGCCGGCAAAGAAGGCGCTGATGATTTCGTCCTGCATGGTCTTGGCTTGCGAGCTGCCCTTGGAAAATTCCAGCATCAGCAAACTCATGGCGACACTGCGTACCGCATCGAAACCCAGGATCAATACGGCCTTGGAGATGGTGTGGATACGGCCGCGGAACTGGCCGTAAGTGGCGGAGTTCACCACCTGCAGCATTTTGTTGGTGAAGGAAACATCACGCAGAATGGTCTGCGTAAGTTTGCGCACGCTGTCCGAATCCGAACCGACAATACGATTGATGTCGGTGATCGTGGTGGTCAAGGCGGGAAAACCCGAGCGGCCGCCCAATCGCTGCAGGATGGTATCCAGCGGAGTGATGGGTTCCCCAATATGCTCGGCAGTATTTGTCATGATTTATAGGATTTGGTGCTTGCGATGAGTAACCGATAGCTGTTGCTGCCGGTTAGGGCATTCTCCTATTACATCGACTGAAGCTGAACATCCTTTAGCATTAAGCTGTGTAAAGATCAGCTTGTAGGACTAATCGCTGCCTGGATGGCGGATAAGCTGCGTAGGTTTTAAAAGTCGATGCAGGTGACCGAGCAAGTGCGCGTTGGATCACACTTCATACGCCATCTGGTGAGCGGTCGCTAAACCATCGAAGCCAGCCAACCCGAAATCGTGATCCATAGATGACTGTGACTGAAATGAGGGCGGAGCGATAAAACAAACAGTACCAGCATGCCGACTGAATAGGCGGGATGCAGGCTGCGCCGTCTGATCCAGTCGTTGGCGATGCCGACCAGCAGGGGAGAGCTCCACACCAGTATGAATAAAGAGTAGTGATTGCTGATGGGCGCGAACTCGATACGCACCATGGCGGCATATAGAAGGACGGTGCACGCCACCACCATCAGACGCTTGTGTACCTCCGGTTGCTTGACGAAGTAAATGGCCGCACCAAACAGTAACGGGAAAGCGATCATGTCGGTGAACGGTGCGAAGTTGATCTGTTCGGCCAGTGCAATGTCGCCTGAGTGTACGTTCTTGATGAAGCGATTGAGGGTGACGGCCAGGCCCACCACATACATCAATACGCCATAACCCACCAGGAACTTGCCCATGCGGCGATGGAAGATCATCTTGTCCATCGCTGCGCATACCGTCTGAGCGAAGAACAGGCCGAGCCAGATGACGTACACGGCGGCGTGCACGTGAATCACTGCATCCTTGGGCAGGTCGTGATTTAGTAGTTGCCGGATGCCCAGCGGTGCAAAGCCGGCTACCGCAATTGAGGCGATCAGCAGGCTCAAGCCGACGTAGAGTAAACCTTCCGGGGAGCGCCTTGCTTCGAGCTGCGAATCAGACATGGAAATCGACTTGGATAAACAGGAGAGCGATGAAAAGTAACATTGCTGCGCTTGCATTGTCAGGAGTATCGATACGGATTTTACTAGTAGAGCTACAGTCGCGTTGCGATGTTTTTTTGCTTGAATAGCGCGTGATGTCTGTAAATAAGACATCGGTTCATTGAGTATTAAGGTGGGCTCCTTGGTGCAGTATTGATGTGCGGTTGCTAGCTGCTTGCAGTATGAGTTCTGCGGTTACTTTAAGTATACGAGCCACGCATAAAGGCCATGGTTTCTATCAAAAGCTTTGACTGCGGCTGGTGTTCGTCAAGCCTTGGGCTTGCAAGTATGACGATGCATTAGCGATTAGCCTGAATTTCAACAACCAGCTGTGCGCACCCATCTTCCAGCAGATCCAGTACATGTTCGAAGCCGGAGGCCCCGCCATACCAAGGGTCCGGTACTTCCTTGGCGACATGATGGCGAAGATAGTCGCAGAAGCGACGGATCTTGTGCCGGTTGCTGTTATTGGCCAAACGTAACAGGCCTGCGTGGTTGGAATCGTCCATGGCCAGTATCAGATCGAAGGCATCCAGGTCGGCGCGTGTGACCTGGCGAGCTGAACCTGTCATGGGCAGACCGCGTCGGCTGCCTGCTGCGCACATACGACGGTCGGGTGGATCGCCCTCATGTTCGTTGCTGGTGCCTGCCGAGTCGCAGCGTACATGTTTGTCTAACCCCGCATCCTGCAATAGTTTACGCATGACATTTTCTGCGGCGGGTGAGCGACAGATATTTCCCAAACAAACGAACAGGATGGAGGTGATGGATTCGCGTTTGTTCATGACAGGAGTGTTGACTATCAATACCAAAAGTTGGGGGAGGCTGCGCTATGCTCGAAAAGATAATTGATGGCCACGTCGCGGATCGACTCTGCAAGCATTGTGCATCATGGCTGCATGCAATGAATCTGGCTGCGCGCTCATGGTCGCAACTCACGTGTGTTGGTCATGAATAGATGACTGGGTTTAACTAAAATTAATGCGGATAATTGCTGCATTGTTCGTGTCGACAGCACTGAGTCAGTAAAGTCCTACAGCAACTGTCGCTATATAGTGTCGATAGTGATGCTGCCCCACATCGTGTAAACATATCACCTGCGCTACGGTGTTTTGCATCTGGCGCGAGTAATAACAACTTCAGTGCTCTGCATCGGTGCGGGGACAGAAGAGGAGATTCGATATGAAACGCGTGTTGCTAGGTATGTTGGTGAGTACGATGTTCGGCATGGCCGCCAATGCTGCCGACGTGGGAGTGTCAATCAGTATTGGGCAGCCGGGTTTCTATGGCCAACTCGATATCGGCAGTTTTCCCAGACCGTCATTGATCTATGCCCAGCCGGTCATTATCAGTCGGCCTCCGGGTGTAGTGTTGGCGCCGGTGTATCTGCATGTGCCGCCGGGCCATGCCAAGAATTGGAAGCGCTACTGTGGACGCTACGATGCCTGCGGCCGGCCGGTGTACTTCGTGCAAGACCGTTGGTACAACGAAGTGTACGTACCCGAATATCGTCGAGTTAACTACAACGGTCGCGATGATCGTGGCCGCAACGACCATGATGACCACGATGGTGACCATGATCGCGGCAATGGCCGGGGCAATGGCAAGGGCAAGGGTCGGGATAGATAATTCGGCTGAGTCTGCTTGATAAATTTGCTTGATTAACGCACCTGCCGTTTGACACGGCAGGTGCGTTTTTCTTGATGTAGAGAAATGCATCCCGGTGTACTTGCCCGAATGCCCATCTGGCACTACTCTGCACACATGTCCAATCGCGTCACTTCCCGTTACCTGCTCTCGCTGCTGATTCTGTGGCAGTTGGTGGCGAGTGCCTTGGCGCATCCCTTGGAATTGCCCGTTCATTCTGCGCCCCAGGCTGTGGTTGTGGATATGACGGTGGCCCTGTCGGCAGTCAGCGAATCAATGGAAGAACATTGTGCTGAACATCAGCATATGAGCGCCGATGCCGACCATCAGATGGACATGGAGAGCGATTCTCAAGCCATGGATATGCATGCCATGCAGGGTGATCAATATTATGATTTGAATGGGCATGATTCCAGTGGGCATGCTTCGCAGCATCCCTGCAAATCCGCCTGCAAATGCCCCTGTGCAGGAACCCCGGCCTTGGTGGCGTCCTTGCCCACTCTGGCAGTGTCCAAGCCCGAAGGCATCGTGTTGATGCCGATGACGCTGGCGCCTCGATCAATGGCGCCGGCCAAACTATTGCGACCTCCCATCGCCTGACTCTCTTGCCAGAACAGTTGGTTCTGGCGCCAAGCCATGTTCTTGCTTGAGGCAATCAATGTGCTGTCCGCGCGTCGATTGCGGGAGTTATCATGAAAATTCGTTTGCTGTTGCTGGCGGCCGCCGGGCTAGTCATTGCGCTGGCCAGTGGCTGCGCATCCTTGCCCGCCGATCGTGGCAGTGCTGCCAGCGTGCAACTATTAAAGACACGTTCCGCTGTGGCGGCCGATGTGCAATTGGGCGCGCATGCGGCCGACGTGGCTGAGTGGTTGAAGCAACCCTTGGATGCGGATGCTGCGGTACGAGTGGCCTTGGTGCGCAGCCCGCAGTTGCAAGCCTTGTATGCGCAGCTGGGTTTGGCGCAGGCCGATGTTTACGATGCCAGCCGGTTATCCAATCCCACGCTTGGCTTTATGCGCGCGACTTCCGCTGAAGGTGTGCGCACCACCTGGAATCTCACCCAGCGTTTTACCGAGCTGCTGTTCTTCAAATACCGCAAGGATCTGGCCGGTGGCGCGCGTTTGCAGGCCGAGCAGCGTGTCGCGCAGGCGGTATTGGAATTGGAAGCGCAGGTTCGTACTGCGTACTACCAATACATCACCGCCGAATTGGTGGCTCAACTACATGAGCAAGGCGCCTTGGCTGCGCAGGCTTCCGCCGACTACGCACAAAGCCTATTCAAAGCCGGCAATGTGAGCGAGTTGCAGGTCAGTCGCGAACGTGTTGCCGCGAGTCAGGCCAAGGTGATCTGGCAATCTTCACTCAATCGCGCCACCAGGTTGCAAGCCGATTTGTTGACTGCAATGGGACTCGCTATGCAGAAGCAGGACATCGAATGGTTGCAGCGACTTAATGTGCCCGTTGAGCAGCAGTTGAATGCGACTGCCTTGCAAACATGGGCGGAGCAACAACGTGTTGACTTGGCCATGTTGCGTGAACAAGCGAATCTATTGAGCAAGGCCAGCACGCATACCCGTCGCTGGTTCTGGCTGGACGACAGCAGTGTGCAATTCGAGCGCGAGCGGGAGACCGATGGCACTACGCTCAAGGGAGTGGGGGGGAGTGTCGGACTGCCCTTGTTCAACCAGGGGGGCGGTGCGCGCTTGCGTGCGCAGGGGCAATTGGAAACAGCGCAGGCTGAGTTATTACAGCATCAGCTGGCCCTGACTAATGACCTGCGGGCGCAGCTTGCTTCGCTACAGCGTGCGCGTGAAATCGTCGAAGAATATCGACAGACCCTGGTGCCCTTGCAGGAGCGGGTGGTGGAGCTGAGTCAACAACAGCAGAACTACATGTTGATCGGCGCCTTTGAGTTATTGAACGCGAAGCGCGAACTATTGCAAACGTACCAGGACTACCTCACCGCCACCGGTGAGTACTGGGTCCAGTATGTGGCGCTGGAAAAAATCGTAGGCGGCAAGTTGCCTGAAGAGGCTGGTGATGCCAGCTATGGCATTTCAGTGGGTGTCGATGCTTTACCGGCCGCCGATGCCGCGGATACGAGCATGGATGACGCTGAACATGCGCAGCACAACATGAACATGAGCGACCAATCCAAGGAGGCGCCATGAAGATTTCACGACGCAATATATTGCTCGCTTCGGGCACCGCGGCATTGGCGGCTGGTGCGCAAAGTGGTGTGGCAGCGGAAAGCGGCAAAGTGGCCGGTAACTACACACCTGTGCGCACACTCAATGGTTGGAGCTTGCCGTACAAGCTGGTCGACGGCGTGAAAGAGTTTCACTTGGTCGCTGAGGAAATCGATCACGAGTTCGCGCCGGGTTGCACCGCCAAGTGCTGGGGTTACAACGGCTCGACGCCAGGTCCGACATTGGAGGCGGTGGAAGGCGAC
The DNA here is from genome assembly GCA_049840395.1 of Steroidobacteraceae bacterium. GTDB lineage: Bacteria > Pseudomonadota > Gammaproteobacteria > Steroidobacterales > Steroidobacteraceae > CAILZL01. Next base: position 58,732 of record JASGLD010000004.1, read on the forward strand.
AGGGTGCGTATCTATGTCACCAATCGTCTACCAGAGCACACCACCATTCACTGGCACGGCATTCTGCTGCCTTCTGGCATGGATGGTGTTGCTGGTTTATCCCAGCCGCCGATCGGTGTGGGTGAAACCTATGTGTACGAGTTCACGCTGAAGCAGAGCGGTACCTACCTGTATCACCCACATGCGGATGAAATGTTGCAGCTGTCCTCCGGCATGATGGGTATGTTCATCATTCATCCCAAGGCGGGCGAGGCACGGCGCATCGATCGCGACTATGCCTTCATCCTGCACAACTGGGCGTTGCATCCGGGCACCTATCGGCCCGATCCATCGATCATGCAGGACTTCGATCTGTGGACCTTCAATAGCAAGGTGTTTCCCGCCATCAATACGCTGGTGGCGCGCGCCGGCGAACGAGTGCGTATTCGCATCGGCAATCTGTCGATGTGGAATCATCCCATGCACTTGCACGGTCATCAGTACGATGTGACGGGTTCCGATGGTGGACGCTGGCCGCAGGCGCAGTGGCGGCGCGAGACCACCGAGATTGTCGGCGTAGGTCAGACCCGCGATCTGGAATTCACCGCCACCGAAGGCGATTGGGCGCTGCACTGCCACATGTCGCATCACACCATGAATGCCATGGGACACGGCGTTCCCAATGTGTTGGGTGCGTCGGTGGGCGATACCGAGGCGGCCATCAAGCGACTGTTGCCCGGCTACATGGCGATGGGCGAGAAGGGTATGGCGGAGCATCAGGATCATGCAGCACACATGCCGGGTCCGGCCAATACGCTGCCCATGATGACGGGCGATGGACCGCAGGGCAATCTGGAAATGGGCGGCATGTTCACCGTGCTCAAAGTGCGGCGCGATCTGGCAGCCAATGATTACCGCGAGCCCGGTTGGTATGAGGCGCCATCGAACACCGTGGCGCGGATGGTGAGTGAAGATCCGGAATTTGGCGAGCCGGTGCGGCGCAAGCCAGATACGAAATGATCAATGTTCACTGCCTATTAGTGAACCAATAAGTTCTGTTTTATTTCTTAGTTGAGGAGATGGTTATGAAAAAGTATTTATCGTATTTGTCGGCGTTGGTATTGTCGGTCACGATGTTCACCGGCGCCGTGCAGGCGCATTCGCATCTGCATAGCTCCAATCCTGCCGACAACAGCAAACTCGAAACTGCACCGAAAAATTTGCAACTCGAGTTCAGTGAAGCCGTGAAGCTGACCGCACTTACCGTTCAAAAGGGTGATGCTGCGGCACAGGAGTTGAGCCCATTGCCTGCGGCGGCGGCCAAGCAGATCAGCGTTGCCATGCCGGTGCTTACTGCAGGCAGCTACATTGTCAAGTGGCGCGCTCTCAGCGCGGACAATCATGTTGCCTCGGGCAAGTTTGTGTTCACGCTGACCAAGTGAATATTTGATGACCTGGGTTAACTATGAATTGGGTTGATGTTATTTCGGTAGGTATCAGAGCCATGAGTTTCATGGCTCTGATGCAGGCAGCAGGCGCGGTATGGTTTCTGCTGCTGCTTGACGACGCACGGCCGATTACCTACTCGGTGCGTCGTCTGGCGCGCGTCAGCGCCATGATTGCGTTGCCACTGATTTTGTTGCATCACGTCATGGAAGCCGGGCGTATGGCGGGCGAATGGTCAGGGGTGTTCGATGTTTCCTTGCAGTCCCTGGTGTTGACTACGACGACAGCGTGGGCAAATGGGCTGCGTTTCGTCGGTTCGCTGCTGATTGCTTTAAGCATCCGCATGTCAAACAAGGTGGTCGTGATCATAGGCGCGCTGTTGATTGCCATCTCGTTCACGGTAACCGGGCATATATCCATTCACCCGCAGCAATGGTGGCTTACGATTTTCTTGTTTGTGCATGTAACGGTGGCTGCTTTCTGGTTTGGTTCGTTGTTGCCCTTGCTGGTGGCCTGCCGTCAGGCGCCGCAGGCTGCGGCTTTGATGGTGATTCGATTTTCCGCATGGGCAAGTTGGCTGGTGCCCTTGCTAGCCTTGTTGGGCGTCGGCATGGCCTGTGCACTTCTGCCGGATATCAATGCGCTGAGTACGCCTTATGGTGTGCTGTTGCTGAGCAAGGTAGTGGGCTTTTCACTGCTGATGGCCTTGGCTGCATTGAACAAATGGCGATTGGGACCGGCATTGGTCAATGGCGGTGGTGCAGTGCGTGCATTTCGCATCAGTGTGTGGTGTGAGTACGCGTTGCTGTGTGTGATCTTTATCGCCACCGCTGTGATGACCGGATTGTTTTCCCCCGAGGCATAACCATTACAGTGATGAACTGTGGTTATGAGGATTGAATCAAGCGAGTTGAGTTATGAATCATTCCCATGAAGGTCATGATTGCTGCAACAGTCCGGCTGCAGCGGCCAAGCCGCATATCGATCCCGTGTGCGGTATGCAGGTGTCGGCCAACGCCGATAAGCATGTGGAGTATCAAGGCGTGGACTATTACTTCTGTTGCCAGGGTTGCGTGACCAGGTTCCGCAACGAGCCACAGCGCTATCTGCAACCGACAGAAACCTCTCACGCGATGAAACACGTACCGGTGACAGCCCCCAAGGGCGCGATGTATACCTGTCCGATGCATCCGGAAGTGCGTCAGGATCATCCGGGGTCTTGTCCCAAGTGCGGCATGGCGTTAGAGCCGGAAATGCCCACCCTTGAAGAGGGCGATCATCCGGAGCTGGTAGATTTCACGCACCGTTTCTGGTGGACCCTGCCGTTTACTTTGGCGGTGACCTTTCTGGCCATGTTTGCGCATCGCTTCGGCTGGTTGGAAATGCAGCAACAAAGTTGGCTGGAGTTGTTGCTGTCGCTGCCGGTGTTGTGGGCAGGGCAACCTTTCTTCGTTCGTGGCTGGCAATCGTTGCAGCAGCGCAGTCCCAATATGTGGACGTTGATCAGCCTGGGTACCGGGGCGGCCTTTATCTATAGTGTGGTGGCCACAGTTGTGCCTGATGCGTTTCCAGAGACCTTCGTGTCTATGGGACGGATCGGCGTCTATTACGAAGCAGCTGCAGTCATCATCTCGCTGACTTTGTTAGGCCAGATGTTGGAGCTCGGAGCACGGGCGCGAACTTCGGCGGCAATCAAATCATTACTGGGCCTATCGCCCAAGACCGCGCGTCGTATGCGTGACGACGGCAGCGAAGAAGATATTCCTATCACCCATGTACATGTGGGCGATCGGTTGCGAGTACGTCCGGGCGAAAAAGTGCCGGTGGATGGCGAAGTGATTGACGGCAGCAGTGCGGTGGATGAATCGATGCTTACCGGCGAACCGATGCCGGTACACAAGCAGGCTGGCGATCAATTGATTGGTGCCACTTTGAATACCCAGGGCGCGCTGCTCATGCGTGCCGAGAAAGTAGGTTCGCAAACCATGCTTGCGCAGATTGTGCAGATGGTGGCGCAGGCACAGCGTTCCAAAGCGCCATTGCAGCGTATGGCCGATCGCATTGCCGGCTACTTTGTAATGACCGTGGTGGCGATTTCGCTGCTGACTCTTTTTATCTGGGGAGTATTCGGACCCGAACCAAGTTGGGTGTACGGTCTGATAAATGCCGTGGCGGTATTGATCATCGCCTGTCCCTGCGCACTGGGGTTGGCAACGCCCATGTCCATCATGGTGGCCACCGGTAAGGCGGCTACATTGGGTGTGCTGTTTCGCGATGCCGCAGCGATTGAACAGCTGCGTAAGGTGCAGGTGCTGGTGATCGACAAAACCGGCACGCTCACTGCCGGCAAGCCAGAGCTGCAAAAAATCATTGCTATCGAAGGGCACGATGAGGCTGAAGTATTGCAGCTGGCCGCCAGCCTGGATCAAGGTAGTGAACATCCTCTAGCGGATGCCATTGTCGCTGCAGCGCGAGCGCGCAATCTATCGCTGCAACGCGTTGAGCAATTCGAGACGCTGGCCGGCATCGGTGTGCAAGGCCGGGTCGATGGACGCTTGCTGGCTTTGGGTAACACTGCATTGATGCAGCAGCTGAGTGTCAACATCGATGTGTTGAGTTCGGCGGCCGAAACGCTACGTCGCGAAGCGGTGAGTGTGATGTATCTGGCGGTGGCGGGTAAGGCGGTGGGCTTGCTTGCCGTTGCCGATCCCATTAAACCCAGTGCCGCGTCGGCAGTGGCGGCACTGCATGCAGCGGGTCTGCGCATCATCATGGCTACCGGCGATGGCTTGACCACTGCGAAAGCGGTGGCAGGCAAGTTGGGTATTGATGAAGTGCACGGCGAAGTTAAACCTGCCGACAAGTTGGCCCTGGTGCAAGCGCTGCAGCAGCAAGGTCAGATAGTCGCGATGGCGGGCGATGGCATTAACGATGCGCCGGCGTTGGCCAGGGCCGATGTGGGCATTGCGATGGGTACCGGCACCGATGTGGCCATGCATAGCGCACAGGTGACTTTGGTGAAGGGCGATCTGCGCGGCATTGCTCAAGCGCGCGTGCTCTCCAATCTCACCATTGCCAATATGAAACAGAATCTGGCCTTTGCGTTTGTTTATAACGCGCTGGGCATTCCCCTGGCGGCGGGCGTGTTGTATCCCTTCACCGGTTGGTTGTTGTCGCCTATGTTGGCGGCGCTGGCGATGAGCTTGAGTTCCGCTTCGGTGATCGGCAATGCCTTGCGGCTGCGGACCGCCGCTGTCGTCTGAACTTTATTTACCGCGCGTCGTGACATACGTTACGACTGTGCGGCTTAGATGGGCGAAACGCCGATGAGTTTGAGGTGCGCCCAGCCGACAAACACGCCATACAGCACCAGGCCGACAATTACTGCCACCCAGTCGTTGTAAGGCTTGGCCGGTGCAGTGTGGATGGGGCGGGCCGGGCGACGTTTTAAGGAAATGCGATCCGCCACTGCCCACAGCAGGAAGCTGCCGAATAGAACTACATCGGCCAGCATGCCGTTGGAGAGCAGATGCGCCAACGCCCATAGCTTGGTGGCGACCAGCATGGGGTGCTTCATCGTGGTTTTGATGCGGCCGGGCAGGTACGTGGCTAGCAGCAACGGAAATACCGGCAGCATCAAGGTCATGGTTATATGGCGTGTCCAAGCCGGTGGTAGGTACAACACTTCGGGCATCAGACGTGCGGCAGCATAACCGCGAACGATCAGTACAAAGCCCAGCAACGAAATCAACGAATAGATGCCGCGCCACGCCAACCCAAGCTGCGCCGCCATGCGATCGCGCCAAGGGTTGGCGACGATGGCGACGCTATGGATGCCCAGAAACAGCAGCAAACCGATGATGAGCGTAGTCATGATGGTTCCGAAGTTGGTTGCTAAATAGAACCTATCTCAAAATTGCGAAAGTACAAATTCGTCATGCCCGCGAAGGCGGGCATCTAGTGAAAATGATTTCTTACTGGATGCCCGCCTTCGCGGGCATGACGGTTGTTGGGCACACCTATTCCAAATTTTTGAATAGGTTCTAGATAATCGTTCAATTACACCGGTAGCATGCCGATGATCTTGTAATGCAAGTAGAGCACGATGACCAGGTAGGTGACCAGGCCAGCGAGAATGGCCACCAGGTCGTTGAATTCGGATGGCGCGCCGCTGGGAATAATACGCACGCGACGCTTCAGCGAGATGCGATTGACTACCGCCCAGGCCAGAAAACTGCCGAACAGAAAAATGTCGGCCAGCATGCCGTTGACCAAGAGATGCGCCACCGCCCACAACTTGATCGCCACCAGATCCGGATACTTCAATGCCGTGCGAATGCGGCTGGGCAGGAAGGTGGCATAGATCAGCGGAAACACGCCCAGCATCAATACATCGGTCACACGCCGCATCCAGCCTGGCGTGACATACACCACCACGGGCGCTTGACGCGTTTGATCGTAACCGTAGGCGATCAATAGCACACCGAGAATGGACCCCAGCGAATAAACCCAGCGCCAGGCGGCACGGCCCCAACGCTGACGTTGTTTCTCGCGCCATTTGGCGGCGAAGATGGGTAGGGAATGCAGACCGAAGAAGAGGGCGAGGCCAAGCAGCAGGATGATCATTATGAATTGGCTACCGACAAACGATTGAAGTAGTAAGAGTTAGCAAAGTTATAAGCGCAGACCGCCATCCAGCTCAATGACGCGGCCCGAGAAGTATTCGTTCTCGACAATAAATAATGCAGCTTGGGCCACTTCTTCCGGTTGACCGCCGCGCCGCATCGGCACCTGCATCAACACGCGTTCAAGAATTTCCGGACGCATGGAGCTGAGGATTTCAGTCAACACAAAGCCGGGTGCAATGGCGCCGGTGCGAATGCCATGACGCGCCAATTCCTTGGCCCACACCACGGTGAGCGAAGCCACGCCGGCCTTGGCGGCGGCGTAATTGCTTTGTCCGATGTTGCCGCTGCGCGAGACGCTGGACATATTGATGATGACACCGCCGTTATCGAACTTGATCATGCGCTCGGCGGCTTCACGCCCACATAGGAATACGCCGGTCAGATTGACATCCATGACTGCCTGCCATTGTTCCAGCGACATCTTCTTGGTCACGCCGCGATCCTGTTTCACCAGCATGGCATCGCGCAGAATGCCGGCGTTGTTGACCAGTACATCCAGGCGGCCGAAGTCTTTGGCGATTTGCTCGAAAGTGGCGACCACCTCGGTTTCATTGGCGACATTGCAGCGATAGTTGGCGACGCGTACCCCGGCTGACTCACAGAGACTGCGGCTCTGAGCCAGATCGGTTTCATTGAGATCCAACAGTGCCAACTGCGCGCCACGCGCAGCAAATGCCTGAGCCATTGCGCGGCCAATGCCCTTGCCGGCGCCGGTAATGACCACCACTTTGTCTTTGATCTGCACTGCCGCCTCGAATCCGGAGTTCGGAAAAGACGCAATTGTACGAGGCTTAGGTCACGAAGGCACGGTTACAGTAGGTCAGAAACCTTATTTTTGGAGGGGCAGATCTGGCGGCCGTAAAAAACTACTATGGATATAGTTGACGAGCGTGTTGCTGCTGTTGTTTACTACTAGCATGATAGTAACAAATGGATGAAGCCGACCTGTCGGCTGACTGTGCAACCTTGAAGGAAGATCAATCCCGGGAGGATCTATGAAGGTAAATCGTGTTGCAGTGGCGTTGTTGGTCGCTGCATTGGCGTGCCTGGCCGGTTGTGCTGCAGGTAATGCCATCAAGCCGGAAGCGCGTACCGCCGAGGCTGCCGCGTCGAGAGTTCATTCTCAGCAGTCCGTATTGTCGTTTCAGCAGCGGGCCTTTCTTCAGTCCTGCCGGCAAACCTGTAGTTACGCAGCCAATATGTGCAGTGTGAGTGCCAGCAGCGCCGATGAATCGTGGATCTGTAATCAGCGCGTCGATATGTGTCGCAGCACCTGCAGCTTGTAGCGATATTGAGCATGAATCGTGAAGGAAGAGTTCGACTATGAAAATTTCACTTAGTGATCGTGAAGCGGAACTGATGGATGTGCTGTGGGAGCATGGACCGTCAACCGTGGCCGAGGTTAAAGCTCAGTTGGCGGATGAATTGGCCTATACCACGGTGCTGACCATGCTGCGTAATCTGGAAGCCAAGCAGTACGTGGGGCACGAAACCGAAGGTAAGGCGCATCGCTATCTCGCCTTGATCGAACGCGATGTCGCGCGGCGCAGCGCACTGCGACATCTGTCTTCCAAGTTATTCAAAGGCTCGGCGGAATTATTGCTGACGCACCTGGTGGCGGATCAAAAGCTGACCGACGCCGAGATCCAACGCATGCGGCAGTTGCTGAGTAAGGCAAAAAAGGAGAAATAGCATGCTTGCTTCAGTCGTGCTGTATGGATTGCTGGTGGGACTGTTGTTGAGTGCGGCGGCTTGGAGCACCGAAAGAGCGGTGGCAGCGGAAGGCTGGTCACGGCGCTGGGTATGGGGCGGCGCCATGTTGTTATCCTTGTTGTTGCCGGCAGCCATGCTTTGGAATGCCGAATACACGCCAGAGGAACGGCGTATTACGCAGGTAAGCGATATCGAACCGAATGGTGCGTCGCTGCCGGGGATGCAGCTGCTGACTTCGTCTGCGGACGACGTGGATGCCAATGCTGTTGCCGCTATACCGGCAGAGGTCGGTGAGTCTGTCGATAGTTCGTCTGCAGCACAGCCAGCGGTTTCCCGCCCCAGTTTTGGGCGGACGATTGATCTTAATGCCGTGCTGCCGTGGCTATGGGGTGCCGGTTCCTTACTGGTGTTGAGTTTCTATACCTATTCATGGATGACGCTGCATCGTTTGTCGCACAGCTGGGCAGTGACCCAATTACTCGGCGTGCCGGTATGCGTAACCGCTCGCAGTGGTCCTGCAGTCATGGGTTTTTTCAAACCCATCATCATTGTGCCGGAGTGGCTACTGTGCGAACGGCACGATGTGCAATGCATGGTGTTGTCGCATGAGCAGGAGCACCTGCGTGCTCGCGATCCGCTGCTACTGCTGTTGGGGTTGGTGATATTGGTGCTGGTGCCTTGGAATCTGCCGCTATGGTGGCAATTGCATCAATTGCGTTTTGCGATGGAAGTGGATTGCGACTCGCGGGTATTGCGACAGGGTATGGATGCGGCTGTCTATGGCGAGACTTTGCTGGAAGTCGGCATCCGTGGCGGCCGTAAGCAGGGACCCCTGCTGACGGTCGCATTGATAGAACCCATGTCGCAGCTGGAACAACGTCTGCGCATCATGTTGAGTGGCATCCATCGTTATCATCGCTGGTTGCTTGCCATCGGTACCACCTTATCCGTTTCGTTGGTACTGGCCGCTACACAAATTCAAGCGCCGGTTTTTCCGGAACCTCCTGTGGTGCTCACCGATAGCGACATGGCTCGGTGGAATATTTTGACGCGCGGAGTACTCGCGCCCTCGATGGCAACGGAAACCGGCGCAAGCATGGCAGCAACCAGGCCGACATTGTCCCTGGAGCAGCAGACGCTGCCGGTGCTGCGCAAGCTGCCGCCCAATTATTCTGCGGCCCAAGGCAGTCAATTGTTGGAAAAAGCCAAGTTCGCAGTGGCGGAACGATACCCTGAGTTGTACCAACAACCTTTCACAGGCATGGCGCAGGTGCTGGTGCTGTTTGCATTGGATGGCAGCATTGAACGCATGGAGAAAATCATGTTGCCGCCCACCAATGGTTACACGGGTTCCAGCGGACAGTCTCCTACTGAGTTGATGCGGCAAGCTGGCATGAGTCAGGAGGAGATGGGACAGTTCGGTTCATTTATTGGGTCGACCATGCCGGCGGCTATGTTGAGTCCGGCACGCCTGAAGATGCAGGCGATTTTGAGCAATCGCGAAGCCACAGCAGAGGAACGTCAAGCCGCTGCTCAATCTATGGGGCTGGGCGCCATGGGCGTAGGCGCCATGGATATAGGAGCTGTGGATTCATCGGGTAACAATCTACAAATTTTTTCCGGCCAGCGCCGCGGCCCGAATGATGCTTCGGCCTCGCTTGCTGCAGCTAAATCTGCGCCGGTACGTGACGCGCTGTTACGTGCCACTGTCAAAAGCCGATATCCGGAATTATTCAACGGCAAGTCGGCTGATGTCACAACCAGAGTGGCGGCCTTGGTGAAGTCCGATGGCACGGTGGTGCGGATGGTGAAGTATGCGGCGCCGGCCGATCCCGACAACGATAGTCTGCAAGGGCGGTCTATCACGCTGACTATGAGTGAAGGGGTGGCTGCGTTGCGGTTGAACGCCACAGAAATCGGTACGACGAGTCTGCTGAGTGTGCCCACGCAATTTACTCGTGCCGATGGCCAGCCATTCAATGTGCCGGCAACCGTGGTGGTGCAACGTGAAGGCGATCAACCGGAATCACAACTGATGGCTACAGGAATTGGCGACTATGCGATTAATAAGGCGATCGCTGCCCGCTACTTTCCCGAGCAGCTGAAACAGGGCGCGCAAGATCAGCGCCTGTGGGTACTGTTAGATAACGAGGGAGCGGTACTCGATACAGGACTAACGCATTTGCCGTTTCTTGCCATCATGCAATTTGCTACGGCTAAGAATCCGGGGTTTCTTTCTACCTCGAGCGCAGTAGCGCAAGTGCGTGCCGACAATGGACAGGTTCTGAATATGTACTTTATCTGGTCACGTTCTGCGGCTGGCTGGCAGGGAAGGCAAGCTGCTGGAGCGAATTCGCTGCCGGACATACTGCTGGGCTTAACGACATCGGTAGGAATGTCTACCGTTTCAGCGGGTAGCTGTAGCGCGTTGAAAATAAAATTTAACCAGGGCTCTTCATGCTCGATCGCCAATCTCATGAAGATCGAAGCGGTCGCTGTTCCGGTCAGCCAGGACGAATTCGAACTGCGCTTGAACCTTCACCCGGTCGGCAGCCAATTAGAAGCGGTTGCCAATGACCCTTGGCCCATGGATGGGCCGATTTTGCGGTTGAAGTATGGCAGCACTCATGACATCGAATTGTCCAATGGCACTCAGCCGAAGTTGCATCTTGCATTCGTTGCGGAGCGGATGAGTGGATAAGGTCAGCTAACGCCTATCAATCGCCATGGAAACAAGGATGGCAATGGCTAGAAGTTCTCTGAGCTTGATGGTCACGCTGCTTGCGTCTCTGTTGAAGATATTACTCAACACGGCGCAAGCGACTCCCGAGCCGAGTGTGTTCGCCGCGCGACCGAACTTCGAGCAACCCTTGCTATCGCCCACCGGCAAGCGGGTGGCATTGATCGCCAGCCAGCCCAACGGCAGTTCGACATTGTTAGTGGTGGATGTATCGGGCACCAAGGCTGTGCCTATCACGCGTTTTCAATACGTGGACATGCCGCGACCGGGTCAATATCCCCGAAGGCTGAAGTCCATCGAAAGCTTCGGTTGGGTGAGTGACGGCTTGTTGCTGGTCTGGGCGCGCACTACCAAGGGCGACGATGTGGATGAATTCGCGGCATTCGCAATGGATATCAACAAAAAGAGAGCCGAAGAGATCGACGAAAGTAACAATATCGATCTGTACCTGTCGCACCTGGTGACGGCGCCGTTTAGGAACGACGATAGAGCATTGGTGACCCGTTGCGGCCGGCCTTCGGTGATGGTGAGCAAGCTCTATATCGTATGTGGTCTACGCTTGGTGCCCCGTCCTGACAAGCAGGCTCGCTTAAAGAATGGCTATCGTTTCCAGGCGTATCCATCCCGTTTTTTTGTCAGCCGAACCGGTGGCAGTTTGAAGGTTGAGGGTAGAAGAATAGGCGGACGCCTGGTCAGGGCGGTATGGAATTTCGAATCCAACGGCTGGCAGCTGCTGGAGGATTTCGATGATCGCGAGCTGCTGGAAGAATGGGATTCTAGCGAGGAAGACTATCCGGAGTTGTGGCTGAAGATTCATGAGATGCTGCCGCAAACCTTGGCCGTACATGGTGAAGTAGTTAAAGCAGCCGGTAGTGGTGAGCCGGTAGGCATTCAGTACCACGCTCCAAGCAATCGCTTTGTTGTATTAGATCCAGCATTGGTCGATGCCGATGCTGAACTCTTGGACGTGGCGGCCAGAGTGGGGAGTGTATTGCCGCAGATGGCGAATCCCACTATGCGTTGGCTTGCCGTTAGCGATGACCGGGATCGCGTGTTGCTGTCAATGGAGAGTGCCGAGCACCCGCAAACCTATTATTTATGGACCAGAAGCAGCAATCGCTGGCTGCCTATCACAGATAGTCGCACCTTTAACTACGCCGATATTTCCTCCAGTAAGACTCAACTGGATTGGTTGCCCGGAGTTCCCGTCGGAATCACCGACACCTTGGAAATAGAAGTACGGCGAGGTTTGGTGCTGATGCCGCTGGTGGTCAGCGATTCGAATGCGGCTGCCGCACTGCAGCGTTTCGATACTGCGGCGCAATGGTTCGCCGCAAATGGCTTGTTGGTCATCCACGTTCCAGTGGGTACGCCTCAGGACTTACAAGATGATGCCGCGGCCTGGCGGCGCCAGGTTGCGCAACGTCTCGCCAGCGTAAAAATACAGGCCAAGCAAAAATACAAAGATCTCGACAACAAGCCGGTGTGTGCTTTGGGTAATGCAGAGCATGCTTATGCGGCGCTGGCAGCCAGTGCCTTCGGCACCAGCTTCAATTGCGTTATTGCTTTCAATCCGCGTCTTGAGGCGAAGAACTTTGCGCGACCTTACACCTACGTCGGGTCGGTCAATCGTGACTATTTTCTGAAGAATGACAATTTGACACTGCGTACCTGGCGAGCGCTGTATGGCGCAGATCAGGCGAGTGGCGAGCCCGGCGCTTGGAACTATCCAAACAATACCCAGGTGTTTCTCAGTTACAACATGCAGGACGATCAACGCGCGCTGTTCGATTCGACCTCAGCGTTCAAGGAGGCGGTGGCAGCCAGTGGCGGCGGCGTGCAGCTCTATTACGTCAATGCCTTCTCCAACAACATCGATCAGTGGCTGAGCAATCGCTACCAAGCCATGCTGGACTTCATGTTTCCGGCGAGTCGCCGCAAGAAGATTGGCATTATTGAGATCGACGATGTGCCGCCTTAGCGAGTCCATCTTAGTAAGCCCACCTAATGGGCCCAATTGGGTTTGCGCTTTTCGAGAAATGCGCTCAGTCCTTCGCGGCCTTCATCTGAACTGCGCAATTGGGTCAGAACCCGTGCTGTGCGCGCCATCAGCACATCCGATTGTTCCGAGGTCTTGGTGCTGATTTCGCGTAACAGTGCTTTACTCGCCTGCTGTGCCTGTGGGCCGCCTTGTAGCAATAGCTGGATTTCTGCTTCGATGGCTTGATCGAGTTGTTGCGCGTCGATGTGGCGATGAATCAATCCCAATTGCAGAGCTCGCTGCGCATCCATGACCTCGGCGGTTAGCAGTAGTCTACCGGTCTGACGTGGACCCAGTGCCGCAGTTACATAGGGTGAGATGGTGGCGGCGGCCAGGCCCAGCTTGACTTCCGATAGGGCGAATCTGGCTGCGGAGCTGGCAATGGCGATGTCCGCGCAGGCGATCAAGCCCACGCCGCCACCGAATGCATGACCATTGATGCGGGCAATCACCGGCTTGCTGAATTCATGCAGCTTGCGCATGCAACGTGCAACGGCTAACGCATCGCTGAAGTTTTCCGTGTCGGTCGCCTGGCTCATTCTCTGCATGTGTTCCAGATCGCCGCCCGCGCAGAAGCTGGTGCCGGCGCCGGTTATGACCATGACTCTGATATCCGGCCGTTTTTCCAATTGCTCCAGTGTTTCGCTCAGCGTGCGGATGAGTTCGGCGTTAAATGCATTGTGTTTTTCCGGCCGATTCAGCATTACCGTGGCGATGCCGCGTGAATCGATGGTGAGCAGAACGGTGTGGGGCATGGCGGTGCTCAGTTTGAAGAGGCTCATGTGTAAGAGTGTTTATCCGATAATGGTTACATTCGGAAAATTCCATAACGCTCGTCCTGAGGTGCGGGTCCCTGCGCTGCAATGCGCAGCGCCTGGGCCAGTACCTTGCGCGTGTTGATCGGATCAATGATGCCGTCGTCCCACAACCGAGCCGTTGCGTAGTAGGGACTGCCTTCGGTTTCATAGTTGTGCCGGATCTCATCCATGAATTGCTGTTCTTGCTCCATGCTCCATTTTTCGCCGCGTGCCTGCATGGCATCGCGGCGCACCGATGCCAGGACTTGCGCAGCCTGTTCGCCGCCCATGACGGAAATCCGTGCATTCGGCCACATCCACAAGAAGCGCGGCGCATAGGCGCGACCGCACATGGCATAGTTGCCGGCGCCGAAGGAGCCGCCAATCACCACGGTGAATTTTGGTACCCGTGCGCAGGCCACCGCATTGACCATCTTGGCGCCGTCTTTGGCGATACCGCCATGTTCAAAATTCTTACCGACCATGAAGCCGGTGATGTTCTGCAGGAACAGCAATGGAATGTTGCGTCGATTGGCCAGTTGAATGAAGTGTGTGGCCTTGAGCGCCGATTCCGAAAACAGAATGCCCTGGTTGGCGAGAATGGCGATGGGATAGCCGTCGATATGTGCAAAGCCACATACCAATGTCTTGCCATACAGCGGTTTGAATTCGTGGAACTCGGAAGCGTCGACCAGGCGTGCAATGATTTCGCGGACGTCGTAGGGATAGCGGGTGTCTTGCGGTACCAGTCCGTAGATGTCTTCCGGCGGGTACAAAGGTTCACGTGATGCGGATGGTTTGAGCCAAGGTTCGGATGGGGTGGCAATGTTCGCAATGGCATCGCGTGCCAGTTGCAGTGCGTGTTGATCGTTGTCCGCCAACAGATCTGCCACACCTGAGATACGTGTGTGTACATCGCCACCACCCAGCGATTCGGCATCCACCACTTCACCTGTGGCCGCTTTTACCAGCGGTGGTCCACCTAAAAAAATAGTGCCTTGCTTACGTACGATAATGGCTTCATCGCACATCGCCGGTACATAGGCGCCGCCCGCTGTGCAGGAACCCATCACCACGGCGATTTGCGCAATGCCGGCAGCCGACAATCGGGCTTGATTGAAGAAGATGCGGCCGAAATGCTCGCGATCCGGAAACACTTCGCTTTGCATGGGCAGGTAGGCGCCGCCGGAGTCCACCAAGTAAATGCAGGGGAGCTGATTTTCGGCAGCGATCTCCTGAGCGCGCAGATGCTTCTTCACCGTCATGGGGAAGTAGGTGCCGCCTTTTACAGTGGCATCGTTGGCGATGATCATCACTGCACGACCCTGTACATAGCCTATGCCGGCCACCACGCCGGCTGCCGGGGCGCCACCATCGTACAAATCTTCCGCGGCCAGAGGCGCTACTTCAAGAAAAGCACTGCCCGGATCGAGTAATACAGTGATGCGATCGCGTGCCAGTAATTTGCCGCGCTCTGTATGCTTGCGGCTGGCAGCTTCTCCGCCACCTTGTTGTGCACTGTTGAGTCGCGCCTGTAACTGTTCGATCAAGCCACGAAAATGTGCAGCGTTGGCTTGAAAGGCTTCGCTGTTGCTGTCGATGCGGCTGATTAGTTTCATGCCTTGGGTCATGCCCTGATTCATGAACTGGCTCCAAAAATTTCGCGCCCAATCAACATGCGACGGATTTCATTGGTGCCCGCGCCAATCTCATACAGCTTGGCATCGCGTAGCAACCGCCCGGCAGGATAGTCATTGGTATAGCCGTTGCCGCCCAATGCTTGAATGGTATCCAGTGCCATTAATGTGGCTTTCTCTGAAGCCTGCAGAATGCAGGCGGCCGCATCAATGCGTGTCACGCGGCCCCTGTCGCAGGCG
Organism: Steroidobacteraceae bacterium; assembly: GCA_049840395.1. Lineage (GTDB taxonomy): Bacteria > Pseudomonadota > Gammaproteobacteria > Steroidobacterales > Steroidobacteraceae > CAILZL01. Next base: position 74,013 of record JASGLD010000004.1, read on the forward strand.
CGCGCCACGGCATACACGTAGCTGCGGCAGGCATTCATGGTGGAGTACATGTCGGCAATCTTGGCTTGCATCAGTTCAAAGGTGCCGATGGGTTTGCCGAATTGTTTGCGTTGATGTACATAGGGCAGGACCAGATCGAAACAGGCACGCATGATGCCCAGTGGTCCGGCGGCCAACACCACGCGTTCGTAATCCAGGCCGCTCATCAACACTTCGGCGCCGCAACCTTCCTTATGCAGTAGATTGGTTGCAGGTACCTGGCAGTTTTCCAGCACCAGTTCGCAGGTATCCGAACCGCGCATACCCAGCTTGTCGAGCTTCTGCGCAGTACTGAAACCCGGCATGCCGCGTTCGATAATGAAACCTGTAACGCCCTGTGCGCCGCGCGTCGGATCCAAGGTGGCATACAGAATGATGACATCGGCGGTGGGCCCATTGGTGATCCACATCTTGCGCCCATTGAGCACGTAGTGGTCGCCGCGCCGTTCGGCGCGCGTACTCATGCCCATGACATCCGAACCGGCGCCGACTTCGCTCATGGCCAGTGCGCCCAGATGTTCACCGGAAATCAATTTGGGCAGTAGTCGATTCCGTTGCGCTGGCGTGCCCCAGCGGCGCAATTGATTGACGCATAGATTGGAATGCGCGCCATAGGACAGTGCCACGGATGCCGAAGCACGGCTGAGTTCCTCCATGGCGACCACATGCTCGAGATACCCCAGGCCGCTGCCACCCATCTCAGTTTCTACTGTGATGCCTAATAAACCTAGTGCGCCGAGTTTGGGCCAAAGGTCACGCGGAAATTGGTTGTGCTTGTCGATGTCCTGCGCACGCGGCGCAATTTCCTTGGCCGCAAAGTCCGCAACGGTCTGTCGTAACAGATCCAGGTTGTCACCGAGCAGAAAATCGAAGTCTTCCATGCAGCGCTCCCCATGTTGTCAATCAATGACAGGCAATGACAGGCAATGGATGCATCGAACTTGGCTTGAGATCTGGGGTGATTGTACTCGTTGATAGGAATAAGTGGACATGGCACAGGCCACGATGGACCTATGTCGTTGTCGAACATAAATTATGGAAGTGAAGCGAGAACGAGCCCTGGAGCGGGCTCGTTGCAATTACATCGTTATAGATTTTCGAGTCAATCTATAGAGGACGGATTGGTCGGCAAATCAACCTCAAATCAATTCAATTGCCATTGCGGTGGCTTCGCCGCCGCCAATACACAGCGAGGCCACGCCACGCTTCAAGCCGCGTGCTTTCAAGGCATGAATCAGCGTGGTGGTGATGCGCGCGCCGGCAGCGCCAATGGGATGTCCCAGTGCACAGGCGCCGCCATTGATGTTGACCTTGTCATGCGACAGACCGACATCGTGCATGGCGGACATTGTCACGCAGGCAAAGGCTTCGTTGATTTCGAATAGATCGACATCGCTGACCTGCCAGCCTGCTTTGTCCAATACTTTCTGAATGGCGCCGCTCGGTGCGGTGGTAAACCATTCGGGCTGATGGGCATGGCTGGTATAAGCGACGATGCGCGCCAATGGTTGCTGTCCCAGGGTCTTGGCATTGGCTGCGGTGGTCAGCACCAAAGCCGCAGCGCCATCGGAGATGGAAGAAGAGCTGGCCGCAGTCACCGTACCGTCCTTATTGAAGGCCGGTTTCAAGGTGGGAATCTTGTTGAGATCGCAGGTGCCCGGCGTTTCATCGGTATCGATGAGTTGTTCGCCCTTGCGGGTCTTCACCGTCACCGGCGTGATCTCGGCTTTGAATGCGCCGTTGGCGACGGCCGCTTGTGCACGCCGCACCGATTCGCTGGCGAAGGCATCTTGTTGTTCGCGGGTGAAACTATATTTCGCCGCCGTGGCATCGGCAAAGAAGCCCATCATCTTGCCGTCGTAAGGATTCTGTAGACCATCGAAGAACATGTGATCGAGAATCTCGCCGTGACCCATGCGATAGCCGCCGCGTGCCTTGGGTAACAGATAGGGCGCATTGGTCATGGATTCGAAACCGCCGGCGATAATCAATTTTGCGCTGCCGGCCTTGAGTTGATCGCTGGCCAGCATCATGGCCTTCATGGCCGAGCCGCATACCTTGTTGATGGTGGTGGCGGACACCGATTGCGGCAATCCTGCGCCCAGTAGTGCTTGGCGTGCAGGCGCCTGGCCCTGGCCGGCTTGCAACACGCAACCCATGATCACTTCATCGATCTGTTCGGCGGCAACGCCGCTATCGCTCAATGCTGCGCGTATTGCGGTCGCGCCTAGCTGAGCAGCGGTGGTGGGATTGAACACACCTTGGAAGGCGCCGATAGGTGTGCGACGTGCTGCGAGGATGACGATGTCGTCAGTCATAACTGTGTCCTGAGCGAGTAAGTGATTTGCCATGCGGTGCAAAATGTTGCACTGCACATCAGCGGCCCAGTGTACTGCAGGTTTGGCGCTTGAATAGCGTTTGAAAGCTTATTCCACCGAGGAAATTTCAGTTTCTGTCGGAATTTCGGTTGCTGTATCAACCAGCAGGTCAGGTTCGCTTAACGCCATCAAAATGCGGGCGCGTGCTTGGTCGCGTAGCAATTCGATTTGTGTGCGATCTTTTGATGTGGCGGTGCGACTCAGCGTGCCGAGGACTTCTACTTCCACCACGCCCGGACGTGGCCATGGACTGCCTGGACGCAAGATGCGGCGTGTGCCATGAATGGCGACTGGCACTACAGGCAGCGATGCACGTTGTGCTGTAGCGAAAGCGCCGAGATGAAAAGCCTGTAAGCCTACTCGTGAGGTAAAGGTGCCCTCGGGAAAGAACACCAGTGATTTGCCTTCCACTGCTTCGCGCATGATGCGACGTGCATCCATGCCGCTGGCATGACGATTGGCGCGATCCACAAACAGCGAACCGATGCGCTTCAGTAACAGGCCTGCCAATGGCACCTTCACCATCTCTTTCTTGATCACGAAAGAAAAGCGCGCGGGCAGGGCGGCTTTCATCAACAGGCCGTCCAGATAGCTGCAGTGATTGGCTACCACTACACAGGGTTCCTTCGGCAGCAACTGCGGATTGAGTATTTCGAAGCGGATTCCCGTCACTGCCAGTACTGCGCGCGCGGCACGGTGCGCCAGCACACGCCGGTTATCTATTCCCGGCATTAGTAACAACAGTAATAGGGTCAGCAGGCTGAAAAACACCAGCACCCACCAGACATAGCAGCCATAAATCAGACGCAGGGCGAAACTGAACGGGTTACTCATTGCGCAATCCGCAATGCGGGTTGTGACAGACGCACGGCGGCGGACTTCCTATAGGTGGCCAAACGGGACATTTTCTGTGAACTACTTCTCTTTATGTTAATAGGCAATATGTTCTGTGATTGCAATCACAACCATGGATTTCGGGGTCAGCATACTGGCAGACATAGAAGTTTAGCGGGGCGATCACATCGGCTGGTGTTTGCACCCAGATTCCCCACCCAGCATTGCAGGGCCGATGCCATCTGGAAAGCCAATGAGCGTAGCACCGAAGTCATCAGTTTATTCAAAGTCAGAGTCTCCCGTGTCAGCCAACAGGTCCACCGGCACTTCCGTCATCGACCGCTTCCTCGACGCGGTTTGGATGGAGCGTGGCCTGTCGCCCAACACGCTGTCGGCCTACCGGGCCGATCTGGCCGGCCTGGAGCGCTGGTTACAAACGCGCGGCGTGCAAATCAGCACGGCCACCCGTCCCGACCTGCTGGCCTTTCTGGCCTGGCGTGTCGAGCAGGGCGCGCGTCCGCGTTCGTCGGCGCGGCAGTTGTCTAGTTTCCGTCGTTTCTATCGTTACCTGCTACGCGAGAATGTACTGAAGGAAGACCCGACCTCGCAGATCGCCATGCCCAAGATCGGTCGTGCGCTGCCTAAGTCGCTGAGCGAAGAAGAAGTGGATGCCTTGTTGGGTGCGCCTGAAACCAGGGAGCCACTGGGCAATCGCGACCGCACCATGCTGGAAGTGTTGTACGCCACCGGCCTGCGTGTTTCGGAACTGGTGAATCTCAAGCTTGGTCAGGTCAATTTGAACCAGGGCGTATTGCGTATCATCGGCAAGGGCAATCGTGAGCGCTTGATCCCGCTGGGCGAAGAATCGGTGAAGTGGCTGATGCAGTTTACTCAGGGGGCGCGTACGGAAATTCTGCTGGAACGTCAGTCAGAATATTTGTTTCCAACCCGCCGCGGTGAGCGCATGACGCGTCAGGCCTTCTGGCACATCATCAAACGCTATGCCTTGAAGGGCGGCATCAACAAGGATCTGTCGCCGCATACGTTGCGTCATGCCTTCGCCACGCACTTATTGAACCACGGCGCCGATCTGCGCGTGGTGCAGATGTTGCTGGGTCACAGCGATTTGTCGACCACACAGATTTATACGCATGTGGCGCGTGAGCGTATGAAGGAATTGCATGCACAGCATCATCCGAGAGGATGAGGTTATGAGTAGGTTGTGTTTGAGCTGCGACTTGCTTGCTGCAAAACACGCCGCGAGTACATCCCTGTAGGCTCGACGCCCGCGTCCTGCGGGCGACGGTTTTGAATCAAGCAAGCCACAACTCAAACGGTTGATTGAATAAGGCTCGCGAAAGCGGGCCTTGTTGTTTGTGGGGTGTTGGTAGGCTGGGATGCAATCCCAGCATCTTCAAGAAAGCTGGGATTGCATCCCAGCCTACGAGCTATTCCGTCAGTTTGTAGTTCTCATGGAATCAAGTTCCATGCGTCTTTGAAAGCCAGCCACTTCGGCCACATTTCTTTGTGATGGCTTCCGTAGCCTTTCACCATAACACTGAAAATATTTGGATCTTTACCTTTCTGAACCCAATAGGGATCGTGGATTGAGAGCGCATCTTTCTTTACCAGTTCGGCAGGAAGTATGAGAAGAGTATGCGATGAGTTGGCCAGCGTGGTGATCTGTCCACCAGCTACAGGAAGGTATGCAAAGAGAAAGTTGCCTGCCTCGAGTCTAAGAACAGATCGACGGGCGCCAAGTCGAACATGTTGTTTTTCGCGCGACACCTTCACGGAAACAAAGAAGTCTCTGTTGCCTTTCTGTGCGTGAAGGTCATATGTCTTGGCATTAACTGGAAGCTTTTCTACTTTGAATCCACGTGATTGCAGCAAACTCAGTGTGAACTCTTCGCCATCATCACCTAACTGTTTGGCACTGATTTCCATAAAAGGCCTAACTTGTTTTATACGTTTTTAGAGGAATCTATCCTTCCAGTAAAACAAAAGGCCCGCAAGAGCGGGCCTTTTGTTTGAACGCATTGCTTGGAATCAACGTTCCAGCAACTTCAACTTATCCGCCTTGCCATCCCATTCCTTGGCATCGGCTGGCGGGGTCTTGCGTTCGGTGATCACCGGCCAGGCTTTGGCCAGCTCGGCGTTGAGTTTCAGGAATTGTTCCTGGCCCTTGGGCACTTCTTCTTCGGAGTGGATGGCTTCGGCCGGGCACTCGGGTTCGCACAGGGTGCAGTCGATGCATTCATCCGGGTCGATCACCAGAAAATTGGGACCTTCGTGGAAACAGTCCACCGGGCAGACTTCCACGCAGTCCATGTACTTGCACTTGATGCAGTTTTCGGTGACGACAAAGGTCATTCAGTAGCTCCAGGGGCGCGGGCCTGTGGGCCGCGGATTTACGAAGGGGCGCTATTCTGCCAAACCTCGGCCGGATGGCAAGCCAAACGGCAGTTCCAGTTCCCCTTAAGGCAGGGTGTGCATGTGGTGTTTTTCGACCCCGGCGGCCTGGTCTGCCAGGAAACGCTCCAGGGCGAAGCGCACGCTCTGGAAGGCGAGGTCATCCCAGGGGATGTCCTGCGGCTTCACCAGTTTGACTTCGAGGCTTTCCGGACCAACGCCGAAATCGAGGTTAAGCAGCCGGGCGCGGAACATGATGTGCACCTGGTGGGTGTGGATGACATTCACCATGGCCAGCAGCGAGCCGATTTCAACGTCTGCCAGGGCTTCTTCCTGGGCCTCGCGGGCGGCGCCGTTTTGAACGCTTTCGCCGTTCTCCATGAAGCCGGCGGGCAATGTCCAATAGCCGTGGCGCGGTTCGATGGCGCGGCGGCAGATCAGGATCTTGTCTTCCCAGACGGGCAGGCAGCCGGCAATGATGCGGGGATTCTGGTAGTGAATCGTCTGGCAGGCCGGGCAGACATGGCGCGGCAGATGATCGCCGGGCGGAACTTCGAAATTCACCGTGTGGCCGCAGCTGGAGCAAAACTTCATAAGTAAGTCGCTTAGAATACTGACCCGGTAATTATGGCAGGGATGGGCGGTATCTCGCTTGCATCGGACGCGCGCCCTCAGGATACTGGCGGGCCTTATTCCGCTGCTGGGTAATTAGGCTGTTGGCCCATTTGGGCGATGGCTCTTGCTAGGTGATTCATGCTCAAAGACGCGTTTATTTGCGATGCCATTCGTACTCCCTTTGGCCGCTACGGCGGTGCGCTGGCCGAGGTTCGTGCCGACGATCTGGGCGCGGTGCCGCTCAAGGCGCTGATGGCCCGCAACCCCGGTGTGGATTGGACCGCGCTGGAAGACGTGTTCTACGGCTGTGCCAATCAATCGGGCGAGGACAATCGCAATGTGGGCCGCATGTCGCTGCTGCTGGCCGGCTTGCCGGTGAACGTGCCGGGCACGACCATCAACCGCCTGTGCGGTTCGGGTCTGGATGCCCTGGCTCAGGCCGCCCGCGCCATTGGCGCCGGCGATGCCGAGTTGCTGATTGCTGGTGGCGTGGAAAGCATGACCCGTGCGCCCTATGTGATGGGTAAGGCCGGCGGTGCATTCGCACGTGATGCCAAGCTGGAAGACACCACACTGGGCTGGCGTTTCATCAATCCGGTGATGAAGGAAATGTATGGCGTCGATGTCATGGCGGAAACCGCCGAGAACGTCGCCGCTGAGTACAAAGTCTCGCGCGCCGATCAGGATCTGTTCGGCCTGCGCAGCCAGCAACGCTGTGCCGCCGCGCAGAAGGCCGGCCTGTTCGCGGATGAACTAACGCCGGTCACCATCAAACAGAAGAAGGGCGATCCGAAGGTGGTGAACGTCGATGAACATCCACGCGCAGACACCACGCTGGAAGGTTTGCAGAAGCTCAAGCCGGTAGTACGTCCGGACGGTTCAGTGACTGCTGGCAATGCCTCGGGCATCAACGACGGTGCCTGCGCGATATTGGTGGCCAGTGAGGCTGCAGTGAAGAAGCATGGCCTGACGCCACGCGCACGAGTGATTGCAGCGGCGACTGCTGGTGTGCCGCCGCGCGTCATGGGCATCGGTCCGGTGCCTGCAGTACAGAAGCTGCTGGCAAAGACGGGCCTGAGTATCAATCAAATCGATGTCATCGAATTGAACGAAGCCTTTGCTGCGCAGGGTCTGGCTTGCATGCGGCAACTGGGTCTGGCCGATGACGCAGCCAATGTGAACCCCAATGGTGGTGCGATTGCGATCGGTCATCCGCTGGGCGCCAGCGGTGCCCGCCTGGCCACCACGGCCATGTATCAATTGCAGCGCACTAAAGGTCGTTATGCCATTGCCACGATGTGCATTGGTGTGGGCCAGGGCATCGCGGTGCTGATCGAACGAGTTTGAGATTTCGAGCGAGCCTTGCTCGCTCATGAAAAATATCTGGGCGCGATGTATCGCGTCTTTTGGACAATAGACGAGGGTTGAACGAAGTGACTGCAACAGCTGAAGCGGCTCGCGGACGGGCCAAGATTGTTTCACTGCAGGAAGCAGTGGCGATGTGCGTGCGCGATGGCGATGTGGTGGCGATGGAAGGCTTCACTCACTTGATTCCCTATGCTGCGGGTCATGAAGTGATCCGTCAGCAGCGCAAGAACTTGACGCTGATCCGCATGACGCCGGACCTGCTGTACGATCAGTTGATCGGCATGGGCTGCGTCGACAAGCTGGTGTTTTCCTGGGGCGGCAATCCTGGCGTGGGTTCGTTGCATCGTTTCCGTGATGCCGTGGAAAACGGCTGGCCACAACCGTTGAAGCTGGAAGAGCATTCGCACGCTGCGATGGCCAATGCCTATGACGCCGGTGCTGCCGGTCTGCCCTGCGCCGTGTTCCGCGGTTACGTCGGCGCCGAACTGCGTCGTGTGAATCCCAACATCAAGACCATCAATTGCCCATTTACCGGTGAAGAACTCACCGCCGTGCCGGCCATTCGTCCTGACGTTTCCATCGTGCATGCACTCAAGGCCGACAAGCGCGGCAATGTGATGTTCGAAGGCATCGTTGGTGTGCAGCGTGAAGCCGTGCTGGCTGCCAAGCGTTCCATCGTTACCGTTGAAGAGATTGTCGATGACCTGGGTCCGCGTTCCAAGAACGCCGTGATCCTGCCGGCCTGGACCATCACTGCAATCGCACAAGTACCGGGTGGTGCTCATCCTTCATATGCGCAGGGCTATACCAAGCGCGACAACAGTTTCTACATCGCTTGGGACAAGATCGCACGTGAGCGTGACAGCTTCCTGGCCTGGATGAAGGACAACGTGCTGGAACGTAAATAAGCAGAGTCAGGCATGCCCGACTTCTACATGCAGGGGCGAGCCATGACTTGCCCGCTGTTGCCAACGAACAAGGTTTTTTGAATATGAGCAATTACACTCCAAACGAAATCATGACCATTGCCGCAGCGCGTTCGCTGCGCAATGACGATGTGTGCTTCGTCGGTATCGGTGCGCCTTCCGCAGCATCGAATCTCGCCCGTCTGACGCATGCACCGGACATCACGCTGATTTACGAATCGGGCACCATCGAAACCAAGCCGGAAGTACTGCCGCTGTCCATCGGCGACGGCGAGCTGTGCGATACCGCGCTGACCACCGTGGGTGTGCCGGAAATGTTCCGTTACTGGTTGCAGGGTGGTCGTATCACCGTGGGCTTCTTAGGCGGTGCACAGATCGATCGCTTCGCCAATCTCAATACCACCGTGGTCGGTGATTACAACAAGCCCAAGGTGCGTCTGCCCGGCGGCGGCGGTGCTCCGGAAATCGCCACGCACTGCGGTGAAGTGTTCATCATCATGGCGCAAAGCAAGCGCTCCTTCGTCGGCAAGCTGGACTTCATCACTTCGCTGGGTCATGGCGAAGGCGGCGATCATCGTCAGCGTCTGGGCGCTAGAACTAAGGGTCCATCGCGTTTGATCACCGATCTATGCGTGTTCGAACCCGATCCCACCTCAAGAGAAATGACGGTGGTGTCTATTCACCCGGGCGTGACGCGCGAACAGATTCAAGAGAACACCGGTTGGACCGTGAAATTCGCTGCCGATGTGAAAGAAACCCCGGCGCCTACTGAAAAGGAACTGAGCGTGTTGCGCGAACTGCAGGCGAAAACAAAAGCAGCGCACGGCGGCGCGAAGGGCGAATAAGACATGCCAACCGTCAATACACCGGGCGCGACGATTTACTACGAAACCGCTGGCGATAAAAGCAAGCCGGCTCTGTTGTTGTTGCATTCGCTGGGCTGTGCCCTTGGGATGTACGACCAGCAAGTGGCGGCATTGCAGAGCGACTTCTTTGTGATTCGTCCCGATGTGCGTGGTCATGGCAAATCCAAGGTGCAAGACGAGCGTGAAAGCAGCATCGCTTCGTTGGTGGCCGATGTGATTGCCGTGCTCGATGCCGAAGGCATTCAAAAAGCGCATTGGGCCGGTGTGTCGTTGGGTGGCATGTTGTCCATGTGGGCGGCTGCGAAGAATCCGGAGCGTGTGTTGACGGCGACGATTGCGAATACCGGTGCACGTTCCGGTAACTACGAGCAATGGCAGGGGCGTATCAAGGGTGTGATGACCGAAGGCATGGAAGTCATCGCCAAGATGATCGGTCCACGCTGGTTCACCGAGCGCTTCCTCGCCAGCGGTTCGCCATTGATCGAGCAAACCATGCAGCAGGTGCGTACCTGCGATCCACGCGGCTATGCCACAGCCTGCTCGGCGATTCGCGATATGGATCAAAGCGAACAGCTTAAAACCATCAAGCTGCCTTGTCTGGTGATCGGCGGCAAACTAGACATTGCTACACCGCCAGCCATGGCGCAGGGCATTCAAGCCAGCATTCCTGGCGCCAAGTATGCGGAACTGGATGCAGCACACTTATCCAATGTCGAAGCCGCTGCGGATTTCAATCGCGCACTGCGCGAACACATTGCGGCCAATAGCTGATCAATAGCTAGGCACGACAGCAGCAAGGGCTGTTGTCGTGCTCACTCACAAGATCGTACTAAATAATCCTTAAGTTTCTGCAACGGGATGGTCATTGTTAGTTGCTGCTGACTGCATGTGTTGGCTTATAAACGTATGACAAGGCAGCTGCGACCATCCACGCGCTGCATCGGGTTTTGAATCTCCCGTACGTGCAATTACTTGCGTGCTTTCCGGTGCGCGTACTAAGCCTTTGCCTTAAATCGCTGCGGCATTGATCTTGACACTTGAGCTCGCTCTATAATCTTGTAAAACCTTTACATGCGGGCAGATACCGCATGTATCAAAAGCAAGAAAAACAGGTGCGCGCTGTGGGAATAAGTTCTGAAACGAACATGCCCAGCAAGCTTGGGCAGCGCTGGCTCAGTGCATTTTCAATCGGCATTGTGGTCGTTTACGGGCTGCTGTTCCTATTGTTCTCTTCCCGCATGGGACCGCGCGATCACGATCAATTCGTGGTGTTTCACGAGTTGCAATATTGGAACACGGCTTTATTCGGCATGGCCAAGCAATGGTCGCCGTTGATGTGTTCCGGACTATCGCTGGCTGGTGAGCCGCAAGTGCCCTTCATGTCGTTGAGCATGACCTTGAGTTATGCGTTGGGTCCATTTTGGGGGTTGCAGCTGGCTATTCTGTTGTACTTCATTGCTGGATGGGCTGGCGCCTTTCTCTATGCCGGTTTGTGGATGAAGCAATTTGGTCAACGTGCATTGGCAGCGGCCTTGTTTATCGGTAATGGCTTCTTCATATGCCGTCTTGGCTTCGGTCACATTGATTTCATTCCCTTCTTGATTCTGCCATTGCTGTTGTGGGTGTTGCATATCGGCATCGTTTGGGCCGCGGAGCGTTGGTCCTGGCGTAACATGGCGCGTTTGGTGATTACGGCGCTGCTGATGGCTGCAGCCATTGCGCTGGCCATTGATGGTTCGCCAGTGGCCATCATCCATCTATTGTTCTGGATAGGATTGTATGCGCTGGTATTGAGTGTCAGTGCACGCTCGATCATGCCGGTGATGATGTTCGGTAGTGCCGTACTCGGTGCGATGTTGTTGGATGCCGGCTATCTCTGGCCGATGTTACAAGCCCAGGATTTATTTCCACGCCGCACACCCGATCGCTTCACCAGTATCTTTTCGCTGCTGTGGTTCGCGCTGTTACCCGTGCGTGGCAAATTTCTGCCCGCCAACGGCAATGGTCACGAGCTAAGTGTGTTCATCGGGCCGGTGTTGGCCTATCTACTGTGGCACTACCGTCATTGGTTGTCGGTCAATCTGCCCAAGACGATGCGGCACCCTTTGTTGGTGGTGAGTGTGGTGTCGATTGTGTTGGGTATGGGCAGTCTCAAGCCGCTACATATTCCCACCTGGCTCAGTCCTTTCGACATGCTGCGTCCCTTGCCGGGGTTTCGTTCGATTGGTGTGACCGGCCGTTACTGGGGATTCCTGGCGCTACCTTTGAGTTTATTGGCGGCGGCGGCGTTATGGCGCTTTGTCAGCGAAACTCATGATCCGAAGAAACTTCGGCTGTGGTTGAGTTGCGCGCTGCTTTTGCAGTTGGGGTTCCAAACCGAAACCATGCTGAGCAAGTGGTTGCCCGGCCATGAGTATCGTCCGCCAGGTATGCAACAAGCTTTTCGTAATGGGCCGGAATCCATCGAATACGTCACCAGCTTTCCCCGGCGGCAGGGCGAGTTCATCACGCCGACGCGCGGGGTGGTGGATTGCTACAACGAAGACGATTTCATCAAGGCCGAGATCGATCCCGGTAGGCAGCTGGTACGACGAGTATTGCAAGATGGTAAGGCGGCTGTGCATCCCATGCACTTTCGCAGCAGCTTCGTCGGTTGGAGTCACATCCGTTTGCAGATGGACACTAGCTCGCTGCTGGGGGCGTCTGTGGCCAAGTCAATCATGGGTAAGCCGTTGGGCCCTGATGCGACCACGCATGAACCTAAAGCGAGCGAGCCGCAGCACATCCAATTGATATTGAATCAAGCCTTCCACCCGTTATGGCAGGCGGATGGCTGCAATATCTCACGCAGCCAGCGTGGCAATTTGATTGCCGACTGTTCGTTGGCGCGTTTACGAGAAGGGCCGGTGGATTTACGTTTCAATGATTCGGTGAGCGAGCACGCTGCAACTATTTCATTGCGGGCGTGGCGTGGGTGGCTGCTGGCTATCGCTGGATTGTGTTTGTCGTTACTGCTGGCGCAACTCGGGGCGCAGCGTCGCATCTAGTCAGCACATGTCGCCGCAATGATCGCCTAAGCGACGATCATGCTTCTCTTGCTTGCGGAAAGGGGGTGCCGGTGAGTGATTTGCTCAAGATGAAACTGGCATGTGCAGCCAGGTTCACCGACAGCGGCAGGTGCGAGCTATGCGCAACAATTTCGCTGCTGCGTGGCCAGCGATGTAGTACTTCACGGATGCGGCGCGGCGTGCCCAGATCGCTCCAGCCACAGAACGGCACTTTCAATACGCCCAACATCGATTCCAGTCCTTGCAGAATATCGCGCGAAAAATCCAGCGCAGGCAGGCGTGTATAGAGTTCATCTAGCAAGGTTCGATACCTGCGCTTCTCCTGTGCGTTAGAGACAATGCTCTGCATTTCTTCAAGCAAGTTCTGACAACGCTGCGCAAATATCTTCATCAGAGTCGTGCCCCGCGTGGCGACGATGAAGGTGTTCCAGAGCGCACCCTGACCTACCAGTAGTTGCGCACGCATGGCTGGTGGCTTTTCGATGAAGCTGGTTACGGTGGCCAGACCGGCATTCAGACGCCGCCCCGGCAATACATAGCCCAGTTCGGTATCGGCTTCATCGGGCTCCATTCCTAAGATCAATAATTGTTCGGCGCCATGATCGAGCAGTTGCGCAGCGCTTAATAGCGACTGGGTAAGAATCTCTTCTTCCTGCACATGATGATCGGAGGGCAGCAACACAATGTGCGCGTCCGGATCGCGCTGCAGAATGTGCAGCAGCGGCAGCATGATGCCGATGGCCGTGCCGCAGTTCTTCGGTTGTACGATGATCTGTTCCGGCGAATAGTCTTCGAGCAGATTTTTCCACCACTGTTGATGATGTGCAGCCACCACGGTGTAAATGTGCTGCGTGTCTACTAAAGCCGCTGCGCGACTGAGTGCCTTATCGAGCAAGGTTACTTCGCCATGCAACGAGCAATATTGCTTCGGAACGGCGATGCCTTCCGCAGTCGTCGTCAATGATTTAAGGCGATTGCCATCTCCGCCGGCCAGGATCAGAGCGTAAAGATGATCGCTGCGATGGGAATCGCTCATGAGGGATCGCTCCTGAAAACGCTGAAACTCAGAGGGCTTGGCTGAGAAATTCGTGCTGCGACGAAACAGCCGAGCGGTGGTCAGACTAACCAAGCGCGGCATGCGATTAACTAAGTAGATACCCTTGCGCTACTGCCAGGATGCGGTGAAATCGTTTGGTTACATTTCGGTTGTACATAAGCACAACGTAAAGTTGATCTGCTGCTCGTAGAGGCTATTTAAAACTGCACTTGGTTTACCAGCTGACGCAGGCGACTCAGGGCCTGTGGCGCAGGGTGCGGTTGATAACGCAGTGCAATATAAAGATCGCGCAATTCTTGCAGTTGTGTTGCAAGCGCGGGACGCGCCAGGGCTACACGTGTGAGGAAGTCGTTTGGGCCTTCATGCGGCGCACATGCAAAGCCTGCCTGGGCTAATTTGCGTTTGAGTGCGGCGTAGGCAATGACGGCAGGATCATGTTGTTTGGGACGATAGCGCCAACCTAACCAGATCATCATGCCGATGAAGAAGGCAACGAAAGTCAGCAACAGTGCCGCCCCTAAGCTGCGCCAATCAGGATTGGCGATGCCCAGTGAATTCATGATGCTGCGTTGTTCTTCACTATCGAAATTAACGATACGAGCCTTCCAGTAGGTGTTGATGGCGTCCCAGTTTTGTCGCAATTGATACAGCCAGGGTGTGCGACGCAGTGTGCGCCCAGGCACCGCTTCGGACTCGGCAATGGCGGATTGCAGGCCATTTTCTACTCGCTGTGGCGCAATGGCCGCAGTGGGGTCGATGCGCACCCAACCCCGACCTTGCAGCCACACTTCGGACCAGGCGTGCGCATCGGATTGGCGCACGATCAGGTAGTTATCGATGCTGTTCAATTCACCGCCTTGGTAACCCGTCACTACCCGGGCAGGTACGCCTGCAGCGCGCATCAGGAATGTGAAGGCAGAGGCGAAGTGTTCGCAGAAGCCGCGCCGAGTGTTGAACAGGAAGTCATCCACGCTGTGTACACCCAGGGCCGGTGGTTCCAGGGTGTAGTAGAAGGCTTGTTGACGAAACATGCTCAGCACTGCGTTTAAGTAAGTTGCATCGTCGCCGGCATCGGTGCGCATTTGTTTTGCCAGCGCGCGACTGCGTGGATTCAGTGTGCCTTCCAGGCGCGTGTCGACGCGCTGCATGGTGGATGCAAGGGTTTCGCCAAATTGATAGTGGGTGGCAGCTTGTACATCGACGGCGATCAGCTGCGCCACTGGCTGAAATGAGATCAATTGCAGATCGCTGGTAATGAAGCTGCGGCGTAAATTGGTTTGCAGCGGCACATCCAGCACGGGAATCCATTGCTGATTGCTGGCTTCCATCAACATGCGATAGCGATAGATAGGCTCGCTGGCGCTGAGTTTTTGCACGCCAAACATCTCGCCGCGGCGGCGACGCCAAGTGCGGCCGTCGAAGTCATGCAATACCACGGCGCGCCAATACAATTCTTTGGCAGGTGGCGATGCGCCGTCGAATTGCACGCGAAACGCCACGCTGCTCGATTGGCTTAGATCTGTGACATCGCCGGGACTCATCTCATCGCTCAAGCCGGTGGTGGCTGCCTGGCGCGAGGGCAGTACCCAGAACTGGCCCGGCAGCCGCGGCACGAACAGGAAGAACAAGGCTGCCAGAGGCAGGGCTTGTAACAGCATGCGTCCGCTGCGGGAGAGTGCATCGCGAGCCTTCAAGTGGGCGCCGCCATCATGCAGGCGCAGCAGCACGGCGGTAATAGCTAGTGTGCACAGCAACAGGTAGGGCAGCAGCACCATGTTCTGTTCGTATAGCAATTCTGCGAACAGCAGGAACAGCGCCAGGAAAATCAGAATGCTGTAATCGCGCACACTGCGCGACTCCAACAGTTTCAAACCGGCCATCATGGATAACAATGCCGTGCCGGCTTCCAGTCCATTGAGGGTGCGGAAGTCACTCACCACCGAAGCAAATGCCAATAAAGCCAGTGCGGCGCGCAACCATTTGTGCGGCAAGGCGCCGCCATGAATTTCGATCCATAACCGCCAGACGGTCGCTGCCAACACCGATAACGGAATCCATACCGGCAAGTGCACGATGTGTGGGGCCAGAGCCAGTAATACCACTGCGGCCAAGGCGCCCAATGACTTGGCTGATTCCGGCCAGGCCTGCACCTGCAGCAGGGCGCGCATCCTTTGTGAGGTAGATATGGGCAGGTCACCCAGGTGTAGGCCAGTCATGAGCGTCCTTGAAACAAGGCCAGCGCACTCAGGCAGCGTGTGCGATGCGCTTCACTCAAAGCAGGGGCTGCGTTAAAGCCAGGCAGTTTCAGGCCATAGGCAATACCTTGTTGATGACTGTCGATTACCCAGCGACACAGGCGCGATAAACGCGTCTCCGCATCCAGGCCGGCCAACGCATCCCAGTCCAGCACGCAGGTGGCGACGGAGGCGCCGGCAAATTGTTTGATCAACAGACCTTGTTCGCGCGCATAGGCTTTCCAGGCGATGCGGTTGGGTGAATCACCCGGATGAAAGCTACGAAATCCGGCGAATTCGTCGTCGCCGCGTTGCAGATCCTGTGTATGACGCGAGTCGAATTGCGTCGGTGGCGGCGTATTGCTGCGCTCGCTGGGCCGCGGATAGATCAGGCACTTTAGATCCAGATGCAGCACCGTCCAGCCGCGGAACAGGCCGAAGGGATAACGCGTGCTCAAGCTGAGTCGTTCCAGGCGCAGCCAACCGCGGGTAGTGCTGGCAATAGGCAATTGAATCGGTGTTTGCGCGGCGATGGTCGCCTGCACCGGCGTGGCTTGGTGTTGTTCCGTTTCCGCCAGAATGTCGAAGCGTATTTGCGGTGAGGGGTTTTCCACAGCCAATTGCAGATAGGCCAACTGCCCGGCAAACACCGGCTCATTCGCCAGGCTGTGAATGCGCAAGCCGGCCAGGTTGCGATGACAGTGATGCATGGCCACAAAGCCGAGTGCCGCCAGTAGAAAGGCCAGCATCAACGCCAGATTGTTACCGTAATTCATGCCGCCCAAGCCCATGGCCAGTACGGCAATGGCGTACACCAGGCCGAGGCGAGTGGGCAGGATGTAAATGCGTCGATGGGTGAGTTCAACCGGCGAGCTATCCACGCCGTGACGACGGCGCGACCAACGGGCCACGCCACGCGTGATGCGCGTGGCTAACGACGGCGACAGAGAGGGGGTACTCATCAAATCCCAGTGTACACCGGCAGTCTGATTGCATAGCAGCACATTGCGTCCGGTCCGCACAACTTCTGTAGTCGTTCTTAGACTTGCGTTTAGTTTTCTTTGCAGGTATCCAACATGACATGAAAAAAATGTTGATTCTTCTGTGTCTGCTTGCGGTTCCTGCATGGGCCGACGACCTGCTGATCACCGTGCAACCTACTGCGGCCGCCCGAGATGGCGAAGAGATGGAGTTGCAGTTGGCGGTGTTCAATGCCGGCAGCGAATCGGCCTCCTATCAACCGCCAATGAGCATTAACGGTGCGCTGCGTAACGCGGCCAATACGTGGCCGGTCACGCTGTTGAATAACGATGGCTTGCAATCGCGTTTGATCGCTCCCGGTGAATGGCTGCGACTGACTTATAAATTGCAACGTCCCGCGGAAGCGAATGGCGCTGTCGCATTGGATCTTCGGCCTTTTACAGCCGCACCACTGGCGCTTGATTTGCGAGCGGTGGGCAATGCAGCTGCTCAGTCGCAGACGCCGCTCCCATCGGCAGTAGTGGTGGAGCAGCCGCCTACGCTGTCATTGATCGAGCGTACCTTCGCCAATCATTTTGCCTTTCATGAGCCGATCTATTTCATCTACGGAACCAAGGCACCGGCTGCGAAATTTCAATTTAGTTTCAAATACCGCCTTGCCGGCGCCGACGGCAATTTCGGTGAAGCCATTCCGCCGCTACGCGGATTTTATTTTGCTTATACGCAGCGTTCGCTGTGGGATCTCGATGCGAAGTCCAGCCCGTTCTACGACACCAGTTATATGCCCGAGTTATTTTACGAATGGTTGGCGCCGGGCGAGCGTCGCGCCAGTGGCGGATTTCACTGGCTGGGTATTCAGACCGGCGTGCAGCATGAATCCAACGGTAAGGACGACGATGACTCGCGCAGTTTGAATATCATTAACGCACGCGGCGGCATGGTGTTCGGTTCGTTGAATGGCTGGCATGCCATCGTTGCGCCCAGGGCTTATTACTACATCAATGCCACCGATGAGCTGCGCCGCTATCGCGGTTACGGCGATTTGATGTTGGCGATATCCAAGAACAATTCGACGCAGGTCAGCATGACCATGCGCTCCGCCAAGTTACGCGGCAAGGGCAGCACCCAGGTCGATGTGACGCAGCCGGTCAACATTCCGTGGATCGATCTGCGCGTGTATCTACAGCTGCAATACTTCAATGGCTATGGCGAGAGCCTGCGCAACTACAACCAGAAGATGTCGATCTGGCGGGTGGGTTTGGGCTTTGTGCGATGAGTGGAGCGTGCCCCCACCCTAACCCTCCCCCGTAGAACGGGGGAGGGAACTGGAGTTGATGTGCGGCACGTTTCTAACTTTCCGTCGCTTGCGGAAAAGAATAATTGAGATGGATGTGCAGCTGATCTTCAACCCTCCCCCGTTCCACGGGGGAGGGCAGGGAGGGGGCATCTTCTGCGCTCAAATCATGCGCAGATAATTTCTTGGCAGCACTAAGGCACCGCCACCGCCTGCAACACATGCGCCCCAATATCCGCCGGCTTATTTAAACCTGCATCTTCAGCCGGCGCGAGACGATGACCGATCACAGCAGTGAGCACTGCTTGAATGTCTTCCGGCAAAACGCCGATATGATCATGCATCAAGGCCCAGGCCTGTGCGGCATGTTTCAAAGCCAGGCCGGCACGTGGCGATAGACCGGCGACGAATTTGTTGCAATTGCGTGTGTAACTGACGATGGCTTGCAGATAGTCGAGCAGTGCTTCGGAAACATGCACCTGCGTGACTCGATTCTGCAGGGATAACAGCTGTGCGGGTGTCATGGTCATGGTCAGGCTGCCCAGCAGGTCGCGACGATCCTGACCGCTGAACAATTGTCGTTCGTGGGCGGCATCCGGATAACCCAGTTCCAGCCGCATCAGGAATCGATCCAGTTGCGATTCCGGCAGGGGATAGGTGCCGATCTGATAAGTGGGATTCTGCGTGGCGATGACAAAGAACGGCGATGACAGCGGATAGGTGTCGCCGTCGGCGGTGACCTGTTGTTCTTCCATGGCTTCCAACAGCGCGCTCTGTGCCTTGGGCGTGGCGCGGTTCACTTCGTCAGCCAGCACCAGTTGCGAAAAAATCGGTCCCTTGTGAAAGCGAAAGCTGCTGCTCTCGCGATCGAAGATCGAGACGCCGATGATGTCGGCGGGCAGCAGGTCGCTGGTAAATTGCACGCGGTGATAGCTCAGGCCCAAGGTATGCGCGAGTGCATGGGCCAGCGTGGTCTTGCCCATGCCGGGCAGATCTTCGATCAGCAGATGGCCGCGCGCCAACAGGCAGGCCAGCGCCAATTTGATCTGCGGTTCCTTGCCGAGAATAATCTGGTTGAGCTGGCGAATGGTGCCTTGAATGGCAGTGGCGGGCTCCGCGGCGGGAGTATCGGTAGCCGGATAAAGCGAAGGGGCTTTCATGCCAGCAAATCTAGCACTGTCCGCGGCCCAGTGCGGTAACTGTTGCGTTAGAAGTGATGGGAGGTTGTGATCTTCTGCTCAAATTACCGATGCCATGGCGTAGGGTTCTTAGATGAACTTGGGGAGCAACGCTCGAATCGACAACGGCGACCCGTCTTGGGTTTCGATGGATCGGCCTAATTTAAAGCAACGGGCTAAATGGGTGTGTGGCGCCGAGGTAAGGTGAAGTATGGCTACAGGTTGGGCAAACGACGGCGCGGTTCAGGAGCAGATCGACGCCACGATCAAGGATGGCGTGCAGCGTGCGCAAAGCAATCTGCCCAAGGGGCCATCGCTGACTCACTGCGAGGAATGCAACGCCGAGATACCCGAAGCGCGTCGGCAGGCCATGCCAGGCGTGCGCCTCTGTGTGGTTTGTCAGGAGGCGCATGACCGTGAGGAGCAGGCTTTCAGTGGCTATAACCGCCGGGGCAGCAAGGATAGTCAGTTGCGGTGAGTTGCTTTGAAAAAGCGTTACTTGCGCTCCATCAAGGGCCCTAGAGCTTCATATACAAATACCTTGTTGGCGCTGTCGTCCACCGCATCGCTGACACCGATTTTTTGCAGAGACTTACTTAGATCACGGAACACAGTCTGTAGATCATTGGTGACAATGCCGTACACCACCATGTAAGTGGGCGATTGGGCGCCGCTGTAGCGTTGCACCGCGCTGCGTTGATAGCGCTGCGCACTCACCACGCCGGGGATGGTGCTGAGTTCCTTGATCTGTGCGCCGTACCAGGCGTTCACTTCTGCATCGCGTGTCGCTTTGGCGCTGCTCAGCACAAAGAACTCGTAGGTCTTCAATGCGCCTGTACCGACGGAACGGGCACCCTTGCCATTGATTTCCTCGCCGGTTTTTTCGTAGGTAAAGCTCTGTGTTGCCTTGGCATCCAGAGGCGGATCGGCCAGGCGCGCTGCCTGCGACAACTGGCTGTCGATGCTGAAGGTTTCGGTGATGTTGTCGGTACGGATGCCGTACTTGATCAGCACTGGATTGGGATGATCGTTGCCGGGCAGGAAGTCCGCATTGACGGCTTTATAAATGCGCGCAGTGACGAACCCGGGTCGCTCCAGCACCTCGCCCATGTGCTGACCTTGATACCACTTGAAGTATTCCGCCTGACGCTCGGGAAGCGGTTTCATGAAAACCATCAACAGGTAATCGGCTGAAGTTTTCTCAGGCGTTACCGACTGAGCATACGCACTGCCTGACAACAGTGCGGCACTGCACAGGCCCAGCAACTTGATGGCCCGGGTCAGGATGTTTACGCAGCGCATGATAATCTCCACTTTTTCTCTTTGTGGAGAATAACTGTTTTTGAGCAAGATGATGCGGTGGTTGTCCGTTATCTGACATCAATTGAAGTGCTGCAGCCCAGGGCGTAGGACTTAGCTACATTCAAGTGCCATTTAGCTTCTCATTCACCCGCGCCGCTTCTTTGCTATCAGGACTTAGTTCGAGATAAGTTTTATAAGCAGTCTTGGCGCGTTCTGTTTGCCCTGCCTGAGCCAGAGCATCGCCCAGATTCAAGTAGGCCACTGCGCGCGACGGATCGATGGCGATGGTTTTTTCATACCAGCGAACCGCCACATCGTACTGGCCGCGCTTGGAGAAAATGAATCCCAGGTTGTTTGCCGCCAGAGCAAAATCCGGACGCAGTTTGAGCGCCTCAGTGAAGGCCACTTCGGCATCGTCGTACTGTTGCTCGCGATATAGCTGTAAGCCGCGATCGTTGGCGCGTTGCGCCAATTGACGACTGGTTGAGTTCACCGCTTTGGGCAGTTTTAAAGTTTGCTCCTTGCCTTGCAGATCTTTGAGCTTGATCGTGCTGGTGCTGGGTTGAGCAGCGGCGAGCTTCTGGTTCATTTCTACCGCTGCAGCGGCCAGCTGCGGTGAGCTGCCTTCAAGAAATTCCACTTCTGCACGACGTTCCAGCACGAACTCGCCGCCCTGTGAGCCGGGCAAGCTACCGAAGGCGGGGGTTTGTTGCGAGATGCTGGCAACGGCAGGTCCGATGTAGGCGGCTAACTCGGTGGCGGTCATCAAGCCATCGCCATTCAAATCGCCCTTGCCCGATAGTGCCTGCAACAAAGTCCAGGTGAACACGGAATGTCCATCGGGTCCGCCATCCGCCACCATTTGATCGGCGCCGCCGGCGGTGAGCATCTGGCGTCCCTGGCGCTTGGCGTTGTCCTTGAGGAAGCGATCCGCAGAACCGCGCGCCAATCCCAAACCGCTGTAACAGGCGTCCATCACGAAGAAGGCATGCTTGGGCGTAATGCTTTCCGAAATGTTTTGCAGTTCCGTCATCGGAATGGCGTCGCTCTCGAATTGATCCGGATTCGAATCCGCCGGGATGATGTAGCCCAATGTGCGTCCGGAACTCAGCGAACGTGTGGCGCCGTGGCCGGCAAAGAACACGAACAGGCGATCGCTCTTGCCGGCGGCTTCATGAGCGAAGTGTTCGTGGAATACATTGAGAATGGCGCTGCGTGTGGCCTGGCCATTGAGCAGCGTAAATACATGATCCGAATTGAAGCCGAAGTGCTGTATCATTTCATCGCGCACGGCTTCGGCATCGCGGGTTGCATACTGCAGCTTGGGCCACTTGTTGTAGTCGTCGATGCCGATGACCACCGCCCATGAATCGCCATAGTCTGCCGACACGGAGAAATGCGCCAGTTCGGCATCGGAAGGTTCGGCGGCAACGAATTGCTTGCCGTCCCAACCGGCAAAGCGATAACCCTCTGCCGAGAGACGCTCCAGAATTTTCGGCAGTGCTTTCACCGTGCGCTCATGGATGTCGTGAAACAAGACGATGCCGCGCTTCTCTTCATTCACGGTGTCCAGTACGCGCTGCACGATGGAGTCGGGTACCGGATCGGCCCAATCCATCGAGTCGATATTCCACATCACGGTCTGCATTTGCCGCGATGACACCAGCTTCAAGCCTTCATCATTGTCGGCGCCGTAGGGAAAACGGAACAGCGTGGAGCGCCTGGGATCGACAGCCTTCAGTAGGTCATCGGTGCCGACGATTTCCAGTTGCAGCGGATTGCCCGTTTCTTTGGAGAGCTGTGCGTGCGAGTAGCTGTGGTTGCCCACCACAAAGCCCTGATCGAGCAGGTTGCGCGTCACCTTGGCGCGGGCGGATACGCTGATGTGGTTATCCTTGCCGATGGTGCCCAGGTTCTGTCCCACTTCGAAGAACACGCCGGGCACGTTGTACTGCTTGAGGATGGCGGCGATCTCATCGGTGTATTGCGGATGCGGACCATCGTCGAAAGTCAGCGCCAGAGTTTTCGGCGGCAGGTTGTAACCATACAGCCGGCGTTCTTCACCTTTATGCGCGTCGACCGGTTCGGGATAGGGCAGCACGGTCGCGTACTGTTTGAGGATCTGTTCGCGCGTGTAGGTGCCACGTAGCTTGTTCACATAGTCGTCCCAGCGTTCGCGCTTCAATTGAATGGCGCGGGTCTCGAAACGGGAAAAGATGGCTTTCAGTTCGGTGTCGTATTCACGCTCGATGGCATCCAGTGCGCCCAGATCTTCGGTGATTCGTTGGTGCAGCTTGACCGCGGGCAGCGTGCTGTCGGTGGCAACGGTGCTGCTCAAACCATTGAGCGTATCGCGGAATGCCAGACGATCGGCGTCGAATAGATCCGGGTCCGATTCAATGTAGTCGAGCAGTGCATCGCTGACATCGAAGCGACCGGCATCGCGTGCAGTGAACAGCGTGCCGAGCGATTCATTGAGTTTGGCGCCACGATCCAGATTCTGATGAAAAATGGTTTGCCCAACCTGATTGACCACCGATCGATCATTGGCGCTTAAGGTGGCATCGCCGGCCACCAACACAATGATTTGCCGATAGCCGCTCAGCAGCGTTTGCAGTTCGGTTTTATATTCCGCAACGCGCTGTTGAACCTGTTGAGCATCAACTGCTGGTGCCACTGCCTGCGGTGGTGAATTCTTGGGCTGGCAGGCTGCTAGAGCCAGCGTCAACATCATCCCGAGTCTTTTCCATTCGCGCATGGTCGTGGTCCGTTTTATCCCGCCTTGCGAATGCAAGGTATAGAAACTCTACTGTACCGCTTTCGCCGAAGAATCGGGCGGCGTCACAAACCATTAAGCCAGCCATGAAGCCGACCAACCAAGCCGGTCGACCGTTTCAGCGTGTGCTGCCTGGCGTACCCGCCGGGATGGGCGGGCCATCGCCACAGATCGGCGCCGGTACTGGCAGAGTTACGCCATTGGGCAGGACCACCGATGACATGCTGCCGCCATTGCGGCCATCTTTTAACGGCGCGTACTTGAGCGTGACCACATCGCCTTTCTTGAATACATCGCGATTCCAGCGTGGATCTTTTTCGACCAGGTTGGCGGGTGCGGCGCTTTCAAAGCCCCAGATGTCCTCGCCACCTTGAGCATTGCGCACAACGAGCCACAGCCATGAATGCGGATACTGGTACTGAAAGGTGCGCACCGTGCCGGTGATGCTCAGGCACTGGGTGAGATCGAACATGGTCATGGAGTGGTGTGCATTAACCTGCGGTGACAGCGCCAGCAGCACCGAGCCCAGCGTCAAGCCGATGCGATGTTTAATTTGCATGATTTACTCCTCGGGCGGTGGCGTCAGGTCCACCACCTCGCCATTGTCGCGATTGTTCTGCACGCAGGCCGGCTCTTCCAGGGGCAGTGAACTGCGCTTGTAGCGGCGTGTATACACATAGGGTTTGGCGAAGATGGCTGGGTCGGTCAGCGTATTGTCGATCTGCAATTCGCCATTGGCGGTCAAGTGAATGCGTTCGAGCAGACGTGTATTGATCGTGGCGCGCACGCCGTAGTTCTGCCACAGCTCGCCATTAGGAAAGCCGATGGTATCGACTACCAGCGTGTCGCCCTCCCAATGACCGATGGAGTCGCCCATGAAGCTGTTACGCAATTCGCTTAGCGGCCTATGTGCGCGGCCATCGGTGAAAATACGCCGCACCTCGCCATCTTCAAACAGCATGGTGACGCGACCCGGCGTGAACAGATACTCGTGCAAGGTGGCGTGTTGCAGAACGGCAGTGGAGCCGGCCGGCAGGCAGGTAGAAAGATTGGCCTGTCGCTTTTCGTCATAGGCCTGTTTGCGAATGGCTTGATAGGTCGGGGTCAAGCTGACTTCGCCGGCATAGGCATCCAGCGTTGCGGCCCAGCCGCCGGTCAATTGCCAGACGCCGGACCAGTCCGGCAGTGGTTTCATGGCATCCCAGCGATTGCTGGATTGACCCTGGTTGGATTCAACAGGGCTGGATTGTAGAGAAGGGGATGAGGTCTGACATGCCGTGAGCAAGAGCGCAACAGGCATGACCCGGCACAGCAATGCATGACGCATCGATATCCCCCACCGTTTTCTTTATGCACTCAGCATAGCTACATCGTATGCGTCCTGCTACATGGAGCCATGGTTCCGATGGCGAATCGCCTGGCAGTACTTGAATGCGGAGAATCAGTGGATAAGTAGGTACGGAATGATTGAAACGTTTAATGTGCAATCTATCCCGGGTGGAGCGTCACTCCGCCAAGTGGAGTGACGCTTTAGCCAATGAGGCAAGCAGTGGGCTTTACTTGCCGCCCTGACCGGCAGCGGCCGGGCCACCCTGCTGGCCGCCACGCATTTGCTGCATGGCTGCGGTGAACTCTTCAAGCGTTACTTTGCCGTCGTTGTTCTTGTCCATCTGCTTAAAGCGATCGGCCGGGTTCATCATCATGCCGCCCATGCCATTGGCACCGGCAGCGCCTTGCTGGCCACCTGCGGGAGGGGTGCCGTTCTGACCGCCTTGGCCGCCCGGGGCACCTTGAGCACCACCCTGGCCGCCAGGACGCATCATCTGCTGCATGGCTGCAAATTCTTCGGCGGTGAGTTTGCCGTCGCTATTTTTGTCGAGCTCTTTGAAACGTGTAGCGGGGTCCATCATGCCGCCCATGCCACCGGCGGGTGCAGCCTGGTTGCCGCCTGCGTTTTGCGCCGAAGCAATCGAAGCGCCTGCCAGCAGAGCCATTAACGGTAGTAGTTTTTTGTACATTTGAATCTCCCAATTTGTGATCATCGCGCCAACGCGAGCTGTTCAGTGTCATTTTAAGACGGCGGGAGGCTACTGCTTTTTCCGAGCCAAAGTGTGTTTGTGAAACAATCTTCACATGCTCTTGGCTAATTTTGTGCGA
Source organism: Steroidobacteraceae bacterium (assembly GCA_049840395.1). GTDB lineage: Bacteria > Pseudomonadota > Gammaproteobacteria > Steroidobacterales > Steroidobacteraceae > CAILZL01. Next base: position 99,498 of record JASGLD010000004.1, read on the forward strand.
ATGGAAGTGATGACTTTAAGACGGGCTTAATTAAGCAATGCAGAGGGTTGCCAAAGCCTGTGTCAGCGACAGGGCGCAGGTGCTGAAACAGATCATTCGTGGGATGGTCGCGAACCCATATCAGGCAAATCCAGACTGATTCAATAGACGGGCTCAATTTGTGGCGGCGACTTATTGACGGGTTTGGAATTCAACCCGCAGCGGCGCTAATCCGCTATCCTGCCGCGCTATGTTTTTACGTGTCTTGACCTGTCGATAAATGAAAAAGATTCTGGTGTTACAACATGTGGCCAGCGAGCCGCTGGGCGAGTTGGACCCGCTGCTGCGTGCCACCGGCCTGCGCATTCGCTACGTCAATTTTGCGCGTCATCCCAGTGCGCAGGTGGATGTCACGCGCTACTCGGGTCTGGTGGTGCTGGGTGGCCCGATGAATGTCGATCAACTCGATAGTTATCGACATCTGCAGCACGAGATCGAAGTCATTCGCATTGCGTTGGAGCGCAAGATTCCGGTGCTGGGCATTTGTCTCGGTGCGCAGTTGCTGGCTGCGGCGTTGGGCGCCACTGTGCATCCCAATGCCGTGCGGGAAATCGGTTGGTATCCGCTGACCGTCTCTGCGGCTGCCAAGGCGGACCCGTTGTTTGCCCATTTCGATACCGACGCGCAGGTGTTCCAATGGCATGCCTACACATTCACTGAACCTAAAGGCAGCGTGCACCTGGGCAGCACCGTCAGTTGCGCCAATCAGGCGTTCTGTTATGGCGGCTTTGCCTATGGTCTGCAATTTCATCTGGAAGTGGATGCGCCGTTGATCGAGCGCTGGCTCAACCTTTCCGAGCATGATCATGAACTGGAGTCACTGGGTGGCGAAGTACATGCGCTACGTGTGCGCGAAGAAACGGCACAATATGTAGAGGCTTCGCGTGCACGTGCCCGAGCAGTGTTCGCAGCCTTTGTTAAGTTGCTGGGGCCAACACCCAGACAGAAGTTGCTTGGATCGTATTGAGTTCGCGCCGACATCCGATCTGCGATGATCGATGCGATGATGAAATGAAGATTCGACAGAGCAAAAATGAGCAAAGCAATCGAAAATCTACAAGCGGCGCAACAACATGCCATGAGTATCCGTCCCAAGGTGGGCGGCTTTCCGTATTTGGCTGAAACTCTGCGTCGTGCCGGCGTCACACGTAATATCTGGTCCTTGCCGGCCTGTCAGAGTTTATTTCTGACTGAGCTGGGTCCAGTAGTAATGCAAGGCACGCCGTTGGTGACGGGTGCAGTCGACATACCGCGTTTCGATCAAGAAGCATTGATTGCCGCCTTGCGAAGAGATCAGGCGGGACAGGGTACCTTTCCAGAATTTCTCGTTGCCTCATGGCGCGCAGGAGTAGTTCGTTATGAAGTGGATTTTAATGCGCGCACCGTGACTTACTTTGGATGCAATGGTGAGGCGTATGTGGAGGCTTATCCAGCGGTGGAGATCGGATAGTCTTGTAGGGTGGGTGACGCACCCAGCATCAGCATGCCGGGTGCGTCACCCGGCCTACGCGGGCAGAACTTATCTTTTATTAAGTGATTCGATCTGATCAGAACGATCCGTCAGCTCCAACACAACCGTCAAGCGCCATTCATCGCCATATTGTTGAGCAGCGCTGGCGGGCCGGTCGCTATCCCGGTAAGTCATGCCGAAGTCGCGTCTATTAATAGTGGTGTGCGCTGTCAGGCCACGAAAGTGAGTGCCACGAGATTCGGCAACGCGTCGCAATGGTTCCACCTCGAACGTTACTGGTTTGCTGACACCGTGCATGGAAAGCAAGCCTTGCATCTTGAAGCCATTGCCTGAGTGCTGAATCTGTTCCGAGTGGAAAGCGATATCGGGATAAGCGCTGGCATGCAACAAATCCGGCCCGATCAGTTTGTCGCCCACTTCAGCGAAACTGGTGAGTATCTTGGCGGGATGAATCTCAAAGCGAATCGATGAATCGGTGAAGTTGTAGAGATCCAATTCTGCGGCGCCCGAGATGTCAGGGAACAGAAAATAGTAATCCAGCATCTCCGAATGACTCAGCGACAACACGGCTGTGGTGGCATGCGAATCCACCTTCCAGCTGGTGGTGGCGGCGACACTCAGCAGTGGCATGCAGAATAGAGCGGCAGTAAGTGCGATGTGCGGCTTCATTGATGCGTATCCCGACAACATTCCCTGAGACTTTCTTTTGTGGTGACGCAACAGTCAACGCTTTGCAGTCAACTCAATGGAAAATTCGGCCACCCGATCAATCTGGAAAATAATTTATAGGCGTATGCGGCGCATACCGGTGTGCGCCGCACGCACCCTTGTTGAGTTGGGCGAGCATGGGGCCGTCATTCATCTTGCGGGAAGCCGCTCCAGCCGGTCGGCTGTAGCGGAAACAGTGACGCCACGCCTGTCGACCCATAAAATCTCCGCCACTTTCCCTAACGGATGATCTTCATGAATACGACGTTGAGTTCCGTCGAGCAGATGCGCGCGACGGCGATTGACCTTGCACTGCGCTTCGGTCCGAAACTGCTGACGGCATTGCTGATGCTGGCGGTGGGCAGCATGGTGGCGCGCTGGCTGGCCAGGTGGCTGGAAAAAGCGCTGCTGCATGTCGAGATGGAGCCGCCGGTACGCTTACTGCTGGTGCGCATCGGACGCTTCGCGGTAGTGGGACTGTTCGGCATCATGGCCTTGCAGAATCTGGGCGTCGAACTGTTGCCACTGATTGCCGGACTGGGCATTGCCGGCGCCGGCATCGCGCTAGCCATGCAAGGTCTGCTCGGCAATCTGCTGGCAGGACTGACCATCATTCTGGTCAAGCCGTTTCGCGTCGGCGAGTACATCGGCATCGTCGGTGAAGAAGGCACGGTGGATTCGATCACCCTGTTTCAAACGACACTGACCCATCCGGACCGCTCGCGCGTGGTGATTCCGAATCGCAAGATCACCGGCGAGATCCTGCACAACTACGGTCAGATTCGGCAGTTGGAAGTGTCCGTGGGCGTAGCCTATGACACCGACATGAACATGGCGCTGGCACTGGTGCGGGAAGTGCTCAATGCCAACCCGCGTGTGCTGCAGAATTTTGCGCCGGTGATCGGCGTGTCAATGCTGGCGGATTCCTCGGTGCACATCGCCATCAAGCCGTGGGTAGCTGTGACCGACTTTGGGCCCGCCGCGGGCGAAGTGAACAAAGCCGTTCTGGAGGCTTTCCGCGCCCGTGGCATCCGCATTCCATTTCCTCAGCGCGAGGTCAGAATGTTGGGTGCAGCCGCGTGATTGATGGCGCGCAGTGACGCATTCTGCAGGCTGGCGATGTAGTGAAGCGTAATCCCGGCTTGCACAGAGGAGGCTGGGATTGTCATCCCAGCCTACGGGCTATGTAAGAGTGATCTGCATTATGCGTTATCAGCTTATGTAGATAATAACTCCAGCCTCGTTCGAGGCTGCTTTACCTATGAACTCTTTGAGTACCGAAAAGTATTCGGCACAATATCCAAAAGTATCGTCGTCCGACGGTTCGCGATCCCATATGGTGGGGTAAATTTCCAAGTCCATCATCTCTTTTGGATTAAACCGAGATTTAAGCCAAGCCTCGTTAAGTGGATTTAACGCAGCATTTATTGTTTTAACTTCGTCCGATAAAAAAGCACGTGCTGGACCGTAGCCAACGTCAATATCACCGATCTGAATGCCGCTACTTACAAGAAAATTTAGAGGCGGTTGCCCCTCCCATGCTGTTTGAGTAAGTAGATAATGAATTCCGTGCCAAGCCTTATCCAGGTCACTATTTATTACTTCGTCATCGGCTATATTGATGATTGGCGATGACTCAGATTTGTTCTTACCAAACAACTTTTCCAAGAGGCTAACTGAGTGTGCTGGTCGAGAATTTTCGTAAGCCTCCTCATCGTCAGGAGCGATCACTTTCCAAACGAGAGGCGGGTCCGAGATAACCTTGCGCAAGTTCTCATCACTAAGAGTGCAAAGGCCTAGACACATTCCCATGTGGCCTCCTTATTGATTTGTTTCTGACTTCAACTGTGTCATGCAAGAATTTACTCACATCAAGCATCAGTCTCTACTATTTCGCCTTCCCCCAAGAGTCCCTTAACGTCACCGTCCGATTAAACACCGGCGCACCGCTCTTAGAGTCCACACGATCCGCCACGAAGTAGCCATGCCGCTCAAATTGGAAACGTTCTTCCGGTTGGGCGTTCTTCAATGCCGGTTCCAGCTGCGCCTTAATCACTTTCTTGGCATTGGGATTGATGTCGAGCAGGAAGTCTTTGTCGCCGGCGCCGGGATTGGGTACGGCAAACAAGCGATCGTACAGACGTACTTCGCAGGCATAGGCTTCATCCACCGATACCCAGTGCACATTGCCTTTGACTTTGTATTGATCGGCACCCGGCGAGCCGGAGCGCGAGTCGGCCAGGTAGTTGCAATGCACGGCGATGACATTGCCGTGCTCGTCCTTGTCGCAGCCGGTGCATTCAACGATGTAGGCGTAGCGCAGGCGTACGCGGTTGCCCGGATATAGACGGAAGTAACCCTTGCTCGGTGTCTCCATGAAGTCTTCGCGTTCGATCCACAGCTCGCGCGACAGTTTGATCTCGCGCTTGCCCAGTTCGGGCTTCATCGGATGATTGGGCGCTTCGCAGAGTTCGGTCTGACCTTCGGGATAGTTGTCGATGATCAGTTTCACTGGGTCGAGCACACCGATGCGACGCTGTGCTTCGGCATTCAAGTGTTCGCGCATGCAGTCTTCGAGGATGCTCATGTCGATCCACGAGTCCGAGCGCGATACGCCCACACGATCCATCAAATTACGAAAGCCTTCCGGCGTGAAGCCGCGACGACGTGCACCCACCAGCGTCGGCAGGCGCGGATCGTCCCAGCCATCGACATGCTTTTCTTCCACCAGTTGAATCAGCTTGCGCTTGGATAGCACCACATAGGTGAGATTCAGACGCGCGAATTCGTACTGCTGCGGAAGAGGGCGGGTGAAGATGCCGGCATCGGCCAGCTTGCCCAGCAACCAGTCGTAGAACGGCCGCTGATCTTCGAACTCCAGTGTGCAGATGGAATGTGTGATGTTTTCCAGCGCGTCCTCGATGGGATGCGCGAAGGTGTACATGGGATAGATGCACCATGCATCGCCGGTGTTGTGATGATGCGCATGACGGATGCGATAGATGGCCGGGTCGCGCAGGTTGATGTTGGGCGCGGCCATGTCGATCTTGGCGCGCAGGATGTGCGTGCCGTCGGCAAATTCGCCGGCCTTCATGCGTGCGAACAGATCCAGGTTCTCGGCAACGGAGCGATCGCGATACGGGCTGTTCTTGCCTGGCTCGGTGAGGGTGCCGCGATTGATGCGCATGTCTTCGGCGCTCTGGCTGTCGACGTAGGCGTCACCGTTTTCGATCAACGCCACAGCGCAACGATGCATCCATTCGAAGTAGTTGGAGGCGAAGTACAGATTGGTGTCGTTACCGAATTGCCAATCGAAGCCCAGCCAGCTCACCGCATCGACGATGGAGTTCACGTACTCCTGCGATTCCTTTTCCGGATTGGTGTCGTCGAAGCGCAAATGGCAGGCCCCGCCGAAGTCGCGCGCCAGACCGAAGTTCAGGCAGATGGACTTGGCATGCCCGAAGTGCAGGTAGCCGTTCGGTTCAGGTGGGAAGCGGGTGCGAAGACGCGCCGCATCCGGCTGGCCCGCTGCCTGCTGTGCGGCATCGCCCGGTTTACCTGCCCAACGGCGCAGCGAGTACTTACCTGCGGCCAAATCCTCCTCAACGATGTTGCGGACGAAATTACCGGCGAGGGCGGGGGCAGAGTCTTTGTTCGGAGTGTTGGCTGACATTAGATGCGGATTTTAAGCTGCGAAAATCAGGTGCGCAGTCTAGCTGTCGGGTGGCAGTGCATCCAGCAGTAAGTGCGTGCGAGTGACCGCAATGCGCGTCAGGGAAGCAATCCTCGCTTGCCTTTGTCGTTACGTATTGTCGCTTGTTGTTCGTTGTAACTTGCCGGAAATGACATTTCAGTGTGTCCCTGAATTGCGCCATGACTTTCTTTTAACTGCAGAACAACCGCTGCGGTCCTATACATTCGAAATAACTGACGATCGCATTCACTGGCAGAGACTCGCTTTGCAATGGATGGCTTTCCTACCTATGTTTTATTCGAGTAGAGAAGTGAGTTCTACCGATGCGTGGCGCCGTGTCGGATCAATATTCAACGTTGAAGGGCGGCCGCATCGCCTATGCGCTTTGCTTCCGGCTCCGGATAAACTGGCATGATAGGTTGACAGGGTGATCAAATTGCTCCAATCTAAACCAGTCAGATAGAAGTCTGTTGGCATTTGTCGGGATCGTTTGGCAGACAGGTCGCTTGGCAGGCGATGCGCGCGATTAGGTGCAGAAAAGGATATTTCGGAGGCAGCCTATGATGGGTCTTGTTTCATCTGATCGCCTCGGCCTGAGGCCTTATCCACAAACTCAGTGCAATGTGACGGCGTATCTTGTGCAAGATCGTCGTGATGATCGTTTGACTGCATGGTTCGAGCGCTGGCGTGTGCCGATACAACGTTGGATTGCCAGTCACGGATCGATGTCGACGGCGGATTTAGATGATTTGGTGCAGGAGGTGTTTCTGCGGCTCCTGCGTTACAGCGACGATAGCTCGATTGAGTATCCGCAGACTTATCTGTTTCGTATCGCGTCGAACGTTGCCAGTGAGTGGCGCGAACGCGCCCAGCGTCATCCGATGCAAGATGCGAGTGGTTTCGAAGGATTGCAGATGGAGAGTCATGAGGAGCCGGAAAATATTGTCGCGAATGCACTGATAAGCAAGCGGGTGCAGCAGGCGGTGACGCGACTGCCGCAGCGCCAGCGTGAAGTGTTGATGCTGCATATCCATGAAAACTTGACGCGTCCGCAGATAGCGGCACGGTTGGGACTGAGTTGTCGCATGGTCCGGCGCGATCTCGCGCACGCATACACGCAGCTGCGTTGGGACTTGGATGCTGAGTTGCAGCAGGATGCGGCAGACAACAAGATCGCTGCGCCGTGACAGCAGGACAGAGCATTGAGCCTGACGGTGGTTTTAATCGAATTGATCCGAATGGCGGAGCTGTTGAGTAATGAAGACGATGAGTCATCCGCTGTTGCGGCAAAGCCCCATTCGACGCACCAAGCTGCATGAGTTGGTTTCGCAAAAGCTTGAGGAAATGATTCACTCCGGCGAACTCAAGCCGGGCGATCAGCTGCCGTCAGAGCGAGACATCATGACGGCTTTCAATATCGGCAGACCTGCGGTGCGTGAGGCATTCCTCTCGCTGCAGAACAGAGGGCTGATTGTCACCGAGTCCGGCCGTCGCGCCAGTGTGCAGGTGCCCAGTGTGGATAATGTATTCACCACACTCGATAGCCTTGTCGGTTTGATCATCAATCATGATGAGAGTCTGAAAAATCTATTCGATGCGCGCATTTTCATCGAGGCGGCCATGGCCAGACATGCCGCGACCGGTATCGACGAACGCCGTCTCGCTGAATTGAAGGACGCGTTGGAAGCGAATCGGCAGGCGATTGGCAATCGCGAACTTTTTATGCAAACGGATGTGGCCTTTCATCGCATCTTGTTTCTCACTGCCAACAATCCGGTATTCGAAGCCGTGCACAAGGCGCTGGTTAACTGGCTGATGCAGCGTTGGGGCAAAGTAGAACGCGACACATCGACTGAGACACTGGCTTATCAAGGGCATCAGCAGATCTACAAGGCAATCAGTCGTCATGATCCGGATGCCGCGGAAAAGGCCATGCGCAAGCATCTTGCTTCGTCCTGGGCTATTTGGCAGCAGCAGTTGGAAGTAAGAGCCGCTAGCCGAAGATAGGACCATCGAGTGTGGTGACCTCAGGCATCTGGGTAGATCACTTCAATCTACACATGCACTCAACTTCATTTTTGTTATTCGAAAGCTCTCGCATAAACGCTGATGTGTGTGCCATCGGATTGGCCCCACGCGGTAATGGCTTTGCCATTTGCAGAATTACTCACTAGTAGTGCGGTGTTTGCATCGTATGTGCTGGTATCCAGCTCTACGGCTGGGCTCCAGGTATTGCTGGAAGATTCGTAACGCCGTGCGTAGTAACTCATGTACGTGCCATCGGATTGAGTCCATGTGAAAATCGCATTTCCGGCGGCATCTATGCTGGTGCCGGCAGGAATTGCGTTGTACGCCGACGTGTCCAATTCCATGGGTATTCCCCAAGTGTCGGTGCTGGCGTTGTAACGACGTACATAAACACTGTTATAGGTGCCGTCGGACTGTATGTAAACGGCGAAACCATTGCCGGTGCTCACATCAAGCAAGAAACGCGAGCTGCTTGCGTTGTAAGTAGTGGTATCGAGTTCGATGGCAGGTCCCCATGTGCTGGTGCTTGCGTAGTATCGGCGCACGAAGGCGCTGTTATAAGTGCCATTTGATTGAGTCCATGAGACGAACAGATTGCCGCTGGAATCTTTTTGCAGGCGTCCCCCAATCGCATGATAGCTGGAGGTGTCTACTTCCACGGCGGCATTCAATGTGTCGGTAGCGGCGTTATATCGACGTGCATAAATACTGTTTGCGCCGGTGCCATCAAGCTGAGTCCACAGAATCCAGACATTTCCGTCGTTATCCAATGTTAGGGATGTTGGACTGACTGCGTTGAATGTGGTGGTGTCGATCTCGCTTGCCGCACTCCATGTGCCCGTGCCGGCAACGTAGCGGCGCAGGTAGGCGCTGTTATATGAACCATCGGATTGTATCCATGCAACAAATGCATTGCCGTTGGCGTCGGTGAGGGCAATGGGGGTGCTGGCGTTGTTGGTGGTGGTGTCGAGTTCAGCTGCCGGGCTCCAGCTATCGGTGCTGGCTGTGTATCGACGTACATAGAGGCTCGGATGGCCGGAGACATCGGTTTGGGTGAATACGACGAATGCATTGCCGTTGGCGTCTGGAGTAGTCAGTTGCGGCGCAGAGTTGTAAGCCGCCGTATCTAGTTTCATAGGCGCGCTCCAGGTGGCGGTCCCAGCATTATAGCTACGTGCATAGGTGTGGATGTATGACCCCACTGTCTGCGGATAAACGAACAAAGCGTTGCCGTTCGTATCGAGCGAATAAACACGTGGTAGCGAACTGTTTGAAACGTAGGGTGCAAGGGCTAGTGCCGAGCTCCAGGTGTCGCTGCTCGAACTGTAGCGTCGCATGTAGATGTTGGTGCCGGTGCCGTCGTCCTGCCGAAAAGGTACGAATATATTGCCGTTAACGTCCATGTTGGCTGGGTAGTAGTCTGCGTTGAGGCTGGTGTTATCTAGCTCTAATGCGCTACCCCAGGTGCCGGTGCTGTAGCGACTTGCGTAGATGCTGTTATAGGTGCCATCGGACTGCGCCCAAAAGACAAAACCATTGCCGTTGCTGTCTATGGACATTTGCGAGACGCCGGCAAAAGTATTGGATGTGCCCAGTTCTACGGCCGATCGCCATTTCATGGCGGCCACACTTGATGAGCTGCTGGAACTTATAGAGCTGCTGAGGCTGGAAGCGGAGAAGCTTGAGCTGGAGGTGGTCGCGCTGCTTGAGCTTGCAGAATTATTTGAGCTGGTGCTGCCGCCGCCGCATGCGGTGAGCGTTGCTAACGTTACTGTCGTTAGTAGTGAGGCAAATAAATCAAAACCGCGAAGAGACCTTGCTGTGAAGGAGTCGCCTGCCATGATGATTTCCCAATCTTCCTGATTGAACGCAGTAGCGTTCTAATTTTTAGAAAAGCTTGGTGCCGGTGGAGGGAATCGAACCCACACTCTGTTGCCAAAATCGGATTTTGAGTCCGACGCGTCTACCAGTTCCGCCACACCGGCGACATCAAGCTTTTTGCCGAGCGGGTTATCCAGGGAGACTGGATCGGTACCCGTCAGGGGCGGCAAGTATAGGGATGTTCGGGCGACTGGCAAACTTTTTTTTGGAGATGTGCAGGTATGTGCTGCGAGATGTGGGCTTTGGAAGTATCTGAGCGCCATAAGCCCTCATTCAGGCCTCCCGGTTACCGGGGGGACAATGTCATAGCTCTGCTGTGGTTGTTGTGTTTGAGTCGCTCGCTCGCGCCTGTTACCGTGCGCGCCCCATGCGCCGTAGCGACTTTTCTTATTCCCTTCCCACCGAACTGATTGCCCAGCATCCGCCGGCGCAGCGTACGGCCAGCCGCCTGTTACATATCGATGGGCTGCAGGGTAGTTGGGTGGATCGCGTGTTTCTCGATCTGCCTGCTTTGCTGCGGCCAAACGACTTGCTGGTGTTCAATGACACACGCGTGATTCCGGCGCGGGTGTTCGGCGTGAAGCCTACCGGCGGCAGGGTGGAGATCATGCTGGAGCGCATTCTGCCCGGGCGCCGCATTCTGGCCCATGTCAACGCCAGCAAGCCGCTGCGGGCAGAGGCGCCGGTGCAATTGGCGGATGGCGTAACGGCCACATTTATCGGCCGCCACGAAGACCTGTTCGAACTGGAACTAAGCGCTGATCCTTTGAGTTTCTTTCAAGCTTATGGTGCATTGCCCCTGCCTCCTTATATAGAGAGAGGCGCCGAGGCTGAAGATGGCGAGCGTTATCAAACGGTGTACTCGCGTGAATTGGGTGCGGTGGCCGCGCCCACGGCCGGGTTGCATTTCGATACCGACATGCTGGCGCGCATTGCCGAGCTGGGTGTGCGTTCGGCATTTGTCACGCTGCATGTGGGCGCGGGTACCTTTCAGCCCTTACGGGTGGACGATCTCGATGCGCATCGCATGCATGAAGAAGTGGTGCAGGTGTCCGATGCCGTGTGCGCTGCCGTGGCCGAGACGCGCGCGCGTGGCGGGCGTGTGATTGCCATCGGCACCACGGTGGTTCGTAGTCTGGAAACCGCGGCGGCCAGCGGTATCTTGCAACCGTGCCGTACTGAAACGCGACTGTTCATTCGTCCCGGCTACCAGTTCAAGGTAGTCGATGCCTTGCTGACCAATTTCCATCTGCCGGAGTCCACCTTGTTGATGCTGGTGTGCGCTTTCGGTGGTTATGACACGATGATGGCGGCCTATCGGCATGCGGTCGAAGCGCGTTACCGCTTCTTCAGCTATGGTGATGCCATGTTTATCGAGCCTGCTGTCGGTATCTTGTAGGTCGGGTATAAAACCCGACCTACAAGATCGACATGCAGGCGAATGAAGTTTTCAATCCTGGTCCCAAATGAAATTTGAATTGATCACTACCGATGGGCGCGCGCGCCGTGCTCGCTTGAATTTTCCACGCGGCGCAGTGGAAACGCCGGCCTTCATGCCGGTGGGCACCTATGGCACGGTGAAGGCCATGACGCCGGAAGAATTGAAAGATATCGGCGCACATATCGTGCTGGGCAATACCTTTCACCTGATGTTGCGGCCGGGCATGGAAGTGATCAAGGCGCATGGTGGTCTGCATGGCTTCATGCATTGGGACAAGCCCATCCTTACCGACTCCGGCGGCTTTCAGGTTTTCAGTTTGAAAGAGCTGCGCAAGATCACCGAACGCGGTGTGACCTTTCGTTCGCCTATCAACGGCGATCTGGTGGAGCTGACACCCGAGCGCTCCATGCAGGTGCAGTACGATCTGGATTCCGACATCGTGATGATCTTCGATGAATGCACCCCGTATCCGGCCACCGAAGCCGAGGCGCGCAAGTCGATGGAATTGTCATTGCGCTGGGCGGTGCGTTCGCGCGAAGAATTCAATCGCCTCAATGACGGGCAGGATAATGCCCATGCCTTGTTTGCCATCGTGCAGGGCGGCATGTACATGCCGCTACGTCAGGCTTCGCTGGCCGGTCTTACGCAAATTGGTTTCGATGGCTATGCCATCGGCGGTCTGGCGGTGGGTGAGCCCAAGTCCGAACGCGAACGCGTGCTGGAAGAAATCGAACCGTACATGCCCAAGGACAAGCCGCGCTACCTGATGGGCGTGGGCACGCCGGAAGATATTGTCGAAGCGGTGCGACGCGGTGTGGATATGTTCGATTGTGTGATGCCGACGCGCAATGCGCGCAATGGTCACCTGTTCACCACCTTCGGCGTGGTGCGCATTCGTAACTCCGCCTATGAAGCCGATACGCGTCCGATAGATGAAACATGTGGCTGCTACACCTGTCGTAATTACTCGCGCGCCTATTTGAAACATCTGGATCGTTGCACGGAAATATTAGGCGCACGACTGGCCACCATCCATAACCTGTACTACTACCAGCAACTGATGAGCGAACTGCGTCAGGCCATTGCCGAACAGCGACTCGATGCCTATGTGGCCGAGTTCTATCGCAAGCGCAGCGGCGCAACGACTGAAGAGGCCTCTACTCATGCTGGCTGAACTGCCTGCCGCACCCTGGTTCCGGCGTATCACCGTGGCCGCGGTGCTGGTGGGCATTCTGCTGCTGACCTACATGGTGCTGCAGCCATTCCTGGTGCCGGTGATCTGGGCGGCGATCCTGGCCTATGTCACCTGGCCCTTGCACATCCGCGTGTGTCGGGTGATTCGTCGCCGCCAGACGTTATCGGCATTGGTGACGACCTTGATGGTGTCGTTGGTGATTGTGGTGCCGTTGATCTGGCTGGCCTTTACGTTGCAGACCGAGGCGATGAAGGCGTATCGCGAAGTACAGAATCTATTGGCGTCCAAGCCGGATCTACCGCCCAGCCTGCGTGACCTGCCCCTGTTGGGCGCGTGGCTGGAACAGAAATGGCAGTTGATAGTGGCCGATCCCACCATGCTCAAGACCGAGTTCCAGCAATGGATGACGCGCTCTGCGGATGAAGTATCCGGTGTGGTCGGCGGTGTCGGTCGCAACATCGCCAAGCTGGGCATTGCCCTGTTCGCTATGTTTTTCTTCTTACGCGATGGCGCGCGTTTGTTCTCGCAGGTGCGTGCGGTGTTGGAAGGCATGCTGGGACCGCAGGTGCGCAGTTATCTCAAAGCGATTGGCGATACCACGCAGGCCGTGGTGTATGCATTGGTGCTGGCTGCATTGGCGCAGGGTCTTGCAGCGGGTATCGGCTACTGGGGCGCAGGCATTCGCGCGCCGGTATTTCTCGGCGCGATGACTGCACTGGTGGCCTTGATTCCCCTCGCTACGCCGGTCATGTGGGGCGCACTGAGTATGTGGTTGATGATCACCGGTCATGTCGCTCAGGGCGTGGGCTTGGCGATCTGGGGCATTCTGGTGGTCAGCTGGGTGGACAACGTGGTGCGACCCTTGGTGATTTCCAATGCCACCAGCATGCCCTTCATCCTGGTGGTGTTCGGTGTGCTGGGCGGCGTGATTGCCTTCGGCCTGGTGGGTTTGTTCATCGGCCCGGTGGTGTTGGCCGTATCGCTGGCCATCTGGCGCGAGTGGCTGGAGCATCGGCAGCAGGCAACGCGCCCACCTGCGAGTTGAGGGCATTCAGTGCCATTGATTTATAAAACGGCGCACTGATGACAGTGCGCCGTTTTGTTTTGAACGCATTAGTTGGTGACGATCCGTGTTGCTGTGCCTGGGGTATTGGTGCCCACCCAGTTTTGCAAGGTATCGCCGCTGACCGAGAAGTTGAGCGCAGCGGTACCAAGGGCCGACAGGCCGTACGCGACGCCGTTGGTGTCTACTGCTGTGAGTGTGGCGTTTAGCGCGCAGGTGGCGCCTATGTTGAATGTGTAACTTCCCGAAGTGGTGCTGCCGGAGAGCAGGTAGCAACCGTCCTCGATACCTGCGGAAGCAACGACGGAGTTTTGCGTAACGCCCATGCTGACGGCATTGAAGAACGTACCGTTACTGGCATAGACCGTGAAGTACTGATTGTTGCCCCAACTGCCGATCAGCGTGCCGGTGGTTGAAGTTACCGGCGTCCAAGTGACTATGATATGAGCTCCACTACCGTCCGTATCCAAGGTGTCGGTGGATAGCGTGCCATTGCTGTTCTTGATAAGCGTGCCGTTTGAATAAGCGGTGCCATCGGCAAACCCGCAATCGCCGTTGGTGTCGACGGCGACATTGATGAAATTGAATGCATGCGTGGTTGAATTCCAGTTGTAAACACCGTACTCAAGGCCATTGCCGCTGTTGGCAGAGCATTCCGGCTGGGCACTGTGTAGCGCCATAATGTAAGTGCCGTCGGTATAAAAGGTAATGAAGGCTCTGCCGGTGAATACCACATTGGTAAAAGCAGCTTGATAGGTGCCGGATAGTGGGCTTGTTACATTAGCGAAACATTTTACCGTTGGACTAGTAATGGTATTGACCGCTGCCGTTACGAAGCCGCGCGGGTTAGTGATGATGCAAGTCTGTCCAGTGGGCTGTGTCTTGATTGACACGGTATAGACGGCAATGCCGGCTAGCGATCCCGATGGGAAGGTAAAGCTTGAGGTGCCGACGGTTAAATCATTGGCGTTATTGAGTTGTAGCGTCAGACCGGAGCCGGTCAGGCCCGTTACCGTGCCGCCAACGCTATACCCGGCGCAGTTCACCACCACGTTGGTGATATTGGCGCTGGCGATCGTGCCGTTGCCGCCACTGGCGACACTGCATACCTGGGCATTGGGACTACTCAATACTCCGACAGCGTAGCTGGTGCCGCTGCTTAAATTGGTGCCGAAAGTAAAATTTCCAGAGGTGCTGACGGTGACATTGATGCTGCCATTCATACGTAGCACGACACTGCCGCCGGACAAGCCGTTGACGGTACCGCTGACGCTATAAGCAGGACCGGCACTGGAGGATGAGCTACTGTCATCATCGTCATCTTCACCGCCGCCACCGCTGGCAACAATGCTTAACACGCCGAAGCAATAGATCGGGATGAGCAATAGCGCGCGCCACGATGCTCGGTTTGCAAAGTCTAGGAATCGAGGGCTCTTCGTCATTGCCTTCTCCCATGTGAATTTAAAATTCTCCAGGCCAGTGCTGCGCCCAGTCCGCTTGCCAATAAATCTCCAAAGTCGAAAGTGCCGTGTAGAAAATAACGGGTGAAAAATCTCGCTTGCTCATTGGGCAATTGTGCGGCCAGCCAATGCGCCGCCCAATTCGCCACCCCATTCGTCACCATGGGCAGCTGGCCTATCTCGAAGACGATGTTGATCAGTGCCCACGAGCAGCAAATCAGCGCATGCGTACGGCGACTGCCGTCTAGAACCGCACAGGTGAGCAGCGAGAAAGCTGCGGTGTGGAACAACGTGGGTAGTCTGTCGGTGAGTACACGTAGCAATGCAGGCAGCGGCAGTTGCAGGCCGATATCGTTGGGTAGCACTTGCAGCGTGCCGGCAGGGCGAAACAGCAGATACAGCAAGGTGCCGGTCAGCAGTAAAGCAAAGCCTTGCAGTGCCCAGCGTGTAGTGGGTTTATAAAAGGATGCCGAGGATATTCCGCTATCCATTTTGTCCGGCTCGCGAGATCGGGCGTGATTCCCTGCGTCATTGCTGACGCGACCTTGCGTTCTGGCATGGCGGAATGGTTACGAAAGGACCAGGCCTGCCAGGCAGTTCAAATCAGTGTAGGACGATGAATGCGAATCGCGCTACCTCTAAATAGAGCGCCACGGTTGCGATAACAGCCCGCATTTTGAGTTACTTATTTGTTCTTTTTTACTAGGCTGCACGATTCCTGTGCGTGCAGCATAGGCCCGGATTATTGGCAGGTCGCTTCAACTCAATCGTTGCACTGCGTAAGCGCCCATCTGTTTGGCCAGTTCGTATTCGCCCATCACCACATGACCTACGCCGGCTTCGGCCAGTTCTTTGATTTCGCTCTGGCTGTGCGCGCGCGCCACGATGTCCAATTGCGGATTGATGGAGCGCACATAGTCCAGAGCGTGGCGTAGCTGGAAGCTATCCGGAATTGCGAACAGCAGCATGCTGGCGCGCCGCAGGCCGACTGCTTCGCAGACCACCGGGTCGGCGGCATCGCCCGATACCGCAGGCACACCCTTGGCGACCAGTTCGTCCACCAATTTATTGTTGGTCTCGATGACTGCGTACTTGACGCCATTGTGTTGCAGCAACATGGCGATGACGCTGCCCACGCGACCGTGGCCAACCAGCACGGCATGGCCCTGCCAATCGTTGGGCACCACCAAGGGCAATTCGTCCAGCTTGGGGCCGGAGCGATCCAGCCAGCGCATCAGTTGCGGCCGCGAGGTGAAAAAGTTTTCCAATGCCGGCAGCAGGCGGAAGGCAATGGGATTGACGGCGATAGACAGAATCGCGCCGGCCAGCACCAGTGTTTGCGTCTCGGTGGTGACCAGGTTTTCGGAGACGCCCAGCACGATGAGGATGAAGGAGAACTCGCCGATCTGCGCCAAGCTGGCGGAGATGGTCAGTGCGGTGCGCAGCGAATGCCGATAGAACAACACCACTGCGCAGGCGACCAGCGATTTGCCCAGTACGATGACCAGCACCACGGCCAGTACCTTGAGCGGTTCCACCCAGATGATCTCTGGATTGAACAGCATGCCCACGGAAACGAAGAACAGCACTGCGAAAGCATCCTGGAACGGCAGCATGTCAGCGCCGGCTTTGTGGCTGAGCGAGGATTCGTTCAACACTACACCGGCGAAGAAGGCGCCCAGCGCCAGCGAGACACCGAACAGCAGCGCCGAGCCATAGGCAATGCCCAGCGCGATGGCCAGCACCGCTAGCGTAAACAGGTCGCGCGCAGCGGTTTGCTCCACGCGTTCCAGCAACCAGGGAATGACCCGCCGGCCCACCACCAGCATCAACACCACGAACAAGCTGACCTTGCCCAGCGTTACGGCCAGCTGCCAGGCCACATTGCCGATGGAGAGATTGCTGGCATCGGCATTACGCAGCTCCGCCAGAATGGGCAGCAGCACCAGTACCAGCACCATGGCGATGTCTTCCATCACCAGCCAGGCAATGGCGATGCGGCCGCGTTCGGTATGCAGTAGGTTGTGGTCCTGCAGCGAGCGCAGCATCACCACCGTGCTGGCCACCGACAAGGACAGGCCGAACACCAGGCCGGCGGCCATGTCCCAACCCCACCACCAGGCCAGGCCCATGCCGATCAACGTGGAAAGAATGATCTGCGCCAGAGCGCCCGGAATGGCGATGCGCTTCACCCGCATCAAATCGGTGAGTGAGAAGTGCAGACCGACGCCGAACATCAGCAGGATCACGCCGATTTCGGCCAGCTCATTGGATAGGGTCAGGTCGGAGACGATGCCGGGCGTAAACGGTCCCACCATGATACCGGCGAACAGGTAGCCGACAATCGGTGATATTTTCAGGCGCTGCGCCACCAGACCGGCGAGGAATGCCCAGGCAAAGCTGGCTACGAGGGTGGTGATCAGCGGCGTGTTATGCATCAGCTAACTTGTCCCGTGCCAACAGGTGGCGGTCAATAGGTTGGGGGTGATCCGGTGGTGACCCGGTAGTGATTGGGGCGGTGCAATCCGACCGTACTTCCAGTTCCCCTGAAGAGTAGCTGCTTCGGCGGTTGAAGGCAGCGGATATTTGTCCTTGAACTGATTCCATCCCGGCAGGGTCTGCGTCTGAGCTCGCGATCAGGTTGTTATCCAGCCGGCAGGTCAGCAGCCTCGTTGGGCCTGTGTATAATCCGGCGCTCGTTTTTTTCCCCGATCCCTCGTTACTGAGGGGGATCGGTTCAGCAGACAGATCACACAGGTATTTTCAGATGGATTGGTTCATTTCCACCGCTGCAGCCCAGACCGCCGATGCCTCGGCACAGGCCAACCCGATTGTTTCGATGTTGCCGCTGCTGCTTATCTTCGTGGTGTTCTACTTCATGCTGATTCGTCCGCAGAACAAACGCGCCAAGGAACAGCGCGCCATGATCGCGGCGCTCGAAGCCGGCACCGAAGTGGCCACCGCCGGCGGCATCATCGGCAAGGTGACCGAGGTCAGCGAACACTTCGTGACGGTGGAAATTGCCGCCAACGTACTTGTAAAAGTACAGCGCAACACCATCTCGCAGGTGCTGCCCAAGGGCACGCTCAAGAGCAGCTAAGAATTAACGATTAGTTTGTTTCAATAGGATTGATTGCCCCCACCCTAACCCTCCCCCGTAGAACAGGGGAGGGAATCCGATCCCCTCCTCCGCTTGCGGGGGAGGGTTAGGGTGGGGGCAACTTAGTATCCGGGGATTCAGTTCATGTACCACTTCGCAACCTGGAAGTATTGGCTAGTCATCAGCGTGCTGGTGCTGGGTACTTTCTTTGCTTTGCCCAATCTATACGGTCTCGATCCGGCGCTGCAGTTGTCGCGCGTCGATCGCCAGGAGATCGATGCCGCCGGCGAACAGCGTGTGCTCGATCTGCTCAAGGCGCAGAGTATTCAACCCACCGCCGATTATTTGAAGGACGGCCGTCTGGTGGTGCGTCTGGCCAGCGAAGCCGATCAGGGCAAGGCACGCGCAGCCGTGCAAAGCGCCGCGCCCGGTGAGTACACCCTGGCATTGTCGAAAGTGTCGAGCATGCCGGAATGGATGCGTCGTATCGGTTTGAAGCCGATGAGTCTGGGTCTGGATCTGCGTGGCGGCGTGCACTTTGTGTACGAAGTGGATACCGCCGGCGCGATCACACAGGCGCTGCAGAGCCTGGAGCGCGATGTGCGCACCACGCTGCGTAACGATCGCATTGCTTACACCAGCGTCACTTCCGAGGGCGGCAATCTGCAGATCGTGTTGCGCGATGCAGCGGATCTGGCCAAAGCGGTCAAGGCCATCACGCCCAGCGACGGCAGCCTGGTGGTCGAACAGCAAACCACTACCGAAGGTGCGACCATCTCGGCGCGTTACACCGAAGCAGCACTCAAGGCACGTCAAACCACTGCGGTGGAAAAGAACATTCTCACCCTGCGCAATCGCGTCGATCAGTTGGGCATTTCCGAGCCCACCGTGACTCGACAGGGCGCCGATCGCATCGTGGTGGAGTTGCCCGGTGTGGATGATCCCAACGAAGCGATCCGCGTGTTGGGCGCCACGGCGACGGTGGAGTTCCGTATGGCCGATCAAGTGAACGATGCCTATGAGGCGCAACGCACCAAGCGTATTCCGCTGGCCTCGAAGCTTTACACCCGTCGCGACACGGGCGCGCCGGTTTTGTTGAAGCGCGATGTCATTGCTTCGGGCGATCAATTGGTCGATGCCACCTCGACCACTTCCGAAGGTCGTCCCGCGGTGGCCATCAAACTCGATTCACGCGCCGGCGCCGAGATGCTCAAGAACACCCAGCAGAACGTGGGCAAGTTGATGGGCACGGTTTATATCCAGAAGAAGATACTGGCCGAGGGTGAAACCTGTAAGGGCACCCGCGTCGGCAATAATTGCACTGAAGAAGAAGCCATCAGTGTCGCGACCATTCAAGGTGTGTTCGGTCCGCAGTTCAACATCACCGGTCTGCAGGTTGTGGAAGCGCGCGATCTGGCCTTGCTGCTGCGCTCCGGTTCGCTGGCCGCGCCGCTGCTCATGGTGGAACAGCGCACAGTGGGCCCGAGTCTGGGTCAGGACAACATCGATAAGGGCATGAAGGCCTTGCTGGTGGGTCTGTTGCTGACCTTCGCCTTCATGGCTATCTACTATCGCGCCTTCGGTTGGGTGGCGAATCTGGTGCTGTTCTCCAACCTGGTGTTGACGGTCGGCTTGTTGTCCTTACTGGGCGCATCGCTCTCGCTGCCCGGTATTGCCGCGGTGGTGTTCCACCTGGGTATCGCGGTGGATGCAAACATTTTGATCTACGAGCGTATTCGCGAAGAACTACGCACGGGTATGTCGCCGCTGGCGGCGATCAACTCCGGCTTTGAAAAAGCCTTCGCCACCATTGCCGACTCCAACGTGACCACCTTGATCGCCGGTGTGGTGCTGTATGCCTTCGGCACCGGCACCATCAAGAGCTTCGCCATCGTCATGACGTTGGGCATCATCACTTCGTTGTTCACCTCGGTGGTGGGCAGTCGCGCCTTGGTCCACTTCGTGTGGGGCCGCAAGCGCAAGATCGAACATCTGTCTATCTAAGGGGCAGCACACATGGAATTTTTCCACAAAGTTACCACCTATCCCTTCATGCACACGCGCCGTAGATGGTACGGCGTGTCGGCGGTGGCCATTGTCGCCTCCATCATCTTGTTGTTTGTGCATGGGCTCAATCTGGGCATTGATTTCACCGGCGGTGTGGTGCTGCAGTTTAGTTATCCGCAAGCCGCCGACGTTGAAGCAGCCCGCTCCGCGTTGGAGAAAGCCGGGCATGAAGCCGTGGTGACCACCTTCGGTAGCCAGAATGAAGTGATGGTGCGTCTGCTGCCGGAAGATAAGGATCAGAACGTGGTCAGCCGTGAAGTCACGGAGGTGCTGCAAGCACTGGTGCCCGGTGTGCAACTGCGCAGCTCCGAAGTGGTGGGCGCGGTGATCGGCGATGAATTGAAGAACCAGGGTAGTACGGCGGTGCTGCTGACCTTCATCTTGGTGGGTGTGTACACCTGGTTCCGTTTCCAATGGAAGATGGGTCTGAGCGCCGTGGTGGCCACCTTGCACGATCCCATTATCATCTTGGGATTCTTCGCCGCTACCGGCATCACTTTCGATCTGGCGGTGCTGGCGGCCATCCTGGCGGTGATCGGTTATTCCTTGAACGACACGGTGGTGGTGTTTGATCGCGTGCGCGACAACTTCCACCTCATGCGTCGCGCTACTTCCGAAGAAGTGCTGGATGCCTCGATCAATCAAACCCTGTCGCGTACCGTCATTACTTCCGGCGCAACCTTGCTGGTGGTGGTGGTGCTGTTGTTGATGGGCGGCGAAGTGTTGAAGGGCTTCTCCTGGGCGCTGACCATCGGCATCTTGGTAGGTACGTACTCGTCCATCTATGTGGCGGGCGCTATGGCGCTGGAACTGAAGCTCAACGCCATCGATCTGATGCCGCCACAGGAAGAGAAGAGCGACGCTGACGCTTTGCCTTGATTGTTCGATGTCTTGATTGTTCGATCTTTCCCTCTCCCTCAGTGGAGAGGGAGTAGGGGCCGGCCTCTTAACTTGTAACAACCCAGCAGTTATCCATGTCAGCCGTTGCCTGGTCCATTTTCTTCGCGATCTATCTGACCTTGTTGGTCGTGGACCTGGGCATCTTCAGTCGTGGCTCGACAGTGCTCAGCGTACCTCAGGCGTTGAAGCGTACCGTTATCTGGATTGTGGTGGCCCTGGCCTTCGGCGCCGTCGTGTACTTCATGTACGAAAATCCGACCGCCGGCGCCAATGCATCGGTGTCCGGTCACGATGCCTTTATCCAGTACGTCACCGGCTACATTCTGGAATGGTCGTTGTCGGTGGATAACATCTTCGTTATCGCCATCATTTTCAGCTACATGAATATCCCGATGCAGTTCCAGTATCGGGTGTTGTTCTGGGGCATTGTCGGCGCCATCGTGCTGCGTGGCGTGATGATCATGGCCGGTGCGGTCATGATTCGTTCCTTCGATTGGACCTTCTATTTATTCGGCGCAATTCTTATCTACTCTGCGGCCAAGATGCTCAAGAGCGAAGATGACGAATTCGATCCGGGTAAAAGCGTACTGATCAAGCTGGCGCGTCGCGTGTATCCCATCACCGATCAGCTGGATGGCAACAAGTTTTTCACGCGGGTGAATGGCGCTTCTGCGGCCACGCCGCTATTCGTGACGCTGCTGTTCGTCGATCTGGCGGATGTGGTATTCGCGGTGGATTCCATTCCCGCCATCTTTGCGGTCACGCAAGACCCCTTCCTGGTGTTTACCTCCAATGCCTTTGCCATCCTTGGGCTGCGTTCGCTGTACTTCGCGGTGGCGGGCTTGATGATGTTGTTCAAGTATCTGAAGCTGTCGCTGGTGTTCGTGCTGGGCTTCATTGGCGTCAAGATGATGCTGCATCATCATGTACAGATTTCCAATTTGTTGTCGCTGGGCGTGATCCTGGTGTTTTTGGGTATTGGTGTGGCGGCGTCGGTTTGGTCGAATAAGAAGGCTGCGAATTCGCAGCAAAGGTAACGCGCATGATGGAGTTATTGTCGAATCCGGAAGTCTGGCTGGCGTTTGCCACGTTGACCGCTCTGGAAATCGTGCTGGGCATCGACAACATCATTTTCCTGTCGATTCTGGTGGGACGTCTGCCTGCGGCAGAACGACCCCGTGCGCGCACCCTCGGCCTGGCCATGGCTATGTTGATGCGTATCGCCTTGCTGCTCTCGATTACCTGGGTGATGGGCTTGAGTGAGCCGTTGCTGTCGGTGCTGGGGCGCGATATTTCAGGACGCGACCTGGTGTTGCTCGGTGGCGGTTTGTTCCTGATCGCCAAGAGCACCATGGAAATTCACGGCAGTCTGGAAGGTGAAGAGCACAGCCACGAAGCCAAGGGCAAGGCCACGTTCCTGGCTACCATCGTGCAGATCGCCATCATCGATATCGTGTTTTCATTGGACTCGGTGATCACTGCAGTGGGCATGGTGGATCATGTACAGGTCATGATCGCTGCAGTCATTGCCGCAGTAGGCGTGATGATGTTCATGGCCGGCCCGATCTCCGATTTCGTCGATCGTCATCCCACCGTCAAGATGCTGGCTTTGTCTTTCCTCATCTTGATTGGCACGGCGCTGGTGGGCGAGAGCCTGGGCTTCCATATTCCCAAGGGCTACATTTACTTCGCCATGGCTTTCTCGGTGGCGGTGGAAATGCTCAACATCCGGCTGCGCAAAAAGGTGGAGCCGGTGCAACTACGCAAGGATATGGACGAGTAAGTCGTTGCAGAATTAAATCTGCCCCCACCCTAACCCTCCCCCGTCGAACAGGGGAGGGAATCAATCCTTCCCCTCCCCCGTTCGACGGGGGAGGGCAGGGAGGGGGCGATCATACTTTCTTATCGAAAGCCGTCTTAGTTCGAAGCGGCACGCTTCGCCCGCACCAAGGTACGCCGTTTCACTGCTGGATTAGTCTTGCTCTGAGCCTTGCGTGGCTCAACCACATGTTTGGCTAACGCGCCCATGTGTCGTGCTGCCAGCGCACTGGTGCTGGCTTCCAATTCATGAAATGCAGCAACTAATTGCTTGCCGAAGGCGGTCAGCTCAGCGCCACCGCCATCCTTGCCACCGGTTTGGGTACTGACCACGGGTTGGTCGAAGCCATTGTTCATGCTGTCCAGCAACAACCAGCCACGGCGATAACTCATTTCCATTTCACGCGCGGCTTGTGACAACGAACCTGTGCGTTCAATGGCTTCCAACAATTGAATCTTGCCCGGCCCAATGGCGCACTGAGCATTGAAATCGACGCGCAGGCGAATTTTGGGTGACTTCATGTGGTGACACCATGACTACCTTGTGAAGGTGGTGAGCATGCCATGTCGCAGTTGATGCGCAAAGTGTGTCGGGAACGGAGTGCTCCCACCCCAACCCTCCCCCGTGGAACGGGGGAGGGAGTGAAGGGAGTGAAGAGGTGGAAGAGTTGTGTTTTATCCCCTCCCCCGTTCGACGGGGGGGGCAGGGTGGGGGCTATCTTCAGCTCTTAGCCTTAGCACTCTTCACAGTCACCGCCTGCTCGCGATAAACAGTGGGGAAGAGCTGCTTCAAATGCGCCACCTTCGGCAGATCATTGAACACGATGTAGGGATAGCGTGGGTTATTTACCAGGAAGTCCTGGTGGTAATCCTCAGCCGGATAGAACGCCTTGAGTGGATCGACGCGCGTGACGATGGCTTTGCCGTACGCCTTGGTCTTGTTCAACTGGGCGATATAGGCCTGCGCAATATTCTTCTGCGATTCATCTGCATAGAAGATGCTGGAACGATACTGCGTGCCGGTGTCAGGGCCTTGGCGATTGAGCTGTGTGGGATCGTGCGCTACGGAGAAATAAATCTGCAAAATTTCGCCGTAAGAAATTTCTTTGGGATCGAAAGTAATCTGCACCGACTCGGCATGTCCGGTGTTGCCGCCGCTGACGGTTTCATATTCGGCCGTCGATTTCTCGCCGCCGGAATAACCTGATACGGCATTACGCACGCCCTTTACATGTTGGAACACGCCCTGCACTCCCCAGAAACAACCGCCGGCAATGACTGCGGTTTGCAGGCTGCCGACAGTCTTCGGGTTATCGGTAGTCGGTGCGGGAATGACTACAGCCGCCTCGGCTGCGTAAGCGTTCGTTGCTGAACCTACGCTCAGGCCCAAGGAAATAATTGCGCTGAGCGCTCCGCCGACGAATCTGGTTTGCCAAGACATTGCCATCTCCCGCTATCAAAACCACTTAGTCTGAATCGTCATTCCCGCGCAGGCGGGAATCCAGGATGAATGAATTCAACTCACTTTAGCTTGCCATTTTTAATGAGCTGCTGAAGTTAAGCTTTATATGCAGTGAAGTTCAACGACACCGAGTTCATGCAGTAACGCAGCCCAGTGGGTTTGGGGCCATCGTCGAATACATGACCCAGGTGTGCATCGCAACGCGCACACGACACAGCAGTGCGGCGCATGCCCAGGGTGTAATCGCTTGCCTCGACAATGTTGGTGCGCGAGATAGGCTGCCAGAAACTGGGCCAGCCGGTGCCCGACTCGAACTTGGTCTTGGCATCGAACAGAGCCGTGTCGCAACAAATGCAGCGATACAGTCCAGCTGCATGATTGTCGGCATACTTGCCGCTGAAGGGCGCCTCAGTGCCTTCCTGCCGCGTGACTTGAAAGGACAGCGCCGATAGTTGCTTGCGCCATTCGGCATCGGTTTTTTCCACACGCGACATGGCCTCTGTGCCTTCGCTTTTACCGGCAGCGGAAAACTTCTCGATGTTTACTGTGGCGCTGCGCTTGGGGCCGGAGAGCGTGGCCGCGAATGTATGACTGGCCAAGGCTGCGGCGCCTAGTGCACCGCTCGATAACAACAAACGGCGTGAAATGACTTTGCCACTGACTGAATTTTGCTTGCTCATTGCCTCAACCCCGCTCAGCCGAAAGTAAATGAATAGGCTTGTACGCCTGCATCGAGAAACTCGATGGTAAACGTATGATCGCTCACCGTACCGGATTGTCGTATCAACTGATACAGGCGTTGTTCGCTGACGCTGCCCACGCCCTGTGCATCCACATCAACGCCATGATCCTGCCCGGGCGCATGACCATCAATGGTGATTTTAAAGCGAATAGGTTTGCCGCTGGCCCCCGGGCCCAGCACCAGGTGCAGGTCGCGAGCATGGAAGCGAAACACGATCTTACCGTTAGCAGCCGTGGTGACACCTTTTTCTTCGTCCACCTGCCAGTTGCCGGCCAAGGCCCATTCGTTCAATTGCAACTCTTTGGGTGCCGTGTATGACTTGCTCTTCGAGCGTTCAACGCCGCCGGGCGACACAAAGTTTTCGGCGCGTTCGAAGCCGATGTAGGTTTCGGGAGAATTGACATTGGCTTCATCAGCCGCTGCTTGCACGCCATTGGCCTGCATGGTGTTGGTGGCGGCAGCCAGATTCTGTGCGCCGGCTTCGGTGAGCAGGCTGCGAATCAATTGCTCGGATTCGTCGTAATTGCCTTCGCCGAAATGATGGCCGCGTATCTGTCCTTTGGCGTCGATGAAGTAGTGCGCCGGCCAGTATTGATTGTTGAAGGCCTGCCAGATGGCATAGTCGTTATCCAGTGCCACAGGATAGGTGACGCCCAGATCGCGTACTGCCTTCTGCACATTGGCTTGACTCTTTTCGAAGGCAAACTCCGGTGCATGTACGCCGATCACCACCAATCCCTGGTCCTTGTAACGTTCGTACCAACTCTTCACATAGGGCAGGGCGCGCAGACAGTTGATGCAGGAGTAAGTCCAGAAGTCGATCAATACCACCTTGCCGCGCAGTGCCTCGCGCGTGAGTGGCGGTGAATTGAGCCACGCGACAGCGCCATCCAGCGGCGGCAATTCGCCTTCAACCGGCGCGCTGCCATTGGCGGCCTTATTGGTCATCATCGCGCCGCCCTGCATCGTGCCATTCATGGCCCCATTCATCGCACCAGAGCCGCTCATGGCCATACTGCCGCCTGCTTGGCTATCGGGACGAATTTTTTCAATCAACGCCTGTTCCCAGCGATTGGTGCTGTTCAACGACAGGCGTGTCAGCACGCCGGTATCCCAGCCAAAACCAATAACCACCACTGCGCATAGCACGGCGATACCGAGGCCACGACGTATCCATTCGCCTGCGCCCAGCGAGCGCTTCATGGCAGCGAACACTCGGCTGCCGGCCAGTGTGGCGATAGTGAGCGAAGTCATAGCGCCCAGCGAATAAGCAAACAACAGTGCGGTGGTCTGTGCGCTGGGACCATTGATCGCCGCGCCGGTCAGAATCAATCCCAGAATCGGTCCGGCGCAAGGCGCCCATAAGAAGCCGGTGGCAATACCCAGCACCAAGGACTGCGCCACGCTGCCATTCACTCCGCCGTTGTCCGACACCAGACGATTACCCATGGCCACGAAGGGGCGTGTCAACCATTCGGCCACGCGCGTTGACAGTAGTGCTATGCCACTCAGTGCAAGTAGCACCATTGCAAACACTCGGCCGTAGTCATTGATGCGCACTGCCCAGGCGCCACCCACGGCGGCCAGCGTTGCAACGGCGGCGAAGGTGATGGCCATGCCGATCAGCAAGGGCAGCGTGCTACGTGTGAAGGGTTGTTCGGTGCGTGCGAATACAAAGGGCAGCACCGGCAGAATGCAGGGGCTGAGAATGGTAAGCGCACCACCAAGAAAAGCCAGAATGACGACAATCATCAATACCCCCGGTCAATATTTCAGCAGCGTTGTATTAAACACGGTGCTTATCTTCATCACGATTGCAGAATGCCGAATTCGCGCATGGCAGGCGTGAAGTTGGCGTTGTCGTGGCTCTCGCGTGTCAATTTCAACAGCGCAAAACGTTGCAGTGGCAACAAGCCTGCCCATTGTTCCTGTGTGGGCGGTGACAACGCCAGCGACTTTGCATGACTACACACTCGCTGCGGCACGGCAGCGACGTCGTTCCACTCGGGCGCCATATCAAGCGCCACCTCCTTAGCTTGTTCGTGGGCTCTGACTGCAATCAGTTCAATTAATTTTTCTTTATAGAATTTGATTTCGTCGGTGCTGCGGCAGGGCAGAGTCAGCAGCTGCGAGCGATCGTCATGATTGAAGCGGCACCATTGTCGCAGGGATAGCTTGATGCCGGCATGATCCAGTTTGTAACGCACTGCCATGGGAATGCAGCGCAACGATCTGGCAAAGTCTTTTTCGAACTCAAAAATCGGCAACTCGTCAGACACACATACCTCGGGTTAATTAATTCGATGCATCCGGTTCTCACGAGCCGGATGCATCGTCGACCTAGCTTTTCTTGGTTGCAGGAGCAGCTTCCAGGAAGGATACGAACAGACGATCCGGATCATGCTTGGCGCGCATCGCTTCCAAACGTCGTGTCGCACTCGTGGAAAGATAACGCGACTTGCGATCCATCATCTTCTCGTCATTCATCATGGAACCGACCGACAGGTGTTCCATGCGTTTCATGTTGCCGGTGACCCAGGCATCGCAGCGCGCATCGTCGGCAGCGTCGCGATATACCGCACCATTAGACAGATACACATCGCCTTGAATGGAATAGGCCATGTCATCCAGCTTCTGCACCGGTCCCCAGCACTGCCACATCACGAACGATTCTTCAGTTGGATAGTTGGTGAATAATTCGCGCATCAGCGGCACCAATTCTTTGGCTGAGGCGTTGGTCCACATGCCGTCGATAGCAATGCGTGCGCCGTGAGGTTCGAGTGGTGTGGGGTTTTCGTTCTCGGCGGGCAGGGTTACTTTATTGCGTAAGCTCTTACTCAAGGCCTTGCTTGAAAAAGGTGCTTTTTCCAATAAATCCAATGCAGCATCCACTTCGGTTTCCTTGCCCATCGCCACGGCGCTGATGCGAATTTGCGGTACCTTGTTGGACAAGCCGCCCATAATCAGTACTTCCAGCGCCTTGGGGAAGGCATTCATGTTGTTGCGGAACCAGGTCAACAACTCTTCGATTACATCTATCGAATACACGTAACGACTGGCTTTCTGCACTTCAGGCATGGGATGCACATTCAAGTAGTAACGTGTCACCACGCCGAAGTAGCCCGGGCCTGCACCGCGTGCTGCCCAGAAGTAATCGGCATTGTTCTTGGCATCGGCGTGAATCAATTCGCCCTGTGCAGTAACCAGATCCAATGCTTTGAGATTGGCGCAGGCCGGACCCCATTCGCGCGAGCCCCAGCCATGACCGCCGGCCAGGATGTAGCCGCCCAGTCCTACGCCATAGCAATGGCCGCTGGGAAACATCAGTCCCTGCTCACGTAGCGCTTTGCCGAGTACTTGGCCTTGAATCGCCGGACTGGCCGTTGCGGTTTTACTTGCAGCATCAATGGAAATTTCCTGCAGCTTCGACACATTGATTAACAGTGCGTTTTCACGCGTATGTGGGGCCACCCAGCTGTGACCAGTGGAACGCACGCCCACCTGCCAGCCCTTGGCCTTGGCCAGGCGTACTGCTGCAACCACGTCGGCTTCACTCTCAGCCATCACAATCGCCGGCGGTTGGCGGCCGGGTTTACGTGCATTCCATACCGCGGCCAGCCGCAGCTCTTCATAGGCAGCGTCGCCTTTGAAGAAGATTTTCCCTTGCAAAGTTTCAGTTAGCTTACTGGCCAGTGCCGGGTCGGTTTTGGTGCGCAGCAGTTGTGCGGCGGCTGAACGGGTGGCCAGCAAGGCAGTGCCCATGGCCGACAGTGATGCCAGCAACAGGCGACGTGTAATCAGGTTTTCCTTGAACATTGAACGATGTGCCTCAAATGGTATGGCGCAATTCATGCGGGAATAGACGCGTGGCGCGTACCGATAGATGATTCTTTTGAATCAAAATATGGACGGGCTTCGTTGTATACCATTAAATATAGCGATGCCGCATTATAGGCCGCACCGCCTGGTAATCCACAGGTGAAATTTATTCCATCGACAGGATTCGATCATGTTGACCAATGAAATATTGAGCAGTGAAATTGCTGCAGCGTCCCTGACTACGTTCGATGTCTCTGCCGATGGCAGTTGCGCCCGGCTGCACATGCTGGACAGTGCAGGTCAGCCCGCCACCTTGATACTGCCCGTCAATTGTCTGCATCAGTTGTTGATGTCCATACCGAAGATGGTGCAGATGGCACTGCAACGCAGCCATGTCGACGATTCGATGCGGTTGGTGCATGCCTTGGAAGGCTTTAAATTGGAGGCCGGCGAGTTGGGCGAGAGCGGCGAGAGTCAGTTTATTCTCACCATGCACACCACCGGTGATTTCGCCGTTTCCTTCTCTGCATCGACAGAGAACATGGCGGCGCTTGCCAATTCAATTTTGGAAGAAACGCCGCAGTATTCGCTGCATGCCAGTGGTGCTCGCCTTTCTTCGTAAAATGCTCTGGTTGACAAACAATATAGGAAGATAAATGCGACAAGCGGTGGCTATTCAACATGTGGCGTTCGAAGACTTGGGTACCTTGGCGCCTGCTCTGCGGGCAGCGGGTTTCGAGACCACGGTACTGCAGGCGGGTGTAGATGATTTATCCAGCGCAGCATCGCCATCTGTCGATCTGCTGATCATCCTCGGCGGTCCCATCGGTGTGTATGAGCAAGCGGAATATCCGTTTCTCGTTGACGAGCTGAAACTGATCGCACTACGTATTGCTGCCGGCAAACCGATCATTGGCATCTGCCTCGGTGCGCAGCTCATGGCGGCTGCATTGGGGGCAAAGGTCTTTGCCGGCGATCGTGGTAAGGAGATTGGTTGGTCGTCGCTGTCTGCGGTAAATGCATCCGATAATCCTTTGTCGGCGTTGCTGCAGACTGGTTTGAAGGTGCTGCACTGGCATGGCGACACCTTTGAACTGCCGGCAGGCGCCACCCATCTGGCCAGTAGCGCTCAATATGCCAACCAAGCCTTTTCGTTGGGCGATTTCGGCTTGGCGCTGCAATTCCATCCTGAGGTCACTGCACG
This sequence comes from Steroidobacteraceae bacterium, assembly GCA_049840395.1. Lineage (GTDB taxonomy): Bacteria > Pseudomonadota > Gammaproteobacteria > Steroidobacterales > Steroidobacteraceae > CAILZL01. The sequence continues at coordinate 129,590 of JASGLD010000004.1, forward strand.
ACAACTTGAACGTTGGTTGATCGGTCATGCCGCAGAGCTATCGCAGGCGCGCATCTCTGTGTCGTCACTACGCGCTGATAACGTGCGTTACGCACCAGCGCTTGAAAAAGTCGCGCAGACTTTCTGGCAGGAATGGTTGATAGGCGTATTCGGTAAGTAAGCGCAACCAGTCTGTGCGCTCAATTGTTGTTGGCGGCAGCCTTGCGCGTACTTGGTTTTTCCGTAGGGATGCGATCGGTGCGCACATGCGGAATGATGCGTTGCAGGCGCTGGTGGGTTGTGAGGGTGAGTTCTTGCTCCAGCTCTCGATAGGTATCGATCAATTGCCTGCCGAATTCGGTGAGCGCGGCGTTGCCACCGCCACGTCCACCGGTGCGTAGCTCGACCACTCGTGCGTCGAAACTGTTGTTCATGCTATCCATCAATAACCAGGCTCGACGATAGCTCATGCTCATTTCGCGCGCTGCCTGCGCCAACGAACCGAACCTGGCGATCTTTTCCAGCAGTTCGATCTTGCCGCGACCGATGGAACAGAGGCCGCGGAAATCGACACGAAACAAAATAGCCGGCATTACTTCCATGATTGAACTGTGCGATTTCAATTGGCGAGTAGCCGCTGCAGTTGCTCGTCGGATAGCGTGACGTGATAAAAATTCTTGAAGAAGTTACGCATGTCGGCAGAGAAGGCCGAATCGAAAGGTTTGCCGGGTAATACATAGGCTAACCACATCATGCCCATCAGTCGATTTACCGAAGGCGGCCGTGGTCCCCAATTAAACGGTAGTGAAGGCGGTGCATAGACGCGCTGTTCGGCAACGGCTTTGATGGATTGCCAGGCGGCATCGTTGCGGATGCGTTGTGCTGCGGCATTGCTGGAAACGATGATTACATCGGGGTTCCAGGTCTTCATGTCTGCAACGGTGATCGGTCGTTTAGGCGCTGTGGTGATGCTGCCGGCCACATTGATGGCGCCGAGGTACTTTATGATCTCGCCATTGCGTTCGCCTTCCAGGCAGGGAAGGGTGGCATCGTTGGAGCAGGCCAGGTACGCGCGTGGTGTGGTTGATTTATGCAGTATGCCGCGATACTTGGCGAGCAGCTGTTCTGCTTGCCGCGCCATTTGCTCGCCGCGACTTTTCACATTGAGTGCATTGCCCAGGCGGCGATAGACGCCGGGAATAGACTCGATGCCGCCATCCAGAATGATGCCGGGAATGCCGGTGCGTTGTTGCACGCTCTTGACCGAGTTGACGTAGTCGTCAAGTACATCGCCGTAGTCGATGTAGACATCGGGTTTGAGCGCCAGCAGTTCTTTATCGTTATTGGCGTCGTCTGCATTCGGCAGATTCATGATCTGCACCGGCTGTCGAAGTTCTGCCGGCATGAATTCCAATGCCGCTGAATCGGGCATGTGATTCCGGCCCACCATCTTCTCCGGCACCAGTGTGTACAACAACACTTCAGCCGGTGCACCCGCTGCAAATACTCGTTCGACCTTGTTCGGCAGCGTAACTGTGCGGCGTGCATCGTCGACGAATTTCTGTTGCGCCGTGGCCGTGGCGCTGAGTAACAGGGCGGCACTGCACGCAATCCAGATGCTGGATGAACGGCGTTTTATTGCGCGGCGATCGATGGCTTGCATGAGGATGGATTGTATCAGGTGGACTTGCTTGAACCGCATTCTGGTTGGGTCTTGAAAGGCGTGACCGTTGGTTAGGCAACTTGCGTTGCGCTTGACTGAATTGCGCTCATCGTTATAGCTTTGAGAATATAACGAGGGATATCATGACGTGCAACCCGATTGCTGAGTAAGCCGGCCACGGTTGCCGTTCGATACTGGATATCGTTTTGCCGTTTTCAACTATCCGATGATCAGCTGGTGCGCCCGAGCTTATGACGGAGCGCATCGGTTGGTGAGTTCTTATTGGTTCTGAATTTTAGGAATAGTCATGCGTCTGCGTCAGTATTCGAAGGTTACGGTCTCTACGTTAAATGTTGTGATGGGCTTGTTGGTGGTACACCCTGCCATGGCGGAGACCAACACGGCGAGCGATCAATTCTCGCTGGGCGAAGTGACGGTCACCGCACGCAAGCTGGATAACTCGATGATCGGTGGCGCTGAAGTCGAGCAGGAAACCTTGCGCACCTTCGGTAAGGCAACGGTGGATCAAGCGCTGGATCTGGTACCGGGCGCCGTGGCGTCAAACACCGGTGGTTCGCGCAACGAGCGTTTGATTTATGTGCGCGGCTTCGATCGTTTCCAGACGACCTTGTCCATCGACGGCGTGCGGGTGTTTCTGCCTGCCGATAATCGCATCGACTTCGCGCGCTTTCTGACGGCGGATCTATCGAAGATCCAGATCTCCAAGGGTTATGTTTCGGTACTGGATGGTCCCGGTGGTTTGGGTGGCGCCATCAATCTGGTGACGCGCCGTCCTAGTGCACCGTTGGAAGCTGAGGTGGTGACCACTGGGTCGTTCGATGGTGATGGCACCAACAATGGCTATACCGTCTCCGGCCGAGTGGGTACGCGTCAGGAATTGTTTTATGTGCAGGTCAGTGGCGCCAAGACCGATCAGGATCATTGGCGATTGTCGGATGATTTCACGCCCACTGTGTTGGAGAACGGTGGCAAGCGCGATCATTCCGATAGCAACGATTATCGCGTCAATTTGAAGGCTGGTTTCACGCCGAATGCCACCGACGAGTATGCGTTGAATTACACCAAGCAGGGTGGTGAGAAAAATGCGCCTTATCACGTCACCGATACTGCCAGCACGCGTTACTGGGCCTGGCCGTACTGGGACATCGACAGCCTGTACTTCCTCTCCAACACCCAGTTTGGCGAGAAGACTTATCTACGCACGCGTGTCTATGTAAACACATTCGATAACGCTCTGTATTCGTACGATAGCGCCGCGCAAACCACGCAATTGATACCGCGTGCTTTCCGTTCCTACTATGAAGACACGGCCTACGGCGCTCGCGTTGAACTCGGTACCAGCTTGTTCGATGCTAATACCTTGCGCACCTCATTCAACTATCGCAATGACCGTCATGACGAGTGGCAGGAAGGATTTTTGACCGCTACCTTGCCTTATACCGAGCCCAAGCAGGTCACCAAGGAAGACACTTACTCTGTTGCGTTGGAAGACACACAGAAGCTGGGCGCCAATCTGGATGTGGTGGCTGGCGTTTCCTACGACTGGACCGATCTGCGTCGTGCGGAAGATGTGAATGCCGTGAATGTCGGCGGTGTTGCAACCTTCCTGCCGGTCAACTATCCCCTGCGCAATACTCATGCCTGGAACTACCAAGGAGCGGTTAACTATCAATTGAACGATGCCACGCAGTTGCATGCCAGCATTTCTTCGCGTACTCGCTTCCCAACCCTGTTCGAACGCTTCAGCGCCCGCATGGGTACGGCTGTGCCCAATCCGGATATCGCTCCGGAACGCGCCACCAATTACGAAGTCGGCGGCAAGATTGATATCGGCGTCGACACCCATGTTGAGGGCGCAGTGTTTTACAGCGATGTCAGCGATGCCTTGATTTCGGTGCCGGTGGTGTTCGGTGCGCCCATCAACGCCACGCTCAGTCAGACGCGCAATGTGGGCGATGGTCAGTACTATGGCGGTGAAGTGTCGGCGGATACGCGTTTGAACGATGCGTTGAAGCTGGGCGGTAACTACACCTACCTGCAGCGCAAGCTCACCGATCCTACCAATGCAGCCTTCCGTCCCACCGGCGTGCCGACGCACAAGGCATTCGCGTATGCGGATTGGAATGTAATCAGCAGTCTGACGCTGACGCCCAGTGTTGAATGGGATTCCAGCCGCTGGACAGTCACTTCCAGTTCGGCCATCGTGCCGTCGCGTTACTATCGCACCGGCTCGTTTACCCTGGTCAATTTCGTCGCCAGCTACGCCTTGAACCAACACTTCGATGCGCTGTTGGGTGGACGTAACTTGCTGGATCGCAATTACCAGTTGGTGGATGGTTTCCCCGAACAAGGCCGAAATTTTTACGCCAGTCTGCGCGCTCGTTACTAAGCGCGTAGTGATCGAGAGGTAGGCAACATGAAACGCTTCACACGTCGAGCATTACTTGCGGTATTCGGTGCATTGGCCTGCTGGCAGGTGCAGGCCCAGGAAGCCGACAAGACGCTGACTGTTTTCGCGGCCTCATCGTTGACCGATGTGCTGCAAAACGTTGGCAAGGCATATACGGAGAAAACGGGTGTGCCGGTGAAGTTTTCGTTTGCCGCCAGTTCGGCCTTGGCGCGTCAGATCGAATCGGGCGCGCCGGCCGATGCCTTCTTCTCCGCGGATACCGAATGGATGGACTATCTGCAGACCCGCGACTTGATCAAGACCACTAGCCGCCGCGATCTGGCCACCAATCGCCTGGTGCTGATCGCACCCAAGGACAGCAAGCTGAGTTTGAAGATCGCGCCCAACTTCAAGTTGTTGGCAGCCTTGGGCGCCAGTGATCGACTGGCCACCGGCGATCCCGAATCGGTACCGGTGGGGCGTTATGCCAAGGCGGCGCTGACCAAGCTGGGCGTGTGGGATCAAGTTGCCAGCCGGGTGGTGGGGGCAGAAAACGTGCGGGCGGCCCTGGCCTTCGTTGATCGTGGCGAGGCGCCTTTGGGCATCGTCTATGAATCGGACGCCTTGATCGATGCCAAGGTGCGGGTAGTCGATGTGTTTCCCGAGGACTCTCATCCGCGCATTACCTATCCCATGGCCGTGACCAAGACCGGTCAGGCGGGCGCGCAGGCCTTCCTCGATTTCGTCAGAGGCGACGCCGGCCAGAAGCTGCTCAAACAATATGGCTTTACGCCGCTGAAATAGTCCGGCGCTGCTGCACATCCACTGGCGTTGCGCCGCCAAGACGGTCCTTCCAGCCCGAAAACTAGTTGCCGCGCCGACGGCTGGCCAAGCGCTGACCAGCGTAGTTTGGGCGCAACAGTGGGGGGATTGGGCTTTAAATTCCGGTGACCACCCAGCTAGCTGCGCCACCGGCGGAGAGGCTGGCCTCGGCGGGCGATCTCCGCTATTGTCGCGCCTCCTTTTCCGGCCTTGAGATGCTATGAGCATGAATTTTCTGGATTTCGAGCAACCGATTGCGGAGCTGGAAGCCAAAATCGATGAGCTGAAATTCGTCACCAACGACGCCGAAATCAGTTTGGCGGAAGAAATTTCCCGCCTGCGCGCCAAGAGCCGCACCCTGACCACCAGCATCTTCGCCAACCTTTCGCCCTGGCAGATCACTCAGCTGGCCCGGCATCCGCAGCGTCCGTACACCCTGGATTACATCGGCATGCTGTGCACCGAGTTTCACGAGCTGCACGGCGACCGAATGTACGCCGATGACGCGGCCATTGTCGGCGGCATTGCCCGCTTGAACGGTCGTTCGGTGATGATCATCGGCCAGCAGAAGGGGCGTGACACCAAGGAACGCGTACGCCGCAATTACGGCATGCCCAAGCCTGAGGGTTATCGCAAGGCACAACGCCTGATGCAGATGGCTGAGCGTTTCCAGATACCCATCATTACTTTCATCGACACGCCCGGCGCCTATCCCGGCGTGGGTTCGGAAGAGCGCGGTCAGAGCGAGGCCATTGCTCGCAGCCTGATGATCATGGCCGAATTGAAAACGCCGATCATCAGCGTAGTGATCGGTGAAGGCGGTTCCGGCGGTGCACTGGCCATCGGCGTGGGCGATCACTTGATGATGTTGCAGTTCAGCGTGTACTCGGTGATTTCGCCGGAAGGCTGCGCTTCGATTCTGTGGAAGAGCGCCGATAAGAAAGAACTGGCCGCCGAAGCCATGGGCATGACTGCCGATCGCTTGCACAAGTTGGGTCTCGTGGATGAAGTACTTAAAGAGCCGTTGGGCGGTGCGCATCGCGATCCGCAAGCCACGGCAGATACACTCAATGCCGCCATCCTGGCCAAGCTGGCCGAGCTCGAAGCACTGCCCATCGAAACCGTAGTGGCCAATCGTTACAAGCGCCTGCGTAGCTATGGTGTTTATAACGAGAGCTGATAAAGAAATTGATAATTGACAATGGATAATTGATAACTGGGATGTGAATAAAAAGGGCGAGACAAATGTCTCGCCCTTTTTCGTTTCTGACGTTATCAATTGTCAATTATCCGTTGTCAATTTTCTTGTGGCTTGGCACTTGCTTTGGAGCTGTCTCTGCCAAACCTTGCTTTGACACACTTCGACTACGCTTCCGCATGGGCTTATCGCTGGCTTTGAAGTCGATGAAGTTGCAGCGATCGTAACGCGTGTTTACGCCACCCCAGCGATCCAGCTCGCCTAATGGTCCGGTTCTGAATTTGACGCGCGTGGTGAAGGCCAGGCTGTTGCAAGGGAAGGAAAACTTCGCATAAAACCATTTACCGCTGTTGCTCTGCACCCACATGCCCTTGCTGCCGTCGGCGGCCCAGTCGCGAATGCCACCATGATTGGCGAAGGCGATTTCATCGCGAGGTGCGCTAGCCGAGAGAGCGGGCAGGGTGGCCAGGCAAGTTAGCGTGGCGAGTGCACAAAATCGAAAAAGGCGAAATTGATTGATGGGGTGCCTGTTCATGATCGTCTCCTCATGTTGGCGAGAAGCGTTCGAATCACATGCAATTTGAGCCCTTAGCAAGGCGGATGGTTCAACGGCAAATCGGTAATGAATAAGAGTTAATCGACAGGCAATGAGTCTGAGACGCAGCCAGTTAAACGTCAGTGCAGGAAAGTATGCGCCAACGTCATGCTCGCGTAGGCGAGCATCCAGTCCAGTGAAACGATAGTTCAACTGGATTCCCGCTTTCGCGGGAATGACCGATGAAGTCTATTCGCTTTGCTTAGTTCACTGCTTAACGGTGACTATGCCGTTTGCGGCAATGTTAGCAACTGCTTAACGAATTCCGAGCTGCGATGCGCAGTGAGGATCAAACGTTCCACGGCCCGCGTCATGCCGATATAGAGCAGCCGGGTGTCTTCCATGGCTTCATCTTCCTGGTAAGGCATGAAGCCCAGGCCGGCAATCGCGACCACCGGGAATTCCAAGCCCTTGCTGCTATGCAGGGTCATCAGCTTGATGCTGTCGGCCTGTGGATTGAAGCGTTGACTGGAGTTGTCCTGCAACCACTCCACCGGCAGATCTTCCGCTCGCAATTGTGCTGCCAAGGCTTCACCGACAATGCGTGTCGGATACAACACGGCCATGTCTTTCCAGCTGTGTCCTTGCGCGTGCAGTGCCTGCATTTGTTCGGTGATGTGCCTGGCTTCGTCCTGCAATGAAGCGCATTGCTGCAATTGTGGCGAGTGACCGTCACGACCGGCGCTTTCCGGGCTCACAAAGGGAATGGCATCTTCTTCGCAGGTGTTTTCTTCTGGGATCAGTGTTTCTTTGGCAAAGCGATAGGCGTAGTCGAGCACCTGGGCGCTATTGCGATAGTTCACCCGCAGAATGGTAGTGCGGCCGCGCGCTTGAATGCCCACTTTGGCAAAGCTGAAATCGCGCGAGCGCTTCTTGCCGTAAATGGCTTGCGCATCGTCATATAACAACAGCAACGAATTGCTGACCGGATCAACCATGCGTGCCAGCAGCTTGAACCATTCGGGCTCGAAGTCGTGGCCTTCGTCGATCATGACCGCGCCATATTGTTCGACGGGAATGCGTTGCTGTTGCACTGCCTGGGTGACGGTTCGCACCAGGCGTCCGGGGAACCCAGGACCGCCTGCCGGCGCTTCGATGCGATGCAGGCGCAATTGATCCAGACACCAACCGTGGAAGTGGCGCACGATGATGCGACCGACCAGCGTGCGATCCGCCACCAGTTGTTCCAGGCGCGCGGCCAGCGAGTCGTTGTAGCACAGCACCAGAATGGGTTTGTCGGTGCGTCGGGCCAGTTGCGTACAGCGATAAGCCAGAATGAGGGTTTTGCCCGAACCGGCCACACCGTGGATGACTCGATGGCCATCACCCAGATTGCGGACTACCTGTTCCTGCTGCAGATCCATCACCTTCAATACGGCGGGGCAGTGTTCGGTAACGGTGTTCGAAAACAACGAGCCCTGCTCGATGCGCAGATCCGGAAACAGATGGTAACGCACCCGATCGATCTGCAATGCATTGAGTGGTTCCGGGTGCGGGATGGGCAACATGCGCCACAGCCGTTGCTGAAATTCATCCGCTGATACCGCGCCGGTCATTTCGTCCTTGCAGATCACGCGGGCCGGCGAGAAGGTCGTGCCTAATTGAGCGTGTTCGAATTCTTCGCGAGTAACATTGCTGAGCACCAGTCCGTAGCCCACCGACGCGGCACTGCCCTGTGTACATAGCTGTGGATCGCGTTCCAGAACCTGCTGGATGCCCAGCGCGTACTGGCGGGCCTGTTCCAGCGGATTGCCTGTCGGTTTGCGGCCTTCGCCGGTCAGCAGGGTGATGCCCACGCGATTGTGGGCGACCACGCTGTCCAGGGGCCAATCTGCTACTTCCAGAATCAGCAGCCCATGGGCCGGGTGCAGGATGACGAAGTCCGGATGCTGGTGGCGGGGGCCGAAGGCCACGTCGTACCAACACAGCGTATCCGCCGCCAGCAATCCCTCCAGACGCTGGGCAAAACGCTTTTCGCCGGCGCTCATACGCCGCAAACAGCTGCTCAGGGTGGGGATCAAGGTGGCCATGATGGAAGGTGGGGGACGATCGAATTGTTGTTACCAGTTCTAAGAACGGCACGGAGCCAGCCCAACCTTAGGGCTTTTTGAGGAGACCGGTCAACTTGTCGCCATAAATTGCGGAGATAACCGATGCCCGGCAGCGGGATGGGCGATAGTCTCGCTAGTCGATGCGCCCCAATTCCTACTATTAAAGGACGGTGCTATGGAACTCAGCGAATTGATTGCGATGACCCGCGATCAACAGCATGAATCCGGTTTTCGCCTCCTCGCTGACTGGCTGCCGCAGATGATCTGGACCTGCGACGCCGACGGCGTCTGCGACTATCTCAGCCGCCGTTGGGAAGACTACACCGGCCTGCCGGCCGAGCAGCAGTTGGGTTTGGAGTGGCTGACCCAGGTGCATCCTGATGACCGCAACCGTCTGCTGGAGGCCTGGAAGCGCTCCGTGGCCACCGGCGATGCCTTGCGCGTCGATTTCAGAATCCGTCGTTACGATGGTATCTACCACTGGTTCGATACTCGCTCGATGCCGGTGCGCGACACCTCCGGGCGCGTGATCAAGTGGTTTGGCAGCAATACCGACATTCAGGAGCGCATCGACATGCGCGAGGCCTTGCTGCTCAGCGAGCAGCGCTTTCGCGGTCTGTATCACTCGGCGCCGGTATCCATCTGGCAGGAGGACTGGAGCATCGTGCTGCGCGAACTACAGTTGCTGCGCGCCACCGGTGTCAAAGATTTCGCTGCCTACTTTGCCCAACATCCCGAGTTCGTGCAGCGCATGTTGGAGTTGGTGCGAGTGGTCGATGTCAACGATTGGACATTGAATGTGTTTCGCGCCCAATTGAAAGAACAATTGCTCGGTCCGTTAAATTGGTTATTTGCCACACCGGCTGCCTTGCAAGGTTTTGTTACCAAGCTTGAATATGTGGCGCGCGGCGATCGCAGTGCCCTGTTGGAAATGGAGCTGTGCGCCTTCGATGGCGGCACCTTGCATGTGCTGAGCGGCATGGTGATGCCCTCACCGCAAACCGATCCGGGATTGATGCTGGTCAGTCGCGTCGATATCACCGAACACCATCGTTCCGAAGCGGCATTACGTCAACAACAGGTACTGTTGAATAGAATGAGCTCGCTGGCCAAGGTGGGTGGTTGGAGCTTCGATGTCGATACCCGGGCGGGTACCTGGACCGATGAGGTGGCGCGTATTTATGACCTGCCTGCGAACTCAACCTTGAGTGCTGCAGAAAGAATATCGTTCTTCAAGGAAGATTCACGCATTAAATTGCAGACGGCCATACAGCAAGCTGCTAAGCATGCCCAGCCGTACGATCTTGAATTGCAATTGATCTCCGCGACTCTGAGCAGTAAGTGGATTCGCGCCCAAGGGATGCCCATTGTCGAAGCGGGGCGGGTGGTGCGCGTGGAAGGCGCAATTCAGGATATTACCGAACGCAAGCAGGCGGAGTTGGCACTACAAGCCGTGAATGCCTCGCTGGAACAACAGGTGGCGGCGCGCACCTCACAGCTGGAACTGGCGCGCAGCAATCTGCAAAACATTCTCGATGCGTTGCCGTCCATGGTCGGTTACTGGGATAGCGGCCTGAAATTGCGTTTCGCCAATCGTGTTTACCAGGAAATGGTAGGTAAACCCGCTGCAAAATTATTGGGACGGCACTACGCGGAAATATTCGGTGCGGCCCAGTTCGAAGATCGTCGCCCTTATCTTGAAGCGGCTTTGAACGGCGAATTGCGCTCTGCGGAGATGCGCGTGATCGCACCGGACGGCAGTCGCAGTCAGGATGTCCAGGCGTACTACGTTCCGGATCATTCGTCCGGCGTGGTGCGAGGTGTGTATGTCCTGGTGATCGACATCACCAATCTTAAAAAAGCCGAGGCCGCACTGCGCGCCGCCAATGATGAATTGGAAGCGTTCACCTATGCCGTGGCGCATGACTTGCGCGCGCCACTGCGTGCCCTGGATGGTTTCAGTCGCGCCCTGCTGGAAGATTGCGGTTCCAGTCTCGACGAAGAAGGCCGTGACTTCGCCAATGAAATCAGTCGTGCCAGTCGTCGCATGGGCGACTTGCTGGAAGGTTTGTTGGTGCTGTCGCGCAGCACCCAGGGCAGCCTGCAATTCAAACGCGTCGACTTGCAGGCCATTGCCGAGCACATTCGCGACGAGTTGCAGCAGCAAGATCCGCAACGAAAAATAGATTGGCAAATTGCTCCCGGGCTGCATGCCTTCGGTGATGCGCGAATGCTGGAGCTGGTGTTGCGCAACCTGCTGGGTAATGCCTGGAAGTACACACAGAAGACCGAGCAGGCTTGTATTCGCTTCGATGCCGTCAACCAAGCCAGTACGCAGATGTTTCGGGTGACGGACAATGGCGCAGGCTTCGACATGGCGCATGCCGATCGGTTGTTCAAGCCATTTCAGCGTCTGCATCGACAGGACGAATTCATCGGCATTGGCATTGGTCTGGCGACGGTGCAGCGCATTGTGCGTCGCCACGGTGGCGAGATCACTGCCAATGCCGCGCCAGGCAAGGGTGCTTGCTTTCGTTTTACATTGGGCGATCCTGCCAAGGGAGATGAGGTATGAGTCGATCTTTGTTGTTGGTCGAGGATAACGATCAGGACGAAAAATTGATTCTGCGTGTGTTGCGCAAGGTGAATCTCGCCAATCAGGTCGAGGTGGTGCGCGATGGACAGCAGGCCCTGGATTACTTTGCCGGCGTGGGTGAGTTCGCGCATCGCGCCGGTGCTGATCTGCCCGCTGTTGTCTTGCTTGATTTAAGTCTGCCGCGCGTCAATGGCTTGGAAGTATTGCGCCGCCTGCGCGCCGAGCCGCGCACGCATCTATTGCCCATTGTCATTTTGACTTCATCCGATGATGAGCAGGACCGTCTTACCAGCTATCTGGACGGCGCGAACAGCTTTGTCCGCAAGCCGCTTGAATTTGGCGAATTTGCGGAAACGGTGGCGCGCCTGGGGGTTTACTGGGTGGCGCTGAACCAGCCGCCTAACGGCCAATGACCCATTCGAAACGCCGTCCGCGGTTTGCAGCGGTGATGCCAGGCAGTTTGTCCGGATAGATTGAATCAGGCAAACTTGCAGGCTATGTCCGAATTTTCAATCAATGCTTTTCTAAATGCCCTCGCCGCCGTTCAGCCTGCTAACGCATCGACGGCGGTCTGCGTGGCGCTGAGCGGCGGTTCCGATTCCATGGTGTTGCTGCATGTCATGGCGGAGGTGCGCACGCACAACCCGCAACTACAGCTACGCGCCTTACACGTCGATCACCAGTTGCATGCCGAATCGGCCGAATGGGCGCGGCAATGTCAGCAATGGGCTGAACAATTGCAAATCGAGTGCACGGTGTTGCGTGTTGCCGTAACCAATATCGATGAGTTCGGTGTGGAAGCTTCGGCACGCGAAGCACGTTACACGGCTTTCAAATCGGCATTGCGTTCGGGCGAGTTGTTGCTGACCGCACATCATGCCGACGATCAGTTGGAAACCATTTTGCTGGCGCTGATGCGCGGTTCCGGCGTGGACGGCCTGGCCGCCATGCCGACTTGCATACGTTTTGGCGCCGGCTGGCATGCGCGACCGCTGCTGGGTTTTACTCACGAAGCTTTGCACGAGTGGGCACGCGCGCGGCAATTGCCCTATCTCACCGATCCGAGCAACAGCGATACCCATTTCGATCGCAACTTTCTGCGTCAGGAAGTGGTGCCGTTACTCAAGACCCGCTGGCCCGCAATCGCGCGCACGGCCTCGCGCAGCGCCAGCCACTTGGCTGAAGCACAGACCTTGCTTGATGATTGGACGGAGACCGACTATCTACTGGCCAGTGTCGACGATGCACTGAGCGTTGACGCGCTGCGCGAACTACCGCTGCCGCGTCGACATGCGCTGCTGCGGTTCTGGTTGCAGCAGCATGATGTATTGATGCCTTCGACACGTGTGCTGCACTCGCTGGAGCATGACATGCTGGAGTCGGCACAGCATCGAATTCCACGTGTGCAGTGGCATGGCGTTGAAGTGCATCGGTATCGTGATCTGCTGTACGTCGAACAATTGTTGAACGATTGGGACCCCGCAGCGCAGATGAGTTGGCATTGGCAGGAAGAACTGTCCCTGCCCAGCGAATTGGGTGCTCTCAGCATTTCATCGCAGTCGGAAGCTGCTATGACCGAACGTCGCCTCGGTATTGCACGCGTGCGGCTGCCCGAACAACTACAGGTTCGTTTTCGTGATGGCGGTGAACGCATTCGTTTGCCCGGCGACAAACATCACCGCGCCTTGAAGAAGCTTCTGCAGGAATCGGCCGTGTTGCCCTGGTGGCGTGAATGTCTGCCCTTGATCTATGCAGGCGACAAGTTGGTAGCCGTTGCCGATCTATGGATCAGTCATGAATTTGCCGCCAAGCCGGATGAGGCGGCGGTGCAAGTCGTCTGGCAGCGCGAGCAGAACATTACTGCGCGGGCTTGATGAGTTCGAGGCTCAGGCTAACGGATGGGAAGATAGGTTGTCATTTCAACAGCTCCTTCAAATTGATATCCATCCGTTCCATGCGTGCCTTGATCTGCGGCCATTCCTCTTTCAGGAACCGGGTGCGTTCACGCTTAAGTAACAAGGCGCGTACGCCTTTCTTAATCACCAATCCCTCGCCGCGTTTCTTATCGAGCAGGTCTTCGCGCGCCAATTCTTTGTAAACCTTGGCAACGGTCAAGGGATTGATCTGGAAGTCGCTGGCCAGTTGGCGTACCGATGGCAGCATTTCGCCCTCGGGATAGGTTTCATCGAGGATGCGATGGACCAATAGATCCATCAGCTGCCGGTAGATCGGCAGATGTTCATCCCACTTGTGTGCGGCCTGGGTCATGAAACATAGCTTGACAGTCTGAGTCGTCCATGTAAATACTGTATTACAACAATAACACAGTAAGCGCATGGAGTTGGGCGATCAATGCGAGCCTTGAGCAGAAAATCCTTGGTGCAGCCGGTAGTGGCGAATGCTGCCGTTCCTCGGCAGGAAGTACCGGAGATCACGCCCTCTGTCATGGATCGCGCGGTGCAAGCGCGACGTTTCACCATAGCTCGCATGCTGATTGCCCTGCTGGCGTTGCTGGTCGGCGCGTTGTTGTTGCTGGCGTACCAGCGTTACGGGCGCAGCGATAGTTTGACTGTCGATAAAGAACGTCTGAGTTTCGCCACGGTTGCCCAGGGCGAGTTTCAAGAATTCATTCCCCTGGTGGGTGTGCTGGCGCCCAGCGATACGGTGTATCTGGATCTGGCCGAGGGCGGACAAGTGGCCGAGGTGTTGGTGGAAGAAGGCGCCAAGGTAGAAGCCGGGCAATTGCTGGTCAAATTAAAAAGCACTCGCCTGGAACTGGAGCTCTTGACCAATGAGACGCAATTGGCCGAGCAGGTCAATCAACTCAGTACCACCAAGCTCAGCTACGAACAGGATCGCATCAATAGCGAACGCAGTGTGATCGATGCACGTAGCAGCATGGACAAGTTACTGGCTCAACAAAAGCGCTACGAGCCATTGATGCAGCAGGGGGTGATAGCCCGCTCTGAATACGAAAATCTGAATCTCGACATTGCCAGGCAACAGCAGTTGTTACAGAGCGCCGAAGCGGCGTTGAGTCTCAGCCGTGAGAAAGGCAGTGCGCAGATCGAACGCATGCAGAACACCGTGGACAATCTGAACTCCAAGTTGGAGATATACAAAAACAATCTGGACAGTTTGAACGTACGCGCGCCCATCAGCGGTCAATTGACCAGCTTCAATGTGGATGTCGGTCAAGCCAAGCCACAAGGTTCACGCATCGGTCAGATTGACCGCATGGAACAGACCAAAGTAACTGCGTCCGTGGATGAGTTCTATCTCAACAGAGTGACGGCTGGGCAGATGGCCACGGCCGAACTGGATGGAAAGAGCTATCGCTTCAAGGTCAGCAAGGTATATCCCGAAGTGCGTGACCGTCTGTTCAAGCTGGAGATGGTGTTTGTCGATGCGGCGCCGGCCGGCACGCGAGTGGGGCAGAGCTTACAACTGAAACTGGATATTGGCGGTACCAGCCGGGCACTGATCGTCGGGAATGGCGCGTTCTACGACGCTGCGAACAATGGCGTATTCGTACTGGAACCCTCCGGTGCATCGGCCGAGCGGCGTGTGGTCAAGCTAGGACGTCGTAACACTGACTATGTGGAAGTGCTCGAGGGTCTCAAGGCCGGCGAGCAGGTGCTGATTTCAAGTTACAAATCATACAAAGACATTAATCATTTACGACTTCGCTAGAAATAAAACGGTAGTCAAAGGAATAGCCATGATCAAACTCAATCAAGTCCGCAAGGTATACAAAACCAAAGAGTTGGAAACCACTGCACTGAATGCGGTCGATCTGGAAATAAAGCAGGGAGAGTTTGTTGCAGTCATGGGGCCATCCGGCTGCGGCAAGTCCAGTCTACTGAATGTGGTGGGCATGATCGACACGCTGGATGGCGGTGACTATTTCTTCGACGAACAGAACATCGCCGAGTTGCCGGAGAGCAAGTTGGTCAAAGTACGCCGCAAGCATCTGGGTTTCATCTTTCAGAGCTTCAATCTGATTGAGGATTTAAGCGTGTACGAGAACGTGGAGTTACCGCTGTTATATCTCGATGTACCTAAACCGCAACGTAAAAATCGGGTGCGTGAAGTGCTCGAGTTGGTGGGTCTGGATTCGCGTATCAAGCACCGTCCAGCGCAACTCTCCGGCGGTCAGCAACAGCGTGTAGCCGTGGCGCGTGCGGTGGTTACCGATCCGAAACTCATTCTCGCCGACGAGCCCACCGGCAATCTGGATAGCAAGAACGGCGAAGACGTGATGGAGATGCTCACTGTGCTGAATGAGCAAGGCGCCACCATCATGATGGTAACGCACTCGGCAGAGCATGCCGCCAAGGCGCATCGGGTGATCAATATGCTGGATGGCAAGGTTGTTTGAACGCGACTGACTCTTAGCAACAGTCAAGAAGGAATCAGTCAATGGTTAAGCACTACCTGCAAACCGCGTTGAGAAATCTATGGAGCTTTAAGTTCACCACCTTAGCCAATGTATTCTGTCTGGCGTTCGGCTTTGCCTGCTTTATGTGCGCCTATGTAGTGGCTAGTTGGTTGACGCAAAGCGATCCCCGGTTTGTAAATGCAAACCGTACCTACGCAATCGGTAATGGCAGTCTTGCCTTATACGATCAACTGAAGACTGACTATAAAAATATATCCATGACGGCTTACTTCGTGCCGGACTTACAGGTGGATGCGTCTTCGGACGGTATCAATAAATCCTCGGTGACTACGTTGGTCACCGATAGCGACTTTTTTAATCTTTACCGGCTTACCGTCGTTAGCGGGTCAATGGCATTGACGGGATCTAACGATGTTCTGATCGGCATAACGTTGTCGAAAAATTTGTTTGGCAACGAGAATGCGGTGGGAAAACAATTGCTGCTTGGCTCGGGCGTGGCAGCGAAGGTGGTGGGGGTTTACGAGGATTTAAGTGAGCCCAGTGCCTTGTCAATCCAATCGATGAGTCGCATCGGCGCCAATAAAGCGCAAAGCCTGCCACAGGTCGTGTTGTTGAATGCGCTGGCGGAAAGACTCGGTATGGATAACCAAATGATTCCGATCGAAAGTCTGCGTGCGGAGCCGGTGGATAGTAATTGGCTGGAAGGACGGATTATCTATTTCTCCATACCGACCGGCAGTGGTTTAACGGCGCAGCAGATCGACGACCGGAGTCGGGACTACCTGCAGAAGTTTTCAGCAAGCTCGAATCCCGATACCAACCTGCTCAGCGTCAATCAGCTGGTGGCGCGCGAACGACGTGGGATAGTTTCGCAACAGGTAAATCTCGGCTCACCTGCGACGATTTTGATGATGATCGGCATTGTGGTGGTATGCGTAGCCATCGCCAATTACGCGAATCTCTACACCACCCAGACAGTAGCTCGTACCAAGGATAATGGACTGCGTCAGTTGCTGGGCGCGACACGCACGCAAATGCTGTGTCACTGCCTGCTGGATGTGTTTCTGCTGTGCATTGTGGCCATGTTGATGGCCCTGGCGCTGTTGCCGCTTTGCAAATGGGCGTTAGGGCTGTCGGAATTCGGTTTCGATCTGGCGCGTCGCATGCAACTGGACTGGCGTGTCTTTATCGATGCACGCTTCCTGCTGGTCAGTCTGGCGCTGTTGATGATGGCGACCTTGCTGTCGGCTATCTATCCTGTCTACTTGCTCGGCAAAGTGCGGCCGATGGATGTCATGCGCAGCACTTCGCTGACGCATAGCGGCTTGTTTGCCCGATTGCTGGTGGGGATGCAGTTCATGACCGCCAGCGCCTTGCTGATCGGTCTGCTGGTGATGCAGTGGCAATATCGTGAGTTTCAGCGTGTGGCGCTCGGTAGTCAGGGCGATCAGTTGGTGATCTTGAATAATCCGGTGCTCAATGGCGTTCCCTCCGTGACAGCCAGACCCAGGCCGGTTGATGCGGCGTTCAATACAGTGAAAACAGAATTGCTGCGCCACAAAGAAGTGCTGGCAGTGGCCTGGGTGCAGGCCAAGTTATGGGGCACAGGTCGCGCCATGTTTGATGCCCGCAAAGAAATAGACAGCGAAGCATTAATACCTTTCAACAACCTGCTGGTCAGTGACAATTTTCCATCAATGATGGGCTTCAAGCTGCTGGCTGGCCGGTGGTTGGATATAGAACGCGATACGAAAATACCTCCCGAGTTTCTGAAAAGAAGGCCAGTCGATGCCAACGGTGTTTTTACGCCGCCCGTTTCAAACGTATTGGTGGATGTTAGTTTAATTGACAAGCTCGGCTGGCCGGATGCAGACCAGGCAATCGGCAAGCAATTTCTTGGAAGGTCTACTTTGTCCATCATGGCGGGTCCGGCCGGTGTCGCCATGGGTAATAGAGTTCCAAGCACTCCTTATCGTATTGTCGGTGTAGTTGAGGGGCCGCCGCTAACCACCAGCGGTATCGATACCAAACTGTTTCAACTGGCTGCTACAAGCAGCAACATGATTGGAATCCGCTCGCCTTTATATGCGGTCATTCAGATCGACAAACAGAATATTCCCGGTGGCATTGCCGCCATCGCTGCAACGATCAAGAAACTGGCTCCGGATGTGGCGGCAAATCTCAGCTTTGCCGATCAGGTTTTCAGCGAGGCGTTCGCTCGTTACCAACTGTTAACCAACGCCGTGACGGTACTGGCATCGATTGCCTTCGCCATTTCCATCATGAGCATGGTGGGCATGGCGGCGCATGTCTTGAATCGCCGCAGACATGAAGTTGGTATTCGTAAATCGCTGGGCGCCAGCACCCTGCAGATATTTCGCATGCTGCTCAGCGATTTCTCCAAACCGGTGGTGTTGGCGAACATTATGGTATGGCCGCTTGCCTATATCGTCATGAATGCCTATCTCGGAATTTTCACATATCGCATCAGCTTGAATGCCTGGCCTTTCGTAATCAGCCTGCTGATCACGGTAAGCATTGCCTGCCTCGCTGTTCTGGTTCAGACCCGCCGGGTTGCGCGACTAGTGCCATCGGAAGTGCTGCGTTACGAATAAGGAAATAACAACAATGTTCAAGCATTACCTGCAAACCGCACTGCGCAATCTATGGCGCTTCAAGTACAGCACGCTTGCCAATGTGCTCTGCCTCGCCTTCGGGCTGAGTTGCTTCCTGCTGGCCTATGCGGTGTTCGCCTACTTCATGTCGATGGAATCGGGTTTCAAGAATGCGGACCGGATTTATGCGGTGTCCACGCTGTCCAGTTCCGGAGATGGCGTTAGATTGGTGGAGGGACCGAATTCGCCTCGGGTGTTGGCGAAGTATCTGCAGCTGGATGAGCCGGAGCTGATGGTTTCGAGCGCGCAGGGCAACGACCGGGTCGGCGTCAGGGTGGGCGAGGGCGAAAGTTTTACGTTGGCCGCAATGGTGGCGGACAAACAGTTTCTGTCCATATTTGATATACCGGTGTTGCGAGGCGATAGATTTGCGGCTTTCGTGCAGCAGGATAGTGTCATGCTGGGTGGTCAGACTGCTTTGAAGTTATTCGGCACCCTTGATGTAGTCGGTAAGACGCTAGTGCTTGAGGACACTCAGCAGGTGACCGTTGCCGGCGTACTAGGTGAGCTGCCACAGCCTACTCATCTTGGAAAGTTTGGCGGCAGCATGCCGGGCAATAGCAAAGAGGAACTTCAAATCCTACTGCCGTGGGCGGTGTATGACCGACTCATGCTGGCAAAGGACCCAAGCTACGCGCAGAAGTTGATTTCTGAAGAATGGCTGTCGCTACGCAGCATGACCTATGTGCTATTGCCGGATAATGGTTCGATCGATAAGCGTGAGCTGCAGTCCAGGTTGACTGCGTTGGAGAAGCGGCGGTCACCGCTGGGGCGTGCATCGAAGCAGGCCAATTTTCGCGTCATGCCGGTTTCATCGGTTTTTTACAGCACGATGGGAATGTCATGGCGGCAGCTGGGCGTGCCGATGTTCGCATTGTTGTTAATCTGCGGTACGTTGGTGTTGTTTGTGGCCATCATCAATTACGTCAATCTGGCTACTGCGCAATCTGTAGTGCGTAGCAGGGAGATGGGGTTGAGGCGTCTGTTGGGCGCTACTCGCATGAGCGTGGTGGCGCAGTGTGCGGGCGAGTCGCTGCTGGTGAGCGCAGCGGCGTTGGTGCTGGCAGTTGCTGTGTTGAAAGTGCTGATAAGCAGTCCGCTTGCGAAGGTTCAGATGCAAATGAATATCGAGCTGCTGTCTGGCTGGCGTATGGGATTGACGTTACTGGGGTTGGTTCTGTTGGTGGGTTGTTTGTCGGCGGCTTATCCCGCGTTAGTTCTATCGCGAGCTGCGCCGGCCAATGCGGTACGGGCGCAGAGCATGAATAGGGGGCGTAGCTGGCTGGCGCGCTGTCTGGTGGGAGTGCAATTCATGATGGCGGGCTTGATGTTGGTGTTTATTTTTGTCATTAACATTCAACATCGTGAACTGCGTGAGACTATTCTAAGTCGGCTTGAAGATCCGGTGGTGTCATTGAATTTGACTACGCGCGACACCAAGGTTAGCGCGATCACATTCAGTACTGAGCTGCGGCGTCATCCGGAAATCAAGGCCGTCTCTGCTATGTCGGGTCCTTTATTTACGATTTCTCCCAGCATGATGGTGATTCAGAAAGATTCTAAAGAAGGTTCGCCTCGACACAGTGTGGTTTTGAATACAGTCTTTACCGACTATTTTTCAGTGATGGACGTTCCTTTGCTCGCGGGTCGTGCTGTCGATATGCAACACCCTGATGTATACCGGTGGGACGACAAGCCGCTAACGACAAAGCTCTTAACTACGAAGTTAGAGGATACAGCCATTACGAATGTGGTTGTGGATCGCGATTTTGTCCGCTTGATGGGCTGGCGTGCGCCTGAACAAGCCATCGACTCTCTTATTTATAGTAATCGAATAGGATTGCTCAGGATGCGCATCGTCGGCGTGGTGGAAAACCATGTTATGCAGGCGATGGGTCGCAGTGGCGAGGCCTCGGTGTTTGTGCTCGGCGATGAGGCAACCTGGGGCAATTTTGCCATTGTGAGAGTCGACAAGAAGCAGCTTGCTGCCGGCTTGCAGGCCATTGATGGCGTGTGGAACAAGCTGGCGCCAGGAGCGCTGGTCAGTCGTGTGTTTGCCGATGAACAATATGAGCGCAGCAGTTCCATGTTCATGATGCTCTTTGCCGTGTTGTCACTGCTGGCTGTGTTGGCCTTCGCCATTGCCATCATGGGTATGGTGGGCATGGCGACACACACCATCAGCCGGCGGACGCATGAAATTGGCATCCGCAAGATACTCGGATCGAACGGTGTAGGAATATTTAAATTGCTGTTACAGGAGTTTGCCAAACCCATTGTGATTTCTAATCTATTGGCGTGGCCTGTGGCCTTCGTGATCTGTCGTCTGTACTTGAGCCTGTTTCCCGGCCGAGTCACTCTAACGCTCTGGCCGTTCATCTCCGGTCTGGTTATCACTGTGTTCATTGCCTGGCTGTCCGTGTCGGTGCAAACTTTGCGCGCCGCACGCATGAAGCCGGCCGAAGTGTTGCGCTACGAATAAAATATTTGTAACTATTACAGCGGATACGTGTATTACAACGCGAACATCCGATTCGCAGGACATAGGGAGAGAGGGGATGAATAGAGGGGCATGCTTAGCAAGCATTTTGGGTGCATTCGGGCTAGTCGCCGGCGGATTGACCCAGGCACACCACTCGGTAGCGATTTACGATCAACAAAAATCCGTCACCGTGTCCGGTACGGTGCGTGAGTTTCAATGGACCAATCCACACAGCTGGATTCAAGTGCTGGTGCCGGCCAAGGACGCAACCGGACAGGTAGAAGAATGGAGTGTGGAGATGGGCAATCCAAGGCAGTTGTTCCGCAACGGTTGGAAGCCCGGCACACTGAAAAAAGGTGATGCCATTACCGTCGTCATCCGGCCGATGCGCGATGGCAGCAAGGCGGGTCTCTATGTTTCCGCTACGGATGCATCGGGCAAACACCTGGGCACGGACTTCAAGGAGTAAGTCATGCAATCTATCAACAAACACTGGCGAGTCTTGGTGGGTGTCGGCGCGATGCTGTGTCTATGCGCCGCGGTTGATGCCGAGCCGAGTTCCAAGCAGCGCGTGCAGGCCTTTGCCAAGTTGCCGGATTGGACGGGCATGTGGGAACCGCAGGAATTGAATTCGGGCGCATCCGGCAAGGCCAAGCCGGGGACGACGCCGTTTCAGGTTACTTCGCCCATGGTGACCACGCCGGTTTCCTATCGTCCGGAATGGCTGCAGAAAGCGGCTACCGTGATACGCGGCAAGCAGGCCAGTGGCCCACGTTGCATTTTCGGCTTTCCCAGCGTCATGGCATCGCAGTTGATGTTTCAGGTCTTCATTGCGCCTGAAGAAACCGCGTTGATCTTTTCCGGGCGAGAAGTGCGGCATGTGTATACCGATGGTCGTGCGCATCCCAAGCCTGAAGATTTATGGGAAACCCCCTGGGGCGATTCCATCGGTCATTGGGAAGGTGAAACCCTGGTTATCGACACCGTTGCGGCAGAGTCGCTCGAAGGCGGGGGTGTGACCGGTTCGCGCTTCAGCAATAAGGCGCACTTTGTCGAACGTATCCGTATGATCGACAAGAACCGGCTGGAAAACAAAATGATCGTCGATGACCCGGAAGCGCTCGCCCAGCCCTGGGAGCTGACCATCAACTACAAGCGTGTCACCGATATCGATCGTATGGTCGATGAGGATTGCATCGGCAATGAGCGCAACTTCATGGCCGATGGCAAACAGGGCGTGGTGGTGAAGTAGCGATACCGCGCCGAGTGTTGGCTAGTTCGGTGCTGTTTTATCGTTATTGATCATTCGATGCACGGTGTTGACCAGCTCATCGATGGTGTCGGGCTTTAACAGTATTTCCTGGATGCCCACTGCCCGTGCGCGTTCTACGTCGCGCGGTGGCAGATAGCCCGACACCAACAGGATGCGACTATGCGCGCGCTGTTTGAGCAGCTCGCGTGCCAGATCGATGCCGGACATGCCGGGCATGGATTGATCGGTGATGATCACATCGAAATCGGCAGTGTCGGCCAACGCCGCTTGCAGAGCAGTGGCGGCCTCGGTGAATCCGGTCACGCGATAGCCGAATCGCTCTAACATGCGCTTGGTCAGAAACACCAAGGGCTCTTCATCATCGACATAGAGAACGTGCTGGCCCTTACCGGGACGGTTATCACCGGCAAGCTGGCGCAGCGGTGTTGTTTCGCTGGCTTCCAGTACAGGCAGGTAGATTTGACAGCGCGTGCCGCCACCCGGCCGGCTATCCAATGCAATGGCGCCACCGTGATTGCGCACGATGTTGTGGGCAATGGCCAAGCCTAAGCCGCTGCCTTCGCCGGTGGCGCGAGTGGTGAAGAAGGGTTCGAAGATTCGATCCACGATCATCGGATCGATCCCGGTGCCGGTATCGGTAATGGTCAAGCCCAGATAACGGCCCGGTTTGATGTCTGCGCTGGGCAGCGTAGCTGCATGAAATTCATGCGGCTGCAGCGCGAGTTCAATGCGTCCGCGCTGCTGCGGCATGGCCTGATAGGCATTGGTGCATAGATTGAGCAGCAGCTGCGCGATCTGCGCGCTATCGACTCGCACCGGAGGAGTATCGGTGGCGAGTCGGCAATCGATCTCCACCGATGCGGGCAGCATGGCGCGTACCATCTTCAAGGCATCTGTGATCACCGCGTCAAGCTGCGTCGTATGAAAGTCGGCTTGTTCCGATTTGCCGAAAGCGACGATGCGGCGTACCAGGTCGCGTGCTCGCTGGCCGGCTTTGCGAATTTCCTGCATGCTGGTATGTGCTGCATGTGTCTGGTTTACATCTTCCAAGGCGAGTTCGATATTGCCGAGGATGGCGCCCAGGATATTGTTGAAGTCATGGGCAATGCCGCTGGCCAGCGTGCCGATGGCTTCAAGCTTCTGCGATTGACGTAGCTGAGTTTCCAATTGCAGATGCACGGCTTCGGCCTGTTTGCGCGCGGTGATGTCCCAGTTGACGCCGATGATGCGAGTCGGCTTGTTGTGCGCATCGCGTTGGATGTCGGCAAAGGTTTCTATGTAACGTACCTCGCCATTGGCATGCCGAATGCGGAATTCACCCTGATATTCACGCAGACCTTGCAAGGCCTCTTCATACATACGATGCATACGCTGCCGGTCATTCAATTCCACGCGCTGTTCCCAGGCGGCATAGGTGCCGGGGAAATCTTCAGATGCGATGTCATACAGGCTATGCATTTGCGCATCCCATACCAAGGTATCGGTGGGCGGCTGATATTCCCAGATGCCGATGCCTGCAGAGCGCGTGGCGATGGCCAGGCGTTGCGCCATCAACTGCAGTTGTTCGTTAGCCTGCTTGCGTTCGGTAATGTTGCGCAGAATGACGAATACCTGCCCGTTGGTGTCGGGAATCAAGGCACTGGTTAGTTCCAACTCGATCAGCTGTCCATTCTTATGACGACAGCCGGTTTCGATAACACCGCTACCCTGGTGGTCGACCAATCCCAGCGGGCCATCCAGAGAAAGCGGCTGTGTGGTATCGATGTCGCGAATATTCATGTGCAGCAATTCACTGGGGTTATAGCCCAGCAATTGGCTGAGCCCCGGATTGACTTCCATGAAGTGACCGTTGCTGTTCAACAGGGCCAGCCCGCTGCGAGTGTTCTTAAACAAGGTATGGAATCTACTTTCCAATTGCACGGCACGTTGTTCCGCTGCCAGCAGACGTTCACGTTCGAACAACAGCAGGCTTTGGCGAAGTGTCGCTAAAGCCAGCACCACAGCAGTGCTGATATAGATGGTTATTTCGGCAGCAGTGGACAGACTGTCCAGCCGCCAGCCCAGATAAATGCTGATCGCTGCGACGCTGATCAATAGCAATGGCAACAGATTCAGCATGCGCGCATAGCGCTTGAGCCAAGCAGCATCAGCGGTGGGCTGAGTGCGCCAGATGCAGGCGCCCAGGCCCATGGCCAGTGCTGTTAGCGAGTACCCCAAGCCCAGCCACGAACCCGGTACAATGCTGCCGGACAATATCTGCAGATTGCCGCGCATCGACAGCAGGCTGTGTGTCATGCAGGCCAATATCAACAATAGCCACTGACTGCTTATTTGCAGGCGTAATGTCGGCATCATGATGGCAGCCAAGCAGCTGCCGCTCAGCATGCTGATGGGGTAGGCGATCAGTGTTGCCAGAAGTAAAGGGTTGCCGTCATCGCGATGCGGTAGGTAACACACCAGTGCAATGGCCAGCACCACCACAGTCAGCATCGCTGTGTCTAACAGCAATGCCATGCCGAAACGGCCGCTTTGTTGTCGGATGGCCAGCACCAGGCCCCAGGTGATGCAAAACCCCAGGCACAGGAACAGCACGTCGACGGGGCCAGGAAATGGCGTCCAGCCGGTCAATACCTGGAAGTCCCACGCCAGTTGGCCCAGCGCGTAGCTGCTCAGGCCGTAGGCAAACCAACGACGCGGTGCGAGTGCCGATTCATCAGCCCAGGCGACGCCCAACCAGGCCAGTAGGGCCGCAGTGATATAGGCAATGCTCCAATGCAGATTTTCAAAGAAGACGGCCAGCGTCAAGTCGCGACTGAAATGCGCAGCGGCAAAACTGCACAACACAATCACGCCGACTGGCGCGAGCAATTGCAAGACTTGGCGTTGTTGCCGAATGGTTAAGGACCGTAGCAGAACGGTCATGATTGCCTGCTTTAGAAGATATTGTTGTCCGCCGATACTGCCGATTTTAGATGATTCTGCGGCAGTAGCATTTCCCCTAATTATTGTGGTGAATACAGCTGATCCGCCTTATAGGATTTAACTTGCCTTAAGCACAGACGACTGCATTCATTGCCTGATCTTGCTCCGCTGGAAGTTAGCGGTCATGCACTTCTCCTGTATGGGATACCCGTAAGGGGTGGGCGGGCATCAACACTGACGAGCTCAAGTGCAGCGCTTGCGAATACTCTCAAGATAAGCTTGTTCATCCGGTGGACGGCCACTGCGCTGCGCCTGCCAGAGTGCTTCACCCAGGCATTCGATCATTTGATGTTCGGCTTGATGTGCATCGCCATAGCGGGCCTGCAGGGTCTGGAAGACGGTGCGGATACCCAGCGGACGATCGGTGGCAATTTGATCGCGCACTGCCAGATGCAGACCCATATGCAGGAAGGGATTGGTGGCGCCGCCTTCGGGTAGCCAATTCTTATCCAGGCTCTGCTCGCTGGCAAACATGGCTTGATATTCGGGATGCGCGGCGATCACATCGGCAATCTGCACTTCCAGCGGTTGCATGGGTTGGCGATTGCAATGTTTCTGCCAGGCATCGAAGTAAACCTGGCGCAGCTGCTCGCGACTTTGATTGGCGAAGAAAGGCATGAATAAATTCTAGAATAAATTATAACTGCGCTGCAGATTACTTCGAGGACTTTGCCTTAAGCCGCTTGCTGGACGGCAACAAGGGGGTGGCTTTATCGGTTGGAGGCGTTTTGTGCTTGTAACTGCACAGATCAGCGACTACGCAGACGGGGCAATCCGGCTTGCGCGCCTTGCACACATAGCGGCCATGCAGAATGAGCCAGTGATGCGCATCATGCGCATATTCGGGCGGCACCACCTTCAGCAGTTTGTTTTCCACCTGTACAACATTCTTGCCCGGCGCGAGTCCGGTGCGATTGCTGACGCGAAAGATGTGTGTATCGACGGCAATGGTCGGCTCACCGAAGGCGGTGTTGAGTATCACATTGGCGGTCTTGCGACCGACTCCGGGTAAAGCTTCCAATGCCTCGCGGGTGCGCGGGACTTCAGCATGATGCTGTTCGATGAGCAGGCGACAGGTTTCGATGATGTTCTTGGCCTTGCCGTTATACAGGCCAATGGTCTTGATGTACTTCGACAAACCTTCAACACCCAGCGCATAAATCTTGGCGGGCGTGTTGGCTACCTTGTACAGCTGGCGTGTGGCGAGATTGACACCCTTGTCAGTGGCCTGTGCCGACAGAATGACCGCGATCAACAATTCGAAGGGTGTGCTGTATTCCAACTCGGTGGTGGGTTTGGGATTGAGCGCCTTCAGGCGCTTGAATAGCTCGGTGCGTTGTTCGGGTTTCATGCAGCATCGATTGATGATTTATTGGATTTGGATTTATGCAGGTGCAGCCCTAGCCAATTGTACAGGGCTACACCCAGGCCCAATGCGACGAAGGCGCCGGGCGCCAGCACCGCCAGTAGAAAGCCCATGTCGGCGCGAAACACCTGTAGCTCTAACGGTCGTGCCCAACTACCCAACATGGTCGCGGCATTGGCGAACAATGAGCCATGTCCTACCAATTCACGGCCTGCACCTAACACCAGCGCAGCCAGCGCGTAGCCGCCACTCATCGACAATGCTCGTTGCAGGCTGATGCGCAGCGATTGTCGGTGCACCTGCATTTCCGGACGGGCCAGCAGCAGGCAGCTGATCAAGCTAAGCGGTAGAAATAAACCAAGTTGTCGATACAGCTCGTAGAACGAAGCATGCAACAACAGTTCGATCAACGTCATGATGGTCGCGCCGCATAACAACCAAAGCGCGGTGGAGATATATGCCGGTATCCACGTCGATAACAGTGCGACCAGTATATTGCACGATATGGAGGCTAAGATAATAACCACGGCCATGCCTAGAGCCGCTGCTAAAGAATCGGTGCTACCCAGCAACGAACATAAACAAAACAGGGGTAACAGGAAGGTAGGCTGCTGCCAGGTCAGGCGCAGCGATGTAGTAGTGGCTGACGGTGCAGTGCGTATCATGATTCAGAAGGGCTCGCAGCCGCCTGATACAGCTTGGCGCGGTTCTGTTGATAGTAGTCCAGCGTGCGCTGTACAGCTTGAATGATGGCGCGCGGTGAAATGGTGGCGCTGGTGAATTGCTCGAATTGCCCGCCATCCTTGCGCACATTCCAACCGCGGGTATCCGGGTTGGTTAGCGAACGGCCACGAAACGCAGCCAACCAGGTGGAACCGGCCTGTGCAAAGGCATCGCCCATGCCTGGTGTTTCATGATGGGCCAACACGCGCACACCCAATACTTCGCCGGCATAGTTCACCGCTACCAGCAATTCGATGGGTCCGCCGTAGCCATCTGGTGCGACCGAGTTAATGATCACGGCGCTGGGTGCGCCCTTGAGTCGTGCTCGATACACCGGAACCGCTTTGCGTGTACCCAACGCCTCTGATGCATACACTTCGATTTTATCGTTGAGCAAATCGTTGTCGTGCAGTTCTGCAGGTATCAAGGCTTCGATTTGCGCGGTGAACCAGGCGCGTTCGTTGCGTGCTATGTGCTGCCGGGTCAATTGCGCAGTGATGGCAATCGCGACCACGCACAGCAGCAGCAAGATGGCAAACCCCAACAAAGGTTTGCCAAAGCGTTGCAATAACGAAGTATCAGCGCGACTCGCCATAGATGCGCGGTACGGTAAATTTGTCGATCAAGGGTACGGCCAGATTCATCAGCAATACCGCGAACGCCAGTCCGTCGTGATAATTGCCGAAGTCGCGAATGACATAGGTCAACACGCCGATACCGGCGCCATAAACCAATCGACCTTGAGCGCTGGTGGCTGCGGTCACGGGATCGGTGGCAATGAAGAATGCGCCCAACATGGTGGCACCGGAAAACAAATGAAACATCATGCCGGCATGGCGGCCGGGGTCGAGCAGATTCATCAATAAGGCGCAAACACCCAGTCCCATCAGCATCGAAACGGGAATTTGCCAGCGGATGATGCGCAGCGCCAGCATGAATACGCCGCCCAGCAACAACGCCAGCGAAATCCAGACCCAGCCGCGTCCCGCCATGTCGCCCAAGAAGTCGGTGAAGATCGGACGCGCCAGGATTTCATCCATGGTGTGGCGTAGCGATAGACCCGATTTAAGCGCAGCCAGTGGCGATGCCGCCGATAACACATCGACATTGAGTGCAGCAGGCAGCTCTTCATTGAAGATGGCGCGTGCTGCTTGAGTAAAACCCGGCGGTTCGATGCCCACAGCGGGAAGCCAACTAGTCATGGGGCGCGGAAAGGACACCAATAGCACGGCATAACCCAGCATGGCGGGATTGAAAGGATTGGCGCCTAATCCGCCATACACATGCTTGCCCAGCAAGATGGCGAAGGCCATGGCGCTGACGATCAGCCACCAGGGAGCCAGAGGGGGCATGGACAGCGCCAGCAATGCCGCTGTGACCAGCGTGCTGCCATCGGTTAGAAACATCGACAGCGACTTACCGCGTAGTTGTACCGCTACTGCTTCGCATAATAAGCCGCTGGTCGCTGCCAGCAAAAATTGCCACAACACGCCATAGCCGAAGAAAGCGATATGCAGTAAAGCGGCCGGCAACAGCGCCAGCAATACCATGCCCATGATGAAACGCACGCTACGCGTCTGTTTCATATGCGGTGCATTGATTGCTATGGAGGACATCAGGTGGTCAAGGCGCGTTTGGCGACGCGAAAGTGGGTGACCAGCGGAATGTTACTCGGGCAGACATAGTCGCAACAGCCGCACTCGATACAATCGAACAAACCCAGTTCCTGCAGAGCGGCGCGATGATCCTTGCGTGCATACATCAACAATTGCTGCGGCAATAAATTGGCAGGGCAGGCATGCGCACATTCGCCGCAGCGTATGCAGGGCATTTCTACCGAAGTTGGTTTTATCGGCGCGGCAGCGACGATGAGGCAATTGCTGGCTTTGACGATAGGGGCAGCCGCGTTGCTCACGCTTCGGCCCATCATTGCGCCGCCCATGATCACGCTGGCCTCGATGCTTACAGCGGAGCCATAAGCCCTGATCAACTCGTACATGCTCGTGCCCAGCCGTACTTCCGCATTGATGGCTTGTGGGATGCCGGGGCCGGTTAGCGTCACGATACGGCTGATCAGCGGCTCGGCATGCAAAACCCATTGTGCACAGGCATAGGCGGTGGCCACGTTTTGTACGATCACACCGATCTGCGCCGGCAGGCCGCCGCGTGGAATCTCGCGTTGCAGTAGCTGTGTGATCAATTGGCCTTCGTCACCGCCGGGGTAGGCGGTGGGTAGCGTGTGCACTGTAAAGCGCGTATCTGCCAAAGCTTGAACTGCGTTCTGCATGGCGGCGATGGCTTCGGGTTTGTCGGCTTCAATGGCGATCACGCAGGT
Organism: Steroidobacteraceae bacterium; assembly: GCA_049840395.1. Taxonomy (GTDB): domain Bacteria; phylum Pseudomonadota; class Gammaproteobacteria; order Steroidobacterales; family Steroidobacteraceae; genus CAILZL01. The sequence continues at coordinate 159,142 of JASGLD010000004.1, forward strand.
CTGTGCCTGCGCGGCATGTAACAGGATTTGCGCGCCGCTCAGAATGAGGGCGGCGCGTTCGCGCATCAGCCGATCATCGCAGCTGATATAGGGTTCGCATTCGACACCGTTGATCAACAAGGTGCCGATGCTGTGCTGCTGATGAGCGGCCAGCTTGGTGGCGGTGGGGAATACTGCGCCGCCCAGACCGACGATGCCTCCCAGTGCCAATAGTTTGCATAGTTCGATGGGCGAGCGTGTCTGCCAATTGCCGACTGGATGTAGCGAGGGATCGCGGGTATCCAGGTGGTCGTTGCCGATGACGATCAATAATGTTTGATCACCGAGCGCAGTGGGGCAGGCTTCGATGGCCAGCACTGTGCCAGATACCGGGGAATGCAGGCATGCGCCTAATGATGTGCTGGGCGATGTGCCGGGCAACGCGATGGTTTGTCCCATGTTCACGTGATCATTCACCGCCACGCAGGGAGTTAATTCGCCATCACTGAGCCCTGCGGATAACGAAGCGCCTTGTTGATTCAGCGGTAGCACCAATACATCGGGTGCGGACGCAATCACAATGGCCACATCGCGACTATGTTGCTTATGCGCTGGTAAGGGCAGTCCTTGATAAGTGCGGCTCATGTCGGCGCCGGCTAGTTACGAATCATGCCGACGAAGCCCATCAGCGCCAGCGCCATGAAGCCCGCAGTAATCAAGGCGATGGGAATGCCGCGAAACACCAGCGGCAGATCCGCCGCGTCAATACGCTCGCGCAGCGCGACAAAGCTGGCGCTGAGTACTGCCAGCAGCAAAGCCGCACCCATGCCATAGAACAAGGCTTCCGCAAATGTTTCCAATGTGGCAGCGCTGAACAACGCCATGCCCAACATGGCGCATTGCGTGGTGAGATGCGCAAGTAGATCCGGCCAGCGAATGGCTCCCGGAATATGCTCAAGCACTGCACGTGCGCCAAGAAATACCAGTGCAATGCCGGTCAGCAACAATGGTGTTTGCAAGTAGTCCTGCCCTTGCGGCAACAGGCGTCGTACCCCGAAACCTAGTAGCGAGGATAGGGTAAGTGTGATGAGCGTGAAGCTGGCGGCGCGCAATTCATCGGCGCGCACACCTCGTGCGGCCACTGGCGGCGTGTTACCGCCAAGTGCAATGGTCGAGCCCTGAATCAGCATCGTGCCCAGCAGGATGATGAGCAGGGTGGCCACTTGTTGGTTGCTCTACTTGACCTTCATGCCCGGCTTGGCGCCGCTGTCCGGAGACAGAATGAAAATCTGTTTCTCTTCGCCCTTGGCATCGGAACCGGCAGCCAGCACCATGCCTTCGGAAGTGCCGAAGCGCATCTTGCGCGGTTTGAGGTTGGCGAATACCAAGGTCAAGCGACCGATTAATTGTGCGGGTTCGTAAGCGGCACGAATGCCCGCGAAAATGGTGCGAGTGCCCAGCTCACCCAGATCCACGCTGAGCTTCAGCAGCTTGTCTGCGCCTTCAACCAATTCGGCGTTGAGTATCTTGGCGATACGCAAATCGAGTTTGGTGAAATCATCGACGGTGACCTCTGCAGCAGTCGTTTCAGTTTTTGCTGCGCTGTCCTTTGCATCGGCAACGGGGGCTGCTGCAGGCTGTGCTGCCTGTTGATTGGCTTCCAGCATGCGTTTGACTGTGGCTGGATCGATGCGCGTAGCCAAGGGTTCGTAGGCATTGATCTTGGTGCCCAATAAGGGACGCTGCACATCTTCCCAGGTCAGTTCATTGCCACCCAGGAATTGTTCGGCCTTGCTCACCAGCTGCGGCAGCACAGGCTTCAGCAGCATGACCAGCACACGGAACAGATTGATGGCCTGCGTGCTCACACCATGGACTTCAGCGGCGCGTTCCGGGTCTTTAGCCAGCAGCCAGGGCTTGTTCTGATCCACATACAAATTGGCCTTGTCCGCCAGCGCCATGATCTCGCGCATGGCTGCAGCGTAATCGCGCGACTCGTACAACTCGGCAATCACCGGCAGCTTGCGCAGGAAGTCTTCGTACAAATCGGGTTCCGGCAGTTTCATGGCCAGACGATTGTCGAAGCTGCGCGCCAGGAATCCGGCGCAGCGACTGGCGATGTTGACCAACTTGCCGACGATGTCCGCGTTCACCTTGTTGACGAAGTCGTCCAGGCCGAGATCGAGATCGTCCAGGCCGGAGCCCAGTCGTGAAGCAAAGAAATAGCGTAACGGTTCGGTGGGCAGATGTTCGCGCCACACGCTGGCAGTAATGAAGGTGCCACGCGACTTCGACATCTTCTCGCCGTTGATGGTCAGGAAGCCATGCACATGCACGCCGGTGGGAGTGCGGAAGCCGGCGCCGTGCAATACGGCAGGCCAGAACAACGAGTGGAAGTACAGGATGTCCTTGCCGATGAAGTGATACAGCTCGGTGGGGCTGCCTGGCTTCCACCACGCTTCGAAGCCCCAGCCATGCTTGCGGCATAGATTGAGGAAGCTGGCCATGTAACCCACCGGCGCATCCAGCCACACATAGAAATACTTGCCGGGCGCATTGGGGATTTCGAAACCGAAGTAGGGCGCGTCGCGTGAGATGTCCCAATCGCGCAGGCCTGCCGCAAACCATTCGTCGAGTTTGTTGGCCACGGAATCTTGCAGAGTGCCCGAGCGTGTCCACTCGCGCAGCATGGTCTCGAAATCGCCCAGCTTGAAAAATAGATGCTCTGAGTCGCGTTCCACCGGCGTGGTGCCGCTGACCACCGAGACCGGGTTCTTCAATTCATTGGGTGAGTACGTGGCGCCGCATACTTCGCAGCTATCGCCATATTGGCCGGGAGAATTGCAACGCGGGCAATTGCCCTTGACGAAGCGATCCGGCAGAAACATTTTTGCCTGTTCGTCGTAAGCCTGACGCACGGTGCGGCGTTCGATGTGTTGGGCGCGATCCAGTGCTTCATACAGACGATACGTCAGCTCGCGATTTTCTTCGGAATGCGTGCTGTGAAAATTATCGAAGCCGATGTTGAAGGCATCGAGATCGGCCTTGTGTTCAACCGCCACGCGCGCGATCAACTCTTCCGGGGTGATGCCTTCCGATTGCGCGCGCAACATGATGGGCGTGCCATGCGTGTCGTCGGCGCAGACGTACAGACATTCATGACCGCGCAGCTGTTGGAAGCGCACCCAGATATCGGTCTGCACGGTTTCGACCATGTGGCCGAGATGCAGAGGACCATTCGCATAGGGCAGGGCGCTGGTGACGAGAATACGGCGTTTGGCGGTCATTACTGGGGTGTGATGAAGGCGGAAAAAAACGGGCGGCAATTATGCCATGGGCGGTGAAGCGGAATGAAACTCGGAAAATTGACAATTGATAGTTGACAATTGACAACGTCGGATGGGTCTCCGTTATCAATTATCCATTGTCAATTATCAATTGTTGTCCTTTACCGCCTCAAACTTGGTCTTGTTGATGCCCTTGAGGTAGGCGTTGCGGCCACTGATGAAGGCCTTGTCCAGCAATTCCTGGATGGCGCTGTCCATGGTGCGCATCCCTAACGCCGCGCCGCTCTGAATGGTGTTTTCCAATTGGTCGAGTTTGCCCTGACGAATCAGGTTGGCCACGGCCGGCGTATTGATCATGATTTCCATGGCGGCGACGCGGCCCGGCTTGCCCTTGGTGGGAATCAGCTGCTGCGAGACTACGCCGCGCAGTGAGGTGGACAACATGGCGCGCACCTGCGCCTGTTTGTCCGCTGGGAACGAGTTGATGATGCGATCCACGGTGGGGGCGGCGCCGTTGGTGTGCAGCGTGCCCATCACCAGAATGCCCATTTCCGCGGCAGTCACCGCGATGCTGATGGTTTCGTAGTCACGCATTTCGCCCACCAGCACCACATCCGGATCTTCACGCAGGGCCGAATGCAGTGCGTTGGAGAAGGAGGGCGTGTGCAGGCCGATTTCGCGCTGGCTGATCAGGCAGTTCTTGCGCGTATGTACGAATTCGATGGGGTCTTCGATGGTGACGATATGACCCTTCATGCGATTGTTGATGTCGTCGATCATTGCCGCCAGCGTGGTGGATTTGCCGGAGCCGGTTTTACCCGTCACCAAGATCAAGCCGGAGTTGAGCTTGCACAGATTGCGCACGGCATCCGGCATTTTCAGTTCATCCAGGGTTTTGGCCTTGGAAGGAATGGCGCGGAACACCGCCCCCAGACCGTTTAAATGACGCAGGATGTTGACGCGAAAGCGCGAGATGCCGGGAATGATGTGCGCGAAGTCGGCACCGTTCTTTTCTTCCAGCCGGTGCACGGCGGTACGCGGCATGATTTCGCGCAACAGCTCTTCCACCATGCGCGGTTCCAGCGTTTCGTTGCGCAGCGGCTGCAACTCGCCATACAGGCGAATGCGCGGTGGATCGCCGGCGATGAAGTGCAGATCGGAGCCGCCTTTGATGAGAACTTCTTTTAAGTATTCGTCGATGCGCTTGGGACCGGCTGCGACGGGTGCAGCTGCGCCCAAGGTGGCGTGCGTGGCGGTGTTGCTGAGAGGGCTGTCAGTACTCATATGGATTTTCAGCTTGGAACTCAGCCGGGGGCCAGGTCGAGTTTGGGCAGAATGCTGGTGTCGGTGACAAAGCGCGAGAACTGCCGCTTGTCGTTGGCGTACACATAGGCGTCGTCGGCGTCGACTTCCTTGTTCTGGATGGCCGTCAGCAGCGCTTGGTCCAGGCTCTGCATGCCCAGTTCCTTACCCATCTGCAGCTGCGAAGGAATCTGATGGGTCTGGTCGGTCATGATCAACTTACCGATGGCACGGGTGATCAGCATGATTTCGCAGATGGCCTTGCGGCCGCGCAGATCGGCTTTTTTCACCAGTACCTGAGTGATAACGGCCAGCAGGCTTTGCGCCAGGAAGCTCTTGGTCTGTTCGCGTTCGTCGGCAGGCAGTGCATCGACCACGCGGTCGATGGTTTTCACCGCGCCGGTGGTATGCAGCGTGCCGAGTACCAGGTGACCGGTTTCGGCGGCGGTCATGGCCCAGCGAATGGTCTCGGCATCGCGCAACTCACCGACCAGAATCACGTCGGGGTCTTCACGCAGCGCCGCGCGCACGCCTTCGGAGAAGGAGGGCAGATGGGTATGCAGCTCGCGCTGAATCACCTGGCTGAGCTTGCTGCGGTGAACGAATTCGATGGGATCTTCCAGGCTGATGATGTTGAGTTTCCGGGTGCGGTTCAGATAATCGATCATCGCCGCCAGCGTGGTGGACTTGCCGGTACCGGTGGAGCCGGTTACCAGGATCATGCCCTGGTGGTTGTCGCATAGCTGCTGAATGATGGGGGGCAGCTGTAGAGAATCCAGTGTCGGTACGGCGGTAGGAATGGCGCGGAAAGTGGCACCGACACCGGTGTCCTTGCGGAACACATTGGCGCGAAACCGGCCGCCATTGCTGGATACGTACGAAAAATCCAGGTCGTGACCGCGACGCAGATGCTCCTGCTGCCCCTTGTTGGTGATCTCCGCGATATAGCCGTCCAGCTCTGCCTGCGACAGGTCGCGAAATTTCACCGGCATCAGGTCGCCATACATGCGCAGCATGGGCGGAATACCCACCGCGAAGTGGATATCGGAACAACCTTGGTCGGTGCCGAGTTTCAGGAATGCGTCGATGCGTGCCATGGGCGCGGATTATGTCCGTTTGTGCCGAATTCGTGGGGCGGTTTTGCCAAAAAGCTTGCTGTGCTTGTGAAGCGGCTCACAGGGGAGGGAGTTTGGGTGGTGGAAGAGCTGAGCTATGTCGCCCACGCAGAGTCTGGGTAGGTTGGGCTGAGTCCGCGAAGCCCAACTTCTTATCAAATGGCAACGAGGCTTGGAATGTTGGGCTTCGAAGACTCAGCCCAACCTACGCGGGCTAAAAATGAAGCGACATCAGGATCTGAGAGGGAGATTTTCCAAGAAGACCCTTGAGGGCAATTTTCTTTATCTTGATAAGGATCCCCGCCCTCAGTACCACCACCTACACCACCAAGAACACTAAACCAATAGACTACTTTAACGCTATATCCGTCTACCTCAGCAACGAAGGTAGCTGTATCGAAACCCCGATAGTTAAAAGAATTCGGGACATAATAATATGCACCAGGAGTATCTTCGATTGCTTCTAATTTTCCATGCTTCGGCTCGACCAATAAAGTGACTTTACCATCAACGCCTACTTCTTTATTTTCATACGTCCTTAGGTAATAACCCGGCACAGATAATGGCTCGACAATATTTACAGCCCAGTATCTTGATATCTCCTGATTTTCAATAAGAGCACAAACACCAATAGCACGATCAGTTTGTGTATTACTTTGTGCTTGTAGACTCTGAGCAATCGCCACCTGCGCGTATTGCACAGCTCGCGTAGGTTGGGCTGAACAGAGTGAAGCCCAACATAAACATATCAAGCCGAGCCAGTGGCTAATCTTTTTCATCCTATTTTCCATGTGTTGTTGGGCTTCGCGGCATCAGCCCAACCTACGAAGTCGCGAAACTAGCGTTCGCCAAACTGATTGCTGTTGGCAATCTCGCCTGTCGCCCAATCCTTCGTCAACATACCGTTGCGTATGTAACGGTGAATTGAGGAATATGGCCATGCCGAGGCAATACTAGTGCGGCCGTGCTTGACCGGGTTGTGGTGGATGTAATCTACATGGCGTTGTAAATCTTCATCATCACGGATTTGATGTTCCCAATACCGACGTTGCCAGATGCCGCGTTCTCGTTTGGTGAGTCTGCTGTCGCGGATTTGCTCATTTATAGTCAGGTCGCGTGAGAATCTTCCTTTGATGAGATTCCAGCGTATTGGATAATCGGCATCGCCATTCGGCAGGCGCCAAATGCAATGCAGATGTTCGGGTAATACTACGGCTGCAAGGATTTCGAAGGGATGGTTTATCCGCACGGCGCGGATTGTTTCGCGTAGCAAACCAATATATTCAGTCAGGAATTGATTTGATCGGTCAGCCAAGTTGACAGTGAAGAACCAAGTGCCGCCAGCGGCATGTGCACGGCGATAACGCATGTGATCCTCCTTGATCTGTTTATGCTATCCCTTGGTTGTTGGGCTTCGCAGACTCAGCCCAACCTACAAGATCACCGCAGGTTGGGCTGAGTCTGCGAAGCCCACAACATCGCTACAAAAACTTCTCCAGCGCCAGCCGCAGTTCATCCATGGATTGATGCCGCTTCATCTTGTCCACCGACATGGCTTTGACCACCAGCTCCGACAATTCCTTGGGCAGTTGTGGATTCACATCAATGGGCGCCTTGGCCTTGCCTTGTACGTGTTGGTACATCACGGACATGTGATCGCCGCGCGAGTAGGGCGGTACGCCGGTAAGCATTTCGTACAGGATTACACCCAGGCTGTAGATATCGGCGCGTTCGTCGACTTTCTTGCCCAGAATCTGCTCCGGCGCCATGTACTTGGGACTGCCGATGACGTAACCGGTCTTGGTCAGTTGCGTGTCGCCTTCCTTGTGTGCGGCTGCGACACCGAAGTCCACCACTTTCAGAAATTTTTCGCTGTTGACCAGGATATTGGCTGGCTTCAAGTCGCGATGCACGATGCCGGCTAGATGCGCCACGGCCATGCCGGTGGCGATATCGCAGCCGTAACGCACCGCCTGCTGGGTGGCCAGCGGTTTGTCGTTGACGATTTCGCTGCCCAACGGATGTGAAGGGAAGTATTCCATCGAGATGGCGTACAGACCGCGCATGTAGACGAAGTCGTAGATGCGGATGACGTTCTTGTGCGTAATCTTGCGTGAGTAACGCAGCTCGTGCACGAAGCGCTTCATCATCTCCTCGTCCTGGGCGACGTTGGAGTTCAAGAACTTCAGGATCAGGCGTTCTTCCACCACCGAGTCTTCCACCAGCAGCACGGTACCGAAGGCGCCCTTGCCGATCTTCTCGATGTACTTGTAGCGGCCTTCAATGAGATCGCCGGGTTTCAGCGTGTTGATATCCAGTTTGGCGGCTTGCGCAGTTTCTTCGGCGCTCTTAACGATGCTGCTGATGTCGGCCTTTTCGATGAGCAGGGTCTTGGCTGTCTCGGTCGATCTGGTCTCGGACATCCTGACATTGGCCGTCTTCTGTTGTGCCGCTACTGACGCGGTTGAGTAGCGGCCATCCAAATCTTCCAGTGCATGTTCGGCGGCGCGGATCAGCGTGTCGTCGTTGGAGCCTTGCGTGGCGGATTGAATATAGGTGCGAATGCTGTCGGCACGGCGTTCGTCTGCAACCCGGGCCAGGGCGTTTACCGCTTCGATCTTGGTTTCGCGTTCGCCATGAGTCAGCAGTTTGGTTAGCGCTTCCAAACCGCGTGGATCGCCAATCTTGCCGAGCGCGCGGGCCACGGCCGGAAAGGCGCGTACGTTGCTGCCATTCGCCATTTCGATGAGGGCCGGCACGGCTTTCTTGCTGCCGATCTCAGCCAGTGCATCGACGGCGCGTTCGGCCACCCACCAATCCTTATCCTTGGTGGCGTCGATCAGGAAGTTGACGGCGCGTTCGTCCTTGGTCTGGTTGAGGATTTCGATGGCCGCGCGGCGCACTTCCTCGTCTTCATCGCGCACCAATTCCAGTACGGCGTCCACGACTCGTGGGCCACCGATCTTGCCCAGGGCGTCGGCGGCGCGGCTGCGCACCCACCAGTCATCGTCCTTGATCACCTGCAACAGTTGCTTGATGTCCTTGCTGGTGCCCAGGGCGTTCAATACTTCCACGGCGGCGCGACGCGAATACTCGTTTTCGTCCTTCAGCACCGGCACCAGGTACTTCATGGTCTGCGGGTCTTTGGCGCGAATGATCAATTCGACGGCCTTGTTCTGTACTTCGATGTCGCCATCGCTGAGTAGCTGGCATACCGGCTCGATCTCGACCGTGGCCTTCATGCGCACCAGTGCGTTCAAGGCTGCCTGGCGAATGAGTTTGTTGGGGTCTTTCAACAGCCGCTGCATGGAGCGCGCCACGTCGGGACGATCGAAACGCGACAGGATGTTGACGATGTGGGTGCGCGCCACCGTGTCCTTGCCTTCCATGCGGCTGATCAATTCGGGAACGGCATGTTCGTCGGCGATTTCACCGATGATTTTGAACAAGGCGGCTTTTTCGGTGGATTCCTGGTTGTAGGCCTGATTGAGCAGGTCGCGCAGATTGAAGCGCGCCTTGTGGGCGTTGATGACTTCCAGCACCACCGGGCGCGGCATGCCGGGCCGGCTGAGCTGTTCCAGTAACAAATTCGGCGGAAAATTGCGGCTGCTGGACAAGGCCCAGGACAGCGCCGCATTGGTGCGCGAGTCGCCATTGACCAAGGCATCCATCAACATGGGAAAGGTTTTCTGGTCGAGCAGCTGCGTGAGAATTTCGACGAATGCCAGAGTTTCCTGCTTGCTGGCAGCCGGCAGTGCTTCGACGATTTTCGGGATACCGCCGGTGCCCAGGCGCGCCAACTTTCCCAACGCCTTCTGCACTTCGGGATGTTGTATATCGCCCTTGCTGCGGATCTCCTCGATCAGACGATCGGCTCTTAAATCATCGAAAAACTTCATCGACCGGTCTCGATATCCATTATTTAGATCAGTTATGAGTTACAGATGTGCACGGGGCCAGAGATTCAGGCACATCAATGCCACTATAGCGGCAGCACAGGCCGGATGTATAAGCTTTCCGCCCCCTTAGCGGCGCGGCGATTATGCCATGTTGCGCGGTTCGAACACCAAGACCGACAGGATGAGAAAGGGTTCACAGGCAGCCATGCGGGCGCGTCGATCCGCTACAATTGCGCCCCTTTGTCTCCCTGCAACCACCAAGGGTAATGAGCCTCCATGTCGAGCGCGCCGCAATCACAGGCAGCACTGGCTGTCGCTGCCGAATTCGTCGAACCGGCAGCCGGGCTTGCCTTGGGCAGCACGGCAGCGCAATTGAACTGGCTGGAGGGCGTGCCGGCCACCTTGGAAGTGGTGTTGCCCTATCCCCTGGGAAGGGCGGTCGAGGCGTTGCAGGTTGGTTTGACAGCGGCGTTGGCTGGCGTGGGTGCGCCTGCGGTGCGTGTTCGCACGGCAATTAATTCATCAGCTGTGCAGCAAAATGTTCAGCCCATCCAGGGCATCAAGAACATTTTGGTGGTGGCTTCCGGCAAGGGCGGTGTGGGTAAATCGACCACGGCGGCCAATCTGGCGCTGGCGCTGGCCAGCGACGGCGCGCGGGTGGGGCTGCTCGATGCCGACATTTATGGCCCCAGCCAGGCGCGCATGATGGGGTTGACCGGCCAGCGGCCCAGCAGCAGCGATGGCAAGACCTTTCAGCCTCTGGACGCGCATGGCGTCAAAGTCATGTCGATTGGTTTGCTGGTGGATGACGAGCAGCCTATGGTTTGGCGCGGGCCCATGGTTACCCAGGCTTTGACCCAATTACTGCACGATTGCCGTTGGGGCGAATTGGATTACCTGGTCGTCGATATGCCGCCGGGCACCGGTGATATTCAATTGACTCTGGCGCAGCGCGTACCGGTCAGTGGCGCCGTGATCGTTACCACGCCGCAGGACATTGCGTTGCTGGATGCGCGCAAGGGGCTGAAGATGTTCGAAAAGGTGAATGTGCCGGTGCTGGGCATTGTCGAGAATATGAGCACCCACATTTGTTCCAACTGTGGTCATGAAGAACATGTGTTCGGCGCCGGTGGCGGTGCGCGCATGGCTGCTCAGTATGGAGTGGATCTGCTGGCCGAATTGCCCCTGCACATTGATATTCGGACCCAGGCGGACGAGGGCAGGCCGACGGTGGTGGCCGATCCTGCCGGCGCGCTGACGCAGGCTTATTTAAGTTTGGCGCGACGCACCAGTGCACGACTGGCGCGGCATGCAGCGCAGGCGGCGCGGCCGATGCCGAAGATCGAGATAGACGCCAGCTGATATCCAGCTGATACACAGGGTTGATGTAGGCTGGGGACTGTACCCGGCCTGTGTAAAAGAATTTTTGAAACGCGAGTTACTTTAGTGAGAGTTGTGGGATGAGCATCAAATCAGACCGTTGGATACGTCGCATGGCCGAGCAGCACGGCATGATCGAACCGTTTGCCCCTGGCCAGGTGCGCGTGGCCAACGATCAAAAGATCATTTCCTACGGCACTTCCAGCTATGGCTACGACGTGCGCTGCGCCAACGAATTTAAGATCTTCACCAATATCAATTCGACCATCGTTGATCCGAAGGCTTTCGATCCGAACAGCTTCGTTGATGTGAGATCGGATATCTGCATCATCCCACCGAATTCGTTTGCATTGGCGCGCACGGTAGAGTTCTTTCGTATTCCGCGCAGCGTGTTGACGGTGTGTCTGGGTAAATCAACTTATGCGCGCTGCGGCATCATTGTGAACGTCACGCCGCTGGAGCCGGAGTGGGAAGGTCATGTGACGCTGGAGTTTTCCAACACAACGCCGTTGCCGGCGAAGATTTATGCCAATGAAGGCGTGGCGCAGATGTTGTTCTTCGAATCCGACGAAGTTTGCGAAACTTCGTATCGTGATCGTGGTGGTAAGTATCAGGGGCAGACGGGCGTGACGCTGCCGAAGGCCTAAACAGTTACAGGGCGGGTTTAGTGTTTCTCCGCGCTTACCCGCCCTACAGGGCTTTGTAGCTTTTCAACTCCATAACGATGTCGACCTTGCCCTTGCTGCTGCGCTCAGCGCGCACGGGGATATAGCCCAACTTGGGCGCATACCAATAACGTGTGCTGCGACTGCTGCCGGTGCGTTCGCTTTTCAGCACGGCCGCGTCATAGCTTCCTGCTGCGACGTTCACCTGTTCTGTGCCTTGTTGCACGATGGTGTATTCCTGCAGCTCATTCTTTTCCAACATGGTCAATTTGCCGGGTTCGCGGCCTGCCTGTAGAGCTAAAGACGCAGCTAGTTGAATGCTCAAACGATCCTGTGTGCCGCGCGGCAGCGTCAAGGTGAAGTCGCTGTCTTCATAACGACCGGCCACCGAATTTCGGCTCCAATCGAATTGATAGCTGATGTCCTTGCCGGTGTTCTTGCTGCCGTCTTCGGAATGAAATTGCACCGGTCGCAATCCCGATTCGTCTAGCAGTATTTGCGAACTATCTTCGGCTTGATCGCTGGCGAACAGGCTGCCCAGGAAATTCGGCAGCAAGTGCGAACTGAATACGTAACGACCATTGCCTTCGCTTTTGAGCGTGAACTCGATTTCACCGCCGCTCATGCCGCGATATTTCACTCCGTAACGCGCCGTATAAGGCTTCAAAGAAGGTGCTTGCGCAGAATTGCCTGTTGTTGAACTGCTTTGCGCGGCAGCGCCATTCACGATGAGTAGCGTGGCCAGCAACGGTAGAAGAGGTTGGATACGCACGATAGTTAAAGTCTCGCAAAGACTAACGGCTGTTATTCAAGACCTGCAGCGGTTGCTGGAGTTCCTGGCCATCCAGCAGTAACAAATTGTTCCGACAGGTTAGACGGCCGGTGGCGAATAACTCTACTGCACGCGGAAAAATTTGATGCTCTTGTTGTAGGACTCGAGCGGACAGTGTGGCTTCGTCGTCGCCTTGCAGCACGGGGACGCGCGCCTGAATGATCAGTGGACCACCGTCCAGTTCCTCGGTGACCACATGCACACTGGCGCCATGTTCGAGGTCGCCGGCTTCAAGCGCGCGACGATGCGTGTGCAAGCCGCGATACTTGGGTAGTAGCGAGGGGTGGATGTTGAGCAATTGATCGCGGAAGTGCTGAATGAAGTTTCCGCTGAGGATGCGCATGAAGCCCGCGAGGATGACCAATTGCGGATTGAAGCTGCTTACCAACTCAGCCAACGCCTTGTCGAATTCACTGCGTTCACTGAATTGTTTGGGATTCAGCGTGGCGGTGGCAATGCCCAACTGCGCGGCGCTGCTCAATCCCTTGGCATCGGCGCGATCGCTGATGACCGCTTTCACTTCAATCGCCAGCTCGCCGCTTTGTGCCAGGGTGGCCAGACGCAGCATGTTGCTGCCGGTGCCCGAGATCAGGATGACCACGGGCAACTTCGTCGCTGTAGCGGTCATCCGTTGTTCACTACCACGCCGCCATTGCCCTGGCGTACCGTGCCGATCACGAAGGCCGGTTCATTCATGGATTTCAGAATGCTTAAAGCTTGATCGACCTTGTCCGGTGCAACACAAATGGTCATACCTACGCCGCAATTAAAGGTGCGCAACATTTCGTGCTCGTCGATGTTGCCCTGTAGCTGCAACCACTGAAACACGGGCGGCAAGGTCCAGCTGTTGCGGTTGATCACGACTTCCAGGCCCTCAGGCACCACGCGTGGGATGTTCTCCAGCAAGCCGCCGCCAGTGATGTGCGCCACGCCGTGCACAGGCAACTGCTGCATCAAGGCCAGCACGGTCTTCACATAAATGCGCGTCGGCGCCAACAGCGCGTCGTACAACAGGCCATCGCCCAACTTGGTTTCGGGGGTGGCGTGCGCGCGTTCCAGCAATTTGCGGATCAACGAATAGCCATTGGAATGGGGGCCGGAGGACGGCAGTGCGATCAGTACATCACCAGCCTTGGTGTTGCTGCCGTCGATAATCCGGTCCTTTTCGACAATACCCACCGAAAAGCCAGCCAGGTCGTAGTCGCCTGCGGCATACATGCCGGGCATTTCCGCTGTCTCACCGCCGATTAAGGCGCAGCCAGCCAGTACGCAGCCGTCGACGATGCCCTTGATCACCGACTCAGCCACATCGACGCTGAGCTTGCCGGTGGCGTAGTAATCGAGGAAGTACAGCGGCTCGGCGCCTTGCACCACCACGTCGTTGACGCACATGCCGACCAGATCGATGCCGATGGTGTCGTGACGACCCGTTTCAATGGCCAGTCGCAGCTTGGTGCCCACACCGTCGGTACCGGAGACCAGCACCGGTTTTTTGTAGCGGTCCAGTGGCACTTCGAACAGCGCGCCGAAGCCGCCCAGACCGCCCATGACTTCCTTGCGCATCGAGCGTTTGACATGGGGCTTGATGCGTTCGACAAGGGCTTCGCCCGCATCGATATCGACGCCGGCATCGCGATAGGTCAGGGATTGTTGGTCGGACATGCAGAACTCAATTGCAGCTAGGGAGTCATTAGAATGGGGATGCGCCACAGAGTGCGGCCATCCGGGCTGTGCTATTTTACACAGCCAACCATGGCACTGAATGCAAATCACGGCATGTACACCCGGGCTCTGCCTAATTTTTTGAAAAACACGCGAATGAATGCGGCAGCCGCAGTGTGCTGGGCCTGGCTGGCGTGTCTGTTGTTGATGGTGTATGGCGTGGCGCAGGCCGCCGCCGTCAATGGTCTTTACGACGCTACAGTGCGCGTCAAGGATCGGGCCGAAGCCACACGCACCGCGGCCTATGCCACGGCGCTGGGCATTGTGCTTACCAAGGTCAGCGGTCGCAGCGATGCGGCGACGCGGGTCGGCGCTGGCCTCAATGGTGCCGCCCGCTATGTGCAGCGTTACAGCTACTTGGCGAACGGTCAGCTGGAAGTGGGCTTCGAGCCCAAGTCGATCAACGTCCTGTTGGAACAGGCGGGTCTGCCGCTGTGGGAACGTGAGCGTCCCAATACACTGGTGGTGTATCCGCAGGCGTTGCAGGGTTTGCGCGAAGCCAGCATGGCCACGGAACAAACCGCCAAACTCCGCGGTGTGCCCATCGTCTGGGCTAATGGTGAAACCAGCGAGCAGTTTTCCGCCACCTCCACCCAGCAGTTGCAGGAATTGGCGCGCCGCTACGATGCGTCCGCAGTGCTGCTGGCGCGTGTAAATCCGAGCGCGGTGACCGCTGCCAGTCTGCGTTGGCAGATGGTGTTCAATGGCGGCACGCAGGAAATGGCCGGCTCCGCCGAGGAGGGGCCCAATCTGGCGGCGGACGTACTGGGGCGTTACTACGCTTCGGCCGGTAAGGAGACCACACGGCTGGTCTTGGAAGTGGCGGGGATGGATAACCTGGATGCCTATGCCAACACGTTGAGCTATGTCGGCAATCTGTTAATGGTGCGCAACGTCGCGGTGGAATCGCTGCAGCGCGATGTATTGCGTGTGCAACTGGATGTGCGTGGCAGCCAAGAGTCATTGCGGCGGGCTTTGGCTATCGATCAACGATTGATTGAAGTTCCGTCGCCGGTGATCGACGCCACGGCGCAGCCAGGCGGTTCGGCCAACACTCTGATCTATCGTTATCGTTCGCAGTAGATCTGCATTCACTACGCATGACTTTGAGCTGGTTGCCAAACGGATTGTGTTTCCTGCGCATGTTGTTAGCGCCGCCTACGGCCTGGCTGCTGATGCAGGCCGAGTACTGGTTGACCTTGCTGGTGTTCTTTATCGCAGCAGTGACCGATGCCGCTGATGGCTATCTGGCCAAGCGTTTTCACTGGGAAAGCGAATTGGGCAAGGCGCTGGATCCTTTGGCGGACAAACTGTTGTTGATTACTGTGTTTGTCACCTTGGCGATACTGGGTTTGATACCGGTCTGGTTGGCAACACTGGTGGTGCTGCGCGATGTAGTCATTACCAGTGGCGCGATTGCCTATCGATTGCTGCATGGCCCATTGTTGGATGCGGCGCCGACCGTTATTAGCAAACTCAATACTTTGCTGCAGATTTTGTACGTCTTTGCCGTGGTATTTACCGCCGCCATGTCATGGCAATTGCCAGTGGTGCTGTCTGCAATGGCTTGGTTGGTATTGGCTAGTACATTAAGCAGTGGTGTGGACTATGTGCTGACCTACAGCAGGCGCGCAGCGGTGGCGAGTCGAGCCAAGCGTGATCGATGTGATGGCAACTGAAACCCGCGCCGCGCCGCGCCAACTGTCTTTGCCCATACGGTTGCGCGCCAGTTCCGTATTCAATAGCTATCACGTAGGTCCCAATGCCGACGTCATTGCCGTGCTCACCGATTTGCCGTCTGTGGGACCCAGTCCAGTGGTGTTTGTGTATGGTGGTGCCGGTGTGGGCAAGACACATCTGTTGCAGGCGTTGTGCGCGCGTGCCGGCGAGCAGCAACAACAGGCGGCTTATCTGCCGCTGCGTGAACTGCATGCCTATGGGCCGGAACTGTTGGCAGGCGCCGAAGTCATGTCGCTAGTGTGCCTGGATGACATCGGCATGGTGTTGCGCGATGGTGCATGGAATCGCGCCTTGTTCAGCCTGCATCGTGAACTGGAAGAGCGTGGTGGCAAGTTAGTGTTGGCTGACGAACAGCCACCGGCGGCCATTGAATTTGCGTTGAAGGATTTGTCTTCGCGCGTACTGGCCGGCACTGTGCTGCGTGTACAGGCACTACTGGAGTCCGATCAAATTGCGGCGTTGCGTTTGCATGCTCGGCAACGAGGTCTGGAGTTGCCGGATGATGTTGCGGCCTTCTTGTTACGCCGCCTGCCGCGCGACATGAGCACACTGTGTGCATTTCTGGACGAATTGGATGTTGCTTCATTGGCCGAGCAACGCAAATTGACCATTCCTTTCGTCAAGCATGTGTGGGCGCGGCAGTCGTCTTAGTAGGGGCTATGCATGAGTCGTCTCTGGCTGTTGCTCATACATGTATCTCCCGTTCAATGCTCGATAGGCTGCGTCTGAACGCTGGGCGCGAGTAAATCCGATTGGCGTACCGCTCAATTGCAGGTGGCATGTCTATCTGCCACGAGCGTAGACGCCAGAGGATTGGCGCAATCGTGGCATCGACGAGTGTAAGTTCGTCTGAAAGGAAGTAGGGTTTCGCCTTGAAGACATCCGCACTGGCAGCGATTGAGTCGTGCAGGGCTTTGCGGGCTGTCGCCTGATCTAGTCGGTAATCAGTGGGAGTAATCATCTGGTGCCCAAGGCTGTACCAATCGCGTTCTATCCGGTACATCGCCAATCGGAATTGCGCTCGCATGATCGGATCGATCGGCATTAGCGGTGGATGCGGAAAACGCTCATCGAGATATTCGATAATGATCCGGGAGTCGTAAAGAACCAGATTCCGATCTACCAGCGTGGGCACGCTATTGTATGGATTAAGATCAAGTAGGTCTTCCGGCAAATTGCCACCCTGAATATCCACGAGCTCGACAGGTAATCCTTTTTCTGCGATCACTAGCCGGGTGCGGTGACTCCATAGGTCCGACCTGGAAAAAAGCATCATCACGTCGGTGTGCCTCTATGGAAATCAATAAAGAATGTCGAAGGCCAATTGTGTGGCCTGGTTTCTTGGTTACAGCGCCTGGGAAATCCACTTTATGCGGATCGATAGCGGAGCCTGGGCCACGCTGATTAGATGCGTTCATTAACCCTGTTTACCATAGCGATCTTTCAAGGGAACTCATCTCATTGGAGGGTTGCCGAGATTCGAGTTCTTGGATGAGAAGTGTCATGCACAGTGTCGCCAACTTCTTTAGAAGTCCCTGAACCTTTGGGATGCGTAGCGAATCCACGTCAGATTGAGTTTCCAGCGTCGATCGCGTATCCGTGCGGGGCGTCTTAGCGTTGCCGATGGTGTCTCGCCATATAGCGCCACATAGTTGCGGGAGAACGCATCGAAGTTCCAGATACCAAAACGTAAAGCAAGGTTCGAAACGTTGTGAGTGTCAGGATCAGCTGCTGTCAACGCCATGCGCATCTCATGTAGTTGGCGCACCTTCAAAAGCCGCATGGGGCCCACGCCAAAATATTCTCGGAAGACATTACGCAAGGTGCGTTCTGATACGTTTGTAGCGCGACATAGGTCTTGAATGAGTAGCCGTTGACCTGCGAATGTTTCGATCGCCGCTAGAGTTTTTCTGATGATGTGATCTCGGGGAATTCGATGGCGCCCTGTGTGGTTCGGCTCGGTCTGGCTACAGGATTCGAGCACCCGTATCGCGGCCATGATGATCTCTTCTTCCGCCACCATAGTGGTGGCGGCTCCAGCGAGTTCAATTCCTTGAGCATTGTCCTCGCACAATCGTGAGACCAATAGTTTGGCTGCAGTAACTGCATTCAACTCGGATTGAACTCGTGTGGTAGTTCTGTGCTTGGACAACTTGGTGCTTAGCGAGCCCAGTAGCTGGGGTTCTAACAGGGGGTGGTCAAGAGGCAGAGTGATGCCTCCCCAAATGGTGGCCTGCTTCGCTGCGAATGTGAAAAGTTTGGTTTCTTCCAGCAGGATGAGGGAATTGCTATCGAGCGATTCTCCGTCAATATAGATGCGATCCGGCGTGGAGCAGGGTATTCCTAGTGTCAGCGTACCGGGAGAGCCGCTGCCTGCGAATGTCGATGCGCCACCGATTTGCACCTGTTGGATCGGTACTTGGCCGACCGGAGTCACCTGCAAATACCAGCCTCTCTCGGAACGTGCGGTTGGGATGAAGCGGCCAGTGAGCCCGTTAATTGCGTCGGCGAACTCCTCGAAATCCTGGAAAAGTATCCTCGTCATAATTCCATGTCCTTGAAGCCTGCGCGACATTACTCAATCGACATCCATGTGCTTATATGTACTTATCTGTACCTTGGTGCACCGCATTTTTGCCGGAACAGGAGGGTCTTATCGGCAACTGAGCGCTATAGTAATTTATTAGCACACCACTATTTGTCACATGCCCGGCTGCAACATACGGTACGTGTCCAGTCTTATGTCTTCCACGGGACATAGTATGGATACAAAACGATTTGGTTGAGTTGTTCGTCGAACATTACAGGGGCGGGCGCCTTCTAAAATGGGTGCTCCAGTGTAAAGGAATATTAGAACGATTTAATCTGGTTAAAGTGGTGGCGCTGCCGGCAGAAATGTTACGAGCAGTTAAGGGCAAGGATGAACATTGGAGGACTGTTTTACCTTGGTGGAACAGAGTGAACCTATGAGCTGTACTCGGCTACGCTGAAGGGGCGTGAGCTGAGAGCGACCATCGTGTGCGCTGTTAGTGGGTAGATTTCGTTTGGTGATGCTGATGGGCTGAGATTAGGAACTGTTCAAAGATAATATTGTGTCACGGGAGGACGTCATATGTCGGAATCTGATAAAAACGGCGCTCAAATGTTGGTTGGCGAGCAAGCTGCCGATTGGTTTGTGCAGCTGAAAGATGGTGCACTCAGTGAGGATGAGATACGTCGTTATCTTGATTGGTTGAGACAGTCACCCACCCACGTAGCTGAAATGGACCGCATCGAGCAGCTGCATGGCAAGTTGAAGGGCATACTGCTTGGTTCTAAGTGAGTCAATTTGCCTGTTTAATGTTAACTAGTCGTGCGTGTATGGAGTCGCGAGAGGGAAGCTCGATTTAAGTGCCCGCGTTCAGTGGTATTGATCTATCGCGCGTGCCGGTGCCTTAGTTTGTCGAGCGAGACTGGCTGGAAGGAATATGGCCTATTCGACAACAGAAATTTCTATACCTTATCCACATTTGCAGTGATCGGCACTATTCAATGAATGGTGTGTAAATGCTTTGAATTCTGGTGTTTAACGGCGGTATTCCGTTGTGATTGCGTTGCCCTAAATAAGTTTGGGCAGAATGTGTTGGATTCGACATCGGGGCGTGGCGCAGTTGGTGGCGCACTTGCGTTTGCAAGAGGTCGCGAGTTCGAGTCTCGCCGTCCCGACCACTAAACTAAATATCCATGTGACACTGTCCATATATAGAGGTCACTGGAATGCTATGGCCGGTCTAACTAGAGGGAAGTTTTAATTATTGAGAGATTAAGTGGACTTAGATTGAGGACGGCAGGTGTTAGAGCGCCGCAACAATCAAAAATCGGTACGGCTTGCTCGAGAAGCGGCTGGATGGTTTGCGCGTCTGCAAGACGATGATCTCGGAGCGAGAGAGCGACGACGCTACGCCCATTGGTTGAAGCGATCGCCGCATCATCTTGCGGAAATGCTAAAGCTTTACCGTCTTGCGAGCTGGCTGCGTGACACGGAGATGAAAGGCCTGGTTTCGAGTTCTGAGGCGGGATCATCTGGAAGATCACGGGGTAATAAATTTTTTTCCGGCGCCACATTCAGAGCTGTATTTCGGTGCCCGCGGATTGGTGTGGCGATTAGAAAATTTTTTCAGCGACGATATCCATAGTTATGATGTATTTCCTCCTTGAGCTTCAAGGTTGCTACATCGCCAATTAGTTCATTCGTATTCCACGGGGCGGCGAAAAATATCTGGATAACAAGTGAACTTCCATTGAGAATTTGATAAGGGGATTTAAGTTTCTGCCTCTCGAATAATTTTCAAAAGGTAGGTACCCAAGCCAGTGCACACACGCTCTAACGTGGAAAGCTGGAGATATTTTCCCCCGTGCTACATTGCGCGGTAGTAGGCGCGGTGCATGGGGATTTTATCTGCGAATGCTTCCTGGCTCAGCGCAAGGCGCTCTCTGCGTTTCCGGATGGCATTTCGTAGATGCTTTTTGCGCGCTAAATCCCTAAGAGGATTGAACGACTGGTGGGCCTCATGCTGGCGCTGAAAGTTCATGAATAACAGAAGGAGTAAGCGTATCTCTGCGGAGAATGAGATGTATGCTAGACCGGTTGCTGATCGGATCGAGGCTGAGCGCAGACGGATTTTCAGCGCGATGGGTATTATTGATTGCTGCCGTTTTCTGCATGAATACTTATCGGTCCAAAATGACGAATGGCCGGATATTGTTAGTGTATTGGCCGCTGCGCATGAGTTACTTGATCAGGTGGCTGACAAGCTTGGATCTCTGGTCGATGAGGAGCAGGTACGGCGATCCGAGTAATGTGATCTATCCGAGCTGGGTCGAAATAAGATGTAAGTCTAGCAATATATGCCTTAATCTAAGGGTTAGGAAAGGGCTTCTAAGCTGGGTGATGCAATATAGATAACATTCTCGCTGTCACGTACCTCGTGTTCATTGTTCGGATCGAGTTCCGGTATTTCGTTTTCAGCATGAGGAGATGCTGCATTCTCGAGTGCTTGGATCATCGGTCTAAGCCTAAGCGAGTCGAGCTGATCGATGGATTGATTCAATAGTTCCTGCGCTACTTGTAAGGCGTCAGGATAGTAGGTCGCGCCGGCAGTGTTTTCACATTCCATTGCGACGAGTGCGCAATTCAATATCGCCTGTGCCTTCATCAGTCGGGCGCGCTCTGTCTCGATAACATCTATCAGTTCGACGCTGCATTTTGCTACTGAATCAATATGCTTACGCTGGTGTTTTGCTAATGTGATTCTTGTTGATATGGATACGGCTCCGCCGCGCGCGCGGCGGGTCGACACGGTATCTGTCTTTGCCATCATCCATCCCTCCCGTGAAAATTAATCGCAGTATGAGTGGTCCCAGAAGTGCGCCTCATTCGACTTCAGGTGCAAGTGGATTGTTGAGTGTCGTTGAAAATTGACCCATCTCAAGGGGTGATGGTCATCAAGAATTGACCCAGGTAATCGGCATTACCCTGCTCATTTTTGAGCAGGGGAAGTTGGAGTGATCACCATGGGTATGTTGGCGAAGATCAAGCGGATGCGTTTCCGCGAGAAGTTATCGATTCGAGAGATTGTGAACAGCACGGGACTGGCCAGGAACACCGTGCGCACTTGGTTGAGGCAAGTGAGCGATCAGGAACCGCGTTATCCAGCGCGGGTCAGGCGTAGTGTTTTAGATCCTTACAAAGATCAACTGCGAAGTTGGCTGCAAGCGGACCATCGTCGGCCTGTGCGTGATCGACGCACGGCCATGGTGATGTTCCGCTTACTACAGGCCCGTGGCTATCCGGGTGGCTATAAGCGTGTGTCGCATTTTGCCCGCGCGTGGCGCGAGGAGCAGGCAGCTTTACCGAGTCGGTCGGGCTATGTGCCGCTTAAGTTTGAGCTGGGGGAAGCGTTCCAATTTGATTGGAGCTGCGAGTACGCCGTAATCAGCGGCGTGCGACATCGCCTGGAGGTGGCGCATATCAAGCTGGCGTCGAGTCGAGCGTTCTGGGTGGTCGCTTATCCCACTCAAACTCATGAAATGTTGTTCGACGCCCATGCGCGAGCGTTCGCCGCCTTTGGTGGCGTGCCCAAGCGGGGCATTTACGACAACATGAAAACGGCCGTGGATCGGATCGGGCGTGGCAAAGAACGCGTGATTAATGCTCGCTTCCAAGCCATGTGTAATCACTACCTGTTTGAACCGGAGTTTTGCAATCGAGCTGCGGGCTGGGAAAAAGGCATCGTTGAAAAGAACGTACAGGATCGTCGCCGGCAGTTGTGGCAAGGGGTTAACCAGCAGCACTGGTCATCACTCTCCGCGCTCAATGACTGGCTGGCGGCCGAATGCAAAGCGGCCTGGTTGGATATGCGTCACCCCGATTCGCCAGACTTAACCTTGGTCGATGCGTTAGAGCAGGAACAAGATCAGCTAATGCCCTTGCCTCGGGCCTTTGATGGCTACGTGGAGCACAGCGTGCGGGTCTCGAGTACGGCTTTGGTGCTTCATCATCGCAATCGCTATAGCGTGCCGAGCGAACACGCTCATCACATCCTGAGTCTGCGGGTGTATCCCACCGAATTAGTGATGATCGCCGAAGGCTTGGAAGTGGCCCGCCATGACCGCAGCTTCCAACGCGATCAAACGTTCTACGACTGGCAGCACTATATCCCGCTGCTGGAGCGCAAGCCGGGCGCGCTTCGCAACGGGGCGCCCTTTACCACGATGCCTGAACCGCTCATGCAGCTACGACATAGCTTGCTACGGCATGTGGGAGGGGATCGAGTCATGGCTCAAGTGTTGGCGGCCGTGCCGACGCATGGGCTGGAGGCCGTGCTGGTGTCCGTTGAGCTGGCCTTAGAGTCAGGTCGTCCCAGTGGCGAGCATGTGCTGAATGTCTTGGCGCGTCTGAAAGGTGAAACGCTGACTGCGCAAACGCCTGAGACCACCCTGACCTTAGTCGAAGAACCGCGAGCAAATGTCCAACGTTACGACGGGCTGCGTCCCGTAGAGGAAACCTGTGATGTCGATTGAAATCCAACATCGTCTTAAAGAACTTAAGCTCTATGGCATGTCACTCGGCTGGCCGGAACTGGTCGCCCAAGCACGCCATCGGGAGTTCGATCCAGAGCACTTCATGACCGAACTCATCGCGGCGGAAATCGCTGAGCGAGAAGTCAAATCAAGAACCTATCAGATGAAAGCAGCGCGCTTCCCGGTGCATCGGGATCTGGCCGGTTTTGACTTTACGCAATCGCGTGTCGATGAAACACTGATCCGCCGGCTACACACCTGCGAGTTCCTAGGCACGGCGCAGAATGCGGTGTTGATCGGTGGTCCTGGAACTGGAAAAACCCACTTGGCCACTGCTCTCGGGGTCGAGGCACTGCGGCATCACCGCCGTGTCCGGTTCTTATCCACTATCGAGCTGGTGAATGCGCTGGAGCAGGAGAAGGCACAAGGAAAGCAGGGGCAGCTCGCTTATCGGCTGACGCATGTGGACCTCATCATCCTAGACGAGTTGGGATATCTACCCTTCAGTCAATCCGGTGGCGCGTTGTTGTTCCATATGCTCTCAAAGCTGTATGAACGCACCAGCGTAATCATCACCACTAATCTTAGCTTTAGTGAATGGTCCACCGTGTTTGGCGATGACAAACTAACGACGGCATTGCTCGACCGACTTACACATCACTGCCATATCGTTGAAACCGGCAATGACTCATGGCGCTTTAGAAACAGCACGGCCGCAACCGGCAAGAAGTCACGTCAATCTAAGAACGCAGGAGCCGCAGAACAAAATCACTTATCGACCACAAGTTGAGTAAACTAACTACTAAAAAAGGTGGGTCAATTTTAGATGACAATCCTGGGTCAGTTTTGCACGGCCATCAACAGCCTGGCATCAGCTTCGAGGAATTGGTCGGTGAAATGGTCAGCGAAGATTTAGAGCTGGCCGAACGCGATGCACTGATAGAGCGAGAGGGTTTCCGTTCTTACAGTTATCGAGAATAGACCAGGTTGGCGCAGGGTAGTTACGCGCCGGCAATTTATCCATAAACACACGACTTGCTTAAACAACATGCTGGAAGAATCACGCATCTTTGTCGCCGGTCACAATGGCTTGGTAGGTTCGGCAATTTGTCGTGCTCTGCGCCAGGCCGGGTTCACAAATCTGATTACGCGTACTCGTGCCGAACTGGAGTTGCGTGATCAGGCGGCGGTGGAGCGTTTCTTTGCCGCGGAACGTCCCAATTATGTGTTCCTTGCGGCTGCGCGTGTCGGCGGCATCAATGCCAATCGAACTTTCCCAGTCGATTTCATTCGCGACAATCTGCAGATTCAAACCAATGTGATCGATTCGGCCTGGCATCACGGCGCCCGCAAGCTGCTGTTCCTTGGGTCGAGCTGTATTTATCCCAAGCAGGCGGCACAGCCTATGCGCGAAGACGCGTTGCTGACCGGTTCGTTGGAGCCCACCAATGAGTGGTACGCAATAGCCAAGATCGCCGGCTTGAAAATGTGTCAGGCCTATCGCCGGCAATATGGTTTCGATGCCATTTCTCTCATGCCCACCAACCTTTATGGACCGGGCGATAACTTTCATCCCGAAAATTCGCATGTGCTGCCTGCTTTGATCCGTCGCTTTCATCACGCCAAGGTGAATGCACTGCCGTCGGTCACAATCTGGGGCACCGGCACGCCGCGGCGTGAATTCTTGCATGTCGACGATTTAGCGCGCGCCTCAATGATGCTGATGGAACACTACTCGAACGAGTCGCCAGTCAATGTAGGGGCCGGCGAGGATTTGCAGATCATTGAGCTGGCAGAATTGATTGCACACATCATCGGCTATCGCGGCCAGATTTTGACCGATCCGTCGCGGCCGGACGGTACGCCGCGCAAATTGCTGGATGTGTCGCGACTGCACGCAATGGGTTGGCAGGCCAATATCTCGCTGGCTGATGGCATTCGCAGTACCTACGAATGGTACGAGCGGAATCAAAGCCGGGTGGCGTAAAGCCGGCAAGCTGTTCGACTACAACAATTTCGACGATTACTATGATGAAACATAAATGGCTGACTGCTGCAGCGTTGTCAATTGCATTGATCAATGCGACATCGGCGGCGGATGCTGCTTTGGAAAAGCTGAAGCAATCGCTGAGTGAGAAATTTCCCGCTTTGAAAATACAGGCGGTTAATCCGTCGATCCTGCCCGGATTGTACGAAGTGGTCACTGCCGACGAGATTATCTATACGGACAAGAGCGGCGATCATGTGGTGCTTGGACAGATCATGGATGCGCATACGCGTGACAATCTTACCCAGCAGCGTTGGGCCGAGTTGAATAAGATCGATTTTCAGACGCTACCCTTCGACAAGGCAATCAAGATCGTCAAAGGCGATGGCAGCCGCAGGCTGGCGGTATTCGCTGATCCTTTATGTCCCTATTGCAAACTCTTCGAGAAGAATTTGCAGGACGTTACCGATATCACGCTGTACTTGTTTCTCTACCCACTGGAAAGCATTCATCCCGGTGCGACCGAAGTTGCTCAAAGTATCTGGTGCAGCGCAGACCGCGCCGCTGCCTGGGAAGGCTGGATGATCAAGCAGGTGGATCCGACGGCAGAGACCTGTGAAGGTGCAACCTTGCTTGAAGTGACTGACTTGGGCGTGAAACTGAAAATAAATTCGACCCCGACATTGATTTTTACTGACGGTACGCGACAGCCAGGCGCTTTGTCTGCCGAAAAACTCGAACAGCGTTTAGGCGTGGCACACTAGTTCAGTCACTAAAAAAAATTCCAATCAAGCGCGTCAGATAAGCATCTGACGCGCTTTTTTATTGCGTCGTCTTAAACGTCAGATTGTGACGATGAAATGACAAAACTGATTGCGGTTTCGATGGGTGTCATACACGCAGCCGTTTGCGATGACTTTTTCTTCATGGCCGCGTCACATACAAAACCTAGAGTCGCGCCCCATTGGAATTTAACAGTCAAGCGACCTGCGTCATACACCAGCGATATTCAATGTGAACGGCGTCGCAAAACCTTAAACCTTCATTAAACAGCAAGACACATGCGGTCCTTAACGTACCGCACGAGTCAGGTGATCGAACGATCCGCCTCATGGAGGCGAGGGAGCGCTAAGGATGCGCAATCTGATGTGTAAGGGAAGGGCACGGCTGCATGCGGGATGCGTGGCAGCGATGAGGACAGGAAGTTGGTATCGAAAAAAGCTTTCAGGCGGATCGCAAGATCCATGGTTTGAATTTAATAGCTAGAGGACTCCCTCATGAAGATTTCTTTGTTCAAGCAGGCGCTGGCTGTTGGCGCACTGGCTGTGGCTTCCACCTCGGCGTTCGCCGATGTGACGTTGCCCAGCTCGGGTAATGGCGAATTGGTGCTGTATGTATGGAACACGACCCAAAATACATCCTATGCACGCGGTTTGCAGATCAACATCGACAGCATCCTGACGCAAAGCGCGATCACCAGTGCCTACACCGGCGTAACCACGGGTGAAGGCGCACAAGCTCAGTACACTGTTAACTTCTCGCTGTCGACTTTGACTGCTGATTCAAATCTGTCGGCCTTCCTGGCCGCTGCAGCTTCGGCTGGCGACAACGTGACCTGGTCGATTCAAGGTGGCGATCAAAGCAATAGCGCTTCTCTGGGTGCGGCTCGCTATGTGACCACCACCGCAAATAACTTCGATAACGGTACTAATGTCTCTAACAACAACCTCAAGAACAGCTTCTGGGGTTCGTTGAATATCCTGCAATCGTCGGACAATGACACTCAGATCGCCGGC
This sequence comes from Steroidobacteraceae bacterium, assembly GCA_049840395.1. Classification (GTDB taxonomy): domain Bacteria; phylum Pseudomonadota; class Gammaproteobacteria; order Steroidobacterales; family Steroidobacteraceae; genus CAILZL01. The sequence continues at coordinate 185,908 of JASGLD010000004.1, forward strand.
AGCACCTTGGGCGATGGCAGCAGCACCGCGGCTTCCGGTTATGGCTCCACCAATGCGCATAACTGGTACGGCAATGGTCCTGAGGCCCAGAATGCTTTAGGTTCGACCTCCAATTTCTATCTGTACACCATGTCTTCCACCGGTGGCGGTAGTTATGCGCTGGTGCTCACACTGAATGATGTGACTCTGAGCAGCAACGGCACGCTGTCTTCCGTGTCTGCCGCTCCCATTCCGGTTCCTGCCGCTGTCTGGTTGTTGCTCTCGGGCCTCGGTGGTCTGGGCGCCATCGGCCGTCGCAAGCAGGCTTAATTCCTAATCGAATACGAACAGCAAAGTTCGGGTTTCATGCGCAGCACTGGATGCTGTGCATGAAACCAAACGACTTAAAACATCATTTGAGGAATCACAATGCGTAATGTATCCAAGATCGCGATGAGCGTCGCTGCTGCCCTGGTTGGCAGCTCGGCCATGGCGTTGACTCCCGGCACCGTTCACAACGTCAACCTGGTTGTGGCCGGTTCTTCTGCTTTCAAGAGCACCTTCAAATCCGAACTGTCTTCGATCTGCAGTGACACGCTGGATCAGTACACTGCCTCTGTGTCGTCGGGCACCGCTCCTGACATGGTCGCTTACAGCTGCACACTGGCCAGCACCAGCGCCGTGCCTGCCGCTCTGCAAGGCAAGACTGCTCTGGTTTACTACCGCTCGGAAGGCGGTTCGGTATATGGCGTGGGTCCGCTCGCCAAGAGCACGCAGATCCTGCGTCTGAATGCCGACAATACCTGCACCGGTTCCAGCCCTTCTTACAGCTGCCTGGTCTCCGGCTTCAGTCTCGCTGCAGATACCGGTTCGGGCCACTTGGCCAAAGACACCGTGCTGCTCGGTATCTCCGATGAAGAACCTGCCATGTTCACCGGTGAAAACTGGCCTTCTTCTTCTTCCGATTCGATTTTCGGCGCTGCACCAACCACTGCACAATTGAATCTCATCACCAGCAAGCAGTCGGCTGTGGGCCAGGCCTTTGCTGTGTACGTCAACAGCAGCGTGAGCGCTTCCGCTTTGAGCCTGTCCAAACAATCGCTGGCCTCGATTTTCAGCGGTTTGTACACCAGCTGGGATCAAGTGCCGGTATACGCTGGCGGTTCGGCCGTGGGTACTGGTGACATCGTAGTCTGCAAGCGCGAAACGGGTTCGGGCACGCAGATTGCGGCTGCCATGTATTTCAATGGCGCCAACTGCTCGCCTGCCGCAAATAGCTTTGTTGACTCTACTGTTGCTGCCAACAACTCGACCAGCACTGAGTTGAGCTGCATCGCTGCTTCTGGCGTCAAGGCCATTGGTTACGCTTCTATCCAATCTTCAGTACCGAGCGGTACCAGCATCGTGAACATCGATGGTGTTGCTCCCAGCCGCAATGCTGCTGCCCTGGGCAACTATGGCTTCGCCTACGAAGTCAGCTTCAACAGCGGTGCAGCTCTGGCTGCCACCACGCTGGAGAAGTCGCTGGCCAATACCATGATCAGCCGTCTGCGCGCCCAGGCTACTGTGCCAAGCAGCAGCGCCAGCGTGTTCGCATTGCCGGTAGGCAGCAATGTCGCTTCGTTTGCCAATGCTGCAGATACCTCGCACCCGGTATCGCTGGGCACTCGCAGCGGCAACAGCTGTTCAGTTCCAGTGGGCTTCAACTAAGTCACATTAGTTACATACAAGACGTAAACAATAGCGTCAGTGTGTTGAGCGATAACGAGGCTGGGCATCACGCCCAGCCTCTTTTTTAATTGGCGTGATTGACAGGGCATACCTGGATGAGCTGCAAGCGGCGTGAATCGGCATGGGCTGGCGTGGTGATTTCACTGGCGGCCACTTGGACAAACATAGCCTTGGCTCAGGAAGCGGGCACACAGGTTGCTGCTTCGGCTGATCAGAACGCATCCACCGATCAGGCTTTCGATGTGTTCGAGTTGCGGGTATTGGGCAACACGGTTTTGCCGGGACGTGATATCGAACAAACGGTGTATCCATTTCTGGGTAGAAACAAGACTCTGAAGGACATGGAAGCTGCGCGCGTGGCGTTGGAAACGTTTTATCACCAGCGCGGTTACGACACTGTGTATGTGGATATTCCGGAACAGACCGTGGACAGCGGCATCGTGCGTCTGAAAGTAACCGAGGCAACGCTGCATAGCGTGCAGGTGAGCGGCGCCCGATATTTTTCGGGACGAGAGATCAAGGCGGCCTTGCCTGCGGCACAGGAAGGTAAGACGCCATCTATTCCAGAGTTACAGGCACAGCTGGCGCAGTTGAATGCGCAGAGTGGCGATCGCGTGGTGGTGCCGGTGCTGAAAGCCGGCTCGACGCCGGGCACGGTGGATCTGACTTTGAAAGTGGACGATCACCTGCCGTTGCATGCCAGCCTTGAACTCAACAATCAGTACACGGCCTCCACCAAACCGCTACGTGCCATTGCCGGCGTGAGCTACGACAATTTGTTCGGGCGTTTCGACAGTATTGGCGTGCAGTATCAAACCGCACCGCAGGATCGCCGCCAGGTGGATGTGTGGATGTTCAACTACGGCACGAACTTATTCGATTCCGTTACACGACTCGCGTTTTACTACTTCAAATCGAACAGCCAGGTGGCCACTCTGGCGACTGCAGATGCCAGCGTCACGGTGTTGGGCAATGGTCAAGTCGGTGGCGTAAGGCTGATTCAACCCGTGGCCAGTTCTGCGACCAGCCTGCAAAGCCTGACGCTGGGCTTCGACTACAAAAATTTTCTTGAAGATATCCGCCTGCAAAGCGCGGCCACCAGTGGCGATGGCGGCAACAGTGGCTCATCGGGTCTGTCTACGCCGATCACCTATGCCAATGTCTCGCTGGGCTATAGCGGCGGCTGGCGTCGTGAACGTACGCAGTGGACATTCGGTGCGTCCGCCAACTTCGGTATTCGCAGCTGGCAGAACGACACGCAAGAATTTGAGAACAAGCGTTACAAAGCGCGTCCCAACTATTTCGATGTGCGTTCCGAAGGCAGGGTGCGTTTCACCTTGCCGGCCAACTTCAGTCTGCAACTGCGTTACAGCGGTCAATACGCTGCCGATCCCATCATCAGTAATGAACAATTCGCCATTGCCGGCGCCGATGGCGTGCGTGGTTATCTGGAAGCGGAGGCGTTGGCGGATCGTGGCGTCAAGGCGGCGGCACAGTTTGGTCTGCCGGAGTGGTCGTTATTCAAGTCAAAACTTGCATTGAACGCCTTTACATTTTTTGACTACGGCGTGATCAGCGTAGTGAATCCACTGCCCGAAGAAATCACCAGCACCTCTTTGCAAAGCTGGGGCGCAGGTGTTGATCTATCGGCATTCAGTCATATGACCGGTTCGCTGGTATGGGCTTATCCATTGAAGGATGCCACACATACCCAGCGCGGCGATTCGCGTGTGCTGTTCAACGTACGCACGACATGGTGAGCTCAATGAATATCCAGCAGCAGCATTCTCCATACCTGGCGCTCATCATACGTTTGATGTGGCGTCGACCGATACGCCGTCTGCGCAACGGATTGATCTTCATTGGTGCTGGCAGTACGGCAGTGCTGTCGCCATTGGCTTCGGCGGTTGAGCTGCCGGTGCCTTGTTCAACCGGTAGTTGCGGTGTCAGCGGGCCTTCGACCTGGGTGACGTCCGGCGCGGCCACCGCCGTGACGTCCGGCAATACCATGACCGTAAACCAAAGCTCTGAAAACGCGGTATTGAATTGGAGCAGTTTCAACATCAGTGCCGATGGCAAGGTGATTTTTGCTCAGCCAAGTACCTCGTCGATCGCGCTCAATCGAATTTTTCAACAAAGCCCCAGCCAGATTCTCGGGCGAATCGATGCCAATGGACAGATCTATCTGGTGAATCCCAATGGGTTGATCTTCGGTTCCAATTCAACGGTCAATGCCGCCGGCATCTTGGCCAGTACGCTGAATATTTCCGACGATGTATTCAACGGCGGTTTGCTATCTGCCGTGCAGAGCCGGTTGCCTGCGCTGAGTTCGGATGGCCGTACTACGGTTATCGACTACGACGGCAAGGAAGTCGTGGATGCGAATGGCAATGCCATTCCTGTGGAACTGTTGGTGCAGGCCGGCGCGAAAATGAGTACTACCGAGGCTAACGGTCGCATCCTGTTGGCAGGTCAGAATGTCAGTAATGCGGGTACGCTGACGGCAAATGATGGCCAAGTCATTCTCGCAGCGGGCGAGAAGGTGTATCTCACTTCCAGCCAGGACGCCAAGCTGCGTGGCTTGTATGTGGAAGTGGATGGTGGCGGTACGGCAACGAACGCGGTTGCCGGTACGCTGCAAGCGGCGCGCGGCAATATCACCATGGTAGGGCTGGCCGTCAATCAGCAGGGCAGAGTGTCCGCATCAACCACGGTAGCGGAAAATGGTTCGGTGCGGTTGTTGGCTCAGGATACTGCCAGCATTGCCATCGACGAAAGTGGCGTGTCGACACTGAGTGCGTCGCGCGGCGGCGTGGTCACGCTGGGTTCCAACAGCAGTATAGATATATCGCCTGATTTGCAGGACACCCGCACCGCCGTTGATGAACAAGAACAAATGCTGTCGTCGGTGGAAGTGGTCGGGCAGCAGATCACCATGCAGAGCGGCAGTAGTATCACTGCAGCCGGTGGCAATCTCAGTATGACTGCAGCTACCAATCCCAGCGATGTCACCGCCACCGATATGAATGCCCATCTGCGTATCGAAAAAGGCGCAGTGATCAATTTGTCGGGCAGCGATGCGATACGTTCGGTGGCCGACAATATCGTCAGCGTGGAATTGCGTGCCAGTGAACTGGCTGATGATCCTTATCAACGCAACGGCGCTTTGCGCGGTCAGACGGTCAGCATCGATGCGCGTGTCGGCACCGATATCGCCAATGTGTCAGGAGCGATTGCCGGCATCAGCAAGACCGTGGCGCAACGCACCAGCAAGGGCGGTACGGCAACCTTCGAGTCCACCGGCGATATCGTGGTCGCGGATGGCGCAACGATCGATGTATCCGGCGGACAAACCACTTATACCGGCGCCAATGTCGCCACCTCGCAGCTGATTACTGCCGATGGCAAGCTGGTGGACATCAGTGCCGCCGATGCCGAGACCACTTATGTGGGTGTGTTGGGACCGACCATCACCGTCAAGCACGATCGTTGGGGCGTGGTGGAAAAAGTAGTGCAGCAAAACGCCACGCATTACGAAGCCGGCTATATCGAAGGCAGTTCCGCGGGCACGGTGCAATTCAGTTCACCGACCATGTTGTTGAGCGGTACCCTGCTGGGTAAAGCGGTCAACGGTACCAATCAGCGCGATGCCAGTGCCGATAACTATGCTCAAGGCGGTCAGTTGATCATCGGCGTGGCTAGTGCGTTGACGGGGGGGACTATCGAGCGCCTGCGGTCACTTTCTCCACCACCCAATCCAACATAGCCGTTATTGCCGATGCCAATCTGCCGGCGGGCCTGCCCACGATATTGACAACGGATTACCTGACCTCCGGTGGCTTCACGCGAACCGAGATTTACAGCAATGACACCGTCACCATCCCCAAGGATACGGCGCTGACCCTGTTGCCAGGTTCATCGCTGAAGATTCGCGCCGGGCAGGTCGATGTCGATGCCAATATCACGGCGGCATCCGGTACGCTGGATTTTGCTTCGATAACAACTGCACGCTCCACCGGCACGGGCGTACAAGTGGCCGACAATGTCACGCTGGATGTCAGCGGCTTGTGGATCAACGATACGGAAACTTCCAGTGCCGCATTGCCGAGCACTACTTTGTTTCAGAACGCCGGTTCCATTTCACTGGCAACCGCTACCGTCGACAGCGATTTACTGCTGGGTTCGAAAGTGCAATTGCTTGCCGATGGCGGCGCCTGGTTGAAGCGTAACGGCAAGCTGAGTGGCGGTAAGGGCGGCAGCATTTCCCTGTTGTCGAACGGACAGAACTCCAGCTTTGTACTGGGCAATCAAGTAGGACTCTCTGCGTACGGTGTAAATGGCGCCGACGGTGGCAGCTTTAGTCTTGCTGCGGGGCGTCTGCAGTTGGTGAATGCCGACAGCTGGGCCGGCGCACAGGGCTATACGCCAGATGCAATGGGCGGTGCCGAATTTTTGCGCATCGGTTCGGGTCTGTTCACCAACTATGGTTTTTCGAAATTCACTTTGACTGCCAGCGGTGGCACCGCTGCCATACAGGGCGATGCCTTGCAGGTGGCGAGCGGTACGCAGATCAATGCAGTGATTGCGACGCGACAGCTTAATGCCGACTACGTCAGTATCACCAGCGGCGGTAAGGTGGGCGGTTTCAGCACAGTGACCAGCCTGCCAGTATACGAACGCGATGCGGCCAGCATCACCTTGGGTGTGACGCCTTATGCGGGCTTCAATGACTTGGTGCGCGTGGGTGCCTTGGAGATTCAGCAAGGCGCGCTTATTACCGGCGATGCCGGTACCAAGATTGCTTTGAATAGCGCCGGCGGCAATATCAATGTCGATGGCGCTCTGATTGCGCATGCGGGCAGCATCGAGGCGAAATTGGCTGTGCCAACCAATACCGCAACGCCCTACGATGCCGATCTGCAGTTGCGTATAGGCTCGCAGGCGACTTTGGATGTCAGTGGCACGGCCATCATGACGCCGAATTCATCGGGACTGCTGCAAGGTGAGGTGCTGGACGGCGGTGCACTGTCGTTGGTCGTCGATCGTGGCAGCTTGTTGCTTGAGCATGGCGCGCAGCTCAATGCTTCGGGCACCGCTGCGACGCTGGATGTGGCAGCACGCGATGGCTATCAACGTCAATGGGTGGCCAGCGATGCCGGCTCGATTGCCTTGACCGCTTCCGAAGCCATCGGCATCTATGGGGATCTGCAAGCCAAGGCCGGCGTGGGCAGCACCGGCAAGGCCATGGGCGGTACGCTCAGCGTCAACTTGACGCGTGAAAATGCACAGTATCAGTACAACGATGCCACCGCGCCCACCAACGATGTTGTGTTGGAGTTAACCGATGCCAAGCTACCCGATAGCACCGGTACATTGAGCAATGGTCTGGCGCAGATCAGCACTACGCAAATAGCTGCAGCGGGCATCGACGATCTGCGTTTGGGTAGTGAGGATGTGATTGCATTGGATGCCGGCGTCAATCTGACCGTGCAACGGCGTGTGCAACTGGATGCGCCTGCCACTCGTGTAGCAGGGAGTGGTACGGCCAACATCAATGCGCCCTATGTATTGATCGGCAACTCCGCCAACAATGCCATTACGCAAACGGCCAGCGGCGGCACCGGCGTATTGACGGTCAAGGCCGACCAGATCAATGTGCTGGGCTCCAGCGTGGTACAGAATGTCGATCAAGTGACACTGATCAGCAGCGGCGATATTCGTCTGCGCGGCACCGTGCAGTCCAAGCAATTGAGCGGCGATCTGTCGGTAGATGCCGATCTGAAATTGCAGGCGGCACGCGTGTATGCCGCCACGGCTACGCAATTCGACATCAATGCGCTGGATCATACGATCGATATCGAGCAGGACGGCACGGCCACAGGCACGCCGTTATCCGCTGCCAGTTCGCTCAGCATCAATGCCGCAGACATCGTTCAGAACGGTACCGTGCTGGCGCCCTTCGGCAGTATTGCTTTGAATGCCACCGAGACCTTGACGCTGGGCGCAGGCAGTCTTACTTCGGTCAGCGCCAATGGTGCGCTGATTCCCTACGGTTCTACCGAACAAAATGGCGTCAATTGGATTTACAGCGGCACGGGTACGGCAGTCGATGTCGATGAGTTGCCCGCACGACAAATCACGTTAAATAGCGATCAAGTTAATATCGCCGGTGGCGCTACGGTGGATATGACCGGTGGTGGCGATCTGTATGCCTATGAATGGGTGCCGGGCACCGGCGGCAGTAAGGATGCATTGTCGAATGCCAACACTTCTAATATGTATGCCATCGTGCCGGCACTGGGCAGCAGTTATGCGCCCTACGATGATGAGTTGCTGGCCGGTTCCAGTTTGCAGGCGGGCGATACCGTTTATCTAAGTGGTGTGTCCGGTCTGGCTGCCGGTTATTACACCTTATTACCGGCACGCTATGCCTTGTTGCCGGGTGCCTACCTGATTAGCGAAGTATCGGGCTTCAGCAATCTGCTGTCTGGCGCCACCACGCTGGCCGATGGCACGCCGGTGACTGCCGGTTACTACTCGTTCGGCAATACGGGATTAGGCGGTACCAGTTACACCGGCTTTGCCGTGTATCCAGGTAGCTGGGGACGCGAGCTGGCTGAATACAGCAACAGTTACGCATCCAGTTTCTTCGATGCAGGTTTACGGCAGACCATCAATGCCGGTCAATTGAGCATCATTGCCGGTACGCAGCTCAATGCCTTGGGCACGGTGAAGTCGGCAGCAATCAACGGCGGCACCAATGCCACCATCGATATCGCCGCCAATAAACTGGAGATCGTCGGCACGCTGGGCGCCGGTAGTAGCGGCACTGTGCAACTGGACGATACGGTGTTGAACAGCTGGAATGCCGGCAGTTTGCTGTTAGGCGGCACACACTCCGCTGATGGCAGCAGCATTGCCGTGAATGCCGATACGGTGCAGGTGAATGGCGATGCTCACCTGGCTGCAGCTGAAGTTACGCTGGTGGCGCGCGATCAAGTCAGTATCGCTGCAGGCGGCAGCGTCAAATCCAACTCTGTTGTAAGCGATAAAGCCGTAACGTTGCCTGATGCACGCACCATTACCTTGACCGGCACGGGGGCGACGACTGCGGCATTGGTATCGGTATCGGATCTGGGGCAAATGGAACTTGAGCGCACCGGTAGCGCCGGTGCAACGCAAGGCGTGGTGTCGATTGCCTCGGGTGCCAGTCTAACTACGCGCGGTGCGCTAACCGTGGCCGCACCCGGCGGCACACAGCTGGATGGCAGCTTGGGTGGCGTGGGCGCCAGCTGGTTGCTGGATGCCAATCAAGTGGCCTTCGATGCCAACAACAGCAATGGTCGCTTGACGATCACGGACAATGTCCTCGCTGCCATGCAGAGCGCCGATGCCCTGCATATTTCCAGCGCCGGCAGCATCGATTTCAACAAGCAGGTGACACTGGGCACTGCCGCAGCTGCCATTGATGATTTGACGCTGAGCGCTACGTCATTACGCAATACGGCAGGACAATCGGTGTCGCTGTATGCGGATGCGTTGAGTCTGCAGGGGATTGGCGCAGTAGATGAGGCAAACAAGGTGCTGCCGAGCAGCGGCATGGGCAGCTTGAATCTATTCGCCAACAATATTGAAGTGAGCAATGCCGAGCTGGATGTAGCCGGCTTTGCGCAAACCAATATGGTGGCTGCGGGCCAAGTGGCGGTTGCCGATAACGGCACCTTGTTGACGGGCGGCGATTTGAATCTGACCGCGGCACGTATCAGCGCCCGTTCGGCTTCGGACGGCGAGCTGGCTGCGACCGGCAATGTATCGCTCATGACGACCACCGCTGCAGTCACGCAGCCCGATCTGGAATTGGGCGGCGGACTGACCATCAGCGGCACCAACATCGTCGATAACGCCAGCATCATTGCCCCCTCGGCGGTGGTGATTTTGAACGCCGGCAATCAATTGACCTTGGGCGATCAGGCTGTAATCAATGTGTCGGGAACGCAGGTTGCGGTCGACGATATCGTTGCCTACTCGGATGGCGGCGCCATTAAATTGTCTGCAGGCGGCGATGTCAGCACGGCAGCAGGCTCGCTGTTGTCAGTGGCTGGCAGCCACAATGCCGATGCAGGTGCGTTGATCGTTGCGGCGGGTGGACAGGCCGCATTGCAAGGCAACTTGATAGGTAGCGCGTCCAGCAATGAAACCGGTGCCAGCTTCGAGTTGCAGGCTGATTCGCTGAGTGACTTCGCCGGTTTGAATGCACGTCTGCAGACTGCCGGATTCAATCAGGAACAGAGCATCCATGTGGCGCAGGGCGATCTCACTCTCGCTGCCGGCACCACCACGCGCGCACATGATGTGAATCTGGTGACCGACAACGGCGCCATCAACGTGGTGGGCGCCATCGTCGCCGCTTCCACCGACGGTCGCGGTTCAATCCGTCTCTATGCCAATAACGGCGTGACACTGACCGGCACGGGTGAGTTGCATGCCGATGGCAGCACTACCGATGGCCGTGGCGGCAATATCGAGCTGGGCACCAGTGGCAGCGGCGTGATCAATCTGCAACAGGGCGGCGTGATTACCGCAACGGGCGCAGAGAAGGGCAGCCTGTTGTTACGTGCACCGGCGGTGAACGGTAACGACATCGCTATCGGTAGTTTAAATAGCGACGTCACTCAGGCCGGTACCGTAACGCTGGAAGCGGTGCTGACGCCTTATGATTTCAGCAGTGCACCCAGCACGGCGCAATGGAACGCCATCAAGACCACGGCAACCAACTATATCAATGCTGCGACCAGCGTCATTGCCAATCGTCTGAATGCCGGTAATACGCCGTCCTACCTGTTAACGCCGGGCATTGAGATACAAAGCAGTGGCGATCTCGACTTGAATGCATTGGATTTGTCGACCTGGCGCTTCAATGGTGCGCCGGCGGCATTGACAGTGCGTGCTGCAGGTTCACTGAATATCAACGGCACGATTTCCGATGGCTTCAAAACCTCCGGCACCGGTACATCGCAATTTGTTTATGCGATGGATGATGCTTCCGCCAGCATTCGATTGATTGCCGGCGGCAATCTGCTGAGTGCCGATCCCCTGGCAGTGATTAGGGCAACGACGGCAGATCTCACCATTGCTGCCGGACAAGTGGTGCGTACAGGTACCGGCGATCTGAGCCTGGTGGCGGCGCAGGATGTGATTTTTGCAGGGGCAAAATCAAGCGCCTATACGGGCGGCACCAATGCCATTACACGCTTGAGCGGCAGTGCCGGCGCTACTATCAGTTTCCTGACCAATGGTGGGCAGTTGTCTATCAATGCCGGTCGTGATGTAAACGGTTATGCCATGCAGCAAAGCGTCACCGAATGGCAATCTCGCCAGGGAAGCACGGTGGGCAGTACGACTACTCTGACAGCATGGGGTCAGGATATTCGCAAGTTCAATTGGAATGCGGGCACGCTGGGCGGTGGCGATCTGTCTATCAAGGCCGGTAACGATATCAACCAGCTTAGCGCTGCTGCGGCAGATAGCGCCATGGAGTCTTCCAACAAGGACAAAATGAGTTATTTCGGTGGTGGCACATTGGATGTTGCTGCTGGTAACGATATCAACAGCGGTCTGTTCTATGTCGCTCAACGCACCGGCAGCATCAGTGCCGACGGTGCAGTGGCGGGGGGAAGTTGGGGCGACTACGGCAATACTTCCGGCATTCTATTGGCAATGGGAAATGCGGCAATCGAGGTGAATGCGCGCAGTGGCGTGTCGCTGGCAGGAGTTGTGAATCCGACGTTGATGTACCAAGCCACTCGATTGAGCACCAGCACCAATCGTTCCTATTTTTCCACTTATGGCAGTGACTCGTCTCTGCAGATCAATGCCAGCAGTGGCGATGTCGCCTTGGACTTTGGATTGAACGATTCGGCTTTAGTTATGTTGGGTTTAAATGCCAGCGACACCAAAACCGTTGGCGATGCATTGTCGTTCCTACCTCCCAGTTTGAGCATTCAGGCACTTGAGGGTGACATCAGCGGCAATGGTGTGGGCGAGACTTTTGTGTTGGCTCCGGACGATCAGAGTCAATTGCAATTATTCGCTGCTCAGGACATTCACGATTTAAATCTGATCATGTCGGATTCGGCCGATAGTAAAGTGCCCGCAGCGTTATCGCCAAAGCGCAACGCGTCGATCGACGTTTCTTTTTCCGGTGTGGGTCAATGGGGCAGCATGGTTCGACACGCCGACGATACCGTGCCAGTCAGTGTGGCGGCAGGCGAGGATATCAAGGACGTTATTCTGGCCGTGCCCAAGGCGATCGAGGTTCGTGCCGGCAGGGATATTACCGACTTGACCATCAATGCACAGAATCTTCGGGCGACAGATGACAGCACCATCATTGCCGGCAGGGATCTGACCTTCACCTCGACGGGCCATATCTGGATCGCTGGGCCTGGTGCGGTAACGGTGGTTGCAGGCCGCGATATCGACCTCGGTGTTTCAAATGGCATCTATACGGATGGAAGTCTGCGTAGCGCCAACATTCGCAATAAGGAAGGCGCCGATCTAACGGTAATGGCGGGCATGGCTGCAGATTGGGATGTGCCGACTTTCATCAGTGACATTGTGGCCGTGTCGCCCGGAGGCGCAGCAGCACTAATCGACTATGTGCAAACTCAAACGGGCCGCACGGGGCTGACGCTGGAACAAGCCATCACGGCATTCGGCGAGTTGCCAGTCGATCAGCAACGTCCCTTTGTATTGCGACAGTTCTACGGCGAATTGGTCGCCTCCGGTCGCGAAGCCAATGATGACGCCTCGGTCGGCTACAGCCGGGCCTATGCTGCAATCAATGCTTTGTTGCCGGGCAATCGCAACGGCGAGAATGCTTATGACGGCGATCTCAACATGATTTACAGCCGTATCTATACGCTCGCCGGTGGCGACATCAATTTGTTCGTACCGGGCGGCGGTATTAATGTGGGGTTGGCGGTGGCGCCGAAGAACTCCAGTAAAGGCGCTTCGGAGTTGGGCATCGTGGCGCAGAAAACCGGCGATATTAATATCTTTGCCAACAACGATGTGCTGGTAAACAGCTCACGCATCTTCACCTTATTGGGCGGCAACATCGACATCTGGTCGACTGTGGGCAACATCGATGCCGGCAAGGGTGCCAAGTCATCGCTGTCTGCGCCTGCTCCGGTGGTGCTGGTGGATAGCAGCGGTCAGGTGACTCTGGACTTCTCCGGAGCCGTGGCGGGCAGCGGCATACGTACCATTCAAACCGATAAGCTGGTGGCGGCCGGTAATGTAGATTTGATCGCACCGGCAGGCTATGTGAATGCCGGCGATGCAGGCATCGGTGCGGCCGGTAATATCAATATTGCCGCCAAGCAAGTGATCGGTGTCGACAATATTCAAGTGGGGGGTGTCTCCACCGGCGTACCCGCAGCCACCAGTGGCCTGGCAGCTTCCCTATCCGGTGTGTCGGCCGTCGCCAGCGGCGCTGCCAATTCTTCCAGCAGCGACGCCACTGAGGATTTGGAAGAAAAGAAGAAAGAGGTGGCCACTCCCCTGGCGCAGACGGCTTTGTCGTGGTTGGAAGTGTTCGTCGTCGGTTTGGGCGAAGACAACTGCAAGCAGGACGATGTGGAATGTTTGAAGCGTCAAAAATAAGCCTCATACGGAGAATGGATAACGAGAAGATGTCATGAAACGTGAGTATCTTCTCCATGGCATCTTGTTTGTAACGGCGTATCTGGGCTTTGTCGCTTATTACAAACCCAGCGCGCCGGTGCAGTCGGCAAGCGCCAATGTAAATAGTGCCGTGCCGGAAGCTAAATCAATGCTGGCAAGCGCAGCGATGCAGGAGAAGGTGCAGGTCGCGTCTAAGCCGCAGGCAGCTGCCGGCGAAACGGCCAAGCAAGTACCGGTAGTGGCGGCGACTGAAAGCGCCATCCCTGCCGATATGCAACAGAGCATCGGCAATCTTGGTCAGCAGGTAATGACTGAAGAAGGCTCGGCCAAGCGACGCAGCGCCATTGCTAAATTGGGTAATCAGCCGCTGACGCCGGAGACTACGCAAGCCTTGCATTGGGCGCTGACCTACGACTCGGTGGTAGCCAATCGAGTGCAGGCTGTCAATGCACTGCGTAGACAGGCGCAGTCGAATGGCGATGCCGATGGCAGCATCAGACAATTGTTGAGTTCTGCCATGCAGGACTCGGAACCGCGCGTGGCCGATGCTGCGCGCGATATTTATAGCTCTCTACAAAATTCACCTTGATCGACGGCAAGCGAATGGCGCCGCAACCACTTCAACCATGCGCCATAAATGCTCCGGAGACAGATTCGGAGACTGGTTCGGAGAAAGGTCATGTCAGCTCATCCATACAATGTTTTATTTTTATGTACCGGCAACTCGGCGCGCAGCATCATGGCGGAGTCCTTGCTGCGGCATTGGGGCAAGGATGAATTCGTCGCCTACAGCGCAGGTAGCTATCCCAAGGGCGAGGTGCATCCCATGACGTTGGAACTGCTGGAGAGAATGAAGTTTCCAACAGAAGGATTGCGCAGCAAGAGCTGGGATGAATTCATCGCATCCACAGCGCCGGAAATGGATTTCGTCATCACCGTATGCGACGACGCCGCAGGCGAAACCTGTCCGATATGGCCGGGTCAGCCGATGACAGCGCACTGGGGCGTGGCCGATCCCACTAAAGTACAGGGTACGGAACGCGATAAGTTGTTCGCTTTTCGCCGTGCCTTGATGGAATTGGAAAACCGCATCAAGGTATTTGCCAATCTGCCTCTGCGGTCTCTGGATAAAATTAAAATCCGGCATCAGATGAATGCGATTGCCGATATCAGCATCATTCCGAAAATGTGAGTGCTGCAAGAGCATCTGAACCGTAGGCTGGGTGCGGCACCCAGCCTACGGGATGCACATCCTTGCGATTACGCGTTAAACCTTGCGCTTACGAATCAAACCCAGACCACCCAATCCCCACAGCAATAACCAGGCAGCTGCAGGCAGCGGTACGGGCGAGGTTGGCTTCAATTCATATAGGAAGGAGGGATCGGAATCCGTGGCGCCTTCCGAGACCAGGAAGATGGTGCCATCGCCGGTAATCGTCACGCCTTCAATGTTCGCGGGTGTGATGCCGCTCAAATCGAACTGGCTGAGAATGGTGCCGGCGCGAGTCACTTCATAAAGAATCTTGGATTCCTGGCTTAGCACCAGCAGATTTTGTTCGTCGGCGGAGCCGGCGAACGAGACGGTGGACAGCATTTGCACATCGCTGAGATCCAAGGTGCCCAGGCTGGCGGGATTGAACAAATCGCTGACGCTGACGATGTTGTTGGTGAAATCCAGCGACACGTTGTAGACCGCTTCAGGCGATTTTTCTTTCACGGCAACAAAGTTGCCGGTAAGTGGGTCGTAGGAAATGCCTTCAATGCCGACATTGCCCACCGTTGCACCGATCGACAGCGACGGCAAGGTGCTACGCGAGACGGAACCGGTTGCCGCATAGGTCAAAAGATAGGCATCTTCCAGACGTTCTTCGGTGACGACGAACTTGCCGTTGCCGATGTAGGTCAGGCCTTCGGTGTCGTCGAAGTTGGTGAGCGACATGGAGCTGAGGATGGTGCCGGTGTTCGACAGCTCGACGATGGAATCGCCTTCATCGCCGATGGCAAACAAAGTACCGGTATCCCAATTCCAGGTAACGCCCGAGAGTTCGGTGGCCGCCACGGTGTGACTGCTCACCAGTTGATAGTTGCTCAGGTCCAGCGAACTGATGGCGGCTTGTGCCGATGACATGCTCAGTGCTGCACCCAGGCCCAGCGCAGCGCGCACGGCCATGATTTTCAGATTCATATTCAATCCTCACAAAGACAGCAGCCTTGCTGGAGACTGTGCTCACAGGCCAAGGCTGCTTTAACTTGTTTTCTTGTAAACGCTTGCCAGTGCTGCCGATCAAGTAAGCCGATCAAGCCGATGCCAGCGCGGCTTCGCGACGGCGACCGAAACCGAACATGCCGGCCAGGCCGGAGATCAACAGCCACACGGCAGCAGGCAGTGGCACAGCTTGTACCGCGAACGCTGTGGTGTCCGGTATGTACGACGAACCGTCGCCACCGACATTGATGTACCAGTTGCTGCTGTTGTTGATCACCGAGGCATACAGCGAGAAGGCGCTCAAGCCGCTACGCACGCCGGTGTAGCCGGCATAGTCGGTGCTCGAAGTCAGTGCTACGGCATTGACGCCGACAGTCAGACCGGCATTGGTCAGGTTGGTGGTGGTGGCTTCAGAGGTCACACCGGTCAGGAAGGTGGTAGGCGCAGCCGAACTGCTGCCCAGATAGGCATAAATGGTTTCGGCGGTGGCATTGGTACCGGTGTCGCCGCTGCCGGTCAGCGTGCCGACGGAAGCGGTGCGCGATGAAGTGTCGGTGGCGGCGAAACGAATCACCGTACCGGCGGTAATGACGCTGCTGCCGGTGCTCCATGTCAGCGTGCCTTCGCTGCTGCTGTCCCAGGCGCTGCCGGTCCATTCGTCGTCGCGGAAGTAAATGGTGGAGTTGGCATCAATGTTGGCCAATGCAACGATTGACCAACCGTCTTCATCGGCATTGAACGAAGTGAAGGCGATGTCGCCGGTGACCAGCGCCGCATTGGCGGACGCGCCGGCCATGGCCAAAGTCAGAGCGGCCGCCCACTTCAAGGGCGTGGATAATAATTTGCGAGTCATGGAAATCTCCAGCAGTGGCTTTGATTGTTTGAGTGCGATGGGGATGGGCAGTGTTGCGATACTCGATGGGCAATCGATGGCCAATTGATGGCCAGTCGCAATGCAGACGGTACTCAAACTAGGTTGCTTGAAGATTAAGAACAGGTGCGACACACACCGCGCGAAAATACGTTATTGAGTTATGTGTGACTGATGATCTTTCGGGTATGCGCAGTGCGTTGGGTCAGTAATGCCTTTGCATAACATCTGTTAGACAGATGCACATGGATTGTTAAATCGGCAACCTCGCTCGGTCTTAGCGACGATCGCTGGAGCCTATCTGACTGTCGATGTGATCGAGTACGGTTTGCACGTTACTGACCATATTCACGTCGTCGCCGTGATAAATCGCCTGGCGCAGAACATTGCGCAGGCTGCCATCGTCATCGCCCTGTTGCAGCGCCATGTTATGCAGAGCTTCCAATGCCAGCTGCTTGTCGGTATCGGCTCCGGCATTCAGCACTCGCTGCAACATGGGCAGTGCCTGTTCTCTGGGGGCAGTGGTCAATGCTGTGATATCTGCGGCACGGGTGCGGGCATCGGTATTTTCGTTGGCCCATTTGACGACGATGTCGCCGCTGAAGGCCACTATCGAACTCTGTGTACTGGAGGCCGCACTGCTGGCTGCGGCCAGGGTTGCGGCGGGTGTGTATTGAGCGACGTCGTTGCGATTCGATGTCGGCGCTGCAGCTGCCTTCGATTCATCGGCTGGAACGCGCGTGACATATAAATAACCCAGTGCGCCGGCGAAACTGATGGCGAACAGGGCGATGAATTTCCAAGAGATACCGGTCATGCAAACTCCAGAACCAATAACAACGACCTCAACTGAGGATGGCGACGATGCGCAGCCAGGACCAATAGGCTGCCACTGAGCCAATGCCATACAGCAGCGGTACGCGCGCACGTTCAATGCCCGACCAGCGTTGCAATCCCTTCCACAGTAACCCTACGACGGCAACGGTGAGTAGTTGACCGATCTCAACGCCGACATTGAATGTGAGCAGGGCGGTAGGCAGATAGTTCTGTGGCAAACCGACTTCTTTCAATGCGCCGGCGAAGCCCAGGCCATGCACCAATCCAAACAGGAAAGCCACCAATGCCGGCCAGCGTCGCGCCAGGGTCATGCGCTTGTTCAATGCTTCGCCCGCTACCAGCACAATGGATAGGGCGATGGTGGCTTCCACCGGCGGCGAGCGTAACGTCAGCAGACCCAGGGCAGCACTGGCCAATGTCAAGCTATGTGCTGCAGTGAAAGCGGTGATGGTCCATAACAGTTTGCGTTGAAAGCCCACCAGGAACAGCAGGGAGAAGACGAACAGTAGATGATCGTAGCCGCTAAGGATGTGTTCGATGCCGAGCACGGTGTACGCGGAAGCAATCTGACCACGACTGCGACGATCATCGGCCGAGCCGAACAACTGCGCACTGGGTTGGGATTTGGTCAGTGTGTAAACACTGGTCTGATTATCGAGCCAGGTGATCTTGATCAAGGCTGCGGAATAGGTCTTGCCCACGCCAGCGATGCTGAGCGTACCGGTGAGACCTTGGTTGCCGCAGTGCAGGTTGTTGGGTTCGGCTACGCATCCTTGCGGCCAGGCGACGCGCAAGTCGTCGATACCGGCACGCTTGTCGTTGGTGGCGGACCACTGCCAGATGAAATCGCCATGCGCGGTTTCGCGCAGTTCCATCTCGGCCATGCTCATTTCATGAGCGCCGGCCAGTGCCGGCAAGAGTGCCAGCAGCATCAGTCCAAGGCGAAGTAACTTGTTCATGATCGCCAACTTATTGAGGCTTGGCCTGAGTGACGAATTCCACCTGGTACTTCTTGGCCAGCGTGCGTACTGCTGCAGTACGTTGTTCGGTTGCGGTGGCGTCGGTCCAGTCCTGCAGCACTACGCCACGTACCATTTCAAAGGTCGCAGCCTTGGGAGGCGTCAGTGTATCCAGCCGTATGGCGCGCCAGCCATCACGCGTTTTCATGGCATGCCATTCGCCAGGGTGCACTTCGGCCAATGCCTTGGCGAACTCGGCGCCATAGCTTTGCACCAGGTTGCTTTCCGGTCGGCCCTTGAATACGCGCAGTCCGGCCTGCGCATCGCCCGGTGTGCCTGAATTCAAGGCGGTCACAAAGGTGTGTACTGCCGATTCGGAGCTGTCGCCGGACAACGCTGCTTCCTGGAAGTCGTAACGTGCCGGTTCGTCATACTTGTCGTGATGGGTTTCAAACCATTTTTGTAACAGGGCGTCGTCGACCTTGGGCAGTTTGACGTTGGCATCGACCACACTCAACATCTTGAAGATCACGCGCTCGCGTATGGCGTCATCGCCCTGATCCAGTTGCATCGCCAGGCCTTCCCGATACAGCACTTCATTGTCCAGCCATACTTGATGCAGTGCCTTGAGTTCTTCACTGTTTGGCTCACGGCCGCGCGATGCTTTGAAGGTTTGTACTGCTTCAGCATCGACTTGCGGACCGACCACAATGTGGCGCGGATCGTCGCTGCGATCGGCCATGATCTGATCCACGGCGAACAGCAGTCCACCGAGAACGACGAAGTGCAACAGCGGTTCGCGCAGCCAGGTGGGCGGCTGCTTGTGCTTTGATGCTTTATCGGCTTGGGCTACGGCAGCATTGATGAGAGGCGTAGGTGTAGACATGGTGTTGCAGCGATGACGGTTACGTCTGGACCAGGGAGGGTCTGGATAAGTGTCGAGCGCAACATCGTAAGACACTAAAAAGTCAGTATTAAGACAACGACGAGCAATGCCATACATCGCTAGTATTATTCTTTGTTAATGCAGCGATCAGCCAAGCATTGATTAGCGAGCGCGACGACGTAGTGCACCCATGCCCAGCAGACCACTGCCCAGCAGCAGTGCCGCGCCCGGCAAGGGCACTGGCGTCAAAGTAAAGTCGAGACCGTAACTGACCTGACCGCCGGTCTCCTGAATCCATACCGAATAAGTGCCGCTTTGCAGTACGTTTGCTGTAGTCAGCGCCGGCAGAATGTTCGTGCCGACCAGATCGTTGCCGTAGTGGGTAAAGCCCAACAGATTCTCTACACCGCCCCCGGTGGGCGTCACCGTGACCTGTGAGCCGGCTTGAATGGCAATAAAAGAAGCGCTGCCGGATACCGAGGTTTCATTGGTGATGAGCAGTGAGCTGAGTACGCTGCCTTCCGGCACAGTGAAAGTGAAGTAGTCGCGATCGACTCCCTGACCGGCATTACCGGTGATGCCGGTCACCAGGTTGTCGCCCAGATGAAAGTTCACCGCGGTGGGCGACAGGCCATCGCTGGATAGATCGCCGTTAACGCTTTCGTTCCAGACCGTATCTGCGTGTGCGCTGCAGGCCATGGCGCTGAGCAGAACCGCGAATGCCAGCTTGCTGCATGCGATAGTCATCGTGTTGCTCCGATGTACTTGAGTTAGTAATTAAAAAGGCGCCGCACGAAACCGCGCGGCGCCCACTTTCCCTATCTTGCAGAGGCCTGCGCTTACTTCACGCCGGCAACCACAGTACCGCCCGACACTTCCACATAAATCGGATTGCTGTAGAACCACAGATCCGACCACGCAGCGACGTCATAAGAAACGTACTTCTGACCGCTGACCGTCGACAGGTGAGCCGGGCAGCCGTCGATGGCGGTGCCAGTCAGCACGGTACCTACGGTGGTGCACGGAATCTTCAACTTGCTGGTGTCGTTGGCATTGGTGTAGAGATCGGCAAGCGGGTTACCGCTGGCATCGGTCTCATAAGGCGTTGCTGCCGGCAGGTTGGTGCCGCGCAGACGCACGTACTGCGATGCCGCTACTGCAGAAATGCGGTAGGTCATCTTCAGGAACGTGGTGCCATCCACCGACGAAGTGAACGAGGTCCATGGCGAGGCGCTGTTGAAGGTCTTGATGATGCCGGCAGAGGTGTTCTTCGCTGCAGCAGGCACCGCCGACAGATCGGCAGTCGTACCATCATCATGCAACCAGGCCGTGTTGCGTGGCCATTCACCCGAATAGTCGGCCGCACCCGGGGTCTTGTAACCCGTGACCATGCCGCGGATCACGTCGATGTGATCCAGTACTGGCATGTTCAACGGCTGCGTGATGCCCACTTGCAGCAGCGATGGGTTCGGGAAGGTGTACGGCGAGTAGTTGGCGCCGGACGGATCGCGAACCACGATCGACACCACAATTTCCGCACCCGGACGTACCTTGAGCTTTTCGCCCATGGTGGCGCAACCCGAGACATCAATATCGGTGTTGTTGGTGGCGGCGGCCACTGCCAGTGCTTCTACAGAAGCATTGGTGCGTGCGGTGATGCCGGTGTACGAAGCGCAGGCAATGAACGACAGACGATCAATGATCTGACCGCTGGTGGTGAACACATTGCCGGTACGCATGCCATCGACAATCGTCTGCGGACGCAGCTTGTCGCTGCCGTTGCGTACCATCGAGTAGCTGCGTTGATATTCGCCGGGATAGAAGTCCTGCGTCGAACGACGATCATCCGGACCGAAGCTGCCGCGGTTATGCCAGTCGGAGCTGGCGAAGAACCAGTAGTTGCGACCTTCACCCAGCAGTGCATCCCATACGCCGCCAACTTGTGCACCGTACACGCCGGTGCCGCCGTAGGTGGTGCCGCCGACGCTGTCGGTCAACACACCGGCAATGGTGTTGCGCTTGACCTGGTATTCGCCGCGATTCGACGAAGCGCCGTGACCGGGCTGCGTTTCAAAACCGAAGGCAGTGTTCGGCGCCGCGTTGTTGAAGTTGCGCAGATGTTCGATGTTGAAGCCGTTGTTGCCATCCGGATTGAAGGGACCGGCGCGTTCCAGGTGCGTAGGCAGGTAGTAGCTTTCGCCATTGGCATAGGTGGCCATCCACTTCATGGATTCCACGGCCTTGTTGTGGCCCTTGGTGCCGGTGCCGGTGCCGCTGGCAGGCACGAGCTTCTGGCCCGTGGTATTCCAGCTGACATCTGCGGAGTTCAAGCTGCCGGGAACCGAGCAATCCCAGTTGTTGCCGACGCCTGAAGTAGCGGTGGTGTTGCCACGGCTGGTGTCGGTGTCGTTACGATCGAAGCAATATTCCCACTTGGCCAAGGCGCTGCCATTGCCCAGCGCGGTGTAACCGGCGGAAGTGGGCAGTGTGGCGCTGTCCAGTGCCGCAGGAATCTGGCCGGTGATGACCGACATGGAGACGTGTTCGTGACCGGGAGCAACGGTTTCAATGCCGATGAACAGGGGCTTGTTCTTGTAGGCATTGAGATATTCGATCAAGGGGTATTGGAATTCCTGCACCGACTGCCAGCGCCACATGACTTGACTGGCACCGCTGCCGGAGACATTGCCCTTGGGTGTCACGCCCGAGTTCACCCAGGTCGTGGTCGGACCCACTGCAGAGTTGTAAGGATAGGCAGGTGTGGACAGGGTGGCGTCTTCCACCAGTGTGCAGTTGCTGGTGCCGCTGCCGCCGTGACCGGCTTGCACGAACCAATCCAGGCCCCATGGGGTATCGGTGGTGTCGGTGGCTTTCTTCACCAGCTTCTGCATGGAGATCGAGCCGTCCGAGCAGGTGGTGTGATTGTGCACGTCGCCGGCCACATACTTGCCCGGTGTTTTTGCGGCGTTTGCAATCATGGGCACCAGCGCCAGGGCACTGGTGCTGATGGCCGTGGCCACTGCAAGTGCTATTTGTTTGTTTCGAGGTCTGACATTCATCGCCAATGCTCCTGGATTCGGAAAGATATTTCGGTCGCGATCGACCCACGCAATTACGCAGCAGCATTGTTGATTCGCACTGTGAAACTCATGTGAAAGTTTCGTGATAGCAATACATGTGCGATGACACATGTCAGTGGCGAAGGGATGAGCGATCAAGCGATAAGGCGTATTGCAGTTGCAACGAGGTATGCAATGCGTTGCTATATGTCGGACGAGTGTCTTACGTGTGCGATGTAGATTGCCGTGTAGTGAATTTCTCTGCAGATTGTAGGTCGGGTTTTAACCCGACATTCCTAAGATGTCGGGTTAAAACCCGACCTACAAAAGATTTAAAACCGTGCCGTCAAACTCACCCGCATCTGCCGTGGCTCCACCGGATGAAAGTGAATGTCGCTCACCGGCTCTGCCTCACCGCGTAGCTGCGATTCGTAGTAGTAGGTGATGTCATTGGCCTGTTCGTCGAATACATTGAGCAAGGCAACGGAGGTGGTGAGCTTTGGCGTGAGGTGATAACCCAGACTTAAATTCACCAGCGTGGTGGCCTCTGAGCGCACGCTGTTGTCTTCAATCAACGGCGCTGGTCCGAGATAACGCAGACGCACGCCACCGAATACACCGGTTGCTCGATTGTAAGTAATACCCAACGAACCCACTTGTTCAACGGCATTGGGAATGCGATCGCCGGCCGGATCGTCTTCGGTGAAGCGGGCATGCGACCAGGAGAAGTCGGCATCGATAATTAAATCGTCGACTGGCGTGTAGTACGCCGACAGTTCAGTACCGGTGCGTCGGCTGGCGCGACTGGGTTCGGTGGTGCCGCCGTCACCGACGAACAACAGTTCGGAATCCAGCTTCAAGGTCCATAGCGAAGCGGCCAGTTGCAATTGCGGCACGATGGCACTGCGCACGCCCACTTCCTGACCTTCGGCGCGTACCAAGGGCGTGACGGCTTCAACCGGCGTAACGCCGTCGGTGGGGTCTACTTTGATAGTAGTGCCGCGCGCATCGTTGCTATGGAAGCCGCGACCCCAGTCGAGGAAAAACTCGGTCTGTTGCCAGGGACCGAAGGCGAGGGTGAGTTTGGGGCTGGCGATGCTGTCGTTCACTGTGCCTGAATTCAGAGCTACGCTGCTGTCCACCTTGAAACGGAAGGCATCGGCGCGCAGGCCGACGGTGCTGCGCAACCAATCGGTCCAGTGCGTCGCCTGTGAAACGTAGGCGGAGTAACTGGTTTGCTGTACATCGTCCTGACGAATGGTTTCGTAGCGCTGACGTTGTTGCGTGAGGTACAGGCCAACGGGAGCGATGTCGTCGTAACGAATCTCGATGCCGGTGCTGAGATCGCCAGGCTTGCCGAATAACGCCAGCGGTTGCGTATAGCTCAGATCGCCGCCGAACACATGGCGCTTATCGTATTGCTCGAATTGATCGCCCAGATCCTGATCGATGAAGTAACTGAAATTCGAGAACAGATCCAGCTGGTAGTCGATGCCATACACCAGCGTCTTCAATTGACCTGCACCTAATGGACTCCAGCCGCTGGCAGACAGACTATAACGATGCGTCTTACCGCCATCGCTGGCATTGATATAACCGAAGCGATCCAGTTCACCGCTGTCCACGGCGCGTTGCGGAATCTGATCGGTGGATTGCCACTTGCCGTCATAGGCCATGCCGGTGACGGCGAAACCTGAAGTCGAGTCGCCATAAGTGAATTTCACCAGGCCGTTGAGCTTGCGCAGATCTTCATCCAGTTGCCACGGGCCATTGGCATAGGTGCTGTCGAGGCCGACCAGCAAATCGCCACCACCTACTTCAAGTGAAGTGGCCAGCAGGCCACGCCGATATTGATGTTCGCCGCCTGTAGCCACCAGCAATGTGTCGCTCAAGGCGCGCTTGTAGCTGATGTCTACCGAGCCTGCCGCCGAGAAATTGCCTTCATCGGCGTAGTAGGTGCCTTTCTTGTATTCGATACGATCGATCAATTCGGGAATCATGAAGTTGATGTCGTTGTAACCCTGGCCGTGCGCATGCGTGGGCATGTTCACCGGCAGGCCATCGACACGCGCATTGAAGTCGGTGCCGTGATCCAGATTGAAACCGCGTAGGAAAAACTGGTTGGCTTTGCCGTCACCACTATGCTGGGTGACGATCAGACCTGGGACCACTTCCAATACTTCACCGGTACGCAACACCGGACGGTTCTCGATCTGGGCTGCAGACACCGTGCCCTCGCTGGCAGCAGAGGCTTCGCCAACTAGCATGTTGATGCTGCTGGCGGTAACCACTACTTCGTCCAACGACCGGCCGGGAACGCCGGCGCCCATAGCGGTGGAACAGGCGGTGAAACAAAAGCCGAGGCCGAGGCAGCCCAGCATGCCTTGGCGAGACCAGGTCGAATTCATGATTGAAGATCCGTGCAAAGCGCCAGCGAGTAGCGCTATCAATTTAAGTAGAAGCGTCGAGTAAGAAGAAAATCTAACTTCTTCATACGAACAAAGCTAGCCAGATTCGGTTGCAAGTTTGTTGCCGAGCCATGAACGCTGAACGACAGCTGTACCGAAATGTTTGGTACATATGGCTGAGTTACGCTGTGCCGAAATTCAGAGAGGCAGCCATGCGGCGTATTACCATTTCAATCGACGATCATCTGGCCGACACCTTCGACAGGTTGGTCAAGGACAAGGGTTACGAAAATCGCTCGGAGGCATTCCGCGATCTGTTGCGTGATGAACTGGATCAGCAGCAATTGGTGGAAAGAAATTCGAAACACTGCGTCGGCACCTTGAGTTACGTGTACAACCATCATGAGCGCCAGTTGGCCACTCGGTTGGTGCATATGCAGCATGAACATCATGATGTCACCGTGGCCACGATGCATGCGCATCTGGATCACGATAACTGCATCGAGACGGTCATTCTCTCCGGCCCCACGGCGCAGGTATTGAGTTTTGCCCAGGCGGTAATTACCGAGCGCGGCGTGCGGCATGGCAAGTTCCATCCAGTGCCGGTTAGGGCGGAGATTGCCGCCAAGCGTCACGAGCATGTGCACCTGCATCCCTTCGCTTGAGTTGGCGCCGGAATATTATTGAGTGATTGTCACTAAGTGAGTTTTATTGAGCCTGGCCAAGCTCACGCAGGCTCAGTGCCGCTTCCGATCGCGCCGGTTGTAGCGTTGCCAACTCACTGAGCAGCGCACGCGCATCGGTAGGATTGGTGCGTGCCAGCATACGAGCCATCAACAACAGGGGATCGTAGGCGGGACGAAAATCCGGGCTGAGTTCAAGCACCGATAATAAGGGTCCCTGCACCTGTGCCAGCATCAACTTCAAATCGGTAGTCGGCACCACATTCTGACCCGATTCGATGAAGCGATCACGTGCCGACCAGTAAGCAGCGAGGCGTTGCGACCAGGTATGATCAGCATAGGCATTGATAATATCCTCAGGCTCGATACTAAGACCATGCATCAATTCCAGCAGCCGTTCGCGTGGTAAAGAATCCGGCGCGTAGGTGATACGCGGCGCGCCATAGGTCACGACCGGATGATCGTCGGTGTTGATCGGAGCATCGCCGGCAAAGCGTTGCAGGGCCTGTGGTCCGGCAATGAAACTACCCAGCAGGGCGAATTCATCTTCGATGCCAGAGCGAGCCAAGGTCGTCGCTAGTGCGTCACTATTAAGGCGTGTATTCAGGGCGTCCACATCGAAGCGACTCGCATCGCGTCTTCCCACCAACCCCAGCACCGGCGTTTCCAAACTATTGCTGGCCAGCATAGCCACGCCATTGGGATACACCGCGATGAAGGACTGCACAATGCTGCGCAGTGTGGCTAGATCCAATTGGTGCAATGGCAGCCACTGACAAAAAATCCCATCGGGCTGCAACCGCGCACGCACTGCCGTGAAATGCTCCACGGTGTACAACGAGCCGGAGCCGCTGCGCGCCGGATGGAAGTTGTCGGCGACGATCACGTCGTACTGCTGCCGGCTGGTGCGCACGTAACGGCGTGCATCGGCGTTGATCAATTGCACACGTGCGTCTATTTGTTTATCGAACACCTGCGTGAAGTGTTGCGAAGCGGCAATCACTTCCGGCAACAGTTCCACTGCATCCACTTGCAGCTGCGGGTCCTGTGCGGCCGAGTAAGCCGTGATGCCGGTGCCCAGCCCAAGAAATAATGCATGTTTAGGTGCTGGATGCAGCAGGATGGGTAGCAATGCCTGCCTGCCATCGACGCGCACGGTGGCGCTGCTACCTTCTTGCTGACGATTATTGATGCGTAAGCGTGCGACACCGGCGGCATCTTCGACCACGCTCACCGCTGCCATGGCGCCTTCCTGGTAACTGATCACCTTGCCGCCAATGGGAATGTCGATGAAGGCCAATGCGGGCGCCCACCACGCCATGACCAGCACCGCAGTGGCATTCAACCACACCATGGGTTTGCGCCAGCTGCGCCCGAGCAAGGCGAGATAGCCCAGTGTGATCAATAGCAATGAATACTTCGCGCCCAGCAATGGAAACGCCAGCACGCCGAACAACAGGGGCGCAAGTGCAGCACCTAGTGTGTTGATGCCCAGGGCCTTGCCGAAACTCAGACCGGCAGCCTGAGCACAGGCACTGAGTTGACTGAAAACCGCACCCATCATAAAGGTGGGCAGACCAAAAGCTACCAAGGCCAGCATGGCTTCAGCGGCAATGGCCTTGCTCATGCTGGCGGCGCCGAAGCCGGTGAGTAACGTTTGTTTGAGCCAATCCGCTGCCCACAATGTCGAGCTGCCTAAGAAACAGGCGATGGCCAGCGCCAGCAGCAGGCGATCATCCGGTCGCTGGGTGTTGCTATGTCTGGCAAACCAGCGTGCATAAGCCGCAGCGCCCAGCGCACTGCCTACCAGGTACACCGCCAACAACATGGCAAAGGTGTACACCGTGTCCTCGGCTACTTGGCTGAGTACGCGCACCACCAACACTTCATAGCCGATGCCCAGCAGTCCGGTGCAGGCCAGGTAGAGCAACGTACTGCTTGATTTAGAGGCAGTGCGTTCCACGGGAGAAGTTTTAGGTAGCAGCAACAGCGATGCAGCGGCGCAGAGCAGATTCAGTGTCGCGCATAGCGTAATCGTTCGCGTCAATCCCCATTGCGGCGCCAACCAGAAGGCAATCGCCACTACGCCCAACACGGCGCCCAGGGTGTTGCTGGCGTATAACGATGCAATGGAGCGGCTCTTGGTTTGAAATTGGGTTTGCAATTGGCTTTGCAAATGGTTTTGTAGTTGCGCCGTCACTCGCTCCATGGCGGGCAAGGTCGCGCCCATGGCGAGGGTGGCCGGCAGCAACAACAGCAGGGTGCCGATGAAGGCAATGCTCCATTGCCATATTGCAGAAGCGTGTGTGCCGGTCAGGCTGAGCAACCAGCCACTGACACCGGGCATGAGTACCGTCAGCAATAAACTCCATACACCAATGAGCAATTCGCAACCGGCGTACCAGCGCACCGGTCGATTACTGTTCTCAATGCGAGGGCCGAGTGCCAATGCACCCAATGCCAGGCCACCGAAGAACGCGGCTACTACGGCCAACACGGCGGCGGATTCGTGTCCCAGCCACAGTGCGCATTGCTGGGTCCAGACAATTTGATAGCCCAGTCCGGCGAAGCCGGACGCAGTCATCAATAGCAGCGATCCCATACGCAGCGAACCATGGCGGAGCGCAGTGCTTGATGTCGTTGCAGCTTGCTTGTTCAACCGCTGAACCCGATGGTGTAGCCCCAGGAGTCCAGTCGCACCGGGATGGCATTGAAGGCCAGCGAAATGCGCAGCTCACCTTGATTGGGCGGCACGGCATGCATGATGTAACTGGGGAACAGCACCATGTCGCCGGGCTGAGGTGCCGGACTGATCCATTTATCTGCATTGAATTCACTGGGCTTCGTACCCGCGTGATCATTTTTAAAAGAGAAGTCGGTGCCGCCCGGCGACTTCATGAATACCGTCTGTGATCCTGGGTGAGTCGGCGTGAGGTACACCACGCCGGAAATAAAACTATTGGCGTGATTGTGCATGGCCTGGTGGCCGCCGGTGTTCAATAGATTCACCCACATCTCCTTGATCGACCACCCCAGGCGTTCGCCAAACAGGTGTATGCCGAATTCCGCCAGCTTCGGCGTGATCAAGCCGGCCGCAGTGACCAGCAGCGAGCTATCGCTGGGGCGCAGCATTTTGGTATGCGTCAATCTGGGCGAGGTGTTGTTGTCCTGCGTGGCCAGCGCGGAGAAGTGTTCGATCAAACCTTGCACCAAGGAAGCATCGAGCGTCGCCGGTGCGCGCAGGAAGGGAGTGGGGAACAGACCGATGATTTCATCCATAGCTTTTTATTATTACGTGGCTGTATGACAGTCTCGCGAAGATTGCATGTGTCATACGCACGTCATGCTCATGTCATTGGTCGGCGTCACTCACAACCGGCACATCGTCATGGAAGCGTAACCAATCGGCAATGCAGTGGACGCTACCATCAATGCCGATGCGGCCGCAGTGCAACAACTCACTTTATTTGCAGTTGCGGGCCGTGACATCACTTGATGGTGATTGGACAGTGACTGGAATACGGGCCTTGCACTCGCTCGGGTCGGGATTCAGCGCGGACATTCAGATCAGAATTTTTTTTCAATAGAGGATCGCTACAATGAATTTCAAGTTGATCTCGGCCGTCGCGGTCGCACTGCTGTCCGCAGCGCCTGCCTACTCGTCAACCGTTACCCTGGACTTCGAAGGTTCTTCCGGTTACGTCTCCATCGACAACTACTACAACGGCGGCACCGATGTCGGCGGCGCGTCGGGCACCAACTACGGTGTCAACTTCGGTCTGGACGCCATCACGCTGTCCAATGATTTCGAGACCTATTATTCCAATGCACCCAGCGCCGGTGGCGTGCTGGCTGCCGTCGGTGGCGATGCGGCTATGAATGTGGCCAGCGGCTTTGCCGGTCTGGTGTCGTTCTATTACTCGTCGGTGGTTGCAACTACGGTCAACCTTTACTCGGGTTTGAATGGTACGGGCACCTTGCTTGGCACGATTTCGTTGGCCGCCAATGCACAAAGCAATGGCTGCAGTGATTCGGCCCTGTGCTACTGGAGCCTGGCATCGTTGAGCTTCGATGGCGTTGCGCAATCGCTGCAGTTCGGCAGCACCTACGATGCCGAGCTGGGCACGCTGGCTGCAATTGATAATGTCAGCATTGCGCCGGTGCCGCTGCCCGCCGCTGCCTGGCTGCTGATCTCCGGCCTGGGTGGCTTGGGTGTCTTTGGCCGTCGCAAACGCGCTGCCTGATGGTTTGATGTCGATAGCATCAATGGACGATGCTGACGCCCGCTTCGGCGGGCGTTTTTATTGGAACCGATCTGGAAATTTCGGAAGTATTAAAGAGTTCGTCATGCCCGCGAAGAGCCTGCCCTTGACTTGATCGAGGGCGGGCATCCAGTAAGAAATTTTTCACTGGATACCCGCATACGCGGGTATGACGCTAATCAAGGTTGCCGAGTGTTGGTTCGCGGTAAAGACCGATGTCATACAAACAAAATACATCGCTGTCACGAAACCATCACCAACAACATTAACAATGTGCGGCGCAGCAGGGCACTCATCACGGCCAATTCAACGCTGCATTACCGATTTCATGTAGAGGAAGCGTTCGTGCGTAAGTTATTCGCGGTGCTGTTGTTGTGCCTGCCCATGGTCAGCCACGCGTGGTGGAATGAAGAGTGGAACTTTCGCAAGGAAATCACCTTTGACTTGACGCCCACCGCTGCCGATATCACCGGTACACCTACGGATGTGCCGGTGTTGATCCGTCTGCACCTGGGTAATTTTGGCTATTTTGGCGATACGCAGCCCGATGGCAGCGATCTGCGTTTCGTGGCCAGCGATGACAAGACGCCGCTCAAGTTTCATGTCGAACGCTACGATGCCACCAGCCAGTTGGCCTTCGTGTGGGTGGATGTGCCGCGTCTGTCCGGCGGTTTGAACACCGATAAGATTTATCTTTACTACGGCAATTCCAAAAGCACCACGGCGCAGAAATCCGCTGAGACTTACGATGCCGCAGCGGTACTGGTATATCACTTCGGCGCAGGCGATGCCGCCCTGGCCGATAGCACCGCCTATAACAACAAGGCGACCAGTTCCACTGCCGAGATCAATCCGGCCGCATTGATTGCCGGCGGCGCCAAGTTCGCAGGCAGTCAATCTATTTACGTGCCTGCCAGCTCATCGCTGCGGCTGCTGCCGGCCAAGGGCATGACCTTCTCCAGCTGGGTGCGCATCGATCAGTCGCAGGGCGATGCCTATGTGATGGCCTTGGAAGATCAGGGCAAGCATGTGGTGCTGGGTATTCGTGGCGCGCAGGCGTATGCGCGCGTCACTGCGGCGAATGGCGATGTGGAAGTATTGCAACCGGATGCGTTAGCGACTGGCTCGTGGCATCACCTGAGCGCAGTGGTGGGCAACGGCAAACTGATTCTGTATGTGGATGGCAAGGAAGTCTCCAGCTTCCCGGCACAGCCGGCTGAAATCACCGGCACGCTGACTATCGGTAATGGCGCCAAGAATGCCAATGGCCTGATCGGTGAAGTGGACGAGGTGCAAGTGGCCGGTGCTGCACGCACACCGGAATGGATCAAGGCCTCGGCCATGGCGCAGGGACAGGATTCGATCCTGACCGTGTATGGCGCCGATGCGCAGAAGGAAGGCGAGAGCGTCAACTACTTCGCCACCACCATGAAGAATGTGACGCCCGATGGTTGGGTGGTGATCATCATTCTGTCCATCATGTTCGTGATCGCCATGTTGATCATGATCGGCAAGGCGATCTACCTGGGGCGTGTGCAGAAAGCCAACGCCGCCTTCATCAAGGAATTCGAACGTCTGCGTGGCGATCCCACTGCACTGGACAAGAAGGAAGAGGTCGATGGCGACGATGCCTTGAGCGAGTCGGTGTTCATGCCGAAGCTCGATCAGCACGAAAGCAAGTTCAAGTTTTCCACCATCTATCGTCTCTATCATCACGGCGTGCAGGAAATGACCGGCCGTGTGGGCATGCCTTCGGCCGGCGCCAGCGGTGTGAAAACACTGACGCCGCAAGCCATCGCCGCTATCCATGCTGCAATGGACGCCACGCTGGTGCGTATGACGCAACGTATGCAATCGCAGATGGTATTGCTGACCATCGCCATTGCCGGTGGTCCCTTCCTGGGTCTGCTCGGTACGGTGGTGGGTGTGATGATCACCTTCGCCGCCATTGCCGCCAGTGGTGACGTCAACGTCAACTCAATCGCACCGGGTATTGCCGCAGCACTGGCTGCAACGGTGGCCGGTCTGGCCGTCGCGATCCCCGCCTTGTTCGGCTACAACTGGTTGAACACCAAGATCAAGGAAGTGAATGCCGACATGCGCGTGTTCGTGGATGAGTTTGTCACGCGTGTGGCCGAGTACTACAGCTAAGCAGATCGATTGCCTCTCCCCCGAGCGGGAGAGAGGACAATTTAATAAACGCTCATATTGTTTAGATAGATGCGCTTGATGGCATCGGTTGAAACTAAGGATTCCACATGTCCGCTTCCGGCGAAGAACAAGACGTATACGACGAGATCAACATCACGCCGATGTTGGATCTTGCCTATGTGTTGTTGGTGATTTTCATCATCATGACCACCGCCTCGGTGCAGGGCATCAAGGTCAATCTGCCCAAGGCCAGCGAGACGCCGGCATTGGCCAAACCTAAGACGAAAGCGATTTCGATCACTGCTGATGGCACGGTGTATCTCGATACTTATCCAGTGACCCTGCCGGAGCTGGAAAATTTACTGCGTCAGTACAAAGCCCAGGATCCTGAGTTGCCGGTTGTCATCAAGGCCGACTCGACCATTCAATATCAGAAGGTGGTGGATGTGCTGGATATGGTGGGACGTTTGGAGATCACGCAGCTGGGGCTGGTGACACAGCGCATCGTCAAGTGATGTGTGCGGCGATGCATGAAGTGATGTACGGCAACGAGTGGAATGATCGGTCGTGAGTAAACGTTGGCAACGTTATATCCCAGCACTGGCCGGCGCGTTGATTGTGGTGCTGGTGGGTGCGCTGGTCATCTGGTCGGTACGCCACTTTCTTAGCAGCAAGGACGAGGGACCGAAGCGCGCGGTGGAACAGAAGATCACCATGATCCGTCCGACGCCGCCGCCGGAAACGCCACCGCCACCACCGCCACCGCCCGAAGAAAAGATCGAGCAGCCCATCGAGCAGGCAGAGCCCGAGCAAGCACCGCAGCAAGCCGATGCGGCGCCCGCAGAGCAATTGGGTTTGGATGCCGATGGTGCGGCGGGCGCCGATGGTTTCGGGCTGGCCGCGCGCAAGGGCGGTCGCGATCTGGTGGGTACCGGCACAGCGCCCTTCAAGTGGTATACCAATTTGATTGCGGCCCGTCTGCAGGATTGTCTGTCGCAGGATGAGCGCATTCGCAAAGGCAACTACAAAGCCAATATCAAAGTACGCATTGCCGCCGATGGTCGTCTCGACATTGTCGATTTGATCGGCAGCTCCGGTAGTGCGGAAAAAGATGCGGCGATTCGCAGTTTGAAGCAATGCAACACCGGTGAGAGCAGACCGTTGGAAATGCCACAGCTGGCGACCATTCAAGTGGTGTCGCGCGGTTGACGAACAATCGACCAACAAATGGCTGACATTCATACGGCCGTAACGCGGCCGTGCTCAAGTAGATGAATTCAACTTCATGAATTGATTTTCAGGAATCTGGCATGCAACGACATTCAGTGCTGCGACTCGCAATTCTGGCCGCGCTGGGCCTGAGTTCTTTGGCACAGGCACAGACACAATCGGCGAACGAACAATCGGTGGAAGAGTTACGCAGCACGCTGGTAAGCGTGATGGAAGCACTGGTGCAGAAGGGCGTGCTGACTCGCGAACAGGCGCAGCAGATTGTCGCCAATGCGCAAGACAAGGCTGCAGCTGCGAGCAAGGCTCAGGCTGCTCAAGCCGAATCGGAAAAAGATGCGGTGCGTGTGACCTACGTGCCGGAGATCGTGCGCGACGAGATCAGCAAGCAGGTCAGCGAACAGCTCAAGCCGCAGGTGGCACAGCAAGTGGTGGCGCAGGCCAAGGCCGAGAAGTGGGGTGTGCCCGGTGCTCTGCCTGATTGGCTGTCGCGCATCACCTGGTCGGGCGATATTCGTCTGCGCTTCCAGGGCGATAACTATGCAGATGACAATATTGCCGGTAGCTATAAGAACTACACGGCCATCAACAGTGCGGGTGGCGAAACTAAGGCCGGTACGGCAGCGCTGCTCAACGTGACTGAAGATCGCTTGCGTGAACGGCTGCGCGTGCGTCTGGGTTTGGATGCACAAATCACTTCCGGCATCAGCGCCGGTGTGCGTTTGGCTACGGGCAGTTTGACCGATCCTATTTCCACCAATCAGACCCTGGGCAATTCATCGAATCGTTATCAGATCGCTGTCGATCAGGCATACCTGCGCTATGAACTGAAGACCGACAAGCAACTGCCATGGATGACGGTATGGGGCGGTAGATTGCCGAACCCCTGGGTTTCCACCGACTTAGTATGGGATCCGGATTTGCAGTTCGAAGGTGTGGCCAGCAAGTGGCGCTACAACTTCGGCAGCAGCGCGGCGGCACGTAATGTGTTCTTCACCGCCGGCGCCTTTCCGTTGCAGGAAATCGAATTGTCCGCCAAGGATAAATGGCTGTACGGCGGTCAGTTGGGCTTGGAATGGCCCTGGGCAGGCGGCGGTCGCGCAGTCTTGGCCGGTGCTTATTACTACTACGATCGCATCAGTGGTCAGTTGAATGAGCCCGGCTCGACCCTGCTCAATTTCACTGCGCCGCAGTCCTTGCAGAAGGGCAATACGCTGTTCGACATTCTCAACGACTCCGATACGACCAGCAATCTCTATGCATTGGCGGGCGACTATCACCTGCTCAACGGCACCGCTATTCTGGAGTTGCCGGTGGCGAATCATCTGGTGACCCTGACCGCCGATTACGTCAGCAATATCGGTTACGACAAGCAACGTGTGCTGCAGCGCAGAGGGTTCAGTTCACTGGATGCGGTGGCGCCGGATGAGCGCTTTCTGTTCGACGAGCAGACCACTGGATTGCAATTCCTGGTGTCATTCGGCACTCAGAAAACCGGTCGTCGCGGCGACTGGCGCGCGGAGGTGGGTTACAAGTATTTGGAACGCGATGCCGTTGTTGATGCTTTCACCGATTCCGATTTCCACTTGGGCGGTACGGCAGCCAAGGGTTACAGCGTGAAGACAGACTGGTGGTTCCGAGATCGTAATTGGGTCACTGTGCGCTACCTCAGCAGCAACGAAATCAGCTCTACTGTGCCCTCGATAGAGGAGCCTGGAAAGGTTGTGACTGACACTGCTCCTTTCGGAGTGGATACCTGGATGTTCGATCTTAACGCTCAGTTCTAGCCAGACTTATACGGACCTGTTTATGAGTAACTTAACCTTGGTACGTTTGCTCATCGCGACAGCCTGTCTGTCGATGGGGCAACTGGGTATGGCGCAGACGCAACGCAGCGGCAGCGATGGCGCGCGCGTCATGCAACAGTTGCAGCAGATCACCGCCGAAAAAAGCAAATTGCAGCAGGACAATGATGCGCTTAAGAAAGAACTTGAAGAGCTGAAGGCCAAGTACACGCAAGCCGGTGCGGAGCAGTTGAAGCTGCAACAACGCACTCGCGATCTGGAGTCGGCCGCCAAGCGGCAGCAGCAGGACAGCATTGCCGCCGCCGGTAACGACGATGCTCTGCAGAAATCGCGTGTCCAGCTCAATGAGTTGGTGACCAAGTTCCGTGAGACCACGCAAACACTGAAAGAGGTGGAGACGGATCGCGATGCATTGCGCACCGACAATGCCGCCAAGGAGCGTGCGGTAATCGCTTGTATAGACAAGAACGCGCAGATGTACCTGCTAAGCAACGAGGTGTTGGAAAGCTCGAGCAACAGGGCGTGTGGTCGGCGTTGACGACCAAGGAGCCGTTTACCAAGATCAGCCGGTCACGACTGGAAAATCTGGTTGATGAGTATCGCTATCGCATCGACGAATTGAAGCTGGGCAGTAAAACCGTTTCTGCCGCATCACCTTGAACCCGTCTGC
This sequence comes from Steroidobacteraceae bacterium, assembly GCA_049840395.1. GTDB lineage: Bacteria > Pseudomonadota > Gammaproteobacteria > Steroidobacterales > Steroidobacteraceae > CAILZL01. The sequence goes on from JASGLD010000004.1 coordinate 221,330, forward strand.
CAAGCGCGAGAACATTGATGTCAGAATCAGCCGCCGGTAACATCGTCGTCAGCAAGCGGGCGTTGAATCGGCTTGCCGATCTGCATCACAAGCTGTCCCAGGAAATGCAGGTGTTGATGACCCAGCATTCGCGCCTGATGGGCGCGCTCATGGCCTGCGATGCCACCACCCAGAGAACCATGATGCTGGAGTATCGCGATCAGTTGCATGCCGTCCACTCGGTGCTGACGCGACTGTGCGTGGTCATTGATCGGCATGGAGACGATGCCGAGGCTCGCATTAGCTAGCTTGATATTTAAAAGTAGTCCTCGCTGCCATGCGTATGACGAGTGTCACTTCTATGTGGGCATGTTCGATCTATCGAATGACGACATGGGAAACATTTTTATTCTATTAATGGGTGCGTCGCATGAACAGGTTCAGGATGAACTCCTCAGAGTTAGTCCGCTGTTCTGTCGCATAGCACAGCGGTTACGAAGTATCGGGGGAGATGCAGATGCTGCCTTTGATTGCCAGAATGAATGTATCGGTGGTGTTGTTGGGTGCGGCACTGTTCTCGGCTAATGAGGTGCTGTTCGGATTCTATCGTGTTTCCCTATTAACCTT